>NZ_JBIRAY010000002.1:0-721434 GCF_044326405.1 Actinomadura sp. 1N219 | reverse complement strand
GCATGAGTTCGACGTCCTGCCCCCGCGGCACCTTGATCTGCGCGTCATGCCACCAATGCGCGATCGGATCACCCCACGCCTCCACCCGAAACGACCACGACCCCATCTCCGTCGGCGTCACCACCGCCGACCACCGATCCAAACCCGCATCCACCGCACTCATCCGCACACCCGGCAACTCCTCGCCGTCCGGCGTCCGCAACACCACCGCCGCACCCAACCGCTCATGCCCCTCGCGGAACACCGTCGCCGACACCACGACCGACTCACCCACCACCGCCTTGGCCGGCCACCGGCCGCACCCCACCACCGGCGACACCTCAAGGATCGGAATACGGCCAAGCCGCGGAATGCCGGTCTCGCTGGACGTCCCGGACTCGACGTGCATGAGCCACCCCTACCCGTGCGAAATCTCCAAAACGTCCCCATGCCCGGAAAGCGGCGGCTACAGCGAAGAACTCGTGGGGTGACTCTGTGCGATGACCCGTACACGCAACCCCGCTTGTCGCACCATCGGACCCCACCGCATAGCGTGACGTTGCGTGAAGGCAATCCGACGTTTCACGGTACGCACCGTCCTTCCGGAGCCGCTCCGGCAGCTTGAGGAGCTGGTCCTCAACCTGCGCTGGTCCTGGCACCACGAGACGCTCGACCTGTTCCGCGCCGTGGACCCCGCGCTGTGGAAGGCCGTCCACCACGACCCGGTCAGGCTGCTCGGCGAGGTCGCGCCGGAGCGGCTGGAACGGCTGGCGAAGGACCGGCGGTTCCTGCGGCGGCTGCGGGACGCCGCCGAGGACCTGCGCGAATACCTGACCGCGCCCCGCTGGTACCAGTCGAGGCCGGGCACGCCGGACTCCATCGCCTACTTCTCGCCCGAGTACGGGATCACCGCCGCGCTGCCGCAGTACTCCGGCGGCCTCGGCATCCTCGCCGGCGACCATCTGAAGACCGCCAGCGACCTCGGCGTCCCGATCATCGGCGTCGGCCTGCTCTACCGGCACGGTTACTTCTCGCAGTCGCTGTCGCCGGACGGCTGGCAGCTGGAGCGCTACCCGCCGATCGACCCGAACGGCCTGCCGCTCACCCTGCTCCGCGAACGCGACGGGTCGCCCGTCCGCGTCGTCATCGGTCTCCCCAAGGGGCGCGGCCTGCACGCGCAGGTCTGGATCGCGCAGGTCGGACGCGTCCCGCAGCTGCTCCTCGACTCCGACGTCGAGGAGAACGACCAGTCCGCGCGGGACGTCACCGACCGGCTGTACGGGGGCGGCGGCGACCACCGGCTGCTGCAGGAGATGCTGCTCGGCATCGGCGGCGTGCGGGCGATCCGCGCGTACTGCCGCGTCACCGGGCATCCCGCGCCGGAGGTGTTCCACACCAACGAGGGCCACGCGGGGTTCCTCGGCCTGGAACGCATCCGCGAGCTGGCGGCCGAGGACGGCCTGACGTTCGACGAGGCGCTGGAGGCGACCCGCGCGGGCACGGTGTTCACCACCCACACGCCGGTCCCGGCGGGCATCGACCGGTTCCCCCGCGACCTGATCGGCCGGTACTTCGGCGGCGCGGCCGAGGAGGAGCAGGTCCCCGTCGAGCGGATCCTCGCGCTCGGCGCCGAGGACTACCCCGGCGGCGACCGGACCGTGTTCAACATGGCCGTGATGGGGATGCGGCTGGCGCAGCGCGTCAACGGCGTCAGCGAGCTGCACGGGCACGTCAGCCGGGAGATGTTCGGCGGGCTGTGGGGCGGGTTCGACATCGCCGAGGTCCCGGTCGGGTCGATCACCAACGGCGTGCACGCGGGGACGTGGGTGGCGCGGGAGATCCTGGAGCTGGCCGCCCGCGAGCTGCCGTCCATCGTCGAGTCCGGACGGGGCTGGGAGGAGGTGCTCGCCCGTCCCGGCATCGAGCTGTGGCGGATCCGCGGGGCGCTGCGGCGGCGGCTCGTCCTCGAGGCGCGGCGCAGGCTCCGCGAGTCGTGGCGGCAGCGCGGCGCGAGCGAGGCGGAGATCTCCTGGATCGACGACGCCCTCGACCCGGACGTCCTGACGATCGGGTTCGCGCGGCGCGTCCCGTCCTACAAGCGGCTCACGCTGATGACCAGCGACCCGGACCGGCTCCGCGCGATCCTGCTGGACTCCGAGCGGCCGGTGCAGATCGTGATCGCCGGGAAGGCGCACCCGGCGGACGAGGGCGGCAAACGCCTCATCCAGGACATCGTGCGGTTCACCGAGTCGGAGGACGTCCGGCACCGGATCGTGTTCCTGCCCGACTACGACATGGCGCTCGGGCAGCTGATGGTGCAGGGCTGCGACGTGTGGATGAACAACCCGCTGCGCCCGCTGGAGGCGTGCGGCACGTCCGGGATGAAGGCGGCGCTGAACGGGGCGCTGAACCTGTCGATCCTCGACGGCTGGTGGGACGAGTGGTACGACGGCCAGAACGGCTGGGCGATCCCGTCCGCCGACGGCCTCGCGGGCCCCGACCGGCGGGACGAGCTGGAGGCCGCCGCGCTGTACGAGCTGATCGAGGACCACGTGTCCGTCACGTTCTACGACCGGGACGCCGACGGGCTGCCGCGCCGCTGGCTGGAGATGGTCAAGCACACCATCGCGACGCTCGGCCCGAAGGTCCTCGCGTCCCGGATGCTGCGCGACTACGTCGAGGACCTGTACGCCCCGGCCGCCGCGTCCGCGCGCGCCATGGCGGCCGACAAGTTCGCGGGGGCCAGGGCGCTGGCCGTTTGGAAGCAGCGGGTCCGGAAGGCGTGGCCGGGCGTCGCCGTCGAGCACGTCGAGTCGAACGGGGCGGAAAGCCCGCAGGTCGGATCGCGGCTGTCGGTGCGCGTCGTCGTCGATCTGGCCGGTCTCGCTCCCGACGACGTCGCCGTCGAGGTCGTCTACGGCCGGGTGGACGGCTCCGACGCGCTGGTCGACCCGTCCTATCTGGAGCTGGACGGCGGCGAACCGGCCGACGACGGGCGCGTCCGGTACGTCGGGGAGGTTCCGCTGGGACGCAGCGGGGCGTTCGGGTACAGCGTCCGCGTCGTCCCGAGCCACCCGATGCTGTCGGGCCGCGCGGAGATGGGCCTGGTCGCCCTCCCGCCCGCCCCGCCCGGCATGACGAACGGCGACCTGCGTTAGGGCTGGTCCTGGCCCTGGTCCTGGTCCTCGTCGTCCTCGGTGGGCGGGTCGGCCGTCTGCCAGGCGGCGACGATGAGCGGCAGGAACATGTGCGTCACCAGCAGGGCGAACAGGATCAGGAACAGCGCGGCGCCGGGGATCTGCGACTCCCGGCCGTCACGGTCGGCGATCATCGTCACCAGCAGCACGGCGACGATCACGACGGTGGACGCCCGGTGGGCGGTCGCGAACGCGCGGAGCCGCGCGGTGAGCTGGCGCTCGTCCAGCTCCCACTCGCGCTTGGCGGTCAGGCCCCGGGTCAGCGCGACCAGCTGGGTCGCGAGCGGGAGCCCGACGACCACCAGCACGCCCAGGACCACGAAGTTGACGATCATCGCGGTGTCGCTGGGCGCGATGACCCAGGACACGGCGGCGTCCGCCCAGAGCAGGCCCAGCGTCACCGCGCCCGCCCCGGCCAGCACCCGGCGGGGCCGCCGGCGCCCGTAGCGGGCGGGCATGCGGCGGTCCATCTGCTCCTCGAGGGCGGCCAGGCGGTCCGCGCGCTTGCGGCGAGAGCGCTCCAGCCAACGCGCCGTGCTGTTCGTCATGACGTGCCTCCGATTCTCGGGAACGGTTTCAGGGAGAAGACGACCTCTACGGGCACCTCGAAGTAGTCGGCGATGCGCAGCGCGAGGTGCAGGCTCGGGCTGTACTCGCCCCGCTCCAGGTAGCCGACCGTCTGGTAGTGCACGCCCAGCGCCGCGGCCAGGTCGCGGCGCGAGACGCCGCGTTCGGCGCGCAGCACCGTGATCCGGTTGTAGACGTGCTCGTTCATGACCACCTCCGGATACGGGGACTTCGACCGTCTGCTGCATCACTACAACTTGATGTAGTAGATGTACTACATTTCATCGCAGTAATGCAAGCTGCGGGGGCCTGGCAGGATGGATCATGTGCGAGCTCCGGACTGGTGGCCGCCGCGCGGCCGCTCCGCCGACCTGCTCCTGACCGCGGGATGCCTCGTCGTGACGGTCGGGGCCGTCCTGACCGTGATCGAGAAGGACGGCCGGGGGCCCATGCCCTGGCTCGGCTGGATCCTGCTCGTTGTCACGTGCGGCGCGCTGTACTTCCGGCGGCGCCACCCCGTCGCGGTGGCGATCGTGACGTTCGCCGCGTGCTCCGTCTACTACCCGGTGACCGAGCCGGACGGCCCCGTCGTGATCTCGTTCGTGATCGCGCTCTACACCGTGGCCGCCGCCGGGCATCTCGTCGTCGCGGGCGTCCTCGTGACGCTCTCGATGGCCGCGACCCTGTACGGCGACTACCGCGGCGACGCCAACCACCTCGCGGACGCGGCCGGGTTCCTGCTCGCCGGCTGGTTCGTCGCGGTCATGGCGGTCGGCGGCGTCGTCCGGAACCGGCGCGCCTACCTGCGGGAGGCCGAGGAACGCGCGCGGGTCGCCGAGCGGGGCCGGGAGGCGGAGGCCCGCCGCCGCGCCATCGAGGAGCGGCTGCGCATCGCCCGCGAGCTGCACGACGTCCTCGGGCACAACATCTCGCTCATCAACGTGCAGGCCACGGCCGCGCTGCACGGCCTGCGCCGCGAGCCGGAACGCGCCGAGGACGCCCTCACCGCGATCAAGCAGGCCAGCAAGGACACCCTCCGCGAGATGCGCGCCACCCTCGGCGTCCTGCGCCGCGTCGACGAGGCCGCGCCGGTCACCCCCGCGCCCGGCCTCGCCCGGCTGGACGACCTGGCCGACGGCCTCGCCACCGCCGGCCTCACCATCCGGACCGAGGTCGAGGGCGAGCCGCGGTCCCTGCCCGCCGAGGCCGACCTGGCGGCCTACCGGATCGTCCAGGAGGCCCTCACCAACGTGACGCGGCACTCCAGCGCGTCGGCCGCCGTCGTCCGCATCCGCTACGGGGACGGCGACGTGACCGTCCAGGTGCACGACGACGGCGCGCCCACCACGGCACCGTCCGGGGACGGCAGCGGAATCCGCGGCATGCGCGACCGCGCCGAGGCCCTGGGCGGCGACTTCGAGGCCGGCGCCCACCCCGGCGGCGGCTTCGCCGTCCGCGCCCGCCTCCCCGCCTGAGCCTCGGCCCGCGCCGCCGCCTAGACGTCGGGCTCGGCGGCCAGGGCCTCGTAGACGGGTGCGAGCACGTCGGTGAGCGGACGGCGGCGGATCCTGATCGGCGGCGGAGTGGCCACCTGAAGGACGAAGCCGGGAGGCACGGGCGGCGCCGCCGGACGGTCGCGGAGGCGCCCAAGGCCGGACGGGGGCGTCCAGAAACCGGAGGCGGTGAGCGGCTCGTCCGCCATCTCGAAGGGGTCGGGCTCGGTCTCGGCGCCGCGACGCAGCGCCGCCAGGAGCTGCTTCCTGCCCCGGCCGTTCCATTGCAGGATGAGGAACGGGTCGTCGTCGAACGCCTCGGCCAGCAGGTACAGGACGGCCGCGGCGTGCTTGCACGGGTCGCCCCAGTCCGGGCAGTCGCACATCAGGTGCAGGTCGGCGGCCGAGCCGGGGAACAGCGCAAGGCCCAGCTCGGCGAACACCCACTCGATCTCCGGCGGCATCTCCCCGGCGAGCAGCCGCGCCCGGAACACCGCGCGCGACGCCAGCTCCGCCTCGACGGCCCGCCACCCATCCGCGTCGATCGCCTCGATGCCCAGCGCCACCTCGTACGGCTCGGGCGCCGAGCCGTGCACCTTCGCGGTCACCTCGTAGGGGGCGACCTTGAGGTCGACCACGTTGCCCTTGCGGGCGTAGGTCCGGCCGCGCTGGAGACGTCCCGTGTCGGCGAACGACTCGACCAGGTCGATGAACCGGCGCGACCACCACTGCGAGCCGATCGACCCGCGCTTCGTCCGGGCCCTGATGCCCTCGCCCATCAGCCGCTCACCGCCTCGGGGGACAGGCGGAGGACGTCCCGCAGCTCGGCCACGGACAGTTCGGTGAGCCAGTCCTCGCCGGTGCCGACGATGGAGTCGGCGAGGGCCTTCTTGCGTTCGATCATCTCGTCGACGCGCTCCTCCATCGTCCCGACGCAGATGAACTTGCGGACCTGGACGTTGCGCGTCTGCCCGATGCGGAACGCGCGGTCGGTGGCCTGGTCCTCGACGGCCGGGTTCCACCAGCGGTCGACGTGGACGACGTGGTTGGCGGCCGTGAGGGTCAGGCCCGTCCCGGCGGCCTTCAGCGAGAGCAGGAAGACCGCCGGTTCGGGGTCGTCCTGGAACCGCTGGACGAGATCGTCCCGCCCCTGCTTGGACGTCCCGCCGTGCAGCCACAGGACAGGCCGCTCAAGCCGTCCCGCCAGATAGGGCTGGAGCATCGACCCGAACTCCGCGTACTGGGTGAACACGAGAGCCTTCTCGCCCTGCTCCAGGACCTCCGCGCAGATCTCCTCCAAACGTTCGAGCTTCCCGGAGCGGCCCGGGAGGCGCGAGCCGTCCTTCAGCAGCTGCGCCGGGTGGTTGCAGACCTGCTTGAGCTTCGCCATCGTCGCCAGGACGAGGCCGCGCCGCTGCTTCTCGTCCGCCTCGGCGATCTGGGCGAGCATGTCGTCCACGGTGGCCTGGTAGAGCGACGCCTGCTCGGCGGTGAGGTTGCAGTAGACCTTGATCTCCTGCTTCTCCGGCAGATCCGAGATGATCGACCTGTCGGTCTTGAGGCGGCGCAGGACGAACGGCTGCGTCGCCCGCTTCAGCGCCAGCGCCGCCCGCTCGTCGCCGTCCCGCTCGATCGGGATCGCGAACCGCTGCCGGAACGCGGCGCGCGGCCCGAGCAGCCCCGGATTCGCGAACTCCATGATCGACCACAGCTCGGTGAGATGGTTCTCCACCGGCGTCCCGGTGAGCGCGATCCGGTTCCGCGCCGGGATGCTCCGCACGGCCCTGGCCTGGCGCGTCCCGCTGTTCTTCAGCGCCTGCGCCTCGTCGCAGACGACCCGTCCCCACTCGATCCGCGCGAGCGTCTCCGCGTCCCGCGTCGCCGTCCCGTAGGTGGTCAGCACCAGGTCGGCCCCCGCCACCGCCTCGACCAGCTCCGCGCCGCGATGCCGCCCCGTCCCGTGATGGACGTGCACGCGCAGCTTGGGCGTGAACCGCGCCGCCTCCCGCTGCCAGTTCCCCACCAGCGACATCGGCAGGATCGCCAGCGTCGGATCGGGACGGGCGCCGTTCTCCCGCTCGTGCACCAGCAGCGACAGGACGGAGATCGTTTTGCCCAGCCCCATGTCGTCGGCGAGCAGGGCGCCGAGACCGAGTCCGTCCATGAACGTCAGCCAGGCGAGGCCGCGCTCCTGGTAGGGGCGCAGTTCGGCGCCCAGCTCGTCGGGGGTGCGCATGGGGGTGAGGCGGCGGTCGGCTTCGCCGGAGAGGAGGTCGCCGAGGGCGCCGTCCGGGTCGACGGTGGTGAGGGGGAGGACGTCGTCGCCGGCGTGGATCACCGCGCGGATCGCCTCGGCGGCGGTCATGCGGCCGCGGCGGGGGTGGCGGAGGAAGTCGAGGGCGGCCTCCAGCTGGCGCTCGTCCAGCTCGACCCACTGGCCGCGGAGGCGGACGAGGGGCGTCTTGAGGCGGGCGAGCTCCTCCAGTTCGGCCTCGTCGATGCTGTCGTCGCCGATGGCGAGGTCCCAGCGGAAGTCGACCATGGCCTTCATATCGAAGCCCGACGCCACGGCCGAGCCGGACGACGCCTCGGGGTCCTCGCCGCGCGTCGTCAGCTTCATGCCGAGCTTCGCCTTGCCCGCCCACTGCGGGAGCAGGACGCCGAAGCCCGCGGCGGCGAGCATCGGGGCCGCCTGGCGGAGGAACCGGAACGCGCCGGCGGTGTCGAGGACGAGCTCGGACGGTTCGGGGCCGTCCAGCGCCGGGGCCAGGTCGGGGAACAGGCGCAGGGCGCGGCCGAGGCCGGTGAGGAGCGTCTCCTCGGCGGTCGCGATCGATGTCGCCTCGCCCGCCCAGACGAGGGCGGCGGGGACGTACAGGCTCGGGTCGTCGGTGCCCTGGAGGGCGAACTCGATGCGCCAGGAATCGCCGCCGTCGGTTTCCTGCTCTGCGTCCGGTTCGGCGAGGCGGAAGCAGGCGCGGAGCGGGCCGGACGGGCGGCGCGCCCCGGCGGCCCAGGCGTCCAGCTCGGCGATCAGGTCGTCGGGGTCGTCGCGGGGCTCGCGGGCGACAGCGGCGGACGGGCCGGTCAGCGCCGCCACCCACCGTTCGGCGAGCGGCAGCCGGTCCAGCTCCTTCCGCCGGGACACCAGCAGCGGATGCGGCACCACGCCCCGGACGGCCGTGTCGACCAGGCCGGACAGGGCCTCGCGCAGCACCTCGCCGGCGGGGCGGCCGCCGTCCGCGGCGCGGCAGGCGGCGGGCATCGCGCGGGCCAGCGCCCGGTACCGCGCCGGGTCGTCGATCACCGGGCGCCAGCGGGCCACGAGATCGCCGTCCTCGCGCAGCAGCGCGGGCAGGACCTGGCCGCGCCCCGTCAGGTGGACGGCCTCGTCCGCGATCATGCAGAGGAAGCGCAGGTCGGTGCCGGGGACGACGTCGGCGCTGTGCTCGGCGGCCTGGAGCAGCGCCATCGCCGGGAACGGCTCCAGGACGAGCGCGGGCACCCGCCACGGGCGCAGTTCGGGCTCGTCCGAGACCGGCTCGGGGCCCAGCTCGGCGGACGGCAGCGGATGGTCGCCGGCCGTGGGCAGCGACATCGCCAGCTCGACGCGGAACGCGGTGCGGACGAGCGGCTCGTAGGACGTCCCGGCGAAGTCGCAGGTCGCGAAGGGGTGGACGTCAGATGAAAGCTCGTAGGGGCCGGTGCGTTCAGCCCACAGGCAAAGCGCACCGCCATGCCAGGTGGCGTGGGCGACGAGCATGGTTCCCGAAGCTATCAGCAGCCTCCGACGTCCCTGCCCATGACTGGCGTCGCCCGCCCGACTGCCGTCACAGCAGGCCCGAACCGCCGCGTTAGGCTCGGGACGTTGCCGCCGATATCACGCAGGAGGGTCGCCGTGGGCGAGTTCGTACGGGTCGAGGTCGAGGACGGGATCGCGACGATCAGGCTGGACCGTCCGAAGATGAACGCCCTGAACGCCCAGATGCAGCGGGAGCTGATCGACGCGTCCCGGCAGGTCACGCAGGACGACGCCGTCGGCGCGGTCGTCCTGTACGGCGGGGAGAAGGTGTTCGCGGCCGGCGCGGACATCAAGGAGATGGCGCCGATGTCGTACGCGCAGATGTCGGCGGGGCATTCGCGGCTGCTGCAGGACTTCGCGCGGGCGCTCGCCGGGATCCCCAAGCCGGTGATCGCCGCGATCACCGGGTACGCGCTCGGCGGCGGCCTGGAGACGGCGCTGACCGCCGACTTCCGGGTGCTGGGCGAGGGCGCGAAGGTGGGGCAGCCGGAGATCCAGCTCGGCATCATCCCCGGGGCGGGCGGGACGCAGCGGCTGTCCCGGCTGATCGGGCCGTCCAAGGCCAAGGACCTGGTGTTCTCCGGGCGGCACGTGGCGGCGGACGAGGCCCTCGCGATCGGGCTGGTAGACAGGGTCGTCCCGGACGCTGACGTCTACCCGGCAGCGAAGGAGTGGGCGGCGTCGTTCGTCGGCGGGCCCGCGATCGCGCTGCGTGCCGCCAAGCAGGCCATCGACGCGGGCCTTGAGGTCGATCTGGAGACGGGGCTGGAGATCGAGCGGACGCAGTTCGCCGCCCTGTTCGCCACCGAGGACCAGGCCAGCGGCATGCGGAGCTTCATGGAAGAGGGCCCCGGAAAGGCGAAATTCACCGGCCGGTGAGGGCGCGCTCCTGGGCGTCGAGGACCTCGTCGGCGTACTGCTCCGTCCAGCGACTCAGGGCGAAGAGGGGTTCGAGCATGCCGCGTCCGGGGCCGGTCAGGCCGTACTCGACGCGCGGCGGCGCCTCGGCGTAGCGGCGGCGGGTGACGAGGCCGTTCTGTTCGAGGCGGCGGAGCGTCTCGTTCAGGACCTTGTGGCTGATGCCGCCGATCCTGTCCTGGAGTTCGCGTGGACGGAGCGGGCCGTTGCGCAGCGTCCACAGGACGACGCCCGTCCAGGTGCCGGACAGCAGGTCGAGGCCGAGCCGCGTCTGGCAGTCGGCCGCGAACCGGACCTCGTCCTGGAACTCGTCGACCTGGAACTCGTCCAGCTGGATCTCGTCCATGCGCACTCCGCGATTCTGCAGCGCCCGATACGTACCGGATGGTGCCGAACGGACCGCTTAGCGTCCCGTCCGACGGTAATCGACCGGGAGGTCAACCATGCGGATCGGTGTTCTGGGCGCGGGGAACATGGCGGACGCGCTGGCCACGCAGTGGGCGCGCAAGGGTCACGAGATCAGGTTCGGGGCGCGGACGCCCGCGAAGGCCGCCTCGCTCGCGGAGCGGACGGGCCACGGCGCGACCGGCGGCACGCTCCGCGAGGCGGCCGAATTCGGGGACGTGGTCCTCCTCGCCGTCTGGCACGAGGGCGTCCAGGACGTCCTGCGCGAAGCGGGCCCGCTCGACGGACGGGTCCTCATCGACTGCACCAACCCGATGGAGCCGCCGTTCGAGACGCTGAAGACGGACGGCGGCCCCTCGGCCGCGCGGCGCGTCGCCGACGCGAGCGGCGCGCGGGTGGTCAAGGCGTTCAACCTGTGCCACGAGAGCGTGTGGCGGATGACGCCGCCCGTGTTCGGCGGGCGGCCCCTCGGTGTCCCGCTGTGCGGCGATGACGAGGAGGCGCTGGCGGTGGTCCGGGAACTGGTGGCCGACCTTGGATGCGTCCCGATGGACGGCGGCGGTCTCGAGCGGGCCGGGCTGCTGGAGGCGGCCACGGCGTTCATGGTCGGACTGTGGTTCGCGGGCGAGGACCCGTCCGCCATGATGCCGCCGCCCGAGTACGCCGGCGGAGCCCCGCAGCGCACATCTGGGTGAATCTCGACAGTTTCTTGGGCGAGCCGCCCGGCCCTGTCAAGATCCGCCGATAGCATCTCCCGCCATGCGACACGCGTACCGCACCGCTCTTGTGACGGGTGCGTCCAGCGGGATCGGTGAGAGCTTCGCCCGCCTCCTGGCGGGCCGCGGCACCGATCTGGTGATCGTGGCGCGCCGGGCCGAGCGGCTGGACGGCCTGGCCCGCGAGCTGGTCGAGCGGTACCGCGTCGCGGTGGAGGTACTGGCGGCCGACCTGACCGACCCGGTGCAGCGCGCCGAGGTCGAGGGACGGCTGAGCGCCGACCCGGTGGAACTTCTGGTGAACAACGCGGGCCACGGCGCTTTTGGAGCGTTCGCGGAGGCGCCGCTCGACGGCCAGCTCGCGCAGGTCGAGCTGAACGTGACCGCGCTGGTCCGGCTCACCCACGCCGTGCTGCCGGGGATGCTCGACAGCGGGCGGGGCGGCGTCCTGAACGTGTCGTCGATGTCGGGGTTCGCGCCGTCGCCCGGCAGCGCCACCTACGGCGCGACGAAGGCGTACGTGGCGGCCTTCTCCGAGAGCCTGCACTCCGAGGTCGCGGGGAAGGGCGTCCACGTGACGGCGCTGTGCCCCGGGTTCACGCGGACGGACGACGACGTCCCGTCCAACCTGCTGTGGCTGCGGCGCGACGACGTGGCGAGGGCCGGGCTGGAGGCGGTGGCCACCGGGCGGGCGCTGTGCATCCCGGGCATGCAGTACAAGGCCGCGTTCCCGGCGCTGCGGCTCGTCCCGAGGCCGCTGCTCAGGGCCGCGGTGAACCGCATGTGGCAGCAGGCCGCCGACACGCGGTGACCTGTCCCGCACGCCCCCGTATTGCTCGGATCTACAAAACTCGCCGCCGGTCGCTTGTCGCGGGGCTTACTTGACGGGGCTCACGCTCAGTGGCGACGATCGAACCTACGCTTTAGTAGGTTATGCACGTCCGGCCTGCTAGGAGCCCTCTCGGCGTCGCGGACACGGCGGCGCCGTCCGGCAGACCGCCCTCGTCCAGCGAAGGAACCGCATGTCCGTGACCCCCGAAGAGAAGTTCCAGACCGGCCTCATGGTCGACCTCGAGCCGGTGGTCGAGAACGAACTGAACCGGCACCTGTCGATGGCCAAGGAGTGGTTCCCGCACCAGTACGTCCCGTGGAGCGAAGGCCGCGACTTCGACGGGCCCCTGGGCGGCGAGCCGTGGTCGCTCGAGCAGTCGAAGCTGAGCCCCGAGGCGCGCGAGTCGCTCGTCGTCAACCTGCTCACCGAGGACAACCTGCCCGGCTACCACAACGCCATCTCCACCGCGTTCGGCCGCGACGGCGCCTGGGGCACCTGGGTCAACCGGTGGACGGCCGAGGAGAACCGGCACGGCATCGTCATCCGCGACTACCTGACCGCCACCCGCGCGGTCGACCCGATCGCGCTGGAGCGCGCCCGCATGCGCCACATGGAGGCCGGCTACGACGCCGACCACGGCGACTCGTTCCTGCACGGCGCCGCGTACGTGTCGTTCCAGGAACTCGCCACCCGCGTCTCGCACCGCAACACGGGCATGGCGTCCGGCGACCCCCTGTGCGAGCAGATGCTGACCCGCGTCGCCGCGGACGAGAACCTCCACATGATCTTCTACCGGAACCTGCTGAACGCCGCGCTGGAGGCGGCGCCGAACGCGACGATGCGGGCGATCACCGACGTCGTCAAGGGGTTCCAGATGCCCGGCCACAGCATCGACGGGTTCCTCCGCAAGTCGGTCGTGATCGCCAACGCGGGCATCTACGACCTGCGCCTGCACCACGACGACGTCCTCATCCCGGTGCTGCGCAAGTGGAGCATCTTCGAGCGCACCGACCTGTCCGGCGAGGGCGAGAAGGCCCGCGAGGAACTGGCCGAGTTCCTGGACGCGCTCGACGCGTCCGCGACCAAGTTCGAGACCCGCCGCGAGGAGCGCCGCGCCCGCCAGGCCGCCCGCCGCGCCTGACCTGGTCGGCCGCCTCGATCGTTTGGTCCGATTTGTCCGGAACGTCGGCCCGGTTTCCGGCGTCAAAAGAGGCATGGGGAAGCATCGACGGCTGGGCGGCTATCGGTTGCTGGACGAGATCGGCCGGGGGAGCACCGCCGTGGTCCATCTGGCCATGGACCCGGGCGGCCGCGAGGTCGCGGTGAAGGAGCTGAGCCCGGAGGCCGCGGGGGAGCCGGAGGCGATCAGCCGGCTGGCGCGCGAGATGTCCGCGCAGGCGCGCGTGCGCAGCGACTACGTCGCGCGGCTGCTGGACGGCCAGATCACGGCGGAGCGGCCGTACGTGGTCATGCAGTACGTGCCGGGCTGCCCGCTGAACGACCTGGTCCCGGCGTACGGGCCGCTGCGCCGCGACCGGCTCGCCCGGTTCGCGCGGCGGCTGGCGCTCGCGCTCGGGGACGTCCACGACGCGGGCGTCCTGCACCGGGACGTCGCGCCCGGCAACGTGATCGTGATGGGCGACCGGCCGACGCTGATCGACTTCGGCATCGCGCACGAGTCGGGCGCCGAGCAGATCACCAGGCGCGGGATGGTCGTGGGGACGCCCGCCTACCTGGCGCCGGAGCTCATCGAGGGGGAGCGCGCCACCACCGCGTCCGACGTGTTCTCGTGGGCGGCGACGGTCGCGTACGCCACGACGGGCCGCCCGCCGTTCGGGCGCGGCTCGCTGCACGGCGTCTGCTTCCGCATCCTGCGCGGCCAGGCCGACCTCGACGGCGTGCCGGAGCCGCTGGCCGGGCTGCTGCGGACGGCGTTCCGGCGCGACCCGGCAGAGCGCCCGTCGGCGCGCTGGCTCGCCGGCGCCCTCGCTGACGGCGACGGGGCCGCGACCAGGCGTCGCGGGGTGTCCGCGGCCTGATGCGGATGAGATCTTCGGGCACGATCGACGGGGGTAGGGTTTCGGAAACGATGAAGGGAGCCGTCACGTCCGGGGACCGAATCGGCCACTACAGCTTGCTCCAGACCCTCGGGGAAGGGGGAATGGGCGTCGTCTACCTCGGCGCCGACCCCGAGGGGCGGAACGTGGCCATCAAGGTGCTGCGGCCCGCGGTCGCGGGGGACGCCACGGCGCGTCGCCGGCTCGCCCGCGAGGTCGACTCGATGCGCCGGGTGCACAGCCCCCACGTCGCGGAGATCCTCGACGCCGACGTGACCGCCGACCAGCCCTACATCGTCACCCAGTACGTGCCGGGCCGGACGCTCGAGGAGATCGTCGAGGACTCCGGGCCGATCTACGGGCCCGCGTTGCAGCGGCTCGCCGTGGGGCTGGGGGCCGCGCTGTCGGCGATCCACGGCGCCGGGATCGTCCACCGGGACATGAAGCCCGGCAACGTGATGCTCGTCGACAGCGAGCCCGTCGTGATCGACTTCGGCATCGCGCAGGCCGCCGACGCGACCCGGCTGACCGCGACCGGGATGGTCATCGGCACGCCCGGCTACCTGGCGCCGGAGATCATCGAGGGCGAGGACGCGGGCCCGCCGTCGGACGTGCACGCCTGGGCCGGGACGGTCGCCTACGCCGCGACCGGCCGCCCGCCGTTCGGCTCCGGCACCTTCGAGTCGATCTTCTACAAGATCATGCAGGGCACGCCCGACCTGGGAGGCGTCCCGGACGCGATGCTGCCCGTGCTCCGCTCGGCGATGGCGCGGCACCCCGCCGAACGTCCCACGGCGGTCAACCTGGTGCAGCTCACCCGCCGCATCCACCTCGAAGCCACCATCACCGACCAGACCCGCGTCGACCGGCACTACCCGTCGCCGAGCGCGTCGCAGGGGCCTGGCACGTCGCAGCCGACACCCAGCACGCCGAGCACGCCCGGCACGTCGCAGCCCTTGGAGGAGACCGCGGCCGACCACTCCCGGCAGTTCTCCATGCCGGTGTCTGCTCCGCCGCCGCAGGAGGTGCAGCAGGCGCGTCCCACCACGCCCGGCTCGACCGCCATCCCGGTGCCGGGCCCGCCGCCCACGCCCGCCCCGGCCCCGGCGCAGCCGAGGGACTTCGTCGGGCAGCTGCCGCCCGCCGCGCCGCCGCCCGTCCCGCCGCCAGGACCCGCGCCGTACAAGGCGGGCGAGCAGTTCCAGCAGCGCGGCTACGCCCCGCCCGGCCCGTACGACCAGGGCGGATACCCGCCGCAGTACGCGCCGCCGAACCAGCCGCCGCCGGGCGGGCTGCAACGCGGCCCAGGCCCCTACGACCCGCAGACGCAGGACGCGCAGCGCCGCGTCGCGGAGCGGGCGGAGAAAGACCGCCGCAAGCCCTACGGCTGGTACCGGTTCCTCAGCGTTCTCGTCCTGGTGGCGCTGCTCGGCTTCGCCGACATCGCGCCGCTGCTCGCGGTCGGCGTCACCATCGCCGGCGTGCTCGTCCTGCGGATGGCCGACAAGGCCGCCAAGGGCATGGAGGGACGCCAGACGCGGCGCGGACCGCGCTCCGGCGACGCCGTGGCCGCCGCGTTCAGGACGCCGCTGCACCTGCCGGGCGCACTGATGTCCACCGTGCTGTGGACGTCCCTCAGCGTCATCGCCGGGCTGGTCATGCTCGTCGTGCTGATCTTCGCCAAGTCCGACATGACCGCCTCGAACGCCATCGCGTACTCCGCCATGGCGGTGATCGGGCTGCTCTGCCTCGCGCCGGGCAGCGGCGCGCCCCGGCGGCAGCTCGCCCGGGTCTGGGGCGCGATCTTCCCTCGCACGGAGGCCGCGCTCGCGGGCGCGCTGGTCGTCGGGATCTTCGCGGTGGTGCTGGTCGTCCTGTCCCAGGAGCAGCCGCCCGACACCACCCCGCTGGACGGCATGGGCCAGGACCTGGAGAGCCTGCGCGCCGACGTCCGCGACCTCGTGTACGACCTGCCCGGCATGTGACAAGGCCGTTCCGGGCGGCGTGGGGGTCGTCCTCCCACAGGCGGCCGGACGCGTCTCGGCGGGACGCCTCCGGTCGGTAGGGTGGCGTGCGATATGAGCGGCGAGATCGGCCACCAGGAGCACATCGGTCCGTACCGGCTGCTGTCCCGGCTGGGCGGCGGCGCCGGTTCCGGCGGCGTCGTCCACCGCGCCGCGGGGGCCGATGGCCGCGACGTGGCGATCAGGCTGCTCCCGCCGGGCGCCGCGCCCGACATCGCCCGCATGCGCGAGGTCCTCAGCCCCTACGTGGTGGACGTCCTGGACGGCGACGCGACCGCGACCCAGCCGTATGTGGTGTCCCGCTTCGTCCCCGGACGGCCGCTGGCGGAGACGGTCGCCGAGCAGGGGCCGGTGTCCGGGGACGCGCTGCACCGCATGGCGTTCGGGCTGGCCAGGGCGCTCGCCGCCATCCACCGGACCGGTCTCGCGCACGGCGCGCTGGGCCAGGAGACGGTCCTCGTCGTGGACGGCGCGCCGGTCGTCGTCGACTTCGCGCTGACGGGGAGCCCGAGCGCCGGCGGAGACGTCCGGGCATGGGCGGCGACCGTGACGTTCGCGGCCACCGGCGACCACGAGGCGCCCGCCGACGACCTGCCCACCGGCCTTCGCCCCCTGGTCATCGCGGCCGCAGACCCTGACCCGGACGCCCGTCCCTCGGCGGACGAACTGGCCGAGGCGACCTCCCGGCTGACCATGCCCACGGCCCCCGCGCCACGCCGTCCCGAACCACCGGCCTCCGTGCCGCCGCCTGCCACGCCCCCGACCGCATCGCCCGCGCCGACGCCCGCCTCCGCGACGCCCGCCTCCGCATCGCCCGCCTCCGCATCGCCCGCGCCCGCCTCCGCGACGGCGGCGGACGGGCATGAGCTGGCCGTGGCGCGAGGATGGGCGCGGCTGCTCGCCGCCATGGTCGTGGTGATCGCGGTCGGCATCGTGATCATGGCGCCGATCGCCGGGCTCGTCCTGTCGCTGGGCGCGGTGACGCTGCTGCGGGTCGCGGGGACGACGGCGCGCGGCTGGGCGTGGGCGTTCGGGCGGACGCTGCTGACCGTCCCGTACGCGGCGGCGTTCACGGTCGCCGTGCCGCTCGGCCTCGTCGCGGTGTCGGCGGTCGGCGGGGAGATCGACTCGCTCAGCGCCTGCGCGTTCGGGGCCGGGACGGGAGCGGCGGTGCTGTGGACGGCCCCGGGTGTCAGCGGCCCCCGCCGCCAGCTGGAGCGGATGTTCTTGTCCGTGGCGCGAAGGCCGAGGCGCATCGCGGCGGCCGGGATCGTCCTCGGCGTGCTGGCGCTGGCGGCGGTGTTCGGCGTGCTGTCGCTGACGCCGAGCTTCTCCCCGATGTACGGGTTGCAGAGCTCGCTGGAGGGCACGATGGACCGGCTGCAGACCGCCGTGAACCGGTTCTAGTGAATTTTGCCCGGGCACTACCCGCGAGTAACATCGAGGGGCATGGCCGAATCCGGGACCCGGGTCCGAAGCCCGTTCGGGTGTTTGGCAGGCTGTGACATCGAATCCGCCGCTGACCTCAGCGGCCAACTGAGTGCAGGGAGGTCGGCCACCGGCCATGAACATCGTCGTCCTGGTGAAGCAGGTTCCCGATACGGAGAGCCCGCGCAAGCTGAAGTCCGATGACAGCACGCTGGACCGCGCCGCGGCGGACGGCGTCATCAACGAACTCGACGAGTACGCGATCGAGGAGGCGCTGCGGATCAAGGAGGCTCGGGGCGACGGCGAGGTGACCGTGCTGTCCATGGGCCCCGACAAGGCCTCGGAGTCCATCCGCAAGTCCCTGGCGATGGGCGCCGACAAGGCCGTCCACCTCCTCGACGACGGCCTCGCCGGCTCCGACGCGCTGCAGACGTCCTACGCGATCCAGCAGGCGCTCGGCCGCACCGGGTTCGACCTGGTGATCCTCGGGTCGGAGTCCACCGACGCGCGGACCGGGATGCTCGCAGCGATGCTCGCCGAGCGGCTCGGCGTCCCGCAGCTGTCGCTCGCGAACAAGGTCGAGATCGACGGGACGTCCATCAAGGTGCAGCGGCAGACCGACTACGGCTTCGACCGGGTCGAGGCCACCCTGCCCGCGGTCGTCAGCGTCGTCGAGAAGATCAACGAGCCGCGGTACCCGTCGTTCAAGGGGATCATGGCGGCCAAGAAGAAGCCGGTGGAGACGCTCGGCCTGGCCGACGCCGGCATCGAGGCGGACCGGGTCGGCCTGGCGAACGCGGCCACCGAGGTGGTCGACTTCGCCGAGGCGCCGCCGCGCGCGAAGGGTCAGATCGTCACCGACGAGGGCGACGGCGGCGCGAAGATCGCCGAGTTCCTCGCGTCGAAGAAGTTCGTCTGACCGGGGAAGGGGATTAGCGAACAATGGCGGAGATTCTCGTCCTCGTCGACCATGTCGACGGTGAGGTCAAGAAGGTCACGCTCGAACTGCTGACGCTGGCGAACCGGCACGGCGAGGCCGCCGCGGTATGGGTCGGCCCCGGCTACGAGGGTGCGAAGGACAGGCTGGCCGAGTACGGCGCCGGCAAGGTGTACGTGGCCGCCGACGAGGAGCTGACCTCCTACGTCGTCGCGCCGAAGGCCGCGCTGCTGGCGCAGCTGGTGAACGAGAAGTCCCCGGCCGCGGTGCTCGTCGCCGCGACCGCCGAGGGCAAGGAGATCGCCGGACGCCTCGCGGTGAAGACCGGCTCCGGCGTGCTCACCGACGTCGTGGACGTCACCGACGGCTTCGTCGCCGAGCACTCCATCTTCGGCGGCGGCATCATCGCGCACGCCCGGGTGCGGACCGGCACGCCGATCATCGCCGTCCGGCCGAACTCGGTCGCGCCCGAGGCGTCCTCCGCCGCGGCCGCTCCGGCGGAGGAGCAGGTCACGGTCGCGCTGTCGGACGCCGACAAGGCCGCGAAGGTCGTGGAGAAGGTCGTCCAGGAGAAGGGCGAGCGCCCGGACCTGACCGAGGCCGCGATCGTCGTGTCCGGCGGGCGCGGCGTCGGCGGCGCCGAGAACTTCTCGATCATCGAGGGCCTGGCCGACTCGCTCGGCGGGGCCGTCGGCGCGTCCCGGGCCGCGACCGACGCGGGCTGGTACCCGCACTCGTTCCAGGTCGGCCAGACCGGCAAGACCGTGTCGCCGCAGCTCTACATCGCGGTCGGCATCTCCGGCGCCATCCAGCACCGGGCCGGCATGCAGACCTCGAAGACCATCGTCGCCATCAACAAGGACCCCGAGGCGCCGATCTTCGAGCTCGTCGACTACGGGATCGTGGGCGACCTGTTCCAGGTCGCGCCGCAGCTCACCGAGGAGATCACCAAGCGCAAGTGATCACGCGCGAGCGCCCCGGCGGCAGACCGTCGCCGGGGCGCTTCGCGTCTCAGGAACGTTCCGGCGACGGGGACCGGACGGCCGCCAGCAGCTCCGGCTTCAGCAGCGCGTCCACCTCGCCGTACGGGACGACCGCGTCCTGCGTCCCGCACGCCATGGTGTAGCCCAGCAGCCCGGCGTGGAACGCGACCCGGACGCCCTTCGGGGTGAGCGCCATCGCGACGTCGGCGGTGTTGACGAACTTGGACGGGGATTCGGCCCCGCCCGGCGGAGCGGCCTGGTCCGCGCTGCCGCCGCAGTAGTCGCCGCCGGGCATGTTCGCCGCGATCCGCGCGTCCAGCGGCGCGAGCGCCTGCGGGGTCGCGGCGCGGAACAGGCCGGGCGGCCGGTAGAGCGTGCCGGTCCGCAGGTCGACGACCGCGGCGGTGGGGGTGTCCCAGCCCGACCCGCGCTCGCCCTGCAGCGCGACGGTGTACCAGACCGAAAGCAGCCGGTCGTTGCGCATCAGGATCTGCGGCCTCACCAGGTCGGTGTAGCGGCCCCTGCCGATGTCCTCCAGGCCGTTCCGCGTCTTGGTCCAGCGCTGTTCGAGCGGCGCCCGCAGCGCCTGGTTGATCTTCCGGGTGAGCGCGGGGTCGCCGCCCGTGACCCGGACGATCTGACCCTGCGCCTGGAACGTCATCCCGCGGCCCAGGTCCTGCTGCGGCTCGCTGAGCGAGACGAGCTGCGTCGCGATCGGCGGCGCCTTCGGCGTCTCGTCCGCGGTGGCGACGTAGACCGCCGCGCCGCCGCCCGCGGCCACGGCGGCGGCTCCGCCCGCGGCCACGGCGGCCGTGCCCTTCGCGCCCAGCACGCTGATGACCCCGCCCTTGCCCGCGGCCCCGGCGGCTCCCGCGCCCGCACCGCCCGCGCCCGCGCCGCCCGCACCGCCCGCACCGGCGGCCCCGGCTCCGGCGGCTCCCGCCGCCCCCGCCGCGCCCGAGGCCGACCCGCCGGACGCGATGCCCAGCGCGGTGAGCGGGAACAGCATGGACAGCGCGGCGGCCGCCCCCGCGAGCGTCCGGACGCCGTTCGCCTCCCAGCCCGGCCCGTACGCGCCCGACGCGACCGACTCCAGCTCAGCGACGAACCCGGACGCGCCGAGCGGACGGTCCCACGGGTTCTTCGCCAGCCCGCGCTCGATCAGCGGGCGGAGCGGCTCGGGGACGTCCTCCACCGGGATCGGCGCCGTCAGATGGCGGCCCATCAGCCCCACCTGATCCTCGGCGGTGTAAGGCCGCCGGCCCGTCACGCATTCGAAGAACACGCACGCCGCCGCGTACACGTCGGTGGCGGGGGAGGCGGGCTCGTCCCGCCACTGCTCCGGCGCCATGTAGACGGGGGTGCCCGACCGTCCGGCCTCGCCCGCGTCCACGGCGATGCCGAAGTCGATGAGCTTGCTCAGCCCGTCGCCGCGCACGATCACGTTCGCGGGCTTGTAGTCGCGGTGGACGATCCCGACGTCGTGCGCCGCCGCCAGGCCCAGCAGCGAGCCCTTCAGCACGGTCAGCGCGGCCTCGGGCTCCAGCGGCCCGCGCTCGGCGAGGACCGCCTTGAGGGACGCGCCGTCCACCGCCTCCATGACGATGGCGGCGCCGTCCGGCGCCTCGACCAGCCCGAACAGCTGGGTGACGAACGGGTTGCGCAGCCGCCGCAGCAGCCCGGCCTCGGCGCGGAACCGCGTGCGGAAACCCTCGTCCCCGGCCAGGGACTCCGCGAGGTACTTGATCGCCGCCGGGAGGCCGGTCGCGTCGTGCCGCGCGAGCACGACGCGACCCTGCCCGCCCTCGCCGAGCACCCGCATCTCCGTGTAGCCCGGCACCCGCCACTCGCTCATCCACCGCCCCCATCACCAGGAAAGAACACCGATGGGGTTATATCGGATCGCGCGGCGGACCAGGAAGGTCAGGCCGCGACGGGTTCCGGGCGCGCGTCGCCCGCGCGGCCCGCGTCCACCGGGACCTCGGCCGGCGCGGCGACGTCGCCGCCGGCGCCGAGCGGGACGTAGCGGGCGCCCGCGGCGATCAGCAGCGCCAGCACGACGACCGTGCCGACGCCGACGCGCAGGGACGTGGCGTCCCCCAGGAACCCGACCACGACCGGGCCGAGCAGCAGCCCGCCGTAGCCCATCGCGCCGACCTGCGCGACGGCCGCCGCGGGACGGTCCGGCGCCGCGGTCCCGGCCAGCGAGATCGTCGTCGGGACGACCGTGCAGACCACCAGCCCCGTCACGAAGAACCCGGCGATCGCGACGGACGGCGCGGGCGCCAGCACGACGACGGTCATCCCGAGCGCGGTGCCGAGCCCCGCGCCGGTCAGCAGCCGGCGGGTGCCGAGTCGCATCCGGACGCGGTCGCCGACGAGCCGTCCGAGCAGCATCGCCAGCTCGAACATCGGGTACCCGGCCGCCGCGACGGCCTCGGTGGCGCCCATCTCGTCGTGCAGCAGCAGCCCGCTCCAGTCCGCGATCGAGCCCTCGGCCATGAACGCGATGAACCCGAGGACGCCGATCAGGTACACGGCGGGCGGCAGGCGGCGCGCCCCGCGTCCCGTCCCGGACGCGGCCGGGGCCGGCGGGTCGGGCAGGTAGGTGCGGCCGAGCGCGAGCCCGGCGGGCAGCGTCAGCAGCGCGGCGGTCAGGACGGTCGCGGTGAACCCGAGCCCGGCAGCGGCGGTGACGACGCCGAACAGCCCGCCGCTCATCGCGCCGACGCACCACCCGGCGTGCATGCCGCTCATGATCGACCGCCCGTACGCCCGCTCGACGACGCTGCCCTGCGCGTTCATCGCGATGTCGGTGATCCCGAACGTCATGCCGAACAGCACCACGGCGGCGAGCAGCACGCCGTACGTGGGCGCGAGCGCGACGGCCGCGTACGACAGCGCGGTCAGCGGCAGCGCGACCTGCAGGGCGGCGCGGCTCCCGGCGCGGGCCATCACGCCGCGCAGCGCCTGCATGGCCGCGACCGCGCCGAGCCCCCAGACGAGGACGACGACGCCGATCTCGGCCTCGCTCGTCCCGAACTTGGCGGCGAGCGCGGGCATGCGCGCCACCCACACACCGGTCAGCAGGCCGGCGAGCGCGAAGGTCAGGAACGTTCCCGAACGGGCGCGGAACAGCATGGTTCACCTCTTTCTGGCAGTCGTGGAACGCTCCAGGCGTGGGTCCGGGGGCGTTCGGGCGGGTCGGTCGGGATGGGGCGGATCGGTCGGGATGGACGGCGGGCGCCGTCCGGCGTCAAAGCTCCAGCAGGCCCAGCAGCCGCCGTCGCAGCGCTTCGAGCTGCTCTTCGCCGTACAGGCCGGGATCGTGGCTCACCACTTCCCAGAGCCCCTCGGCCGCCAGCCGGACGACGGTCGCGATGCCCGGGTCGGGGTCGTCCGCGGGGGCGCTCCCGTGCCAGCGCCGCATCGCCTCGTTCAGCGGCGCGGCCTGCTCCGGATCGGCGGCGGCGGCCGTGATGGCCGACCAGCGCCGGTACGCGCGGGCCTCCCCGGTCAGGATCTCGAACGTGGCCTCGACGTAGGCCCGGGTGTAGGCGCCGGGGACGCCGTCCCCGTAGGAGTCGAGGTAGGTCGCGATCAGGTCGTCGAACTCGTCGATGACCCGCGCCACCATCGCCCGGACCAGGGCCTCCTTGGTCGGGAAGTGGTAGAGCAGCCCGCCCTTGCTGACGCCCGCGCGGTCCGCGACCGCGGTGAGCGTCAGCGCCTGCGTCCCCTGCTCGGAGAGGACGGCTTCGGCGGCGTCGAGGAGGGCGTCCTTCATCATGGTCATTTTACTGTACCGGCTGGACGGTACAGACGGCCAACCGGGCCGCCGCCGCCCGTATTCCCGCCCGATTCCCGCCCGTATTCCGGCGCGATTCCCGCGCGGGAGCCGCCGTCGCGCCGGGGCACCGCGAAGGGAACATCCGGCACGCGGATACTGTTGTGCGCGTGGTGACCTACCTCGACCATGCGGCGACCACCCCGATGCTGCCCGAGGCCATCGAGGCGATGACGGCGGAGCTGCGCGAGATCGGGAACCCGTCCTCGCTGCACGCGGCGGGCCGGCGCGCCCGCCGGGTCGTCGAGGAGTCCCGCGAGATCATCGCGGAGGCGTTCGACGCCCGTCCGAGCGAGGTCGTGTTCACCTCCGGCGGCACCGAGGCAGACAACCTCGCCGTCAAGGGCCTCTACTGGGCCCGCCGCGCCGCCGACCCCGCCCGCACCCGCGTGCTGGCCAGCGCCGTCGAGCACCACGCCGTCATGGACTCCGTGCAGTGGCTCGCCGACCATGAGGGCGCCCGCGTCGACTGGATTCCCGTGGACGACGCAGGACGCGTCCGTCCCGAGGCCCTCGCCGACGCGCTGGGCGACGACGTCGCGCTCGCGAGCGTGATGTGGGCCAACAACGAGGTCGGCACCGTCCAGCCGGTGGCCGAACTGGCCGCCACCGGCCGCGAGCACGGCGTCCCCCTGCACACCGACGCCGTCCAGGCCGCCGGGACGCTGCCCGTCTCGTTCGCGGCGAGCGGCGCGCACGCGCTCACGGTCACCGGGCACAAGCTCGGCGGCCCCGTCGGCGTCGGCGCGCTGCTGCTCGCCAAGCCGTACCCGCCCGTCCTCGTCGACCCGGTGCCGCTGCTGCACGGCGGCGGCCAGGAGCGCGACGTCCGGTCCGGGACGCTCGACACGCCCGCCATCGCCGGGTTCGCCGCCGCCGTCCAGGTCGCGGTCGCGCACCGGGACGCCGAGGCGCGCAGGCTCACCGACCTGCGCGACCAGCTGATCGACGCCGTCCGCGCCGCCGTGCCGGACGCGGTCCTGAACGGCGACCCCGCCGACCGGCTCCCCGGCAACGCGCACTTCTCGTTCCCCGGCTGCGAGGGCGACGCGCTGCTCATGCTGCTGGACGCGCGCGGCATCGCCTGCTCCACGGGCTCGGCCTGCTCCGCCGGCGTCTCCCAGCCCAGCCACGTCCTGACCGCGATGGGCTCGACCGCGGAGCACGCCCGCGGCTCGCTGCGCTTCACCCTCGGCCACACCTCCACCGAGGCCGACGTCAAGGCCCTCGCCGACGCCATCGCCCCCGCCGTCGAGCGCGCCCGCCAGGCCGGGCTCAGCTGACCGGCCTCAGCTGACCGGCCTCACGGCTGGTAGGGCGTAAGGGCCTTCCAGCCGGGGTCGCTGGTGGACGCGACCTTCGCCTTCCCCTCCGACCATCCGGCGGCGAGCTGATCGAGCTCGGAGATCACGCCGGAGTCGGGGTCGGCGTAGAGGTGGAAGACGCGCAGGCCGTCGCCGGTCTCGCGGACGGCCAGGACCGCGCGGTCGCCGAGCTTGGCGAGCTTCTTCTCGAACGCCCGCAGCGCGCCCGAGGACGGCTCGACGGGCAGCCGGTCGGGGTTGCTGTTGGCGTACGGGACGCTGATCGCCACGTGCAGGTCGCAGAGCGGGTAGTCCTGCCGGTGCAGCGGGAACCGGGCGCCGAGGCGGGCGGGATGGCCCCGCGGGGTGCGTCCCTCGCCGGTCAGCCACGCGGGCTCGGCGAACGGCTCGGAGACCTGCTCGATGACCGACGGCAGCATCGACGGCGGCAGCGCGTCGATCGGCGCCTCCGTCGCGATCGTGACCTCGCCGACCCAGCGGGCGACGTCGTCCTCGCCGAGCGCCCAGTGCAGGACGTTCATCGCGACCTGGATCTGCTGCTCCGCCGCGACGAACAGGAAGTCGGGGTGGTAGGCGGTGAGGTGCACGCGGGCGCGGCCCGAGTCGGCGCGCATGCCGAGCCGGACGTACTCCAGGTCGAACTCGTGGTCGCCGAGGACGAGGTCCTGGCCGAGCATCTCCGGGTCGGCCTGCCGGGCCGGGTGGAACACCCAGCCGCCCGCCGCCGCCCCGGACGGCGCGGACCGCGCCCAGCGCTCGGTGACGCCGCGCAGCTCCGGGTTCCCGCCGCCGGTCACGGTGAGGGAGGGGGCCCGGTCCTCCGCGCCGCCGATCTCCCACAGCAGCCCCGGGTGGATCTTGTGGATGCGCCGGGACAGCTCCTCGATCGCGTCCGCGGACAGCCCCTCGCCGGGCGTCTCGGGCTCGGGCTGGTCGGGCCCGGCGGCCAGCGACGCCTCGATCGTCGGGCGGGCCTGCGCCCACCACTCCCAGAACTCGCTGATCGCGGGCGGCGTCACCGCGGACGCGTCGCGCGGACGACGGAAGATTCCCAACTGTCGTCTCTTCCTTGTCGTGGTCAAGCGGCCGAGCCGCCTCAGGACCGGGGCCGATGAGGTCGCTGGAGGATGTGTCCCGGCATGGCGCGGGGCTCGGCCGGGAGTCCGGCGAGGCCATGCCCGTCCCGGTAAACCCTACGTGAGCCGCCGCGCTTCCCGCCGCCGCCCGCCCGGGTCCGGAAATCGATGACGGGTGAGGGCCCCGCGGCGCGTACCCTCGAAGGGTTATGGCTCTCCGTGTACTCGCCGCCATGTCCGGCGGCGTCGACTCCGCCGTGGCCGCCGCCCGCGCCGCCGAGGCCGGGCACGACGTCACCGGCGTCCATATGGCCCTGTCCAGCAACCCGCAGTCGTACCGGTCGGGCGCCCGGGGCTGCTGCACCCTGGAGGACTCCAGGGACGCGCGCCGCGCCGCCGACGTGATCGGCATCCCGTTCTACGTGTGGGACCTCGCCGAGCGCTTCCACCGGGACGTCGTCGAGGACTTCGTCAGCGAGTACGCGGCGGGCCGCACCCCGAACCCCTGCCTGCGCTGCAACGAGAAGATCAAGTTCGCGGCGCTGCTGGATCGTGCCAGGGCGCTGGGCTTCGACGCGGTCTGCACCGGCCACTACGCGCGGCTGGACGACGGCGTCCTGCGCCGCGGCGTCGACGCCGGCAAGGACCAGTCCTACGTCCTCGCCGTGTGCACGCCCGAGCAGCTCGCGCACGCGCTGTTCCCGCTCGGCGACACGTCCAAGGCCGACATCCGGCGGGAGGCGGAGCGGCGCGGCCTCCAGGTGGCCGACAAGCCCGACAGCCACGACATCTGCTTCATCGCGGACGGCGACACGCGCGGCTTCCTGGCCGAGCGGCTCGGCGAGGCGCCCGGCCCGATCGTCGACGCCGACGGCAACGAGGTCGGACGCCACGACGGCGCCTACGCCTACACGATCGGGCAGCGCAAGGGGCTGCGGATCGGCACGCCCGCGCCCGACGGGCGTCCGCGGTACGTCCTGGACATCTCCCCGGTGACGAACACGGTGACCGTGGGGCCGCGCGACTCGCTGGACGTCGACGAGATCACCGGCGAGCGTCCGGTGTGGCTGAGCGACGCGCCGGCGGGGCCGTTCGGCTGCCACGTCCAGCTCCGCGCGCACGGCGAGGTCTACGGCTGCACGGCCGAGCGGGACGGCGACGTCCTGCGCATCCGCCTGTCCAGCCCCGCCCGCGGGGTCGCGTCGGGGCAGGCCGCCGTCCTGTACGACGGCGACCGCGTGCTCGCGTCCGCGACGATCGCCGACACCGCCCGCGTCCCGGCCTAGGGGAGTGCGCCCGCGTCCCGGCCTGGGGGAGTGCGCGGGCGGCGCGCCGATAGGGTCGCACCTGTGACGACTAGCTATCCGTGGCAGGCGGGGACGGCGACCGGTGTCGGGTCGTATCCGGGCGGCGACCCGGCGGAGGCGCTGCGGGTCGTCCTGGGCGAGCTGCCCGAGATGCCGCATCTGCCGGAGCTGCCCGCGCGCGGTCCCGGCGCCGACCTGACGGGACGGACGGCCGGGCTGCTGGTCGACATGGCGATCCACCTGGAGCCGTCCGGCTGGCGGTTCTCCGACCGTCCGGGGCTCGACACGTCCAGGTCCCGCGACCATCTGGCCCGCGACCTGGACGTCCTGGAGGAGGTCGCGGGCGGGCACGACGGGCCCTTCAAGATCCAGGTGTGCGGGCCGTGGACGCTGGCCGCGACGATCGAGCTGAAGCACGGCGACCGGGCGCTCAAGGACCCGGGCGCCGTCCGCGACCTGGCCGCCTCGCTCGCCGAGGGCGCCGCCGCGCACGTCGCGGACGTCCGGCGCCGCCTGCCCGCCGCGGAGATCGTCCTCCAGCTGGACGAGCCGGCCCTGCCCGCCGCCCTCGCCGGGACGGTCCCGACCGCCAGCGGCTTCTCGCGGCTCCGTGCGGTCGAGGAGCCCATCGCAGAGGAGACGCTCCGCACGGTGATCGAGGCGACGGACGCGTTCCCGATCGTTCACTGCTGCGCGCGGAACGTCCCGTTCGCGCTGCTGCGGGGCGCGGGCGCGAAGGGGATCTCGGTCGATCTGAGCCTCGTCCCGAGGCGCGACGACGACGCGGTCGGCGAGACGATCGACGCGGGGACGGGCCTCCTCGTCGGCGCGGTGCGCGCGGCGGACGGCGTCCTGCCGTCCCTCCAGACGACCGCCGAGCCGGTGCGGCAGCTGTGGCGGCGGCTCGGCTTCCCGTCCGCGCAGCTGGCGCGGCTGGTCGTGATCACCCCGGCATGCGGTATGGCGGGCGCGTCGCCGCGCTACGTCCGCGAGGCCCTGGCACACTGCCGCGACACGGCACGGATGATCTACGAGGCGGCCGACTGACCTGGGGCGCGGCGGCCTCGTATTGTCGGACGCGACGGAGACAATAGGGGCATGACCATGAGCGACACGGTTCCGAGTGAGGCACGGCAGCGGCATCTGGAGCTGAGCCGGGAGATCGACGAGGCCAACTACCGCTACTACGTCCTCGACCAGCCGACGCTCACCGACGCCGAGTACGACGCCCGGATGCGCGAGATCGGCGACCTGGAGGAGCGGCATCCGGAGCTGGTCACGCCCGACTCGCCGACGCAGCGGGTCGGCGCGCCGATCGTCACCGACTTCGCGACCGTCGAGCATCTGGAGCGGATGCAGAGCCTCGACAACGCGATGAGCGACGACGAGCTGCGGGCGTGGGACGAGCGCGTCGTGCGGGAGGTCGGCGAGGTCGCCGGCTACCTGTGCGAGCTGAAGATCGACGGCCTGGCGATCGCGCTGACCTACGAGCAGGGGCGGCTCGTCCGCGGCGTCACGCGCGGCGACGGGCGCACCGGCGAGGACGTCACCAACAACGTCCGCACCATCGCCGACATCCCGTCCCGGCTGGCGGGCGACGGCTGGCCGGACGTCCTCGAGGTGCGCGGCGAGGTCTTCCTCCCCGTCGAGGGGTTCGAGCAGGTGAACGCGGCCCAGGTCGAGGCCGGCAAGGAGCCGTTCGCCAACCCGCGCAACGCCGCCGCCGGGTCGCTGCGGCAGAAGGACCCGCGGATCACCGCGCACCGGCCGCTCGGCATGCTCGTCCACGGGTTCGGTGCCTGGCGGGGCGGGACGCAGCCGGAGAGCCAGTCCGGCGCGTACGAGCTGATGCGCGGCTGGGGCCTGCCGGTCAGCGACCGGTACAAGGTCCTCGGCGGGATGGACGCCGTCCGCGCGTACATCGCCGGGTACGGCGAGGACCGGCACGGCACCGCGTACGAGATCGACGGGGTCGTCGTCAAGGTCGACCAGTTCTCCCTCCAGCGGCGGCTCGGCTCGACGAGCCGCGCGCCGCGCTGGGCGATCGCGTGGAAGTACCCGCCGGAGGAGGTCAACACCAGGCTGCTCGACATCAAGGTCGGCGTCGGCCGGACGGGACGCGTCACCCCCTACGGCGTGATGGAGCCGGTGAAGGTCGCCGGGTCGACCGTCGAGCGCGCCACGCTGCACAACGCGAGCGAGGTGAAGCGCAAGGGCGTGCTGATCGGCGACACGGTCGTGCTGCGCAAGGCCGGCGACGTGATCCCCGAGATCCTCGCGCCGGTGACCGCGCTGCGGGACGGTTCCGAGCGCGAGTTCGCGATGCCCTCGCACTGCCCCGAGTGCGGCACGGAGCTGGCGTACGAGAAGGAGGGCGACGCCGACATCCGCTGCCCGAACGCCCGGTACTGCCCCGCGCAGCTGCGCGAGCGGCTGTTCTTCGTGGCGGGCCGCAACGCGCTCGACGTCGACGCGCTCGGCTATGTCGCCGTGACGGCGCTGACGCAGCCGCTGGAGCCCGCCGAGCCCCCGGTCAAGAACGAGGGCGACCTGTTCCATCTGACCGTGGCGGAGCTGCTGCCGATCAGGAGCCTCGTCCTCGACCAGAAGACGGGCACGTCCAAGATCGACCCGAAGACCGGCGAGCCGAAGGTCGTGTCGTTCTTCGCGAACAAGGAGGGCGAGCCGAAGAAGACGGTCGAGATCCTCTTCGACGAGCTGGAGAAGGCCAAGCGGCAGCCGCTGTGGCGGGTGCTGGTGGCGCTGTCGATCCGGCACGTGGGCCCGGCGGCGGCGCAGGACCTGGCCCGCGAGATGCGCTCGATGGACGCGATCGCGACCGCGTCCGAGGAGGAGCTGGCCGCGGTGGACGGCGTCGGCCCGACGATCGCCGCCGCGATCAGGGCGTGGTTCGAGGACGACTGGCATCGGGAGATCGTCGAGAAGTGGCGGGCGGCGGGCGTGCGGATGGAGGACGAGGGCGCGGCCGGCCCGCGTCCGCTGGCCGGCGTGACCGTGGTGATCACCGGGTCGCTGGAGGGGTTCAGCCGGGACTCGGCGACCGAGGCGGTGCAGCGGCTCGGCGGCAAGGTGTCCGGGTCGGTGTCCAAGAAAACGGACTTCGTCGTCGCAGGTGACAGCCCTGGGTCGAAATATGACAAAGCGGTCAAGTTGGGCGTATCGGTCTTGGGGGAGGAAGGGTTCCGTGTTCTCCTCGCCGACGGACCGGATGCGGCCAAGGCCGTAACCGTCAGCGCCGACGAATAACGCCGCGTGGTCGAAACCCCGCCACCAGGGTTGCGTTACTCAGGGGTACACTTCAACTACCCAACGGTGAGCGGCGGGCAGGGATCAGGCATAACGGAACGTACCCAAATGGTTTCGCGAAGTTGAGCAAAGGCCGTACCCTCCCTCTCATCACGACCTACACCTGAATCTCCGGACGTAACACCCGAGGGGCGTCCCTCAAGGTCGGGGACGTCCGGTGCCGGGGCCGGCCCCGAATCCCCCCGAGGATGCGCCCCCCGAATCCCCCCCGAGGATGTGATGAAGGACCCGAACAACACGCGGAACACGGCGCCGCGCCGTGGATCCCCGTTGTGGATCTACTTCGTCGTCGTCATCCTGCTCGGCGTCGCCGCGGGCGGCGTCGCGTTCTCCGGGCTGACCGCCGACGACCTGGACGCGCTCGCGAGCACGCCCGTGTTCTGGATCCTCGGCTGCTTCATCATCTTCGGCGAGCTCCGCCCGATCATCACGCCCGGCTCCACCGAGAACAACGGCGCGACCACGTCCACGACCTTCTCGTTCGCCGCGCTGCTGTACGCCGGCCTGCCGATCGCCGCCGCGCTGCAGGCCGTCGCCGTCATCACCTGCGGGATCTTCCGCGGCCGCACCCCGCACCGCATCGCGTTCAACGTCGCCCAGTACACCCTCAGCCTCGCCGCCGCGCAGCTCGTCCTCGCCCTGTTCGGCGACCTCGCCACCCCCACGAGCCTGTGGGTGCCCGACGGCGCCGACCTCGCGGCGATCGCGCTCGCCGGCGCCGTCTACTTCATCTGCAACGACACGCTCGTCAGCTCCGCCGTCGCGCTGCACGAGCGGGTCTCGCTGGTCAAGGCGCTCCGCTGGGACCTCGGCTACCAGGTCCTCGTGCACCTGGCGCTGCTCGGCCTGGCGCCGCTCATGGTCATCGCCATGGACCGGTCCGCCGCCTTCGTGCCGCTGATCGTCCTGCCGTTCATCGCGGTGTACCTGAACGCGTCGGTGTCCGTCCGGCGCGAGCACCAGGCCCTGCACGACGGGCTCACCGGCCTCCCGAACCGCAAGCTGCTGATCGTCCGGACGGAGGAGGCCCTCGCCGAGGCCCGCGGCGCCGAGAAGCGCAGCGCGGAGAAGCTGAGCGCGGAGCAGCGCGGCGCCGCCAAGCTCGCGCCGCGCGCCGCCCTCGCGCCGCGCCGCCGCAAGGCGGCCGACCCGCCGCGGCACCGAGCCGGGCTGTTCCTCCTCGACCTCGACCGGTTCAAGGAGGTCAACGACACCCTCGGGCATCCCACCGGCGACCGCCTCCTGCAGCTCGTCGCGCACCGCCTCACGCACAGCGTCCGCCCCGGCGACCTCGTGGCCCGGCTCGGCGGCGACGAGTTCGCGGTGCTGCTGCCGTCCGTCCGGGACGAGGCCGCCGCCCGCGAGGTCGCCGCCCGCCTCCGCGCCGCGCTGAGCGAACCCGTCCGGCTGGACGGCATGTCGTTCGACCTGGAGGGCAGCGTCGGCATCGCGCTGTTCCCCGACCACGCGCCCGACTTCGAGCTCCTCCTCCAGCGCGCCGACGTCGCCATGTACAACGCGAAGGAGGCCCGGTCCGGCGTCGAGATCTACTCCGCCCGCAAGGACCGCAACTCCCCGGCCCGGCTCAGCATGCTCGGCGACCTGCGCCGCGCCATCGATCGCTCCGAGCTGGAGCTGTTCTACCAGCCCAAGGTGTCCCTGCGGGACGGCCAGCTCGTCGGCATGGAGGCGCTGCTGCGCTGGCGGCACCCCGACAAGGGGATCCTCGAACCCGAGGCGTTCCTGTCGGTCGCCGAGCAGACGTACCTGATGCGCTCGATCACCCACCACGTCGTCACGAACGCGCTCGCGCAGGCCGCCGCCTGGTGGCGCGAGGACCTCACCGTCCAGGTCGCGGTGAACGCCTCGGGACGCGACCTGTTCGACACCGGCCTCACCGAGACGATCGAGGAGGGCCTGCTCGCCCGCGGCCTGCCCGCCGCCGCCCTCCAGCTGGAGATCACCGAGCGGATCCTGATGAACGAGCCCGCCTACGCCTCCGACACCGTCGGCGCGCTCGCCGAGCTCGGCATCCCGCTCAGCCTGGACGACTTCGGCACCGGCTACTCCTCGCTCGTCCGGCTGAACCGGCTCCCGGTCGAGGAGATCAAGATCGACTCGTCGTTCGTGGGGCGGCTCGCCGAGTCCACCGAGGACGCCGTCATCGTCCGCTCCATCGTCGACCTCGCCCGCACCCTCGGCCTGCGCTCGGTCGCCGAGGGCGTCGAGGACCCGGCCACCGCCCGCGCGCTCCGCGAGATGGGCTGCGACGCCGCCCAGGGCTGGCATTTCGGCCGCCCCATGGACGCCGAGGCCGCCACCGACTGGCTCCGCCGCCACATGCAGCGCGCCCCCGAACCGGCCGCTTAGATCACTCAGTAGGGACGGCGGCGGGTCTCGTATTCGTCGTAGTCGTAGTACTCCTCGCGGACGTGCTGCGGCGGGGGGCGGCGCGCGACGGCGCGGCGGGCGGAGACGATCCGGATGACGCCGATGACGAGCCCGATCAGGCCGCCGATCATCAGGATCACCCCGACCAGCCGGATGTCGACGCCGCTGAGCTCGTAGTCGACCGCGTAGGCCAGGATCGCGCCGATGATGAGCAGGGCGATGCTGCCGCCGATGGTCATGGCGTCCTCCTCTCGTCGTCCGGGGGTGGTGACCACCATCGTTCCCGCCACCGGGATCTGAAACGGCGCGCCTGATCGCGCCCGCGTAAACCGGTCGGGCGGACGGGGACGCGGCCCATAGGATGGCCGGTGAACCCAACACTTCGCAGGAACGGTTGTTTCTCATGTCCGCCATCACCCGTGACGAGGTGTCGCATCTCGCCCGGCTGTCCCGGCTGGCGCTCGGCGACGATGAGCTCGACCATCTCGCCGCCCAGCTCGACCAGATCATCTCCGCGGTCGCGCGGGTGCAGGAGGTCGCCGCGGAGGACATCCCGCCCACCTCGCACGCGCTGCCGCTGACCAACGTCTACCGGACGGACGAGGTCCGCCCGTGCCTGCCGCCGGAGCAGGCCCTCTCCGGGGCGCCCGCGGCCGAGGGACAGCGCTTCCGCGTCCCGCGGATCCTGGACGAGGAGGCGTGACGATGCTGGTCAGGAAGAGCGCGGCGGAACTCGGCGCGCTGCTCGCCGCCGGCGAGGTGTCGGCGGTCGAGGTGGCCGAGGCCCATCTGGACCGCATCGCCGCGGTGGACGGCCAGGTCAACGCGTTCCTGCACGTCGACCGCGACACGACGCTGGCGCAGGCCCGCCGGGTGGACGAGCGCCGCGCCGCGGGCGAGGACCTCGGCCCGCTGGCCGGCGTCCCCGTCGCGCACAAGGACGTGTTCACCACCAAGGACATGCCCACCACCGCCGGATCCAAGATCCTCGAAGGGTGGCGGCCGCCGTACGACGCGACCGTGACGGCCCGGCTCCGCGAGGCCGGCCTGGTCATCCTCGGCAAGACGAACATGGACGAGTTCGCGATGGGCTCGTCCACGGAGAACAGCGCCTACTTCACCTCGCGCAACCCGTGGGACCTGGAACGCGTCCCCGGCGGGTCGTCCGGCGGGTCGTCCGCGGCCGTCGCCGCCTACGAGGCGCCGCTGTCCACCGGCACCGACACCGGCGGCTCGATCCGGCAGCCCGCCGCCGTCACCGGGATCGTCGGGATGAAGCCCACCTACGGCGGCTCGTCCCGCTACGGCGTGATCGCGTTCGCGTCGTCGCTCGACACGCCTGGCCCGTTCGCACGGAACGTCCTGGACGCGGCCCTCCTGCACGAGGCGTTCAGCGGCCACGACGCGATGGACTCCACGTCGGTGAGCGAGGCCGTCCCGCCGGTCGTGGAGGCGGCCCGCCGCGCCGACGTCAACGGGCTGCGCGTCGGCGTCGTCAAGGAGTTCGCGGGCGACGGCTACCAGCCGGGCGTCTCGGCGCGCTTCACCGAGGCGGTGGAGCTCCTCGAATCCCTGGGCGCGAAGGTCGTCGAGGTGTCCTGCCCGAACTTCACCTACGCGCTGCCCGCCTACTACCTGATCGCGCCGTCGGAGTGCTCGTCCAACCTGGCCCGCTTCGACGCGATGCGGTACGGCCTGCGCGTCGGCGACGACGGCGCCCGCAGCGCCGAGGAGGTCATGGCGCTGACCCGCGCGGAGGGCTTCGGGCCCGAGGTCAAGCGGCGCATCATGCTCGGCACGTACGCGCTGTCGTCCGGCTACTACGACGCCTACTACGGCAAGGCGCAGCAGGTCCGCACGCTCATCAAGCGCGACTTCGAGGCCGCGTTCGAGCAGGTGGACGTGCTCGTCTCGCCGACCACGCCGACCACCGCGTTCCCGATCGGCGAGCGCGCCGACGACCCGATCGCGATGTACCTGGCCGACCTGTGCACGATCCCGGCCAACCTCACCGGCAACGCCGCGATCTCCGTCCCGTGCGGGCTGGCCGACGGCCTCCCGGTCGGCCTGCAGATCATGGCCCCCGTCCTCGGCGACGACCGCGTCTACCGCGTCGGCGCCGCCGTCGAGCGGGCCCTCGAAGACCGCTGGAACGGCCCTCTCCTGGCCAAGGCACCGGAACTGGTGGAGGCGAAGTGAGCACCCCGACGCTGCTGACGTACGACGAGGCGCTGGCGCGGTACGAGCCCGTCCTCGGCATCGAGACGCACATCGAGCTGGGCACCGCGTCGAAGATGTTCTGCGGCTGCCCGACCGGGTTCGGCGCCGAGCCGAACACGCAGGTGTGCCCGGTGTGCCTGGGGCTGCCCGGGTCGCTGCCCGTCACCAACCACGCCGCGATCGAGGGCATCATCAAGATCGGCCTCGCGCTGAACTGCGACATCGTGGAGTGGTGCCGGTTCGCCCGGAAGAACTACTTCTATCCGGACATGCCGAAGAACTACCAGATCTCGCAGTACGACGAGCCGCTCTGCGTGGACGGCCACCTGGAGGTGGACGTCGACGGCGACACCTACCGGATCGAGATCGAGCGCGTCCACATGGAGGAGGACACCGGCAAGTCGCTGCACGTCGGCGGCTCGACGGGCCGCATCCACGGCGCGGAGTACTCGCTGGTCGACTACAACCGGGCGGGCATCCCGCTGGTCGAGATCGTGACCAAGCCGATCGTCGCGACCGGCGACAAGGCGCCGCTGGTGGCCCGCGCCTACGCGACGGAGCTGCGCGAGCTGGTCCGGTCGCTGGGCGTGTCGGACGTGCGCATGGAGCAGGGCTCGATGCGCTGCGACGTGAACGTCTCGCTCATGCCGCGCGGCGCGACCGAGTGGGGCACGCGCTCCGAGACGAAGAACGTCAACTCGCTGCGTTCGGTGGAGCGGGCCGTCCGGTCGGAGATCGAGCGGCAGGGCGGCGTGCTGTCGGACGGCGGCCGCGTCGTCCAGGAGACCCGGCACTTCCACGAGGACACCGGCCGCACCACCAGCGGGCGCAGCAAGGAGGAGGCGCAGGACTACCGCTACTTCCCCGAGCCGGACCTGGTGCCGATGGCCCCGTCCCGCGACTGGGTGGAGGAGCTGCGCGCCTCGCTGCCGGAGCTTCCGGCCGCGCGCCGCCGCCGCATCCAGAAGGAGTGGAGCCTGTCCGACCTGGAGCTGCGGGACGTCGTCAACGCCGGCGCCGTCGACCTGATCGAGGCGACGATCGCGCACGGCGGCGACGCGACGTCGGCGCGGAAGTGGTGGATGAACCAGCTGTCCAGGCACGCGACCGAGCAGGGCGTCGAGCTGGCCGAGCTGCCCGTCACGCCCGAGCAGGTCGCCCGCGTCCAGGCGATGATCACCGCGGGGGAGCTGAACGACAAGCTGGCCCGCAAGGTGTTCGAGGGCGTCCTCGCCGGGGAGGGCACGCCGGACGAGGTCGTCGCCGCGCGGGGCCTCAAGGTCGTCAGCGACGAGGGGGAACTCGCGTCCGTCGTCGACCAGGTGATCGCCGACAACGCCGCCGTGGCCGACAAGGTCCGCGCCGGGAAGGTCGCCGCGGCGGGCGCCCTGGTCGGCGCCGTCATGAAGGCGACCCGCGGCCAGGCCGACGCCGGACGGGCCCGCGAGCTGATCCTGGAGAAGCTCGGCGCGTCCTGACCCCCGTTATCGGACCGGGATGCTGAGGATCCGGTCGTCGTCGGCTTTCGGCTCGCCCCGGCCGTCGTGGTTGCTGGTGGCGATCCAGACCGAGCCGTCCGGGGCCCGGACGGCGGCGCGGACGCGCCCGTACTCGGACGTGTGCCGGGAGACCGGACGCGCCGTCCTGCCGTCGTCCAGCGGGACCTGCCACACGCGCTCGCCGCGCAGCGCGGCGACCCACAGGGACCCGCCCGCGTAGGCGAGGCCGGACGGGGACGCCTCGCCGGTCGACCAGGTGAGGAGGGGGTCGGTGAATCCGTCGCGGTCGCCGACCCCTTCGACGTCGGGCCAGCCGTAGTTCTCGCCCTTCTCGATCAGGTTGATCTCGTCGAAGCGGTTCTGGCCGAACTCGGTGGCGTAGAGGCGGCCCCTGTCGTCCCAGGCGAGGCCCTGGACGTTGCGGTGCCCGTACGTCCAGACGCGGTTGCCGAACGGGTTCCCGGGCGCGGCCTTCCCGTCGGGGGCGACGCGGAGGATCTTGCCGCCGAGGGACTCCTTGTCCTGGGAGAGCCCTTCCTCGCCGACCTCGCCGGTGGTGACGTAGAGCATCTTGTCGGGGCCGAACTCCAGGCGTCCTCCGTTGTGGTTGAAGCCCTTCGGGATGCCGGTGACGATGGGCTGCGGCGTGCCGAGACGTCCGTCGAACGTGGCCCGGACGACCCGGTTGTCGGACGCGGCCGTGTAGTAGAGGTAGATCAGGTGGTCGGTGGCGTAGGCGGGGGAGACGGCGACGCCCATCAGACCGCCCTCGCCGCCGGGTTCCACGCCCGGCACCTTGCCGACCTGCTCCCACTCGCCGGACGCCTTGACCCGCACGAGGTTCGCGCTGTCGCGTTCGGTCACGAGCGCGTCGCCGCCCGGCAGGAACGCGATCGCCCACGGCGTCTTCAGCCCGGTGGCGATCCTCCGCGGTTCGCCCGGGCTCCCCGTCCCCGGCGTCGCGGCGGTGGTGAGGGGCGGCGGCGTGTGCGCGCTGCCCTCCCCGGACCCGTCCGACGAGCAGGCCGCCAGGAGCACCGCGGCCGTGGCCAGGACGATCGTGTGCAGTCGCATGAGCGCCTCCCGCAGGTAGTACGGATCCGGGCGGCCCGCCGTTCCCGCCCGCCTCCGGCACCGCGCGGACGCGTCCGGCGCCCGGCCCGGATGTGGTCACTCAGCGTAATGCCGACCATGGGGGAACATCACGGACGTTCGCCTTTCGGGTGTCCCAAACCGTGATCCGACGAGGTCGTTTGTCGCCGGGAGGACGCCCAGCCTCAATCGCTCCGTGACCTACCGAACGTACATTGAGCGACACGGTGATCCCGTAGTGCAGCAATGTCGCTGATCTCCCGGCGGGCGAGCCGGCGTGGTTCGCCACCGGCCCGCGCCGATCCCGCGCGGGGCACGATTCAGGACCTTCCGACCGTTATCCGTGCGGTGAGGGTCGTGAACCCGGCATCTCCCCCGGCGCGGTTCGGCCACGCGGGGACTGGACGCTCCACCGGGGGCAGGAAGGGACACGGCGCGATGAGCGGCGATTACGCCAGGCGGGTGCCGCCGCGTGCGCTGCCGGTCGCCATGGCCGCGGTCGTCGGCGTGCTGTACGCCATCGGCTCGCTGCTGGGCTGGGGCGGCCGCGCCTTCATCGCATGGGCCGAGGTGGGCGCCGCGGGCGCCGCCGCGGTCTCCCTGCTCCTGTCGGCCCGGCGGCCGGACGGCATCCCGGCGGACGGCGGGCCCGGCGCGCTCTCCGGCGGCCTGTGGCGCGCGTCCTGGCGCTGGTACGGGATCGCCGCCGCGTCCTGGTTCCTGGGCGCCCTGGGCAGCGCCTTGTCGGACGGTCACGCGCGCAGCGCGCTCTCGCTGTCCGTACCCGATCTTTTCTACCTGTTCGCCCTGGTGGCGCTGGTCGTCGGCCTCGTCGCGCCGATCAGGCTGCCGCGCGACACGGGGGTGTGGCTGCGCTACGCCGCCGACACCTACGTCTGCGCCTGCGCGCTGTTCGTCCTCGGCTGGGTCGCCGTTTTCGGAACGCTCTACCACCGGTCGGGGGAGTCTCCGTCCGAGTTCCTGCTCGAACTGCTGTACCCGCTGATCGACATCGTGTTCATCTGCGGCGCGCTGCCGTTCGTCCTCGGCGCGGCGCGCGGGGGCCGCCGGCTCGCGTGGATGGGGTACGGGGCGCTGACGGCCATCGCGGTCGCCGACATCGTGACGACGTTCGTCCGGCTGGACGGGGGGAACCAGGCCGGCGACCCGTCCGACATCCTGCGGCTCGCGGGGCTGCTGCTCCTGCTGCTGGCGCCGTGGACGGGCCCGGCCGCCGAGCCCGAGCTGCCGGTCGACGACGTCCCCGAGGGCGAGCCCGCCCCCGAGGAGCGGTGCGGACGCATGATCGGCCCCGGGCTCGCGCCCGCCGCGGTCGCCGCCGCGGCCGGGCTGTTCATCGCGGGCCATTCCGTCACGGGGGAGAACGGCCTCGAACCCGGCATCTCGATCGCCGCGGGCTCGGCCGCGCTGGTGCTGATCGCCCGGCTCGCGGGCCTGCTGCAGGAGAACGACGCGCTGCGCCGCGCCGTCGTCACCGGCGAGGAACACTTCCGTGCCCTGTCGGAGAGCATCAACGACGCCGTGCTCATCTGCGACATGGACGCCACCGTCCAGCACGCCAGCGCCGGTGCGCTCCGCACGTACCGGTACACGTCCGAGGAGCTGCTCGGACGTCCGCTGAGCGAGCTCATCCACCCGGAGGACCTGCCGCGCGTCCAGGACGTCTTCACCGAGTTCCTCGACGACGACCCCGCGAGCGCACGCCCCGGCGGGTTGCAGGACGCGCTGCGCGTGTCGTTCCGGGTGCGCGCGGCGGACGGCACCTGGCTGCCGACCGAGTCCACGATCTCCCGGTACAGCGGCACGGACGGCGCGCCCGCGCGGCTGCTGGTCACGACCCGCGACCTCAGCGAGCAGGCGGCGCTGCAGCGGCAGGTCGCGCACCTGACGTTCCACGACGGGCTGACGGGCCTGCCGAACCGGTCCTACTTCGAGGAGCGCATCAGGGAGGTGCTGTCGCGGCACCCGTCCGGCGGCGGCGTCGCGGTCGTGTTCGTCGACCTGGACGGCTTCACGGCGGTGAACGACTCCGACGGGCACGCGGCCGGCGACCAGGTGCTGGCGCAGGCGGCGCGGCGGCTGCGCGCGAACGTCCAGGCGGACGACACGGTGGCGCGCTGGGGCGGCGACGAGTTCGCCGTCCTCGTCCAGCTCCCGCCGGACGACCGTGAGACGCGCGCCACAGTGGAACTGGCCGGACGCCTGCTGCGCGTCCTTTCGGCCGACCCTTATCAGGTCGGTGACAAGCACATCGTGCTGACGGCGAGTGTCGGGATCGCGTTCGCCGGCGACGACGAGGGGCCCGGGTCGGCGGGCGGCGCACCGGTGACGGGGCGCAGGCTCCGCCGCACCGCCGCCGACCTGATGCGCAACGGCGACCTGGCGATGGCCCGCGCGAAGGAGCTCGGCGGCGGGCGCGTCGAGGTGTACGCGCCGCACATGCACGCCGACGTCGTCCGGCGGCTGGAGCTCGGCAGCGACCTGCAGCGGGCGATGGCCGAGGAGCAGTTCGCGGTCGAGTTCCAGCCGGTGGTGGACCTCGCGACGTCCCGGGTCACGGGCGTGGAGGCGCTGCTGCGCTGGTGGCGGGGGAGCGAGGCGGTGCCGCCTGAGGAGTTCATCGGCCCGGCGGAGGAGTCCGGCCTGATGATCCCGCTCGGCGGCTGGGTGCTGCGGGAGGCGTGCCGCGAGGTCGCCCGCTGGCGCCGGGACTCGTGGGCGGTGGGCCTGTCGGTGAACTTCACCGCCCGGCAGATCGCCGCGCCGCGGTTCGTGGAGTCGGTCGCGGCGGCGCTGGAGGAGACCGGGCTGCCGCCGCACGCGCTGACGCTGGAGGTGCGCGAGGAGGTCCTCGTCGAGGACGCGGGCCAGAACGTGGAGCGCCTGGTGGAACTGCGCGACCTCGGCGTCCGGCTTGCGATCGACGACTTCGGCACCGGGTACGCCTCGCTGGCCTACCTCGGCCAGCTGCCCGTCGACATCATCAAGATCGACCCGTCGTTCGTGGCGGGCCTCGGCTCGGACGAGACGCTGACGCTGCTCACCCGGACGATCGTGCGGCTCGGCAGCGACCTCGGGCTGACCGTGGTGGCGGAGGGCATCGAGCGTCCCGAGCAGCTTGAGCTGCTGCGGGAGATGGGCTGCCCGCGCGGGCAGGGCTTCCTCGTGGCGCGTCCGATGGCGGCGGAGCGGGTCGAGTCGCTGGTGCGGACGAACCTGGAAGGCAGGGCGCTTTCCGGCGACGTCCCGCTGCCCCTTCCGGGTTGACCACCCGCCCACCGTGTCTCAATATGTGAGACAAAGTGTCCAAGGATTTGACCGGTGGCCCGTCATCGGCGAAAGTGGGGCTCGTGCAGAGCATCCTTGGCATTCTCGTAGTACTTGGTCGGCGCGCAGGCTGACCGAGCTCTCCGACCTGCGCGCCTCCCCTCGATCGCCTCACGGCGGCGAGGGTTTTTTGTTGCCCGGAGCCCGAACCCCGAATTTCTCCCCAAGGAACGCAGAATCATGACGACCGAACAGATGACGGGAGCCCAGGCGCTGGTCCGCGCCCTGGAGAACGTCGGCGTCGACACCGTGTTCGGCATTCCGGGCGGCGCGATCCTCCCGGCGTACGACCCGCTGTTCGACTCCGCGAAGCTGCGCCACATCCTCGTCCGGCACGAGCAGGGCGCCGGCCACGCGGCCCAGGGCTACGCGATGGTCACCGGCAAGGTGGGCGTGTGCATGGCCACCAGCGGGCCCGGCGCGACCAACCTCGTCACCGCGATCTCCGACGCCTACATGGACTCGGTGCCGATCGTGGCGATCACCGGCCAGGTGGCGTCGTCGCTGATCGGGACGGACGGCTTCCAGGAGGCCGACATCGCCGGCATCACGATGCCGATCACCAAGCACAACTTCCTGGTGACCAAGGCCGGCGACATCGCCCGGACGATCGCGGAGGCGTTCCACATCGCGGGCACCGGCCGTCCTGGACCGGTCCTCGTCGACATCGCGAAGGACGCGCTGCAGGCCACGGTGAACTTCGAGTGGCCGGTCCCGCTGCAGCTTCCCGGGTACCGGCCGGTCACCCGCCCGCACTCCAAGCAGGTCCGCGAGGCGGCGCGGCTGATCGTCCAGGCGGAGCGGCCGGTGCTGTACGTCGGCGGCGGCGTGCTGAAGGCCGGCGCGTCCGCCGAGCTGAAGGTGCTCGCCGAGCTGACCGGCGCGCCCGTCGTCACCACGCTGATGGCCAAGGGCGCGCTGCCCGACAGCCACCCGCTGCACATGGGCATGCCCGGCATGCACGGCGCCGTCGGCGCGGTCGGCGCGCTGCAGCGGTCCGACCTGCTGGTCGCGCTCGGCGCCCGGTTCGACGACCGCGTCACCGGCAAGCTGGACGGGTTCGCCACCGGCGCCAAGATCGTGCACGCCGACATCGACCCGGCGGAGATCTCCAAGAACCGGCACGCCGACGTCCCGATCGTCGGGGACGCCCGCGAGGTCATCGCCGACCTGATCGTCGCCGTGCAGAACGAGCACGAGGCCGGGCGCAAGGGCGACTACGGCGACTGGTGGCGGCAGCTCGAGGCGTGGCGCGCGACGTACCCGCTCGGCTACGACACGCCGGACGACGGCTCGCTGTCCCCGCAGTACGTCATCGAGCGCATCGGTCACCTCGCCGGTCCCGACGCCTACTACGTCGCGGGCGTCGGCCAGCACCAGATGTGGGCCGCGCAGTTCATCAAGTACGAGCGCCCCGGCGCGTTCCTGAACTCCGGCGGGGCCGGGACGATGGGCTACGCCGTCCCGGCCGCGATGGGCGCCAAGGTCGGCGCGCCCGGCTCGACGGTGTGGGCGATCGACGGCGACGGCTGCTTCCAGATGACCAACCAGGAGCTCGCGACCTGCGCGATCGAGGGCGTCCCCGTCAAGATCGCCGTGATCAACAACGGGAACCTCGGGATGGTCCGGCAGTGGCAGACGCTCTTCTACGACGGGCGGTACTCCAACACGACCCTGCAGTCGGAGTCCGAGTCCGGGCTCGCCGCGAAGCGCATCCCCGACTTCGTGAAGCTCGCCGAGGCGTACGGTTGTGTCGGCCTGCGCTGCGAGAAGGCCGAGGACGTGGACGAGGTCATCGCCAAGGCGATGGAGATCAACGACGCGCCCGTCGTGATCGACTTCGTGGTGCACAAGGACGCCATGGTCTGGCCGATGGTCGCGGCCGGCACCACCAACGACGACATCAAGATCGCGCGGGACATGGCGCCCGAGTGGGAGAACGGAGACTGACCCCGATGAGCCTGCACACACTGTCGGTGCTCGTGGAGAACAAGCCCGGCATCCTGGCCCGGGTCGCGGCGCTGTTCTCCCGGCGCGGCTTCAACATCGAGTCGCTCGCGGTCGGCACCACCGAGCACCCGGAGATCTCCCGGATGACGATCGTGGTCAACGTCGAGGACCTGCCGCTCGAGCAGGTCACCAAGCAGCTCAACAAGCTGATCAACGTGCTGAAGATCGTCGAGCTGGACTCGTCGGCGTCCGTCCAGCGGGAGCTGGTGCTGGTCAAGGTGCGCGCCGACGCCGAGACGCGCTCGCAGGTGCTGGAGACCGTCCAGCTGTTCCGCGCCAAGGTGGTGGACGTCGCGCCGGACGCCGTCACCATCGAGGCCACCGGCAACCGCGACAAGCTGGACGCGTTCATCAAGGTCCTGGAGCCGTTCGGGATCAAGGAGCTGGTGCAGTCGGGCATGGTGGCCATCGGCCGCGGCGCCCGGTCCATCACCGACCGGTCGCTGCGGGCCATCGAGCGCAGCGCGTGACCCGCGCGGGGGCGCGCCCCCGCACCTTGGGCGAATTCACGAAACCAACGAAAGGCAATAGCACTGTGGCTGAGATGTTCTACGACGACGCCGCCGACCTGAGCGTGATCCAGGGCCGGCACGTCGCGGTCATCGGTTACGGCAGCCAGGGGCACGCGCACGCGCTCTCCCTGCGCGACTCCGGCGTCGACGTGCGGGTCGGGCTCCGCGAGGGGTCGGCCAGCCGGGAGCTGGCGGAGTCCGAGGGGCTGCGCGTCGTCACCCCGGCGGAGGCGGCCGAGGAGGCCGACCTGATCATGCTGCTGGCCCCCGACCACCACCACCGGGAGATCTTCGAGAAGGACATCCGCCCGGCGCTGGTCGAGGGCGACGCGCTGTTCTTCGGCCACGGGTTCAGCATCCGGTACGACCTCGTCCAGCCGCCGGAGGGCGTGGACGTGGCGATGGTCGCGCCGAAGGGCCCGGGGCACCTCGTCCGCCGCCAGTTCGTCGCCGGACGCGGCGTGCCGGTGATCGTGGCCGTGGAGAAGGACCCGTCCGGCAACGCCTGGCCGCTGGCCCTCTCCTACGCCAAGGCGATCGGCGGCCTGCGCGCGGGCGGCATCAGGACGACGTTCACCGAGGAGACCGAGACCGACCTGTTCGGCGAGCAGACGGTACTGTGCGGCGGCGTCTCCGAGCTGATCAAGACGGGCTTCGAGGTGCTGACCGAGGCCGGCTACCAGCCGGAGGTCGCCTACTTCGAGGTCCTGCACGAGATGAAGCTGATCGTCGACCTGATGTACGAGGGCGGCGTGTCGAAGATGTACTGGTCGGTGTCCGACAACGCCGAGTACGGCGGCTACAGCCGCGGCCCGCGCGTGGTCACGCCGGAGACCAAGGCCGCGATGAAGAAGATCCTCGGCGAGATCCAGTCGGGCCAGTACGCCAAGGAGCTGGTGGACGAGTTCGAGGGCGGCCAGAAGCAGTTCGGCAAGTACCGCGAGGAGCTCGCCGAGCACCCGATCGAGAAGACGGGCGCCGAGCTCCGTCCGATGATGAGCTGGCTCAACGACGACTGACCGTCTTCCAGACGGACCGCTGACCGACGTGTTGCCCTCGCGTGAAATTCGTGAGGGCAACACGCCGCGCTCAACACGCCGCGCTCAGCGGTTGCGGCGGAGGCGGCGGAACCTGGTGCGGAGCGGCGGGCGGCCGCCGGTGTCGGCGACGACCAGCGCCAGGTGGCCGCCCTTGGTGAAGTAGACGGTGACGTCCTTGGCTTCGGCGGTGCGCCGCTGCTGGACGGTCTTCACGCCGTCGCCCCTGACCGATCCGAAGCGGGCCTCGCGCGTCACGCCGAGGCTGGTCGCGGAGACGTGCACGTCCCAGCGTCCCGGCTCGACGACGGCCGGGTCGGCGACGGCCTCGAACGCGCCGGGGATTTCCTGGCGGGGCTCGGCGAGGAAGCCGTGCTCCCGGCCGGACGTCCGCTCCCGCAGGATGACGTCCACGGCGGTCCGGTTCGTCTCGACGCGCTGCAGCGCCGCGAAGCCGCGGATGCGGATCTTCCTGCTCTGCCAGGTGACGGCGTCCAGGCGGTGGTCCACCCCGACCTCGGTGGTGATGTCGGCGTCCTGGCGGGAGACGCCGCGCAGGTACGGGTACATGGCGTAGATCCGCCCGCCGACCACGACGGCGCCCGCCAGGACGCCGTCGTTCTCGTCGCGGATGAGCCGCTCCAGCTCGTCGTCCAGGCCGTGCTGGATGCAGAACGCCCTGAGCCGGACGGACGCGGGCATCGCGGCGCGGGCGGCCTCGCTGAGGCCCTCCTCGCCGATGACGCGGCGGGTGCCGTCGACGAGGCGCTCGCGCTGCACGCGGTCGAGGCTCAGGTAGCGGTGGTCGTACACGCGCAGGACGTCGTGCAGGACGCTGATGGTGCAGTCCGAGCTCACGGAGTCTCCTGATCGGCCGGGAACGACAGTTACGTTAAGCCTCCGGACGGTTGCGTACAGTGAATTCCGGGTGGTGTGTCGCCGTGGATGCATACTCGGTATTGCCCTAGGGATACTCGGTATGCATACTTGGTAGGTATGTCGATCCGTCATGGCCTGCTGGCACTGCTGTCCCAGGGGCCCCGCTACGGCTACCAGCTCCGCGCCGAGTTCGAGTCGTCCACCGGCGCCACCTGGCCGCTCAACATCGGCCAGGTCTACTCCACCCTGTCCCGCCTCGAACGCGACGAGCTCGTCACCCGCGTCGGGGCCGACGACGAGGGCCGCTTCGTCTACCGGATCACCCCGGCGGGCGAGGCGGACGTGCGGCGGTGGTTCGCCACCCCGCTCGTCCGCGCCGACCGGCCCCGCGACGAGCTGGCGATCAAGCTGGCGATGGCCGTCACCACGCCCGGCGTGGACGTCGCGCAGGTCGTCCAGACCCAGCGCGGCGCCACGCTGCGCGCCCTCCAGGACCTCACCCGGCTGAAGGCCGACGCGCCCGCCGTCCCCGCCGAGCAGGGCGACCGCGCGTGGCGGCTCGTCCTCGAATCCATGATCTTCCAGGCGGAGGCCGAGGTGCGCTGGCTCGACCACTGCGAGACCTACGTCGCCCGCGCCACGCCGCCGGCGGCGCCGGCCCACCTGCCGGTGGAGACCGACGAGGAGGCCCGGCGATGAGCCTGCTCGCCATGCGGGACGTATCCCGCGACCACGGGAGCGGACCCGCCCTCGTCCACGCCCTCCGGGACGTGACGCTGGACGTCGCGGCCGGGGAGTTCGTCGCCGTGATGGGGCCGTCCGGGTCCGGCAAGTCCACGCTGCTGACGCTCGCCGGCGGCCTCGACCGGGCGACGTCCGGACGTATCCTCCTCGACGGCGCCGACCTCGGCGCGCTCCGCCCGTCCGGACGGGCCGCCCTGCGCCGCCGCGGCGTCGGGTACGTGTTCCAGGACCTCAACCTCATCCCGAGCCTGACCGCCGCCGAGAACGTCATGCTGCCCCGCGAGCTCGACGGCGTCCGCTCCCGCCGCGCCCGCCGCGAGGCGGGGGAGGCGCTGGCGGAGGTCGGCGTCGAGGACCTGGCGGGCCGGTTCCCGGACGAGATGTCCGGCGGCCAGCAGCAGCGCGTCGCGATCGCCCGCGCGCTGGTCGGCGACCGCCGGCTCGTCCTCGCCGACGAGCCGACCGGCGCGCTCGACAGCCACACCGGCGAGGACGTCATGCGCGTCCTGCGCGGCCGCTGCGACGCGGGCGCGTCCTGCTTAATGGTCACGCACGAGTCGAGGCACGCCGCCTGGGCGGACCGGGTCGTGTTCCTGCGCGACGGCCGGGTCGTCGACGCCACGCCGGGCCGCACCGGCCCCGAGACCCTCCTCCAGGAGGCGCCGTGAACCGCTACCGATTCGCGCTGCGCATCGCCCGGCAGGACGCGCTGCGGGCCAAGGGCCGCACCGCGCTGATCTTGTGCATGATCGGGCTGCCGGTCGCGGCCATCGTCGCGCTCGCCGTCCTGTGGCGGACGGGCCAGGGGACGAAGGAGAGCACCGGAGACTCGGGCGGCGGCGCCGCCGAGAGCGCCATCACCGGGATGGCGATCACGATGATCCTGCTGCAGGTCGTCCTCCTCGCCGGGCCGGCGCTGGTGGTGGACGCCCGCAGGCGTCGCCGCGACCTCGCGCTCGTCGCCGCGGCGGGCGGGACCGACCGGCACCTGCGCGCCGTCGTCCTCGCGTCCGGCCTGGTCCTCGGCGGGATCGCCGCGGTGGGCGGGGCCGCCCTCGGGACGCTCGCCGCGGCCGCGGCCGTCCCGGCCCTCGAAGCCGCGGGGGGCGAGCCGTTCGGGCCGTTCCGCGTGCCGTGGCTCCAGGTCGCCGTGACGATGCTGCTCGGCGCGGGCAGCGGGGTGCTGGCCGCGCTGCTGCCCGCCGCGCAGGCCGCCCGGATGGACGTCACCGCCGCCCTCGCCGGACGCCGCGACCCGCCCGGCCGGTCCAGGCGCGGCTGGCCGATCGCCGGCGGCGTGCTCGTCCTCGCGGGCGTCGCGACGGCCCTGGTCGGCGTCGTCCCGCTGCGCGAGTTCGGGGCCGCGTTCGGCGCGGCGGCGATCATCGTCGGCCTGGTCCTGGCGTGCCCGTGGATCGTCGGGACAGCCGGCCGGCTCGCGCCTCGCCTCCCGCTGCCGCTGCGGCTCGCCGTCCGGGACGGCGCCCGCAACCGCGCCCGCACCGCGCCGGCGGTCGCCGCGATCACCGCGGCCGTCGCCGGAATCACCGCGCTGGCCATCGGGGGCGCCAGCGACTTCCGGCAGAGCCGGCTGGAATACCAGGCGACGCTGCCGATGGGAAGCGCGCTGATCCGCGCCCCGCAGACCCAGGCGGACGAGGCGGAGCGGGCCATCCGGCGCGACCTGCCCGGCGTCCCCGTCCTCCCGCTGAAGACCCTGCCCGGCGTCGGCGGGACGTGCCTGAGCGCCGACACGGCGCAATGCCCGGCCCTCAGCTTCATCGCCCGCGAGGACCCGGCGGGCATGACCGTCCTCCTGGACAACGTCGTCGGGGGCGCCCGCGAGGCGCGCATGCTGCTCGGCCGCGACGACCCCGCCGTCACGTCCGCGCTGGACGCCGGCAAGGTCGTCCTGTTCGGCGCGAAGCCCACCGACGGCGGGACGACGACCGGCAGGGTGTTCGTGTGGGACGACGACGGCGCTGAGCGCACGCTCAGGCGGGTCGAGGGCCTGCCGGCCGTCGCCGCGGGCGGCGATCCGGGCGTGCGCGCCATCGTCCCGCCGAAGCTCGCCGAGCGCATCGGCCTGCCCGTCGGGACGGAGGCGTTCGGCGTGGACCGCGCCGACCACCGCGTCACGAAGGCCGAGGAGGCCCGGCTGACGAAGACCATGACGCCCTACAACCCGTACTCGGACGCCGTGTACGTCGAGCGGGGCTTCACCGAATCCTTCGGCACGGTCACGCTGCTGCTGGCGTCGGTGGCTGCCGTCCTGGCGCTCGGCGGCGCGCTGATCGCCACGAGCCTGGCGGCGGCCGACGCCAGACCCGACCTCGCGACCCTCGCCGCGGTCGGCGCCCGCCCGCTGACCTGGCGGGTGCTGACGATGTGCCAGGCGCTGTTCGTCGCCGTGCTGGGCTGCTGGCTCGGCATCGCGGGCGGGCTCGTCCCCGGCCTCGCGGTGGCGCGGCCGCTGACGAGCCAGCCAGAGCAGGCGGGCGTCGCCGATCACGGCACGATCATCGACGTCCCGTGGACGCTGCTGCTCGCCATCGGCGTGCTCATCCCGTGCGCCGCGGCCCTCGTCGCCGCCACGTTCACCCGGGACCGCCTCCCCATGACGCACCGCGTCCTGTCCTAGAGCACCGCTAGGGGGTCGGTCGCGCGCCGGACGCTGCTGATAGCGTCCGGCGCGTGGCTGAGGCGGTTGCGGTGGAGGGGCCTGCCGAGCAGGTCCCGGCGGGCCGCGGGGGAGGGGCCGGACGCCGGCGGACGGCGCTCACGGCGATGATCGTCGCGAGCACCGTGCTGTACGCGGCGTACTCGCTGATGCGGCTGCGGGCGTTCCGGTCGGGCAGCTACGACCTGGTCATCTTCGACCAGGCGATCCGCTCGTACAGCCGCTTCGAGTGGCCGGTCGCGATGGTGAAGGGCGTCCACAACGAGTTCGGGCCCGACTTCTCCGTCCTCGGCGACCATTTCTCGCCGATCCTCGTCCTGCTGGCGCCGCTGTACTGGATCCACGACGGGCCGGTGACGCTGCTGCTCGCGCAGGCCGTCCTGCTCGCGCTCGCGATCGTGCCGATCTGGCGGTTCACCGAGCGCAGGCTCGGCGCCCGCGCCGCGTACTGCGCCGCCGGGGCCTACGCGCTGTCGTGGCCGATCGCCGAGGCGCTCGCGTTCGACTTCCACGAGGTCGCGTTCGTCCCGCTGCTGTCGGCGCTGATGGTGGAGCGCCACGACGCCGGACGGCGGGGCCAGGCGGCGCTGGCGGCGTTCGTCCTGCTGCTGGTCAAGGAGGACATGGGGCTGCTCCTCGCGGGCTTCGGCCTGTACCTGCTCACCCGGCACGAAGGACGGCCCAGGCGGCTGCGCGACCTGCTGCCGAAAGGCGAGCGGCGGACGGGACTCGCCTATGTCGTCGTCGGGCTCGTCGCCACGTGGGTGTCCTCTCGCGTGATCATTGCTGCGTTCGGCGGGGACAATGACTACTACTGGGCGTACGGGTCGCTCGGCCCGGACCTGCCCCATGCGGCCGTCCATGCGCTGACCCATCCGTGGGACGTCGTCGCCGTTCTCGGCACACCGCCGCAGAAGGTACTGACAATGGCGCTGGTCGTCCTTCCGCTGCTTCTGCTTCCGCTGGCATCGCCGTTGACTCTGACCGCATTGCCCCTACTGGCCGAACGGATGCTCAACAGCCGCTTCAGCAACTGGTGGGAGCCGCACTACCACTACAACGCGTTCATCATCGCCGTGCTCGTCCTCGCGGCGGTGGACGGCGCGACCCGGCTGCGCGGCAGAATCCCTGCCTTGAGACGGGGCCCGTCCATGCTGCCTACGGCTGCGATCTTGGCGGCGATGGTCGTCTGCGTGCCGTTCTTCGCGTACCGCCACCTGGCCGATCCCGCGCTGTGGGCGCAGAACGACCGCGCCCGCGCCGCGTCCGCCGCGGCCTCGAAGATCCCGGACGGCGCGCTCGTCGAGGCGGCCAACGGCGTCGGCCCGGCGCTGACGTCCCGCGCCCGCGTCCTGCTGTGGGACGATCACTCGCGCGGCGCGCCCTGGGTCGTCGCCTACGTCGGACGGCTGGAGTTCCCGTTCCCGAGCGTGGCCGACCAGCGGCGGCGGGTGGCGGAACTGGAGGCCGAGGGGTACCGCGAGGTCTTCCGGCGGGACGGCTACATCGTGCTGCACCGCACGTCCGGGACCCGCAACCCACGATAATCACGACATTTTGGACAGATTGTCCAAGTGACCGATCATCGAAGCGCGGGTCAGAATGACGGTGAAGGCACCTTCTGGCTAAATTGCTCTGTCGTTTTAGCGCTTCTTGCCTGATACTTGAAGAAAGCCGTGACGGCCGCGGCCGGCGCGGGGACCCCGCGCAAACACTCGTGCGACCGCCGCCGTGGCGGCATTGGGGCGGAGAGCATGAGTGGTGTGATGCTGTTCAAGAACGACGGAGAGCCACGGGCCGGAGACGACGCGGAAATCATCCCCCGCGCGCCAATGCCGCGTGCGGCCTATTCCCGGATCCGCAATGCGGGCCAAGGGACGAATTGCGGCGGGGAGTCGTGACGTGCCGGCGGACGAGGAGAAGGACGTCCGGCGCTGGGAGAGCTGCGGACAGGCATGGATCGGCGTCCTGCGGCACGTCTGGACGGCCGGCGAGGCCGGCCTCGAGGAGGGCGGCCCCATCATCGAGGGACCGCCGCTGCTGTTCGAGGTCACCTCGCTGAGCTGGGAGGACCCGATCCTGCACGAGCACGGCGACCGCGCGCGGATCGTCCGGCGGGCCCAGGAGCGCACCCGCCGCGTCGTCCGCGGGCGGTACTGGCCGCGGCTGCACGACCTCGAGGGCAACGACCAGATCCGCTGGGTCGTCGACCTGCTGCGGGCCAGGCCCTGGACGACCAGCGCGTGGATCTCGCTGACGATCCCCGGCGAGCCGGCGGACGGACTGCCCAGCCTGACGGCGCTGTCCTTCCGCATCCGCGGCTACCGGCTGATCATGACGGCGATGTTCCGGTCGCAGAACGTCTACCGCGGCTACCTGACCTACATCCCGCTTCGCGAGGTGCAGGTCCAGGTCGCCGACGAGCTGGGGCTGCCCGCCGGGCCGCTGCGCGTGTACGTGGACGTCCCGCACGTCCACGTCGCCGACGCGGAGCGGGTCGCGTGCGTCCTGCTCGCGATGCCCGAGCCCAACGCGGCCTGACCGCCCAGGCTCGGCCCTGCCCGGACCGCCCACGACCTGATCGCCGGCCTGGACCGGACCGGCCCGGCCTCGACCGGACCAGACCGCGGGACGCCGCAGGCGCGGACGGGGCCTCGCCCTGCGCGCATCCCGGCAAAGAAGGACTTACCGGCAGGTGTCTCCCTGCCGCGAATCGCGCCCGCCGCCGGGAGATAGACTCGACGCCTGGGGGCGAGGGCACGACGAGGTGACCCGTGACGTCACCTGCACACACTCACACGGCCATCCACTTTCCGAAGGACTGTCTGCCTTGAGCAAGCCCGTCGTCCTCGTCGCCGAAGAACTCTCCCCCGCCGGCATCGCCGTGCTGGAAGCCGACTACGAGGTCCGCCACGTCGACGGCGCCGACCGCGAGCGGCTGCTGCCCGCCGTCGCCGACGTCGACGCGCTGATCGTCCGCAGCGCCACCAAGGTCACCGCCGAGGTGTTCCGGCACGCCGCCAGGCTGCGGGTGGTCGCCCGCGCGGGGGTCGGCCTCGACAACGTCGACGTGGAGGCCGCGACCAAGGCCGGCGTCATGGTCGTCAACGCGCCCACGTCCAACATCGTCACCGCCGCCGAGCACGCGATCGCGCTGCTGCTCGCCACCGCCCGGAACGTGCCGCAGGGCCACGGCGCCCTCAAGCAGGGCGAGTGGAAGCGGTCCAAGTACACCGGCGTCGAGCTGCAGGGCAAGACCATCGGCGTCCTCGGCCTCGGCCGCATCGGCGTCCTCGTCGCGCAGCGCCTGGCCGCCTTCGACATGAACGTGATCGCGTTCGACCCGTACGTGCAGGCCGCCCGCGCCGCCCAGCTCGGCGTGAGACTCGTCACGCTGGACGAGCTGCTCCGCGAGTCCGACTTCATCACCGTCCACCTGCCGAAGACGCCCGAGACGCTCGGCCTCATCGGCGACCGCGAGCTGCGCCAGGTCAAGCCGACCGTGCGGATCGTGAACGCCGCCCGCGGCGGGATCGTCGACGAGGAGGCCCTCGACCTCGCGCTGAAGGACGGCCGCGTCGCCGGCGCCGGCATCGACGTGTTCACCACCGAGCCGATGACCGACAGCCCGCTGTTCCACCACGACAGCGTCGTGGTCACCCCGCACCTCGGCGCCAGCACCCACGAGGCGCAGGAGAAGGCCGGCACGCAGGTCGCCCGGTCGGTGAAGCTCGCGCTGTCCGGCGAGTTCGTCCCGGACGCGGTCAACGTGCAGGGCGGCGCGGTCGCCGAGGACGTCAAGCCCGGCCTGCCGCTCGCCGAGAAGCTCGGCCGCATCTTCACCTCCCTCGCGGGCGGCGTCCCCGTCCGCCTCGACGTCGTCGTCCGCGGCGAGATCGCCGAACACGATGTCAAGGTCCTCGAACTCGCGGCGCTCAAGGGCATGTTCCTGGACGTGATCGAGGAGACGGTCACGTTCGTCAACGCCCCCCTCCTCGCCCGCGACCGCGGCGTCGAGGTCACCCTCACCACCAGCGAGGACAGCCCCGACTGGCGCAACGTCGTGCAGGTGCGCGGCACGATGGCCGACGGCGGCGTCGTGTCGGTGTCCGGCACGCTCACCGGCCCGAAGCACGCCGAGCGGATCATCGAGATCAACGGGTACAACATGGAGCTCGTCCCGACCGAGCACATGGCGTTCTTCTCCTACGTCGACCGTCCCGGCATCGTCGGCGCGGTCGGCAAGATCCTCGGCGACGAGCAGGTCAACATCGCCGGCATGCAGGTCGGCCGGGACGCCAAGGGCGGCAAGGCGCTGATCGCGCTGACCGTCGACTCGGCCATCCCGCCGCAGCTCGTCGACGCCATCACCGCAGCGGTCGGCGCCGACATGGGCCGCCGGGTCGACCTCGAAGGCTGATTTTCCTGGCACGTCCCAACCCGTGGCGGTTCTCACGCGCTCCACGTCTCAGATCGTGAGATTTTCCGCCACGGGTCGGGACAGTCCGCCGCACCGGGGGTAATCTCGCAGGTAGTCATGCGGCGCTTCGTAGTAATCCTTCGCTGCCGCAGCGGGGCCTGATCATCGGCAGGCCGGCACCCGCTGCGGAGGCTCTGCCTGGCCGTGAGTCCGATCTCGGCGCCGGACCGTGCGAACCACGGCGTCCCGGCGGCCCCACTGGTCTCAGCACAGCGACACGGAGCGGATCACCATGTACGACACCCTGAACAACGCCCCCAACGACGACGCGGAAGAAGAAGCCGCCCGCGCCCTGCAAGCGGCCTTGGACAGAAGGGCCGACTAGCGTCCTCTCCTCCTTCGCACCCTGGGACACTGGGGCCATGGCGCTCGACGTGGGTTCCGCCGAGGTGGCCCGGGTGCTGGGGGAGGTGGCCCGGCTCGGGCCGTACTTCGAAATCGCCACCGGGGCGGAGGACGGCCTCGCTTGGGAGCCGTTTCCTGGCGATTCCGCTCGCCTCGTCGCGCTGACCGGGGACTACGCCCAGCGGCTCGGCACGGGAGAGCGGCGGGTGGCGGGGTCGCTGGTCTTTCAAGGGCTTGCGGCGCGGCTTTGGTCGCCGGTCGTCGCGGCGGCGGCTCGCGGGATCGTGCCCGACCTGGCCGGGCTGCGCTGGCGCTGGGCGCCGGGGGAGCCGATCGCCTTCCGGCTGGACGAGCCGTCCGGGTGGCGGGTGGACGACGCCGCCCAGGCCGCCGCACTGATCCGGCCCATGGTCGTGGACGGCCTGCTCAAGCCACTTCGCGATGCGATGTCGACCTTCGTCGGCCTCGCGGACGGCCTGGTCTGGGGCAATGCGGCCTCCGCTCTCGCCGGGAGCCTGAACGTGGGGCCGCCCGACGCGGCGCGGCGCGACGTCGTCCGGGCGCTGCTCGCGCGGGAGCCGCTGGCCGGGGCGGGGGCGTTCGGGCCGGACGGGTACGTCCGGCGGAGCTGCTGCCTGTACTACCGCGTCCCGGGCGGCGGGATGTGCGGTGACTGCTCCCTGCTGAAACGCGACGATCGTCCCGAGATGTGAGATCAAAGCCCACGCACTGAGACGTTTGCAGTAGAGTGCCCGCATGGTTTCCCGCAGTGTTCGTCTGGCCGTCATCCCGGGTGACGGGATCGGTCCCGAGGTGGTCGCCGAAGGGCTGAAGGTCCTCGACGCCGTGTCGCCGTCCAGCGGACTCGCGTTCGAGCGGACGTCCTACGACCTCGGCGCCGCACGCTGGCACCGGACCGGCGAGACGCTGCCCGACTCGGTCCTGGACGAGCTGCGCGAGCAGGAGGTCATCCTGCTGGGCGCCGTCGGCGACCCGAGCGTGCCGAGCGGGACGCTGGAGCGCGGGTTGCTGCTGCGGGCCAGGTTCGCGCTGGACCACTACGTCAACCTCCGCCCGGTGAAGCTGTTCCCGGGCGTCGTGACGCCGCTGGCGGGCGTGACCACCGAAGACGTCGACATGGTCGTCGTCCGGGAGGGCACCGAGGGGCCGTACACCGGGGTCGGCGGCGTCCTGCGCAAGGGCACCTCGCACGAGGTCGCCACGCAGGAGAGCGTCAACACCGCCTTCGGCGTCGAGCGGGTCGTCCGGTACGCGTTCGAGGCCGCCGCCGCGCGTCCCCGCAAGCGGCTCACGCTCGTCCACAAGGACAACGTCCTGACGTTCGCGGGAGAGCTGTACCAGCGCGTCCTCAAGCAGGTCGCGCAGGAGTACCCGCAGGTCACGACCGACTACCTGCATGTCGACGCGGCCACCATGTTCTTCGTGTCGCAGCCGCAGCGGTTCGACGTGATCGTCACCGACAACCTGTTCGGCGACATCATCACCGACCTCGGCGCCGCGATCGCCGGCGGCATCGGGCTGGCCGCGTCCGGCAACGTCAACCCCGACCGCACCGCGCCGTCGATGTTCGAGCCGGTGCACGGCAGCGCCCCCGACATCGCCGGGCAGGGCAAGGCCGACCCGACCGCGACGATCCTGTCCGTCGCGATGCTGCTCGACCACATCGGCGCGGGCGACGCCGCCCGCCGCGTCGAGCAGGCCGTCTCGGACGACCTCGCCGAGCGCGCCGCCCTCGGCGAGCGGTCCACGTCCCAGATCGGCGACGCGATCGCCAAGCGAGTATCCGGCTGAGGGCGCGCCTCTCTGCCGGTCAGCGGAACAGAGAAACTCCGGGCGTGCCCTCGCGGCGCGCCCGGTTTAGTGTGCGCCGTGACGAACACTCTTCCTCCCCGGGTCGCCCCGCGCCGGAGGATGAGTGGTCGGTGAAGGAGTGAGTCTGGACGAAGTACGACAATAGGGACTAGGAAGCCGCAACGGCGATGGGGCCGTGCCGGCGATCCGCGAGAGGACGAGAACCGCGATGAGCGACACCCTGGACTTCGAGATCACGCGCACGGACCGGCCCGCGACCGCCGCCGAACGCGAGCGCGTCCTGGCCGATCCCGGCTTCGGCCGGTACTTCACCGACCACATGGTCACGATCCGGTACTCCGCGGACCGGGGCTGGCACGACGCGAGACTCGAGCCGTACGGTCCGATCCCGATGGACCCGGCCAGCCAGGTGTTCCACTACGCCCAGGAGCTGTTCGAGGGCCTCAAGGCCTACAAGCAGCCGGACGGCTCGGTCGTCACCTTCCGCCCGTTCATGAACGCGGCCCGGATGAACCGGTCGGCGCGCCGGATGGCGATGCCGGAGATCCCCGAGCAGCTGTTCGTGGATGCGATCGAACTCCTCGTCCGCACCGACAAGGACTGGGTGCCCGACACCGAGGGGCACAGCCTCTACCTGCGCCCGTTCATGTTCGCGACCACCCGCGCGCTCGGCGTCAACAGCCCTGCGAACGAGTTCCTCTTCATGGTCATCGCGTCCCCGTCCGGCCTGTACTACCCGCGCGGGATCAAGCCGGTCTCGGTGTGGCTGTCGCAGGACTACACCCGCGCCGCGCCGGGCGGCACCGGCGAGGCCAAGACCGGCGGGAACTACGCGTCCTCGTTCGCCGGGCAGGCGCAGGCCGTCGCGGAGGGCTGCGACCAGGTCGTCTGGCTGGACGCGGTCGAGCACCGCTGGGTCGAGGAGGTCGGCTCGATGAACCTGCTGTTCGTCTACGGCGCCGGCACGCAGGCCCGGGTCCTCACGCCCGCGCTCACCGGGACGCTCCTCGCCGGCGTCACCCGCGACTCCATGCTCAAGCTGGCGCCCGACCTCGGCATCCCCGCCGAGGAGGGCAAGATCAGCATCGAGGAGTGGGAGGCGGGCTGCAGGTCCGGCGAGATCACCGAGGTGTTCGGCTGCGGCACCGCCGCGATCATCAGCCCGGTCGGCCGGGTCAAGGGCGCCGACCGCGAGTGGACGATCGGCGACGGCGAGCCGGGCGAGGTGTCGATGCGGCTCCGCGAGGCGCTGGTCGGCATCCAGTACGGCACCCGTCCCGACCCCTACGGCTGGGTCCACAAGATCGTCTGATTCGCGTTTCCGCAGCTCCGGTGCCGTGCGCGCCGGGGCTGCCGCGTCTCGGCGCCCACCCGCCCGTCTCGCTATCTGAGACGGATGTCCCACGAACGTGAACCATGTGGCAGACTGGCGCACATCATGCGCGACAGCCTCGTGATTATCGGCTGGCGCGCCGGCAGCAGCTAACGGGACAGCGCCGGCGCGCAGACCTCTCACGTCCGTGAGGGGTCTTTTTTGTGTCCTGGCGCAGCCCCTTGGGGGTACCACGCAATGCAAGGCGACGCTTTCCACGTTTACGACACCACCCTGCGCGACGGCTCGCAGCAGGAGGGGCTCAACCTCTCCGTGCCCGACAAGCTCGCCATCGCGCGGCACCTGGACGACCTTGGCGTGGGCTTCATCGAGGGCGGCTGGCCCGGAGCCAACCCCAAGGACACCGAGTTCTTCAGGCGCGCTCGAACAGAGCTCGACCTGACGCACGCGCAGCTCACCGCGTTCGGCGCGACCCGCCGGGCCGGTGTGCGGGCCGCCGACGACCCTCAGGTTGCCGCGCTGCGCGACTCCGGCGCGTCCGTCGTGACCCTTGTCGCCAAGAGTCACGACAGGCATGTCGAGCTGGCCCTCCGCACCACCCTGGAGGAGAACCTCGCGATGATCCGCGACACGGTCTCCCACCTGCGTGCGGAGGGCCAACGAGTCTTCCTGGACGCCGAGCACTTCTTCGACGGCTACAAGGCGAACCGCGCGTACGCGCTGGAGGCCGTCCGCGCCGCCGCCGAGGCGGGCGCGGACGTCGTCGCGCTGTGCGACACCAACGGCGGCATGCTGCCGGACGAGCTGGCCGACGTCGTCCACGACGTCGTGTCGCTCGGCGTCCGCGTCGGCATCCACTGCCACGACGACTCCGGCTGCGCGGTCGCGAACTCGCTCGCCGCCGTGAAGGCCGGGGCGACCCACGTCCAGGGGTGCGCGAACGGGTACGGCGAGCGCAGCGGCAACGCCAACCTGTTCACCGTCGTCGGGAACCTGCAGCTCAAGCGCGGGATGCCGCTGGTCTCGGACGCACAGCTCGCCGAGATGACCCGGATCGCGCACGCCGTCTCCGAGGTCACCAACATCGCGCCCGGCTCCCAACAGCCCTACGTGGGCGTGTCGGCGTTCGCGCACAAGGCGGGGCTGCACGCGTCCGCCGTCAAGGTCGACCCGGACCTGTACCAGCACATCGACCCGGCCGCCGTCGGCAACGACATGCGGATGCTGGTGTCCAGCATGGCCGGACGCGCGTCCGTGGAGCTGAAGGGACGCGAGCTCGGCTACGACCTGTCCGGCGAGAAGGCCAAGGCCGTCGTGGACAAGGTCAAGAAGCTGGAGTCCGACGGCTACACCTTCGAGGCCGCCGACGCCTCGTTCGAGCTGCTGCTGCGCGAGGAGCTGACCGGCGTCCGGCAGCGGCACTTCGAGGTCGAGTCGTGGCGGTCCATCGTGGAGCGCCGTCCGGACGGGTCCATGATCAGCGAGGCCACCGTCAAGCTGCACGCCAAGGGCGAGCGGATCATCGCCACCGGCGAGGGCAACGGCCCCGTCAACGCCCTCGACAACGCGCTGCGCATCGCGCTCGGCCGCCTCTACCCGGAGCTGGCGCGGCTGGAGCTGGTCGACTACAAGGTCCGCATCCTGGAGGGCGCGCACGGCACCGACGCCCGCACGCGAGTGCTGGTCGAGTCCGGGGACGGCGAACGCGAATGGGGCACGGTCGGCGTCGAGGACAACGTCATCGCCGCGTCCTGGCAGGCCCTGGAGGAGGCCGTCACCTACTGCCTCCTCCGAGCAGGCTACGAGGCGGGCTAACCGCTTGCCCGGGGAATTACTTCGACCCGGTGGGCATTATCGGGGGCATGAGCACCGAGATCACCGACAACGCCGGGCAGAACCGCTACGAGATCAGGCTGGACGGCGAGCTCGCCGGGTTCGTCGAGTACGAGCTGCAGGAGGGCGCCGTCGCCCTCGTCCACACCGAGGTCGGGTCCGCGTTCGAGGGGAAGGGCGTCGGCGGTGCGCTCGCCCGGGGCGTCCTGGACGACGTCCGCGCGCGGGGCCTGTCGGTGGTGCCGGTCTGCCCGTTCATCAAGCGGTGGATCGACAAGCACCCCGACTACCAGGACCTGGTCGCCGCCTGACGCCCGGCGGGCTTCAGACGGCGGGCTTCAGACGGCCCGGAGCCGCGACTCGCCGCCTTCGAGCGTGAGCCACGCCGACTGCGACGTCTCCTTCACCCGCACCCGTACCCGCGCGTAGCGGCCGGGGTCGACGAATCCCGGCGCGGACGTGATCACGGTCTCGAAGACGAAGTCGGACGTGACGAAGGCCAGGTCGGCGCCCGTGTCGGCGACCCGCTTCTTCACCGCGGGCGCGTCCACCATCCGCCGCGCCGTGATGATCGAGATGCCGGACACGCCCTTCGGCCCGCGCTGCACCGGACCGACGTGCAGCGCGGCCCGCAGCTGCATCCGGGCGGCGTCGGCGGCGCGGCGGTTGTGGCGGCGCAGCGCCACGGCCAGGTGCGCGAGCATCGGGTCGACGACCGCCTCGGTCGGCGTCGTCGGCGGGACGACGATGAGCGCGCCGTCGCCGCGGTCCTCCTGGTAGAAGTCCGCCAGGCAGAGGCCGGACGCGGTGAACGACTCGTCCAGCAGGCGGTACATGGCGTCCAGGACGTGCCTGCGGTCGGCGTCGGTGCGCGTGGGCGAGCTGAACCCGGTGATGTCGGTGATCAGGATCGTGCAGTTGCCGCCGGACCAGTCCGGCAGAGCGCGGGGCGCGGGCACCTCGGGCCGCCCGCCCTGCTCGGGCCGCTCGGCCTGCTCCGGCCCCTCGGCCTGCTCGGGTCGCTCGGGCGCCTCGGGCCGCTCGACCTGCCTCCGGTAGACCTGCCGCTCCAGGACGGCCCGGACGCGCGGATGCGCGTCCAGGAAGATCCCGAAGTCGCGCGCGCCGACCCGCAGCGCCTCGACGTCGCCCTCGGCGGTCACGTTGGCCGACCGGTCCTTGACCATCAGCGCCGCCCGCTCGCCGATCAGCTCGCCCGCGCCCCGGAACGCGAGGATCCGCTGGTCAGGGCCCTCGTCGACCCACACCCGCGTCCAGCCGGACAGGATCACGATGACCTCGGTGGCGGGGCCGCCCTCGCAGCACAGCACGTCCTCCTTGCGGAACACGTGCCGCCGCGCCAGGGCGACGAGGGTGCGCTGCTCGTCCGGCGCCAGCGACCCCCAGAAGGTCGTCCCGTCGTAGTCGGCGGCCGGCGGCGTCTCGACCATCTCCCCGGACGGGACGGCGACCGTCAGCGCCGACGCGGGCTCGGTCGGTGGCGGCTCGGGCGCCGCCTGCAGCGTCCCGGCCCGCAGGTACTGGACGAACGCGTTGGTCATGCTCACCACGGGGAACGTCAGGAACGTCAGGCCGCCGGTGATCACGGCGCCGGGCGAGCCGTCCAGCGCGTACCCCAGGACCACGGCCAGGAGCGTCGCGGGCGTGGTGACCCTCGCGCTCAGCAGGCTGGTGCCGCCCCGCGGAGCGGTGTCCCGCGAGGGCGTGCCGCCGCGGGAGGCCGTGTGCCTCCGCAGCCGCGCCCCGAATCGGTCGGTGCTCACGAAGTAGTCCTTCCCCCGGAAAGGTGCGGCGTGTGCGCCCGCCCTCCCGGCGTCGTGTCCCCACTTCTCCCCCATCCGACAGACTACGCATCGATGCATGCGATGGCCATACGAAGACTGTATAAAAACAGGTGAGTTTCTGGTATCTTGATGACAACAGTGATGCGGAGTCGAGATGGCGGAGGTTTTCCGATCGTCCGGCGGGGAACCACTAGACGTGCACCCTCAGCGTGGGGCATGGGTTTGCTGACGGAAGGCTGTATCGTTGCTGGCCGGTTGACACCCGGGCGCCTCGCGCCGGACGGACGGCGAGCCTGCCGCCCCCGGATTGGAGAATGCGCTCATGACGAACTCCCGAGCAGCGTCCGATACTTCCGGGGGAAGCATGAACGACGGCGAACCGCCCCACCGCGGCGATCCGGTTCCGCAGCCCGAACGCGTGACGATCAACCTGACCGGCAAGGCCGTCCAGTCGCTCCAGCGCCTTCAGGAGCTGACCGGCTACAACAAGACCGACTGCATCAACCGGGCGCTGATCATCGCCGGCGAGATCGAGGGCATGTCCCGCGAACCGGGCGCCGTCTACTGGCGCGAGAGCCCCGACAGCGACCTCATGCTCGTCCGCTTCGTCTGACCGCCGGCTCCCAGCCCGGTTCGGTGGCCGCAAGCGGCCAGGGCGTCGTCAGCTCCGTGATCCGGCGGGGTGCGGGAGCGAGTTCTTCGGGCCGGGGATGACTAGAGGCCCGATCGGGTGCCGAGGAACCCTGGCGAGCTGCGATTCGACGATGTGCGGGTGAGCGGCGGGCGCGGACGGTTCCAGGGGTTTCTCGAACAGGGCACCGGACGGCGTCTTGTCGCTGGTGGTGCGGACGGCGACGTCCTTGAAGCCCTGGCGGCGGTAGTAGTCGTGGAGTTCGCCGTTGTCGGTCCAGACATCGATCCGGACCAGCTCGGCGTCGGGCTGGAGTGACGCGCCCTTGCGGCCCGCCCAGTCGATCAGCTCGGTGCCGAGGCCGCCGCCCGCGTAGTCGCGGTGGATGACGAGGCGGTGGAGGTAGACGGCCTCGGTTTCGCGTTCTTCCGGCGTCCAGAGTTCCTCGTGGCCTTCCAGTTTGATGCTGACGGTCCCGATCGGGCGCGTCCCATGGAACAGGAGCCAGGTCTCCTCGTCGCGGATGGCGTCGTGGACGCGCTTCCACCGGCCGTACGGACTCGGCCACGGCCGGGCCCACTGCGTCGTGTTCTTCTTGTCCCGCAGCCAGTCGGCGGCGTGGTCGATGAGCTCGAGGACGAGGTCGATGTCGGCCTTGTCCTGCTGGGCGATGTCGGTCTTGGCCTGCTGGGCGAGGTCGGGTTCCTCCAGCCGGGCGAGGCGGATGTCGTACCTGGGGTGAGGAGCCCGACTGCGCTGGCGGGCTCCGGCTTCTGTGTCCATGTGTTCCTGCACTCCGAAAATACCGAGGCCCCGCTTCCCGGCCGGTCCTGGGGAGGAACCCGGCATCGAGATCGGTCGGGAAGGGGGCGCGTGGATAGGTCTGGGACGGCCACCGTCGTCGGACGGCGGCGCCCTATCCGCTTTCGGCGTCGGCGGCCCGCTGTGGCTTGCCCGGAGCGCCCTTGGACGCCCCCAGTCCGGGCGCCCTGAGCACGTCGTCGGGGACCTGCCCGTCGTTGTAGTGCAGCCGGGTCCGGTCGGCGGGCCAGACCGTCACGGTGAGCCGGAACGCCGTGCCGTCGGGGGAGTACGCCGTCCGGACGGCCTCGAACACCGCGTCTGCGGCGGACTCTCCCAGGCCGAAGAACCGCTTCTCGTGCTCGTTCGGCACCCGGGCCTTGATCTCGTCGTGGAAGCCGACCTCGCTGTAGCCGAGCGTCTCCTGCAGGTACGCCACGGCACCCTCCGGGATGTCACGCGGGTAGAGGAGGCGGGACGCGCCGCCGGTGGCGAAGTCGAGGGGGTAGAACGAGGTCTGCAGGGCGAGGGGGCGTCCGTCCTGGAAGAGCTCCTGGTGGCGGGAGATGAACTCGGCGTCGGCGTTGGTCTGCAGGTACCGGGCGATGACCCTGGTGCCCTCCTGCACCTCCACCTTGACCGGTGACACCGTGACCTCGCGGTCCCTGGGGACGTGGGCGTCGCGGTTGTACCACTCGCCCGACCCGGCGCCCGGCCCGAGACCCAGGTCCACGGCGGACAGCGTGACGTGGACGATGTCGGGCCGGCGGAGGACGAACGTCCCCTTCCCCTGTTCCGAGACGACGTATCCCTGCTGCTGCAAGTAGGACAGCGCGTCCCGGACGGTGTTGCGGGACGCGCTGTAGTGGCTCTCCAGATCCTTCTCGGGTGGCAGGCGCCGCCGGGAGTTCGAGCCGTCGCCCGGTGTGAGATCGCCGGACTCGATGCGACGGAGCAGGTCATCGGCTATGTCGCGCCAGCGGAGTGGGGTCGTGCGAGGCATCGGATCCGCTCCTTCCCGGCCTGTCCACCCGGCCGTGCACCCTCACCGGACGAGGAACCTGCACAGAACCGGTCTTCATGATCTGAACAAGTCGTTCCCGACCAACGTGTTTGTAATCCCTGGCAATGGTAACACTTTGAGTGAGAGACTTGTTGGTATAAGTTCACCAGCAGAGAACTCGGATAACACTAGCAGCAGGATGTCGTGGATGTGACGGATATCGGCAACCAGTCGGAGGAGGGATCAACATGACCGCTGCAGTCGTCCTGTGGGTCCTCGGTCCCGCGGCACTGTTCCTGTTCCTGACGCTCTACGTCCTCCTCATGGGCCTTCGCACGAAGGACCTGAGGTTCCGCACCCGGATGAACGCCCCGGCGCCGCCTCTCGGCCGCAGGGCGCTGTTCGTCAACGTGGTGCTACCAGCCGGAGAGCCGCCGGCGGGCGGCCCTGGCACATGATCTCCGGTCGCCGCGGGGCGGGCCGCTGACCTAAGGAGAATTCGAGGTGGAAGACAGCCGGATCGATGTGGCGCCGAGCGAGCATGCCCATCCGCTCATGGTGCTGACCCCTATCGGCGAGACCCGCTCGGTGCGGGCCGTCCGGCCCGGTGTCGACTGGCCCGTCGTGGTCGCCGGGATCGCGGTGCTGGTGGCCACGGCCGAGCTGGGACGGCGGGCGGGCGCTTCCGCGCGGATGACCGCGCTCTACTCGACGGGGGGCTGCGCCGTGGTGATCGTCGTCCCCCACCTCGTCTCCGCGGTGCCGCGCCCGCGGTTCCGCCATCCGTCCGCCATCGCGGCGCGATGAGCGATCCGTGGAGCGACTCGTGTAGCGACACGCGTCGCAAGCAGCCGAGCCGTCGGCGTGCAGGCACCCCCTGTGGCACGCCGGCGGCGTCCCGCCGCGCCCCGACGGGCCGGTAACGAGAGCGACGAACGGTACGGAAGGGAGGAATGGGGTGAAGGGGGGATTTTGCGCTGCCTTCGGCCAGATTTCTCCGCCACTGAACGGGACATAAGGGATTTTTTCCCTCATACTTCTAGGGACGGAAGTCTGCCTGGACAAGAGAAGAGAGGGACGATCTCCCGTGACCGGCCACATTCGACCTCTGCCTCACCCGGACCCCTTCGTCGAAGCCACCCGCGGATACATCACCGGCGTCGCCGACGCGCTGCAGGCCGGCGGGGTGCGGCTCTCGGACGTATGGCTCGATCCATGCGATCCGCGGGACGCGACGTTCGTCCTCGGGCTCCGCGCCCTCGTGTGGAACGAATCCGAAGGGTTCGTCCTCGGCGACTTCGTGTCGGGTGAACCCGGTGTGCGGACGGTCCTGCGCGATCCCGTCCGGCTGGGGGACGGCGTGCTGCCCGACCCGCGGTCCGTCCCCGTGCTGCTGGATGCGGGCGTCGAGGGCTCCCAGGCTCGGCCGCGCTCCTTCACCAGCGGGCACGACGGGCTGGAGGACGCGCTCGCCCGCTACTCCGTGAGCTGACCCGTCCGCTCGGAAACGAGCGTCTTTCCGCCGGTATCGGTGTCGCTACGCAGAAATTTCGCCGAAAGTCAGAAAAGCGGTGGCGGATTTCGAGCGATGCGTCGATCATGGGACCCGGATGGCACGTGTGATGGTTCCACGTGCCGTCTCTCAATTGACCGACCCGCCGGAGTGATCGCATGCCTGTCCGACCCTGGAGCCCCGAGGACCTTGGGCGTCCGACGGACGGGACGTGGGCGGACGTGGCGTTCGGCCTCGGCGAGACCTACGAGCGCGAGGGCGACCTGGAGCAGGCCGCCGGCTGGTACCGGCGGGCCGCCGAATCGGGCCGCGCGGACGCGGCGCTGCGTCTCGGCGCCGTCCTCGGCCGCCTGGCCGACGCCGACTCCGACGCCGACTCGGCCGAGGACCTGCTCGCCGAGGCCACCCGCTGGCTCAGCGGCGCGCAGGACGCCACCACCCCCGACGCCATCGAGCTGATCACCGACATGCTCAACCGGCAGCTGCGGCAGGCGGCGCGGCGCGGGCTGGAACCCGCCCCCACGGGCTGAGGCCTTTCGGACACCTCCCGGTTCGTCATGAACCGAACCGCCGTGCTCATCGTCGGACACCATGAGATCGACGACAGCGGAAGGTGGACGAAGTGAGCGGCGAGGAGCCCGGGTACGTGCCCCCGGACCACAAGACCACCGCCGAGTTCCGCGTCCCCGGAACGGTCGCGGATCCCCAGCCCGCCGCCGAGCCGGGGCCGGAGGCGACCATCGTCGACGAGCCCGTGGACGATCTCATCGACCCCGGCGTGACCTCCCAGGACGTCGCGCCGGAGGACGACCTGGGAGCGACGTTCGCCGACGTGCCGGTCGACGACCCCGAGGACGACGACGTCCAGGGCCCTGCGGAGAGCGCGGGAGGGCTCGCGGACGCGACGCTCCAAGACGTCCCGGCGGACGACCTGGAGGACGACCTGGAGGACGACCCGGTAGACGATCCGGAGGACGAGCAGGAGGATCGCGCGTCCGTCACCGTCTCCGACATTCGCGTGCCGCCGAAGGTGATGGCCTTCGAGATGCCCGGCCCGGAGGCGTCCGCTCCCGGTCAGGAGGCGTCGGCGTCCGAGCCGGTCACGGTGCCCGAGGAAGTCGAGGAGGCTCCCGCGGCCGAACAGGCGGCGATGCACGAGCAGGCGCCGCCTCCGCCCGCCGAACCGCAGGCCGCGCGGCCCGTGGTCGAGGAGGCGCCCTGGACGGAGCAGTTCGGCGCCGAGGCGGAGTCGACGAACCCCGGCGCTGCGACCCCGGCCCCCGCGCAGGCGCAAGGGCAGCCGCAGGCGCAGGCGTACGCGCCGCCGCCTTCCGCTGAGTCGACGGTGCCGCCGTCCTACGAGGCGACCGCACCGGCGATGCCGCAGGCCGCATCGCCGTCCGGGGGAGTGCCGCCGGTCGGGCCGGTCGGGCCGTCCGGGCAGTCCCGCTCACGTCGTCCGCTGCTGCTGGTCGCGCTGATCGGCATAGTGCTGCTCCTCGCCGTCGCCGCGGTCGGTGTGCTCCTTTATAACCGCGGCTCCGAGACGACGGGGAAGGCCGCGCCCGCACCGTCGTCTCCTGCGTCCGCCGCTCCGTCGTCGCCCGGCGACCCCGGCGGGCCGCCGCCCAGCGAGGCGCCCGCGACGCCTCCGTCGACCGCCGGTCCCTCGGGCGGTGTGCCCGGACAGCCGCCCGCGTCCCAGGCTCCGGCCGCGCCGAGCGTGCCGATCGGCCCTGTGCAGGACGGTGACGGCATCACGTACCAGCTCGTCCAGCAGAGCCAGGGGTACTACGAGGGCAAGATGGTCATCACGAACGACACCGGCCGGCCGATGCGGACGTGGCGTCTCACGTTCCAGGTCCCCGGCGCGGTCGTGAAGAACATCTGGGGCGCGCGGCTCGTCAGCGGCGGCTCGAGCGTCGAGATCACGAACCTGGACGGCGCGCCCGCGATCCCGCCCGGCGGGACGTGGGACGTCCAGTTCGGCGCGTCGGGCGCGACGTCCGCCCCGAAGGGCTGCGAACTCAACGGCCGGCCCTGCGGCTTCTGACCGCCGGTGCACGCTCCGTCTCAGGGTCGTCAGGGGCGTGTCCCTGGCAGGGGCTAGGCTCTCGACCATGCGTATCGCCAGGTTCTCCACCGACGACGGCATGTCCTTCGGCGTGGTGGAGGAGAACACCGTCGCGGCCATCGCGGCCCACCCGTTCGGTGATCTGACGTTCACCGGACAGCGCCTCCCGCTCGCCGACGTCCGGCTGCTCGCGCCGATCCTGCCCAGCAAGGTCATCGCGATCGGCAAGAACTACGCCGACCACGTCCGCGAGATGGGCGGTGACACGCCGCCCGCCGAGCCGGTGGTGTTCTCCAAGCCGTCCACCGCCGTGATCGGGCCGGGCGAGGCGGTCGCCTACCCGCAGAAGCTGTCCGAGCGGGTCGACTTCGAGGGCGAGCTGGCCGTCGTCATCGGCCGGATGTGCCGCGAGGTCCCGGCGTCCCGCGCCGCCGATGTCATTCTCGGCTACACGTGCGCGAACGACGTCACGGCCCGCGACGTGCAGGCGAAGGACGGGCAGTGGACGCGGGCCAAGGGCTTCGACACGTTCTGCCCGATCGGCCCGTGGATCGAGACGGAGGCCGACCCCGCCGACCTGGCCATCAGCACGACCGTCAACGGCGAGGTCCGGCAGGACTCCCGCACCTCCCTGCTGCTGCACGACATCCCGGCCCTGGTCGAGTACGTCAGCCAGGTCATGACGCTGCTGCCCGGCGACGTGATCCTCACCGGCACGCCCGCCGGCATCGGACCCCTGGAGATCGGGGACGAGGTCACCGTCACCGTGGAGAGCATCGGCAGCCTGACCAACCGCGTCGTCGCCCGGGACTGAAGGGGAGAGCCATGCCGATCGGCGGCTTCACCGACGAGGCGTTCTCGTTCTATGAGGGCTTGCAGGTCGACAACAGCAAGGCGTATTGGACGGCGCACAAGGAAACGTACGAGCGCCACGTGCGCGAACCCTTGGTCGAGCTGTGCGCCGAACTGGAGGAGGAGTTCGGCGCGGTCAAGCTCTTCCGTCCGTACCGGGACGTCCGGTTCAGCAAGGACAAGACGCCGTACAAGACGCACCAGGGCGGCCATACGAGTGAGGGGTTCTACGTCCAGGTCGACGCGGACGGGCTGATGGTCGCCGGCGGCATGTACGCCCCCACGCCCGACCAGCTCCGCCGCTACCGCGAGGCGGTCGGCTCGGACTTCTACGGCCCAGAACTCCAGAGCATCGTGGACGACCTGCGCTCCGCCGGGATGGAGATCGCGGGGGACAGGCTCAAGACCCGTCCGCGCGGCACGCCCGAAGACCATCCACGGCTGGACCTGCTACGGCACCGCTCCCTCTACGCCCACAAAGGCTGGCCCGCCGACCCGTGGATGGAGACGCCGGAGGTGGTGACGCGGGTCCGCGAATCATGGCGGCGGCTGCGTCCCCTCGTCGACTGGGGCCGGCACCACATAGGCCCACCCGACTTCACCCGCTGACCGCCCCACCGCCCCACCGCGCTGACCGCGCTGACCGCGCGGGCTGCGGTGATCGCGCGGGCTCCGGCGCGGCGTTATCCGGTGAAGGCGTCCGGTGGGACGCGTGCGCCGGTCTGCGGGGTCACGCCGTCCCAGTGCTCCACCTCGGCCAGCGCCCATTCGGCCCAGCGCAGCAGCAGCGCGTTCTGCTCCCGCAGGAACTTCGAGGGCAGCGCGATCACGGGGAGCCGATCCGGATACGGGCCGCCCTCCTCGTACTCGGCCATCCTGGCCTCGGTGATGGCGACGCGCCGCGCGGCGTCGTCCCGTATGCGGCGCAGCGTCGAGCGCAACTGTTCGAGATCGCCGTGGTCGGCGAAGGCCACCTTGAGCAGGGCCTCGAACTCCAGCACGGGTCCGGCGCCGGGCTCGTCCAGCCATTGCCGCAGGCTGGCGCGCCCCTCTTCGGTGATCTCGTAGACCGTGCTCTTGCGCCGCCCCGTGTACTCGGTGCGCGACCGGGCGAGCCCGTGCTCGACCAGCTTCTTCGGCTCCTCGTACAGGACGCTCTCCGCCCGCGGCCACACCGACTGCAGAGCGCGCTTCATCTGCTCCTTGAGCTCGTACGTCGTCCAGGGACGGACGGCCAGCAACGACAGGATCGCGAAGGACGTCGTCGTGAGTTCCCGTGGCATGGGGCTTGACGATACTCCGATCCAGAGTATCGTCGATACTCCGAACCGGAGTAAAGGAGCGCGCATGCCGCCGTCGGTCACCGGTTTCTCCCACCTCTCCCTCTCTGTCACCGACCGGGACAGGAGCGTCCAGTGGTACGGGGACGTCCTCGGCTTCACCCCGTTCTACGTGCAGGACGACGACCGCTGGCTGGAGACCATCTGCATCCTCCCCGACCGGCTGACCGTCCTCGGCCTCGTCCAGCACCGGGACGCCGCCGGCCCCTTCGACCACCGCCGCGCCGGCCTCGACCACCTCTCCTTCGCTGTCGCCGACCGCGCCGCCCTCGAAGAGTGGCACGCCCGCCTCGTCGACCTCGGCGTCACCTGTTCGCCGGTCGCCGATACGCCGTTCGGGCCCGTCCTGTGCTTCCGCGACCCCGACGACGTCCAGCTCGAACTGTTCGCCATAGAACCCACGGACCCGCCCGCGGAGTCGCCCGCCGAGTCGTCCGCAGACTCGCCTGGATGACGGCTCGCCGGGCCGGGCGGACGGGGGCTCCGGCCCGGCGAGCCGGCTGCGCCAATCGTTTTGGTCGCAGTCCCAAGGTCCTGTATTCTCATCGAGGCGCGAGCGACCCAGGCCTCAAACGGCACGGGCGCCCGTACCTCACTGGGGTATGGTGTAATCGGCAGCACGAGTGATTCTGGTTCACTTAGTCTAGGTTCGAGTCCTGGTACCCCAGCTGCGTCCGTACACAGCGGACACACGCCCCCGTCGTCTAGTGGCCTAGGACGCCGCCCTCTCAAGGCGGTAACGGCGGTTCGAATCCGCTCGGGGGTACCCCTACTCGTCGGCCCTTGGGCCGCCTTCGCCGGATCTTGTGTTTATCTGGGGGGCGACCCCCAGACCCCCGATGTGGGGGCTCCGCCCCCACGCCCCCTTGTGGTTGCGGTCGCTGCCAACGGTGCAGGCTCTTGCCAGGTGAAGCTCCTTGGTGTGGTGGGTGGAAACTCGGTCGAGGTGGGTGGTGGCGTCCGGTAAGGTGGGTGGGGTCCTCGCGGGAGATCGCGTGGGTGAACAGGCAGGCCCCCGTCGTCTAGTGGCCTAGGACGCCGCCCTCTCAAGGCGGTAACGGCGGTTCGAATCCGCTCGGGGGTACGCGAATGAAGCAGCCGCAGATCGTCTGATCTGCGGCTTTTGGGTTTGTGGCATGACCGGCCTTCCCTCGAAGAGGGAATCTGATCGCGTGTTTCCTTACGTTTCGTCGCCGCCGTTTGCCGGGACGAAGGCGGCATGAGTGACGTCACGCTCTAGCGTGGCCGCCTCGTGACCGTACGTTTCTATATCGTCCGCTCGGATGATCAGGCAGAACCTTTCGGCGCTCTCCAATGATTCGGCTAGGTCGCGGTGCCGTCGTTTCAGGAAGTGGACGGCGGCGCGGTTGGAGAGGGCGGTCTGCCCGGAAATGAGGAAGACCGGCCGAGAATCGGGGTCGGGACGGAACTTGGCCACCAGAGCGCGTTCTCGCCGACCCCGCTCGTACCGGAATTTCTCACCGCCGATCAGGAACGCCGTTGAGTCGTCGCCGTCGCCGTAGGGCAGGATGGTGACGCCGGGCAGGTGCGCGGCCAGATGTCCGCCGGTCCGCGGATTGGAGCCGCCCGACGGGCCGCCGATGCAGAATTCGGTGCTGGAGCCGTTGCCTTCCCGGAACTCCCGCGCCTGGCGGATGGCGACGGGACTGCCCAGTTCTCTCCCGAGCATCGCGATCTCGACGAGGGCGTGGACGTCGTCCTGGGCCGTGCTGCCGGTCTTGCTGTACTTGTCGTTCATCACCACGACACACGGCGCACCGCCTTCGAGCCCGAAGAAAGCGGCCTTCCGGTGCAGCGTCCGCGCGTGCTTCGCGCGGTTCAGCAGCCATACGCCTCCGCCGCTCAAGACGCTGGTCACCAGGCCGATCACGACGTTGAGCAGCGCAGCCGACATAGGTCCTTCCCAATGGCTCGCACGCCGGCCGCTCCGAGCAGGCGGGTCCCCGATTCCAGGTAAAGGCAACCCTATTGCACGACCATGTCGTCGGTTGGTGTTCAGGCGGGCCCCAGGAGGTCCCACCGATTGCCGGCTATGTCGACGAACACGGCGACCCGCCCATAGGGCTCGGTGCGAGGTGCGGTGACGAATTCGACGCCTGCGGCCTTCATCCGCCGGTGGGCCTCGTCGAAGTCGTCCACCCGGAGGAAGAATCCGACGCGGCCCGCGACCTGCTCTCCGACAGCGGCGGTTTGACGGTCGCCGTCCGCGCGGGCCAGCAGGATTCCGGTCTCGGCGCCCGGTGGACGGACGACGACCCACCGTTTGGGACGGCCGTCGCCGGTGCGCGACGGGGAATCCTCGACGAGATCGAAGCCCAGGGCGCCGGTGAAGAATTCGATGGCCCGGTCATAGTCGTCCACGACGATCGCGATCAGGTCGAGTCGCACCCCACCAGACTAGAAGGCGCCCCTCCCGCAGTCCGCCGGTCCCGGCTCTCGGAATTGTCACTGGCCGGCGGTAGCGTCGCGGCATGGCTTTTCGATCGGCGTTTCCCATGCTGGCCTGTGATGACCTGCAGCGCTCGCTCGAGTTCTACCGCGATGCGCTCGGCTTCCAGGAGACCTACCGGTTCGAGGAAGGCGGAACGGCGACCTACGTCGCGTTGCGGCTGGGAGACGGCTCGTCCATCGGGCTGGGCGTCCTGCCGGACGGCGGCGCCGGCATTCACGGGCTCCCGCAGCGACCGATCTCCGGGCGCTTCTTCGAGCTCTGCGTGTACTGCGATGACGTCGATTCCTCGGTCGAGGAACTGGCCGCACTCGGACATCCGGTGCTCATGCCGCCCGCCGACACCCCTTGGGGCGAGCGCATCGCCTACGTCGCCGACCCCGACGGCCACCCGGTGATGGTGACGGCTGAGAAGTCGTAGCCGCGATCTCACCCGGCACGGTCTTGCATGTGGGCGTGCGGGGCTTCGGTGGCTTTTGGCACCGCGGCCCCGCACGTCCGGGATGGTCACCTCGGGCGGGTGGGCCACCAGAAGCGGGGGCCGGTGTCCAGGGCCAGGGCCGGGACGATGATCGAGCGGACGAAGAAGGTGTCCAGGAGGACGCCCAGGGAGACCAGGACGCCGATCTGCACCATCATCGTTATCGGCATTACGCCTAGGACGCCGAACGTCGCGGCCAGGACGAGTCCGGCGCTGGAGATGACGCCGCCGGTGACGCCGAGGCCGCGCAGGACGCCGGTCCGGTGGTCGGTTCTCTTCACCTCTTCGCGGACGCGGGCGACGAGGAACAGGTTGTAGTCCACGCCCAGCGCGACCATGAACAGGAAGCCCATGAGCGCGACCTGCGTGTCGAGGGCCGGGAAGTCGAAGGCGTACCGGAACAGCAGCCAGGACGCGCCCAGCGCGGCGAAGTAGGACGCCACGACCGTGGCGATCACCAGGATCGGGGCGACCAGGGCGCGGAGCAGCGCGATCAGGATGAGGAACACGACGGCCAGGACGAGGGGGATGACGACGCGGCGGTCATGGGACTGCGCGTCGGCCAGGTCGATCTCGCTCGCGGTGCTCGCTCCGATGGTGGCGTCCGGGATCGTCCGGCGGAGGTCGCGGACGGTCTGCTTCGCCGCTGCGCTGTCCGGCGGGTCTTCGAGGACGACTTCGAGCCTGGTGAGACGCCCGTCCTTCGACGGTTGAGCGTTCTCTACGCGGGCCACGCCTTGGGCGTCGCGGAGGGCTGCGGTTACGTGGGGTGTCTCTGGCTTTTCGGTGATGACCTGGAGGGGGCGGCCCTGGCCGCCGGGGTAGTGCGCTGTCAGGAGGCGTTCGCCGATCGTGGAGCTGGGCGTGTCGGTGAGGAAGTGCGCGCGGTCCAGGCCCGTGTTGATGCCGAGGGCGGCGGCCGCGAGCCCGCCGAGGACGGCCAGGCCGCCGATCCAGACCAGGCGCGGATGCGCCGCTATGCGGTCGCCGACGCGGTACCACGCGCCTCGGGTGGGCGGGGCATCGCCGTAGCGGGGGATGCGGGGCCAGAAGATCCAGCGTCCGAAGATCACGAGGAGGGCGGGCAGCAGGGTCATGACGACGACCAGCCCGGCGAGGACGCCGATGGCGCCGATCGGGCCCAGCGCGTAGTTGAAGCCCATGTCGGCGGCGAGCAGGCAGAGGAGGCCGAGGGAGACCGTCGCGGCGGACGCGACGATCGGGGCGGCGGCGTGGCGGAGCGCGATCGCCATCGCCCGGTGGCGGTCGGGGTGGCGGCGCAGTTCCTCGCGGTAGCGGGCCAGGAGGAGCAGCGCGTAGTCGGTCGAGATGCCGAACACGAGCGCGTTGAGGATGGTGGACATGCCGTCCGCCACGTAGAGCCCGGCGTGCTTGCCGAGGAGGTAGACGACCGCGTTCGCCGCCTGGAGCGCGATCGCCGCGTTCACGATCGGCAGCAGCCACAGGATCGGGCTGCGGTAGGTGAGCAGGAGGACGGCCGTGACCACGAGGATCGTGATGATGAGGATCGGCTTGTCGATGCTCTCGAAGGCGTCGCCGACGTCGAGCGCGGAACCGGCGGGGCCGGTCAGGCGGACGTCCAGGCCGTCGGGTGCTCCGGCGCGGGACTGGTCGCGGAGTTTCTCGGCCTTGTCGGTGAGGGTGTCGTCGTCCGGCAGCGGGACGTTCAGCATCAGCGCCTTGCCGTCGCCGGACGGTCGCGGCGGCGCGATCGGCCGCGCGGCGATGGGCGCGAGCGCGCGGCGGTCGGTCTCGGCCTTCGCCCGGTCGGCGGGCGTGATGCCCGAGGAGCGGGCGTAGACGACGATGCCCGGGGCCAGCTCGCCGCCGGAGAAGCGCGGGGCCAGCTCCTCGACCTTCGTGGACTGGGCGCCGCGCGGGAGTTCGGCGGACGCCTTCCCCTCGACGACGTCCGGCAGGCTGCTCGCGGCCGGGACGGCCAGGACGGTGATCGCGACCCAGAGCAGCAGCACCGCCCATTTCAGCGGCACCGCCCATTTCGGCAGGCGGGCCCGCGGCGCGTCCGATCGGTGTTTGCGTGAGAGCAGCATGGAGTGCTCTCCTTTCCGTGGGGTTCGTTGTCGCGTGCGAAACACGCCGTTCGGCGTGGTGATGCGGGCCCCGCCCGTCCGGGCCGCCGAGGGGCAACTCGGCGGCCCGGACTTCAGACTTCGGGGAATGCCAGGAATCTGGCGTGGAAGGTGCGGGCGTCCGGCGGCGGGTCGTCGTCGGAGCGCTTGTAGCGGTAGAGGAGCGCGATGTACTCCTCGAAGAAGGGACGGGCCTCCTCCGGCCTGAGCGTGACGGTGGCGAACGAGAAGAGCAGCGCGTCCGACCACGGCTCGCCGAGACGGTCGCGTTCGCGCTGGTAGCGGGTGAGCATGTCCAGCTCGTTCGCGAACTCCAGGCGGGTCAGCTCATCCACCGCCCGGCGCAGCTCCGGGGACTGCTCGCTGCGCGGGGGCAGCCGCCGGTCGGCGGGCACGGCCCGCCACCAGCGCTCCCGTCCGCGCGCCAGCTCCGGGGCCTCCTCGACGAACCCGTGCTTGGCGAGCTGCCGCAGGTGGTAGCTCGTCGCGCCGGTGCTCTGGCCGAGCTCGCGGGCGAGGGTGGTGGACGAGACCGGACCGCGCCGCGTGAGCTCCGCGATCCGCTGCCGCAGCGGGTGCGCGAGCAGCCGCACCTGCTGCGGATCGGTGATCGTCTCGGGCGGCGGCTGTTCCTTCATGCCTTGGACCGTAGGAGTTGCAAAGGGCCTTTGCAACGGTTCTTGGCAAGGTTCACCGGAGAGGATGAGGGACTGCGACCTGAGAGGGAGACCCGAGCGGGCGCGGCCTCACTCTCAGGTCTGGTCGATGACGCGGCCGTCCGTGAGGGTGATGACGTGGTCGGCGTGCGCGGCCGCGGACGGGTCGTGGGTGACCATGACGATCGTCTGGCGCAGCTCGTCCACGGAGCGGCGCAGGAACGCGAGGACCTCGGCGCCGGAGCGGGAGTCGAGGTTGCCGGTCGGCTCGTCCGCGAAGATCAGCTCGGGGCGTCCGGCGAGGGCGCGGGCGCAGGCGACGCGCTGCTGCTGGCCGCCGGAGAGCTGGGCCGGACGGTGGGAGAGCCGCTCGCGGAGCCCGACCGTGCCGATGACCTCGTCCAGCCAGGCCGGGTCGAGCCCGCGGCCCGCGATGTCGGCGGGGAGCGTGATGTTCTCCAGCGCGGTGAGGGTCGGGACGAGGTTGAACGCCTGGAACACGAAGCCGATCCGGTCGCGGCGGAGCCGGGTGAGGCCGCGGTCGTCCAGGCCCGTGATCTCGGTGCCGGCGATGTGGACGCGGCCCGCGTCGGGCGAGTCGAGACCGGCCATGACGTGCATGAGCGTCGACTTGCCCGACCCGGACGGGCCCATCACCGCGACGAACCGCTCGCGGGGGATGCCGACCGTGACGCCGTCCAGCGCGGTCACGCGGGCGTCGCCCGTCCCGTAGGTCTTGCGCAGGTCTTCGGTTCGTGCGGCGAACTCGGTCACGTGGGCGCCCCTTTCCGTTCTCCCCGATTCCAGCGGAGGGGCGCCGCGGCGGGGCAGCGCCGGACGGAGGGAGCCGGGTGCCGATAGTCGTGACGGAGGGTCGGAGCGGTGCGACTTTCGGAGGGGGCGTGTGTCCTTGGCTGATCGGCGCGTCTGTGGTCAACTAAAATCACTGAGCACGGGTGGGAGGTCATGATGCGGGACCGCACGGACGAGGTGTCGCCGGCCGCGTCGCTGGCCGACAAGGTCGAATGGCTGATCCGGAACCTCTGGCCCGCGCACGCGGACCCGCCGCGCAACAACGTGGAGACCGCCGCCGCGATCGCGCACGCCACCGGCGAGGACATCTCGTCCACCACCGTGTGGAAGTTGCGCACGGGACGGCAGGAGAACCCGCAGCTCAAGACGCTCACGGCGCTCGCCACGTTCTTCGGCGTGCCGATCGGGTTCTTCGGCTTCCCGAGCGAGGCCGAGCCGATCGGGGAGGACCTCACGCTCAAGGCGCTGCGGCGCGACGTCGAGAACGGCGTCATCCGGCCCGAGGTGCTGCGCGCGCTCGTCGACCTGTCCCCGGAGGCCCGCTGGGTCGTGGACGAGATGATCCTCGGCGCCGCGGCCGCCGACCGGGAGCGCCACAGCGCGCACGGCACCACTGGTCACGGCTAGCGTCAGGTGCTCGGGTTCTCGACGAAGTCGGCCACGGAACGACGGTCCTTCCTTCAGGTGAGTTCCGCCGTCAGCTTGTCCAGCCAGTCGGCGGTGCCCTGCTCGCGCCAGGCCGGCTCCTCCAGGCCGTCCAGGAACGTGCCCTGTTCGGTGAGGACGAGTCGCGTGCCTTCGGCGGACGTCTCGAACTCGACGGTCGTGATCGAGACGGTGGCCGGCCGGTCGTCTGCGAAGAGCGTGCCCGAATAGACGATCCGCTCGTCCGGCACGATGTCGTTGTAGAGCGACTCGAACCGCAGCGTGGGCTTGCCGTCCTTGCCGTGGTGCAGAAGGGATTCCCTCCCGCCGGGGCGGAAGTCGAGGTCGTGTTCGTCGCCGGGATTGGCGAACCAGCGGAACTTGGACGCGGGATCGGCCCAGGCGGCGAACGCCCGGCCCGTCGTCGCCGGGTACACGCGCTCCAGGGTGAACGTCGAGTGCAGGGCGGAATGCTCGGTCATGACAGTGCTCCTTCGTCGTTTTCGTCCGGGTCATGGGCGGTTTCGGTGAGGACGTCGCCAAGGCGGTCGAGGCGGCTCTCCCAGGCCGTGCGCTGCCGGCGCAGCCAGTCCTCGGCCGTCCGGAGGCCCGCGGGTTCGAGGCGGCAGGTGCGGACCCGTCCGGCCTTCTCCGACCGGACCAGCCCGGCGGCCTCCAGGACCTGCAGATGCTGCACCACCGCGGGGAGCGACATGGGCAGCGGGCCGGCCAGTTCGCTGACCGACGCCGGTCCGCGGGTCAGCCGTTCCACGATGGCCCGCCGCGTCGGGTCGGCGACCGCGTGGAACACCCGGTCCGGGGTCTCCTCATTGTTAAGCACATTCTTAACTGTATGGGCGGACAGGTCGATAGTCAAGTGACTGCTTTAGTAACTGGGTGTAGCGATCACTATGATTTCCGTATGGAAGACTTGGTGCGGCTGGCCGCGCGGGCCCACAAGCTGCTGCGCGCCGCGTCCGACGCGGCGATGAGCAGGCACGGAGTGCGCGTCGGGCAGAACCTCGTCCTGGAGATCCTGTGGGAGGAGGACGGCCTGACGCCCGGCGAGCTGGCGACGCGGCTCGGGCTGACGACGCCGACCATCGTCAACACCGCCACCCGGATGGAGTCGGCGGACCTCGTCGTCCGGCGGCGCGACCCGTCCGACGCGCGGCTCGTCCGGCTCTACCTGACCGGCAAGGCCCGCGAGGTGCGGGCGCCCATAGAGGAGGCGCGGCGGCGACTGGAGGAGCGAGTCGCCGCCGCGCTGACGGAGGAGGAGCGGCGCTGCGTCCGCAGCGCCCTGGAGAAGATCATCGACGAGCTGTCATAGCCGTGTGCTTCGCGTCCGGGACGTCCTGGAAGCGGGGCGCGCGCATGTTCACCAGGCTGTCCAGCTTGTGGACGCGCTCGTCGTGCCCGATCTGGCGGAGCAGGTCCGCGACGGAGGCGTACTCGCCGTACTCGGCGGCGTACGTCGTCGGCGCGGGGACGTGCTCAAGCTCCGGGTGCTCGGCCACGTACGACATGTACTCGTGCTCGGCGTGGTCCTCGAAGTCGGCGTTCAGGCGGTAGCTCAGCTCGGGCCGCACCAGGAACAGCAGCCACGACACGTGGTAGTAGAAGAACGCCACGAGCCACGGCGCCAGCCGGTGCAGGACGAACGACTGCTTCGTCCCGTCCCGCTGGACGATGTCCTGGAGGATCAGCAGGTGCCACTGCTCGTTGTCCTGCTCCTCGCGGGTCTCCACGATCCGCTCGTAGACGCGCTTGGCGAGCGCGGAACGGCGGCGGTGGCGCGACATCGAGAGGTAGCCCATCCGCTCCCACGCCTGGTAGGGGACACGGGCGATGAACTCCAGCATCGTGAACTTCACGAGCGTGCGCTCGCGGCCGTAGACCAGGTCCATCTGCTTGAACAGCATCCGGGCGAGGAAGCCGTACTTCAGGCGCGGGGTCTCGAGGGTCTCGATCTGCGCGGCGCGCAGCTCGACCGGGGTGAGCTTCGGCGGGCCGGCGTGGGCTGAGGCGGAGGAGGGGGCGTCCGGACGGGTGAGGGTCTGCGTCGTGTTCGTCATGCCGATGATGCTGCGTGTACGGCATACCGCTGGGCATCGGCCGGGAAGAGACACATGATCTACAGCGGTCCGACCATGCAGGCCCCTCCCGGTACCGCCCCGGGCGTAGGGGACGACCCTGAGACGGACTAAGGGACGTACTCCCGGCCGACGCCGTCAGGGTCGGCGCGGCCGTCGAACCATTCGCCGGTGGAACGGGTCCGCGGCGGCTCGACCGGACCCGTCGGCATGTTCGGCGGATGGGACGCGCGTCCGGCCTGCCGCACCCGGATCCGTTCCCGCAGGGCCGCGTCGACGCGCAGCTCGTCCTCGGTCCGGGCCATCGCGATGATCGCCAGCATGATGACCGACACCACGCCGATGCAGGCGATGAGCGGCATCAGGAAGTCCGTGGCGGTCGCTCCGGTGGGCGCCGCCATGTCCTCGTGGACGGTGACGTGCATCGCCGCCATGCCGGTGTAGTGCATGCCGGTCACCGCGACACCCATGATCAGCGCGGCCCCCGCGGTCGTCCATCCGCCCCGGATGCTCAGCGCGAACCAGAGCGCCACGGAGGCCGCCACCACGGCGATCGCCACCGACAGCGCCACCAGGTCGGACCGGTAGCCGACATGCCCGGACATGTTCATCGCCGCCATGCCCATGTAGTGCATGCTCGCCACGCCGACCCCCGTGATGACGCCGCCGGTCACGATCGAGCCCCGGCCCGCGACCCCGAAACCGACGATGAACAGCCCGATCGCGACCATCACGACGGCGATGGCGCAGCTCAGCATCGTGAGCGGAACGTCGTAGCGGATCTCGGCGCCCTGGACGTTGAAGCCGAGCATCGCGATGAAGTGCATCACCCAGATCCCGGTTCCGCCGATCGCCAGCGCCGCGAGGATCAGCCACGCGCCGCGCGAGCGGCCGGCGGAGCCCCGCGCCCGCGCGGTGCACAGCAGTCCGAGCAGCGAACCCGTGACGGACAGGGCATAGGCAAGGACGGGCGTCAGCAGCCCGTAGGAAAAGTGATGGACCTCCGCCATGTGATCCCCCGGCATCTCATGTGGCGTGATCGGCGGCACAGCTTAGCCGGATAATTTTCGCAAATCGGCCGTCCGTGCTGGAAATGGCCACACTCGGGCATCAGGTCGCCCAATCGATGGCGTCGCGCGTCGTCAGATCATCAAAACGGAGGCCGCAGGGGAAGTTGGGCCGGAAGTGGCGCCAGTGACGATCAGGTGAGGAGGCCGTGGCGGTCGGCCAGGTCGAGGGCGGCCTGGGCGGCGGGGGCGAGGAGGTGGCGTTCGCGCTGGCCGACGTAGCGGTACTCGTCCACCTCGCCGGTCGCCGCCATCGCGCCCCGGTAGGACGCCGTGAAGCACGCCATGCGCACATGGGCATGGCGAGGCTGGTCGTGGGCGGGCGCGCGGACGACGCCGAGCTCGCGGAACGTGGCCTCGTCCAGTTCCAGGTCGAGTTCCTCGCGGACCTCCCGGGACAGCGCCGACCAGTCGTCCTCGCCCGGCTCGCGCTTGCCGCCCGGCAGGTAGAGCAGGTCGCGGCCGCGCGAGCGGACGGCGAGCATCCGCCCGTCCGACACCTGGATCCACGCGACGACGTCGAGATCTTCCACGGCGGTCAGTCTGCCGGACGGAGCGTGACGGCGCCCGGTTCGCGGAGGCCGAAGCGGTCGGCGGCGGAGCCCCGGTTGACCGCCAGGCCCAGCAGTCCGGACGAGTCGACCCACACGAGCGGCTCACCAGGGGCGACCCCGCCGAACGTCTCCTCGAACGTGACCCGCTCGAAGCCGCCGTCGGGCCAGGCCAGCTCCAGCGGCGTGCCGTGCTCCAGCGGGCCGAACGCGGCGCGCAGGTCGTCCGGGCCTGCGTTCAGGACGAGGCTGCCGAAGCGGTCGGTGTACAGGATCAGGGCTGTCAGTTCACCGGCCGCGACCACGGGGGCCTGGACGTCCAGCGGCAGCGGCTCGGCGGGCGCGCCGAACTCGGCCAGGTCGACGCCGGCGGCGAGGTGGGCGGCGGCGGGGGAGAAGACGTCGCGTCCGTGGAACGACGCCGACACGCCGCCGGGCAGCCGGTACGCCGGGTTCTCCAGGACGCGCGCCCGGACGACCCCGCCCAGCGCCTCCGCCGCCGGGACGAGCAGTCCGTTGTCGGGGCCGACGAGGACGTCCCCGCGTCCGGTCTCGATCGCGACGGGAAGCCGCCGCGTGCCGACCCCCGGGTCGACGATCCCGGCGTGCACGCCGACCGGGAGGTAGGGCAGCGCCTGCCGGAGCAGCATCGCGCCCTCGGCGACCGCGTACGGCGTGATCTCGTCGGAGAGGACGAGCACGGTCGCCGCCGGGGCGATGGAGTGCACGACGCCCGCGCAGATGCCGGTGTAGGCGGCGCCGAAATCGGTGGCGAGGCTGACGAACGGCCTGCTCTCGGGCATGCGCACGACCCTATCCGCCGTCGGCGTGCACGTATGCTCCGGGACGTGCGCGCCGAAGCCCTTGATCCCGTCCTGCTGCGGACGTTCGTCGCCGTCGCCGACCTCGGCTCGTTCACCGCCGCCGCGGCCGCCGAGGGCTACACGCAGTCCGCCGTGTCCCGGCAGATCGCGGCGCTGGAGGACGTGTGCGGCGTGGAACTGTTCGCGCGCGGCGCGCGGGGCGTCCGGCCCACTCCGGCCGGGGATTACCTGCTGCCGCACGCGCGCGGGCTCCTGGACCGGCTCGCCGACACCGCCCGCGCGCTCGACGGGCTGCGCCGCCTCGACACCGGGACGCTGCGGCTCGGCGCGTTCCCCACGGCGAACGCCGCGCTGGTGCCGCGGGCGCTCGCCCGGTTCCGGGCCCGGCATCCGGGCGTCCGGCCGCTGCTGCGGGAGGGCATGACCGAGCGGCTGCTGCCGATGCTGGAGGCGGGCGACCTCGACATCGCGGTGGTCAGCACGCACAAGCATCCGTCCATCGCCGCCGACGAGCTGGTCACGCTCGCGGACGACGCCCTCCTCGTCGCGCTGCCCAGCACCCATCCGCTCGCGACCCGGCGGCGCGTCTCGCTCGCCGATCTGGCGGACGAGCCGTGGATCGTCGCCGACGACCCCGAGGCGGTCGCCACGATGCGCGCCCGCTGCGAGGTCGCCGGGTTCGTGCCGGAGACGCCGATCAGGGCCGCCGAGTGGATCTCCAAGCTGGGGCTGGTCGCGGAGGGGTTCGGCGTGACGCTCGTCCCGGCGCTCGCCGCGACGGCGGTGGCGCGGGACGGCGTCGTCCTGCGCGGCGTGGCCCCCGATCAGCCGCGCAGGACGGTCTATGCCGCCGTGGGACGGCACGCGCGCAGGTCCCCGGCCGTCACCGCCTTCCTGGCGGACCTGCGGGACGTGGCCGGAGAGCTGCGCCCATAGACGACGTCGTCAGGCGCCGGGGATGGCGACGAGTTCGACCTCCAGCAGGGCGTCCGGGTGGAACAGGCGGGACACCTCGACGGTCGTGCTCACCGGGCGGAGGTCCTTGAGGAACGGCTCCCGGCCCGCCACGTAGTCCGGCAGCAGGTCGATGTCGGTGAGGAACGTCTGGACCTTGACGATGTCGGCGAAGCCCGCCCCGTGCGCGGCGAGGATCTTCCCGATGTAGGTGAACACGACCTCCGCTTGGCGCTTCATGTCCCCGGGCGCGTCGATCTTGCCGTTCTCGTCCAGGGCGACCTGCCCCGACACGTACAGCAGCGGGCCCGGCGTCACCAGCGCGGTGTGGGAGTAGACGGGCCTCGGCGGCGGAGGGACGCTCTCGGGATTGTCGAACGTGACGCGCATCCGTGACTTCCTTCTTGATTTGTCCGACGAAGTTGGCGGTTCGACGCTAGGCGGCCATCCGCTATGACACCAGCGAAGACTTCGCATGGCCATCATGCGGCCACGGCATGGCTAGAGCGCGAGGAGGACGGCCGTCGCGGCGAGCAGGATCGTCAGCGCGGTGGCGATCAGGATGGAGGCGGGGTCGGCCGCGCCGTCGCCCGCGGCGAGGCGGCGCCGCCGGTGGTGGAAGCTCGCCCGGGTCCGGCGGAGCTGGAGCGCCGTGCCGCCGCAGACGACGGCCGCCGCGACCGCGGCCCCGGACACCGAAGGCGCGAGCCGCACGCACAGCAGTCCCGCGCCGACCAGGGCGAGCGTGGTGCGGGACCAGGCCAGCGCCGTCCGCTCCGGCTGCGCGCCCGGATCCCAGAGCCTCACCGGGTCGCCAGGACGGCCACCAGCAGCACGATCGCGGCGGCGGCCAGCCCGTAGGCCATGATCGGGGCGAGCGCGGGCGGCGGGAGCGTCTCGGCGCGGCGCAGGGCGCGCTCGGTGCGCAGCCAGCGGCGGAACGCCAGCGCGGCGACGAGGGCTCCGGCCCCGGCGAAGCCGACGGCGAGGACGTGCCGGAGCGGCGCCTCGACCAGGTCGTCGGCGAGCGCGAGCCCGATGCCGGCGGCGATCAGTGCCAGCGCCGTCCGGATCCAGGCGAGGAAGGTGCGCTCGTTGGCGAGCGAGAAGCGCGGGTCGGGGTCGCTGCCCTCGGCCAGCAGGCGATCGGCCCACCTGCCGCCGCGGGGCCCCGGTGGCTGGGTGGCGGTCATCGTCCATTCATATTAGGCGATGAACGCAAATGCCCTACCGCCGGGTATATGAATGCCAATTCCGACTTGATATCCCGGAATTGTGACAACGTCGCAGGTCGGGGCCGGGGCGGGGCGGATCGGCGCCGGTTCAGGATTTGCCGAAGCGACGGGACGAGGCGTCTTCTTGCGCGAGCCGGTGCAGGGCCGTAAGAACCTGCTCGTACAGGACGGTCGAGACGAGCAGCGAATGGACGGTCCGGGCGCGGGGCGTCCCGGCGGCGACGCGGCCGATCTCGTGCTCGGCCACGTCCCGCGCCGCGTTCACGTAGGGGCGCAGGTCTCGCAGGGTGATCGGGAAGCCGAGGCGGCGCAGCGCCACGAACGTGTGGGCGAGCAGGTCGCGGGCGGGGGCGCGGTCGCCGACGTCCCAGCCGAGCTCGCGGACGAGGGCGTCCACGTCCTCGCGGGCGGCGCGCCAGTGCGGGTCGTGGGGCGCGGCGACGTGCGGGCCGATGGCGTGCTGCGTGGTGGCGAACAGGTCGTGCAGGGTGACGCGGTCGTCCTCGATCGCCGCGATGATCTGCTGGATCGCCGACACCGGCAGGTCGCCGACCTCGCGGAGCGCGCTGATCAGCCGCAGCCGCTCCAGATGGCGGCCGTCGTACTCCGACCGCGTCGCGCTCACCGCCGAGCCCTTCGGGAGCAGGCCCTCCCGGATGTAGAACTTGATCGTCTGGACCGTGAGGCCGCTCCGATCACTGAGCTCGGAGATCTGCACCGCCGCACCCCCTTTACCGGAGGTTAACGGTATCGGGGGCGGCCAATTAGATACCGGCACTATCCAATGGGTGTCCGAGTTATGGGGGAACGTCGGGTCAGGTCAGGGCGCTGCGGAGCGCGCGGGGCGGGTCAGGACGGGGGTCAGGACGCGGTGCGGCGCATCCCGTCCGAGATCTTCTCGGCGGCGGCCGCGACCGGGGCCGCGTGGAGGCGGCCGGGGGAGCGGGTCAGCCGTTCGAGCGGACCGGACACCGAGACGGCGGCGATCACCCGTCCGGCGGCGCCGCGGATCGGGGCGGAGACCGAGCCGACGCCCTGCTCGCGCTCGCCGACGCTCTGCGCCCAGCCGCGACGGCGGACGGACGCCAGCGTGGCCGCCTCGAACTTGGCGCCGCGCAGCCCGCGGTGCAGCCGGTCGGGCTCCTCCCAGGCCAGCAGGACCTGCGCGGCCGAGCCCGCCGTCATCGGGAGCGCCGCGCCGACCGGGATGGTGTCGCGCAGGCCGCTGGTGCGCTCGGCGGCGGCCACGCAGACGCGGACGTCCCCCTGCCTGCGGAACAGCGAGGCGCTCTCGCCCGTCAGGTCGCGGAGCTGGGCCAGCACCGGCTGGGCGATCGCGAGGAGGCGGTCCTCACCGGCCGCGACCGCCAGCTCGGCGAGCCGCGGCCCGAGGATGAAACGTCCCTGCGTGTCCCGGTGGACGAGACGATGGTGCTCCAGCGCGACGGCCAGCCGGTGCGCGGTGGGACGGGCCAGTCCGGTCGTCGAGACGAGCTGCGCGAGCGACGCGGGCCCGGCTTCCAGCGCATTCAACACGAGAACCGCTTTGTCAAGTACGCCGACTCCGCTAGAGTTGTCCATGCCTTGATATTGCCGTCTCGTTATTTGAGATGCAAGTCGGCGAAGGCGACCAGACGACCGTCACACAGCGAGGTGGGAGAGCGATGGGCCGAACACTGGCCGAGAAGGTGTACGACGCGCACGTCGTACGGCGTGCCGAGGGCGAGCCGGACCTCCTCTACATCGACCTGCACCTGGTGCACGAGGTCACCAGCCCGCAGGCGTTCGACGGGCTGCGGATGGCGGGCCGCGCCGTCCGCCGCCCCGACCTCACGATCGCCACCGAGGACCACAACGTCCCGACGACGGACCTGCTCAAGCCCATCGCCGACCCCGTGTCCCGCACCCAGGTCGAGACGCTGCGCAAGAACTGCTCCGAGTTCGGGATCCGGCTGCACCCGATGGGCGACGACGGGCAGGGCATCGTCCACGTCATCGGCCCGCAGCTCGGCCTCACCCAGCCCGGCACGACCGTCGTGTGCGGCGACTCGCACACGTCCACGCACGGCGCGTTCGGCGCGCTCGCGTTCGGCATCGGCACCAGCGAGGTCGAGCACGTCCTCGCCACGCAGACGCTGCCGCAGATCCAGCCGAAGACGATGGCCGTCACCGTGGACGGCGCGCTGCCCGAGGGCGTCACCGCCAAGGACCTCATCCTCGCGATCATCGCGCGGATCGGCACCGGCGGCGGCCAGGGCCACATCATCGAGTACCGCGGCGAGGCGATCAGGTCGCTGTCGATGGAGGGCCGCATGACGGTCTGCAACATGTCCATCGAGGCGGGCGCCCGCGCCGGGATGATCGCGCCGGACGAGACCACCTTCGAGTACCTCAAGGGCCGCCCGCACGCGCCGTCCGGCGACGACTGGGACCGGGCCGTCGAGTACTGGACGTCCCTGCGCACCGACGACGACGCCGTCTTCGACCAGGAGGTCGTGATCGACGCGGCCGAGCTGACTCCGTTCGTCACCTGGGGCACCAACCCGGGCCAGGGCCTGCCGCTCGCCGGCTCCGTGCCCGACCCCGCCTCCTTCGACGACCCGGTGAAGCGCCAGAACGCCGAGCGCGCCCTGGAGTACATGGGCCTGACCGCCGGGACGCCGCTGCGCGACATCGCCGTTGACACCGTCTTCGTCGGCTCCTGCACCAACGGCCGCATCGAGGACCTGCGCGCCGTCGCCGACGTCCTGCGCGGCCGCAAGGTCGCCGACGGCGTCCGCATGCTGGTCGTCCCCGGCTCCATGAAGGTCAAGAAGCAGGCCGAGGCCGAGGGCCTGGACGAGGTCGTCTCCGCGTCCGGCGCCGAATGGCGCGAGGCGGGCTGCTCGATGTGCCTGGCGATGAACCCCGACAAGCTCACGCCCGGGGAGCGCAGCGCGTCCACGTCCAACCGGAACTTCGAGGGCCGGCAGGGACCCGGCGGCCGCACCCACCTGGTGTCGCCCGCCGTCGCCGCCGCCACCGCCGTCACCGGCCGCCTGACGGCCCCCGCCGACCTCTGAGGAATCGAAAATGGAAGCCTTCACCACCTTCGTCGGGCGCGGCGTCCCGCTGCGCCGCAGCAACGTCGACACCGACCAGATCATCCCGGCCGTCTGGCTGAAGCAGGTCAGCCGCACCGGGTTCGACAAGGGCCTGTTCTCCGCCTGGCGCGAGGACCCGGACTTCGTCCTGAACCAGCCCCGGCACGACGGCGCGGGCGTCCTGGTCGCCGGGCCCGACTTCGGCACCGGGTCGTCCCGCGAACACGCCGTCTGGGCGCTGCAGCAGTACGGATTCCGCGTCGTCATCGCGCCGCGCTTCGGGGACATCTTCCGCAACAACTCCACGAAGATGGGCCTGCTGCCCGTCGTCCTCACCGGCGAGGAGGTCGACGACCTCCAGACGCGCATCGAGAAGGACGCCGCGCTGGAGATCACCGTCGACCTGGAGAACCGCGAGGTCCGCTGGGACGGCCGGGCCGCGTCCTTCGAGATCGACGACTACACCCGCTGGCGCCTCATGGAGGGCCTGGACGACATCGGCCTCACCCTCCGCCACGCCGACGCGATAACCGATTTCGAGGCCGACCGCCGCGACTGGTTCCCGACGACCGTCTAGCGCCCTGGCGCAGGGCGTTCAGGGCTCTTTCCGCCCCCGGGTGGACGGACGGGAACCGCGAGCAGGGACAATTCCCTTAGTGCGAAGACCCGTTCGACCGTTCGGAGGACCTATTGACGCCGGTCCCGTGGGCCGGTCCCGAATGGGACGACCCTGCGTTGACCCAGCTCGCGCGGCAGTTGCGCGACGCCCACCGGGCCGTCGCGCCGCTGCCCGCGCCCGATCGCCGGCGGCTGATCCGCCACCTGCTGGCGATCACCGATCTGGCGAAAAGGGACCCCGGACTGGCCGCCCGCAGGCTGGAGACGTTCCTCGCCGATTTCCACGAGACCCCTGACGTCGGTTAGCGTGCGCAGTGGCCGGATCCGGTCCGGTCACCCGGCGAGACGGGGGCGAGGCCGACAAAACGCCAGCGACACGCCAACTCGTGCGTGCAGGTGATTGTGTCCATGCCGAGGGTCCCATAGTTTCGTTCGGGCAAGGGGGGAACTAGAGGAGTAACCCATGAACAAGCGTGAGCTGGTCGACGCCATCTCTGACCGGCTGGGCAGCAAGAAGGCCGCAGCCGAGGCCGTCGACGCCATCCTGGAGGCGATCCAGACCGCCGTCGCGAAGGGCGACAAGGTCGCGATCACCGGGTTCGGTTCGTTCGAGAGGGCCGACCGGCCTGCCCGTACGGCCCGCAACCCTTCAACGGGCAAGACCATTCAGGTTCCCGCGACGCAGGTGCCGAAGTTCAAGGCCGGCGCGGACTTCAAGAACCTGGTGGCCGGCAAGAAGTAGCCTCACCGCGACAGCGCCCGGGCCCGTGCCGACACGGACCCGGGCGCTGTCGCAGTTTTCCAGGGGGGCGACCCCCTGGAACCCCCGTCAGGCACGGCGGGCCACGTTTCCCGAGCCGCTGGCGCGTCTCGTGAAACGCACCCACCGTGCTCGGGTCGTGCGACCTCCGGCCCTTGGGGGCCTCCGGCCGCACAACCCGTGGCCCCGGCTGAGGTTTTTTCTGAACTAGCCGAGCGGGAACGTTGAGAGCGTCACCACTGAGATGCGGTCGCCGTCGAGGGCGAGGTTCACCCGCTGGCCGAAGCGCAGCAGGCGCAGGCCCCCGGCCGCGAACGCGTCCGCGTCGAAGGGCAGCTCCGTCCCGTCGTCGAGCAGCACGCTGCCCGAGCGGGACTCCGCGTCGTAGTCCTTCACCGTGCCTTGCATACCGCAACCATAGGCATATCCGGGCTCTAGGCGAGGGCGGGGAGTTCGGCGGCGACGGCGGCGGTCCGGGGGCCGGTGCCGAGCGCCAGCGCCGCGCGGAGGTCGTCGAGCGTGTCGACGTCGCGCCGGACGGTGTCGGTGCCGGGCAGCAGGAGCTCGCGGGCGCCGCGCGCGCGGTGCGCGGCGCGGGAGTCGGCGCCGAAGGCGGGCGAGAACGGGACGCCGGGACGCGCCGTGTACAGGGTCGTCCCGGTGCCCGCCGCGTCCGGCACGAACGCCTCGGGCGACCCGGCGGCCGCGTCCAGGACGCGCGCGAGTTCAACGGGGCGCAAAGCGGGCAGGTCGGCGGAGAGCGCGCCGACGCCCGCGGACACGCCCGCGGCCGCGGCGAACTCGCGGCCCCGGCGGGCGCCGTGGACGAGCGCCGGGTTCAGGCCGGCGTCCGGGACGTCGGGCACGACGCGGGCGCCGAGCGCGGCCAGCTCGGCGGCGGGAAGGGGGTCGTCGGTGACGACGATCACGGTGCGAACCCGGTCACAGCGCAGCGCCGCGGCGACCGTGTCGGCCGCCACCGCCAGCGCGAGCCGCTCGCGGTGCGGGCCCGCGGCCGCCGACATGCGGGTCTTCGCCCGGGCCAGCACTTTGACCGGCACGACGAGCGACCACTGGAAGTCCTCTGCGGTAGACATGGCAACTCGACACTATGCGCACGCAACCGCGACACTTGAGTACACCCCGCGTTCACGTCGGAACGGATGAGGAGGAGACGAGCCATGGGCCACGCGTATTCGCCGGGCTGGCGGAAGCTCACGATCGTCATCCTGCGCCCGGTGCTGTTCGGGCTGTTGAAACGTGACTGGCGGGGCCGGGGCAACGTGCCGGGGGACGGCGGCGTCGTCATCGCCGCCAACCACATCTCCGAGGCCGACCCGCTCGCGCTCGCGCACTTCGTCTGCGCGTCCGGCCGCTATCCCGTCTACCTGGCGAAATCAACGCTGTTCGACGTGAGGTTCATCAGGAGCGTCCTGCGCGGCACCGGCCAGATCCCCGTCTACCGCGACCACGACGACGCGGCCCTCGCGCTCAAGGACGCCGAGCAGGCCCTGCTGGACGGCGAATGCCTGGTCGTCTACCCGGAGGGCAGCTGCACCCGCGACCCCGAGCTGTGGCCCATGACCGGGCAGACCGGGGTGGCGCGGCTGGCGCTGAAGACGGGCGCGAAGGTCGTCCCGGTGGCGAACTGGGGCGCGCACGAGCTGATGCCGTACAAGAAGGCCGAGCAGACGGGCCTCGCGGGCAGCCTGAAGAAGGGGTTCCACCCGTTCCCCCGCAAGAAGATGAAGGTGGTCGCCGGGCCGCCCGTCGACCTGTCGGCGTACCAGGGGAAGCCGCTCAGCCGGGAGACGCTGCGCGCCGCCACCGGCGACATCATGGCCGCCATCACCGGCCTGCTCGCCGACCTGCGCGGCCAGGAGCCGCCGAAGGACCGCTACGACCACCACCGCGTCCTGGAGGAGCGCCGCGCCGCCGCGGCCCTCGGCCCCGCGGAACCCGCCGAGCCGAAGGCGGACGGCTCGTGACGTTCCGCACCGCGGTGATGGGGGCCGGGTCCTGGGGGACGACGTTCAGCAAGCTGCTGCACGACGCGGGCGGCGACGTCGTCCTGTGGGGACGGCGCCGCGAGGTCGTCGAGGCCGTCAACGAGCGGAACGAGAACCCCGACTACCTGCCCGGCGTGACGCTGCCCGAGGCCGTCCGCGCGACGCTCGACCCGGCCGAGGCCCTCCGGGGCGCCGACTTCGTCGCGCTGGCCGTCCCGGCGCAGACGCTCCGGCAGAACCTCGCCGCGTGGGTGCCGCTGCTGCCGCCGGACACGGTGCTCGTCAGCCTGATGAAGGGCGTCGAGCTCGGCACGTCCCGGCGGATGTCGGAGGTCATCGCCGAGGTCGCGGACGTCCCCGAGGAGCGCGTCGGGGTGTTCTGCGGCCCGAACCTGGCCCGCGAGGTCGCCGGCGGCGAACCCGGCGCGGCCGTCGCCGCCTGCGTGGACGAGGACGCCGCGCAGCGCCTCCAGACCGCGACGATGACGCCGTACTTCCGCGTCTACACCACCACGGACGTCGTCGGCTGCGAGCTCGGCGGAGCGGTGAAGAACATCGTCGCGCTGTGCGTGGGGATGTCGGTGGGGCTCGGGTTCGGCGCCAGCACGCAGGCGCTGCTGATGACGCGCGGGCTCGCCGAGATCGCCCGGCTCGGCGCCGCGCTCGGCGCCGACGAGCACACGTTCGCCGGGCTCGCCGGGATGGGCGACCTCGTCGGGACGTGCATGTCCCCGCTGTCGCGGAACCGGACGTTCGGCGAGAACCTGGGCCGCGGCATGACGCTGGAGCAGGTCGTCGCCGTCACCAAGCAGACCGCGGAGGGCGTCAAGTCGTCCGAGGCGGTGCTGGAGCTGGCCCGCAAGCACAACGTGGAGATGCCGATCACCGAGGCCGTCACCGCCGTCCTGCACCACGGCATGCCGATCAAGGAGGCCGCCATCGCGCTGATCTCCCGCTCTCCGAAGCCCGAGCGGTACGGGGTGTGACATGCCACAGGTCCGACGTTGTCGCCGCGCCCGGCCGCTCATGGCCGACCCCGGCTGATCGGCGGTAAGGTCGGGCCCCATGTCCCAGGCATCAAAGATCCGCGTGGCCGTGGTCTTCGGCGGACGCAGCTCCGAGCACGCGATCTCCTGCGTCACCGCGGGGGCCGTCCTGGCCGCCATCGACCGGGACCGGTACGAGGTGGTGCCGATCGGCATCGCCCGCGACGGGCGCTGGGTGCTGCCGCCCCACGACCTGCGGCTCGCGATCGAGGACGGCCGGCTGCCCGAGGTGACGGGCTCCGGCGGCGTCCTCGCGCTGCCGTTCGATCCCGACAGCCGCGGCCTGATGGTCGTCGAGCAGGGCAAGGTCCCCGAGCGGCTCGCCGAGGTCGACGTGGTGCTGCCGCTCCTGCACGGCCCCTACGGGGAAGACGGCACCATCCAGGGCCTCCTCGACCTGGCCGGCGTCCGCTACGTCGGGGCCGGGGTGCTGGCCAGCGCGGTCGGCATGGACAAGGGGTTCATGAAGCTCGTCTGGCAGGCGCAGGGGCTGCCCGTCGGACCGTACGTCCTGGTCGGCGACCGGGAGTGGCGGCGCGAGCGCAAGCGCAAGATCGACGAAATCAAGGAGCTGGGCCTCGCGGACGGCCGGCCCGTGTTCGTCAAGCCGTCCCGCGCCGGGTCCAGCATGGGCATCAGCCGCGTCACCGGCGAGGCCGACCTGGAGGCCGCCGTGGACGCGGCCCGCGAGCACGACCCGAAGGTCATCGTGGAGACCGCCGTCGACGGCCGCGAGGTCGAGTGCGGCGTGCTGCAGGGCCTCGACGACGGACCCGCCGAGGCGAGCCTGCCCGCCGAGGTGCTGATGGCGGGCGGCCACGACTTCTACGACTTCGAGACCAAGTACCTCGACGGCGCCACCAGCATGGCGATCCCGCCGGACCTGCCGCCCGCCGCGATCGAGGAGGTCCGCCGCCTCGCCGTCCGGGCGTTCGACGCCCTCGACTGCGAGGGCCTCGCCCGCGTCGACTTCTTCCACACGCCGGACGGCCGGTGGATCCTCAACGAGATCAACACCATGCCCGGCTTCACGCCCGCGTCGGCGTTCCCGCAGATGTGGGCCGCGACCGGGCTCGACTACCCGGCGCTGGTCGACCGCCTCATCCAGACGGCGCTGCACCGCCCGACCGGCCTGCGCTAGCCGACGCCGGGGTTCGCCCCGCCCGCGCTAGTCGAAGGCGAGCCAGGCGCGTTCCTTCAGGTCGGCGATGCCCGTCGCACGGGCGCCCTCGTCGGAGATCGTCCAGAGCGTGTCGCCCACGATCAGCGACCGCCGGATCGAGCGCCCGTAGTCGCCGTCCTTCGGGTGGGTCACCGTGCCCACGCGGCGCACCTTGTCGCCCTCGACCTTGAGGACGAGCGCCTCGCCTCCGCCGTCCCGTCCGCCGGTGCCCGGGATGACCGTCAGGCCCGTCGCGGGCCAGTACAGGAACGCGTGCGGCTCGAACTCCGCGGCGGCGTTGGCCCCCGGGAGCCGGTAGGCGTCCAGGCGCCGCGGCGCCGACTTCACGTCGAACAGCGAGACCTGGAGGCCGAGCCTGCGGCCGGACCCGTCGGCGTCCTGCCCGACGCCGATGAGCCGTCCGTCGCCGGCCGGATGCAGGTATGCGGAATAGCCGGGGATCTTCAGCTCGCCGGTGCGGCGGGGGCGGCGCGGGTCCGTCAGGTCGAGCACGTACAGCGGGTCGACCTGCCGGAACGTCACGACGTACGCGGCGGCGCCCATGAACCGGACGGAGTAGATCCGCTCGCCCTTGCCGAGGCCGTCGACGCGTCCGATCTCGTCGAGGCGGGCGCCGCGCTGCGCGAGGACGTACACCGAACTCTCCGACGACCGGTTGCCCGGGTCGAACCGGCTGGTCGTCGTCGCCAGGCGCAGGTTCCCGTCGTGCTCCGACATCGAGTACTGGTTGAGCAGGTCGCCCTTCACCGAACCGGACGCCACATAGCGGGGACGCCCCTTGCCGCCGACGTCGAACTTGTACACGTCGGTGCGCTGCTCGGGCGGCTTCGCCGACGACCTCCTCGGCATCGGGACGAACGGCTGCGGGGGAGTGCCGGTGACGTAGAGGCTCTTCCCGTTGCCGTAGACGGTCGTCCCCTCGGCGGTGACGGCGATGGCCTGCGGGTCACCGATCCCCTGCGACAGGTCGAACGTCAGCACGCTCAGCATGGACGAGCCAGCGTACGAGGCCGGACGGCTGACCTGGTCGCAGGGAGGCTGGTACTTCTTCCCGGAGCCGCCGTTCCCGGCACTGCCGTTTCCGGCGTCCACCTGGAAGGCGGGGAGCCATGAGTCGAGCGGCGCCTTCATCACGGCCGCCCGGTTCGCCGCGATGGCCTTCTCCTCGTCCCGCGGGCCCTCGCTCGGGGCGTGTCCGTCGCGGGTCGGGAAGTCGATCCGCGGGCTGGACCGCATCACGACCCGCACCGTGGAGCCGCTCTGCCGCGCGTCCATGTAGTCGGCCTCGGTCGTCATGGTCCCGACGACCTTCGGGGCACCGGAGATGTCGATCAGCGTCAGCCGGGTCGACGGCGTCGGCCGCCCCGGCTCGCCGGGCCGCGCGGGCTTGGACGAGCCGTCCAGCTCCGGGCCCGATGGGCGCCCGTAGGGGATCATCATCGGACGCTGGGTCATCACGAGCACGCGGTCGCCGCTCAGCAGCATCTGCCCGTTGCCGTGCGGGCCGATCCCTTCGGGCCCCGGGATGTCCAGCGTGTGCGCGACCTTGCGGGTGGCGGGGTCGATGACCTGGAGCTCGCCGTCCGCGAGCGTCACGATCCGGCGGCCGTCGGTCTTGACGAGGTCGGGCTCGTCCGCGCCCGCCTCGTGGGAGTTGGTCGTGGAATGCTGCGGCGGCGAACCTTGCGCCCCGCCCGGAGCCTGGGCCGCCTGCGGGCCCTTCCGCAGCGCGGTGTCGCCCTCGGGCACTCCGAACATCGGGACGCCGTCGCTCAGCCCGTACGGGCCGACCTTGTCCGCCGTCGCCTTGCGCAGACCGTCCAGGAGGGCGTCGCAGCCGTCATAGGCGACGAGCCGCATCGGCGGCGCCGGAACCGGTGGGTCATGGGGGCCGGACGACCTGCTGCAGCCTGCGGATCCGGCGAGCACCAGTACGGTCGCGACCGACACGAAGGAACGTCCACGCATGGACTTTGGACGCTCGCTCCGCCCGCCAGGTTCCGCCTAAGTGCCGACTTTTCGGCCTACCGGCGTTTCGCGTGCTCGGCGATCAGCCGGTCGATCTGCACGCACAGCCTGGACCCTAGCGGCCAGCCGACGTAGTGGGTCAGGAAGACGCCGATCTCGCGCAGCTCGTCCGGCGACAGGTCGCCGCGGGCCAGCGCCGCCGGGATCTGGATGTCGAGGACGTCGTTCAGCCCCTGACCGGCCAGGACGCCGACGAGCAGCAGCCGCCGGTCGCGCATGCTCAGCCCGGGGCGCGTCCAGATCTCGCCGAAGAGGTGGTCGACGGTGATCCCGAAGAAGTCGCCGGGCGCGTCGCCGACCTCCCACCCGTAGACCTCCCGCATCATCTCCAGCCCCCGCTCCCGCCGCTCATCCCTGCCTCTTGTGGGGGGACGACCCCCCACGCCCCCCGGTTCGCTCCGCTCATCCATCGTTCTCTCCCATCAGGCCGAGGCCGGTGGCGAGACTGTCGAGGGACAGCCGGGCGAGCGGGACGTCCACGCCCAGCTCTCCCGCCAGCTCGACGGCGAGCGACAGGTCCTTCTCGCCGAGGTCCCGCACGTGCCGGAGCGTGTCGTACAGGTCGTCGTCCGGGAGCATCGGCGCGGTCGTCGGCCGCAGCATCACCATGCCGGGGCCGCCCGTGACCGCGTCGGTGTGCCGGACCACCCGGCCCAGCTTCCGCAGCGACACCCCCGACGCCTCCGCCAGCCGCTGCGCCTCCGCCGCCGCGGCGAACGCCACGAAATGCAGCAGGTTGCGGGCCAGTTTCGTGCGCGTCCCCGCGCCGACCGGACCCATGTGCAGGACGAGGTCCGCCCACGTCCCGAACGGGTCCCGGCAGCGCTCGAACGCCTCGTCCGTCCCGCCGGCCATGACCGCGAGGGTGCCCGCCTGCGCCCCCATGAACCCGCCGCTGACCGGCGCGTCCACGACCTCGATCCCGTACCGCTCGGCCTGCGCCGCGAGGTCCTCCGCCGTGGCCGCGCGGATCGTCGAATGGATCGCCAGGACCGTGCCGGGACGGGCGCTGGCCAGCACCTCCGCGCCCACCCGCCGCACCTGGTCGTCGTCCCGGACCATCACCGAGACCAGGTCCGCGTGCGCGGCCACGTCGGCGACGCTCCGCGCCGCCCGCGCGCCCGCCTGCACCAGCGGAGCCATCGCCTCCGCACGGGGGTCGTACACGACCAGACCCCGCTCGGCGAGATGCCCCGCCATCGGGGCGCCCATCTGCCCGAGCCCGATGAACCCCACCCTCATGAGCGGAACACCTCCCCGCCGTCGACGTTGACGATCTGGCCGGTGATCCAGGCGGCCTCGTCCGACAGCAGGAACAGGCACGTCCCGACCAGATCGGCGGGGGTGCCCATCCGCTTGAGCGCCATCTTCTCCTGGACGATCTTCTCCGCCATGCCGCCGGGCACGACCCTGCGGCTGGCCTCGGTGTCGATCGGCCCGGGCGCGATCGCGTTCACGCGGATGTCCATGCCGCCCAGCTCGTGCGCGAGCTGCTGCGTCAGCCCGTTGACGCCGACCTTCGCGAGCCCGTAGAAGCCGGAGTACTGCCACGCCGCCGTGGACGACTGGTTGACGATCGACCCGCCGCCGCGCGCCCGCATATGCGGGTAGCAGGCGCGTGCGCAGAGCAACGCCCCGTCCATGTTCACGGACATGAACTTCTTGTAGTAGTCCCAGTCGACGGTGAAGAGGAAGTCGAGCTTCATCGTCCCGAAGACGGCGGCGTTGTTGACGAGATGGTCGATGCCGCCGAACCGCTCCGCCGCCGTCGCCGCCATGACCTCGACCGACGCGGGGTCGGACACGTCCGTCCGGACGAACAGGCCCCGGATGTCGTCGGCGACGGCCTGCCCGCGCTCGTCCACGTCGGCGACCACCACGGACGCGCCCTCGGACGCCAGCGCCCGCGCGTACGCCTCACCGATGCCCTGCGCGGCCCCGGTCACCACCGCGACCCTTCCCGCGAACCTCGTCACAGCCCCTCCGCGATCGCCTTGGTCTCCAGGTACTCCTCGAACCCCGCCACGCCCATCTCCCGTCCGACGCCCGACTGCTTGTAGCCGCCGAACGGGACGTCCGCGCCGTACCAGACGCCGCCGTTCACGCTGACCGTCCCGGCGCGCAGCCGCCTCGCCACCCCGCGCGCCCGCTCCACGTCCCCGCCGTGCACGGCGCCCGACAGCCCGTACGGCGAGTCGTTCGCGATGCGGACCGCGTCGTCGTCGCCGTCGTGCGGCAGCATCACCAGGACGGGCCCGAAGATCTCCTCGCGTGCCGTCCGGCTCTCGTTCGCCAGCCCGGTGACGAGGGTCGGCTCGATCCAGAAGCCCTTCTCCCGCCCGGCCGGACGGCCGCCGCCGCAGGCGAACGAGCCGCCCTCCTCGACGGCCAGCTCCAGATACCCCTCGATCCGCTCCCGCTGCCGCGCCGAGATCACCGGGCCGCAGACCGTCCGGTCGTCGCCGGGATCGCCGACGCCGAGCTTCGCCAGCGTGCCCGCCGTGATCTCGGCGGCCTCCTCGTACTTCTTCCGCGGGACGAGGATCCGCGTCGTGATCGCGCAGCCCTGCCCGGCGTGGGCGATGCCGGAGAACGCCGCGTACGAGCAGGCGGCCCGCAGGTCGGCGTCGTCCAGCACCACGAACGCCGACTTGCCGCCCAGCTCAAGGAAGACCTTCTTGACCGTCGCCGCCGCGCTCGCCATGACGCTCCGTCCCGTCGCCGTGGACCCGGTGAACGACACCAGATCGACGCGCGGATCCCGTGCCAGCTGCGCGCCCAGCCCGTGGTCGGACGACGTGATCACGTTGACGACGCCCGGCGGGATGTCCGTCTCCGCCGCGATGATCTCGCCGAGGACCGCCGCGCACCACGGCGTGTCGGGCGCCGGCTTCAGCACCACCGTGTTCCCCGCGGCCAGCGCCGGGCCCAGCTTCGCCAGGTTGATCTGGTGCGGGAAGTTCCACGGGGTGATCGCGCCGACCACCCCCGCGGCCTCCCTCCGGAGCCGCCGCCTGCTGGGCATCCCCATCGGCTCGGCCCGGCCGAGATCCCGCTCCCACGCGTAGGACCCGGCGAGATCGGCGAACCAGCCGAGATCGTCCACGGGCGCGTCCAGCTGGGCCCCGAACGTCAGGAACCTCGGCGCGCCCACTTCCTTGATCGTGAGTTCGCGGAGCTCGTCCGCGCGTCTGCGCATCGCCTCCCTGAGTTGCCGCAGGCACCGGACGCGGAACTCCACGTTCACCGGCCAGGACGTCTCGTCGAACGCCCGCCGGGCCGCCCCGATCGCGCGATCCATGTCGCCTCTCGTGGCGTCGGCGGCGGTGCCGAGCACCTCCTCGGTCGCCGGATCGACCGTCTCGAAGGCACCGCCTTCGCCCGGGGTCTGGCGGCCGTCCAGCAGAAGCAAGCGTTCGGTTGTTCTGGACACGTGTCCAGACTACAGTTCAAGCCATGACGGAACGCAAGGACTATTCCGGCGAATTCGATCCCGACTTCCGCTTCGAGGACCTCTCCAAGGAGGCGCTCGTCCGGCTCGTCCGCGAGTACGCGCTGATCGCCCAGATCCTCGACCGCTCCGCCCTCACCGCCGTCGGCCTTCGCTACGGCCAGCGCGTCGTCGAGGAGATCGCGATCGAGGAGTGGAAGGGCGCCAGCCCCGTCTACACCCGCCGCATCCGCGAGATCATGAGGATCGAGGGGACCGGCGTCTCCGCCATCTTCAAATGCCTCCAGCTCGACCCCGGCTTCGCCCAGCACTACATGGACGTCGAATACGAGCTGGTCTCCGAGACGCACGGCTTCTTCCAGCTCCGCTCCTGCGGCGCCCTCCTCGACGTCGAGCCGTTCGGCGAACGCTCCGTCCGGGGCATGTGCCACACCATCGAGGACGGCACGTTCGACATCACGGCCCAGGCGGTCAACCCGAGGGCTCGCATACGCCCCGTCCACCGCCCACCCCGCGCCCCCGCCGGTCGCGTCCCGCACTGCCGCTGGGAGGTCCTCATCGACGACGACACCGAGCCTCTCCCCGAAGCCGACATCACCCGAATGACCGCCGCCACGACAGCCGCCAATTTCCGCTTCCCGCCCCTCCGCAACGGAACCCCGCACATCCCGACTTAACACCGAATGCCGGAATATCAATGAACCGCTACCATTTACGGCGTGACATAGACCACGCCAAACTATTTCCAAGGAATAGCCAAACGTGAGCCGTTGAAACCGGATAACGTCTCCGCATGCCGTCACAGGAGCACGACGTCCCGGCTGAACTTTTCCGCTGGTCCCCCATGCTCGCCGCGGAACTGCTCACCGAAATGGGAATCCGCCTGCCAGAAATCCGGCGGGCCCGGGACGTCTCAGAGTCCTTCACCGATTTCAGTACGAAGGAGTACACGGCCGACGCCGCCATCGTCCTCGAAACCGTCCACGGCCGCACGGGCGTGGTGGTCGAGGTCCAGCGCAAGAAGGCCGACGACAAACGCTGGACGTGGCCGCTCTACCTCGCGACCCTCCGCAACCGCCAGCGTTGCCCCACCGTCCTCCTGGTGATCGCCCCGGACCCCAAGGTCGCCGAGTGGTGCGCCACCGAGATCGACACCGGGCATCCGGGGCACACGCTGACCCCGCTCGTCCTGAGCCGCGATCACGTTCCCCTGCTCAAGGACGCCGAGGAAATCGCCGCCGACCCCGCCATGGGAGTCCTCTCCGCCCTGTTCCACGGCGACGGAGAGCATCAGAACGATGTCGTCCAGGCCGGCTTCGACACCACGAATCTGATGGCGGACCGAGGCGACGAACGCTTCAAGCGGTACTATAACCACCTGATCGCAGTTCTTCCCGAGGCTGCGCGGAAGGCCCTGGATATGAAGATGAATACAGAATCGCTGTACTCCTACTCCGAGTTCCTCAGCGAGGCGGCGGCCAAGGGAAAGGCGGAGGGGGTCGCCGGGGCGGTGTTGCGTGTTCTGAAGAAGCGGGGCGTCGCGGTGACCGATGAGCAGCGGGAGCGGATCGTGGGCTGCACGGACGTCGAGCAGTTGGACGCTTGGCTGGACCGGGCGATCACGGCGCACAAGGCGGCCGACGTCCTCGACTAGCGCGCCACCGCCATAGGGTCCGCATCCACTGATGGATGCGGACCTTTGGTTTCTAGGGGTGTTTTGGCGTGGGCAAGGTTGTCAGGGCGAGGGTTGTTTCGTTTCCTAGGGCTGCGAGATGAGGTCGGGTGTCTTCGGCTACGGGAGGTGGTCGGATGTGCCAGGCTTGGGGGCTGTACCCCACCCTGAGGAGAACGTCCCGTGTCGCATGGCGGCCTGCCGGAGCGCATCGGCCCGTACCGGGTCGTGGACCGGCTCGGCGAGGGCGGGATGGGCACGGTGTACGCCGGGCTGGACGGGGCGGGACGCAAGGTCGCCATCAAGGTGATCAGGCGCGAGTTCGCCGCCGACCGGCAGTACCGCGCGCGGTTCGAGGCGGAGGTCGCGGCGGCGCAGCGGGTGCGGCCGTTCTGCACGGCGCCCGTCCTGGACGCCGACCCCACCGCCGACCCGCCCTACCTGGTCACCGAGTTCGTGAACGGGCCGAGCCTGGACGCCGCCGTGGCCAAGGACGGCGCGCTGCGGGGCGCCGACCTGGAAGCCGTCGCGGTCGGGATCGCGACCGCGCTGACCGCCATCCACGACGCCGGGGTCGTCCACCGCGACCTGAAGCCCGCCAACGTGGTGCTGTCCACGTTCGGGCCGCGGGTCATCGACTTCGGCATCGCCCGCTCCCTGGACGGGACGCGCCTCACCGCGACCGGCGGCATCGTCGGCACGCCCGCGTTCATGGCCCCCGAGCAGCTGGACGGACGCGGCGCGACGCCGGCGTCCGACGTGTTCGCCTGGGGCGCGACCGTGGCGTTCGCGGCGCGCGGCGGGCCGTGCTTCGACGGCGCCTCGCTCCCGGCGATCATCCACCAGATCATCAGCGGGGAACCGGACCTGAGCGGGCTGGACGGCTCGCTGCTCGACACCGTCCGCTCGGCGCTCGCCAAGGACCCGGCGCGGCGCCCGTCCGCCCAGTCCCTGCTGGACGGGCTCATCTCCAGCGGCGTCCGGCAACCCGCCCAGACCGCGGACCGGCCTCGGACGCAAGCCCCCGCGCAACCCGCAAGGCCTGCGCAACCTGCGCAACCTGCACAACCCGCGCAGTCACCGACGCAGGCTCCCATGCAGCCGCAGACGCACGGGGCCGCGGGGTTCCAGGGGCCGGCGCTCGCCGCGGGGGAGGCGGAGGCGCTGGTCGAACGGCAGTACCGGCAGGCAGCGCAGGCCGGCGACCCGGCCGCGATGCGCAACCTCGCCATGCTGCTGAACGGGCAGGGCCGCACGGCCGAGGCGGAGACGTGGAACCGGTACGCCGACGCGATCGCCGCCCGCGGCGCCGCCTACCGGGATCCCGCGGGCTACACCGGTTATCCGACGCAGTCGCCGTACCCGCCGTCCGGGCATCAGTACCAGGCCGCTGCCGCCGCTCATCATCCGCACGCCAAGCGGCCCATCAACAGCCTGGCGATCTACGCGGTGTCCATGGGGGCGGTCGGGCTGATCACGTGCGGTCTCCCGTCCATCCCGGCGATCATCGCGGGGCACATGGCGTGGGCGCGGCTGCGCCGCTCCGGGGAGCGCGGGCTGGGGCTCGCCGTGACCGGGATCGCGCTCGGCTGGGTCATGGTCGCGTTCTGGGCGATGGTCGCCTTCGGCGCGGCCCTCCCGGACGAGACGTGAGCCCCCTGGAAAATGCGTTGCGGCGGTTCCCCGGATGCTGGCACCGTGGACGACGTCAGCCCGTCCAAGACACGAGGCTTTGAGAGGAGGACCGGCCATGGCACTGGAGCAGTATCGACTTCGACTGCCCTCGGCGTCGCGCGCCCGCCCCGGCCGGTATCCCGTCTCCTGACGATCTTCCGGTCGAGCCGCCGCGAGTGACGCCCCTCGCGAATCTTCTTGCGGCTCTACTCCAATCGGCAGAGAGGCCACTCTCAGGAAGTGGATGTTCCGGGTTCGACTCCCGGGAGCCGCACGCATGCCTCCGTAGTCCAACGGCAGAGACGGCAGCATGAGGTGCTGTGCGCTGGGGGTTCGAATCCCTCCGGAGGTACGGACGCGGCCACGGCGGTCGCGTGATGCGGGCCCTGGCGGCCCGTGCTTGGGGCGGCGCCGACGTTCGGAGAGTCGGGTCCGGCTGTAACCCGGTTGCCACTGCGCTGAGTGGGTTCGAATCCCACCCGCCTCACCATTCAGTCCGCCCGGTTTCACGGTCTGACCTGGGGGAACTCAACGCGCATGCGTGGGGTCACCAGGTGATGACGGGGGGCGAGCATGCGGTCTTGGCGAACACGTGTGGCCTGCGGACTGGTCCTGCTGCTCTGCGCCGTGGCATGCGGCAAGAGCGAAGAGGAGGCGGCGCCGGCGACCACGCCGCTGCCGATGCAGCCGAGCGGCCTGGCCGTCGGCGGCGACGTCCAGCCCCAGGCGACGGACCTGGCGCAGACCCAAATCTCCAAAGCGCAGTTGCAGGAGATCGGCGCGGCGTGCCGCGAGGCGGTCGAGATCACCGACGCGGGCGGCGACCCGTGCGCCCGGTCCATCCGGGAGCAGTTCAAGAACCACCGGCCGTGCCGGCCTGACGCCCCCTGCATGATCGCGCGCGAGACGAGTTCCAACCCGGCCGGGATCGTCGAGATCAAGGACAGCTCCATGTGCCAGGGCGGGGAAGGGAACGTGTGCCTGCGGGTGGGGGTGAAGACCAAGACGGAGTTCTTCGACGTCGCCGCGACGAAACCGCCCGAGGCGTCGCCCAGCGGCGGGTCGCCGCCCGGGGAGTCGACGTCGCCCGGCGGTGAGTCGCCGTCGCCCGAGGGGCCGAGCGGCGAGAGCGAGATCAGTCCGGAGCCCGAACCGGACAGCCCGGGAGACGTCACGCCCGAAGAGGACGACCCCGGCCCCGCCGGCTCCTGACCGATGCCCGCCGAGCCGTCCGCCGAGCCGCCTGCCGAGCCGCCCGCTGATCATCCAGCCCGGCCGCCCGCTGATCAGCCTGCCGGGGCGTTCGCCGACGAGCCCGCCGATGCGGGTGACTCGTCGTCCGGTGGCAACCAGGCGATCGGACGGGTCGTCGAGATCGCCGGACGGGTGCTGGCGTCCACCGGTGTGCTGACGGCGATCCTGTACTACTTCGGCTACGTGCGCGAACGGGCGCGCTTCGCCTACTTCGGGGTCGATCTCGGCACGGTCGGGTTCACGACGACGGACTACCTCGTCCTGAGCGCGGGCCCGGTGTTCTCGCCGCTGGCGTCGGTGATGGTCCTCGGCGTGGGGGCGCTCATCGCCCATCATCTCCTCGTCCATCTGATGCGCGGCGCGTCCCGCCGCGTGCGGCTGCTGGTGTGCGTGCTCCTCACGGTCCTGGCCTTCGCGCTGCTCACGATCGGCGCGGTCAGCCTGCACCGGCACGCCGAGGACGCCGTCAGCGGGCCCTACCTGTCGCCCGCGGCGCTCGGCGGCGGGACCCTGCTGCTGGAGTACGTCGCCGAGGCCGCGACCCGGTACGGGGTGGCGCGGGGCGGATGGTCGGAGATGCTCGTGTCCACCCGGGCCGTCCGGCGGCTGCTGCTCATCGCGCTCGCCCTGATCGCGGCCTTCTGGGCGACGGCCAACACGGCGCAGCAGCACGGCCTCGACGCGGCCCGCGCCGTCGAGCTGTCGCTGCCGACCAGCCCGCAGGCGGTCGTGTACTCCCGGCAGCGCCTGCACATCACCGGACCCGGCGTCGGCGTGGTGCAGCTGGGCGCCAAGGACGCCGCGTTCGGCTACCGCTACAACGGCCTGCGCACGCTCGCGCACGTGGGGGGCCACTGGTTCCTGCTCCCCGCCGGCTGGACGCGCCACAACGGCGCGACGGTCATCCTGCTTCCCGACTCCATGAAGGACGTCCGGGTCGATCTGGCTCCCTGACGACGCTCGCGGGCGTTGCGCCCGACCTCGTGCTGAACTAATGTCTGGACACGTGTCCGGTAACGAGCTGACGACCGAGCCCACCCGCCGCCGCCTCACCGAGCGGCAGGCCGACACCGTCCGGCGGCTGACGGACGCCGCCGTGGTCGAGGTCGGGGAGACCGGCTACGAGGGGCTGACCGTCCGCAACGTGGCCAGGCGCGCCGGGGTCGCGCCGGCGACCGCCTACACCTACTTCGCGTCCAAGAACCATCTGATCACCGAGGTGTTCTGGCGGCGGCTCAGTGCGCTGCCGCAGGTCGACGCCGACGGGACGCTCCGCGAACGGGTCGTGGCGGTCCTCCGCGAGATCGCGCTGCTGGTGTCGGACGAGCCGGAACTCGCCGCGGCGTGCACCACCGCGCTGCTCGGCACCGACCCCGACGTCCGCGAGCTGCGGGCGCGGATCGGCGTCGCGATCCGGGACCGGCTGCGGGCGGCGCTGCGCGAGCACGACGATCCGAAGATCCTCGGGGCGCTGGAGCTGGCCTACACCGGCGCGCTCGTGCACGCGGGCATGGGCTACACGTCCTACGCCCGCATGGCCGACCGGCTCGCCGAGATGGCGGAGCTGATCCTCCCCGACCCGGCCGACTGACTGACGAGTGCCGTCCGACGAGAGGGGAGCAGCCATGGACGCCGCCGCGCAGGTCTCGTACAGCCCGTTCGACTATGCCGTCCACGAGGATCCCTACCCGGTCTACGCGCGGCTCCGCGAGGAGGCGCCGCTGTACCGCGACGACGAGGTCGGCTTCTGGGCGCTGTCGCGGCACTCCGACGTGTCGGCGGCGTTCCGGGACCACGCGGCGTTCTCCAGCTCGCACGGCGTCTCGGTGGAGCCGAGCGCCTGGGGTCCGCACGCGCACCGGACGATGTCGTTCCTGGCGCTCGACCCGCCGCGGCACACGCGGATGCGGGCTCTGGTGTCGAAGGGCTTCACGCCCCGGCGGATCAAGGACCTGGCGGACGGCGTCCGCGCGCTGACCCGGCGGCATCTGGAGCCCGCGCTGGAGAAGGGCGAGTTCGACTTCGTGTCCGGGTTCGCCGGGCTGCTGCCCATGGACGTGATCTCCGAGATGATGGGCGTCCCGGAGGCGGACCGGGCCGAGGTGCGGCGGCTCGCGGACGCCGTCGTCCACCGGGAGGAGGGGCTCGACGACGTCCCGCCCGCCGGGATGGACGCGGCGCTCACCCTCGCCGGCTACTACCAGGACATGGTCGCCGAGCGCAGGCGCAGGCCGTCAGGCGACCTGACGTCGGCGCTGCTGGACGCCGAGATCGACGGCGACCGGCTGGCCGACACCGAGATCATCGCGTTCCTGTTCCTGATGGTCGTCGCCGGGAACGAGACGACGACCAAGCTGCTCGCCAACGCCCTCTACTGGGGCGCGCGCAACCCGGAGCAGGTCGCGAAGCCGTTCGGCGACCCGGCGCGCGTGGACGACTGGGTGGAGGAGACCCTCCGGTACGACACGTCCAGCCAGATGCTGGCCAGGAGGGTCGCAAGAGATGTCGAGCTGCACGGGCAGCGGATTCCCGCAGGCGACCGGGTGCTGCTGCTGGTCGGCTCCGCCAACCGCGACCCGCGCGTCTTCGAACGCGCCGACGACTACGACCTCGATCGCGACACGTCGCAGCTCGTCAGCTTCGGCGGCGGGCGGCACTTCTGCCTCGGCGCGAACCTGGCGCGGCTGGAGGCGCGGATCGCGCTGACCGAGCTGGTGCGGCGCGTCGCGTCCTACGAGGTCGACGAGGCGGGCGCGGAGCGGGTGCACTCGGTGAACGTGCGCGGCTTCGCCGCCCTGCCCGTCCGGGTGGAGGTGCGGTAGGCATGCCGCGGTTCGATCCGCATCCCGAGCGGCGTCCGGCCGTGGTGACGGGCGCGTCGTCCGGGATCGGCGCGGCCACCGCCACGGCGCTCGCGGCGGCCGGGCATCCGGTCGCGCTCGGCGCGCGGCGGCTGGAGAGATGCGAGGAGCTGGCCGCGACGATCCGGGCGGGCGGGGGAGAGGCGTTCGCGCATCCGCTGGACGTCGGCGACACCGGCTCCGTCGAGGCGTTCGCGTCCGCCGCCGAGGACGCGCTCGGGCCGGTCGAGGTCGTCGTCTCCGGGGCCGGTGACCTGGACGCCGCCCGCATCCACGAGCTCGACCCAGACGAGTTCGCCGCGCAGGTGCAGATCCATCTCGTCGGCGCGCATCGGCTCGTTTCGCGGTTCGTCCCGGGGATGGTGGCGCGGCGGCGCGGCGACGTGGTGTTCGTCTCCTCGGACGTCGTGCGCGTGCCCAGGACGCGGATGGGCGCCTACGTCGCGTCCAAGAACGGTGTGGAAGGAATGGCGCGGGCCATGCAGATGGAGCTGGAAGGGACGGGTGTGCGGGCGTCGATCGTCCGTCCCGGGCCCACGGCGACCGGCATGGGGATGGGCTGGGACGCGCAGACGACCGGCGAGGTCCTGGACGAGTGGGTGAAGTGGGGCGTGGCGCGGCATCCCTACTTCCTCCGCCCCTCGGACGTGGCCGCCGCCATCACGGCGGTCGTGTCCGCGCCGCGCGGCGCGCATCTCTCCCTGGTCGAACTACAGCCAGAGGCGCCCCTGGAGGAGGCAAAGTGACCGCATCGGCAGAGCCGCGCGTCGTGTCGGGCGGGCCCGACCATCTGGAGGAGCTGCGCTCCGACCCGATCGGGCTGATGCGGCGCGTCCGGGACGAGTGCGGCGACGCCGGCGAGTTCCGGCTCGCCGGGCGGCGCGTCGTGCTGCTGTCGGGCGCGGAGGCCAACGAGTTCTTCTTCCGCGCCCCGGACGAGGAACTCGACCAGGCTGAGGCGTACCCGTTCATGACCCCGATCTTCGGTGCGGGCGTGGTGTTCGACGCGACGCCCGAGCAGCGCCACGAAGCCCTGCACAACCAGGCCCTCAAGGGCTCGTACCTGAAGGGGCACGCCGCGACGATCGCCGCCGAGGTCGACCGGATGGTCGCCGGATGGGGCGACGGGGGCGAGATCGACCTGCTCGACTTCTTCGCTGAGCTGACGATCTACACCTCGTCCGCGTGCCTGATCGGACGCAAGTTCCGCGCGGCGCTCGACCGGCGGTTCGCCGACCTGTACCACGACTTGGAACGCGGCACCGACGCGCTCGCCTACGTCGACCCGTACGCCGACATCGACAGCTTCCGGCGGCGGGACGCGGCCCGCGCGGCGCTGGTCGGGCTCGTCCAGGGGATCATGGACGAGCGGCCCCCCGACCCGCCGAGGGACGATCGCGACCTCCTCGACGTCCTCATGTCGGTCAAGGACGCGGACGGGCGGCCGCGGTTCGACGCCGACCAGGTCACCGGCATGTTCATCTCGATGATGTTCGCCGGGCACCACACCACGTCCGGCACCGCCGCCTGGACGCTGATCGAGCTGCTCCGCCACCCCGGCGTGCTGGACGGCGTCGTCCGCGAACTGGACGCCCTCTACGCCGACGGGCGCGAGGTCTCCTTCCAGGCCCTCCGCGCGATCCCGGCCCTGGAGTCGGCGATCAAGGAGGCGCTGCGGCTGCATCCGCCGCTGATCCTGCTCCTGCGGGTCGCGAAGACCGATCAGGAGGTGGTCGGGCGCCGCATCCCGGCAGGGACGATGGTCGGCTGCAGCCTCGCCGTGTCCAACCGGATCGGAGCCGACTTCCCCGAACCGGACGCGTTCCGTCCCGAACGCTACGCCGCGCCCCGCGAGGAGGACCTCCTCAACCGCTGGACGTGGGTGCCGTTCGGCGCGGGACGGCACCGCTGCGTCGGCGCGAACTTCGCGATGATGCAGCTCAAGGCCATCTTCTCGGTGCTGCTGCGGGACTGGGAGTTCGAGCCCGCCCAGCCTCCGGAGACGTACCGCGACGATCACTCGAAGATGGTCGTCCAGCTCGCGCAGCCGTGCGCCGTCCGCTATCGCAGGAGGCGCCGGTGAGGATCGAGGCCGACCTCGACCTGTGCCAGGGACACGCCATGTGCGAGCTGGAGGCCCCGGACGTGTTCGAGGTCCCGGCCAAAGGCAAGGTCCGCGTCCTGGACGCCGACCCGTCAGAAGACCGGCGCGCGGAGGTGACCGCGGCGGTCCGCTACTGCCCGACCCAGGCCCTCAGACTGCAGGAGACGTGATGCCCTCCTTCCCCCGCGAAGAGCTCGACGCGATGGTCGAGCACTGGCTGGAGTCCAACCGGCGCTGCGAGGAGGCCGGCGACTGGCGCCCGCTCGCCGACCTCTACACCGAGGACGCCACCTACGGCTGGAACCTCGGCCCGGCGCAGGACTTCATGGCCGTCGGCCGCGACGAGATCCGCGACATCGCGCTCGGGTCCGAGATGGGCGGCCTGGACGGCTGGACGTACCCGTACCAGAGCGTCCTGGTCGACGAGCGCAACGGCGAGGTCGTCGGGTTCTGGAAGCAGATCGCGGACGCGCGCCGCCCCGACGGGACGCCGTACGAGGTCCCCGGGATCGGCGGGTCGTGGTTCCGGTACGCGGGGAACCGGCAGTGGTCGTGGCAGCGCGACTGGTTCGACCTCGGCAACGTCACGTCCGTGTTCGTGGAGATGATGAAGGCGGACGTCCTGTCGGACGGGATGCGGCGGCGGCTGGACCGGGCGTCGTCCGGCGAGCCGATCCCCGGCTACTACGCGCGTGGGGAGAGCCCCGTCCCGCTTTGGTGATGCGCTTTTGCGGAGGCGGTCAGATCTGGCCTTCGGGCTTCTGCGGGATCGTCGCCTCGATCAGCGGGCCGAGCTCGATGAGCACGTCACCGGCCGGGTTGTACTTGGGCGGGACGGTCACCTCGACGTAGGCCTGCCGCGCGACGGCGGTGAACGTGACCGGGCGGTTCGCGGGCAGCCCGAACCAGTCGACACGGTTGATCGTCACCAGCTGGGACGTGGGATGGAGCGTCGCGGGGCGCGGCACCCCGCAGCGCAGCGCGATCGGCGGCGAGCCCCAGGCGGCGGTCAGCGGCGAACTGGGGGAGGTGTCTCGGCGCTTCTGGCCGTGCACCTTCTCGGGGAGGCGCAGCCCTTCGCAGAGGCGCTGTGTGGCGGCGTCCGGCCGCGGCACCTGCACCTGGACGGCGCCGTCACCGCACGCGCCGGCCAGCAGGGCCAGCCCGGCCACCAGCAAGGGGAGCTTAGATGTGGACAATCGGGCACGTGAGAGTGCGGGTGATGCCCTCGACCGCCTGGATCTGGGCGACGACGAGCTTGCCGAGCTCGTCGACATTGCGCGCCTCCGCTCGGACGATCACGTCGTAAGGTCCCGTGACGTCCTCCGCCAGAGTGACACCCGTTATGCCGGAGATATGGCTTGCCACCTCGGCCGCCTTGCCGACTTCGGTCTGGATGAGGATGTAGGCCTGCACCATCACGTCCTCCCCGGGCGGAGATTCAACCGTCGGACGGTTCACCGTATCGTGTTACGCGCCGCCGCGCGTGGCCGGGGGCGGGCGTGCCCCGGGCGGGCGCGAACGGCACGGTCGGAACACGGGGAAACGGCGCGGACGGGGCGGATGGGCACGATCGGGGACGTGGGCGAATTCGGGCTGATCGCCCGGCTGACGCGGCGGCTCCCGCAGGGGCCTGACGTGCGGCTCGGCCCCGGCGACGACGCGGCCGTGATCGCCGCGCCGGACGGGCGTGTCGTGGCCACCACCGACCTGCTCGTGGAGGGCCGGCACTTCCGCCGCGACTGGTCGGGCCCGTACGACATCGGGCGCAAGGCCGCAGCCCAGAACCTCGCCGACGTCGTCGCGATGGGCGCCCGTCCCACGGCGCTGCTCGTCGGGTTCGCGGCCCCGCCCGCCACCAAGGCGGAATGGGCCGAACTGCTCTACGACGGGCTCGCCGACGAATGCCGTCTGGCGGGCGCGTCCGTCGCCGGGGGAGACGTCGTGGGCACGCCCGGCATCGTCACGCTCGCGATCACCGCGCTTGGGGATCTGGGCGGCGCGGCTCCGCTCACCCGGTCAGGGGCGCGTCCGGGCGACGTCGTGGCGGTCCGGGGACGGCTCGGCCACGCCTCAGCCGGGCTCGCGCTGCTCACCGAAGGGCGGGACGGGCCCGCCGAGCTGATCGCGGCGCACCGCCGTCCGGAGCCCCCGTACACGGCGGGGGAGGAGGCCCGCTCGCACGGCGCCACCGCGCTGCTGGACGTGAGCGACGGGCTCGTCCAGGACCTGGGGCACATCGCGGCCGCGAGCGGCGTCCGGATCGAGATCGACTCGTCCGCCGTGCCCGTCCCGGACGTCCTCGGCCCGGACGGGCTGCGGCACGCGCTCACCGGCGGCGAGGACCACGCCTTCGCCGGAACCTTCCCCCCGCACGCCGCCCTGCCCCCGTCCTGGACGGTGATCGGGAGCGTCGGCGAGGGGGCCGGAGTGCGCGTGGACGGACGCGAACCGCCGGCCGGAGCGTGGGATCATTTCCCGACGTGAGACGGCGTGCACGCAGCGAGTCCGCCCGTGCGCGTTGGGGCAACCTGTAGGCACGGTTGGTACGGGTTTGGTATACATCCTCTGATCGAAGAGGGATGGGATGGGACGACACACCAGGCGCGAAGAACCGGACGACGAACCCGTACCGGACGCCGCCGCGTCCCAGGGTGCGTTCTACGGCGCTCCGCCGGGAACGTCCTACGACGCCTACTCCGGGCCGACCGACGACCGCGTCTACGTGTCGCCGCACGAGCGCATCTCGACCGGCCCGCCGCCCGACGCCGACCGCACGCACGGCCCTCCGGCCCAGCAGCTGTTCGACCCTCTTCCAGGCGACTATCCCGGTGACTATCCGGGCGCTCCCAGCCTCCACCCCGCCACCGCTCCCGAAGACCCGTTCGACGACCCGTTCGACCCGTTCGGCTCCTACGAGCCGTCCCAGCCGCTCTCGCCGCCCGACCTGCCGGACCAGCGAGACCCGGAGACCCGCGCCGAGATATCCGAGACATCCGGGACGTCCGGGCCGGGCGGCGGGCCGTTCAAGTTCCTCTCGGTGCTCCCCGTCCCGCTGCTGCCGATCGTCGCGCTCGTCATCGCGGTCGGGATCGTCGCCTACGCGCTGAGCACGCAGCAGATCTCCCTCAACTTCGCCGGCGGCGCGCCGCACGACAGCACGCAGACCAACCCCAGGGACAACCAGGTCTCCCAGCGCGAGAAGAACGAGCGCGCCAGCCGCGGCGCCGGCCGCACCGACGGCCTCGTCATCGCGTTCCGGGTCGCGTCCAAGGGCCCCGGCGGCTTCAAGGCGACCGCCACGATCGCCAACAACGGCCCGCGGCCCGTCACCAGGTGGGCGCTCGCGTTCAAGATCTCCAGCGCGTCCGTCACGGCCGTCAAGGGCGCCACCGTCGTCAGGACGGGCAAGGTCGCCTACGTCCGCGGACGCACCAGCATCGCGCCCGGCGCGAAGGTGCAGATCGTGTTCGCCGCGCAGGGCACCGCGTCCAAGCCGTCCGCGTGCGTCCTGAACAGCCAGCCCTGCGCCTTCGTCTGAGACGCCCCCGGCCCGGCCCCGAGCTCCGGCCCCGGTCGCCCGAGATCGTCTAGGCCCCGTTACGCCATAAAGTGGACGGTATGACGCACTCCCCGTCCGCCGTCCCGTCCATGCGGCAGGCCCCGCCGCTCGTGCTCACCGTCGCGGGCTCGGACTCCGGCGGCGGCGCCGGCATCCAGGCGGACCTGAAGACCATGCTCGCGCTCGGCGTCCACGGGATGAGCGTCATCGCCGCCGTCACCGCGCAGAACTCGCTCGGCGTCCAGGGCTACTGGGAGCTGCCGGTCGAGGCGGTGCGGGCCCAGCTCGACTCCGTGCTGTCCGACATCGGCGTCCACGCGATCAAGACGGGGATGCTCGCGTCCACGGTCCTGGTCGAGACGGTCGCCGAAGCCCTGGCCGCCTCGGACGCGCCCGCCGTGGTCGATCCCGTCGGGGTGTCCAAGCACGGCGACTCGCTGCTCGCGCCCGACGCCGTCCAGGCCGTCCGCTCGGCGCTGCTGCCGGCCGCGACCGTCGTCACGCCCAACCTCTACGAGGTCGAGCAGCTCACCGGCGTCAAGGTGGTGGACGAGGCGGGTCTGCGCGAGGCGGCCGAGGCCGTCAAGGCGCTCGGCCCGCAGTGGGTCCTGATCAAGGGCGGGCACCTGCCGGGCGAGCCCGCCGACCTGCTCTTCGACGGGGAGCGCGAGCACCGGTTCACCGCGCCCCGGCACGACAACCGGCACACCCACGGCACCGGGTGCACGCTCGCGTCCGCGATCGCGTCGCACCTGGCGCTCGGCGAGGACGTCCCAGCGGCGGTGGCGAAGGCGAAGGAGTACGTGACGGGCGCGATCGCGGCGGGTTTCCCGCTCGGCGCGGGCATCGGCCCCGTCGACCACGGCTGGCGCCACCGCACCTGACCCGCGGCAACACCGGACGCACGCCACCTCGGACGCACAAAAAACCGGCTCATCGGGAAGGCCCGATGAGCCGGCCGAAGCTCTGCCCGGCGGTGCTCAGACCGTCGGCTTGACGACCTTCCCCGCCTTGATGCAGGAGGTGCACGCGTTGATCCGCTTGGTGCTGCCGTTCACGACGGCGCGCACGCGCTGGATGTTGGGGTTCCAGCGGCGCGGGGTGCGGCGGTGCGAGTGGGAGACGCGCATGCCGAAACCGGGTCCCTTGCCGCAGACGTCGCAGACGGAAGCCACGGGAAACTCCAAGTGGTGTCGAAACTCTGACCGGAACGCCGCCCGTCGCCGCTGCGGGCGAGCCGGGCATCATGGGCGCTCACTGATGAGCGCCTCGGACGAGGCGCACGGATCAGAGTAGCCGACGGCCCGTCGGATAGGCGAATCGGCTCGCGATCATCCGGCCTTACGGCTTCCCCAGGACGCCCCATACACGGTACAGAAGAGTCGGGCAAAGCGGAGAGGGGCGGGGCGTGGGCGAAGTCCTCGACATGGCGGCGATCCGGCGGTGGTGCAGGGGCGCCGCGAAGGCGCTCGGCAGCACCCGGGCGGAGATCGACGCGCTGAACGTTTTCCCGGTCCCGGACGGCGACACCGGCACCAATCTGCACCTCACCGTGATCGCGGCGGCGGAGGCGCTGGACGAGCTTCCGGACGGCGCGGGCGTCCCGGACACCTGGCGCGCGCTGGCGCGGGGCGCGCTGCTGGGCGCGCGCGGCAACTCCGGCGTGATCCTGAGCGAGGTGTTCCGCGGTCTGGCCGACGTCCTCGGCCCGCTGGACGCGCCGCCCGGCGGGGCGGCGTTCGCGAGCGCGCTGGAGCACGCGTCCGGCCTGGCCCGCGGAGCCGTCGAACATCCCGTGGAGGGAACGATCCTAAGCGTCCTGGACGCCGCCGCGGCCGCATGCACGTCGGCCGCGGAATCGTCCGCCACCGGCCTCGCCGAGGCGGCGCGGGCCGCCGCGAGCGGGGCCCGGGAGGCGCTGCACCGCACCACCGGCCAGCTGGACGTCCTGGCGCGCAGCGGCGTCGTCGACGCGGGCGCGGCCGGGCTCTGCGTGGTGCTCGACGCGCTCGTCGCCGAGATCACCGAGGAGTACCCCGAGCGCTACGAGGTGCCCGCCCGCGCTCCCGGCGCCCCGGATCCCGTGCAGGAACGGCCCGAGAAGCGGAACGGTCCCGGGTACGAGGTCATCTACCTGCTGTACGCGCAGGACGAGGCCGTCCACACCCTCCGCGAGAAGCTCGACCGCCTCGGTGATTCGCTGGTCGTGGTCGGCGGCGACGGACTTTGGAACGTTCACGTCCACGTGGACGACGCGGGCGCCGCCATCGAGGCGGGCCTCGCCGCAGGCCGTCCGCACCGGATCCGCGTCACCTACCTGCACGCCAGGACGCGGGAGCCGCACGCGCCGCACACCGGCCGCGCGGTGATCGCCGTCACCGCCGCCGACGGCCTGGCCGCGCTGTTCGAGGAATGCGGGGCGCGGGTGGTCCGCCGCGATCCCGGCCTGGCGCCGCCGCTCGCCGTCCTCGCGGAGGCGATCCTCGCGGCGGGCGACGAGGTGACCGTCCTGCCGAACGAGCCCGAGGTCCTCTCCCTCGCCGAGGCCGCCGCGGAACGCGCCCGCGAGGCGGGGGCGCGCATCGCGGTCGTCCCGGCCAAGGCGTCCGTCCAGGGGATGGCGGCGCTCGCGGTGCACGACCCGCTGCGCCGCTTCGCCGAGGACGTGATCGAGATGACCCGCGCCGCCGGCGCCACCCGGTTCGGCCACCTGGAGGTCGCCGGGCAGGAGGCGGTCACGAGCGCCGGCCCGTGCCGGCCGGGCGACGTCCTCGGCCTGATCGAGGGCGGCGTGGTGACGATCGGCGCGGGCGTCGCGGAGGTCGCGCGGCACGTCCTGGACCGGATGCTGTCCGGCGGCGGCGAGCTCGCCACGCTGATCATCGGCCTGTACGCGCCGCCCGGCCTCGCCGCCGTGCTCGAAGGGCATCTGCGCGACGCCCATCCGGACGTGGAGGTCGGCGTCTACGACGGCGGCCAGGAACGGTACCCGCTCCTCATCGGCATCGAGTGAGCATCACCTGATGCCCGTCGCCCCCATCGGCTAGAAAAGACACCGTGGCGAATCTCGACGAGCCGTTGCGCAATGTCCTCGGCGACAAGACGGCCAAGGTCCTGGAGAAGGGCCTCGACCTGCACACCGCCGGCGACCTCCTGCACCACTACCCGCGCCGCTACGCGCACCGCGGCGAGCTCACGCAGCTCAGCGGCCTGGAGGACGGCGAGCACGTCACCGTCATGGCGGAGGTCGTGAAGGTCCAGGGCCGCACCCTCACCCGCAGCCCCGGCTACGTCCTGGAGATCACCGTCACGGACGGCACCGGCGAGCTGAAGCTGAGCTTCTTCGGCCGCAAGGGCTCCTACCGGCCGGAGAAGGACCTGTCGCCCGGGACGCGCGGCCTGTTCGCCGGGAAGATCAGCACCTACCGGCCGCGCAGCGGCAGGGCGGTCCGGCAGCTCGCGCACCCGATGTACAAGGTCGTCCACGACAAGGGCGCCGAGCAGGCCGCGCAGGAGTGGGCCGACGAGATCATCCCGATCTACCCGTCGACCAAGAACCTGCCGATCGAGACGATCGGGACGTCCGTCGGCACCGTCCTCGACCAGCTCGACCTGCCCGCCGACCCGATGCCCGCGCCGCTCCTTCGCCGCCGCAATCTGATCGGGCTGCGCGAGGCGTACGAGGGCATCCACCGCCCGCAGAACTGGGAGGAGCTGGGCCGCGCGAAGAAGCGCCTCAAATGGGACGAGGCGTTCGTCGTCCAGGTAGCTCTAGCGCAGCGCCGCCTCGCGGCTGCCGCCCTCCCGGCCACGCCACGCCCCCCGTCCTTCGGCGGCCTCCAATCGGAGTTCGACGCGCGCCTGCCGTTCGAGCTCACCGAGGGCCAGCGCGAGGTGGGCGACGAGATCGCCGCCGACCTGGCCCTCGAACACCCCATGCACCGCCTCCTCCAAGGCGACGTCGGCTCCGGCAAGACGGTGGTCGCACTCCGCGCGATGCTGCAGGTCGTGGACGGCGGCGGCCAGGCCGCGCTGCTCGCGCCCACCGAGGTCCTCGCCCAGCAGCACTACCGGTCGATCACCGGCATGCTCGGCGACCTCGCCCAGGCCGGGCAGCTCGGCGGCGCCGACAACGCCACCCGCGTCGCGCTCCTCACCGGATCGCAGGGCGCCAAGGCGCGCAAGGAGGCCCTGCTGGACGCCGCGTCCGGCGCCGCGGGCATCGTCGTCGGCACCCACGCCCTCCTCCAGGAGAGCGTCCAGTTCGCCGACCTGGGCCTCGTCGTCGTGGACGAGCAGCACCGCTTCGGCGTCGAACAGCGCGACGCGCTCCGCGAGAAGACCGGCGGCGGGCGCCCGCACGTCCTGGTCATGACGGCGACGCCGATCCCGCGGACGGTGGCGATGACGGTGTTCGGCGACCTGGAGACGTCCGTCCTCGGGCAGCTCCCGGCGGGCCGCTCGGAGATCCAGACCCACGTGGTGCCGCCGGAGAAGCCCGCGTTCTTCGCCCGCACCTGGGAGCGCATCAGGGAGGAGGCGTCCAACGGCCGCCAGATCTACATCGTGTGCCCGCGCATCGGCGAGCAGGAGGGCGACGAGGGCGACGCCATCGCGTCCGACGACGAGGCCCGCCGCTCACCCCTCGGGATCATGGAGGTGCTGCCGAAGCTGGAGGAGCTCCTCACCGGACTGAGCATCGGCGTCCTGCACGGCAAGCTCCACCCCGACGAGAAGGACGCGGTCATGCGCCGCTTCACCGACCGCGACCTGGACGTCCTGCTCGCCACCACGGTCATCGAGGTCGGCGTGGACGTCCCCAACGCCACCGTCATGGTGATCATGGACGCGGACCGGTTCGGCGTCTCCCAGCTCCACCAGCTCCGCGGCCGCGTCGGACGCGGCTCCCTGCACGGCCTGTGCCTCCTCGTCACGGACGCCGAACCCGGCAGCAAAGCCCGCGAACGCCTAGACGCCGTCGCCTCCACCACCGACGGCTTCAAACTCTCCCGCCTGGACCTGGAACAACGCCGCGAAGGGGACGTCCTGGGCGCCGCGCAGGCGGGCCGCACCTCCAGTCTCCGCCTCCTCACCCTCCAAAAGGACGAGGACGTGATTCGGGACGCCCGCGAAGAAGCGACGACCTTGGTCGAAAAGGACCCAGAGCTCTCCGACCACCCTGGCCTGGCAACAGTCCTGGCCACTCTCCTGGACGAAGACCGGGCCGACTTCCTCGAAAAGACCTGATCGTGACAACGGAGAACGCATGGGCGATTACAGGCGTCTAACGTATAGCCGATCGTAAGTGGCGATGCGGTGCTCGGGCGGGTACAGGTCCCGTGGCGGGTTTCGCATGCGACGGAGGAGCTCCCATGACGGCCGTTGGCCCATTGCTGCCCAGCGACCCGGCTCAGCTCGGGCCGTACGAGCTGGTCGGACGGATCGGCGAGGGCGGGCAGAGCGTCGTCTACCTGGGGCGTCGCGAGAACGGCGATCAGGCCGCGGTGAAGCTGCTGCGCGACCGGTTCAGCCGCGATCCGGAATGGCGGGCGCGGTTCGAGCGGGAGATGCGGATGATCGGGCGGGTCGCCGGGTTCTGCACCGCCCAGGTCCTGGACGCCGACATCTCCGGCGACCTGCCGTACGTCGTCAGCGAGTACGTGCCGGGGCCGTCGCTCAGCGGGCTGGTGAACGAGAAGGGCCCGCGGACCGGGACCGACCTCGACCGGCTGGCGATCGGGACCGTGACGGCGCTGGCGGCGATCCACCGGGCGGGCATCCTGCACCGCGACTTCAAGCCGTCCAACGTGCTGATGGGCCCGGACGGGCCGCGTGTCATCGACTTCGGCATCGCGCGGATCGCCGGTGCGTCGGCGACCAAGGGCAGCGGGGTGGTCGGGACGCCGTCGTACATGGCGCCCGAGCAGGTCACCGACACCGACCTCGGCACCGGCGTGGACCTGTTCACGTGGGCGGCGACGATGCTGTTCGCGGCGACGGGACGGCACCCGTTCGGCAACGACACGATCTCCGCGGTGTTCCACCGGATCCTGAACTACGAGCCCGACCTGTCGGCGCTGCCGGAGTCGCTGCGCGGCGTCGTCGCGTCCTGCCTGGCCAAGGACCCGGCGCGGCGTCCGGAGGCGCAGGGCGTGCTGCTGAACCTGCTCGGCGGCGCCGAGACGATCGAGGACGACATGGGCCCGCTCAGCACCGGCGCCCATTTCGCGGGCGACCCGCGGACGCCGCCGTCCGCGCCGCCGACCGTGGGCCGGGCCGACCACTTGATGGGGACGGACTCGGGCGGGACCGGCCCCGGGATCGGTCTCGGGACAGGCCCCGGGCTGGGCCCCGCGATGGGCGGCCCGCCGGGGTACGCGCAGACGCCGCAGACCGTCCCGCCGCGGCGCAGCAGGCGCGGGCTGGGCATCGCCGCGGCAGCGGCTGCGGTGCTGCTCGCGGCCGGTGTGGGCGGGGCGGCGTGGGCGCTGCTGTCCGGCGGCTCGGGGGAGCAGCCCGCGAAGGCGGACGCGGCCGAGGCCGCGCCGCCCGCCGAGGCGGCCGCCGTCGCCGACCCGGCCGCGCAGGCGATCAAGACGGTGCTCAGCTTCGACCACGCGTCGCTCGACCAGAACGTGGCGGCGGCGCACCGGGTGTCGACGCCGCGGTACGGGGCCGACTACGACCGCCAGCTCGCGACCCGCGAGTACCGCGACGAGCTGAAGCAGAAGAAGGGCTCGGTGACGACGGAGATCGTCGACTCGGCGGTGGTGGCCGCCTCGTCGGGCACGGTCACCGTCCTGTCGTACGTCAAGCGGACGGTGCGCGCGGAGAACGCCGATCCGAGCCGGCTGCAGGACCCGATGCGGGCGACCATGGTCAAGCAGGGCGGCGGCTGGCTGCTCGACAGCCTGTACTCGCTGAAGGCGGCCTCGCCGCGCGCGGACACGGCGGGCGCGCCCTGGCCGGGGACGCAGGCGCGCGGGGCGCTCGACGCGGTGGCACGCGACCCGTCCGTCGCGGCGGGCACGCCCGTGGAGATCGGGCTGCGCTCGGGCGGGCAGGCGGACCGGCTGACGGCGCTCGTGACGCTCGGCGCGTGCAAGGGCGCGTGCACCGACCGGGACCAGGTGACCGTCCACCGGCTGCAGCTCCAGCTCACGGGCGGCGCCTGGAAGGTCGCGGGCAACGAGGCCCTCTGAGCGTGAAGCGCCCTGTGCGGGGCTGAGAGAGGCTCTGCACGCCGGAGGGGCGCCTCCCCTGCTTTGGGAGACGCCCCTCTTCGCGTGATCCTCAGGACTCGCGGGCCGTCCGCCTGCGAGTCGCCGCCACCGCGGCGCTGCCCGCGGCGATGGCCGTGATGCCGAGCAGGGCCAGCGGCAGCGCGTCGGTCCCGGTGACCGGCAGCTTCTTCGGCGGCGTGAAGTCGCCGACTCCGGCCGCGCCCGGCTTCATGGGCGAGGACGGGAGGTCGGGCAGCAGCGGCCCCGAAGGCGGGCCCGGCGGCGTCGGGCTCGGCGGCACCGGCGGGGTGGGCGGCGTCGGCGGGGTCGGGGGCGTCGGCGGGGTGGGCGGCGTCGGGGCCTGGCAGCCGCCGACGCAGGCCTTCGCCGACACGTTCGCCGACAGCGCGTTGCCCGCCGAGACCCCGGCGTTCGCGCCGACCGACAGGCCGGGCTCTTCGGCGGCCGCCGTGGTCCGGTTGCCCTGGCGCGTGCCCGAGCCCCCGCCCACGGACGCGTTCACGCCCGCGTTCACCCGGATGCCCCCGCTGCCGCCGTCCTTCGGCGCGCCGATGCCGACGCCGACGCCGAGGTCGAGGTTGAGCCCCGAGCCGCCGGTCCCGGTGGACGTCCCCGAGGGGCCGAGATCGAGGCTGAGCAGCGGCCTCGTGGTGTTCGTCGTCTTCGCTGCCTCCTTCGTGGGGGCCACGCCCGACAACAGGGACGCGGACCGTTCGGCGGAGGGCTGGGAGGTCTCAGCGTGTGAAACGCCGCTCATGGCGGCAATGCCGAGAACCGTCGCCCCCGCCGTCACCGCCAGTCTCCTACCGTGATGCACAGATTCTCCTGAGGGGAAAGTGGTTGCACAACCTGCGAGCACGTTTACACGTCCAGTAGTGGCTGTGAACAGCGATCCGATCATTTGGGTGTAGTTCCACAATCGGCCACTGTCCAAGTTGTGCACTCTTGGGGCGTGTCGTCCGTGCATGATCGGCCGGGCGTCCGAATGCCGCGCGGCCGGGATACTGGGGAGATGACCAGGGTCATCGCGGGGAGCGCGGGCGGACGGCGGCTGGCCGTCCCGCCGGGACGGGACACCAGGCCGACCAGCGACCGCGCCCGCGAGGGCCTGTTCGCCACCGTGCTGGCCCTGCTCGGCCCGCTGGACGGCCTGCGCGTCGCCGACCTCTACGCGGGATCGGGCGCCGTGGGCCTGGAGGCGCTGTCCCGGGGCGCCGCCCACGCGCTGCTCGTCGAGTCGCATCCGCGGGCGATGAAGGTGATCCGGAAGAACGCGGAGGCGCTGGGACTTCCGGGCGCCGTCCCGTGCGCGGACAAGGTCGAGCGGGTCGTCCGGAAGCCGCCGCCTGGGGAGCCGTACGACCTGATCTTCGCTGACCCGCCGTACGCGCTGGCGGACGCGTCCGTCGCCGTCCTTCTGGAAGACCTCCGCGACAACGGCTGGACGGCCCCGGACGCGCTGATCGTCGTGGAACGCGCCGCCCGCGGCCCGGCACTGCTCTGGCCGGACGGCTACGAGCCCGAACGAGACCGCCGCTACGGCGAAGCGGTGTTCTGGTACGGACGCGCCACCGGTCGGTAGCGCGCCACCGGTCGGTAACCCGCCACCGGCCGTTGAGACAAGCGGCTTCCGGGTATGGGCGAAGACATGAGGCCCGGCGTCGACCGTGCCGTAGGGCGTACCTGGATCCTCACCCTGGTGATGGTCATCGCGCTCATGGCGAACATCACCTACGTCCAGGGATTCCAGGCCCAGAGCCTGCGCGACGACTCGCTCAACGCCCGCCAGTTCGAGGACCGCTTCAAGATCGACCGGGGCCCCATCGTGGCGGACGGCGAGCGCCTCGCCTGGTCGGAGAAGGCCGACGACGAGCGCTACCGCCGCCGCTACAAGGACGGCCCGGCGTTCGCCCCCGTCACCGGCTACTTCTCGGTGTTCTCCCAGACCGGCCTGGAGGACGCGGAGAACCACTTCCTGGACGGGACCGACGACCGGCTCGCCACGTCCAACTTCGTCGACAAGCTCATCGGTAAGCACGTCCCGGGCGGGACGGTCGAGTCCACCGTCAGCGTCAAGGCGCAGCGCGTCGCCTACGACGCGCTCCAGGGCGCGGGCGCGCGACGGGCCGCGGCCGTCGTGCTCGACGCCGAAACGGGCGCGATCCTGGTGATGGCGTCGACGCCGTCCTACGACCCCGCGGAAGTGTCGACCCTCGACCGCGAGAAGGCGACGGACGCTTTCGACCGGCTCGGCGACCAGCCGCTCAAGCCGCTGCTCGACAAGGCGGCGAACGAGCTGTTCCCGCCGGGCTCCACGTTCAAGACCGTCGTCGCCGCGGCCGCGCTGGAGGCCGGGGCGAGCGAGAGCAGCCGCGTCAAGGCGGGCCGCAGCTACCGGCCGCCCCGCTCCGGGCAGGCGATCAACAACGACGCCGGCGACATCGGCGGCTCGTGCGACCTGAGCCAGATCCCGCTCATCGAGGCGTACGCCCAGTCGTGCAACACCACGTTCGCCTTCATGGGCGCGGAGGAGCCCGGGAACGACGCCGTCCACGCGGCGGCCGCGCGGTTCGGGTTCGGCGACCGGATCGAGTACGCCGACGGCCTGCGCAGCGCCGCCAGTTCTTTCCCGAAGACCAGCGAGCCGTCGCTCAGCGCGCTGGGCTCCATCGGCCAGGGCAGCACGGTCGCGTCGCCGCTCCAGATGGCGATGGTCGCCGCCGGGATCCTCAACGACGGCGTGGTCATGAAGCCGCGCCTGGTCGACAAGCTCCGCGCGCCGGACGGCTCCACGGTGGACGAGATCTCGCCCGCCCGGATGTCCACCGCGCTCACCGGGGACCAGGCCGAGCAGATGCGGGACATGATGAAGGCCGTCGTCGATCGAGGCACTGGGAAATCGCTGCGCGGGACGTCCGTCCTCGGCGGCAAGACCGGGACCGCCGACGTCGAGGGCGCGGCATACAACGACCGCTGGTTCATCGGGTTCGGCCCGCGCGACGACCCGAAGTACGCGGTCGCGGTGATGACCGAGGCGCCCGGGTACGGCATCGAGTCGGGCCCGATCGCCGCCGAGATCATCGACGCGCTGGACTGACGGAGGGGGTGACCGGACGGCCGGGGCGAAAGCGGGCGGAGCTCATGTGAAGGGACTCCCCGCACACCCCGGTGAAATGCGGGCCGAATGCGATTTGGTACGTTCGCGCCGCAGGTCAGAAACCGGGACCGAAAGGGTTCGCGCCGTGCGCCGTGTCGTCTGTCCGGGATCGTTCGACCCCGTCACCAACGGGCATCTCGACATCATCAGCCGCGCCTCCCGCCTCTACGACGAGGTGGTCGTCGCCGTGCTGATCAACAAGAACAAGAAGAGCCTGTTCACCGTCGACGAGCGCGCCGACATGATCTCCGAGGTCACCAAGGAGTACGGCAACATCAAGGTCGACACGTTCTACGGGCTCACCGTCGACTACTGCAGGGAGCAGAACATCCCGGTGATCGTCCGCGGGCTCCGGGCCGTCAGCGACTACGAGTACGAGCTGCAGATGGCCCAGATGAACCACCGCATCGCCGGCGTGGAGACGCTGTTCATGGCGACGAACCCCGAGTACGCGTTCCTGTCGTCCAGCCTGATGAAAGAGGTCGTCAAGTTCGGCGGCGACATCTCCGGGCTCGTCCCCGACCTCGTCCACGACCGGCTGGTCGAGCGGCTCAAGACGGACTGACCTCGACCTTCCCGCGCGGGGCCGTCCGCGGCCGGACGGGGCCCTCTCGCGCCGGCGGAACGAGCCCTCGCTGACCCCCTGCGAGGACGGAGACACGCACCGGCGGCCCTCCCTGGTGAGCGGCACCGCGAGTTGGGTCAACGGCCGTGTCTTCGGTACCCTGGGACATCGGCCATCACCGTGGTCGTCATTCTCATGCCTCACGAAAGCAGGAATCCACTGACACGTCTCGACCCCAACGCCCCTCTCGTGCTCGACACCCGAGCTCTGGGCAGGCAACCCGGGTCGTCGCGGGAGGAGAACCTGTCCGTGCCGGCACCGGAGAATTTCGGCGTCGAGATGGTGGGCGTCCCCGAGGGCGCCGCGATCGAGCTGGGCATCCGGCTCGAAGCGGTCCTGGAAGGGGTGCTCGTCACCGGCACGGCGACCGTCCCCCTCCGGGGGGAGTGCGCACGCTGCCTCGACCCGATCGCCTCGACCTTCGAGGCGGACTTCCAGGAACTCTTCGTCTACGACGACACCCGCTCCGGCGGGAACGCCGAGGACGACGAGCTCCGCCTCGAGGGCGACCTGATCGACCTCGAACCGGTCCTGCGGGACGCGGTGCTGCTCGCGCTGCCGCTGTCCCCGCTGTGCCGGGACGACTGCCCGGGCCTGTGCCCGGAGTGCGGTGCGCGGCTGGCGGACGCCGGACCCGGCCACCGCCACGACGTCGCCGACCCCCGGTGGGCGGCGCTGCAGGACCTCGCCGGCGACATGGCGCCGGCGTCCCCCGACCGGGGGAACGGGAGCAACGGCTCCCGTGCTTCATCCGATCGACGAGAAAGAAAGCAGGAGGGCTGACGTGGCCGTCCCGAAGCGGAAGAAGTCGCGCAGCAACACGCGGCACCGGCGCTCGAACTGGAAGACCCAGGCGCCGAACCTGGTCGAGTGCCCGACGTGCCGCGACCAGAAGCTGCCGCACACCGCGTGCGCGACCTGCGGCACCTACAACCGGCGCGAGGTCATCGCCCCGTCGGCCTGAGTCTTCTCGCATCCTGGGGGGCGGATCCGCGCGGACGGCGCGAACCGCCCCCCGATGCGGCAGGAACCAGGCATCCGACCACCCGGCGCGCGACGCCGGCGTGGTGACAGGCGCGGAGACTGAACGGACCGTCGAGCGAAGCTCGTCCGTTGAATGGCGGCGGGTGGGGGCTGGAGGACGGTTCACTGCGCCCGGAGCCGTGGTGCACGCCGGGATCAGCCGACCGGCGCGCACCTCGTCTTCGCGGACCCTCCTCGCCCGTCCTCGCCGGCCCGGCCGCCCAGGCCGCGCGCCCCAGACGCGACCGCGCCATGCGCGGTACACGGCCTGCGAGGAGGGCCCGTGAGCGGAAAGAAGAGCGATCCGGCGCCGGATCGCGCCGAACTGACCGGCGCCCTCGGCGTCGAAATGAGCGCCGAGCTGCTCGAACGCGCGCTGACGCACCGTTCGTACGCGTACGAGAACGGCGGCCTGCCCACCAACGAGCGCCTGGAGTTCCTCGGCGACTCGGTGCTCGGACTCGTCGTCACCGACACCCTGTTCCGCGGCCACCCGGACCTGCCGGAGGGGCAGCTCGCCAAGCTGCGCGCCGCCGTCGTCAACATGCGCGCCCTCGCGGGCGTCGCGCGCGGACTCGGCGTCGGCGCCCACATCCGGCTCGGCCGCGGCGAGGAGGGCACCGGGGGCCGCGACAAGGCCTCGATCCTCGCCGACACGCTGGAGGCGCTGATCGGCGCCGTCTACCTGGACCGCGGGCTGGACGAGGCGTCCGCGCTGGTGCACCGGCTCTTCGACGGGCTGATCGCCCGCTCGGCGGGCCTCGGCGCCGGCCTGGACTGGAAGACCTCGCTGCAGGAGCTCACCGCCGTGGAGGAGCTCGGCGTCCCCGAGTACCACGTCGCCGAGAGCGGCCCCGACCACCAGAAGACGTTCCGCGCGTCCGTGCGGGTCGGCGGGCGGACGTACGGGTCCGGTGAGGGCCGCAGCAAGAAGGAGGCCGAGCAGCACGCCGCCGAGGCCGCCTGGAACGAGATCCGCGAGATCGTCGTCCAGCGCGACGCCCCCGGCCAGCCGCGGGCGGCCGCCGGCGAGCGGGCCGGCCAGGGGCGGCAGCCCGCCGACGAGCAGCCCGGACAGGACGAGCAGACCGGACAGGACGAGCAGGCCGGACAGGCGGCCCAGGCCGGTGCCTGAGCTTCCCGAGGTCGAGGTCGTCCGGCGGGGCATGGACCGGTTCACGACGGGCCGTGCCATCGCGTCCGCCGAGGTCCTGCACCCGCGGGCGGTGCGCCGCCACGACGCGGGCCCCGCCGACTTCGCCGGCCGCCTCGCCGGACGCACCGTCCTGCCGCCCCGCCGCCGCGGCAAGTACCTGTGGCTGCCCCTCCGCGCCGACGGGGACGGGCCGCCGGGGGAGGCGCTCCTGGCCCACCTCGGGATGAGCGGCCAGCTGCTCGTCGGCGAGCCGGACCGGGAGCGCGAGAAGCATCTGCGGGTCCGGATCGTCTTCGACGACGGCGGCCTCGACCTGCGGTTCGTCGACCAGCGGACGTTCGGGCACCTCATGGTCGCCGACCTGGCGCCGGACGAGGTCGACGGGTCGGGGCTCGTCCCGGAGCCGATCGTCCACATCGCCGCCGACCCGCTGGAGGACGCCTTCGACGCGGAGGCGTTCTTCCGCGCCCTCCGCCGCCGCAGGACCGGGATCAAGCGGGCCCTGCTCGACCAGTCGCTGATCAGCGGCGTCGGCAACATCTACGCCGACGAGGCGCTGTGGCGGGCGAGGCTGCACTGGGCGCGGCCGACCGAGACGATGACCCGGGCGGAGGCCGCGCGCCTTCTGGAGGCTGCTCAGGACGTCATGGGCGCCGCCCTGGAGGTCGGCGGCACCTCGTTCGACAGGCTCTACGTCAACGTGAACGGCGAGAGCGGCTACTTCGAGCGCTCGCTGGACGCCTACGGCAGGCGGGACGAGCCGTGCCGCCGCTGCGGGACGCCCATCCGCCGGGACGAGTTCATGAACCGCTCGTCCTACAGCTGCCCCGTGTGCCAGCCGCGCCCCAGGCGGGCACGGTACTAGGGCGTGGATCGATGACCGGAACGGGGGACGCGATGGACGCCGACGACGAGACGGTGCGGCTGACGGCCTGGGTGCGCGGCCGCGTCCAGGGGGTCGGTTTCCGCTGGTGGGTGCGGTCGCGGGCGCTGGAGCTCGGCCTGGCCGGCAGCGCCGCCAACCTGCCCGACGGGCGCGTGGAGGTCGTCGCCGAGGGCCCCCGGGCCAAGTGCCGCCGCCTCCTGGAGCTGCTGGACGGCGACGACCCCGAGGCGGCCCGTCCGGGGAAGGTCACCGGCGTCACCGAGCGTTGGACCGGACCACGCGGCGAGGCCCCCGGTTTCCACGAGCGGTGACTGGGTAGGGAGCCCTGGTTTATACCTGCTAAACTAGTAGAGGAAGGTTGTTACCGGCCTGTGATGTGCGTCTTGACCAGGACACCGGCCGGTGCGACTCTAGACGATACGCGCACCGACTTCAGCAGATTCTCGTGCGCGATCCCTGCTGGTTACTCAGCGTGGAGGACCCTTAGTCATGGCGAAGGCTCTACTCGGCCACGTCGGCGGTCCCGACCCCCGGATGGTCGCGGAGATGCGGCGCCTTCAGCAGCGCGTACGTGATCTGGAAGCCGAGCTCGTACGGCTCCAGGCGGAGAACGACGCGCTTGCGACGGCGACGGACGACGATGTGATGTCGCTTCCGGTGAAGGACCGTGAACCGGCGCTGACCTGATCGGCGCCCGCTTCTCAAGATTGAACAGGGACGCCGCCACTTGGCGTCCCTTAGTTATGCCTGTCTACCCAGGGGGGCGACCCCCTGGAACCCCCGTCAGCGAGCCGGTCGATCCTCACGCCACGGCGCGGGTCTGCTGTGACCGTGCGGGTTTGCGGCGTGGCGCTGCGGTCGCCCGGCTCGGCGGGTCGTGCGACCTCCGGCGCTGGGCGCCTCCGGCCGCACGACCCGTGACCCCGGCTGAGGCCCGGTCCAAGCAGGCAAAACCTGACCCGTCCAGGTATGGACGCGGTCGCCGTTCGTCCATTTCTGGGAAGCGGGGACGTTCGCCATTTCCGCGCACCCCCGCGACGCCCCATCGGAAACCAGTCAAGATTCGGTCAACATCGGCCCTTTTTCGGTTTGTCCGACCCTGACGGTTTTGTGGCAATTGCTGGCATCGGGGTACCCGAACGTCCGCGAAGACCGTTGTCACCCGCAGCGGCGCAAACTGCGCAACCAATGGCCGCACCCACCTCAGCCACCACCCCAGCCCCGCACACACCCAAACCGTCGCGATCGCGTCCGAAGGCAGGTTCGAGCGAAGCGAGAACCTGATCGCGCAGCGAGCCGCCAAGGCGAGCCGGAGCGATGCCAGCGATCGCACAGCGTTCCTCGACGATGGAGGGCCCCCGGGCCCGAAGGAGGAGAGAAACGCAGCAAACACAGTATCGTTCGACGGATGTTGTCGGCCCGTGTGTGGAGAAGGGGGACGGAGCACGCGTGTACCTGAAGAATCTGACGTTGCGCGGCTTCAAGTCCTTCGCGTCGTCCACCACGTTGAAGTTCGAGCCGGGCATCACGGCCGTCGTCGGGCCGAACGGGTCGGGCAAGTCGAACGTCGTGGACGCGCTGGCCTGGGTGATGGGGGAGCAGGGCGCGAAGTCGCTGCGCGGCGGCAAGATGGAGGACGTCATCTTCGCCGGCACCGCGAGCCGGGCGCCGCTCGGGCGCGCCGAGGTCGTGCTGACGATCGACAACTCCGACGGCGCGCTGCCGATCGACTACACCGAGGTCACGATCAGCCGGCTGATGTTCCGGTCGGGGTCGAGCGAGTACGCGATCAACGGCGACGCGTGCCGGCTGCTGGACATCCAGGAGCTGCTGTCCGACTCGGGCATCGGCCGCGAGATGCACGTGATCATCGGGCAGGGGCAGCTCGACCGCGTCCTGCACTCGGGCCCTGAGGGGCGCCGGGCGGTGATCGAGGAGGCGGCGGGCGTCCTGAAGCACCGCAAGCGGAAGGAGAAGGCGCTCCGCAAGCTGGACGCGATGCAGGGCAACCTGACGCGCGTCCAGGATTTGACCGGTGAGCTGCGGCGGCAGCTGAAGCCGCTGGGCAGGCAGGCGGAGATCGCGCGCAAGGCCGCCGTCATCCAGGCCGACCTGCGGGACGCGCGGCTCAGGCTGCTGGCCGACGATCTGGTCACGCTGCGGACGAGGCTGGACCAGGAGGCCGCGGACGAGGCCGCGATCCGGGAGCGCCGCACGGAGACGGAGCGGGCGCTGGCGGAGGCGCAGGAGCGCGAGGGTGTGCTGGAGGCGGAGGAGGCCGAGCAGGCGCCGAGGCTCGCGCAGGTGCAGGACACGTGGTTCCAGCTGTCGGCGTTGAAGGAGCGGCTGCGCGGCGTCGCGGATCTCGCGGCCGAGCGGCACCGGAACGCGGCCGAGGCGCGCGAGGAGGACCGGCGCGGGCGCGATCCCGAGGACATGGAGCGTGAGGCGGCCGAGATCCGCGAGCAGGAGGAGATGCTCCGGGCGGCGCTGGACGAGGCGCAGGACGGCCTGTCGCGCGCGGTGGAGGAGCGGTCGGGCGCCGAGGAGGCCCTCGCGGCCGAGGAGCGCAGGCTGCAGGCCGCCGCGCGAGCGGCCGCCGACCGCCGCGAGGAGCTGGCCCGGCTGCGCGGACGCGTCGAGGCGCTGCGCAGCAAGGCGCAGGCCGGGCGGTCGGAGATCGGGCGGCTCGCCGACGCGCGGGAAGAGGCCGGGCAGCGCGCCGAGTCGGCGCAGACCGAGTTCGAGGCGTTCGAGGCCGAGGTCGTCGAGGATCCGGCGCTGGCGGCGGAGCATGAGGCCGTCCAGGAGGCGCTCGCCACGGCCAAGGACGCCGCCGAGTCGGCGCGGGCGGGGGTGGACGGTCCGTGCCGCGCGCTGAAGGAGGCCCGGACGGCCGTGGGCTCGGCCCGTTCGGCCGACCAGGCGGCGCAGAAGAAGGTCGCCGCGCTGCAGGCCCGGATCGAGGCACTGAACCTGACGCTGTCCAGCGCCGCCGACGGCGGGGAGGCCCTGCTGTCGGCGGGTTCGGACGGTTCGCTCGACGGTGTTCTCGGGACGGTGGCGTCGCTGCTGAACGTCCGTCCCGGGTATGAGACGGCGGTCGCGGCGGCGCTCGGGAACGCCGCGGAGGCCATCGCGGTCGGTTCGCTCGACACCGCTGAGGCCGCGCTGACGCTGCTGCGTTCGCGCGATGCCGGACGGGCCGGGCTGCTCATCGGCGGGGGAGCGGCCACGCCGTGGGGCCGGGTCCAAGGTGTCGACTATGCGGTCGATGCAGTGAACGTGCCGGATTCTGTGCGTCCTGCGGTTGAGCATCTACTGCGTGATGTGGCCGTGGTGGACGACGTCCCAACCGCGGCTGCGCTCGTCCGTAGGGAACCGTCTGTGCGGGCCGTTACCCGCGACGGCGAACTCGTGGGCGCGCACTGGGCGCAGGGAGGCGCGGCGGGCGGCGGCCAGAGTCTTCTGCAGATGCGCGCGACGTTGGATCAGGCCGCTGAGGACTTGACTGCGGCCGAGACGGCGGCGAGTACAGCCGCCGAGGACCTCAGTCTGTCGATAGAGCGTGAGCAGGCCGCACAGGCGGCGCTGGAGGGCGCGGAAGCCGCCGCCGCCGAAGCCCAGTCGAGCGTGAACCAGGCCCAGGCCGAGCTTGACCGCGTCCGCGCGCGCTTGCGCGAGTTCGACGCGCAGGCCGCTCAGGAGGCCCAGCGCGCCGCCCGCCTGGAGGCCGACGTGCGCGCCGCCCGCGGCGAGGCGGAGCGGCTGACGAAGGCGCTCGACGCGGCCAACGAGTCCCTTGAGCGCGACACCGAGGCGGCCGACGAGCTCGCGATGCGGCTCGCCGAGTCGGAGGAGGCCGCGGAGGTCGCCGACGAGGCCGGGCACGACACCGACGCCCGCGACGAGCTGAACGCCCGCTGCCAGGAGCTGCGCGCCGCCGAGATGGAGTCGCGGCTGACGGTCCGCACCGCCGAGGAGCGCGTCCAGGCCATCGCCGGACGCGCCGACGCGCTGGAACGCGGAGCCCGCCGCGAACGCGAGGAACGGGCCCGCGCCGCGCAGCGCCGCGCCCGCCGCGAGCAGCAGGCCAGGGTCGCCGACGCCGTCCTCAAGGGCGCGCGGACGGCCCTGGAGCGCATCGAGCACTCCCTGGCCGCCGCCGTCCGGCGCAGGGAGGCCGCCGAGCAGGCCAAGGCCGCCCGCGAGGCCGAGGTGAAGGTCGTCCGGGCGCAGGTGCGCGAACTGTCCGGGACGCTCGAACGGCTCGTCAACGTCGTCCACGGCAACGAGGTCGCCCGCGCCGAACAACGGCTCCGGCTGGAGCAGTTCGAGCAGCGCGCATTGGAGGAGTTCGGCCTGGAGGTCGAGGCGCTCGTGTCGGAGTACGGGCCCGATCAGCCCGTCCCGCCCGACCCCGAGAAAGACACCGGCCCGGACGGGGAGAATGGCGCTGTAGCACAGCCCGTCCCCTACGACAGGGCCGTCCAGGAAAAGCGCGCCAAAGTCGCGGAACGGCAGCTCAACCAGCTCGGCAAAGTCAATCCGCTGGCGCTGGAGGAGTTCGCCGCGCTGGAGGAGCGGCACGCGTTCCTGACCTCCCAACTGGAAGACCTGAAGAAGACCCAGCGGGAACTTCTCGGCCTCGTCAAAGAGGTGGACGAACGCGTCCAGCAGGTGTTCGCCGCCGCCTACGACGACACCGCCCGCGAATTCGAACGCATTTTCGCCCGGCTGTTCCCCGGCGGTGAGGGCAGCCTGTCGCTGACCGAGCCGGACGACATGCTCGCCACCGGCGTCGAGGTCGCGGCGCGCCCGCCCGGCAAGAAGGTCAAGCGGCTGTCGCTGCTGTCGGGCGGCGAGCGGTCGCTGGTCGCGATCGCGTTCCTCGTCGCCGTCTTCAAGGCCAGGCCCTCGCCGTTCTACGTCCTGGACGAGGTCGAGGCCGCGCTGGACGACACCAACACGCAGCGGCTCATCACCGTCTTCGAGGAGCTGCGCGAGTCGTCCCAGATCATCCTGATCACCCACCAGAAGCGGACGATGGAGGGCGCCGACGCCCTCTACGGCGTCAGCATGCGCGGCGACGGCGTCACCCAGGTCGTCAGCCAGCGGCTGCACGAGCGCGCCTGAATTTCCTATGGGCGGGTGATATCCGCCACCTTTCCCTGGAACGTTACATCGTCCGATGGTCCATATTTCGGACGGTCCCTGGATCTGGTCCGCTGTATTTTCGGCGTCCTATAACGGTTTGGCACGGGGGCATTTGCGCCGGTAACGGGATGGTCCGTGCGGCCAAGATGCACCGAACGTGACGGCGCGGCGACGCTCACGGGCTTGTGTGCCTTGGACCCATCCACTACGCATAGGCACCGTGGTTCTCCGGCTCCCCCCTTGCCGGGCACCCCCGCCCGGTGCGGAGAACCGCTGGAAGGGTGATGTCCGTGGATCCGCAGAAACTCAAAGACAATTTCGCCCTGGTGGCCGTGAACGGCGCGGACGTCGCCGAATATTTCTACGCGGACCTTTTCGCGCGGGAACCGCAGCTCAGGTCGATGTTCCCGGCCGGGATGACCAGGCAGCACGAGCTCCTGCTCGGCGCGCTGTCCCAGATCGTCTCGACCGTCGACGACGAGGACGAGCTCGTCCCGTTCCTGCGGGACCTCGGCCGCCGGCACCACGGCTTCGGCGTCGTCGCCGAGCACTACGCGCCCGTCGGCGCCAGCCTCATCGCCACCCTCGCCTACTTCAGCGGGCCCGCCTGGACCGAGGACCTCGAACACGACTGGACGGCCGCCTACGGCCTCGTCGCCAAGGTCATGTCCGAGGCCGCCGCGGAGCTCGTCTCCTGATACGACGTGGACGCCCAGCGCCTGAAAGACAACTTCGCGCACGTCGCCGAGCAAGGCGACGCCGTCGCGCTCTTCTTCTACTCCGACCTGTTCGTGCGCAACCCGCACCTGCGCGACATGTTCCCGATCGGGATGAGCCACCAGCGCGACAAGCTGCTGCGCGCCCTCGGGCACATCGTCGCCCAGGTCGACGACCTGTCCAACCTCGTCCCGTTCCTCCAGCAGCTCGGCCGTGACCACCGCAGGTTCGGGATCGTCGCCGAGCACTACCCGCACGTCGGCGCCAGCCTCGTCGCCACGCTCCGGCACTTCTCCGGGGACACCTGGTCCGACGAGATCGAGAGCGACTGGACCGCCGCCTACACCCTCCTCGCCAAGGTCATGCTGGAAGCCGCCGACGAGGACTCCCTGACCAGGCCCGCCTGGTGGAACGGCCAGGTCGTCGCGGTCGAACGGCGCCGGTTCGACATCACCGTCCTGCGCGTCCAGCCCGACCGGCCGCTGCCGTACCAGCCCGGCCAGTCCGTCGCGCTCGAGGTGCCGTCCCGGCTGCGGCACTGGCGCTACTACTCGATGGCGAACGCGCCACGCCCCGACCACAGCGTCGACTTCCACGTCCGGCTCGTGGACGGGGGCCCGGTCAGCTCCGTCCTCGTGCGCGCCACCGAGACCGGCGACCGCGTCCGGATGGGCGCCCCCGTCGGCACCCTCACACTGGACGAGTCGTCCGGACGGGACGTCATGCTCATCGCGGGCAGCACCGGCCTGGCCCCGCTCAAGGCGATCCTGGAGCAGATCGCCCGCCGTCAAAGCCCGCCGCGCGTCCACCTGTTCTTCGGCGCCCGGACCCGCGACGGCCTGTACGACCTGGAGCACCTGAGCAAGCTCGCCGGCGAGTTCCCCTGGCTCACCGTCGTCCCCGCGGTGTCGGAGGAATCCGGCGGGCACGGGTTCTCGCCCGTCCTCCAGTCGGGACCGCAGCCGGGAACGCAGTCATGGTTCGAGGCGGGCCCCCAGCCGGGACCGTCCCCGGTCGACGGCGACGTCGAGCACGGGAACCTGTCCGACGTCGTGGCCAGGCGCGGCCCCTGGGACGACCACGACGCGTACGTGTGCGGGCCCCCCGCGATGGTGGGGCACACCGCCGAGCAGCTCGCGCTGCTCGGCGTCCCGCGGGACCGCATCCGGTTGGAAACCTTCGCAGACGCACAGAGGTGAGCGCGTTGAACCCACCGAACCTTCCCGTCGTTACCGAGGGCACGCGGCTGACCCCGGGCGAGCTCCGGTCGGTGGAATTCGCCCGCGCCGCGCTCGGCCGCCGCGGTTACGACGAGGAGGAGGTCCGCGCCTTCCTGGCGTACGTCGAGCGGGAACTCGTCCAGGTCTTCAACGACAAGGCCGCGCTCGGCGACGAGGTCAACCGGCTCCGCGCCCAGGCCGCCGGCGGGAACGGCGTGTTGGCGCCCGAGGACGCCCACTTCCAGGCCGTCCGGATCCTGTCGCAGGCCCAGCAGACCGCCGACCTGTACGTCGCGGACGCCGAGCGCTACACCCGCGAACTCGCCCACGAGGCCCGGCTGCACCGCGAGGCGATCCTGTCCGACGCCAAGGGACGCGCCGAGCAGATGCTGGAACACGCCCACCGCAAGGCAGCCGCCGTCGCCGACGCCGCCGTCCGGACCGCCGAACAGCACGCACGGGCCTCCTCCGCCCGCCCGCGGGCCCTGCCGGACGACGAACGCCGCGCGATGGAACGCGAGATCGCCTACCTGCGCACCTACAGCGACGTCTACCGCACCCACCTGCGCTCCTACCTGGAAGCGCTCCTCCGCAACGTCGACGAATGGGAGAACTCCGAACGCGCTGCGTTGCCTTAGCGTTTTTCTCCTCCTTCGGGCCCTGGGGGCCCTCCATCGTCGAGAAACGCGGTGCGATCGCTGCATCGCTTCGGCTCGCCTGGCGGCTCGCTGCGCGATCAGGTTTCTCGCAGGCTCGAAACCTGCCTTCGGACGCGATCGCGACGGTTTGGGTTGTTGCGGGGTTGCGGCGGTGGCTGGTGCGGTCTCGTCCGTGGAGTTCCAGGGGTTGGCCGGTGGGGTCCAGGGGGCTGGCCGTGGGGTTCCGGGGGTTGGCCGTGGGTTCCCGTGGTCTCCCGTGGGTTCCGGGGGGTTGGCCGTGGGGTTCCAGGGGGTTGGCGCGTTGGGTAGGTGGCTTCTGGAAAACTGGGGGCGCTATGGAATATCTGATCGTCATTGCCGCGCTGGTGGTCGTCGGGTTGATCGTCGGCGGTGTCCTGTTGGTGCGCCCGCGTCGGGGGCGGCCTCCTGCCGAGCGTCCGGGCGAACGTCCCGCCGAGGGGGCGGGGGGCGCTACCGCCGTCGATGAGGCGGAGGGCGGCGCTTCCACCGTTGAGCGGGCGCCGCCTACGGAGGTTCCGCCGCCGCGGCCCACGATCGAGATCGAGAAACCGCCGCCGGGCGCGGGACGGCTGGTCAGGCTGAGGGCGCGGCTCGCGCGCTCCCAGAACACCTTCGGCAAGACCCTGCTCGGGCTGCTGTCGCGCGAGACGCTCGACGACGACGCCTGGGAGGAGATCGAGGACACCTTGATCACCGCCGACCTCGGCGCCGCCGTGGCCCGTCAGGTCACCGATGATCTGCGGACGCGGGTGCAGGTCCTCGGCACGCGCAGCCCGGGCGAGGTCCGCGAGATGCTCAAGGAGGAGCTGGTCAAGCAGATCGGCGCGGACCTGGACCGGTCGCTGCACACCGACACGCCCGGCGAGCGTCCCGCCGTGCTGATGGTCGTCGGCGTCAACGGCACCGGCAAGACGACCACGTGCGGGAAGCTCGGCCGCGTGCTCGTCGGCGACGGGAAGACCGTGCTCGTCGGGGCCGCCGACACGTTCCGCGCCGCCGCCGCCGACCAGCTGGAGACGTGGGCGAACCGGGTGGGGGCGCAGGTCGTCCGGAAGGACGAGGGCGCCGACCCCGCCAGCGTCGCGTTCGACGCCGTCAAGCAGGGCATCGACACCAAGGTCGACGTGGTGATCATCGACACCGCGGGGCGGCTGCACACCAAGACCGGGCTGATGGACGAGCTCGGCAAGATCAAGCGGGTCGTGGAGAAGCAGGCCACGGTCGACGAGGTGCTGCTCGTCCTGGACGCCACGACCGGGCAGAACGGCATGCAGCAGGCCCGCGTGTTCGCCGAAGTCGTCAACATCACCGGCGTCGTCCTGACGAAGCTGGACGGCACCGCGAAGGGCGGCATCGTCGTCCAGGTGCAGCGGGAGCTGGGCGTCCCGGTCAAGCTCGTCGGGCTCGGCGAGGGACCGGACGATCTCGCCCCCTTCGAGCCCGAGGCCTTTGTCGACGCCATCCTGGGAGACTGAAAAAGCGGGCCAATATTGCAGAAATGCGGTTTGTGAGGATTTGGAAACACCGGTGAAACACGCCGGGACCGGGTTTCACACCGCGGAAACGTAGGAGCCCCTCAGCCGAAACCGCCGCGCCCGAGTCTCTGAGCAGTCACGTTCCCCTGGCGAGGAGGGACTCTCTCAGAGATGAAGATCGATAGCGGTGGCACCGCCTGGATGCTGACGAGCACGGCGCTCGTCCTGCTGATGACGCCCGGACTTGCCTTCTTCTACGGCGGGATGAGCCGCGCGAAAAGCGTGCTCAACATGATGATGATGAGTTTCGTCAGCATCTCCGTCGTGGGAATGGCGTGGGTCGTCTACGGCTACTCCCTCACGTTCGGCGACGGCGGCGGGCTCAGCTCGTTCATCGGCGGGTTCGGCGACTGGGGCCTGGTCGGCCTGGAGACCGCCGCCACGGCCGACGACGGCACCGGCATCCCGCAACTGGTGTTCGCGGCCTTCCAGGCCACGTTCGCCATCATCACCGTCGCGCTGATCAGCGGCGCCGTCGCGGACCGCGCCAAGTTCGGCGCCTGGGTCGTGTTCACCCTCGTGTGGGTGACGCTCGTGTACTTCCCGATCGCCCACTGGGTCTGGTGGTCGGACGGAGAGAAGGCCGGCTGGCTCTTCGACCTCGGCGCCCTCGACTTCGCGGGCGGCACGGTCGTCCACATCAACGCGGGCGTCGCGGCACTCGCGCTCGTCCTCGTCCTCGGCCGGCGCAGGGGCTGGCCGAAGGAGCCGATGCGGCCGCACAACCTGCCGTTCGTCCTGCTCGGCGCCGGGCTGCTGTGGTTCGGCTGGTTCGGGTTCAACGCCGGGTCCGCGCTCGGCGCCGGAGCCACCGCGGCCGTCGCGTTCGTCAACACGCTCGCCGCGACCTGCGCCGCCGCGTTCGCGTGGATCATCGTGGAGAAGCTGCGGGACGGGTCGTCCACCACGCTCGGCATCGCGTCCGGCATCGTCGCCGGGCTGGTCGCAGTCACCCCCGCCTGCGCGTTCGTCACCCCGCTCGGCGCCATCGCCCTCGGCCTCGTCGCGGGCGCGGTCTGCGCGTTCGCGGTCAGCCTGAAGTACAAGCTCGGCTACGACGACTCGCTGGACGTCGTCGGCGTCCACATGGTCGGCGGCATCGTCGGCGCGCTCCTCATCGGCATCCTGGCCACCACGGCGGTCAACGACGCCGGCGCGGACGGCCTGCTCGCGGGCGGCGGGTTCGCGCTGCTCGGCAAGCAGGCGGTGGCGGTCCTCGCGACGCTCGCGTACTCGTTCACCGTCACCTACGTGATCGCCAAGGTCATCGACCTGGTCATGGGCTTCCGGATCAGCGAGGACGACGAGGCAGCGGGCATCGACAGCACGGCGCACGCCGAGACGGCGTACGACTTCGGCACCATCCGGGCGGGTATCGGCTCGGGTGCGACCGCGGCGGCGCCCGCCCCGGTCTCCGGCGTCCCCGGCGGCACGAAGGTGGAGGCAAAGGGATGAAGCTCGTCACGGCGGTGATCAAGCCGTTCAAGCTGGACGACGTGAAGAAGGCCCTGGAGGCCTTCGGCGTCCGGGGCCTGACGGTCAGCGAGGCCAGCGGCTACGGCCGCCAGAAGGGCCACACGGAGGTCTACCGAGGCGCCGAGTACCAGGTCGACCTGGTGCCCAAGCTCCGCGTCGAGGTCCTTGTCGAAGCGGAGGACGCCGACGACATCATCGACGTGATCGTCAAGGCTGCCCGCACCGACAAGATCGGCGACGGCAAGGTCTGGGCCGTCCCGGTCGACACCGTCGTCCGCGTCCGCACCGGCGAAACCGGCCCCGAAGCCCTCTAGGCGATGACCCCAGGACGGCAAGCGGGACTGGACGCAGCCGAAACGGCCCGGGCCGCCCTCGCGGCGGCCCGGGCCGAACGGGCCGCCGAGCTGGACCGATGGCTGCAATCCCTCCTGACCCCCGATCCGGCCCGCCCGATCCCCGAGGACGTCGCCCTCATCGCGGTCGGCAGCCACGCCCGGCGTGAACTGACACCCGGCGGCGACCTCGATCTCGTCCTCCTGCATCGAGGCCGCGCCGGGATCGCCGAGATCGCCGACCGAGTCTGGTACCCGATCTGGGACTCCGGGCTGCGGCTCGACCACTCCGTCCGCACCGTCCACGAGGCCCGGACGGTCGCGCGCGGCGACATGAAGGCCGCCCTCGGCCTCCTGTCGGCGCGCCGGCTCGCGGGCGACCGCGCCCTCGCGGACGAACTGCGCACCGCCGTCCTCACCGACTGGCGGGCGGACGCCCCCGCCCGCCTGCCCGAACTGTCGGAGATGTGCCGCGAACGCTGGGAGACGCAGGGTGAGCTGGCCTTTCTCCTGGAACCCGACCTCAAGGAGGCGCACGGCGGGCTGCGCGACGTCCACATCCTGCACGCCGTCGCCGCGTCCTGGGTGGCGTCAGGCCCTGATGCCCGGGTCCGGGCGGCCCATGACCTGCTGCTCGACGTCCGGCATGCGTTGCACGAGGTCACGGGCCGGTCCACGGACCGCCTCGTCCTTCAGGAGCAGGACGCGGTCGCCCGTGCCCTCGGCCTGACCGGCGCGGACGTCCTGCAACGCTCGATCTCGGAGGCCGCCCGCACGATCACCTACGCGGCCTCGCACACGTGGCGCCGCGCCGACCGCCTCACCAGGTCCCGGCGCGGCGTCGAGCGGCGTCCCGTCGGCGACGGCGCCGTCGACCACGACGGCGAGGTCGTCCTCGCACGGAACGCCGACCTGAACGATCCCGCGCTCGTCCTCCGCGTCGCCGCTGCCGCCGCGCACGCGGGCCTGCCGCTGGCGCCCGCCACGGTCGCCCGGCTCGCCGAGCACGCCGCCCTGCCGCGCACCCCCTGGCCCGCCCCCGCCCGCGACGCCCTCGTCTCCCTGCTCGGCGCCGGCCCCACCGCCATCGCCGTCTGGGAGGCGCTCGACCAGGCCGGGCTGATCGTCCGGCTGCTGCCCGAATGGGAACGCGTCCGCAACCGTCCGCAGCACAACCCCGTCCACCGCTTCACCGTGGACCGCCACCTCGTGGAAACCGCCACCGGCGCCGCAGCCCTCACCCGCGAGGTCGCCCGCCCCGATCTCCTCCTCGTCGGCGCCCTCCTGCACGACATCGGCAAGGGCCGTCCCGGCGACCACTCCACCACGGGCGCCGCCATCACCCGCGACCTCGGCACCGACCTCGGCTTCCCCGAGGACGACGTCCGCGTGCTGGAAACGCTCGTCCGCCACCACCTGCTCCTGCCCGAGACCGCCACCCGCCGCGACATCGACGACCCGATGACCGTGCAGACGGTCACCGCCGCAGTCTCCACAGTGCCCGGTCGCGAACGCGAGATCCTCGACCTCCTCGCCGCACTCGCGATCGCCGACGGCAACGCCACCGGCCCCGCCGCCTGGGGCGCCTGGAAGTCCGGCCTAGTCGCCGACCTCGCCCGCCGCGCCGCCGCCGCCCTGTCCGGCGGCTCCCGCCCCGCCCCCGCCCTACCCCCCGAACAGGTAGCCCTAGCCCGCCACGACGGCGCCGCCGTCCGCATCACCGGCTCCCGCATCACCATCGCCGCCCCCGACCGCCCCGGCCTCCTCTGGCGCGCCGCCGGCGTCCTAGCCCTACACCGCCTGGCCGTGAAAACAGCCCGCACAATCTCCTCCCCACCCCCCACCACCCAAGAACCACCACAGCCGCCCACCCCACCCACACAGGCAGCCCCGACCCCCACAACACCCACCAACGACGACACACCACCCAAGCCCAACACAACCACCCCCCCACCGAACGCCACGACCTCACCCGGCCACGCAGGCACACCACCGCCCACCGCCACCGAAACGCATCCCACCCCGCCCGCCAACGAAGCGGCTCCGCACCACACCAGGGCCCCGTCGACGGGACGCGACGACGCACCATCCAAGCCCCGCCCGACCGACCTTCCGCCGAGCGGCACGACCTCACCCGGCCACGTGGGCACTTCACCGCCCACCGCCACCGAAACGCATCCCACCCCGCCCGCCAACGAAGCTGCTCCGCTCCACGCCAGGGCCCCGTCAGCGGGGCGCGACGACGTGCCAGCCAAGTCCCGCCCGACCGGCCTTCCGCCGAGCGGCGCGACCTCACCCGGGCATGTAGGCACGGCGAACGCACCGCCCAGCAACACCGAAATGACACCCGAGCCGTCCGCTGGGCGGGAGGCCATGCCCCTCAGCCATCGAGAGCCGTCAGGGTCGGCCGCTGCTGGAACGGCGTCTGCAGCTGTGACGTCCACCGATGGCATGGCTGGGCTCCACGCAAGGGCGATGCCCGCAGAGAGCGACGCCGTGGCATTCGGGGCCAGCACGGCAGGCCTTCCGGCAAGCGGCGCGCCCCTGTCTGGACATGTGAGTACCTCGGAACCACCGTCCAACTCCGCCGGAACAACGCGCGCCCCGTCCGCCGAGTGGACCGCGTCCGTCGGCGACTCCGGGCCCGCGTCCGCCGACACAGCCGCGTCCGCGGGCGAGATCGCATGGACCGATGGCTCTGCCCCGACTGGCGAGACGGCGTCGGCGAGCGAGACGGCGTCGGCTGGCGGGCCCGCATCGGACGGCGGGCCCGTTTCGGCCGGTAGGCCCGCATCGGCCAGCGAGACGGCGTCGAGGGGCGGGCCTGCGTCGACTGGCGGGGCGGCGTCGGTCGGCGGTCCCGCGTCGGTCGGGGAGCCTGCGTCGGTTGGTGGCTCCGCGTCGGCAGTTAGGTCCGCGTCGGGCAGCGGGGCGGCGTCGACCGGCGGGCCTGCGTCCACCGGTGGGACGGCGTCGGTCGGCGGGACCATGTCGGGCAATCGGGTGGCGGCGGCTGGCGGGTCTGCATCGGCCTGTGGGGGCGCGGCGAGCGGCGGGGTCACGTCGGCTGGTGAGATCGCGTCGGCTGACGGAGGCGCGTCCGTTGGTGGGACGGCGTCTGTGCTTGCGGATGTGTTTGGCGACGGGTCGCGTTCGGGCAGTTCGGTGGGGGAGTCGCAGGTGACGGCCGTGCTTGACTTCACCGCTGTGCCCGAGTTCGGGACGCCCCCGGATCCGGCGGCCCTGGAGGCCGACCTTCGCCGGATGCTCGCCGACCGGCTCGATGTCGCCGACCGACTTGAGCGGCGGGAGCGGTCCATCCGTGTGCGACCCGGCGTGGCCGTGGCCCCGCCGCGGGTGATGATCGTGGACGACGCGTCCCGCACGGCCACCGTCGTCGAGGTTCGCGCCCATGACCGGCCGGGGCTTCTCTGGCGCATCGGACAGGCATTGGGCGCATGCGGCCTGCAGGTTCGCGCCGCCCAGGTCGACACGCTGGGTGCCGAGGCCGTGGACGTCTTCTACGTGGTGGACGCAGAGGGACGCCCCTTGGACGACCCCGCAGCTCTCGCAACCGTCCGCTCCCAGGTCCTGGAAGCCCTCCGCTGATCTTCATCCGTCCACTGCCAGAGTCCGTTGCCCCACTGCGTGGAAGTTCTTCCCTGGACCGGTTTTTGCATGTTGTAGCAGGGCGGCTTCATGCGTCGCTCCCGGCTCCCCGGTGTGTCTGCTGCCCACGGCTGACTGGCCCGCTGAGCTCCTCGAGCGAAGGAGCTGCCGCTCCCCAGGGACGGCCGCTCCAGGCCAGATTCACGATTTCCTGGCGCTGCAAGGCTTGCCGGCCTACAGCCGAGGCGTTCTGCTGCGCCTGTGTCAGCAGAGGTGCCCGGGGGTGGCATGGGGCTGGACGGACGAGCGGCCGTTGAGAACGGTCCCGGCGAGAGGGGCAGGGCTCGGCCGGTGACCCGATACGCTGATAGGCGATCCCAGAAGCTTTAAGGACGGTCCAGACACGTGTTCGAGACGCTCTCCGACCGGTTGACGACGGTCTTCTCGTCGCTGCGCAGCAAGGGCCGGCTCTCCGAGGCCGACATCAACGCCACCGCCCGCGAGATCCGGATCGCGCTGCTCGAGGCGGACGTCGCGCTGCCCGTGGTCAAGGACTTCATCGCTCAGGTCAAGGAGCGGGCGCGGGGCTCGGAGGTCTCGCAGGCGCTGAACCCGGCGCAGCAGGTCGTCAAGATCGTCAACGAGGAGCTCATCAACATCCTCGGCGGCGAGACGCGCCGGATCAGGCTGGCCAAGAACCCGCCGACCGTGATCATGCTCGCGGGTCTGCAGGGCGCCGGTAAGACGACGCTCGCGGGCAAGCTGGCCCGGTGGCTGAAGCAGGAGGGCCACGCGCCGATGCTCGTGGCCGCCGACCTGCAGCGTCCCAACGCCGTCCAGCAGTTGCAGGTCGTCGGCGAGCGGGCCGGGGTGCCCGTGTTCGCGCCGGAGCCGGGCAGCGGCGTCGGCGACCCGGTGGACGTGTCGCGCCGGTCCATCGAGCAGGCCAAGCAGGCCCAGCACGATGTCGTCGTCATCGACACCGCGGGACGTCTCGGCGTCGACGCCGAGATGATGCAGCAGGCCATCGACATCCGCGACGCCGTCAAGCCCGACGACGTGCTGTTCGTCGTCGACGCGATGGTCGGCCAGGACGCGGTCAACACCGCGCAGGCGTTCATGGACGGCGTCGGCTTCGACGGCGTCGTCCTCACCAAGCTCGACGGCGACGCGCGGGGCGGTGCGGCGCTGTCCGTCCGGCATGTGACCGGACGTCCGATCATGTTCGCCTCGACGGGCGAGAAGCTCGAGGACTTCAGCGTCTTCCACCCGGACCGCATGGCGGGCCGCATCCTCGACATGGGCGACATCCTCACCCTGATCGAGCAGGCCGAGCAGGCGTTCGACGCCGAGCAGGCCGAGAAGATGTCCAGCAAGTTCGCCTCGGGCGAGGACTTCACCCTCGAGGACTTCCTCGAGCAGATGATGATGATCCGCAAGCTCGGCCCGATCGGCAACCTCCTCGGCATGATGCCCGGAATGGGGCAGGTCAGGGAGCAGGTCAACCAGATCGACGACAAGGATCTGGACCGGATCGCCGCGATCATCCGCTCGATGACCCCGCAGGAACGCGCCCAGCCGAAGATCATCAATGGTTCGCGGCGGGCGCGCATCGCGGGCGGCTCCGGTGTCAGCGTCGGCGAGGTCAACAGCCTCGTCACCAGGTTCTTCGACGCGCAGAAGATGATGCGCCAGATGGCGGGCGGGATGGGCCTGCCCGGAATGCCCGGCGGACGCAGGAAGACCAAGGCCGCGAAGGCGTCCAAGAAGAAGGGCAAGCAGCGCAGCGGCGACCCGCGCAAGCGCGCCGGCGGCGGCAAGGGAAGCCAGGATCAGCAGCCCGCGGCCGGCGGCGCGACGCCCCAGGGCCTTCCCCCCGGGCTCGGCGGCAGTCCCGGCAGCGCACCTGGCCTCCCGCCCGGCCTCGGCGGTCAGCTTCCGCCCGGCTTCCAGATGCCCGACCTGGACAAACTCCAGAGCCGAAAGAAGAAGTAGGCACCCGTTCGGGCCGATGCCGTTCTCTGGCGTCCGCCTCCACGCGAACGCAGCGATCAACGCAAGACGTGCTGCGCAAGACATGCTGCGCAAGACGCGCTGCCCAATGCCGTCGACGTGCGCAATGCTGTCGAGGCCGGACGCTGAGCAGCTTTCCCCCGCCGGCCGGAAACGGCGATCAGTGCGTGACCCGCTGCGCCCTGCGAGTCGAAGTGCGATATCCCGCAGGGTCTAGTGATGGCGTACGTCGCCGTGGCTACTGCAGTTGCTTGCTCCCGGAGTGGCTGCGGCGCTGTCGCAGTCGGCTTTGTCGCGCTATCGGGCCGGGCCTTGGACGCCCTGGTATTTCGGGGCGATGGGGGTGACCGTCGGCCGAACGCGCTGGTCACCTCACAGCAATGGCGGGACGGCGATCATCGCATCGCTGCGGGTCGCCGCCTGCCTGGTTCGGCTCGCCGCCTGATCAGTTCCCGCAGGCACCGGGGGTCGCTCGACGGCCGAGCCCGCGGTCGGGCAACACGACTTCGCGCGATTGCGCGTTTCCGCGGATCGTCTGGCAGAATGACAGGCTGGAAACCCCGGAGTCGCCAGGCGCCCTCTCTCGTCCTCGGCGACCGGAGTCCTCGGGCGGCCGTGAGCCGGTGTTCCCCACCTGGCACGGGTCGTCCACCCTGTTATTAAGTCTGGAGTACACCACACCCGTGGCAGTCAAGATCAAGCTCAAGCGTCTGGGGAAGATCCGGAACCCGCAGTACCGGATCGTCGTTGCCGACGCCCGCACCAAGCGTGACGGGCGCGCCATCGAGGAGATCGGGCTCTACCAGCCCAAGCAGGAGCCGTCGCTCATCAAGATCGACTCGGAGCGGGCGCAGTACTGGCTCGGCGTCGGCGCGCAGCCGACCGAGCCCGTCCTCAACCTGCTGAAGATCACCGGCGACTGGCAGAAGTTCAAGGGCGAGCCGGGCGCCGAGGGCACCCTCAGGGTCGCCGAGCCGAAGCCCGACAAGAAGGCCGCGTTCGAGGCCGCCGTCAAGGAGTCGCTGGGCGACGACGCGGCCGCCGGAGCCGCGACGACGGGCCGGGGCAAGAAGAAGGCCGAGCCGAAGAAGTCCGAGGCGAAGAAGTCCGAGCCGAAGTCCGAGGCGAAGACTGAGGCGAAGGCCACCGAGACGACCGAAGCTAAGAGCGAGGGCTGACGTGCTCGAAGAAGCGCTCGAGCACCTGGTCCGCGGGATCGTGGAGAACCCGGACGACGTCCGGGTCCGCGCCCGCCGGATCAGGGGCGGCCGGGTCCTGGAGGTGCGAGTGCACCCCGAGGACCTCGGAAAGGTCATCGGCCGCAGCGGACGCACCGCCAAAGCCCTCCGCACGGTGATCAGCGCCCTCTCCGGGGGCCGCTACGTGCGCGTTGACCTCCTCGACGTCAACGAGGTCCGCTGAGTGGTGTCCCGATGAGCGAACCGCTCGTGGTGGGACGGATCGGACGGCCGCACGGGGTCCGCGGTGAGGTCACCATTGACGTCCGCACGGACGAGCCGGACATCCGGTTCGCCGCGGGCACGGAGATCGTCACCGACCCCGCGGCCGCCGGCCCGCTCGCCGTCGAGCGCGTTCGCTGGCATTCGGGACGCCTGCTCGTGCGCTTCGCCGGGATCGGCGACCGCGACGCCGCCGAAGAACTCCGCGGCACATGGCTCGTCGTCGACCCCGGTGAGATCGCCCCGTCCGCAGACCCGGACGACTTCCACGACCGGGAGCTCATCGGGCTCGCCGTCGTCACCGCGGAGGGCGCCGACGTCGGCCGGGTCTCCGACGTCCTGCACCACGGCCAGGACCTCCTGGTCGTGAACGGCCCCGGCGGGGAGACGCTGGTCCCCTTCGTGACCGCGCTCGTCCCCGAGGTGGACGTTCCCGGGGGGCGGCTCGTCATCGACCCGCCCCCCGGCCTGCTCGGCGAGTCATGAGAATCGACATCGTCACGATCTTCCCGGAGTACTTCGCCGCCCTCGACATCTCCCTCCTCGGCAAGGCCCGGCGAACCGGACTCCTGGACGTCCACGTCCACGACCTGCGCGGCTGGACCCACGACCGCCACCGCACCGTGGACGACACCCCGTACGGCGGCGGCCCCGGCATGGTCATGAAGCCAGAACCATGGGGCGAAGCACTCGACGCCATCGTCCCCCCCACCCCCCCACCCCCAACACCACCTGTGAGCGAGCCAACCCCACTGCCATCTGCGAGCGCGTCCCGCCCCGTTTCCGGCGCGGGCCAGGCCGCGGCCTCTGGAACGGTGCCGCGGCTGATCATCCCCACGCCGAGCGGGCGGCCGTTCACGCAGGCTCTCGCAGCGCAGTACGAGTCCGAACCGTGGCTCCTCTTCGCCTGCGGACGCTACGAAGGCATCGACTCACGCGTCGTCGACGAGGCCCGCACGCGGATGCCCGTGGACGAGGTCAGCCTCGGCGACTTCGTGCTCGCCGGCGGAGAGGTCGCCGTACTGGTCATGATCGAGGCGATCGGACGTCTCCTGCCCGGCGTCCTCGGCAACGCCGACTCGGTCGCCGACGACTCGTTCGCGCCCGGCGCCATGGAGTCGCTCCTGGAGGGCCCCGTGTACACCAAGCCCCCCGTCTGGCGGGAACGGCCCGTCCCGGACATCCTCCTGTCGGGCCACCACGGCGCGATCGCCCGGTGGCGGCGCGACGAGGCGATTCGCCGCACCGCGCGGCACCGTCCCGACCTGCTCGCCCGGCTCGCCCCGAAAGACCTCGACGAACGGGACCGCGCCGTCCTCCGCGAGGCCGGTTTTCCGGTTGACGGCGAAGATATGGCAGACTAGAGCGTCCGTGCGTCCAGATCGCACGGCACCCCACGACCACTTTCCGCGGCGCGACGCCCCCACGAAAGATCCACCGGGGCCTCTCGACGCCCGCGTTCGACCATGAGGAACCGCTGCCATGCACACCCTGATCCAGGAGATCGAGAAGGCCGCGATGCGCGCCGACGTCCCGGACTTCCGTCCGGGCGACACGCTGAAGGTGCACGTGCGTGTCACTGAGGGCAACCGGAGCCGTATCCAGGTCTTCCAGGGCGTGGTGATCCGGCGGCAGGGCGGCGGCGCCCGCGAGACCTTCACCGTCCGCAAGGTCAGCTACAGCGTCGGCGTCGAGCGGACGTTCCCGATCAACAGCCCCTCCATCGACAAGATCGAGGTCGTCACCCGCGGCGACGTCCGCCGCGCGAAGCTCTACTACCTGCGCAACCTCCGCGGCAAGGCCGCGCGCATCAAGGAGAAGCGCGACCACTGAGTCCGCCACTGAGCCAGCGACCCATTCGATCGCCAAGGATGAACAGGGCCGATCTGAGCCAATGAATGACAGCGCCCCGGGAACCTGTAACGGTGACCGGGGCGTTGCCAGTTTCGGATGGAAATGGCCGACCTGCTCCCTGGCGACACGCCCACGGGCGGCGTCCGCGGGGCCCTGCGCCGCTAGGCTTTCGCTCTGATGACTGACGAGGACGATCGGAGAGACGTGCGATCCGAGGCCGAGGGCGCGGTGCCCGAAGAGAAGGAGCCCTTTGACTCGGCCGAGGAGACGGTCGACGGCTCCGACGACGACGGCAAGCGCAAAAAGAAGAAGCAGGGCTCGTTCTGGAAAGAGCTCCCCGTCCTCATCGTGGTCGCCGTCGTGCTGGCCCTCGTGATCAAGGCGTTCGCGGTCCAGGCCTTCTACATTCCGTCCGGGTCCATGGAGAACACCCTCCAGGTCGGCGATCGCGTCCTCGTCAACAAGATCGTCTACCACACCCGCGACATCGCCCGCGGCGACGTCATCGTCTTCAACGGCCTCGACTCCTGGGACCCGGAGATCCAGGTCGAGGAACCCGGCAACCCCGTCTCCCGGGCGCTGCGCGCCGTCGGCACCGCCTTCGGCGTCGCTCCCAACGAGAAGGACTACATCAAGCGCGTCATCGGCATCCCCGGCGACCGCGTCAAATGCTGCGACGCCAAGGGCCGCGTCACGGTCAACGGCGTCCCGCTGGACGAGGACACCTACCTCTTCACCGACCCGATCACGCACGAGCGGAACAAACCGTCCAACGAGCCCTTCGACGTCACCGTCAAGCCGGGCCAGCTGTGGGTCATGGGCGACCATCGTGAACTCTCCTACGACTCCCGCTCCCATCGGGGCGACCCCGGCGGCGGCACCATCCCGATCGACCGCGTCATCGGCCGAGCCTTCGTCATCGTCTGGCCGCTGGACCGCATGACCACCCTCCCGATTCCCGACACCTTCAAACAGAACGCGCTGGCCGCCGCGATCCCCGCCACCCCCTACGCCCTGGGCGTCATCGCCACCCTCCCGCTCGCCTACCTCCTGAAACGCCGCCGCCTAAGGGCAACCTGACCCCGCTCCCCACGGCCACCAGCACCCGAAAGACAAACGACCGGGCCATCCCCACCACCACCGGCCTCGAGGCGACACCAACCCAAGATCTCGGGCCGCCGCCGCTCTCACCCGCCAATCGCACCGAACCGGCGTCAGCCAGCAGGGACGTGCGCCTGGACACGGCGATATTCGCCGCCGAACTCCAAACTCGAAGTGCGCAAAGATGATCTCGCGGTGGTCTGGTCGAATCAATTGGATGCGGTCTGGGTTGGCGCAAGCAGGCTCTCTCCGGGGATTGGTCGTGGACGCGAATTCCGCCAGGGTTCTGGCCCGTTCCAGGCATTGATGCCGCCCTTAGATGGCCTTCGCCCCAAGGGATGAGCCGACGCCGCACACGCTCCGGGCCAAGTGGACACACACGGCCAGGTGTTCCCAGACGGGAACGCGAAACTGCCACCGTCCCGTGGCAGCGCCCACGCGCGAGCCATGATCCGACCCCAGGGGCCGTGGCAGTAGGCCGGGGTCCCATGCACGATCAGCTAGTCAACGGCCTTCTCTGGGGTGACCTCCAGGGCCTTACGCCATCGTGCACTTGTCCGCGCTTGTCCGTGCGCTCCGTGTGTGCTCGTTCGTGTGTGTCCGTTCGTTGGTCGGCTGGGGATGGGACGAGGGCCTGGTGGCGGGATAGGCACGGATGTGGGCCCACGCACTCGTGGGTGGTATTGGCAGCGTGAGCGAGACATCGCAGTCATTCCGGAGTCGACGTGGCGGTGGGTCGGTCTCGAGAGCCAGCGATCTTGGGCCCGGGGGAGATGTGGTGTCGGCGCGCTGACGTGGGTGAGGGTCGGCACCCGCAATGTCCGACCTTCAGGACGGTGGTCGTGTGGTTTTCGTGGGCCGGATCGGGCTGCCCGACGGGTGATCAGGGACATGGTGGGAACGGCGGCGTTCAGGGAGCGGCGGAGGGGCGCGGGGACGTACGCTGCGGAGCATGAAGGGTCGTCCACTTCGTTTCACGCCGCGCCGTGACGCGGGGCTGCACGCCTTCGAGCGTGCCTTGGAGCATGCGGGGCTGAGCCCGGTCGCCGGCGTCGACGAGGCGGGGCGCGGCGCGTGCGCGGGGCCGCTGGTCGTCGCCGCCGTGATCCTTCAGGGCGGACGGGGAAAGATCGACGGCCTCACCGACTCCAAGCTGCTCACTCCGGCGCGACGCGAGGAGCTGTACGCCGAGGTCACCGAGCGCGCGTACGCATGGAGCGCGGTCATCATCCCGTGCCATGACATCGATCGGATCGGTCTCCATCGCTGCAACGTCGCCGGGATGCGGCGGGCCCTCGCCGCCCTGGACAAGCGGCCCGCCTACGTGCTCAGCGACGGCTTCCCGGTCCCCGGCCTGGACGTCCCCGGACTCGCGATGATCAAAGGGGACCAGGCGGCGGCGTGCGTGGCCGCGGCGTCCATCGTCGCGAAGGTCACCCGAGACCGGATCATGGTGGCCCTCCACGAGCGGTACCCGGAGTACGGATTCGACCTTCACAAGGGATATGTGACCCGCGCGCACGGCAAGGCGCTCAACGCGCACGGACCCTGTCCAGAGCATCGGTTCTCCTACGTCAATGTGGGGCGTGCCTTGCGTAACAATGGAGAGGTGGCCTTGGTGGAGGAGACCGAAGGGGAGGTCCCCGGCGAGGGCTGCACGGAAGGGGCACGAGCGTGAGCGCCGAGGATCTCGAGAAGTACGAGACCGAGATGGAGCTGCAGCTCTATCGCGAGTACCGCGACGTTCTCGGGCTCTTCACCTATGTCGTCGAGACCGAGCGCAGGTTCTATCTCACCAACTCCGTCGACCTTCAGGTGCGCAGCGTCGACAACGGCGAAGTCTTCTTCGAGGTGACGATGCAGGACGCCTGGGTTTGGGACATGTACCGTCCTGCCCGCTTCGTCAAGAACGTGCGTGTCGTCACGTTCAAGGACGTCAACGTCGAAGAACTCGCCAAGAGCGACTTCGAGCTCCCCTCGGACCAGTGAGGCGGCTCCTTTCAGGTTGGCCCCGTAGCGTCGGCTTGTGACTCACACAGCCAGGTCAGGTGGCTTCTCGCCGTCGAACGGATGCTTGTGATGGACTCGGTGACGATCAAGGTTCGGTTCGCGGCCGAGGTGATCGCTGCATGTGCCATGTCCCCGGCGAGGCAGCGCTTGGGCGTTCCTCCGGCTCGGTGATCCGCTGGCGAAGCACCGAGAAGCAGGCCTCCGCCGAACGACGTCGTCGTAGCAGGGCTGCCGGTGCTCGTAGGCGGGAGCGGTTTCTGATCTTCAGCAGGGTGGACTGCCGGAGCTGTCGACGCGGTGCCGGTGCTCGTGGGCAGGGGAGCGGTTTGCTTCCGTCTGCGACGGCTCAGTGTCGTGACGGGCTCAGCACGGTGCCAAGGTCTGCGTGGGGCGGGGCGCTGAGATTCGTGAAGTCGGCTCGGGGTCACCTCATTCGCCAAGTGACTCCTCGTCCGCCTTGAGCCGTGAGTTTCGAACGGGCCGTGAGTTTCGGACGGGCCGTGATGCGATGGGGCGGCGAGAGGTGACGGGCCGCGGTGAGGGTGACTCTGCGGCGGATCGAGCGCTGCGGGCAGGTGCGCCGCGGTGGCTGTTGGTCGATTCCCCACCTGTCGGTTGCCTTGAGTCTGTATGCGGCGTGCGTTTGCCTATGTCGTGAGCCCATCGGCTGTCGTGAGGCTTTGATGAACGTCGTCGTCCGCTCTGGGATCAACGGGTGCGGGCGTCGCGGCGGGTGCCGGGCGGCTTGATCCACTGACAGTGGAAGGACGGCGCTAGCCACCCGGCAGCCGTGGTCTGCGTGGGTCATTCGGGCTCCTGTTGGAGAGTTGCCGGAGGCTGGGAGTCACTGTCAGTCAGGCCCCTGGGGGATTTACCTGTCTTGGTCAGGCGCCAGCCCGAGGAGGTGCGTTCGACGAAGCCGGCGGCGGCCAGGAGTCCCAGCTTCGCGTTGATCGTTGTCAGGTCGACGCCCGCGTTGACGGCGAGCTGCGCGGGACCGGCCGCGCCGCGGGCCGGGAACGCCTCCAGGACGGCTCGGGTGACCGGCTCCAGCCGGTCACGGGGCAGGACGGGGCTGTGTCGCGGCGGGGCGAGATCGGCGCCGAGACGTCCGACGGCTTCGATGATCTCCTCGGTTCGGGTGATGAGGGTGGCGCCGTCCTCGCGCAGGAGCCGGTGGCAGCCGACCGACGAGCGGCTGGTGATCGGGCCGGGCACCGCCATGACCATGCGGCCGAGCTTGGACGCCCAGGTCGCGGTGTTGAGGGCGCCGCTGCGGGCCTCGGCCTCCACGACGACCGTGCCCCGGGTCAGTGCGGCGATCACCCGGTTGCGGACGAGGAACCGGAGGCGGTGCGGATGAGTGCCCGGCGGTGACTCGCTCACCAGGAGGGAACGCCGGGCGATCTCCGCGAAAAGACTTTCGTTGGACGCCGGGTACGGAACGTCGACGCCGTTGGCGAGGACGGCGACGGTGGGGCCGTCGGCGGCGAGGGCGCCCCGGTGAGCGGCCGCGTCGATGCCCAGGGCGCCGCCGGAGATCACCGTCCAGCCCGCGTCCGCCAGCTCGGACGCGAAGTCGGCCGCGGCCCGCATGCCGTAGGGAGATGCGGCGCGGGAGCCGACGACGGCGACAGAGCGCAAGCAGCTGTACCGGAGGTCGCCGGGGCCGCGCAGCCACAGCGCGTAGGGGCGGCCGCTCCCGAGATCGTCCAGCGTCGTCGGCCATTCGGGGTCTCCCGGGCAGATGAGACGGCCGCGGAACTGGGCGCAGACGGCCATGTCCTGGTCCGGTTCGGCGGCGATCAGGCGGATCCGCCAGTTTTCGAGACGCTTGATCTCCTTCATGTCGGCGGGCACGTCGTCGGGGAGCCGACCGGTGCGGATCGATTCGAGTGCCTGCTGGGGGCCGGAGTAGTCGATGATCCGGTTGAGGAAGGCGTCGCCGGGCTCGGCGACCGCGGTGAGGGTGGCGCGGGCGGTACGTTCGTCGCTCATTGGCGCCCCGCGGACCACAGGGTGAGTGCGCCGCCGACGTCGTCCGGGCCTGGTTCGTCGTGGCCGGTCAGATCTGCGATCGTCCACGCGACGCGCAGGATGCGGTCGAGTCCGCGCGCACTTAGCGCGCCCCTCTGCAGGGCTTCGTCGGCGCCTTCCATCGCCTCTGCGGAAGGCGTGAAGCGGCGGCGCAGTTCCGGGCCGGGGATCTCGGAGTTGCAGCGCCACGGGGTTCCGGCCAGGCGTCTGACCGTCCGTTCCCTGGCGAGCAGAACGCGTTCGGCCACCACCTTGCTGGACTCGGCGAACTCCAGGTCGTAGCGGAGTTCGGCCCGGCTGGCCGGTGTCAGTTCGAGCTTGAGGTCGATGCGATCGAGGAGCGGGCCGGACAGACGGGACGCGTATTTGCGGCGCGTGCCGGGAGCGCAGGAACAGTCGATCTGCTTGGCCGCGGCGCACGGGCACGGATTCGCCGCCAGGACGAGTGTGAACCGCGCCGGGAAGTGCGCCATGCCTTCGATCCTGCTGATCCTCACCTCGCCTTCTTCGAGCGGCTGGCGAAGCGCGTCCAGCGTTCCGCCGAAGAACTCCGGAGCTTCGTCCAGAAAAAGAATCCCCCTGTGGGCGAGCGACACGGCCCCCGGCTGAAGGACGCGGCCCGAGCCGCCGCCGACCATCGAGGCGCGCGAGGCGGTGTGATGCGGCGCGTAGAACGGCGGCTGGGTGATGAGCGGCTGGCCTGGGCGCAGTGTTCCCGCGACGGAGTGGATCGCCGTGACCTCCAGGGCGATGTCGGGTTCCAGCGGCGGCATCAGCGTGGGGAGCCGTTCCGCCAGCATCGTCTTTCCGCAGCCGGGAGGCCCTGCGAAGAAAAGATGATGGCCGCCCGCTGCGCTGATCTCCAGGGCCCGGCGGGCCTCCGCCTGTCCGCGGACGTCGGCCAGGTCGAGATCGGGCGGGATGTCCTGCTGCCGGATGGCGAGCCCGTCGGCGGGGAAGGATCTGCCGTCGTCCTCGTCCTCCTCGACGGGGGGCGGTTCGTCGCGCAGAAGGCACAGGAGGCTGCGCAGTGTGCTCGCGGGCACCACCTTCATGCCCGGGACGAGTTCCGCTTCTGCGGCGTTCGCGCGTGGGACGACGACCGTCCGGCACCCCTGGTTGGCGGCCGCCAGCACGGCCGGGAGCACCCCCTGGATTGGCCGTAAACGGCCGTCCAGGCCGAGTTCGCCGATCAGGACCAGGTCGGCGCAGGCCCGCGCCGGGACGACCTCCGCGGCCGCGAGCAGCGAAATTGCTATAGCGACATCGAAGGTAGAGCCCTTCTTCGGCATGCTCGCCGGGCACAGCGACACCGTGACATGGCGATTGGGCCAGTCCTCACCGGAATTGAAGATCGCGGCGCGGACGCGGTCGCGGGCCTCGCTGAGCGCCGTGTCCGGGAGGCCGACCAGGTGGAGGCCGGGGACGCCGCTGGTGATGGCGGCCTCTACGTCGACCACGCAGCCGTCCACCCCGACGAGGGAGACAGAGCGCGTCTTCGCGAGCGTCATCAGCACACCTCCCGCAGGTGGTCGACCGAGAAGCCGCCGCCGTCGGTGACCAGGCCGAGGACGTCCACCCGCACGTGCGTGCCGCTCACGCCGTGCGCGGCGGCCCACCGCCAGGCCAACCGCCGTAACCGGGCCGCCTTGTCCGCGGTGATCGCCTCGACCGGGTCTCCGAAGCGGGACGAGCCGCGCGTCTTCACCTCGCAGACGACGTGGCTCCGGCCGTCGTGGGCGATGATGTCGAGTTCGCCTTCGCGGCACCGCCAGTTGCGGTCGAGAATCGTCCAGCCGAGCTTGACCAGGTAGTCGACGGCGGCGTCCTCACCGCGCCGGCCGAGGCTGATGTGGGCTTTCACGGGCCTCACCTCCAGTCCTCGACGATGCCGGGCCGTGACGTTGTGTCGCCGAGAATTCACGACCTGTGGATAACTTCGGAGAACGTCTCCGGCGATTCGCCGCAAACCGGGGTCCGGTGCTTGCGTCGGCCCGGCTGTTGGCGCAGCGTGACGCTGTGACCAAAGCGCTGGAAGACGCCGTCTCCGACTTCGGCCGCCACCTGCGCGCCGAACGCGACGTCTCACCGCACACGCTGCGCGCATACCTCGGTGACCTGAACGACCTGATCGGCTATGCCACGGACATCGGCGTAACAGAACCGGCCGAGCTCGACGTCTCCCTTCTGCGTGCATGGCTCGCCCGTCAACACGCACTGGGCCGCTCTCGCGCCACCCTGGCCCGCCGCACAGCCGCCGTCCGCGCATTCACCCGGCATCTGCACCGGCGTGGCCAACTCTCGGACGATCCAGGGCTGCTACTCGGCACGCCCAAGCGTCAGCGCGATCTCCCCGAAGTCCTCACACGGGACGAGGCAGCGCGCCTCCTGGACACGATGGACACCCAAGGCCCAATGGGGCTTCGCGACCTGGCCGTGCTCGAAATGCTCTATGCGACGGGCGTCCGGGTCAGTGAATTGTGCGGTCTCGACATCGACGACCTGGAAACCGGTCGCGGCACGGTCCGGGTCATGGGCAAGGGCGGGCGCGAACGAACCGTCCCCGTAGGGGAACCAGCGGCCCGGGCCGTCCAGGACTGGCTGCGCGCGGGACGCCCTGCCCTAGTGACCGATGTCAGCGGCCCCGCACTTTTCCTAGGCGCCCGCGGGGGACGCCTCCACCCGACGAGCGCACGCCGCATCGTCCACGCCCGGATCTCCGAGGTCGGCCAGGTAACCGACATGAGCCCCCATGGCCTCCGCCACAGCGCCGCCACGCACCTACTCGAAGGCGGAGCGGACCTGCGGAGCGTCCAGGAGATCCTCGGCCATGCCTCCCTGCAGACGACTCAGCTCTACACCCATGTGTCGGCTGAACGGCTCAAACAGGTCCACCGCCAAGCCCACCCACGCGGAGCGCAACCCGACTAGGCCCAGACCAAGGACAAACGGCCGAGCCCCGCTGATGCTGCGCTGTGAACTATGCCTTCACAGCGCACAGCGAATTAGATACAAGGCCTCCCACCGCGAGGTGGGGCCTGATTGGTGCCACCACTGCACCAGTGTGGGCGGTGGTCGCCGGGGACTGCCCCGTCTCCGAACGCTGCCGCCCCATGCGGCGCGGTGGCGGGCACGCCACCGGGGCGTGCTGATGAAAGGCCCGGTGACGGGCCGGAATTACGGGTGTTGCTGGGCGCCGCAGGTATCCATGTGACCGCGGGCGCAGAGCGAGGCGGGTCTTGCGCGTGACGTGGGATATGCGAGGGACGCGGACGGCACGATGTGCGCGGACGGGCACGGCGGGTGCGGGCGGGCACGGGCGGGCACGGGCGGGCACGGTGGGCGTGGTGGGTGGTGTGCAGCGTGGATGGTAGGCGTGTGTCGGCGTACTCCTGGAAGTGCGGAGCTCCCCTGGAAGTGCAGAGCTGAGAACGGGTACATGTGCAGAGCCGGTGAGCTGTCAAGCTGAGCGTGTTGCGATCCTCGTAGCTTGGAGGTTTCCGATGCGTGCAGGCGTCGTGGTCGCCGCGCAGCCCGGTGTGGAGGACCTCGCCGTACAGGCCGAGAGGTTGGGCCTGCACAGTTTCTGGGTCAACGACACCCCGATGGTCCACGGCGACGCCTTCGTCGCCTTGAGTCTGTGCGCTAAGGCCACCAGCCGCATCAGGCTTGGCATCGGCGTGACCTCACCGGCGCTGCGCTCGGCGCCGGCCGCCGCGAGTGGAATCGCCAGTCTCAACGCGCTGGCACCGGGCCGGATCATTTGCGGGGTCGGGACTGGAAACACCGCTCGGCGCACGCTGGGCATGCGGCCGACCACGGCGGCCACGGTGGAGACGTTCACTGCCGCATTGCAGGGCCTATGCGCTGGACGCACCATCGAGTACCGGGAAGGTGACCGGGTTCGCGAGGTTCGTTTCCTGCATGCCGGGGAGCAGGCGAACACGTCCGACCCGATCGAGTTCGTCGTGGCGGCGCTGGGGCCGAAGGCCGCCGCTGTCGCCGGCCGCTGCGGCACCGGTCTGATCTCCTTCGGCCTGCTGGACCCCACCGCCTGGCACGCGCTACACGACGCCCGCCGTAACGCCGCCGGCGGGACATCCCACGACCCTGATTCCCGCTCCGAACCTCGGGCGGACTCCTATGTGGTCACCGCGGTGCACATTCTCGATGAGGACGAGGACCCCGACAGCGACGCGGCCCGGGACGCGACCGGCCACCTCGTCCTGTCGCTGCTGGCCTTCGCCGCCGACACCGCCGCCGACACACCCGCCTTCGTCGACCAGCTCGGCCCAGCCGAACGCGAGGCGGTGCGGCGACTGCTGGACCGGCGCGGCACCACCGCCACCGCACCCGACCGGCACACCAAGCTCTACCCCAACTACCTCGGACGCATCGCACCACAGGACCGTGACCTGATTCTGCCCTCGCTGATGAACACACTGGCCTTGGTCGGCACCCACGACGACCTCCGCGCCCGCATCACCACCCTGCAACAAGCCGGCATCGACGAACTGCTCATCCAGCCGGTGATCGACCCACCCAACGAGATGGCCCGGCTAGCCAAATTGCTCACCTGAGGGGACCCGAAACCGTTCTGACGAATGAGACAGAACGGTAATGGGATCTCGCTGATCAGCTCTGCACGTCTAGCCGTACACGGCTCTGCACACGAAGCGGTTCGCCGAAAGCGTCGGCCGTGGGTGGGTTTGGACGCGAGTGGGCGTGGGCGGCGTGCTCGGGCGTCGCGTGGCGCGCGGGATGGGCGTGGGCTGGGTGATGTGTGGCGTGTCGGTGGGCGTGGGACGTGACGGGCGTGGCGTGAGGTTTGCGCGGGACGTGACGGGCGTGGTGTGGGGCGTGACGGGCGTGGTGTGGGGTTTGCGTGGGGTGTGATGGGCGCGTGCGACGTTTGGACCGGGATGGACAGCGGGGCTTAGCGCCGGGCGGTTGGTGGTGTGCGGTGGGGGGCTTTGGGCGTGTGGGGGTGGGGCGGGTGGCCTGCCGCCCCGGGGGCGGCAGGCCTTTGGGGTTAGGGAGTGCGGCGTAGCCGGCGTTCTTGGGACAGGTTGATGACGCCCGGCGGTGGACGGCGGCGGCGGTGTAGGCGGAAGCGGACGCGGGTGCGGCGCCAGGCGAAGGCGAGAGTGAAGGCCAGCACCATGCCGGTCAGCGCTCCACCAGTCGCCGTGGTGGCGTCACGCAGGACGGTCCTTGGCTCGGGTGCTGGCACAGGGACGTGTTGGCTCTGGCTAGGTGAGGGACGTTCCCAGTGGGGGAGCAGCCGTATCCGGCGTTGGATCAGGCTGAGCGGATCCAGATAGAGGGGGCCGCGCAGCAGTCCCCAGTGCAGGCACGGTGCCGGGCAGTGGCGGCCGTCCTCCAGAGTGCCGATCCGGGTGCCCGACGTGACTCGGCGTCCAACGCCGATGCTGGGACGGACGGGCAGGTACGTGGTCCGCAGGACGCCGTGATCGATGGCGACCACCCCGCGTCCGGCCAGACGGTCGGCGTAGGCGATGCGTCCCGGACCGGCGGCGTAGACGGGCTGCCCCGGCCGTCCCGCGAGATCGACGCCGCGGTGGCCGGGGCCCCACGGGGACGGGGGCGGGCTGAAGCTCCGGACGACCTTCGGAGCCGGCGGCCCTAAGGGCCACCGCCAGGCGTCCAGGCCCGGCTTCCAGGCGTCCAGGACAGGCGTCCCGGCAGTGATCATGCAGGTGAGGAGCACCGTCAGCAAGGTCATGCACCGAAGCCTGCCGCCCCGGCGCACCGAGTTCGAGAGAGTCGGCGAACTGTGGATAACCGGCGGGCCATTGATTCCCGGACGCGTCCGGGCCCTGATAATCTGTAGTCGTGTCCGAGGGGGCACAGGCCAGGGCCGGGCCGTCGTTGATCCGCTTCAGGGCGGAACAGCGAGAAGCCGTCTTGAGCGGAGAGGTCACAGACCCGGGAACGGGTCACAGCCGCCTGGGGTATCCCGGCGGCTGATTTCACGCGTCCGCATGCCACCGCAGACATGGTGGGGCGCCGTCCCTCGGTCCGTCGCAACGGCGACGGTGGGACGACACCCGGGCGCAGGCGTACAACCAAATGCGGCCCGACAGGGCCAGAGAAGGAGAACACGGGCAATGGCACCCGTCGTCACCATGCGGCAGCTCCTCGAGAGCGGCGTCCACTTCGGCCACCAGACCCGCCGGTGGAACCCGAAGATGAAGCGCTTCATCCTCACCGAGCGCAACGGCATCTACATCATCGACCTGCAGCAGTCCCTGTCCTACATCGACCGGGCCTTCGAGTTCGTCAAGGCAACGGTCGCCCACGGCGGGACGATCCTGTTCGTCGGCACCAAGAAGCAGGCCCAGGAGTCCATCGCCGAGCAGGCCACCAGGGTCGGCATGCCCTACGTCAACCAGCGTTGGCTGGGCGGCATGCTCACCAACTTCTCCACCGTCCACAAGCGGCTCACCCGGCTCAAGGAGCTGGAGGAGATCAACTACGACGACGTGGCCGGCTCCGGCATGACCAAGAAGGAGCTTTTGGGTCTGCGCCGTGAGAAGGACAAGCTGGAGCGCACCCTCGGCGGTATCCGCGACATGGCGAAGGTCCCGAGCGCCATCTGGATCGTGGACACCAAGAAGGAGCACATCGCGGTCAACGAGGCCAAGAAGCTCGGTATCCCGGTAGTGGCGATCCTGGACACGAACTGCGACCCCGACGAGGTCGACTACCCCGTCCCAGGGAACGACGACGCCATCCGCAGCGTCAGCCTGCTGACCCGCGTCGTCGCCGACTCCGTGGCCGACGGCCTCATCGCGCGCGCGGGCGCCACCGGTGGGGACGAGAAGCCCGCCGAGGGCGCGGCCGCGGCGGACGAGCCGCTGGCCGAGTGGGAACGCGACCTGCTGAAGCCGGACGAGGGCGCCGCAGAGGCGTCCGCCGCTGCCCCGGCCGAGGCCGCTGCCCCGGCCGAGACCGAGACGCCCGCCGAGAGTGAGGCGCCCGCCGAGACCGAGGCGCCCGCGGAGGCCGCAGCCCCGGCAGAGGAGGCCGCAGCCCCGGCAGAGGAGGCCCCGGCCCCGGCTGAGGCCCCGGCGGAGGCGTCGGAAGAGGCTCCCGCAGAGGCCGAGGCTCCTGCGGAGCCCGCCGCGAGCACCGAGGCCGAGGCCGAGGACGCCCCGAAGCCCGCCGAGGCCGAGCAGGCTTGATCCCGCGGTCCCGGCGGCCCCGCACGGGCGCCGCCGGGACCGTCGCGGGTCCTACGACCAACGACGAGAGAAACGAAGAGAGCGATGGCTAACTTCACCGCCGCTGACGTCAAGCGGCTACGCGACCTGACCGGCTCCGGCATGATGGCCGTGAAGAACGCCCTCACCGAGGCGGACGGCGACTTCGAGAAGGCCACGGAGCTGCTGCGTCTCAAGGGCGCCAAGGACGTCGGCAAGCGCGCCGAGCGCACCGCCGCCAACGGCCTGGTCGCCGAGTACTTCGCGAACTCCGGCGACGGGGCGCTCCTGGAGCTCAACTGCGAGACCGACTTCGTCGCCAAGAACGAGCAGTTCATCCAGCTGGCGAACCGCCTGGTCGAGTTCGCCGCGAGCAGCGGCGTCGCCGACGTGCCGGCCCTGCTGACCGCCGAGATCGAGCCGGGCAAGACCGTCCAGGCCCTGATCGAGGAGAACAGCGCCAAGATCGGCGAGAAGCTGGAGCTGCGCCGCTTCGCCCACTTCCAGGGCGCCTATGTGGCCAGCTACCTGCACAAGTCCGACCCGTCCCTGCCGCCGACCAACGGCGTGCTGGTCGAGCTGGACGCGGAGAACCCCGAGGTCGCCAAGGACATCGCCCAGCAGATCGCGGCGATGGCCCCCAAGTACCTCACCCGCGAGGAGATCCCCGCCGAGGCGGTCGAGAAGGAGCGGGCGCTCGCCGAGCAGCTCACCCGCGACGAGGGCAAGCCCGAGCAGGCCATCCCGAAGATCGTCGAGGGCCGCGTGAACGCCTACTTCCGCGACTTCGTGCTGGTCGAGCAGGCATTCGTGAAGGACGGCAAGAAGACGATCGCGAAGGTCCTCGACGAGGCCGGCGTGAAGGTCGTCCGCTTCGCCCGGTTCAAGGTCGGGCAGGCTTAGGGGCACTCTGGAGAGAGACACCCGAGAGAACACGTACCTACGAGGAGGCCGCCGACGTGCCGGACAAGACGACCACTAGCGCGACGGCGGCCTCGTCGTCCGATCAGGACGTCGCAGATGGGGACGTCGCCGATCGGGGTGGCACCGACCGAGGCGCGTCCGGCCGGAACGCTTCGTCGGGCCGGAATCCGTCGAGTCGAGGCTCGTCGTCCAGCGGCCACTCGTCGGGTGGTAACTCGTCCAGGGGAAACGCTTCGGGACGGAAGCCGTCCGATGGAAACACGTCCGGCGACGGTGGGACCGGTCGGCACGAGGCGGATCCGCATATGCCCGACCAGCACGCGCCACGCGCCGGATGGAAACGGGTACTGCTGAAGCTCTCCGGTGAGGCTTTCGCAGGACGCGACCCACTGGGCATCGATCCCGAGATCGTCCAGCATGTCGCGGAGGCCATCGCCGAGGCCGTGCGGGACGGCGTTCAGGTCGCGGTCGTCTGCGGCGGCGGCAACATGTTCCGCGGCGCGGTCATGGCCGAGCGCGGAATGGACCGCGGACGCGCCGACTACATGGGGATGATCGGCACCGTCATCAACTGCCTGGCCCTGCAGGACTTCCTGGAGAAACTCGGCCTGGACACCCGCGTGCAGACGGCCATCACCATGAGCCAGGTGGCCGAGCCGTACATCCCGCGCCGCGCCATCCGGCACCTGGAAAAGGGCCGCGTCGTCATCTTCGGCGCAGGCCTCGGGCAGCCGTTCTTCTCCACCGACACCACCGCCGCCCAGCGCGCGCTGGAGATCGGTGCCGAGGCCGTACTGAAGGCCACACAGGTGGACGGCGTCTACGATGCCGACCCACGAAAGAATCCAGACGCGGTCAAGTTCGACCGTTTGGATTACGGTGAAGTTCTACAGCGGGGTCTGAAGGTCATGGACGCCACGGCCATCAGCCTCTGCATGGACAACGCGCTGCCCATCGTGGTCTTCGACCTCATGGGGCAGGGCAACATCGTCCGGGCCGTCCGGGGTGAGAAGATCGGCACGCTGGTCAGCCCGGCGGAAGGCTGACCGCAGCCCGGAACCCGCATGCGGGACGCGGTACGGAACGTATCGCGGAACCGCACGACCAGGGCCCGACCAGATGACATGGGAGTCACAGTGATCGACGAGACCCTCCTCGAAGCAGAGGAGAAGATGGAGAAGGCGGTCGCGGTCGCCAAGGAGGACTTCCAGGCCATCCGCACCGGCCGGGTCACCCCCGCGATGTTCAACAAGATCACCGCTGAGTACTACGGGACGCCGACGCCGATCAACCAGCTCGCGTCGTTCACGCTCCCGGAGCCGCGGATGGTCATCGTCCAGGTCTTCGACAAGTCGTCCATGCAGGCGGTGGAGAGGGCGATCCGCGACAGCGACCTCGGCGTGAACCCCACCAACGACGGCAACGTCATCCGGGTCGTCTTCCCCGACCTGTCGGAGGAGCGGCGCAGGGAGTTCATCAAGGTCGCGGGCCACAAGGCCGAGGAGAGCCGGGTCTCCATCCGCAACGTCCGCCGCCGCGCCAAGGACGCCCTCGACAAGCTCGCCAAGGACGGCGAGGCGGGGGAGGACGAGGTCCGGCGTGCCGAGAAGGAACTCGACGACACCACGCACCGCTACGTGGCGCAGATCGACGAGCTGCTCGAGCACAAGAAGGCCGAACTGCTCGAAGTCTGATGCGACTCGACGACGCCGGGGAGCCCTCGCGCTCCCCGGACGAGCCGGAGGCCGACATGGCCGGGCCGACACCGGACACCTCGACCGAGGGCACTCCGTCTTCCGGCGCCACACCTGCCGCAGGCGCGCGCGCACATGCGCCCCTGTCTGACGGTACGTCCAAGGAAGTGTCTTCAGAGGACTCGTCTACTGGGGCCACGGCCTTCGGAGGCGCGTCTTCCGCAGACGGAAACTCTGCGAATGGCGCTTCCGGGGGCGGGTCTTCCGCAGAAGGGCCTCCTGCGGACGGGTCTTCTAACGGTGGGTCTTCTAACGATGAGTCTTCTGCCGATGGGGCCTCTGGGACGTCCGAGGGTAAGCGTCAGCCCAGGACGGGCCGCAATCTTCCCCTCGCGATCGGCGTCGGTCTAGCGCTCGGCTCCCTGGTCCTGCTCTCTCTCTACACGGTCAAGGAGATCTTCCTTGCCGTGATGATCGTGTTCCTCTTCATCGGCATGCGGGAGCTGACGGAGGCGTTCAGCAGCCGGGACATCAACGTCCCGTTCATTCCGGTCGCGACGGGCATGGTGGGCGCACCGGTCGTGGCCTACGTGTGGGGACCCACGGCCACGGTCGCGGCAGTGTCACTCACGATGCTCGCCCTGCTGATGACGCGGATGACCGAGGGCGCGGACGGCTACGTACGCGACGTGTCCGCCGGGGCACTCGTGACCGGATATCTGGTGCTGGTGGGCGGGATCGTTGCGCTGCTCATGCGCCCGGACGACGGCGACCACCGAATCGTCATCTTCATCGCCACCACAGTCGCCAGCGATACCGGTGGCTTCTTCGCGGGATCGTTCCTCGGCAAGCACAAGCTGGCGCCCACGATCAGCCCCAAGAAGACCTGGGAGGGGTTCACCGGCTCCGCGCTCATGTGCATGCTCGTCGGCGGCTGGCTGGTGTGGTGGCTGCTGGACGGCGGCCGGATCTGGCAGGGCGTCCTGGTGGGCCTCGCCGTCGTGGTCACCGCGACCGCGGGCGATCTCGTCGAGTCGATGATGAAGCGTGACCTCGGCATCAAGGATTTGGGAACGATCCTTCCAGGGCACGGCGGTGTGATGGACCGCCTGGACTCCCTGGTGGTGACGGCCCCCGTCGTGTGGTTGCTCCTGGAACTGTTCGTCCCGAGCTAGCAGCCGCTCCAGGAGCGGCTAGGGAGACGGCCCAGGAGCGACTAGGAGACGACCCAGGAGCGCCGCTGTTGGGCCAGGCGCCGGACGAGCGCGTCTGAGCCCTCGTTCTTGGCGTAGCGGTGTTCCTCGCCGGTCAGGGGCACGAGCCACAGCCACCGCACGGGATCGCCGTTCAGCGTCAGTCCGCTCAGGTCGGGGGACTCGGGACCGGCCAGGCGGCTGGGGTCGTCCAGGAGAAGCACGCCCTCCCAGGCCGACTCGCCACTGCGCAGTGGGAACGTGTGTGCCTCGTGGTACCACTTGACGACGTCTCCGGGCGCGAACCACGTCACCGACCGCCACGGGTATTGCGCCAGCCAGGGGAAGATGCTGCCTGCCCGCTGGCTTGGCAGGGTGCTCCCTACGGCCAGTTCTATCCGTCCGTAGGGGGCGACGTCGTCCTCGTACAGTTCGACCGTGGGCATGCGTTGGCGGCACATTCCGACCGTGCTCAGGACGGTGAACTCCCGGTCGCCCCGTGCAGGACGTTCTGAGACGCCCACTGTAGGGGCCATGCCCGTCCGCCCGTTTCCAAGCTGCCGTCCTACGTCGTGCCAGTAGTGGCCCCCAGGCCCGAGCCGCTGCAGCAGGTGCCCGAGCACCGACTGCTGGAACTCCGCCCAGGAGCCGTCGGCGCGGCACATCTTCCAGTGCTCGCGCGCCTGGTCGATCCGTGGCCCGAAGTCCTCGATCTCGTCGTCCAGCGGGAAGGCGAACGGGCTCTGTCGCGTGGCGTCTCGCGCGTATCCGGGGATGCCGCGTCCCATGTCGGACCAGCCGGGGACCACGAACAGCGGGTCGCCCGCTTCGAGGACGGCCACGCCGTCGCCCTCCTCGAACCACACCACCTCCAGGCCCCCGGCGTCCAAGGCTGCGCGACCCCCCGGATGCCGTACGTGGGACCCGGGCAGGAGGGGCGCGCGACCGGCCTCCAACCGGGACCGGTCGAGATCGGAGGGAGCCTTGCGATGGTTCGCGACCCACACCGCGCCGACCACCGAGTCCCGCGCGTCCTTGAGGTACGCCGCGGTGACGTCGCCGTCGGTCTCGATGGTGAGCCGCCGGCTGCCGTACGGGCTGACCGCGGCGTGGACGACCGTGGCCTTGGATCCCCCGGACGAGGCGGTGCCCCTGCGCAAAACCGACATGATCGAGACCTTAGTCGCACACAAGGTCATGTGCAGGAATGTCGCGAGGCACGTAAGACGCTGTCCGCAGAAGGACGAGGCACAGGCAGGTGTTTGCGACACTGGAAGCATCATGTCTACCCAGCCCGTCGCCGGTACCGCGCCCAAGAAGACCCCGGCGAAGCTCGTCTTCGCCGCTCCTAGGCGCGGTAAGCCGCCCAGGCATCTCGCCGACCTCACCTCTGCGGAACGCCGCGAGGCGGTCGTCGAGCTGGGTGAGAAGCCGTTCCGGGCAGATCAGCTGTCGCGGCACTACTTCGCCCGCCTGGTGGACGACCCGGCGAAGATGACGGATCTGCCCGCCGCCGTCCGAGAGCGGCTTGTGGCCGAACTGCTGCCCACGCTGCTCACCCCTTTGCGCGAGATGGACTGTGACGACGGAACGACGCTGAAGACCGTCTGGAAGGCGTTCGACGGCGTGTTGTTCGAGTCGGTGCTGATGCGGTACACCGACCGGGCCACGATGTGCGTCTCGTCCCAGGCAGGGTGCGGGATGAACTGCCCGTTCTGTGCGACGGGCCAGGCGGGGCTCACACGCAACCTTTCCACCGCCGAGATAGTCGAACAGGTCGCCGCCGGCGCGCGCGCACTGGCTCGCGGGCGCATCCCAGGCGGACCGGGCCGCGTCTCCAACATCGTCTTCATGGGCATGGGCGAGCCCTTGGCCAACTACAAGGCGGTGCTGGGCGCGGTACGGCGCATCACAGACCCGGCGCCCGCCGGCCTGGGCATCTCCCAGCGCGCGGTCACCGTTTCGACTGTCGGCCTCGTCCCGGCCATAGAGAAGCTTGCCGCCGAGGACATGTCCGTGCGGCTCGCTGTGTCCTTGCACGCACCCGATGACGAGCTCCGCGACGAGCTCGTGCCCGTCAACAACCGGTGGAAGGTCGCCGAGGTGCTGGACGCGGCCTGGGCCTACGCCGACCGCAGCGGACGGCGCGTCTCGATCGAGTACGCCCTCATCAAGGACGTCAACGACCAGGCCTGGCGGGCCGATCTTCTCGGCAGGCTCTTGCGCGGGAATCTCGTACACGTCAATCTGATCCCGTTGAACCCAACGCCGGGTTCCAAGTGGACCGCGTCGCGGCCCCAGGACGAGCGCGAGTTCGTCCGGCGGCTGGAGGCCCACGGGATCCCGGTCACGGTGCGCGACACTCGGGGCAGGGAGATCGACGGGGCTTGCGGCCAGCTGGCCGCGTCGACCAAGGACTGAGCGTTCCGCAGGCGTGTCCCTGGCGCCGCGCGCGGGCGCGGGACACGGTTGAGGAGCAGGTGCGCGGTGGGAACGGGTGCGCGGCTGCCGGTGGTCTTGCGCGGCTATGACAGGAAGCAGGTGGACGGCCTGCTGAAACGGGTCTCGCAGGCGCTGAACGGCGGGCCGCCCATGTCGGCGGAGGATGTGCGCAAGACCCGGTTCGACGTCGTCCTGCGCGGCTACGAACCCCATGCCGTGGACCGCCTGGTACGCGAATGCATCATGGAACTCCAAGCAAGGGGACCGATCGCCGACAGGCCCGGCCGTGCGCGCGTGCAGCCCGCCTGGCTGGTCAACTGGATCCAGAGCGCCCGCTTCTCGGGCGCGGGCCTGCGCTCGGGATACGACGTCCGCGACGTGGACGCGTTCCTCGACCGCGTGATCGCCGGCCTGCGCGGAGTCGCCCCGCCGGTGTCCGCCCGGGACGTGCGGGAGAGCGCGTTCCGCGTCGTCCGGCTGGGACCCGGCTACGACGAGCAGGAGGTCGACCGCTTCCTGGTGCAGCTCGCGGGCGCCCTCGAACGCCGCTGACGAAGTTATCCACATTTTCGTCGGACGGTGCGCGCCGCGGCGGGGCTGCGTAACGCTACGTGCATGGATCATTTCGCGGCTCAGTACCGGCGGCTCCGCTCGCTCCTCGCCGTCTTCCTGCCCCCCGAGATCACGGCCGCCTTGATGCCCCTGGCCAGGCCCGCACTGAGGCTGGGCGCCGACGGCGAGGCACCCGTCCGCCTCGGCGGCGCTCCGCTGCTGCCGCCGGACGAGACCTGGCCGCAGTGGAACGGACGCCCCCTCGACTTCCTCGGCGCGATCGACTTCGCCGACCTTGCCCACTTCGGCGACATCCCCGGCCTGCCCTCCTCCGGGAGGGCCGCGTTCTACTACGCCAGCGAGACGCCCCGGCCGTGGGGCGATGAGGCGGCGCAGCAGGACGGCTGGCGGATCTACACCGGTGACCTCAAGGAGACCGTCCCGCCGTCTGGCGCATCGGCCTATCCCCAGACCCGGCTGAGCGCCGCCCCGTTCCTCTCCCTGCCCTCACCTCAGGAGATCTCCATGCGCCGCTTGGAGGCCACGCACAGCGGCTTCCTGACGGTCTACGAGCAACTGCACGCCGTCTGGTCGCAGCACGCATCGCCGGACGAGTCGCCTGCACATCAGCTCGGCGGGTGGCCGGCGCTCGTCCAACGTCCGATCGGCCCAGACGTCCTGTACGCCTCAACGGGCCGTCCTTTGGACTCCCTCCGCCCTCCTCCGCTGTCCCCGGACGAGCAACGGGCCGTGGAGGAGTGGCGCCTCCTGCTCCAACTCGACTCCGACGAGCGCCTCGGCTGGTACTGGGGCGACCCCGGCCGCATCTACTTCTGCGCTCGTCCCAACGACCCTCTGGAGCGATCGTGGCTGACCCTCCAAGCCGCCTAGGCCCGACCACACGCATCAGCGCGAAGCCGAATGTCCCCGTCGTCGCGCGGACGGCCATCGATTCGCGTATCGAGCCGTCCGTCCCAACCGGGGTCGAAAGGGCGTTGGGGCGGATTGGCCGTGGGCCGTCCGTTCTGAACGGTCAACGTCCGGGTCTGTCTGGACGCTCCGCTTCAGGGCCGCCTCCTTGTGGGGACGCCTCCTCTGGGCTCACGGGCGGCGACGCGCCAGGACGATGTAGGCGGTTCCGACGACGGCGGACCAGAGAGCGAGGTGGAGGGCGACGGACGGAAAATGAGCGGTGAACTCGTCCGCGCCATCGTGTGCGATACGGAGCCACTCGATCATCGGAACGGATAGCCAGGAAAGCCGTCCGATGTCGAGGAGCGCAAGCGCGGTGGCCGCACTCAGTAGGGCGAGCAGCGAAACGCCCGGGTCCGGGATCAGCGCTCGGCTCGTCCATGCGCCGAGCAGCGTTCCGGGCACGGCGACGAGGAGGTTCAGAGCACAGCCTGCCAAGATCGCCCGCCCGGGTGCACCGACTTGAAACGCCTGAACGAGAGGAACGGCCAATGCGACAACGCCCAGACAGACGTTCACGCCGTAGGCCGAGAGGAGTCCCGCGTAGGTGGGCCTGGAGTGGCGGCGGGCTGCGGTGGCTGTCAGGGCGCGCTGCTCGTCCGGCTGTGTGTCGAGGAGGGCGCGCGCCGCCCACGCCCATACCGGGAACATGAACGCCGCCACGTCTCCGAACGTCGCGACGGCGAGGTCGGTGGCTTCCGGTCCGCTGGGTCCCTGGACGAGGACCAGCACCACGACCAGCGCCACGACGATCAGCGGGTGAAGGACGCGCAGCGAACGGACGTACCCCGCAACCTGGAACCTGATGAGGGCGATCACGGCTTCGGCCTTCGCACCCGGTAGCCGTCCGCTCGCAGCTTGGTCTCCACGGTGTCGGCGTCGTCCTCGGGGACCTCGACCTCAAGAAGGGTCCAGTCGGCCTTCTCGGACGGGAGGCTGGTCACCGTCCTGTCGGCTACGCGCAGCCGGTCGATGCCGGAGAGGGCCTCGATGCAGCGCTGATGGTCGCTGACGACCACGATGGCCCCCTCGGCCGTGCGCTCGGAGATCAGGCTGGGCAGGGCCGCACGCATGGCCGCGTCGAGGCCGGCGAACGGCTCGTCCAGGATGAGGAGGCCGGGGTCGTCCATGAGCGCCTGCGCGAGGCCGACTTTCTGCGCACTGCCTTTCGACAATTCGGGCAGCCGCACATCAAGGAGGTGATCAAAACCGAGCCGCTCCGCCCACGTCCCGACGGACTCCGCCGAAACGCGGCGTATCGCGGCCATATGGCCCAGGTAGCCGCGGACAGTGAACGGCTGATCCACCGGGAAGCGTTCGGGGGCGTACCCGACACGGCTGGGCCGATCCTTGACGATGCCTTTGTGTGGGCCGCGCAAACCGGCGATCACGCGCAGAAGCGTGGACTTCCCCGCACCGTTGCGCCCCGTCACCTCGGTCACACTGCCGGGGAGCAGCGAAAGGGTGACATCCCTGAGCACCCAGGGATCCCTTCGGCGATAACGAAAGGCCACACCTTCCAACCGCATGAAACCCGCACAGTAACGCCCCGCCCGTAAGAACCGCGTTAGCCCAGCAGACGGCCGACGATGCCCAAGACCGGGACGAAGACGGGGTGCGCTTGACGAGCGCCGGACCTGAGCGGCAATACCGATGAGCGGCAATACCCGATGAGCGGCGAAGGTGAGGGGGTGCCCAGGGGGCGGAGGGTGCACAGGGATGGCCAGACGAGCCCCGGACCGGGGGCTGTGACCGGCGGATGCCGAAAGGCGCAGGTACGAGGACGCCGAATGCGCCGGAGACCTGGACCGGGGTGCCTGAGGAATGGGGGTGGGACGGGACGCTCGGAGCGTGCGGGTGGGGCGACCAGGCTCGAGGAGTGTGAGTGTCCCTCGGGGTGTGGGGTGGGTGCGCAACATGTATCGCGATGCCCAAGGTTGCCGGGTGGGAGAAGGCGCGGAACGGAGGCGAGGACGCATGACAGCCGTCCCGCCGCGAGGATGCCGGACGGGCCGGCGACGGGAATCTGGACGGGTAGGGCGGCTGGGAGGCCTGATAAAACGCGGAGCGTGTGCAGTTGCGAGGAGCGGCAAGGTGGCTCTCGGCGGTGGGAGGGAGGGTGTCATGTGTGGGGGGCATGTGGGCTTGGGGTGATATGTGTGGGGTCCCTGGGGGCTGGACGGAGGAGAGTGGTCGGGATGGCTGGGCAGACTTGTTTGTTCTGCGAGATCGTTAAGGGGGAGCGGAGTGCGCATGTTGTGATGGATATGCCGGATGTGCTGGCGTTTCTTGATGCGCGGCCGTTGTTCAAGGGGCACACGTTGCTGGTGCCTCGGGCTCATTATGAGACGCTCACCGATCTGCCGAGTGAGTTCCTCGGGCCGTTCTTCGGGCATGCGCAGCGTCTCGCGGGAGTGATGGAGTCGGTGCTCGGCGCGGCCGGGTCGTTCGTGGCGATGAACAACCGGGTCAGTCAGAGCGTCCCGCATCTGCATGTTCATATAGTTCCGCGTAATCGGAAGGACGGGCTTCGCGGCTTCTTCTGGCCGCGGCAGAAATACGCATCTGAGGAGGAGGCGGCGGCTTATGCCGCACGGTTGTCCGAGGGGCTCATCTGACTTGCAGGGCCAGGGTCGTGTCGAGGATCTGGGCGTCGTGGGAGGTGGGGGCGGTTGAGTCCCACCAGCGGATTGCCTCGATCTCTTCGTTGGGGACGAAGGTTGTGTGGCGGGTGGTCACGCGGGCGGTGCAGAGCGCTGCGTATTCGTCGTGGGGTGTGTCGCTCAGGTTGAAGCGTCCGTATCCGGCGAGAGCGAGGGTGGGGATGTGGAGGCCGCTTTTCCTCGTGCGGTTCGCGGACTGCTGCCTGTCGAGGTGTTTCACCAGGGTCGATCCGGCCGCCCGGACGGCAGTTGCCACTGGCGGCGGTGGCGATCGAAGACCAGGAGCAGGTGCCGGGCGCGTCCACTGGGGTGGCGGCGGACGGGAGGAAGGCCGTAAGGGTGTTGCCTCGCTGGTCTCGCGCCGAAGGGACGTCCATTGGGCGCTCCACGGACGGTCGGCGGCGGAGTTTCTCAGGTCAAGGCTAGGAGGAGAGCCGTGTAGGGCGCTGTCGGGTCTGTTTCGGCGGGCGTGGCCGCCTCTAAGGCGGCGGCGTGTTCGTAGAGGTCGCGTTCGGCCCTGTCCAGGGCGGCGGACAGAACGAAGTCGGTGACCGTCCAGCCGATCAGTTCGGCCGCTTTGCGAATCACGAGGAGCTGGTCTGGGGAGGGGTGGACGGTGATGGGGTCGTCGGGGGCGGGAAGGTTCTGGCGAACCGACTCAGACATGGCCGGTCTCCTTCCTTGCGGCATCTAAAAGTACGCCGCGAGGTGTCGCGAGGCCATCCTCATTGAGAATGAGAATCGTTTAGGTGTCGAGGAGGCGGGGCGCACTGGGAGTGGGTCTGTTCACGCGGTTTGTGTTGGACAAAGCTTTCCGTGGAGACGATGCCCGGGACGGCGCGGATACGGCCGATGAGTTCGAGGTGCCGGGAGCCGTCCTGATGCGAGTTCAAGGAGGATTTCGAATGAGTCGGCGGACGTAGTCGATTTGGTCGCGGTCGGCGATCTGCTCCCGGTCGCGTTCGCAATTGATGTCGATCATCAGCCGGTGGGTGAGCCCGAGCATGAACCGGGGGTTAGGCCAGCTTGGGCGGGTGGGGCAGGTCGGCTTGAGCGGGTGGGTGAGGCTGAGCACGGGCGGGTCGGCGAAGCCGGTGGCGTGCTGACGTCGCTATCTAGGAGCTTTGGGTGCGTTGCCGCGTGGCGGGGAGTTGCTCGCCTACGCGGTGGGCCATACCGGCGTCGGGTGTCGTGGCCACGCGACTCGGTGCTGACGTCATGCTCGACCTCCTGCGCGCTGGGCTTGGCACCTGGCGAGGAGACCGAGCGGACACGGCCGGCGCGGCGCGTTCCAAAGTTGTCCCGCTCCCGCCGGGGCCGTTTCGCTACGGGTCACCGCACTGGCCCGCCGCGAGAGATCGCCCATCCCGGCCGCGATGCCGGACGTCGCGGACTCTGGCTCCGCACCCCGACCGCTTCGGATACGGCACATAGTGCGTTGGACGGCGCGCGACCGGCTCTAGTCGGGGGATTCGTCGATGGTGCCGAAGATGACGGACGAGACCTCCAGGTAGAGCTGCTCCGGGTACGGCATGAAGCCGACATTGCGGAGCGCCTGCTTCTGGCCCGCGGACTCCATCACGAACTCGCCGTACCCGAGGATCCGTCCGGCCATGGAGCGGTTCAGTGCGATGTCCGTAACCTTGGCCAGCGGCATCATCGCGACGTTCCGGTTGAGCACGCCGTTGATCACCATCACCCGGTGCTCGGTGACCAGGAAGAACTCCACCGACCAGGCGATGACCTTCCAGACCAGGTAGGCGATGGCGACCAGCCACAGCCACCAGATCCAGGTGAGGCCGATGACCGCGCTGATCGCGCCGCACGCGACGAGCCCCGCGACGACGATCGCGACGGGGAGGAGCAGGACGGCGGGGTGGCGCCGGACCGCGATGACCCGTCCCTCGTGGGACATCAGGTATTTGTCGACGGTGCGCGACGAGCTGTCGTGTTGCACCATCATGTCCTGCAGATTCACGGCGGCGTCCTCGTCATGATCCGGGTGGTTCAACGGTAGCCGACGCGGTGGCGCGGGCGCAGAGTCCGGGCGGTAACAGACGAGGCCCTTGCCGGTGGGAGGACGGCGGCTGATGATGGTCGTCATGGAGGGCGTTCGGGAGCCTGGGGCGGGTCGGGACGGACGGCACGGGCGGGCGGCAGACGCCGACGGGCGGGTGCCGGGGCCGAGGCCGGGGCCGGGACGGCGGGGTGAGTTCGCGGTGGAGGTCACGAGGCGTCCGATCTGGCGGCTGCTGTTGCGGGGCCTCGGCGTGTACCTGCCGGGCTGGGAGATGCCGGCGGGTGCGCTGCGCGTCCGGGACGGGGCGGCGGACGGGTTCGGGCCCCCGGCGTACGTGAACGGCGACGCGGGGTTCGGCGTCCAGATCCCCGACCGGCGCAAAGGGCTGGAGCCGGACCGGGAGATCTATGTGCGAGGACGGGAGAACCCGAGCTTCGGCATCGTCGTCGCCGGTCCGGCGGCGGCGATCGGCAGCCGGGTGGTGGACGCGGACGCGCTCATCCGGTTCGCGCGGAGACTGACCTTCGAGGAACTCTTCGACACGGGCGACGCCGACTCCGTCCCGTACGCGGTGCGCGGCGCGCGGGCGGTGGAGAACGCGGTGTTCCTCGACCGGGCCGCCGGGATCGGGCTGTGCGTGGAGGTCGACCCGGTGACGCGCGCCGTGACGTGCCCCTTGTACGCACGCATCGGCGACCGGTCGGAACGAACCGTCCGCGCCTACGGCACCCTACCGACCAGCACCACGCCGAACGGGGCTACGCCGCCCCACAGAACACCGCCCCACGGAGCGCCGCATCACGACGCGTCGATTTGAGGGCGCTGCCTTACGACACCTCGCCTAACGGAGCGTCGTGTCACGGAGCGCCGCCCCGGGGTGCCGCGTCAGGGCGTGTCGACTTAAAGGGTGTCGCCTTGCGACGCTTCGCTTCAGGGAGTGCTGCGTCAGGGAGCGGTCTCTCATGGAGCGCTGGCTTACGGAGGGCTGCCCACCGAGCGTCGTGGCAGGGAGCGTTGCCTTGTGGGGTGTTGGCTTGGGGCGCATTGGTTTGCGGAGCGCCGCTTAGGGGGTGGACCAGTCGGTTAGGTCCCATAGTTGGTGGGACGGGAGGCGGCGTAGGCGGAGGGTTGCGGCGACTGGGTCCCAGAAGACCTCGTCGCTTTCCAGTTCCAGGGACTGGGCGGCGGTCAGGACGGCGCACAGGAGTTCGTCGCGTGTCCGGACGGCCATGAGGGGGCCTATCTGGGCGACGGCGCCCGAGCTTTCCGAGAGCGTCCGGAGGAGGGATTTGAGGGCGGCCTCGTCCTCGGGCGGGCGTGTGGGCTCGACGCCGGGCGGGACGCCGGGTTCGACGCGGGCGAGGCCGCGTCTGGCCTCGGCGCCGGGGGCGGACGCGCCGTTCGTCGGGAGGTCGGCGCCGGTCGAGATCAGGAGTGCGCTGAACGCGCCTGCGAGGTCCTCGGGGGCCTGGCCGCCGAGGAAGTAGCGGCGCCGCTCCGGGGCGCCGGGGACGTCGCCGTTGGGGCCCTCGGCCGTGCGGAAGCGGACGTTCAGGCGGCTCGACCGCACGCACCGCTCGTACATCTCGACGAGGATGTCGTCGAGTTGCTCGTCGCGGGTCCAGAGGCGGCCGGTGGCGGTGACGGCCTCGCCGTGGGAGCGCGGACGGCCGGTGAGCGCGGCCGTGACGGTGTCGTCCAGCTCGCCCTCGGTGAACTGGAGCAGTTCGGCGACGACGTCCTCGACGTCCTCGAGGGTCCGGGTGAGGGTGCGCTGGAGGTCCAGCATCTCCGCGCCGCCGCGTTCCAGGTCGGCGAGGCGGTCGAGGGCGACCTCGACCCTGCCGTCGGCCGGGCCGCCGCCCGTGCGGGTGACGGCGCGCACGGACGTCTCCACCTCGGTCAGCTTGCGGCGCAGCGCGGCGAGGGTGATCCGCTGCTGCTCAAGGTCGCGCAGGCGTCCGGCCTGGGTCCGGAGGAAGTCGTCGGCCTGGTGGACGAGGCCCGCCAGCTCCTCCACCTGCCCGGTGTTCTGCCGGAGCCGGGAGTCGAGCGCGGGCAGCACGTCCTGCTTGACCCGCGACAGCTCGGCGGTGAGCTGCTCGCCCACCGTGACCAGGACGTTGTTCTGCTTCGTGACCTGGTCGTTCAGCTCCTCGATCCGGCGGGAGAAGGCGCTCGCCTGGTCCCGGCTCTGCTTGCCCGCGTAGAGTTCGAGCGCCCCCACAACAAAGCACAGCACCACCAGGACGACCGTCGTCATGGCACTCCTCGGACGTGACGGTGATGACCGGACCGGGTTTTGATCGCGACCATAACTTACGATCACGCGCGCCGACCGGCACTTACGTAACCGACTGATCTCAGTGGCCGGCCGGTCTCACCTGTCCTTTTCGCGCCATTCCGTGACCGCTGTTTCGCTCTCGGTCACTGAATTCAGACACAGCCCTCGAATTGCGGCACCGTGGTGGTGACCTTTAGTCCGACGGGGGCGAACCATTTCTTCAGCAGTTCGACGGCGGCGCCGTCCTGGTACATCTCGGTGATCGCCTTGTTGACCGCCTCGCAGCCCGCCACGTCGGCCTTCCGGATGCCGACGCCGTACGGCTCGTCCGTGAACGGGGCGTTCACGATCCGGAGGGCGTGGCCGCCGCCGGACGCCTTCGCGGCGAGGCCGGCGAGGATCAGGTCGTCGGTCGACACCGCGTCCAGCCTGCCGGCCGTCAGGTCGGCGAGGCACTGCGCGTAGCCCTGCGCCTCGACGGGCAGCGCCGGGACGCCCTGCTCGTCGTGGACGCGCGGGAACGACACCGAGCCGGGCACCCTGCAGAGCCGCCGCCCCTTCAGGTCGTGGATGTCCCGGATCTTGCCGGCGTCGGACGCGCGGATGAGAACGTCCTGGTGGGCGACGTAGTACGGGCCCGCGAACGACACCTTCACCTTGCGTTCCGGGGTGACGGAGTAGCTGGCGACGACGAGGTCGACGTCGCCGTCCTGCACGAGCTTCTCGCGCGTCGCGTAGCCGACCTGCTTGAACGTCACGTTCGCGGCGGGGACGCCGAGCCGTTCGGCGATCTCCTTCGCGAAGTCGATGTCGAAGCCCTGGAACGTGCCGCCGGTGCGCTCGCCGACGCCCGGCTGGTCGGCGTTGACGCCGATGACGAGCGTGTCCTTGACGGCGACGGAGTTCTCGCCGGCGTCCGCGATGCCGCACGCCGTGCCCGCCGTCAGGAGCGCCGCGGCCAGCAGGGCCGTCGCCGCGCGACCGCGGGGCCGCGGCCTCACTTCGACCACCGGTACTCCGCCAGGCGGGGGCGGACGCCGATGAGCACGAGCAGCGCGATGACGATCCCCGCGATCGGCAGGACGGCGTACCAGCCGCTCGTCCCGCCGTCGCCGTCCTTCACGGCCTCGTCGAACGACTCCTGGTGGATGCGGGCCAGCGCCTGCAGCGACCGGTCGTACTCGGTGAAGTCCGCGGCGGAGGCGCCGCGCGCGGCGACGGCCTGGTCCCGCTTGCCGCCGTGGACGAGGGTCCGCATCTGCCGGTCGTTCGACTGGACCTGCTGGTAGTCCTTGAGGATCTTGTTCAGCGCGGCGACCATCTGGGCCTGCCGCTCGTCCGACTCGGTGGGCCGGTTGGCCTCCGTGCCGAGGAAGCCGAGGAACGGCGCGCGTCCCGGCTCGAACGACAGATCCTTTTGGACGGCCGTGTTGTACTCCGTCAGATTCCCGGCCTTCAGATAGAGGACGGTCTGCGATTTGCTCAGGTAGACCTGCTCGTAGGCGTCCGCCCGTCCTGGGTCGAGGAGGAAGCGGGTCTCGTCGGCGGCGGCGCTGTTGCTGATGGCGCGCGTCCGGGAAAGGGCCAGCATCGAGTCGAAGCCCTCCTCCTTGGCCTTGCGGAGATGGTCCGCCTGCCCGGACAGCATCGCGGTGCCCGACACGACCAGGACGAAGGTGCCGAGCGTGGCCGCCGCCAGCGGAATGTTCAGGAGGCGGCGGAAGCGTGCGGCCAGGAACAGCTGGAACGCGACGAGGACGGCGAGCAGCGCCAGGCCCGTGACGAGGATCCAGGTCCGGCCCGTGAGGACGGCCGAGCGCTTTTCCTCGTACGTGTGCCGGACGAGGGTGCCGTTGTCGAGCGTCAGGTTGTACGCCTTGGGCAGCAGGTCCAGCTTCATCAGGTCGGTCGCCTGCCGGTACAGCTCGATGACCTGCTGCGACGGCGGCCCGGACGCGTGCCCGGACTGCTGGTCGAGCAGCAGCGCCTGCCCGGCGAGCCGCTCGTAGCGGCCGAGCGCGTCCAGGACGTCGCGGGCGGTGTTGTCCTCGGTCCGCTCGTCGGCGAGCTTCGCGGCCTTGAGCAGGGCGTTGCCCGCCTTCTGCCGGTTGTCGTTGTAGCGGGCGAGGGCCTGGTCGCGGCCGCCGCCCGCCGCGCCGCCGATCAGCAGCGCGTTCGCGAGCTGCGCGTCCATGTCGGTGAGCTGGAAGTACAGGTCGCCGGTCGCGACGACCTGCGGGCCCGCGTCCTGCCCGATCACCCGGACGCCCTCGCGGGCGTTCGCGATCGCCCACCAGGACACGCCCAGCAGCGCCACGAGCAGGACGGCGGCCAGCGCCGTCAGCGTCCGGATGCGGGCGGAGGCGGTGCGGGGCACCAGCCGCGCGACGCCGGTCGGGGGCCTTTCGGGCGTGCGCCGCAGCCCTCCCGCCGGGCTCCGCCGCGCGGGCGGGCCCGGCCGCGCGGCCGGGGAGGGGGCCGCGGTCTGTCCCGCGTCGGGAGCCTGCTGAACGGCCGTCATGTCGCCTCGCCTCGGATGAGCGTGATGGTGGTCCACGCGCCCACGTGGATCCGGTCGCCCTCGGCCACCGGGACCTCCACGTTGTTCGGAATCGGGTCCAGGGACCCGTTCATGCAGGTCCCGTTGGTGGAACCCGGGTCGACGAGCGTCCACGTGCCGTCCGGCTTGGCCAGCAGGACCGCGTGGACGTGCGAGATGCCGGGGTCCTCGGGCGGCTCGCGCAGGTCGATCTCGGGCGGGGACGGCTGCGCCGAGCTGCGCCGTCCGATGCGGATCTCCCGCCCGGCGAGCGCGATCCGCCGTTCGGGCGCGTAGGGCGGGAACGTGAGCGTCGCCGAGTCGGGGCCCTCTTCGGCGAGGACCGTGTTGTAGTAGTCGCGGTCGGCCGTCACGACCGCCGTCCAGGCCGGGGACTCGGTCGTCGCAGGCCCTGATCCGGACGGCCGCGATCCGGACGGCCGCTGCTCCGGTGCCGGAGGTCCTGGTGGCGCCGGCGGCTCCGTGGTCGGTTGCTCCGTGGTCGGCGGAGTCGGAGTCGGAGTCGGAGTCGGCGTTGGAGTTGGCGTTGGCGGAGCCGGAGGAGGGGGTGTGGGGCGGGACGAGGTCGCCGGGGCGGTCCGCGGCGTGGGCTTGCCGCCGCCGGTGGCGAAGTCGTAGCCGCACGCCTCGCAGAAACGGTCGCTGCCGGGCGTCCCGCAGTCGGGGCACGGCGTCGGGCCGCCGCCCTGACCGCGTCCGCTCTGCGGGGACTGCAGGGCCGCGGTGCTCTGCGGACCGGACGGCGCGCCCGTCCCGCCGCCCGACGACGCGCCCGTGCCACCGCCGGACGGGGAGGCGGGGGAGGACGCGCCGATGCGCTCGCCGCAGACGTCGCAGTAGTCGGACGCCTGCGAGGTGTGTCCGTTGGGGCAGCTCGCCATGCTCAGCCCTCGCCCCGGCGGGTGGTGACGGTCTCGTCCTTGCGCGTCCGGACGGTCTTGCTGGAGCGGGTGTCGAGCTCCATCTCGTGGGCCTTGTCGACATCGCGCCTCAGCCGGACGGTGCCGGTCGCCTCGTCGACGACGTCCACGACCCGGCGCAGCATCGAGGTGATCTCGTCGTTGCCGGCCTCGTTCGCCAGCACCACGGCCCGGCCGAGGCGCGCGGTCGCGGTGTCCAGGTCGCCGTCCTTGCGGGCCTGCAGACCTTCCTGGATGGCGGTGGCGAGCTCGGCCTGCCCGGTGTAGTGCGCGACCCGCGCGTTGATCCTGGTGGACCGCGCCTCGTCGTCCGTCCACTGCGCCAGGACGTTCCCGCTCGCCAGGACCTGCGCCTCCTCGCCGGGCGCGCCCGGGACGACGAGCTTCACCCACGCCGCGCGCAGCTCCTTCCCGACGTCGCCGGGCGGCACCTCCACGCAGACGTGGTAGTCGCGGCTCTCGGCGCCCCACGCGCCGAGCGGATAGTCGGCGGCCTGCGGCCCGGCCTCGACGCGCTTGCCGGTCAGGTCCTCCACCGACGGGAGGACCTGCTTGACGAACCGCAGCGTCGCCGTCTGCGGCGTCCACACGCGCAGCGCGACGTCGGCGACGGACTTGCCCATCGCCGCCTCGGTCATCGCCCGGAAGTCGGCCTCAAGACCGGCCGGGTCGGCGACGATGTCGACGCTGCCGAGCAGCGCGGACGCGATCTTGCGCAGCTCGGCGACCTCCCAGTCGGTGCCGACGCCGCGGCAGTCGCACACGAACCGGCCGTCGCAGCGGAACAGGACCGCGTCGAGCTCCTCGGCCGTCTCGTGCTGGTTCTTGCCGTCGGTCAGCAGGATCGCGTGCCGGAGGCCGCCCTGCACCTTGTCGAACAGCTCGTCGGCGAGCCGCAGCCACGAGCCGATCGCGGTGCCGCCGGACGCCTTCAGCTTGTTCAGCGCCACCTTGGCCTGCTCCCGGGTCTGCGGCGTCGCGGCGACCAGGCCGGGCTGCGCCGGGAAGACCATCGAGGCCGTGTTGGAGCCGGAGATCACCGCGAACTCGACGCCGTCGCGCAGCGTGTCGATCGCGACCTTCGCGGCCTTGACCGCCGCGCGCAGCTTCGTGTCGGGATAGGACATCGATCCCGAGGTGTCGATGATGATGACCTCGGACGCTCTGGTGGACGGCGGGGCCGCGACGGCCCCCTCCGCGGCCGTCGCCTCCACGGACACGATGGCGTGCACCTCGCGGCCGCCCTCGGGCAGGAACTTGTTCTGGTCGATCTTGACGGTGAATTGCGGCTGCTCGCTCATCGGGGCTGCTCCGTGCTCTGCGTCGTGCTCTCGTGGATGCGGCTCTGCGGGGCGGCGGGGGACGGAAGCGGGATGACGGCGACCGTGATGTTGTCGCGGCCGCCCGCGTCGAGGGCGTGGCGGACCAGCGTCCGCGCGGCGCCCAGCGGATCGGCCGCCGGGTCGTGCCCCGCGCCGCCGGGGGCGGCGAGGAGCGCCGCGAGGTCGCCTGCGGCCGGGAAGTAGTTCCACAGGCCGTCGCTGCAGACCAGCAGCGTGCCGGGGCCCGCCGGACGGAACGACGCGACGTGCGGGCTGACCTCCCCGGCGTCCGCGCCGAGCCAGGCCGTGATGACGTGCGCGTTCGGATGCGCCTCCGCCTCAGCTTCGGTCAGCGAGCCCTCGGCCACCATGAACGCGGCCCAGGAGTCGTCGTCGGTGAGGCGGCGGGACGGGCCGAGCTCGGCCATGTCGCCGGTGCTGACCTCCTCGTCCGGGACCTGCTCGTCCGGGACCTGCTCGCCGGGGTCGGGGGCTTCGCCTTCGCCGGGCTCGACGGCGCCGTCCGCCGACAGCCAGTAGGCGCGGCTGTCGCCGATCCAGCCGACCGTGACCGCCGTGCCGCGCGTCACCGCGGACACGTAGGTGCACGACGGCGCGTCCGCCGGGGACGTGGCCAGCGCGGCGACGGCCGCGGCCGCCTGCACCGCCGCGGCGCGGGTGGCGGCCTCGGGGTCCTCACCGGAGTCGAGCCGCGCCACCAGCTCGGCGGCGCCCGTCTCGGCGGCCGCGCGCGACGCGTCGTCTGGACGCTGCGACGAGCCGACGCCGTCCGACACGACGGCCGCGACCCCGGCGGAGTGGACGGCGATGGCGATCGCGTCCTCGTTGCGGCTGTACCGGCGTCCGCGGTCGCTCGCGCCCGCCGCGACCACCGGCCGTGTCCCGTTCCCCGCCCCGGCTCCGGCTCCGGCTCCGGACGCCGGGATCTCGAACTCGATGTGGTCGCGTTCGGCAGGCTGGCGGAGGCCACAAGATTCGCAGTAGCCGTCCGCGTCGATCGCCGTCCCGCTACAGCCCGTGCAGGGGCCCGCGGACGCCGGACGGCGCGCCGGCTGCGAGCTCTGCTTGATCGTCGCGTCCGGGCGCGGGGGCGGTTCGGCGGGCGGGGCGTCGGCGAGGCGGTGCCCGCACTCCTCGCAGAAGACCTCGCCCGCGTACACGATCTCGCCGCACGCCGGGCAGGACGGCTCCGCGGCCTTCGCCGCGTGCTGGTCGCCGGTCACAGCAGCGTCCTCGGGCGGACGGCGTTCGCGGAGTCGACGAGCCGCCGGCATTCGTCCCGGTCCCGGGTGCGGCGGGCCAGCTCGCGGTACGTCGCCTCCAGCAGGCGGCGCAGCTGCGGCTCCGCGAGCGGGGTGCCGAGGACGGACCCGCCCCGCGCCCCGCCCGCCGCGCCCGGCCCGTCCAGGAGCCAGTCCAGCGCGGCCTCCAGCACCTCGGCGGCGAGCCGGTCGCGGCGCTCCCCGTCCAGGTCGAGGGCGGTGAGGCGGTCGCCGGCCGCGACGAGCTCGGCCGCCGTGAGCTCCACGGGCGCCCGCCCGCGCACCGCGGTCGCCACCGCGGCCACCTGCGCGGGCAGGAACCGGATCGAGATCTTCGGCACCGAGTCCAGCGCGGCGACGGCGGCGGCCCGGTCGCCCGCCGCCAGATGCACGCGGGCCAGGCCGAACGCGGCGTTGATGTAGCTCTGGTCCGTGCGCCACACCATGTCGTACAGGCGGACGGCCTCGTGCGGCGCCGTCCGTTCACGGCAGTAGGCGAGCGCCAGCTTGGGCGCCGGCTCGCCCGGTATCAGCCCGTACAGGTGGTCGAACCAGGGCTCGGCCTCGGCCACCCGGCCCTGCGCGAGGAGATTGACGGCGCGGTACCAGTTGACCCGCCAGTCGCCGGGACGTTCGGCGTCCAGCTCGTCCAGCAGCGCCTGCGCCTCCGCCGCCGCGCCCAGCTCGATCTGCACGCGGGCCAGCGCCAGCCTGACCTCGGGCGTGCGCTCGGGCGCGTTCTTCGCCGCCTCCACGACCTGCTCGGGCTCCAGCGCGCCGAGTCCCGAGACGAACCCGGCGGCGGGGTCGGACCTGTCCGCCAGCGGCACCGGCAGCGCCGCCGCGGCCACCTCCGGCGGGACGGGCGGCAGCGCCGACTCCTCCGACTCGCCGCCCGCCATCCGGGTCGCGAACCGCTCAGGACCGAACAGCCCGGACGGCGCCGGACGCGGCACGCCGTCCTCGGCGGCCAGCACCTCGCGCAGCACGCCGGTGAGCTGCTCCGCCATCTCCGCCGCGTCCTGGAACCGCTGCGCCGGGTCGTGGTGCGTCGCCCGGCGCAGGAAGCGGTCGAACGACTCGAACCGCTGCAGCACGGGGACCTGCGAACGCTCCGGCAGCGAGTTCGTGAAATTCCTCGTGAAGCCGCGGAACGGGAAGCTCAGCACGGCCAGCGCCCGCCCGACCGTGTACAGGTCGGACGAGACGGACGGCCCGTCGTCGGCGATCTCCGGCGCCTGGTAGCCGACCGTGCCGTAGATCGCGCCGCCGGGATCGTCCAGCCGCCGGACGCCGCCGAGGTCGATCAGCCGGAGCTGCTCCTCGGACTGGATCACGTTGTCCGGCTTGAAGTCGCAGTAGATCAGGCCCTGCGCGTGCAGGTACTCGAGCGCGCGCAGCACCTCCAGCCCGTACGCGATGGCCTGCGCGAGCGGGAGGTGCTTCTCGCCGGACGGCTGCGGCTGCTGGAGGAGGATGTCCTTGAGCGACTGGCCGCCGACGTACTCCATGACGATGTAGCCGTCGCCGTCGTGCTGGACGAAGTTGTAGATCTTGACGATGTTGGGGTGCTCGACCTCCGCGAGGAACGCGCGCTCGGCCGCCGCGGCCGCCATCGCGTCCGCGTCGCCGCTGTCCAGCAGGCCCTTGAGGACCACCCAGCGGTCGCTGACGTTCCTGTCCTTGGCCAGGTAGATCCAGCCGAGGCCGCCGTGCGCGAGGCAGCCGAGCACGTCGTACTGCCCGCCGAGCAGGTCGCCCGGACGGAGCTTCGGCGTGAACGAGAACCTGCTCCCGCACTTCGGGCAGAACCCCTCGGTGCGGCCCGGCCGCCCGCTCCGTCCCCGGCCGACCGGCTCGTCGCAGTTGCTGCAGAAGCGCTTGCCCTCCGCGACCTCCGGGTTGCTCATCACCGCCGTGGACGGGTCCCGGTACGGGACGCGCGGCACCTCGACCAGCCCCGCGCCGAGCATGCCCCGGCGCGCGGACGAGCGCGCCGACCCGGTGCGGGTGCTGCCCGTCCGCGTGCTCCCGACGGTGCCGCCCGTGCTCGTGCCGCCGGACGTTCCCGCCCGCGCGGTGAGCGTGGTGTGGGCGGGCGGGGAGCCGCACACGTCGCAGTAGCCGTCCATGATCGTCCCGGTGCAGCTCGGCATCCGGCACGCGTCGGGCGGCAGCGCGGCGGGCGTCCGGGGAGCCGGCACGCCAGGGGCGCTCGCCGGGCTTGCCGGTGGGTTGCCGCAGACGTCGCAGTAGCCGTCCGAGATCGTCCCCGTGCAGCCGGGCTGCGCGCAGGCGTTCGGCGCGGGCGGTGGCCCGGACGAGCCGGCCGGTGGACCGGACGCGCCGACCGGTGGACCGGACGCGCCGGGCGGCGGGACGGACGGGCCGGACGGGGCTGCCACGCCGCACAGTACGCAGTATCCGCCGTCAATGGTCCCGGTACAGCCCGGCTCCGTGCACTGGCTCATCGTTCCACTCCCTTCGCCCGCGCGTTGATGGCCTGCTGGTATCCCGACAGAGTCACGGTCGCCTTTCGCAGATCGCAGGGGGACGTCCACAGCAGCTCGCGGGCCTGCTCGTAGATCCGTGCCAGCTCGGTGTCCTCGGCGTGGCCGAGTCTCGCAGCCTTCACGCGGTACCCCTCCAGCCGCCCGCGCAGCTCCTCGCGCCGGTCCAGCAGGCCGCGGACGACGCCCGTGGCCTCCCGCGCCCGTTCCAGCGCGTCGTTCGCCGCCCGCTCCAGGTCCGCGACCCGAGCCGCGAGATCGCTCCAGCCGGCGCCCTGCGCCGGCCGCGCGACCGCGGCGAGCCGGTCGGCCAGCGCGCCGGACGCCTCGGGCAGGTCCGGCAGCGTCGGCTTGACGATCTTGGCCAGGACCTCGTCGCGGACCCGGCGGGCCTCCGCCTCCGTCCCGCGCAGCCGGTCCAGGACGGCGGCGACGGCGCGGAGCCGGTCGGCGAACCCGTCCCGCAGCCGCTCCGCCTCCTCCAGGCCGCGGCGCACTTCGGCGAGGCCCGTCCGGATCGCGTCCAGCCGCCCGGTGTCGGCGTGGCCGTCCCGCGCCAGCGCCATCGGGTCGCTCCGCACCACGGCGGCGACGGCGGCGAGATCCGCGCGGAGCCGGTCGAGCTCCGGCTCGACTCCACCCAAGGACTCCAGCAACTCTTCCGCGGCCCGACGCTCCGCCTCCACCTCGGCGAGCCGCGACAGCAGCGCCGACCAGACCGCGTCCAGCGCCGCGACCGCCCGCGCGGCCTCCTCGTACAGCGGCGTCATCCGCTCGACCGCCGCCCGCAGGGTCAGCTTCTCGCCGGACGGGACGGACAGCAGCGTCCGCCGCTCCAGCGGCACCTCCTCGACCGGAAGCTCCACCGACGGGCCCGCGAGGAGCCAGGTGAGCTCCTTCAGCTGCGTCTGCCCCGGCTTGGCATGACGGGCCCGCAGCTCCTCGGCCGCGCCGAGCACCCGTCCGTACACGTCGAAGAGGGCCCACAGCGAAGCCAGGCCCGCACGCACCTCGGACTGCACGCGCCGCGTCTCCCCGTCCAGCGCCGCCCCTTCCAGCAACTGGTAGCCCTGGTGGGCCTCCAGTTCGAGCAGCGCGGCGCTTATGCGCTCCCGCTCGTCGCGGAGCCGCGCCAAGGCGCGGTCCGCCTCGTCTCGGCCCATCGGGGGCCGGCCCACCCGCGCGTCACTCAACGCCGGTCCACGGTCGGCCCATGTTCGCCCCGATTCCCCCACATAGAGCACGTTTTGGTGCCCAAGTTTTCACCATCGAAGGTCGCCTTCTCAACCGCGATGCCGATCATCGTCGTCCGCGGTGCCGAGGTGAGTCATGTGACTCGATCCGAGCGTCCCCGGCCCTCCAAAATGTCAGTGTTCGAACGTATGATCGAACCATGGCGAACGTTGCGACGCATCCTCAGTCCGCGCCCACCGCGACCGCCCCGCTCACCGCGGCGGAGATCGCCGCTCTCGCGCTCTCGCTCGCGCACCTCGGCGCCGGCCCGCAGGCCACCACCGCGCGCCGCGCCCTGCACACCCTCCTCGACGCCGCCCCCCACGACGACGTGGTCACCACCACGCTCGCCACCCTCACCAAGCCCCTCGACGCCTCCACGTCCGACCGCGCCCGCGTGATCGCCGCCGCCATCACCGAGCACCGCGTCGTCCGGCTCTGCTACGGCGACGCCGGCGCCAACGTCACGATCCGCGAGGTCGAGCCCGTCACCTGCCTCGTCCACCGCGACCACTGGTACCTCGTCGGCTGGTGCCGCATGCGCCGCGGCGTCCGCGCCTTCCGCTTCGACCGCATCCTCGCCGTAGAGTCCACCGGCCTCCTCGCCCGCCCCCGCCGCGCCGACCGCTACCTCCCCTTCCAGAAGCGCAAGGCTTCTTAACCCAGGGGGGCGACCCCCTGGAACCCCCGTCACGAGCCGGGCGATCCTCACGCCACGGTGCGGGTCTCCGTGACCGTGCGGGTTTGTGATCGTGGCGCTGCGGTCGCCCGGCTCGGCGGGCCGTGCGACCTCCGGCGCCGGGCGCCTGCGGCGGCACGACCCGTGAACCCGGCTGAGGTCCCACCTCGGGTTGGGTTGGTGTGGCTCGTCTAAGGCACTGGCATCACGTGCTGTAGAAGCTGTTGACGGCGGGCTGGCCCGTGTAGTTCGGGCCGGCTCCGTCGTCGGCGCCGATGTAGCGGTAGGGGAGTTCGATCTTTCGGCGGCCGCGCAGGGAGACGCGGTGGCGCCGGGAGTCGTAAATGAAGCCTGCTCGGCGCAGGGCGGCCGTCAGCCGGCGGCCGGACGGGGTGCCGTCGGGGAGCCGGATGCTTCGCGTGTCGAAGTTGGCGATCAGCAGGCCGTTCTCTGTCAGCCATGAGGCGGCGCGGGTGAGGAGGCCGAGTTTGTCGCCGATGTAGTGGAGGCCGTGCACGCAGGTGATCAGGTCGGACGGGCCGTCCGGCTCCCAGGTCGCGACCGAGTCGGTGATCAGCCGCAACGGGCCTTGGAACGCGTTGGGAACGAAGTGGTCCACCAGGTCGACGCCTACGATCTCGGCGCCTTCCGGAAGATGGGCGGTGGCCTCGGTCAGGGCGCGGGCCGTGCCGCAGCACAGGTCGAGCCAGCGGCCGGCGCCGACCTCGGCGAGGACGTCCATGCCCAGTTCGCGGGAGTAGGCGGAGAGCGTCCGCTCGCGGTTCATGAGGTTGTTGGCGACCACCGGGGAGTTTTCCAGCGCGGCGTCGTCCAGCATGGGGGGATTCTGGCACGGGTCTCAGACGGTGACGGTGTGTTGGACGGCGCCTGCTACGACGGCTCGGACGTCGCGGGTGCGGGTGTAGATGGCGCGCTGGAACTGGGCGCCGTTGCCGCGTTCGCGGAGGCCGTCGAGCATCCCGACGACCGTGTCGAGGTCGCCCGAGCGGTCCAGGGCCGGGGCCAGGTGGTCGAGGAGCGCGCCGACGACCTGCTGGGCGGGGGCGGCGCGGCGGGTGGACGGATGGACGAGGTCGTCCCGCAGCCCCGACCGCCCGGCCCGCCACATCGCGAGCCGCATCAGGTCGGCCCGCACCGGGTCGGGCGGGTCGCCGTCGCGCCAGGCGTCGGCGGCGGTGTCGACCAGCGCCCGGACGAGCGCGGCCAGCAGCACGGCGTCGTCGGCGTCCAGGCACACGTCCGGGACCCTGATCTCCACGGTCGGGTAGTGCCGCGACAGGCGCGCGTCGAAGTAGATCATGCCCTCGTCGAGGAGCGCGCCGGTGGCGAGCAGCGCCTCGACCGTCGTCCGGTAGGCCTTGGCGGAGCCGAACAGCTCCGTCGGGCCGCTGGACGGCCACCGGCCCCAGACCTCGTGCCGCCAGCTGTCGTAGCCGGTGTCCGTGCCCTGCCAGAACGGCGAGTTCGCGCTGAGGGCCAGCAGCGGCGGCAGCCATGGCCGGATCCGGTCGAGGACGGCGACGCCCTCGTCCGGGGACTCGACGCCGACGTGGACGTGGCAGCCGCAGGTGAGCTGGTCGTCCATCGCGGGCCCGTAGGCGACCAGCATCCGCTGGTAGCGGTGCGACGGCGTCAGCGAAGGGCGGACGGCGACCGGCGACGTCGCGAGCGCCGCGACCGAGACGCCGACCCCGGCGGCCGACTGCGCCGCCGCCAGCCGCGCCGATCTGACGTGCTCGGAGATCTCGGCGAGCGACGTGCAGACGGGGGTGGCCGTCTCCAGCTGCTCGCGCTGCAGCTCGGTCTCCAGCGGCTTCGACCGCCGCCCGCCGGTGAGGAACAGCTCGTCGTGCCGCCGGGCGTACCGGATGACCGAACCGGAGACCGCCTGCGGCACGCCGGACGAAGGATCGACGAGGAGCAGCTCCTCCTCCACCCCGAACGTGCGCGGACCTGTGCGAAGTGTCACCAGATGGTTGTGCCCCTCCGTGCACCGATGTACGTCCCCCGCGGGGCTCGTCCTGGACGGAACGCCCTGCTTAGAATGCGCGCACTTGACCGAACGCTTGGTCAGAAATGAGGTGGTATGTCGTACCTTGTTGGCCATTGGGCCACCGGGCATCTCGGCAGGCAGTCACTGCGGGCGATCATCGAGCACCCGGATCTCGAACTCGCCGGAGTCGTGGTCGGCGATCATCGCGAGGCCGGTCTGGACGCCGCCGAGTTGGCCGGGACCGGCCGTCCGACCGGCGTGCTCGCGACCGAGGATCCGGCCCCGCTGCTCGCCCTCCGGCCGCACGTGATCAGCCACACGGCCTACGGCCAGGGCCGGGTCGTCGACGACGTGTGCCGCATCCTGGAGTCCGGCGCCGGTGTGGTGACCAACGCGCTGCCGCCGAAGCCGTCCGCCGACCCGGCGGCGGCACGGCGCCTGCGCGCGGCGTGCGCCACCGGTGGCGCCGCCTGCCTGGCCACCGGCCCCGGACCCATGACCGACATGCTTCCGCTGCTGCTCAGCGGCGCGAGCCTGCATCTCGACGGCATCAAGATCACCGAAGTCATGTGCTACGCCCGCCGCGAGGAGGTCCGCGAGTTCGGCTTCGGCGGGCCGATCGGGCACCGGCCGCCGGTCGTGCGGCCGGGCGTGCCGACGCTGATGTGGGGGCCGATGATCCGGCTCATCGCCGATCAGCTGGCCGTCCCGCTGGACGACTTCGACGAGACCCACGAGCTGTGCCCGGCGCCCGAGTCGTTCGACGTCCCCGCCGGGCGGATCGCCAAGGGCACCACGGCGGGCCTGCGGTTCCAGGTGTCCGGCATGCTCGGCGGACGTCCCGTGATCACCGTCGAGCACGTGGCCCGCCTGCGCGAGGACCTCGCCCCACACTGGCCCGCGCCGCCGTTCGGCGAGCCCGGCGGGCACCGCGTCGAGATCGCCGGCGAGCCCCCGTGGCGGCTGGACGTCGCCAGCCCCGGCGCCGCTGACCCGTCCGTCCCCGGGACGCTCGCGACCGCGCTGCGCCTGGTCAACGCCATCCCCGCGGTGGCCGAGGCCCGGCCGGGACTGCACACCCCGCTGACCCTGCCGCCGTTCACCGGCCGCCGGCGCCTCCGCCGAGCCACGCGCTGAGCAGCGCGCCCGTCTCGTCCAGGCGGTCGATGTAGAGCATGTGCCCGGCCTCGATCTCGCTGATGGCCAGGTCCGGCCCGAGCGCCGTGCGGCAGTCCACCACGAACTCGGGCCGCACCAGGTCGGCTTGCGTCGCGATCACCAGATGGGTGGGGACGCCCGCGGGCGGCGGGACGTGCGGCCGCGCCATCTCCGAGTAGGCGGCGACGATCGCGGCCGGCTCGTACCGCCAGCGCAGCCGTCCGTCCGCGCCGTGCTGGAGATGCTCGGTGATCTCGTCGTCCAGCGTCTCGTCCGACGCCTCCGGCCACCGTGCCCTGCGCGCCGCCCGCGCCTCCGCGACGTCGCCGAACGACACCGGCGCCATGTTCGCGCGCGCCTCCCCGGCCGCCTTGGCGGGGTCGAGCCCGATCGCCGGGTCGAGCAGGACGAGCCGCCGCACCCGCCGCGGCGCGGCCCGCGCCAGATGCACCGCGATCATCCCGCCGTAGGAGTGCCCGACGAGGTCGGCCTGGTCGACGCCCTCCAGGTCGAGCATGGCCAGGAGGTCGGCCACGTGCTGCTCGACCGTCCACGGCGGCTCGTGCGGCGAACGCCCGTGCCCGCGCAGGTCGGGCGCGATGACCGGCCGGTCGGCCAGGTACCGCTCGGCGGTCCGGCGCCAGCGCGCCCCGTGGCCCGCGATCCCGTGCAGCATGACGACCGGATCGCCCGCTGTATCCCCATACCGATGCACATGCACAGCCGCGTCCGTCATGCACCGAAGCGTAAACGCGGGGACCCTCGTCGCGGGCCGTCTTCGGCCAGGTGGCGCCTGGTCAGGAACGTTCCCAGCGGACGGAACTCAGCGCGAGAAGGGCGACGTGGAAGGAGACGCAGGACTCCACGTCATCGAGGTCGGCGTCCAGGACGCGTTCGATGCGGCGGAGCCGCTCGTAGAAGGCAGGACGGGACAGATGGGCCTGCTGGGCGGCGACGGCCTTGTTACGCCCCGATTCGAGGTAGAGCTCCAGGATGCGGGTGAGGTCGCTGCCGCGCTGGGCGTCGTACTCCAGGAGCGGTCCAAGCTCCCGTTCGACGAAGGTCTGGACGCGGGCGTCGTCGCGCAGGAGGTGGAGGAGGCCGCGGAGCCGCAGGTCGGGGAGGCGGTAGAAGAGGCGGGCGCCGGCCCCGCGGGCGGCGACGTCGGCGACCTGCTCGGCTTCAAGGAACGAGCGGCGGACGTCGCGGATCGTCTCGACCACGGACCCGGCCGCCATGACGGTGTCGCCGGACTGCTTGCCGATGCGGGTGGCGACCTCGGTGAGGGCCGTCTCCACCTCGGCGCGGGCGGGCAGGGACGCCAGGACGCCGACGCGGGCGTGCGGGCCGCCCTCGTCCAGGACGCCGACGAGCGCGGCGAGCCGGGCGTCCTTGCAAGCGGCGGCGGCCGTCTCGGCGAGCGCGTTCAGCTCCCCGACGGGCGGGGCGGAGGTCGCGGGGCCGCGGTGGCGGAGCACGACGCCGAGCAGCCGGCGGCCCGACAGCGGGACGCCGAGGGCGCGGGCCCGGGCGGCGGCCTCCTGCGGGTCGGAGTAGGCGTGCGCGAGGATGCGGGCGATGATCGTCCCGTGCGCCTGGCGCTCGACGCTCTCGGCGTGCCGGTCGAGGAGGCGGCCGAGGGCGAGGGTGGTGGCGGCCCGCTCGATCAGCACGGTGTCGCGCGCGGACGGCGGCGCGCCGAGGTCGATGATGAGGCGGCCCCAGTCCTCGCCGCGGGCGCCGACCATCGTGACCAGCCAGCCGGACGACTCGTCGTAGCCCGTCCGGCGGCCGGGGCGGACCGCCCGCGACCGCGTCTCCCACGCCGACAGCAGCTCGGACGGGTCGGCCCCGTCCGCGTCGGCGGCGAGGACCTGGTGGGCGAGGTTCTCCAGGACGACCGGATGCCCGCCCAGCGACGCGACCTGCCGGACGACCTCGTCCGTGGACGCGCCCTCGACCGACAGCTGCGTGAAGATCTCGTGGAGCTGCTCGGACGCCCGCAGCTCGGCGAACTGGTCCTGGACGATGCGCGCGTGCACCGACTCGGTGATGTCCACGAACGCCGGCTCGTGCGCCAGGACGATCACGGGCAGCCCGTGGTCCTCGGCGGCGCTGATCAGCGCGGGCGGCAGGACGGAGAGGTAGCGGCGGCCCAGCTCGATCATCAGCCCGCTCACCCCGACCTCGGCGAGCTCGCTGATGTAGGTGCGGAGGCGCTCGGGCTCGTCCGGCAGCGCGATCCCGGTGGTGAGGACGAGCTCGCCGCCGTGCAGCAGGTGCGCGATGTCGGTGACCTCGGCGACGTGCACCCAGCGGACCCGGTTGCCGGTCCGGTCCGCGCCCGCGACGACGTGCGGCTGGCCGCGGCGTACCGCGTCGAGCTGGAGGACGTCGTCGAGAGTGGGCAGCATCACCCGCGATCCTATCCGGACAGCCTGTCAAGCCTGATGATCAAGTGGTTACACCCTGTCGGGGCCCATCAGAGCGTTAACCGGAGGCGGAGGGTCCTGACACTCTGCGGGTTTCCGCGGCGGGCTGGGCGAACGAGACTTGTGTCATGTCGGAACACGCGAATCTGCTCAAGCGCCACCGGGCGGTCATGCCGTCCTGGGTCGCGCTCAACTACCAGGACCCCATCGAGATCGTCGGCGGCAAGGGCAACCGCGTGACCGACGGCGAGGGGAAGGGCTACCTCGACTTCTTCACGGGCATCCTCACGAACATGCTCGGGTACGACGTGCCCGAGGTGAGGGACGCGGTGGAGCGGCAGCTCGCCACGGGCGTCGTGCACACGTCGACCTCATACCTCCTGCGGGGGCAGGTCGAGCTGGCCGAGAAGATCGCCCGGCTGTCGGGCATCCCGGACGCGAAGGTGTTCTTCACCAACTCCGGGACCGAGGCGAACGAGACGGCGCTGCTGCTGGCCGCGTACGCGCGGCGCAGCCAGCAGGTCCTCGCGATGCGGCAGAGCTACCACGGCCGGTCGTTCGCCGCGACGGGCGTCACGGGCAACCGCGCCTGGACGAACGTGTCGTTCTCGCCGCTGGACGTCCACTTCCTGCACGGCGCCGACCGCCAACTCCCGCAGTTCAAGGGCATGACGGACGAGCAGTACACCGACGCCTGCGTCCAGGACCTGCGGCACGTGCTCGCCACCGCGACCAGCGGGAACGTCGCGGCGCTGATCGCCGAGCCGATCCAGGGCGTCGGCGGGTTCACGATGCCGCCGGACGGTCTGTTCGCCGCGTACAAGAGCGTCCTGGACGAGTTCGGCATCCTGCTCATCTCCGACGAGGTCCAGACCGGCTGGGGACGGACGGGCCAGAGCTTCTGGGGCATCGGCAACCACGGCGTGACCCCGGACATGATGACCTTCGCCAAGGGCCTCGGGAACGGGTTCGCGATCGGCGGGGTCGTCGCGCGCGGCGACCTGATGGACGGCCTGCACGCCGTCGGGATCTCCACGTTCGGCGGCAACCCGATCTCGACGGCCGCGGCGAACGCGACCCTGGACTACGTCCTGGACAACGACCTGCAGGCCAACGCCGCCAAGCAGGGCGCGACGATCATCGGCGGGCTGGCGTCGGCCGCCGACCGGCTGCCGATCGTCAAGGACGTCCGGGGCAAGGGCCTGATGTTCGCGGTCGAGCTGGCCGATCCCGGCACCGGCGAGCCGAGCCCGCCGCTGGCCGCGGCGGTGATGGAGGCGGCCCGTGAGCGGGGGCTGCTGATCGGCAAGGGCGGCCTGTACGGCAACGTGGTGCGCATGGCCCCGCCGATGACCCTGACCGACGCCGAGGCGGCCGAGGGCCTCGGCATCCTGACCGCTTCGCTCGAAGCAGTGAATGAGGAAGCCACCCGATGAGCAAGCACGTCACGCACTGGATCGGCGGGAAGCCGTTCGCCGGGGAGGCGGCGCGGCGCGGCGACATCTACGAGCCCGCGTCGGGACGCCTCGCCGGGACGGTCGACTTCGCCGCGCAGTCCGAGGTCGACGCGGCCGTGGCCGCCGCGAAGGCCGCGTTCCCCGGCTGGCGGGACGCCTCGCTGTCGAAGCGCGCCGGCGTCCTGTTCAAGTTCCGCGAGCTGGTGAACGAGCACCGCGATGAGCTGGCGCGGCTGATCTCCTCAGAGCACGGCAAGGTCGTGTCGGACGCTGCCGGCGAGGTGGCCCGCGGCCTGGACGTCGTGGAGTTCGCCTGCAGCATCCCGCACCTGCTCAAGGGCGGGTTCTCGGAGAACGTGTCGACCCGGATCGACGCGTACTCGATCCTGCAGCCGGTCGGCGTGGCGGCCGGGATCACGCCGTTCAACTTCCCGGCGATGGTGCCGATGTGGATGTTCCCGGTCGCGATCGCGTGCGGGAACACGTTCGTCCTCAAGCCGTCGGAGAAGGACCCGTCGGCGTCGGTGCGGCTCGCCGAGCTGTGGGCCGAGGCGGGCCTGCCGGACGGCGTGTTCAACGTCCTCCACGGCGACAAGGCCGCGGTGGACGGGCTGCTGCACCACCCGGACGTCAAGGCGGTCAGCTTCGTCGGCTCCACCCCGATCGCGCGCTACATCTATTCGACGGCGGCGGCGAACGGCAAGCGGGTGCAGGCGCTCGGCGGCGCGAAGAACCACATGCTGGTGCTGCCGGACGCCGACCTCGACCTCGCCGCGGACGCGGCCGTGTCCGCCGGGTTCGGCTCGGCGGGGGAGCGGTGCATGGCGATCTCGGTGGTCGTCGCCGTCGACCCGGTCGGGGACGAGCTGATGGCCAAGATCAAGGAGCGGGTCGCCAAGCTCAAGGTCGGTCCGGGCGACGACCCGGAGTCGGAGATGGGCCCGCTGGTGACGCGGGCGCACCGCGACAAGGTGGCGTCCTATCTCGACAGCGGCGTCGCGCAGGGCGCCACGCTCGCCGTCGACGGGCGCGCCCCGGAGGTGCTCGGCGGCGCCGGGGACGGGTTCTGGCTCGGCCCGGCCGTCCTCGACCACGTCACCCCGGAGATGGACGCCTACAGGGACGAGATCTTCGGCCCGGTGCTGTCGGTGGTGCGGTCCGGCTCGTACGAGGAGGCGATGGAGCTGATCTCGGCCAACCCGTACGGCAACGGCACCGCGATCTTCACCAACGACGGCGGCGCGGCGCGCCGGTTCCAGAACGAGGTCGAGGTCGGCATGGTCGGCGTCAATGTGCCGATCCCCGTGCCGATGGCTTACTACTCCTTCGGCGGTTGGAAGGACTCACTGTTCGGTGACAGTCACGCGCACGGGATGGAGGGGGTCCACTTCTATACGCGCACGAAGGCGGTCACCTCGCGCTGGTTGGACCCCAGTCACGGAGGGGTGAACTTGGGCTTCCCGACCAGCGGTTAAACCGGCTCGCCCGGGCCGTTCCGCCGGTCGTTCTCGTCGGTTGTTTTCGTCGCGCCGCGGCCGACGAATAATGCCAACATCCATTGACGGCCGGTTTGCCGGGGGACACAATCTGACTGTCTCAAATAATGGAGACGAAATAAAAAGTCAGTGTGCAGGAGAGCCGCGCGATGAACGCAGTCGACCACGCAGCAGAGGTGGACGCGCTCGGCAGGCGATTTCCGGGCTGGACCATTTGGTTCGGCCCCTTCACCGGCAACTGGTGGGCGCTGCCGCCGAAGGACCGTGACGTCGGCGACTTCCTGGAGGCCGAGACCCCGCAACGGCTCATCGCACGGATCGAGGTGGTCGAGCGCACCGCACCGAAACGACCTGCGACCCGGCACGGCCGGTCCCGGCCGTTCCGCCGCGACCCCCGGCCCGACGTGCGGCGTCCTTCGAATCTCCTCCGTCTCGAAGGCGTCACACCGTCGCCGTCCGGCCGGGTTCCGGCGATCGCGTGGCCAGGCAGCACTGCAAGGTGATCCGCTGTTCCCCAACCTCGCCACGTCCGCCGGTGCCGCCGCGGCCCCGGGAAGGGCGGCAGTCCGCGCCATATCCCTCTCCAGCAACCTCCGTGTATGGCGCGGACGCCAGCACCCGCCGTCCCCCGGGGTCGCGGCGGTTTCTCCATTAATAACCCGTCCGAAACTTGCGGGCCGCAATCGGCGGCGGTATCGCGTTCCAATCGCGGCGCAATAGGACAGCCCGGTCTTACCTTCCGGCGACGGAACGGAAAAGGCGCGAGTGGGCGGACTTCGGCGGTCATCGACCGTTCCGCCGCAATTCGGAGGAGAAGTCGCCGCAGACCGGCGATGAACTCGTGCGCGGTCGCCGGCGCAGACGGGAATGGCAGCCGCACCGGAGCCGGAACGGAGTCCGGAACACCGTTCTTGGCGGGGTCGGGCGGCCCGGCCGTTGCGAAGACGCTACGCTGCGCCGACGGAGGACCCTTGCGCGCGAGGCCGGGAGGCGGGGGTCTGGGCACCGATCGGGGAGCGACATGCGGGTGAGGGCCACCAGGCGGGTCAAGGTGGGTGCGGCCGTCGCGGCCGCCCTCGCGCTGGCCGCCGCCGGCCTCGGCGCGTCCGCCGGCGGCGACGACAAGGAGCCGGTCGGCGTCGCCCAGGTGGCGAGCACCCTCGGGCCCGGCGAGGGGATGCTGAACCTCCTCACGCTGCCCGGCGCCACCGAGAGCGGCAGCACCGACCCGCGCGTCAACTGGGTCACCCCGTTCCAGGAGCGCACCGGCTGCAAGGTCGGCCTGAAGGTCGTGCAGACGCCGGAGGAGATGGCCGGCCTCATGCGGAACAAGGACCGCCGCTACGACGGCGTCGCCGCGCCCCCCGAGGTCGCCGGACGGCTCATCGCCGAGAACCAGGTCGCGCCCGTCAACACCGACCTCGTGGACGGCTACAAGAAGCTGGAGCCGAAGCTGCGCGGGCAGCTCAAGCACAACGGCAAGTACTACGGCATCCCGTACGTGTGGGGCGCCAACCTCCTCATGTACGACACCAGGGCCGTCCCGCCGCCGGGGAGCTGGGCCGCGCTGTTCGACCCCGGCCAGGCCCGCCGGTACTCTGGGAAGCTGGTCATGCGCGACAGCCCGCTGGCCATCGCCGAGGCCGCGCTCTACCTGAAGGGCAAGGAGCGCAAGCTCAAGATCCGCGACCCGTACTCGCTGACGCCGAAGCAGCTCGCCGCCGCCGGGCGCGTCCTCGCCGCGCAGCGCCCGCACGTCGAGCGGTACTGGGAGCGGCCCGCCGAGGCCGTCAGCGCGTTCGCGGGCGGGCGGGCCGTGCTGGGCCAGGCGTGGCCCTACCAGGTGGACGTCCTGAACCGCGCGTCCCGGCCCGTGCAGGGCGTCATGCCGTCCGAGGGCGTGACCGGCTGGATGGACGCCTGGATGATCGGCGCGCGGGTGCAGCACCCGAACTGCATGTACCAGTGGCTGCAGTGGACCGCGTCGCCGGACGTCCAGCAGCAGGTGGCCGAGTGGACCGGGGTCGCGCCCGCCAACCCGCAGGCCTGCTCGGGCGACCGCCTCAAGCCGGGGTTCTGCGCCGCCTACCACGTCGGCGACCGCGACTACCTCGACGACATCACGTTCGCGCACGCGCCGTCGAAGGCGTGCGGCAGGTCCGGGAAGTCGGAGGAGTCGGAGAAGAACGACTGCACCGACTACGCCGAGTGGACGAAGACGTGGATCGAGTCCACGAAGCTATAGCCGGCTAGTTCGAAACAGGCGGGGCGGCTGAGGTCTCTCCGGCGCGCCCGACCGCCCCCAGCCGGGCGCGCCTGCGGGTGGTCCCGGACTTCCCCCCGAATGTCCGGGTCACCCTTCTCCCTGGAGAGACCTCCTCGACGACGGCGCCGTCATGCGGAAGGGGCCGTCGTCATCGCCGGCGGCCGCTCCCCGACCGGCCGTCCGGCGTGCGTGCGCGACTCCCGAGAGCCCCGCCGTGCGCGGGGTACCGGCGGGGCGGGTGCGCAGTCGTCGCACGCGAACACCCCGGTCGAATCCGGCAGGCGGCCGACGCGGACGCGCGGCCGGGGCCACTTCTTGCGGCAGACGACGCAGGCGTCGCCCAGGCGCTGGGCTGTGCTCAGCCCGCCCGGGTCCACGGTCGGCTCGTCCGTTCGGCCCATGTACCCATCCCCCTGGCGGGAGTCGACGTCACGTACCCCCTTTATAGGCGGGGAAGGGTGTTGTCACCCTTGGCGCAGGTGAAAAGGGCGGCAAAGCCTCCCGTGTCGCCGGGCATGCGCTCTGGCCAGGGCATATGCCGACCAGCACGGTACGGTCCCCGGCCAGTTGCTTTGCTGTTTCTTTGATGGATATTGCGTACAAAGGAGGCATGTCGGACCGGAACGCGGAAACGCACGTCCGGCCGCACCGGCCCCGTCCCGCGCGGGCGCGCGAGACGCCGGCCGCCATCGTCGCCGCAGGCGTCCCGCTGGCGGCCGCGGTGGCCCTGGCGGCCGCCGCGCTGTCCCTGTACGCGGACGTCGGGAACACCGGCGTCCTCGCGGCGGTCATGATCCTGCTCGGCCTCGCCGGCCTCGGGCTCGTCGCCTGGGGCGTGCGGCGGGGCGTCCGGCGCGCCGTCGGCCGGACGCTGCGGCCCGCGGCGCGGCTCCACGCGGAGCTGGCCGGGATCGAGGACGCCGACCTGAGCCGCCGCGTCCCGGTGCCGTCCACCGGCGACGACGTCGAGCGGCTCGCCCGCCGCGTCAACGCGCTCCTCGGCAGGCTGGAGGGCGCGGCGCTCCAGCGGCGCGCGTTCATCGCGGACGCCTCGCACGAGCTGCGCACCCCCATCACCGGCCTGCGCACCCGCATCGAGCTCGCCCTCGACGCCCCGGACGACGGCGACCCCGTCGACACGCTCCGGCAGTCGCTGGACGACGTGGACCGCCTGCACCACATCGTCGACGACCTTCTCGTCCTGGCCCGCCTCGACTCCGGCGACCGGCCCGAGCTTGAACCCCTGGACCTCGGCGCGCTGGTGGAGGAGGAGGCGGGCCGCCGCACGCCGCCCGTCCCGATGACGGTCAAGGCCGAGTCGGGCGTGCTGGTCGCGGCGAACCGGCCGCGGCTCGGCCGCGTCCTGCTGAACCTGCTCGCCAACGCCGAGCGGCACGCCTTCTCGATGATCGAGGTCACGGTGCACACCGAGCCGGGGGAGGCGGTCGTCGAGGTCCGCGACGACGGACCCGGCATCCCGCGCGCCGACCGCGACCGGGTCTTCGAGCGGTTCACCCGGCTCGACTCCGCGCGCAGCCGCGCCGACGGCGGCAGCGGCCTCGGCCTGGCCATCGCCCGGCAGATCGCCGTCGCGCACGGCGGGCGCCTCTACGTCGGCGACGGCGCGTACGGCGCCCGCCTCGTCCTGCGCCTCCCGCTCGCCGACCCGCGCTGACCCTGCCGGCTCGCGATGACTTGGACCCGCCGGCGGCCGCGGCGGGACCCGCGGGCGGCGATGGCCGACAATGGACGCGTGATGCCTCCGTCAAATCCCCACGCGCCCGCCCGCGAGCTGGTCGTGCTCGGCTCCACCGGTTCGATCGGCACCCAGGCGCTGGACGTCGTCCGCCGCAACCCCGGCAGGTTCCGGGTGACCGGGCTCGCCGCCGGCGGCGGGCGGGTCGGGCTGCTGGCCGAGCAGGCGCTGGAGTTCCGGCCCGAGATCGTCGCGGTGGCCAAGGCGTCCGCCGCGCAGGAGCTGCAGCTCGCCTTCTACGCCGAGGCCAAGCGGCGCGGCTACGCGTCCGGCGACTACCCCATCCCCAAGATCGTCGCCGGTCCTGACGCCGTCGCGGAGACCGCGGCGTGGCCGTGCGACGTGGTGCTGAACGGGGTGACCGGCGCGCTCGGCCTCGCCTCGACGCTCGCCGCGCTGGACGCCGGCCGGACGCTCGCGCTGGCCAACAAGGAGTCGCTCATCGTCGGCGGCCCGCTCGTCAAGGAGCGGGCGCGGCCCGGGCAGATCGTCCCCGTCGACTCCGAGCACTCCGCGCTCGCCCAGTGCCTGCGCGGCGGCCGCGCGGACGAGGTGCGGCGGCTCGTGCTGACCGCGAGCGGCGGGCCGTTCCGCGGACGGAGCCGCGCCGAGCTGGCCGACGTCACGCCCGAGCAGGCCATGAACCACCCGACCTGGGACATGGGCCCCGTCATCACCATCAACTCCGCGACCCTCGTCAACAAGGGCCTGGAGGTCATCGAGGCGCACCTGCTGTTCGACGTCCCGATGGACCGGATCGGGGTCATGGTGCACCCGCAGTCCGTGATCCACTCGATGGTCGAGTTCACCGACGGCTCCACGCTGGCGCAGGCCAGCCCGCCCGACATGCGGCTGCCGATCGCGCTCGGCATCGACTGGCCGGACCGCGTCCCGGACGCCGCGCCCGGCGTCGACTGGACGAAGGCGCACACCTGGGAGCTGTTCCCGCTCGACGAGGACGCGTTCCCCGCGGTGGCGCTGGCGCGGCGCGCCGGTGAGCTGGGCGGAACGTTCCCGGCCGTTTACAACGCCGCGAACGAGGAATGTGTGGACGCGTTCCGCGCGGGACGCCTCCCGTTCCTCGGGATCGTCGACACGATCGCGCGGGTCGTGGACGAGCACGCGGCGGAGGTCGAGCACGCGACGGAGGTACGGACGGACGAGCAGGGGCCGGGCCAGGCCGGGGAGCTGACGCTGGACGACGTCCTCGCGGCGGACGGATGGGCGCGGACCAGGACCCGTGAGCTGACCGGAACCGACTGAGACACCGGAGGCCCGCCTCGCCCGCCTCCGGACGAGCCCGAGGAGACCCGATGGCGTTCCTGCTCGGCGCGGTGGCGTTCGTCGTCGCGCTGCTGCTGTCGGTGATGCTCCACGAGGGCGGGCACCTGGTCCCCGCCAAGCGGTTCGGGATGAAGGCCACGCAGTACTTCGTCGGCTTCGGGCCGACGCTGTGGTCGACGCGGCGGGGCGAGACGGAGTACGGCGTCAAGGCGATCCCGCTCGGCGGCTTCGTCAAGATCGTCGGGTACACGCCCCTGGAGGAGATCGACCCGGCGGACCGTCCGCGCGCGTTCTACCGGCAGCCCGCCGGGCGCCGCGCGATCGTGATCGCGTCCGGCGTCGTCGTGAACTTCGTGTTCGCGTTCCTGCTGCTCATGGTGATGGCGATGACGGTCGGCGTGCCGCAGTCCGGCACCGTGACCAGCACGGTCGACGAGGTGACGCCGTGCGTGCCCGCCGGGCCGCGGTCGGCGTGCGAGGAGGGCCGTCCGCGCTCGCCCGCCGCCGCGGCGGGGCTGCGCGCGGGTGACCGGGTCGTCTCGTTCGGCGGCACGCCCGTCTCGGACTGGGACGAGCTCACCAGGGCCATCGACAAGGCGAAGCCCGGCCAGACCGTGCAGATGGTGGTGCGGCGACCTGGGACCGCGCAGCCCATGACGCTGCCGATCAGGCTCGCGGACGTGGACGGCCGGCCGTTCGTCGGCATGTCCGCGAAGGTCGTCGGCGGCGGCTACGAGCGCGCGGGCCCGCTCGGCGCGACGGCGTTCGCCGCGCGCGCGACCGGCCGGACCGTCGCGGGCATCGGCGAGGTCGCGGTGGACCTGCCGTCCGCCGTCCCGAGGCTGTTCTCGCCCGAGCGGGAGAGCACGCCCGGCGGCCAGGTCGGCAGCGTGGTCGGCGCGACGGACGTGTCCGGCCAGATCTTCGCCTCGGACACCAGCTCCGCCCGCGACAAGATCGCGCTGTTCCTGTCGCTGGTCGTGTCGGTGAACATATTCCTGGGGGCGCTGAACGTCCTGCCGCTGCTCCCGCTGGACGGCGGGCACCTCGCGGTGGTCGGGTACGAGCGGGCCCGCGCGGCCGTCAACCGGATCAGGGGGCGTCCGGATCCGGGCACGGTCGACATGACCCGGCTGCTGCCCCTGACCTACCTGGCCGTCCTGGTGCTCGTGGGCCTCGGGGTGCTGCTGATCCTCGCGGACGTGTTCAATCCGCTCCAGCTACCGGAATGACAGAAAATGTTTACTTAGGGTAGTTGAATGGTCACATCCTTGATGGGCGGGCGGCGACCGTTCAGCGGTCCACGCCGCTTAGGCTTTGTATCGGGGCCGCGAGTCAGAGGAGAGGGATGAGCGTTTCACTGGGAATGCCGGGCGTCCGGGGCGATGGCGACGGGCGGGCGCCGGGTCTGAGCACGCCGCGCCGCACGTCCCGGAAGATCATGGTCGGGAGCGTTCCGGTCGGGGGCGACGCCCCGGTTTCGGTGCAGTCGATGACCACCACCCTCACCGCCGACGTGAACTCGACGCTGCAGCAGATCGCGGAGCTGACCGCGTCCGGGTGCCAGATCGTCCGGGTCGCGGTGCCGTCGCAGGACGACGCCGACGCGCTCCCGGCGATCGCGCGCAAGTCGCCGATCCCCGTGATCGCCGACATCCACTTCCAGCCCAAGTACGTGTTCGCCGCGATCGACGCGGGCTGCGCCGCCGTCCGGGTCAACCCGGGCAACATCAAGAAGTTCGACGACAAGGTCGGCGAGATCGCCCGCGCGGCCGCGGACGCGGGCACCCCGATCCGGATCGGGGTGAACGCCGGCTCGCTCGACAAGCGGCTGCTGGAGAAGCACGGCAAGGCCACCCCGGAGGCGCTGGTGGAGTCGGCGCTGTGGGAGTGCTCGCTGTTCGAGGAGCACGGGTTCCGCGACATCAAGATCTCGGTGAAGCACAACGACCCGGTCGTGATGATCGACGCCTACCGGCGGCTGGCGGCGGCCTGCGACTACCCGCTGCACCTCGGCGTGACCGAGGCGGGCCCGGCGTTCCAGGGCACGATCAAGTCGGCGGTGGCGTTCGGGGCGCTGCTGGCCGAGGGGATCGGCGACACGATCCGGGTGTCGCTGTCGGCGCCTCCGGTCGAGGAGGTCAAGGTCGGCCAGGCGATCCTGGAGTCGCTCGGGCTCCGCAAGCGCGGGCTGGAGATCGTGTCGTGCCCGTCGTGCGGCCGGGCGCAGGTGGACGTGTACACGCTCGCCGAGCAGGTCACCGCCGGGTTGAAGGGCTTCCCCGTCCCGCTGCGGGTCGCGGTGATGGGCTGCGTGGTGAACGGTCCAGGCGAGGCGCGCGAGGCCGATCTCGGCGTCGCGTCCGGCAACGGCAAGGGGCAGATCTTCGTCAAGGGCGAGGTCGTCAAGACCGTCCCGGAGTCGCAGATCGTCGAGACGCTGATCGAGGAGGCGATGCGCATCGCCGACGAGATGGGCGTCGAGATCGGCGAGGACGGAACGGTGTCCGGCCCCGGCGCGGACGTCGTCGTCAGCTGACGCGGCCAGTCGAAATGACCCGTCCTGTCGAGACGACGCCTCCTATCGGGATGACGCGTCCTGCCGGGATGTAGCGAACAGAACTGACGCGAGGGCCTCGGGTGCGAACCCGGGGCCCTTCTCCGTCTGCGGACGGTCTGCGTGACGGCCCGGATCCGGAACGTCCTGACTGATCACGAAGTTCCGCTGATCTTGTCACGATTCCGCATCCACTGGTGATGGGCCCTGTCCGGGCCACGTCCGGAACGCCAGAATCTTCACTCGTTTACCCGTATGTCTGACTCAACCGGAGTCGGCACGTTAGGGGGATTTGTGAAGAGGATCGTTGTCGTGGCCGCGGTGGCCTGCCTCGGTCTCACCGGTCTGGGCGCCACAAGCGCACAGGCCGAGAGCCCCTCCGCCGGAACGGCCGGAGGCTTCAACCCCGCCTCGCTCAAGTGGCACGCCTGCCCGGCGGACTTCGTCAAGACGGTGCACGACCTCTATGACGTCATCTACCCGGTCTCCAAGATCGTGCAGTGCGCCGAGCTGTCGGTCCCGCTCGACTACGCCAAGCCCGGCGGCACGAAGATCACGTTGCAGCTCACCAAGACGCCGCACACGGGCAAGGGCCCGGCCAAGGGCGACATCGTCGTCAACCCGGGCGGTCCCGGCGGCGGCGGCGCGCTGTTCGGCCCGCGCGTTTTCGCCCAGAACTCGGCCCCGATGCGCGAGGCCTACAACGTGATCGGGTTCGACCCGCGCGGCGTCGGCATGAGCGTCCCCGCCCTCACCTGCGACCCGAACTACGGCCACGCGCCGCGCCCCGACTACGGCACCGGCGACCGCGAGTCCGTCCAGACGTGGCTGAAGCTGACCAAGGCCTACGCCGAGAGCTGCGCGAAGAACGACAAGATCGGGCTGCTGGACCACATCAAGACCATCGACTCGGTCCACGACGTGGAGTCGATCCGGCGCGCGCTGGGCAACGACAAGCTCGACTGGTACGGCGCGTCCTACGGCACCTACCTCGGCTCGGCGTACGCCACCGTTTACCCGAAGAACGTCGACAAGATGGTGCTGGACGGCAACGTCGGCCCGTCCGACGTCTGGTACGACGCCAACCTCAACCAGGACGTCGAGTTCGACAAGAACTTCGAGTACTACCTCGGCTGGATCGCCAAGTACGACGCGACGTACAAGCTGGGCAAGAAGCAGCGCGAGGTGCGCGACTTCTTCTACGACCTGCGCGCCAAGCTGAAGAAGAGCCCGGTCCGCTACACCGACCCCGACAGCGGCCAGACCCTCGCCGTCGGGCCGGACGAGCTGACCGACGCCATCCTCAACGCCGGGTACCGGCGCAGCCAGGCCGTCTGGCACGGCTACGCGGCCGGGTTGGCGGCGTACAAGGCCGGCGACACCGCGACGTTCGCGCTCACCTTCGGCGGGCCGACGAGCGGAGGCGTCCCGGACAACGGCAACGCCGTCTACCTCGCCGTGCAGTGCACCGACGTCCAGTGGCCGCTGAGCTGGAAGAAGTGGCAGCGCGACAACGACCGGATCAACCGCAAGCACCCGTTCGAGACGTGGGCCAACGCCTGGTTCAACGCGCCTTGCCTGTTCTGGGGCGCCAAGGCCGGCGAGCCGGTCGACATCGGCCGCACCCGCGACCTGCCGAAGAACATCCTGATGTTCCAGTCGACCCACGACGCGGCCACGCCGTACGCGGGCTCGCTGGACATGCAGCGCAGGCTCAAGGGTTCGCGCCTGGTCGTCCAGGACGGCGACCGCACGCACTGCATCGTGCACCGCGGCTCCGCTGAGGTGGACGCCTACTTCGACGCGTACTTCCTGCGGGGAGAGCGTCCGGAGGAGCGGACGGTCCACGTCCCGCAGCTGGGCGACCCGACCCCGCCGGCGCAGGCGTCCGCCAGGACGCTCGTCGGCACCGGATCGCTGACCGCCGCGCGCCTGAAGGCGGACATCATCCGCTGACACACGGACGCCAACGGCCGGTAGGCCGTTCGTCAGTGCGGGCCCCGGGGAGCGATCCCCGGGGCCCTTGCGCTGAGCCGTGCCGGACGCCCGCGCTGAGCTGTGACGGGTGCGAACGCTCCGCAACATCACGAAGTTCCGCTGATCTTGTCACGATTCCGCATCCACTCAGACCGGGCTCTGCCGCCATAACCGACATAGCCGCCAGAATCTCCCACGCAGTTCGCATCCGTTATGCATCGGCGTGGCTCCCCCCACCCGCGTCCGGCCCCCCTGGGCACCCGCGTCCGGGCACCCGGAGCCGCCGATCTGAGGGGGTCAGGTGAAAAGGATTCTTCTCGTCACGGCCGCGGCGGTCGTGGCGGCAGGCGGCACCGTCGCCGCCGTCTCCGTGAGCGCGGACGGCGGGCGGCCGAGCGCCGCCACGGTCGCGGCCACGGGCATCGACTGGGGGAAGTGCGAGGTCAGCGGCCCGGACGACCCGATGAACAACGCGCAGTGCGCCAAGGTCGAGGTCCCCCTCGACCACGCCCGGCCGAACGGCCGCAAGATCTCCATCGCGGTGTCGCGGTTCAAGCACACCGACGAGAAGAACTACCAGGGCGTCCTGTTCGTGAACCCGGGCGGCCCCGGCGGCTCCGGGCTGGCGTACGCGCCCGCGCTCGCCCGCTGGATCGGCGGCGCCGGCCACCCCGAGGTCGCCGCCAAGTACGACATCATCGGCTTCGACCCCCGCGGCGTCGGGTCCAGCACGCCCCAGCTGAGCTGCGACCCGCACTACTCCGACCCGATCCGTCCGGACTACGTCCCCGGTTCGTGGAAGGAGGAGCGGGCCTGGATCGCCAAGTCCAAGAAGTACGCGGAGGACTGCACGAAGAAGTTCGGCTGGCTGCTGCCGCACATGCGCACCACCGACGCCGCGCGCGACGTCGACGCGATCCGCGCCGCCCTCGGCCAGAAGCAGATCAGCTGGTACGGCTTCTCCTACGGCACCTACTTCGGCGCCACCTACGCCACGCTCTACCCCAGCCGCGTGAAGCGGATGGTGATGGACGGCAACGTCAACCCGAAGAACATCTGGTACGACTCCCAGCTCGAACAGGACAAGGCGTTCGAGCGCAACATGAAGTCCTGGTGGGCCTGGACCGCCAAGTGGGACTCGGTCTTCCACCTCGGCACCACCGGGAAGGCCGTCGAGGCCAAGTACTACGAGGCCCGCGCCGCGGCGAAGAAGTCCCCGATCGCCGGGAAGATCGGCCCGGACGAGCTGGACGACATCGTCCTGTCCGCCGGCTACAACACGGGCTTCTACATCCCGTTCGCGCAGATCCTCTCCCAGTGGGTCAACGACGAGGACCCGGCGGGCCTGCTCGACTGGCTCAACCCGGGCGGCGACGACAACGGCTTCGCCGTCTACAACGCCGTCCAGGCCGCGGACGCCAAGTGGCCGCGCAACTGGAACAAGTGGCACGACGACGCGGTGAAGCTCTACGAGCAGGGCTACCGGTTCAACACGTGGAGCAACGTCTGGTACAACGCCCCGGTCGCGTTCTGGCCGTTCAGCGGCGGGCCGGAGTTCAGGCTGAAGGGCGACCGGCGCCTGCCGGGCATGCTGCTCGTCCAGTCCACGCAGGACGGGGCGACGCCGGTCGAGGGCGGGCTGGAGATGCACAAGGTCTTCCCGTCCTCGCGCCTGGTGTTCGAGCTCGGCGGCAAGACGCACTCCAACACCCTCAACGGCAACGCGTGCCTGGACGACAAGGTCGCCGCGTACCTCGACACGGGTGCGCTGCCGGGAAGCCGCCGCGGCCCCGACGCCTACTGCAAGGCCCTTCCGGAACTGAACGACCCGGACCCGACGGCCGTGCGGACCAAGGTCGCCGGAGCCACCTCGGGCAAGGACCTCCCGGTCGGACGCCCGTAGCACGGTGAACTCGTGGCGTGGCCCCCGGTCCCGGACCGGCGGGCACGCCACGATTCGTTTCGTGACGCCGTTTGACGGGACGCGTCCCCATTCGGTCAGGAATCGCGCGATATCAGGTTCGCGCTGGTCACGGCGTCCCTCCGATAGAAATCCGGAGTGCTGAACGACGCAGGAATGAGGGCCGCGGCCGGGACGGCCGCCGCCGCAGTCACGCTCGGGGTCGCGGCGCTGGGAACGCCCGCCGCGCTGGGAACACCCGCCGAGGCGAGTCCCGGGCCCGCGCCGAGGCCCGCCGGGCTCGCCTGGAAGTCCTGCCCCGCCGACGACCCGGTCGAGGGCGCCCGCCTCAAGGGCCTGCAGTGCGCGTCCCTCCGGGTCCCGCTCGACTACTCCCGTCCGAGCGGCGAGCAGATCACGCTCGAACTCACCCGCGCGCGGCACAAGGCGTCCCGGTCCCAGGGCGTCGTGCTGCTGAACAGGGGCGGGCCGGGCGCGCACGGGCGCGACCTGCCGGGCGTCTTCAAGAGCGCCGTGCCCGAGAAGGTCGCCGCGTCCTACGACTGGATCGGCTTCGACGCGCGCGGCGTCGGCGCCAGCAAGCCGTCGCTGATCTGCGACACGAGCTACCAGAACCCGGGCCGCGCGCGTCCGGACGCCATCCCCGCGAACGCGCGGGAGGAGCGGGCGTGGACGGCGCGAGCCAAGGCCTACGCCGACGACTGCGCCAAGAAGTACCGGACGGTCCTCCCGCACATGGGCACGGCCAACTGGGCCCGCGACATGGACGAGATCCGCAAGGCCCTCGGGCAGGAGAAGCTCAACTACGTCGGCTACTCCTACGGCACCTACCTGGGCGCGGTGTACGCGACGATGTTCCCCGGACGGGTCCGCCGGATGGTCCTCGACAGCGTCGTCCGTCCGAGCGGTGTCTGGTACCAGAACAACCTCGACCAGAACGTCGCGTTCGAAAGGCGGATCCGCGCGTACTTCGCCTGGATCGCCCGCCACCACAAGAACTACGAACTCGGGAAATCTGAGCAGCAGGTCTCCGCCGCCTATGCCAAGGCGCGGGCCAAATTGAAGGCCGAGCCCCTCGACGGGAAGATCGGGCCGTCCGAACTGGACGACGTCTTCCTCGCCGACGGCTACGCCGACTACAGCTGGGCCGCGCACGCGAAGGCGCTGTCCGCGTACGTCGTCAAGCGCGACGCGCGTCCGCTGCGCAAGGCGTGGCAGCCGCCGGGACGGCTCGACCAGAACAACTACGCCGTCTACAACGCCGTCCAGTGCCGCGACGCGTCCTGGCCGCGCGACTGGAGCCGCTGGCACGACGACAGCGAGCGCCTCTACCGGCAGGGCTACCGCTTCGAGACCTGGAGCAACACCTGGTACAACGCGCCGTGCGCCTTCTGGCCGGTGACCGGCGGCCTGCCTCCGCGCGTGCAGGGCACGGCGTCGCTGCCGCCGATCCTGCTCGTCCAGGCGAGCGAGGACGCCGCCACCCCGTACGAGGGCGCGCTGGAGACGCACCGCAGGTTCCCGACGTCCAGGCTGATCGTGCAGGCCGGAGGGCACAACCACGGCGTGGCGATGTCCGGCGACCGGTGCGTCGACCGGGCCGTCGTGGCCTACCTCGGCGACGGCCGGGTGCCCGCGAGCCGGATCGGCCCGGACGCCGAGTGCACGGCCGGACCTCCGCCCGAGCCCGCCAAGGGCAAGAAGCGGGGCCGCGCCGAGCACACCGCCTCGCCCCGCTGAACCGTCCCGCCGAACCGCCTCGCCCCGCTGGGCCGCCCGCCTCCGCACGCTCGGAAATCGGCGTTCTCCGAGCCTGCGGAGGTGCGCGGACGTCGGACGGCATAGGCTTGTGCACGTGGTGCTTTCAGTGGTGAGGCCCGGGGGCCGGTAGCCGTGCGCATGCTGGGCTCGATCCCGGTGCGCGTGCTGGACGACCGGCACCGGGCGGAGGCCCTCGCGATCCTGGACGCCGACCCGGTGTCCAACGTGTTCGTCAGCTCCCGCGTGCACGCCGCGGGCCTCGACCCGCGCCGGCTCGGCGCCCAGATGTGGGGCTACCTGCGGGACGGCCGGCTCGTCTCGCTGTGCTACTCCGGCGCCAACCTGATCCCGGTCGCGGCGGGCCCGGAGGCCGTCCGCGCGTTCGCCGAGCGGGCCCAGGCGCAGGGCCGCCGCTGCTCGTCGATCGTCGGGCCCGTCGGCCCGGTCGGGGAGCTGTGGGAGATCCTCGCGCCGTACTGGGGGCCGCCGCGTGCCGTCCGCTCCGAGCAGCCGGTGATGGCGACCTCGGTCGTCCCGTCCGTTCCGGCCGACCCCCGGGTCCGGCGAGTTCGGATGGAGGAGTTCGACGTCGTCTACCCCGCCTGCGTGGCAATGTTCACCGAAGAGGTCGGCATCTCGCCCGACTCCGGCGACGGCGGGGTGCTCTACCGCGCCCGCGTCGCCGAGCTGATCCGCGACGGCCGCGCGTTCGCCCGCATCGAGGACGGGCGCGTCGTGTTCAAGGCCGAGATCGGCGCCGTCACCCCGCGGGCCTGCCAGGTGCAGGGCGTCTGGGTGCCGCCCGACCTGCGCGGACAGGGCCGCGCCGCCGCCGGGATGGCCGCCGTCGTGGGCGAGGCGCTTAAGGGCGTCGCGCCGACCGTGTCGCTGTACGTGAACGATTACAACACGCGGGCGCGGGCCGTCTACCGGAGGGTCGGGTTCACCGAGATCGGGTCGTTCATGTCGATCCTGTTTTGAGCCCGTCCGGTACCGCCAACCGACTTGTCATTGCCTGCCTGGTATGTCCTGATCTATGAATCGGGCTTCCGGGACGGGTACCATCCGGCCGTGGAATTCGCCGGGGCGTTACGGCAGGCCATCCAGGCCAGCGGTCTCACCCTGGAACGAATACGGCACCGGCTGGGCCGGCGCGGCCTCACGGTCAGCGTCGCCACGCTGAGCTACTGGCAGCGCGGCCGGAGCCGTCCGCGGTCCCGGACCGTCGTCGTCGCGCTCGAAGAGATCCTGCAGGTCCCGCCGGGGACGCTGACCGAATTGCTGGACGATCCCGCGCCCACCGCGACCCCCGTCCGCGGCGGTCTGACGGCCGGTTCGCCCGGCCCCGGCGAGCGTGGCAGACCGGTGCGGGACCTGTGGCCCGACCCCGAGCAGTACGCGAGCCTCATCGGGCAGCTCGACCGGTCGGGCGACCACCGGCTCGAACGGCTGAGCATCCACGACGTCTTCCGGCTGGACGAGGTCCACCGGACCTGGACGCTGTCGGTGCGCACCGTCCTGCGGGCGGCGGGCGACGACATCGACCGGGTGGTGTGCGTCCACCAGACGAGCGCCGTCCAGCAGCCCGGCAACGCGGGCACCGCCGGCGTCGCCGCGGGGACCACCGGTTTCGCCGCGGGCAACGCCGGAAACTCCGAGGCCCCCGGGATCGTCGGGCTGACCGAGCTCGCGGGGGGCCCCGGGAGCGCCGGCAACCCCGGAAACGGCGGCAACGTCGCCGACCACGAGCCGGACGGCGCCGCGGGGGTCGACTCGGCCCCCGCCGCCGGCGGGACCGCCGGGCTCGCGGAGGTGCGGTACTGCCGTCCCGGACGCATCCGGGCCGAAGGCGGGCTGGTGGCGTTCGAGCTCGTCTTCGACCGCGTGCTGTCCGCGGGCGACACCGCCGTCGTCGAGTACGAGCTCGGGCCCATCGAGGAGCCCGCCTACGACAGCTACGACCGGCGGTTCTCCCACCCCGTCCACGACTACGTCGCGATCATCCAGTTCGACGGGGAGCGGCTCCCGGCGCGCTGCTACGGCTTCACCGCCGAGAGCTCGCAGTCGCCGCGGCAGCGGCTCGGCGAACTGTGGATCGGCACGTCGGGAAGCGCGAACATCGCGGTCGGCGCCGTTCGACGCGGCATCGTCGGCATTGAATGGGAGTGGCATTGACGCACGGTGCCGAGTTCGACGCTGTGAACGTGTCCGCGAAATACATGACCGGCGGGCCATACGGAGCTACACTCCATGAACCCCGCGTTTCCACCGGATGTACTTCCCGGGCTCTGGCCCGGGGAGAGACGTCAAAAGTTGCCTGTTGGCATAGGGCCACGGGGGGCTTACAGTGAGCGCTGAAGTTGCAATTGCAGTTGTCAAGGCCGTTGTGCGGGGGCCGGCCGGAGAAGATCCGGAGGCCGAACAGTGCAGAGTGTCGCGGAAGACGATCTACTACAGGTCTTGCAGTACGGGCCGTTCAATGTCGCCCTGCACGCGGCGATCCAGGCCCGCGGGCTCAGCCTCGACTCGCTGCGCCGCCGCCTGGACGAGCAGGGCATCGCGGTCAGCCTGTCCACGCTGAGCTACTGGCAGCGCGGCCGGACCCGGCCCGAGCGCGCCGACTCGATGCGCGCCGTCCGCGGTCTCGAAGTCATCCTCGAACTGCCGCGCCATTCGCTCCTCACCCTGCTCAAGCCGACCGCAGAACGCGCCACCGGGCCGTGGCTCCCGGTGGAGGAGCTGTGCCCCGAGCCGGGCGTCCGCGACCTGCTGGACGAGATCGGCGACCGCGGCGAGCGGCAGCTCACCGGGCTGAGCATGCACGACCAGTACCTCATCGGCCGGCGCCGCGAGCTCCACGAGGTCCGCGTCCGCGCAGTGTTCCAGGCGCAGCAGCGCGGCGTCGACCGCTGGATCGCCGTCTACCACCATCCGCAGGGCATCCTGCCGTCGTCGAGAACGGTCCGCGGCTGCCGGTTCGGCCGCGTCCGGATGGACGAGGCGAGCGGCCTCATCGCCGCCGAGCTGCTGTTCGACCGGGCCCTCGGCCGCGGTGAGACGTACCTGCTGGAGTACGGCTTCGGGTTCGACGAGGCCAGCCCGCCGGCGAACGAGGAGGGGCGCGGATTCCGCGCCCCGCAGCACGAATACCTGATCGAGATCAGGTTCCACCCGTCCGCCCTTCCCGCCCGCTGTTACCGGACGTGGCGGCCGGACGGCCACACCGCGCTCAAGGATTCGGCTGACCTGCGGTTGTCCAGTTACCACAGCGTCCATTTCATCGAGTTCGGCATGGCCGCCGGTTATCACGGCATCCGCTGGGAGTGGGATTGACCGTTCTCCGCTTCTCGGCCGGCGCGTTTACCGGCCAGCCGAGTGCGGATTCCGTTCAGCGTCATTTAACAAGAAGATTCAACAGCCGATCGAGTTCCGCGGCCGGGTTTTCAGTCAGGCCCGCATGCACCGGGCCTGGCTGAACGATCGTGCTCCGCGGGGCGGTCAGCCAGCGGAAGCGGGTGCCGGGCGGCTCCTTCGCTGCCTGGCCCGCGCGTTCGCCGCCGCAGCAGAGCGCGTCCACGCCCCGGAGCGCGGCGCGGACGCCCTCGACGTTCAGCAGCGGGTCCAGGGCGAGCAGGCGCTGCTCGTCCAGGTGGGTGCGGCAGCCGAGATAGTCGCGGGCGCGGCAGTACACCACCACGCCCACGTTCATCGCCTCGCCGCGTTCGACGCGCGGGACGATCCGCAGCGTCGCGTACTCGAAGATCGCGGGCTCGGCCGCCGTCCTGAGGTTGCTCATCGGGCGCCGCCCTGCCGGCCGGCGGTCTCCAGGTCGGGCAGCCAGTCGCGCGGCTTGGCGGCGCGGGGCAGCAGGATGTCGACGTAGGCGTCCCGCAGGGCCTGCGGGCCGGTGAAACCGGGCTCGCCGTCCAGCCAGCGGTCGGGCACCAGGCCGGTCACCTCGCGCAGCAGGCCCTCGGTGATCTTCGGGGCGAGGTCGGCCTCGGCGGCCTCCAGCCGGGTCGCGTACGGGGTGAGGACGTGGTCGTCCACGTCGTACGGGCCGGCGAACAGCCGGGTCGCGTTCTTCCACGCGTGGTGGAAGATGAGGGTCGCGCCGTGGTCGATCAGCCACACGTCACCGTGCCAGACCAGCATGTTCGGGTTCCGCCAGCTCCGGTCCACATTCCCGGTGAACGCGTCGAACCACAGCACGCGGGACGCGAAGTCGGGGTCGGGCCGCCAGCCGAGCGGGTCGAACCCGAGCGAACCGGGCAGGAAGTCGACGCCGAGGTTCCAGCCCGGGCTCGCCTTCAGCAGGTCCTGCACGTCGGGGTCGGGCTCGTGGCGTCCGATCGCCGGGTCGAGGTCGATGAGGACCTGGTCGGGGACCCGGAAGCCGAGCCGGCGCGCCAGCTCACCGGTGATCACCTCGGCGATCAGCGCCTTGCGGCCCTGCCCGGCGCCGTGGAACTTCATGACGTAGGTCCCGAGGTCGTCGGCCTCGACGACGCCAGGCAGCGACCCGCCCTCGCGCAGCGGCGTCACGTAGCGGATGGCTGTCACATGTGGCAACACATCGCAACGCTATCGGGTGAACGCACCCGGGATAATCGAAACCATGGGCGTTGAACTGCTCGATCTGTCGGTGCCGATCGTCACCGGGATGCCGGTGTATCCGGGCGATCCGGAGGTGGAGGCCGTCCCGGCGCTGACGGTCGCCGGGTCAGGTGTGAACGTCCTGCGCCTGCACCTGGGGTCGCAGTCCGGGACGCATGTCGACGCCCCCTTCCACATCGACGACTCCCTGCCGCGCCTGGACGAGCTTCCCCTCACCCGCTTCACCGGCCCCGCCGTGGCGATGGACGCCCGCGGCCTGCCCCCGCGGACGCCCATCGGCCCGGAACTGCTGCCCGGCGGCCTCGGCCCGGGGGTCGTCCTGCTCATCGCGACGGGCTGGTCGGCGCACTGGGGCGGCGACGGCTATCCGGCCCATCCGTATCCGTCCGCCGAGACCGCGGAGGCGATCGTCGCGGCCGGTGTCCGGACGGTCGCGATCGACGCCTTGAGCGTCGATCGAACGCCGCCGCCAGGCGCCGAGGACTTCTCGCTGGCGGCCCATCGCGTCCTGTGCGGGGCCGGTGCGGTGATCGGCGAGAACCTCACCGGGCTCGACCGCGTCCTCGACGCCCAGGACGCGGGCTGCGCGATCGACGTGTCGCTCTTCCCGATCGCCCTCGCGGGCGCGGACGGCGCGCCGGTCCGGGCCGTGGCGCGCGTCGACGACCGCGCCGTCCTCGTCTGACCACGGCTGACGGCGTCCGACGGCGTCCGGGGGCGTCTGGGACGCGTCTGGGCCGTCAGCCGAGCCATTCGAGCGCGGCGACGGTGAGCGCGGCGATCCCGGTGTCGATCGTCGGCTGGACGACGGGCGCGAACCTGGGGGAGTGGTTGACGGGGACGTCCCGGAGCACGGTCCCCCCTTCGGCGGCCTTCGCGTACAGGCCGGGGTCGACGCAGCCGATGCCCCAGTAGGCGAAGGGGGCGTCGAAGGCGTCCGGGATCAGGCTGAAGTCCTCGCTGGCCGCCAGCATTTCGATGGTGTGGAAGTCGTCGCCGAAACGCGCCTTGAAGGCGTGCGCGAGACGTCCGGCGACGTCGTCGTCGTTCAAGGTCGGCGGGAACACGTTGAAACGCTCGATCTCCGGCTCCCTGGGCGCGCCGGAGGCCGCCGCCTCCGCGTTGACGCAGCGCCTGACGGCGTCGAGGACGTGCCGCCGCGTGTCCTCGTCGTAGGTGCGGATGTTCACGAGCATGACGGCGGTGTCGGGGATGACGTTGGAGCTGGCGCCGGCCTGGACGCTGCCCACCGTCACCACGGCGGGGGTCGTCGCGGGCAGCTCGCGGGACACGATGGTCTGGAGCCGCAGCACGCACATGGCGGCCATCACGACGGGGTCGACGGTCGCCTGCGGCATGGACCCGTGCCCGCCGCGCCCGAACAGCGTGACGCGCAGGCTGTCGGCCGCGGCGAAGAAGGGGCCGGGCCGGACGCCGACGTACCCGGCCGGATAGGGCAGGACGTGCTGCGCGAACGCCACGTCCGGACGCGGGATCCTGCCGGCCAGGTCGTCGCGGACCATGGCGTCGGCCCCCGCCGAGTTCTCCTCCGAGGGCTGGAACAGCGGGACGAGCGTGCCCTGCCAGGCGTCCTTGGCCTGCGCCATCAGGTGGGCGAATCCGAGCATGCAGGTCATGTGGACGTCATGTCCGCACGCGTGCATCACCGGCTGCGGGCGCCCGTCCGCGTCGGCGACCGTCGCCGTCGAGGCGTAGGGGAGGCCGGTGTCCTCCTTGACGGGCAGCGCGTCCATGTCGGCGCGGAGCAGCACGGTGGGGCCGTCCCCGTTGGAGAGGACGCCCACGACGCCCGTCCCGCCGATGCCGTCGATGACGCCGTAGCCCGACTCGCGCAGCCGCTCCGCGACCCGGGAGGCCGTGCGGTGCTCGGCGAGGCCGAGTTCCGGATGCGCGTGAAGGTCCTTGTAGAACTCCTCCAGGCTCGGACGGACGTCGTCCAGCCCGGCGAGAACGGTGTCGGCGGCGCTCATGGCTTTTCCTCTCCTGGCCCCTCTGGGCCTTCTGGGCCTTCTGGACGGGCTTGCGGGTCACGGCGTGGCTTGACCCGGACGCTTCGCAACGCGGTGCTCGGCTCCAGCCCGAGCCCGCCGGGGAGCTGCCAGCCGCGGCGGTGGGCGAGCGTCCGCAGCACCAGGCCCAGCAGGACGCCGGCCACGATCCCCACCGACGGCGCGTCAAGATACGAGCACAGGACGAACACGCCGGCGACGGCGACGGCCACCGTCGCGTACAGCGCGTTGCCTCCCAGGACGGCGGGGACGCGTCCGCGCAGCAGGTCGCGGACGGCGCTGCCGCCGACCGCGGTGATCGTGCCCAGCAGCACCGCGGGCAGCCAGCCGAGCCCGGCCGCGAGGGTCTTCTGCGCGCCGGTCACGGCCCAGAACCCGATGACGGCCGCGTCCAGCGGGGTGAAGAGCCGCTCCCACTGCTCCTCGTGCAGCTTGATCAGGAACGCGAGGAGGGCGCCGGCGAACGCGGTCGGCAGGTAGGCCGGGTCCGTCAGCGCGACCGGCGTGCCGTGCTGCAGCAGCGTGTCGCGGATGATGCCGCCGCCGAGCCCGGAGACGGTGCCGACGACGAGGTACCCGAACAGGTCGAGCCCGTCCGCCCGCGCGACCACGCCGCCGAGCAGCCCGCACGTGAACACCCCGGCGAGGTCCAGGTAGCGCGTGACCGTGTCGATGGTCTCCGGCGACAGCCATCCGCTCACCCCGGCCCTCCGATCCCGCGCTCTGGTGGTCTGTGCGGATCAAGCGTCTCACCGGGTGTTCCTCCCCGCCCCCGTCCGCCCCCATACTGGTGGCCGGTCGGCAGGAGGGACGGGCGCGGTGCGGGTGTCGTGGGCGACGGATCAAGGCAGCGCCGAGCGGGGGAACGAGGACTTCGTCGCCGCGGCGGCCGGGGCCGTGGTGGTGCTGGACGGGTGCGGCCTGCCGCTCGGCACCGACCTCGGGTGCGTGCACGGGACCGCCTGGTACGCGCGGTCGCTCGGCACCCGGCTGCTCGTCCGGATGCTGGACGGGATCGGCCCGCCCGCGGGTCCGCCGGTCGGCCCGCCGGAGGGCGCGCACACGCCGGGGGAGCGGCCGCTGGTCGCGCGGCTCGCCGGCGCGATCGCGGACGTGGCCGCGTCCCACCGCGCGACCTGCGACCTGCGGACGCCGACGACGCCGGCCGCGACCGTCCTGGCCCTGCGCGTGCGGGGCGATCTGGTCGACTACCTGGTGCTGGCGGACTCGACCGTCCTGCTGGACGGCCGCCACGGCGTGCGGGAGATCACGGGCGGCCATCACTTCGCCGCCGCCGACCCGTCCGCGGCCGAGGCCGCGATCACGGGAACCGTGCCGGTGGACGATCTGCGCCGCGCGGTCCTGATGACGGACGGCGCGACCCGGCTGGCCGACGTGTTCGGCGTCACCGACTGGGCCGGGCTCGCCGCGCTCGCCGCCGACCCCGGCCCCGCCGGGCTGATCGAGCGAACCCGGGAGATCGAGCGCACCGACCCCGCGGCCCTCAAGTGGCCGCGAGGAAAAGTGCACGACGACGCGACCGTGGCCGTCTGCGCCTTCCCGCACTGAGCTCCATCCCCCGACCCCCTACCTAGCATCTGCTTGGTTCATCGCTAGGGTGGGCCGGGCAGGGCGATGGGAGGAGGCCGCGATGCGGCTGGGGATCACGATGTTCGCGACCGACCTGACCATGGAGCCGCACGAGCTGGCCAGGGAGGCGGAGGAACGCGGGTTCGCGTCCCTCTACATCCCCGAGCACACCCACATACCCGTGTCCCGCGACACGCCGCCCCCGACCGGGGACGAGAGCCTCCCCGAGGAGTACGCGCGGACGCTCGACCCGCTCGTCGCCCTCGCCGCGGCGGCCGCCGTCACCGACCGGATCACGCTCGGCACCGGCATCCTGCTGCCCGCGCAGCGCGACCCGATCGTCACCGCCAAGGCCGTCGCCACGCTCGACCGGCTCGCCGGCGGACGGGTCGCGCTCGGCATCGGCTACGGCTGGAACGCCGAGGAGGGCGCCGACCACGGCGTGCCCTGGAAACGGCGGCGCGCGATGGTGCGCGAGCACGTCCTGGCCATGCGCGCCCTCTGGACGGACGACGAGGCGTCCTTCAAGGGCGAGTTCGTCGACTTCGAGGCGAGCTGGTCGTGGCCGAAGCCGTCCGGGCGAGTGCCCGTGCTGCTCGGCGGCGCGCCCGGCCCCACCCTGTTCGCGCACATCGCCGAGTACGGCGACGGATGGCTGCCGGTCGGCGGCGCCGGCATCCGCGCCGCGCTGCCCGACCTCCGCCTGGCCTGCGAGCGGGCGGGGCGGGCGACGGTGCCCGTGATCCCGTTCGGGACGGCGCCCACCCCGCAGAAGCTCGACTACTACGCCACGCTCGGGATCGAGGAGGTCGTGCTGCGCGTCCCGTCCGCCGGGCGCGACGCCGTCCTGCCGCTACTGGACGAGTACGCCCGCGCCTACCTGTGAGACCGGAGAGCCGCCGGGTTCGCTGGATGGGTCACCGGATCATCCGGAAGCAGAAGAAGGTCGGGAACTTGAAGTACTTGCCCTTACCCGCCTTCACCGCGCCCACGATGATGAACACCCACTGCCCGATGGCAAGTTCCAGGTACGGGAGGATCAGCGCGGCCAGGAACGCCGGGTTGTCGAGCGCGATGGCGGGCGGCACGCAGACGGCCGCGACCGCGAGGACGTGGATCAGCAGCGTGATCTGGTAGTTCAGCGCTTGCGCCGCGTGGTAGCGGGTGAACGGCTCGGTGTTCTTCTTCACGCAGTAGATGATCAGCGGCGCGATGAAGCCGATCAGGACCATCCCGACATAGGAGAAGATCGCCCAGGTCGTCTCCTGCGGGGGCTGCTGCGGCATGCCGTACGGCACGCCGGGCGGCCCGTACCCCCAGCGCGGGTCGTACTGGCCCCCGGGCGGCGGCTCACCGGGAGGCGGCCCGCCGGGCGGTGGCTGGTCGTAGGGGGGTGCTCCCGGAGCCTGCCCATAAGCCCCCTGATACGGCGGAGGCTGCTCGGGTGGGACGTCATCGGGAGGCGGCGGGGCTTTGTCCGTCACTGGTGGTTCCTTCGTTCCTTGACAGGCTCCCGTGGGAAGTACTGCAGGAATCTATCTAAACCCGTCTCGCGGCCGCCGGTGCACTACGGTCACCGGACATGAAGGGCGACAAGGGCTCCGGCGACATCGACGGCATCGGCGACATCAGCGGCATGGGCGGCATCGGCGGCGACGAGGGTCAGCGGAATCCGTACCCGCTGCCAGGCCAGGACTGGGACCAGCCGGCATTACCCGTCGCCGGAGGCCGCCAGGGGCAGTCGGGACGGCATCGGCTCTGGCCGGCCTACCTCGGCATGGTCGCCATCTTCGTGCTCATCGTGTCCTTGGCCGTGTTCCAGATCTCCGGCCTCGGCCAGGACGACGACGACTCCGGCACGTCCGCGGCTCCGCCGTCGCCGCCGTCCTCGCCGGAGCCGGAACCGGTCAGCACCGTCCCGCCGAAGGTGAAGGGCTGGAGGGCCGTCAGCAGCGCCAAGTACGGGATGGCCTACGACGTCTCCAAGGCCTGGCGGATCCTGCCCACCGAGACCCTCAGCGGCTTCGACGGCCTCGACGGCAAGGACCCGGTCATGATGAGCTCCGCGGCCACCTACCGCAAGGACGCCTGCAAGGACGGCGACAGCAGCTACAACCGCGGCAGCGCCGGATTCAACCAGTACATCGAGGGAGACGTGGCGGGGGTCGCGCGGGACGCGGCGAACAAGTGGGCGACGCACGCCTACACCGTCAAGGGCGATCCCGCGCCGGTGGTCACGCTGCGCGCGCCGAAGGCTGTGAAGGTCGGACGCGACAAGGGCGTCCTTGTGCGGGCCGACGTCGTCATCAAGGCCCAGGGGAGATGCGACGCTCCGACCGCGATCGTCCACGCGGTGGCGATGCCGGGCGTCGCCCCGGGCAAGACGACGGTGTTCGTCCTGATGTCCGATCAGGGCGTGCCGGACGCCATGCCGAAGGCGGAGCTGACGAAGGTCCTCGGCAGCCTGCGCCCCAGCCAGGCGGCGAAACCCGGCGTCTGAGAGCGGCTCCTGAAATGCGGTGGAATCGACCCCGGTGTCCGGGGCATCCCGGCCCACCTCCTAGACTCGCGGTCGGCTGATCGGGAGACGTGGGGGACGTCCCCGCAAGGAGGAGTGCGCGGGTGGAACGGGATCTGCTGGGGGAGGACGAGGTCACGGCGCTGGCCGGGCTCGCCGACCGGGTGCGCGAGCTGGCGGAGGCCGCCGTCCTGACGGACGCGGGAGCCGCCGAGGCCGCCGCCGTCGCGGATCAGGTCAAGACCCTGACCGAGCGCCTCGGCGCCGAGCGCAGGAAGGCGCCCCCGTTCGCCGCGTCCGGCGACATCAGGGCCGCCGCGTACGGCGGCCTCGGCGAGGGGCGCCGGATGGACCGGCAGGTCGCCAACCCCGTCACCGGACGGCTCAACCCGGTCGCGCCGCCCGTCGACCTGGAGGTCACCTCGGACGGCATCGTCCGCGGCGAGTTCACCCTCGGCCACGTCTACGAGGGCCCGCCGTCGTACGTGCACGGCGGCGTCTCCGCGATGGTGCTCGACCAGGTCCTCGGCATGGCCGCGGCCGCCACCGGGACGCCCGGGATGACCGCGACGCTGGAGCTGCGCTACCGGCGTCCCACGCCGCTCGGCGTCCCGCTCCTCGTGGAGGCGAAGGCGAGCCGCGTCGAGGGACGGAAGGTCTACGCGGCCGGGACGATCGCCGCGCCGGACGGCCGCGTCACCGTCGAGGCCACCGCGATGTTCGTCATGCCGCAGAAGTTCGTCCCGTCGCACTACTGACCGCGACCGGGGGACGGGTTCAGTACTCGTACACCTGCTCAGTACTCGTACACCTTGACCGCCGGGTCCTGCCCGTACCACGACGCGATGACCGACGACGTGCGGTCGTCGTTGAGGAAGTCGACGCGGAGCCATCCGTCCGCCTGGGTCACGCGCGTCTCGTAGCCGGGGTTGGGCGTCGCCGACACGAGCCGCACCCGGTCCTTCTCGATCGACATGGCGGCGCGCCCGCCGCGGGTGGCGTAGCTGCGCACGTTGTCCGGCGGCTTCGGGGTCGCGTCGTCGTCCCGGCCGGACGGCTCCGGGGACGGTGACGGCGACGGCCCTTCGTCCTTGCCGGCGGGCGGGCTGGCCGGCCTGGACGTCGGCAGGCCGATCGAGGTCGGCCCGGGAAGGTCGGACGGGCTGGAGTGGATGATCGGTCCGGCGATCGGCGGCGGGGCCGACCGTTCCGACACCGCGCTGCGCACCACGTCGCGGACCCCGAGCCAGGAGAGCGCCACCGCGAGCGCGGTCACCCCGGCCCACGGGGCAACATACGACATTGCGCGACGCATGGGCACATGGTGGCATACGGTTCCGCCATGGCGAGTGTTCTGGTGGTCGAGGATGACGCGAACGTCCGGACCGCCTTGATCAGGGAGCTGAGCGTGCGTTCGCACGTCGTGCGCAGCGTCGGCACCGCGATGGACGCGCTGCGCGAGGTGACGCAGTCGCCGCCCGACGTCGTCGTCCTGGATCTCGGGCTCCCCGACCTCGACGGCGCCGAGGTGCTGAAGATGCTCCGCGGCATCTCCGACGTGCCCGTCATCATCGCGACCGCCCGCGACGACGAGCCCGAGATCGTCCGGCTGCTGAACGCCGGCGCCGACGACTACCTCATCAAGCCGTTCTCCATCGAGCATCTCAGCGCCCGGCTCGCCGCCGTCCTGCGCAGGTCGGTCCGGTCCGGGCCGACCGCCGAGCTGAGCGTCGGCGGGCTGCACATCGACCTGGACCGGCGGGAGGCGACGCTGGACGGCGCGCCGCTCGAACTGACCCGCCGCGAGTTCGACCTGCTCGCCTACCTGGCCGCCCGTCCCGGACGCGTCGTCGCGCGCCGCGAGCTGCTCGCCGAGGTGTGGCGGCAGGCGTACGGCGACGACCAGACCATCGACGTCCACCTGTCGTGGCTGCGCCGCAAGCTGGGCGAGACCGCCGCCGCCCCGCGCTACCTGCACACCGTGCGGGGGGTCGGGGTCCGCCTGGCCGAGCCCGATCCGAGATCATGAGGCGCACCCTCGTCCTGGTGTCGCTGGCGGTCACCTCGATGGTGGCGCTGGCGTTCCTGATCCCGCTCGCGCTGACCGTCCGGGAGATCGCCCGGGACCGCGCCCTCACCACCGCCGAGCGGCAGGCCAGCGCGCTCGGCCCCGTCCTCGTCGTCACCGAGGACCCCGCCGCGCTCGAACGCGCCGTCGCCAGCACCCAGGCGGGCGCCGCCGGGCGGATGACCGTGCACATGCCGGACGGCGGGATCGTCCCCAGGAACGCCTCCCCGGACGGCGGCGCCCGTTCCGAACAGCTCGCCGAGGCGGGACGCCGCGGACGCTCCTACACCGCCAGCGTGGACGGCGGGTACGCGCTCCTCCAGCCGGTGTCGCTGGACGCGGGCCGCACCGCCGTCGTCGAGGTCTACCTGCCCGACGACGACCTGTCCCGCGGCGTGTGGAAGGCGTGGCTCGTCATGACGACGGTCGCCGCCGCGCTCGTCGCCGGGTCCGTCGCCGTCGCCGACCGGCTCGGCAACCGCATGATCCGCTCCACCCGCCGGCTCGCCGAGGCCGCCGGCGCGTTCGGGGACGGCGAGATGTCCGTCCGCATCGAGCCGGACGGGCCGCCCGAGCTGGTCGAGGCCGGGCTGGCGTTCAACGCGATGGCCGACCACGTCGTCCAGCTCCTGTCGGCGGAGCGGGAGATGGCCGCCGACCTGTCGCACCGCCTCCGGACGCCGCTCGCCGCGCTCCGCCTCAACGTCGAGGCGCTCGGCGACGGCCCGGTCGTCGAGCAGACCCGCGAGGCCGTCGACCGCATCGAGCGCGAGGTCGACCAGATCATCCGGACCGTCCGCCGGCCCACCGGACGCGGCAGCTGCGACGCGTCCAAGGTGCTGCAGGACAGGGTCGCGTTCTGGTCCGTCCTCGCCGAGGACGAGGGACGCTCCTGCGAGCTGATCGGCGCGGAGGGCCCGGCGCCGCTCCCGCTCCCCGGCACCGAGCTGGCCGCCGCCGTGGACGCGCTGCTCGGCAACATCTTCCGGCACACGTCCGAGGGCACCGGCTTCGTCGTCACGCTCCACCAGGGGCAGGGCGTCACCGGCATCCTCGTCGCGGACGGAGGCCCCGGCATCACCGACCCGGACGCGGCGCTGAAGCGGGGCAGCAGCAGCGGCGGGTCCACCGGCCTCGGCCTGGACATCGCCCGCCGCGCCGCCGAGTCCACCGGCGGTTACCTGCGCATCCACCGCAGCGTCCTCGGCGGCGCGCAGGTGCAGATGTGGTTCCGCACGAAGTGGCTGCCGCCCGTCCGCCGCTCCCGCCGCCTCGTCCGCCGCCGCCATTCCCGCACGTAGGACGCCGGGGTGGGATATCTGGTCCTTAAATCCCGCTTAACAAAGGCGCCCCTATTCCGGCTCGGCCTTACCTTGACCGGCATGAAGCGTCGCCGCTACGTCGCCGCCGGTCTCGTCGGTGTCCTGGGCCTCGCGGTCGCCGTCTTGATCGCGGTCCTCGGGTTCCTGGCGAGCGGATACGTCCCCACCGCGCCCACCTCGTACGGCATCGGCCTGCGGTCCGCGATCGCGCCAGGGGAGCAGGAGCGGGGTCGCCAGCAGCAGGACGCCCGCGACGGCGATCGCGACACGGGCATTCGTAAGACTGGCCAGCAGCCCCCATAGCGCGGTCACGGCCGCGGTAGTGGCGTTGCCGGTGACCGTCCAAGCGGACAGAACCCGGGCGACCCGATCCGTCGAAGACCGCATCAGCCTGTAGGCGGCGAACACCGGATTGAACACACCGACACTCGTGATCAGCCCGACCTCCACGACCATGACCAGCACGAGCCCACCGGCGCCGGGCCCGATGAAGGCCAACCCGATCGGCCAGCACGCACGCAGCGTCCCGGTGACCAGCATGACCCCGCGTTCCCCGAACCGCGCGACGACCGGCCCCGCCAGACGCGACCCGATGAGCCCCCCGATACAGGGCACCGCGAACGCCAGACCGTACTGCCACGGCGCGAACCCGAGATGCCCGACCATCAGCACCAGGAGCAGCGGCGCCGGCGCCATGATCAGTGCGTTCACCAGGACGGTGTTGAAGAACAGCGGCCGCAGCGTCGGATGCGCCAGAACGTACCGCCACCCTTCGAGGACGCCACCACACCGCACTGCACCCGAGGCCCGCTCCGGCTTGGACTCCGTCCCCCCGATCGCGCGGATCCCCAACGCCGACAGCAGGTAGCTGACCGCGTCGGCCACCACGGTCGCCACCGGCCCCAGAATCCCGATCGCGGCCCCGCCGAGCGGCGGCCCGAGCACGGTCGCCGTCCACGTGGTCGCCTCGAACCGCCCGTTCGCGGCGACGAGATCCTCGGGCCGCACGAGCGCCTTCAAATAGGCCCCGCTCGCCGCCCGGAACGCGATCCCCGCCGCCCCGACCACGACCGACACAACAACCAACTGGACGAAACTGAGCCACCCCAACACATACGCGACGGGCACGCTCATCAGCGCCCCGAACCGCACCAGATCCATCGCGACCATCACCGGCCGCTTGCGGCGGAACTCCACCCACGGACCGAGCGGCACCGCGACCGCCGCCCCCACCGCCAGACCCGCAGCCGCCAGCACCGACACCTGCGCGGGCCCGGCATGCAACACCAGAACCGCGATCAACGGGAACGCGTCGAACGCGAGCCTCGTACCGAACGTGCTGAACGCGTACGACGTCCAAAGCCACCCGAACCGCCGTCCCAGCGACCGCCTGCCCACCGCCTCACCACCCCGTCGACCGACGAGACGTTACCGAGCGGCGGCGACATCCAACGACCGTGGACGGCTACAACGGAAATCGGGGCCGGCGGGTGACGCCGGCCCCGACCTCTGGCGTCAGCAGTTGGTGTACTTGATGTACCACTTGCCGTTTCCATTGCCGAGCTTGTAGTCGGCGAGCCAGTAGTTGTTGCTGAGCGGCACCCACAGGTACCCGTGCCTACGGATGATGCGGCTCCAGTCCGTGTTGACGTGCTTACCGTGCCCGATCGTGTACTTCACGGGGTAGTTCGTCCCCGGCCCCGACCGGACGTTCAGCTTCTGTACCGCCACCGTCCCGTGGCACCACTGCGCCCGCCGAGGATCGCGGTTCTCCAGCCGCTCCAGCGCCTTGGCGGCGCCTTCCGCCCCCACGACGATGGCGCCGGGGCCCTGCCCTTCCTCTTCCTGCACGGGCTGCGGCTGGGCCGGCACCGACTCTTCCTGCCCCGGATTCGGCGGCGGCTCCGAGGCCCCGGCGACCGCGCCGAGCCCCAGCGCGCCCCCCGCCAGCACCGCGGCCGCCGCTCCCACACCGAGCTTTATCCCTACCTGCATCTGTTTCCTCCAGGCTGGTCCGACGTACATCGCCGACACTACCCAGAGTCACACAAGACAGACACACAGTAACGAAGACTCTTCTTGACAAACCCCCAAACCCCCGCGAATAAGCCGACCTCAGCCCTTCCCTAAGTGAGGGTTAAGGGCGTTCTGGTGGGGGGTGGGGCGGCTTAGCGTGTGGGTGTCACATCGGAGACACGGCGGAGGTGCACAGGCGGAGAGCAGAGCGAACGTCGGCTGAGGTTCCGACTGAGGTTCCTGATTGAGACAGGTTTCTGGCCCGCACGGCTTTGTAACCCCGCTCTGGGGCCGTGCGGGCCAGAAGCCTTTTTCAGGGGCGGGGGAGGGCGCCTTGGAGGAGCAGGCGGAAGGCGTCGGCGGTGCCGGTCGCGGTGGTGTCGCCGGTGGCGAGGCGACGGAGGGCCAGGCCGTAGAGCATGGCGACTACGGCGGGGGCGTGGCGTTCCGCGTCGGGGATGCCCAGGGAGCCGAGGACGGCGGTGGCCAGGCGGTCGTAGGCCTCGACGGAGCGGATGGAGGTTTCGCGGAGGGCGGGGGAGCGGGCGGCGTGGAGGTGGAGTTCCAGGTTGGCTATCTGTTCGGGGCCTTGCGCGATGGCGAGGACGGCTTTCTCGACCTCGTCGGCCGCGTCGATGGGTGTTGCGGTGAGGGTCGTGATGTGGTTGGTGATGCGGGCTATCTCGTCCTCCACGAAGGTGTGGAGGGCCTCGCGGAGCAGGGCGTCCTGGTTCGGGAAGTGGTAGGTGAGGGAGCCCAGGGAGACGCCGGCGGCGCGGGCCACGGCGCGGTTGGTCACGGCGCCGATGCCCTGCTCGCCGATGAGGCGGAGGGTGGCCTGGAGGATCTGGTCGCGGGCGCTCATTCGGATCAGTGTATCGTTCGTTCGAACGAACGAGAGCCGTGGAGGTGGCGGGGTGCTGGGGCTGGCCGGGCAGGCAGAGGCGTTGGCGCGGGGGGACGTGTCGTCGTGTGAGCTCGTAGGGGAGTGTCTGGAGAGCGTCCGGCGGCAGGAATCGCTTGGGGCGTTCCGGGTCGTGCGGTGGGAGGCGGCGGGGCGGGAGGCGCGGGAGGCCGACGCGCGGCTGGCGGACGGGGAGCGGCTGCCCCTCCTCGGGGTGCCCGTGGCGATCAAGGACGACACGGATCTGGCGGGGGAGACGACGCCGTTCGCGGTGCCGGGGGATCATCGTCCGGCGGCGCGGGACGGGGAGGTCGTGCGCAAGTTGCGAGCCGCGGGTGCTGTGGTTGTGGGGAAGACCAATACTTGTGAGCTGGGGTTGTGGCCATTCAGTGAGTCGCGATTCGGGGTTGCCAGGAATCCATGGAATCCGGATTATTCGCCGGGCGGGTCGTCGGGTGGGGCGGCGGTGGCAGTGGCGGCGGGGATGGTCGCCGGAGCGGTGGGGTCGGATGGGGCCGGGTCGATTCGGATTCCGGCGGCTTGGACGGGGCTTGTTGGCATCAAGCCCCAGAGAGGGCGGGTTTCAGGGTTTCCGCAGACGGATCCCTTTCATGGGATCACCGTGTGGGGGCCGCTTGCGCGGAGTGTGGAGGACGCGGCGTTGCTGCTCGATGTGTTGAGCGGCAGTCATCCAGACGATGTTTATCAGGTGGACGCGCCGACGGTGCCTTTTGTTGAGGCTGCGAAGAGGGTACCCGGGCGGTTGCGAGTTGCCGTGTCCTTCCGGACGGCGTTCGGGGTCAGCGGGAGGCTCGATGCGGAGATTCGCGGGGCCGTTGAGCGGCTGGCGCGGCGGCTGACCGATTTGGGGCACAAGGTTTTCCCGGCCGATCCCGATTATGGGCTGGTGGGGTTGGGGCTCGTTCCGCGGGGGACGGCCGGGGCCGCTGACTGGCTCGATTCGATTCCGAATGCGCGGCCGGAGCGGCGGACCGAGGTCGAGGCGGCGATCGGGCGGGTGGTCGGAAGGCGGCTGCTTCCCCTGGCTAAGAGGATGGATCCTTATCTGAGGCGGAAGATCGGGCGTATCTTCCAGGTCGCGGATGTGGTGCTGACGCCTACTACGGCCCAGCCGCCGTTGAGGGTGGGGGCCTTTGATGGGGGTGGGGTACAGGAAGACGCAGTCAGGGGTTGCGGCTGTTTGTCCTTATGCCTGGACGTGGAATGTGCTGGGGTGGCCGGGGGTGAATGTGCCCGCAGGGTTTACGAAAGCAGGGCTGCCTGTGGGTGCACAGCTTCTCGGGCATGATTCTGATGAGGCGACGCTGATTTCGCTGGCCGCGCAGTTGGAGGCCGTTGAGGGGTGGGTCGGCCGGCGTCCCTAATACCCGGCGCCGGTGAGCATTCCGCCGTCGACGAGGACCTCGCTGCCGGTGCAGTAGGACGAGTCGTCCGACGCGAGGTAGACGACCAGGCCCGACACTTCCTTGGACTTGCCCATGCGGCCGAGGGGGAGCGCCTTCATGAAGGCGTCGGCGCTGTCGCCGGTGGCGGCGACGACGTCGTCCTGGAGGGAAAGGGGCGTCAGGACGCCGCCGGGGTGAATGGAGTTCACCCGGATTCCGTATTCGCCGAGCTCGCGGGCGGCGGCCTTGGTGAGGCCCCGGACGCCGAACTTGCTGGCGCTGTAGGCGGCGAGGCCGGACGCGCCGATGAAGCCTTCCGTCGAGGAGACGTTGACGATGGAGCCGCCGCCGGCCTCGCGCATCGCGGCGGTGACAGATTTCACGCCGAGCCATTGGCCGAGCAGGTTCACGTCCAGAATGCGGCGGAACTCGTCGACGGACATTTCCGCAATGGTCTTGTGCCGGATGATTCCGGCGTTGTTGACGAGAACGTGCAGGGCGCCGAACGTCGTCGTCGCGGTGTCGACGGCGTTCTTCCAGTCGTCCTCCCGCGTCACGTCCATGCGGACGAAAACGGCGTCGTCCCCCAGGTCGGCGGCCAGTTTCGCGCCTTCCTCCGCCAGGACGTCGCCGAACACCACTTTGGCGCCTTCGTCCAGGAACCGGCGGACGTGGGACTTGCCCATGCCGCGCGCACCGCCGGTGATCAGCGCCACCTTGCCGTCAAGCTGCCCCATCAACGCTCCTCGTCCCATCGCCGTGACCCAAGTCAACCTAGCGAACGCTTGGTCAACGGAACAAGAGGGCTCCGCGCGGTGCGTGCCCCGGCGCAGCGGGCTATCCCGTGCGCAGGCCGTCGAAGAGCAGCGCCAGCATCCGGTCGGCGTACGCGCCGGGGTCCGCGGTGCGCTCCGCGGCGACGCCGATCGCGTTGGTGAGCCGCAGCAGGTCGCGCGGGTCGATCTCGGCGCGGACGGCGCCCGCGTGCTGCGCGCGGTCCAGCAGCCGGCCGAGGGCGTCGCAGATCGCCGTGGCCGCGGTGCCGAGCCCGGTGTCGGCCCACTTCGCCGACATCGCCTCGATGATCACGGTGGAGGTGCCGCGCGGGGTGCCGGCGCCGGTCAGGTAGGTGCGCAGCCAGCGGCCCAGCGCGGCCTCGGCGTTGAGCGCCTCGGTCTCCGGGTCCGCCGCGGGCTCGGCGAGCAGCTCGTCGGCGTGCGCGAGGAGGCCGTCGATCCGGTCGCGCAGGACGGCGTGCAGCAGGGCGTCCCGGGTGGGGAAGTGCCGGTACAGCGTCCCGGAGCCGACGCCCGCGCGTTTGGCGATGTCGTCGAGGGACGCGCCCGTGCCGTGCTCCATGAAGGCGGTGCGGGCCGTCGTGATCAGTCGTTCGTAGTTGCGGCGGGCGTCGGCCCGCATCGGCCGGGTGTCCATGGGCACCGTCCAGCGGCGTCGCGGATGACCTGGGTGTCTCCGTCTGCTTTCGGACGAGAGTGCCATCTTCCACAAAGACGCGCTACCCGGTGAGCGCATCGCGGGAAAGCCGGTCCGCCCTCCGCGTGGTCTCCGGAAGCCGGTACTGGGGCGTCAGGTCGAGGACGTTCCGGCATGCGGTTTCGAGGTCGGTGCGATGGCCGACGGACACGAAGACCGGTTTCACGTCGTCTCGCGTGCGCACGACGCGGCCGACTACCTCGCCGCCGTCCAGAAGGGGGGTCGTGTTACCGCGGTGCTGGCCCGGCTGCTCGTAGGTGCCGATGAACGCGGTCTTGCCTACGCCGATCGTCGGTACACCGGTCAGGACGCCCACATGGCACGCCAGTCCGAACCGGCGAGGGTGCGCGACGCCGAACCCGTCGCAGACGAGCAGGTCGGGTGTCGTCTTCAGACCGCGCAGCGCCTCCAGGAGCGTGGGCAGCTCCCGGAACGCGAACAGGCCGGGGACGTAGGGGAACGTGGCTGTGCCTACCGCGACCGACTCTTCGACTACCTGAAGTGTTGTGCCGTCCAGGACGACCACTGCGGCGGCCAGGCGCGTGCCAGTGCCGCCGCCGTCGCCCGCGTACGAGACGTCCAGGCCCGCGACGGTGCTCGGCTTGGCAGGGCCGGGGGCGTCCAGCTCCAGCATCGGACGCAGCCGGTCCTGGATCGCCTCGGCCTCGGCGGGCGTGGACGGCCAGGCGTGCAGATCGCGCACCTCCACGGAATCGCGTACCTCCATGATCCGGCACAGTACCGGCGAATGTTATCTATGGAACGTGACAAACCCCCCGGAGGTGCATATGGACGGGATCCGACTGGACGGCCGCACGGCGGTGGTGACCGGCGGCGCGGGCGGCATGGGGCGCGCGATCTGCGCCGACCTCGCCGCCCTGGGAGCGCGGGTCGTCGTCGCCGACCTGGACGAGGCCGGCGCCCGCGAGGTCGCGGACGCGGTCGGCGGCGTCGCGGCCCGCGTCGATCTCGCCGACCCCGACTCCATCGACGCGTTCGCCGCCGGCGCCGGGCCCGTGGACGTGCTCGTCCACAACGCGGGCGTCGCCATCATCGAGCCGTTCACCGCCAGCGACCCCGCCCACTGGGACCTGATGTGGCGCGTCAACCTGCGCGCCCCCATGCAGCTCACCCGCGCGCTGCTGCCCGGCATGACCGAGCGCGGCTGGGGCCGTCTGGTCTTCATCTCGTCGGACGGCGCCCGGGCCGGCGGGGGCGGGGAGGCGGCCTACGCGGCCACCAAGTCCGGACTCTTCGGACTCGCCAAGACGCTCGCCCGGGAGGCGGCGCGCGGCGGCGTCACGTCCAACATCGTCTGCCCCGGGCCCACGGACACGCCCATGCTCCGCGGCGACGCCGACCGCGCGTCCGAAGAGAAGTCCGGGATGCTCGACAAGCTGGTGAGGCAGATCCCACTTCGTCGCATAGGCCGTCCGGACGACATTGCCGGGCTCGTCGCGTTCCTCTGCACGGATCGCGCCGAATACATCACCGGCCAGACCATCTCGGTCAGCGGCGGCATCACCATGCAGTGAGTTCAGGTCAGCGAGGCGTATGCGGCCTCGGTGAGGCGGTAGGCGCGCAGGTCGCCGGACGCCATGTGGCTCATCAGGTTCGGGAGGTAGGCGAGCGCTAGACCGGCGTCGGGGTCGGCTAGGCCGATGGCACCGCCGGCGCCGGTGTGCCCGAACGCCGACTCCCGCGCTGCCTCCGGCGTGAAGAACGTCTGGGCGGGACGCATGAAGCCCAGGCCGAACGTGCTGTCGACGAGCATCGTGCGGTCGGGGCCGCTGACGCGTGGGCGGATCGCGTCCCGCAGGGTGTCGGGGCGCAGGATCCGTCCGGCCAGGAGGTCGCGGTAGAAGGCGGCCAGCGCGGGCGCGGTGGCGAGCATCCCGGCGGACGGCCAGCCCGCGCGCAGCACGACCGGGTTGTTGTAGCCGCCCTTGCCCGGGTGCGGGTTGTTGAGCGCCCGGTTCATCGCGCTCTCCGGGTCGAAGAAGGCGGTGGCCAAGCGCTCCAGGAGGTCGTTGGGGAGCGACCTTGGCGAGGCGGCTTCGTGTGGCGGCGCGTCGGCTTCGTGCGGCGGCGCGTCGGCTTCGCTTGGCGGCGAGGCGGCTTCGTGTGGCTCCGGGTTGGATCCGCGGGCGGCTGGTGTGGCTCCGATGCGGCGGCCGGCGGACATTTTCGCGGAGCGCTCGATTACGCCGTCGGGTGCTCCGATCCACAGGTCGAGGTCGCGGGCGAACTCGTCCCTGACGAACGCGCCGACCGTACTGCCGGAGTGGCGCCGGACGATCTCACCGGCCAGCCAGCCGTAGGTCAGCGCGTGGTAGCCGTGGGCCTCGCCGGGCGTCCACTCCGGCTTCTGCGCGGCCAGCTCGGCGGCGAGGGACGCCGGGTCCGCCGCCTCGTCCGCCTGGACGGGACGGGCGAACGCGGGCAGCCCGGCCTGGTGCGACAGCAGATGCGCGGCCGTCGTGCCGTCCTTGCCGGCGGCGCCGAACTCCGGCCACCAGTTGGTCACCGGGCCGTCCATCTCGTATGCGCCGCGCTCGGCGAGGAGCAGCGCCGCGGCCGCCGTGACCGCCTTCGTGCAGGAGAACCCGAAGCACGGCGTGTCGGGCAGCCAGGCGCGTCCGGTACGGCGGTCGGCGGTGCCGCCCCACAGGTCCACGACCTTGCGTTCGCCCGCGTAGACGGCGACGGCCGCGCCCAGCTCGCGTCCGGCGGCGAAGTTCTCCTCGAACGCGTCCCGGACGGCGGCGAACGCCGGATCGCAGTGGCCCTCCACGATGCTGCTCATGCGCGGGTCCTCTCGTCGGAGACCCCTATAGAATCACGTTCTAGGATGGCCGGTCACCCGAGGTGGTGGGCGGGTTCGGTGACGGGGTCCTCCGCTCGGCGGGCCGGGCGCGTCCGGGCGAACTCCAGCGTGAGGAGCGCGGCGGCCAGCCACGCGATGTCGGACCAGGAGCGGAAGGCGACGTTGCGCGGCTTGTAGGACGGCCTGAACTTCTTGTCGAAGAGGTAGAGCGACTCGACCGCGATCCACGGGTCGAGGAGGCGCAGGGCGCGGTAGCCGGCCTGCTCCAGGACGGTGCGCTCCTCGGCGTCCAGCAGCTCGCGGAACGCGGCGAAGTTCAGCGAGACGACCTCGTGGCCGTGCCCGGACGCGTACTCGACCATCTCGACGATGAGGCGCTCGTTGACGCCGTTCGGGCCGCCGGGGCTGCGGCGCATCGCGTCCAGGCTGATGCCTCCGCCCGCGGTGACGTAGCGCTGGAACGCGATGGGCCGCTTGTCCGCGTCGTAGGCGATCGCGACGACCGCTCCCGGGTGGCGGCCGGTGAGCAGCTCGTCCAGGTTCATGGCGAAGCCTCGCTCGGCCGCGCCGCCGAGGGAGCGGGACGCGACGTCCAGCAGCCGTTCGCGCAGGTCAGGCGCGAGATCGCGTTCCGGGACGAGCTCGGACGTGACGCCCGCGTTGACCGTGCGCTTGACCGCCTGGCGGACGTTGCGCATCTGCCGTCCCGACAGCGTGAACTCGCGCGGATCGATCACGACCTCGTCGCCGTAGCCGATCGAGCGGAGCGCTCCCCACGCCGGCAGGAGGCCGTCGCTCGCGCCGAGGACGGCCGGACGCCAGCCGGACGCCCGGCACAGGGCCAGGAACGACCTGACCGCGTCGGCGTGCGAGGCGGGGTCGCCGACCGGGTCGCCGCCCGCGACGGCGACGCCGAACTGCACCCGGTACCCGATCACGGCCCGCCCGTCCGCGCTGAACACGTACGCCTTGTCGCGGCGCAGCGCGAATGGGGCGAGGGTGTCGGAGCCGGGGTGCGCGACGAGGCCGGCGACGCGGCCGCGTTCCAGCTCGTCGCCGGGCGGGGGCGGCGGGTCGGGGGACAGGAGCGTGACGATCAGGACGAGGAGCCCGGCCGCCCCGGCGAGGCCGAGGACGTCCGGGAGCCACGGTGCGCCGTCGATGGGCGCGCCGGTCGCGCCGAGACCGGCCGCGATCTGGCCGACCGACCGGACCGACACGCCGCCGAAGACCAGCGAGCCGGCGACCGCGGCGACGACGAGGAGCGCCCCGGTCCGCACGGCCGCGCGGACGCGGTCGGGATGCGGGCGGACCGTGAACCGGTCGCGTTCCAGCCACAGCCCGCCGAGGGCGGCGGCGAGCAGCGGCAGCCGCCACGCCGCGTCGTCGCCGGTCAGGACGGCCAGGATCCCGAGGACGACCAAGATGACCAGGCCGTGCCAGGCGGCGCGGCGGCGCAGCAGGACGCCGCGGGCGACGAGCGCGAGCGCCAGGCCGAGCACCACGGCGTGGGCGGGGGCGAGCGGACCGCCGGTGACGAACCCGGACAGCTCGCCAAGCCACGCCGGGGACGCCGCCGGCGCGGGCGCCGCGACCAGCACGGCGACGGCCAGCGTCGCGGCGGCGAGCGGCCAGACCGGCCGCGCCCTGCCCCGCCGCGTCCCGCCCCGCCGCGCCCGTGCGGGGACGCCCTGCCACGATGAATCGCCTGCTTGCACGAAGGACACCTCCGCTGCGCCCAGCACCAAGATCCTTTTGGACGTCATTCCCCGAACCGGATCTTTTACCACGTCAGGCCCCTTCCGCCCGCCGGCGTTAGGCTCGTGAGGATGAAGAGGCTGCTGATCGTGCACCACACGCCGTCGCCGTCCGTCCAGGCGATGTACGAGGCGGTGCGCGCGGGGGCGTCCACCGACGAGGTCGAGGGCGTGGACGTGGTGTCCCGCGCGGCGCTGGCGGCCACCGCCGTGGACGTCATGGAGGCCGACGGCTACCTCCTCGGATCGCCGGTCAACCTCGGATACCTCGCCGGGGCGCTCAAGCACTTCTTCGACCAGATCTACTACCCGTGCCTGGAGGAGACCGTCCGGCGTCCGTTCGGGGCGTTCCTGCACGGCAACAACGACGCGACCGGCGGCCTGCGGGCGCTGGAGTCGATCACCACCGGGCTGGCGTGGAAGGCCGTCCAGCCGCCCGTGATCGTCGTGGGGGAGCCGTCCAAGGCCGATCTCGACGCGTGCTGGGAGCTCGGCGCGGTCACGGCGGCCGAACTCGGCGAGGTCTAGGCCGCTCGCCGAGGTCTGGGTCTGCGATCTCCCGGGCCGTGCCCGGTAGCGTGCCGCCATGAACGGTTTCCGGCATGTGGTGATGTTCAGGTGGGCCGAGGGGACGACCACCGGCCAGCAGGACGAGGTCGCGGCGCGGCTCGGCGAGCTGCCCGCCGTGATCCCGGAGATCCGGGAGTACAGCCTGGGCGCCGACGCGGGCGTGAACCCCGCGGCCTACGACTTCGTGCTGGTCGCGGACTTCGCCGACCGCGACGCCTACCTGGCCTATCGCGACCACCCGTCCCACCGGGCGGTGGTCGACCGGTACATCACGCCGATCGCGGCCGAGCGCGCGTCCATCCAGTACACGACGTGAGCGCGGGCGGACGCGCGGGCGACGGAACCTAACAAGCGCTTGTGTCCGAACGATTTTCGGGTTACCGTCACCGAAGACGCCCTCCGGGGACGGATCGCGCCCCGTCCCCGGAGGGCGCCACAGGAGGCGAGCCCGCACGTCCCGCGAGGCGACGCCGTCCGCGCGAAGGCGCCCGAACCGTCGTACGGTTGCGGCGTGACCGCCAGCACCGACGCCGCCCCGGCCCGCGCTCCGCACATCGCCTCGGCCCCCGCGCCGCCCGCCGGTCTCGCCCGCGTGTCGCACGCCGGCCTCGCCCGCGCTCCGCTTGCGGGGCGGCCGTGATCCGCGTGGTGCTCGCCGACGATCAGTCGCTGGTCCGCGCCGGGTTCCGCTCGCTGCTGGCCGGGGGCGGCGGCATCGAGGTGGTCGGGGAGGCCGAGCACGGCGGCGAGGCGGTCGAGCTGGCCCGTGAGCTGCGCCCGGACGTCGTCCTCATGGACATGCGGATGCCCGAGGTCGACGGGCTCGCCGCCACCCGCCGGATCGTGGCCGACCCCGCGCTGAAGGACGTCCGGGTCGTGGTCCTCACCACCTACACCGACGACGACTACGTGTACCTGGCGCTGCGCGCGGGCGCGTCTGGCTTCCTGGTGAAGGACATCGAGCCGGACGAGCTGCTGCGCGCCGTCCGGGTCGTCGCGGGCGGCGAGTCGCTGCTCGCGCCCGCCGTGACCCGCGCCGTCATCGAGGGGTTCGTCGCGCGGCGTCCCGACCCGGCCCGTCCGGCGGTCGCGCTCGACGGGCTCACCGAGCGGGAGCGCGAGGTCGTCCGGCTGGTCGGGCGCGGCCTGTCCAACGACGAGATCGCGGCGCGGCTGCTGCTCAGCCCGCTGACCGTGAAAACGCACGTCAGCCGGTCAATGGGCAAGCTCGCCGCGCGGGACAGGGCGCAGCTCGTCGTGCTGGCCTACGAGTCGGGGCTGGTCACCCCCGGCGCCGCAGGCTCATGATCTCCTCGCGCAGCTCCTGCGGGGACGGCGCCTCCAGCAGCCGCGGGCCGATGCGCAGCGGCACCATCGCCCACCACGATCCGGTCGCCTCGCCGTACCAGACGCGCACCCCGGGGAACTGCTCCATCAGGCCGCGCGCCGTGGCGGCGCGCAGGGCGGCGGGCGTGGGCTCGTCGCGACCGGCGGCGCCTCGCTCAGCCGTCATCCCACCCCCCGGGTGTTCTCTCCAGTAACAGCGTCCCCACGGGCCAAGGCGTCACCCCTACTCGGCAATTAGTGACTAAGCACACTATGGGGGTTAGGGCACTCGCACCGTGGGATACCGCGCCGGATGTACTCCAACGGATGTACACGGCAGGGGCGAATGACACCGTCCGCCCGATGTGTCGACCCTGGTCGGCGGGAAACGCTGGACCTGCCGTCACATTCCCGAGCGCCCGGACGTCACTCGTTCGGCGCGACACGCACACGAGGTGGTTCCCATGAGGTTGGCCAGACTCGCCCGGTTCTGCTTCCGGAGGCGGCGCCTCACGGTGGCGGGCTGGATCGTCGGCACGATCGTGGTGATGGTGCTCGGGTTCGGTTTCGCGGCGGAACCGCTGAACGACTTCTCCGGCGGCGACTCCGGCTCGGCGAAGGCGTCCGACCTGCTGGACGAGCACTTCCCCGACCAGAGCGGTGATTCGATCACGCTGGCGGTGCGGGCCGACGCGGGCGTCCAGAACCCGGAGGTCAAGCCGAAGGTGCAGGAGGCCGTCGCCAGGCTCGCCAAGACGCCGCACGTGGCGTCGGTGTCGTCGCCGTTCGAGACGCCCGGGCAGATCTCGCAGGACGGGAAGACGGCGTTCGCGACCGGCAGCCTGGACGTCCCGTCCGACGACATGTCCAAGGCGGACGTGAACGCGCTGCTCGACGACGTGCGCAGCGACGCCGGGCCCGTCCAGGTCCAGCTCGAAGGCGCCGCCGTCGACCTCGCCGAGACGCCCGGAGGCGGGCCTTCGGAGGCCATCGGCGTGCTCGCCGCCATCGTCATCCTGCTCGTCGCGTTCGGGTCGGTGCTGGCGATGGGGCTGCCGATCGTGACGGCGCTGTTCGGCATCGGCTCCGGCCTCGCGCTGATCATGCTGCTCGGGCACGCGCTGCCCGCGCCGTCGTTCGCCCCCATCGTCGCCGCGCTCATCGGGCTCGGCGTCGGCATCGACTACGCGCTGTTCATCGTCACCCGGTACCGGGAGGAACTGCACGCCGGGAAGGAGCCGGAGGAGGCGACCGTCACCGCCATCACCACCGCCGGACGCGCCGTGCTGTTCGCCGGCACCACCGTGGTGATCGCGCTGATGGGCCTGTTCGTCATGCAGCAGAGCCTGCTCAACGCCGTCGCGGTCGCCGCCGCCACGGCCGTGCTGATGACCATGCTCGGCGCGGTGACGCTGCTGCCCGCCCTCCTCGGCTTCGCCGGACGCTCCATCGACCGGCTCCGCGTCCCGGGATTCGGCAGGACGCGCCGCCGCCCGCTGGCGGAGCGGTGGGCGCGGGTCGTCCAGGCGCACCCGGTCGTCGCGGGGCTGTGCGCGGCCGCCGTCCTGCTGGTGCTGGCCGTGCCCGCGCTGTCGATGCGGCTGAGCCTGCCCGACTCCAGCACCCAGCCGCACGACCACAGCGGGTACAAGGCGAGCCAGATCATGGCGGCGGGCTTCGGGCCTGGCACGTCCGCGCCGCTCGTCCTCGTCACCGAGGGCGGGAACCCCGGGGACGCCGGACGGCTCGCCGCCGCCGTCCGCGAGACCCCCGGCATCGCCGCCGTCCAGCCGCCGCGCGCCAGCCAGGACGGCGCCGCGTCCATCGTCATGGCGTTCCCGACCACCGGGGCGCAGGACGAGGCGACGCCGAAACTCGTCCACGAGCTGCGCGACGACGTCATCCCCCGCGTGATGGACGGGACCGGCGCGCAGACCTACGTCGGCGGCCCGAACGCGGGCGCGATCGACTTCGCCGACGACGTGAGCACCCGGCTGCCGTGGCTGATCGCCGTCGTCGTCGGCCTGTCGCTGCTCCTGCTCGTCGGGCTCGTCCGGTCGGTGACGGTGGCGCTGCAGGCCGCGCTGATGAACCTGCTGTCGATCGCGGCGGCGTACGGGGTGCTGACGGCCGTCGTCCAGTGGGGGTGGGCCGGGAGCCTGCTCGGGTTCCCCACCGACATGCCGGTGACGACCTGGGTGCCGCTGATGATGTTCCCGATCCTGTTCGGGCTCTCCATGGACTACGAGGTGTTCCTCGTGTCCCGCATCCGCGAGACCTACGAGTCGGGCGTCCGCACCCGGGAGGCCGTCGCACTCGGCCTGTCCCGCACGGCCCGGGTCATCACCGCCGCAGCGGCGATCATGGTGATGGTGTTCCTGTCGGTGCTGCTCGGCGCGGACGTCGCCGTCAAGCAGATGGGCCTCGGCCTCGGCGTCGCGATCCTGATCGACGCGACGATCGTGCGGCTGCTGCTCGTCCCGGCGCTGATGGAGCTGTTCGGCGAGGCGAACTGGTGGATCCCCCGCCCGCTGGCGCGCCTCCTGCCGACCCGCCGGACGCCCGCGGAATCGCCTGCGGACGGCGTCCGCGTCTAATGGAGGTTGATGCCGTCGAACATCACCTTGAGGTAGTGCTCGGCGAGGCCCTCGGCGTTGAGCCGGCCGCCCGGACGGAACCAGCGGACCGCCACCCAGATGGTGTCGCGGATCATCCGGTAGGTGAGCTTCGGGTCGAGGTCGGCGCGGAAAAGGCCCTCCTCCTGACCCGTCCTTAGGGTGTCCACCCACATTTTCTCGACCTCGTCCTCGGACTTGGTGAGATAGGCGAAGCGGTCCATTCCCTTGAGGTAGTTCCAGTCGTTCTGCATGACCGTGACGGCGGCCCGGTGCGGCTCCAGGGTGCCGAACGCGACCCGGACGAGCCCGGCGATGGTGTCGCGCGGATTCTCGCTCTCGTCGAGCACCGCCTTGTAGGCCGACATGATCTCGCTGAAGAAACTCGACAGGATCTCGTCGGCGATCGACTCCTTGGAGTCGAAGTGGTGGTAAAGGCTGCCCGACTGGATGCCCGCCTCGTCGGCGATGTTGCGGACCGTGGTCGCCTGGAATCCCTTCTCGGCGAACAGTTCCGCGGCCAGCCGCACCAGGTGCTCGCGCCGTTCCGACGGCAGGGGAGCCGAGCCCTTTCCGCGGCGGCGGGCACCGCCCTCGCCGGCCGCGCGGGGCCTGGATCGTCCGGATTCGGCGCTCGTGGTCGTCACCCCCTCATTATGCCGTCTCGCCCAACCGCCTGTTCGTTCGTGAGCACCAGGGTACGCGCATGCATCAAGCGCTTGCTACGTTCGGGCGCCGCGGATCCCGCATAGGCTCGGGGGCATGCCCGATGTGATCGTTTTCGACCTGTACGGAGTGATCGCCCGCACCCAGACCCCCGCGGCCGTGCGGCGGATCGAGGACGTCGCCGGCGTCCGGGGGACGCCGTTCTGGGACGCCTACTGGTCCTGCCGCCCCGCCTACGACGCCGGCCGGGCGAGCGCCGACTACTGGGCGGACGTCGCCGGCGTCCTCGGCGTCGCGTTCCCCGACGTCCCCGCGCTGATCGAGGCCGACCTCGACAGCTGGACGGACGTGGACGACACCATGGTCGCCCTCGTCCACGAACTCGCCGACCGGGGCCGCACCCTCGGCCTCCTGTCGAACATCATCGGCGACCTCGTGCCCCGCTTCGAGGCCCGCCACGGCGACTGGCTCTCCCGCTTCGACGCGCTCACCTACTCCTGCCACATCGGCGTCGCCAAACCCGACCCGCGCGCCTACGAGATCTGCGCCGACCGCCTCGGCGTCCGCCCCGCCGACGTCCTTTTCTTCGACGACACCGAACGCAACGTCCTCGCCGCCCGCAAAACCGGAATGCGCGCCGAACTCTTCACGTCCCCCACCCAAATCCGCGCCATTCTCTAAACCGCCGTCCCAGTGCGCCGGACAAGCTAGGAAGGCGGGGGGAGTTCTTCGGCGGCTTCGGCGGCCCTGGACAAGCGTTCGCGGAGGGTGTGGACGAGTTCGTCGCCCTGTTCGGTCAGGCGTTCTATCGCGGGGAGGGCCAGGTCGTCGCGGACGGTGTCGGCGAGGAGTTCGTCGTACTCGTGCGCCTTCTCCGCGATCGTCTCCAGATGGCGCTGGGCGCGCAGGACCTCGTCCGCGGCCCTGGCGCTTTCGGCGTAGCGTTCCAGGGCCTCTATGCGGCGGGTCACGGCCTCGACGGAGATGTCGAGCTTGTCGCGCAGCGGGCGCAGCGCCGCCGTCACCTCGGGGAGCGTCGCGGCGCCCTCCATCTGCGCCTGGTCGGCGCGCAGCTTCGACTGCCGCGCCAGCACCTGCGCGATCTCCCATTCCTGGCGCGGCAGCGTGACGGCGTTGTCGACCGCGTCCAGCAGGCCCTCGCGGTTGACGGCGGAGTCGTGCACGGCGTCGACCGCCGCCTGGACGCGGGCCAGCATCGCGCGGCCCTCGTCGTCGAAGTCCTCCGGGGTGAGGTAGCGGTCGCGGCGCCGTTCGAGCTCGCGGGCGCGGCGCAGGTCGAGGGACACCGACGGGGTGCCGAGCGCGATCAGGACGGCGAGCATGCCGAGGGCGATCAGCCAGAGCGAGCCGAGCAGCGGCGAGCCGAGCAGGCCGAAGCCGAGGACGGTCATCGGCGCCAGCCACAGCAGCGGCCTGCGGCGCGCGACGAGCGTGTCGAGGTCGGCGCGCAGGGACGGGTCGGCGACCGGGCGGGGCTCGGCGGGGGCGCCGTCCTCGGGGCCGCGCGGCGGCGCGATCCGGTGCCAGTACGTGGAGACATGGGTCTCGAACGCGAAGTCGGTCCGCGCGATCTCGATCTCGGTGGGGCCGGCGGGCAGCGGCCACGAGCCGACGGGGTCGCCCCCGCCGGGGCCGGTGAAGCGGACCCACCAGCCGCCCTTGCCGTCGTCGCACCGGTAGCGTCCCGGGGCGACGTCGATCCCCACGAAGAACGTTCCGACTCCCGGTATGGAGTCGCTCCACGTGCCACTGGTCACCGGCGACCTCCGACCCGACTGCTCCGCCACCCCCCGCCGTCTCCGGCGAGGGCCGTTCGGCCCGTAACAGGAAAGACGTCTGAGGGACGGCACAAGTTGCCGTACCCACATCCGTCTCCGGGAAGCCGCATCGGGTTTGGAATACTCCAGCGCGTGCGACCCGATTACGATCCCCACGACGATCCGCCCTGGGCGATGCAGCTGGTGGTCCGCGCCGAGAAGGCCGAACCGCCCGATCACGCCGCGGTCTGCGAGGCGGCCGCGACCGCGGTCGTCCGGCTGCTCACCGACCCGAGGGCGACGGAGCCGGACGGGGAATGGCGCGACGCCGTCCGCGAATGGGAGGCGCGCCGGATCCGGAAGGTGACGCGGCGGGCGCGGGGCGTGCGCTGGCCGGAGGCGGAGGCGCTGCCCGGCGTGACCGTCGAGCACGCGGGCGCGCAGGTGCGGGCGTTCCCGCCTTGTCCGGTGTCGGACGTCCCGCCCGAACTGGCGAAACTGCAGGTCGCCGGCCTTGAACTGGAGGTGGCGGAGGAGCCGGGCCCGGTGCCTGAACCGCCGTACGCGGTGATCGCGGTCAATCCGGAGGTGACGATCACGACCGGCAAGGCCGCCGCCCAGTGCGGGCATGCGGCTCAGCTTCTGCTGCGTCAGGGCCGGCGGAAGGACGTGGCCGCCTGGGTGGACGGCGGTGCCCTCGTCCACCTGAATAGTGACGTTCCGTGGCGGCAGTGTGTGAAGAAGGCGACGGTGGTGGTCCGTGACGGCGGGTTCACTGAGATTCCCCCAGGAACGATGACCGCCGTTGCCTGGATCGTACGTAAGTAGGAGTGGGCGGCGGGGGGCGGGGCCCCCCCCCCCCCCCCCCCGCCGCTCCGCTCAGGGAAGGGTGACGGCGACCGGGACGATCCCCGCCTTCTTGATGAGGGACGGGAGCCGTCCCGCGAACGGGTGGTGATCGGTCGGCAGCCCGCGCGGGTTGTCGATCACGTAGTGGACGACGCCGCCGCTGCGGCGCTCCGCCCACTGTGCGCCGACCGACCGCAGGACCGACGAGGCCCTCACCGCGTCGGCCGCCTTCACCGACACGCGGATCGGCGACTCGTACGACGGCAGCGCCGCCGCCTGCTCCGCCGCCTTCGCGGTGGCGCCCGCCTGCGGGGCCTGCGCGCCGGCCGGGTCCGGTCCGAGGATCGCGTTGTAGAGCAGCGTGGCCGTCCCGTCGGTGAACGCGCGGAAGTTGGGCTCCGCCGCGAACAGCACGGAACGTCCCGCGCCGACGGGCTGGTCCACGACCGCCGCGGTGCCGCCCAGCTCGGACGCGCCCTCCTCGAACCCGGACACGAACCAGTCCGGCGAGTCCGTCTTCGGATACGACACGACGACGCCGCTGGACGCCTTCATCACCGGGTCGTAGGACGTGAAGTTCCACGCCGTGGCGCCGACGTCATCGGCGAGCGGGCTCGTCTTGTCCACCTTGACGCGGAACAGCGTGCCGGGGATGTCGGACGTCGGCTCCGTCAGCGTCGCGGTCGTCAGGCCGAGCAGCGCCGCCAGCTCCGTGCCGCCTTGCCAGCCGACGTAGCGGCCGCCGTCCCGCGTCCACTGCTGGAGCGCGGCCCGTCCGGTGTCGCCGAGCGCGTCGTAGGCGGGCTTGGACGGGCCGTCCGGTGTCAGCAGGACCTCGACGCCCTTCAGCTTGCCCGCGGCCACGTCCGCCGGGGTCAGCAGCGTGAACGGCAGCTTCCAGTCGCGGTCGAGACGATGCCGCAGCCAACCGGCCGACTGGCGCGTCGCCGACGACGTCGCCGACAGCTGCAGGATGCCGATCTTCGGCGCCGTGCCGTCATGGCCGGGACGCGGCGCGGGCAGCGTCCCCACCGGGGCGGCCTGCGGCTTCAGGACGGCCCCCGACGACCCGCCCGACACGTTCCCCAGCAGCGGCAGGCTCCATGCCGTCACGTCGTAGAAATACGGGAACGGCGTGTAGGAATCCTCGTTCAGCATCGCCTGGATCCAGTGCTTCTGGCCTTGCGCCATGGAAATCCAGTACGTGCCGGAGGGAAGGGTCGTCTTCGCTTCGGGATGCCCGTACGTCTTGAAGTCGGGGACCTGCAAGGGCCGGACGAGTTTCTTCACGTCCACGCCCATCCGCTGGAGGCGCCGGACGACCGTGCGCACCTCGTCGCGCTTGGCCGGGTCGTCGTCCCGCAGGAAGTAGTTCCGCACCGGACGGTCGGGCACCGGGCGGTCGACCTGGTTCGGCGGGTTGTAGATCTGGTTGGGCTCCAGCTTCCCCGCCTTGCCCTGCGCGTAGGCGTCCACGGTCATCTGCCGCCACTGGCTCAGGATCTGATGCCGGTTGCGGGTAGCTGCCGACAGCGTCACCCACTGGGTGAGGTACTGCTCCTTCACCCGGTCCGGGTACGGGCTCTCGCCGCCCTTCTCGAACGTCATCCCGGCTGCGTGGAACGCGCTCGTCGGCACCGTGTCGCCGTAGCCCTGGTAGAAGAGGTCGTAGACGTCCCTGTTGAAGTAGTCGATGCCCTGCCGCGTGAACTCGGCCGCCATCGCCGCGCCGTACAGGTCGTTGATCCAGCCGATCGCCTGCTCCGGCGTCTCGTGGTAGATCGGGTCGGCGTTCGGCGGGAAGAAGTACGACGTCCCGCCCATCTCGTGCGCGTCGATGTAGAGCGCGGGCGGGTACTCGTTCAGCATCGCCAGCTTGCCGTCGGTCTCCGGCTGCGTCCGCGCGAACCAGTCGCGGTTCATGTCGAAGCCGTACGCGTTCTGGCGCGTGTTCGCCTCCCGGCCGTCCGGGTTCTGCGTCGGCAGGACGATGACCAGCGCGTTGTCCAGGATCGAGGTGGCGGCGCAGTCGCTGCGGTCGCCGAGGTCGCGCAGCACCTTCAGCGCCGCGTCCGTGCCGCTCGGCTCGTTCCCGTGCACGTTCCCGCTGACCCACAGGATCGGGACGCCGCGCTCGGTGATCCGCTTGGCCAGCGCGTCCGGCGTGCGCGGGTCGCGCAGCAGCGCGGCCTCCGCCCGCACCTTGGCGAGCCCGGCCTTGGACATGAGCTCGGGACGTCCCGCGATGGCGTACTTCAGCGGACGGCCCTGCGCTGTCCTGGCCAGCGTCCCGGAGATCACCCGCTCGCTCTTCGCGGCGACCGTCTCCAGATACCTGTCGGACTCGGCGGCGGTGGCCTGCCGCTCGCCGAGCTCGAAACCGAGGACTTGCTTGGGGGAGGGGACCTTGCCCCGGTAGACCGGTTCGGTCTGCGTCGGATCGCAGCCCGCCGGGGCCGTCGGGGATTGTGCTGCGGCGGGCGCCGCGAGCGCCGTGGGCACCGCCAGGGACACCGCCACCAGCACCTGAATAATTTTCATCCTCGGCATGGCCACACCTGCGGGTTGGCGGCGAAGGCCGGATGAAAACCATTCACGGACGACACCAGTTTTCGGGCTCTCATGAGCCACAACGTGTCACCGTCCGGAAGTACCACCAAGGGCAACTTCTGCCAAGATCAGTCGTGTCTGCCGGGGCGGGGCCGCGGGCCGGTCAGCGCGGCGGCCCGGTTGATCGCCTGGAGGGCGAACTCCTGCGTCCGGGTGAGCCGGTGCGGGCCGCTGGACGAGCCGCCCGAGTCGCCGGACTCATCGTCGGGCGATTCGCCGTCCGGGGCGTCGGCGTCCGGCAGCGGTGCGCTCGCGAGCTGGGCCTTCGCGCTCAGCCCGTACGACAGGAACAGCAGGACGACGAACCCCGCCAGGTAGAGCAGGTGCTCGAACAGCCCGCCCCACCTGCCGGTGAACACGTCCAGGACGGCGAACATCGCGAACCCCGCCATCCACCCGGCCGTCGCCGGCACGAACAGGACGTCGCGGCGCAGCGCCACTCCCGCCAGCGCGCACAGGACGAGCACCGCCTCGACCAGCTTGACCAGGACGAGGATGCCTGTCGCCGGGCCGGAGTCGAAGTAGCCGTCGATCTCGTCCTGCCGGTCGCTCCACAGCAGGAATCCGCTCAGCAGCCCCGTCAGGCCGTACGCGATGAGGAAGACGCCGATCGCGTAGTGGAACCGGTGCCACGTCCGCGCGCCCGCGCGGAGCCCGGCTGGCGGGGGTGCCTGGCCGGGACCCGGGGCGGCCCCCGGCACGCCGCCTTGGGCCGCTCCCGGAGCGGCTCCCGGAGGGGCTCCTTGCGCGCCGCCCGCCGGGACGCCGAGGATCGGAGTGGCGTCCGGGTCGGCTGCTGGATCCGGGCCCAGCGTCATACTTCGCCCCCAAGTCCTGTTCATCTGCTATGCGCAAGATATCCCGGATAACCGCCCGTCGACGTCCGAAACGCCCGCCGCTCGCCGGGCCCGTGACAGGCCCGCGGGCGGGCATGGACGGGCTGGTGGACGCGCCCGTGTGCGAGCACCGCCGGGCCGAACGACCCGGCGGTGCTTGCACACGAGCGGACGAAGGGGGAGGCTGGGATCTCGTCGGGCCGCGCGGAGTCCGTGAGGAACTGCCGTGAGGAACCGAGGATGACGCCTGACGATACGGGAACCACCGCGCCGTCGAGGACGCGGATCGAATATCTGGAAGAGCTCGGGGACGCGCTGGTCGAGCGCGGCTTCCGGGTGCGGATCGTCCTGCCCCGCGGGCAGTCGCCCGTCCTGCACGTGCTGAACCCGGACGCGTCCGCCCTGACCGAGAACGTCCTGGCGGAGCAGGCCGCGGACGGCTGGTGGTACTGGTGGTCCTGGGCGGAGCGCATCGCGCCCGCCGACGACGCGCCCACCGCGGCCGCCCGGATCGCGCAGGTCCTCGCCACCCGCTGACCCGCCACCCCGCCGCTCTCGTCACCCGCCGATCTCGCCATGCGCTGATCTCGCCATGCGCTGACTTCGGCATCCCGCTGCTCCCTGCGCGGCAGACCACCGGTCGAGGGTGAATGTTGACGCGCCGAACATTCCGGACGCGCTGCGCTCGCCACGCGTGCGGGCGCGCCAGCGTGCGCGGGGGCTGTGGCGCGAGGGCAGGCCAGGCTTGATCTCGCGTTACATGATTGTTACCGCCAACAACAAATCAACCCGGCATCGGGTCTGGCGTGACGGACAAGGCCGACATAAGTTGCGGGGCACAACATTCAAGTCGGTGGGCTCGTACACCGACATCTCGGCCTTACCCCCCGGCCGCGGCACGGCGCGGCCACCCCCAGAAAGGACCCGGGCTATGCGCAAGGGGATCCTCAGCCTGACGGCCCTCACCGCGGCCGCGGCGCTCACCCTCACCGCGTGCGGGGACGACTCCGGCGAGTCCGGCGGCGGCTCCGGAGCGGCCAAGGGCAAGGTCGGCGTGATCCTGCCCGACACGACCTCGTCCGTCCGGTACGAGAGCTTCGACCGGCCCTACCTGGAGCAGGCGTTCAAGGCGGCGGGCGTCGGCTACGACATCCAGAACGCCGAGGGCTCGGCCCAGCGCTTCCAGACGATCGCCGACCAGATGCTGACCAGCGGCGTCACCGTCCTGATCGTGGACGGCCTCGACTCCAACTCCGCCGCCGCCGTCCAGCGCAAGGCGCAGGCGCAGGGCGTCAAGACCATCGACTACGACCGGCTCACGCTCGGCGGCGTCGCCGACTACTACGTGTCGTTCGACAACGTGAAGGTCGGCGAGGAACTCGGCAAGGGCCTGCAGAAATGCCTCGCCGACAAGAAGTCGAACATCGTCTACCTGAACGGCGCGCCCACCGACAACAACGCGACCCTGTTCTCGCAGGGCGCGCACAGCGTCCTCGACAAGGCGACGAACTACACGAAGGTCGGCGAGCAGGCCGTCCCGGAGTGGAAGGCGGAGCGCGCCGCGACGATCTTCGAGCAGATGTGGACCGAGCAGCAGGGCAAGATCGACGGCGTCGTCGCCGCCAACGACGCGCTCGGCGGCGCGGTCGTGTCGATCCTCAAGAAGAATGAGCAGGCCGGCAAGGTCGCCGTCACCGGACAGGACGCGACCCTTGAGGGCCTGCAGAACATCCTGGACGGCAACCAGTGCATGACGGTCTACAAGCCCGTCAAGCAGGAGGCCGACGCCGCCGCCAAGCTTGCCGTCTCCCTGATCAACGGCCAGAAGGGCGAGACGAACGGGACGGTCAACGACCCGACCGGCAAGCGCGACGTCCCGTCGATGCTGCTGGCCCCGATCCCCGTCTTCAAGGACAACGTCAAGAAGGTCGTCGACGACGGCTTCATCAAGAAGGCGGACCTCTGCAAGGGCGCCTACGCCGCCAAGTGCGCGGACGCGGGCATCCAGTAGCGCGCCCCTCCCGACCTCGTGGCGGGCCCCGATCCGCTGGGGACGTCCCGGATTACCCGGAAACCCGGGGCGAAGGGGCCCGCCACGAGCACCACCCGCCACGAGCACCACCCCGCCACGGGACCACACCCGCCACGGGACCACACCCCGTCAGGGAGACACGGAAGGAAACACGTGGCAGAAAACGGAGACCCCGTCCTCCGACTGACCGGGCTCAACAAGAGCTTCGGCGCCGTCCATGTGCTGCACGACGTGGACTTCACGGTGCGGCTCGGCGAGGTGATGGCCCTCGTCGGCGACAACGGCGCGGGCAAGTCCACACTGATCAAGTGCATCGCCGGGATCCACCCCTTCGACTCCGGGCGGATCGAGTTCGACGGCCGCCCGGTGACCGTCGACGGCCCGCGCGCCGCGTCCGAACTCGGCATCGAGGTCGTCTACCAGGATCTCGCGCTTGCCGACAATCTGGACATCGTGCAGAACATGTTCCTCGGACGGGAGCGCCGCAAGGGCCTCGTGCTGGACGAGCCGTCCATGGAGGAAGCGGCCAGGGAGACGCTCGCGCGACTGTCGATCCGCACCGTCAAGTCCGTCCGGCAGCAGGTGGCGAGCCTGTCCGGCGGGCAGCGGCAGACCGTCGCGATCGCGAAGGCCGCGCTGTGGGAGTCGAAGGTCGTCATCCTGGACGAGCCCACCGCCGCGCTCGGCGTCGCGCAGACCCGGCAGGTCCTCGACCTCGTCCGGCGGCTCGCCGACACCGGGCACGCCGTCGTGCTCATCTCGCACAACATGAACGACGTGTTCGAGGTGGCCGACCGCATCACCGCGCTGTACCTCGGCCGGGTCGCGGCGGACGTCGCCCGCGCCCAGGTCACCCGCGGCCAGGTCGTGGAGCTCATCACCGCCGGCCGTTCCGGCGATCTCGGCCTCGCGCCGCAGACCGCCGCCGAGAGCATCTGAAGGGAGGACGCAGGTGTCCACCGACATCCCGGGCGACGACGTCGCCAAGGGCCCCGACCTCACCAAGAGCGGCGGCGGCAAAGCCATGACCCTCGCGGACTCGGACTTCGCGACCGACCGCCGCGAGCACGACATGAGGTCCGCGCTGCTGGACTACTGGCACCGGATCAAGGCGGGCGAGCTCGGCGCCCTGCCCGCCGTCCTCGGCCTGATCTCGCTGGTCGCGCTGTTCACCGCGCTGAAGCCCGACACGTTCCTCAGCAAGGGGAACATGGCGAACCTGTCCGTGCAGGCGCTGCCCATCACGATCCTCGCGATGGGCCTCGTCTTCGTGCTGCTCCTCGGCGAGATCGACCTCGCCGCCGGCGTCGCCAGCGGGCTGTGCGCGGCCGTCCTCGCCAAGCTCATCACCGACGCCGGGCAGCCCTGGTACTCCGCCGTGCTGACCGGTGTGGCGATCGGCATCGTCATCGGCACGGCCATCGGCTGGCTCGTGTCCGTGCTGCGCATACCGTCGTTCGTCGTCACGCTCGCGTTCTTCCTCGGGCTGCAGGGCGTCACGCTGCGGCTGATCGGCGAGGGCGGGACGGTGCCCGTCCGCGACGACGTCATCGTCGCGCTGTCGAACAAGAACATGCCGATCTGGCTCGGCTGGTCGCTCGCCGGCCTGTGCGTCGCCGGCTACACGGCCACGCAGCTCCTGCGGTGGCGGCGGCAGCACGTCCGGCGCCTGCACGCCAAGCCGATCGAGTTCGTCGTCGCGCAGTGCGCCGTCGTCGCGGCGGCCCTGCTGATCAGCACCTACGTGCTCAGCCTCGACCGCGCCCCCAGCCCCCTGATCATGCTCGGCGGCATCCCGTGGGGCGTGCCGCTGGTCGGCGCGCTGCTGATCGTCTGCACGTTCGTCCTCGGCCGCACCGCCTACGGGCGGCACATCTACGCGGTCGGCGGCAACTCCGAGGCCGCCCGCCGGGCCGGCATCAACGTCACCCGCATCCGGATCTCCGTCTTCATGATCGCGTCCGGGCTGGCGGCGGTCAGCGGCATCGTCGCCGCGTCCCGGCTCAACTCCGTCGCCACCAGCGCCGGCGGCGGGAACACGCTGCTGTACGCGGTCGGCGCCGCCGTCATCGGCGGGACGAGCCTGTTCGGCGGACGCGGCAAGGCGCGCGACGCCGTCCTCGGCGGGCTCGTCATCGCGCTCATCGACAACGGGCTCGGGCTGCTCGGCACCAGCGCCTACCTCAGCTACCTGATCACCGGGCTGGTGCTGCTGCTGGCCGCGAGCATCGACGCGCTGGCCAGGCGCCGGCGGTCGAGCACGGGGAGATGACCCGTGCACCCGGCCGCGAACGGGCGGGAGCCGCCGGCCCGCCCCATCGGCTCCCCGGCAGCGCCCGCCGCCCCGGGCCGTCCGGACGACGGTTCCGGGCCGTGGAACGCTGCTGATACGCTCACGGACCACGACCGCCTGGCGCGCGGCGGCGGTGCGGCACGGTGGGAGCCCCTCGGCATGTCAGTGACGCCAGCACTGGATCTGCGCGGCATCGACAAGAGCTTCGGTTCCGTCAAGGTCCTGCACGATGTCGAGTTCACGGCGTATCCGGGCGAGGTCACCGCGCTCGTCGGCGACAACGGCGCGGGGAAGACGACCCTGGTCAAGTGCATCGGCGGCATCCACCCGTTCGACGCGGGCGAGTTCCGCTTCGAGGGCCGTCCGGTGCGGGTCTCCAGCCCCCGCGACGCCACCCGGCTCGGCATCGAGATCGTCCACCAGGACCTCGCGCTCTGCGAGAACCTCGACATCGTCGAGAACCTCTTCCTCGGCCGGGAGCAGCGCCGCGGCCTCGCGCTCGACGAGGACACGATGGAGGAGATGGCCCGCCGAACGCTCTCCGGCCTGTCCGTCCGGACGATGGGCTCCGTCCGGCGGCGGATCTCCACACTCTCCGGCGGGCAGCGGCAGACCGTCGCGATCGCCCGCGCCGTCCTGTGGGACAGCAAGGTCGTCGTGCTGGACGAGCCCGCCGCCGCGCTCGGCGTCGCGCAGACCCAGCAGGTGCTGGAGATCGTCCGGCGGCTCGCCGACCGGGGCCTCGCCGTCGTGCTGATCTCGCACAACATGAACGACGTCTTCGCGGTCTCCGACCGGATCGCCGCCCTGTACCTCGGCCGGATGGTCGCCCAGGTCAGCACCGCCGACGTCACGCACCGGCAGGTCGTCGAGCTGATCACCGCGGGGACCAGCGGCGAGCTGGGGCTGCGCCGATCGGAACTGGGCCGATGATGAAGGGCGGCCCGTCACAGGAGGACATCCGGCGGCACAACCTCGGGACGCTGCTGCGCTTCGTCCACCTGCGCGGGCCCGCGTCCCGGGCGACGCTCGCCGAGTCCCTCGGCCTGAACCGCAGCACGATCATGGCGCTGACGGCCGACCTCACCGCCGCCGGGCTCGTCCGCGAGGAACTGCCGCGCGGCCCCGGACGGCGCGCCGGACGGCCGTCCCTGGTCGTCCGGCCCGAGTCCACCCGCGTCTACGTGCTCGCGTTCGAGGTCGGCGTCGACCGGCTCGTCGTCGCGCGGGTCGGGCTCGGCGGCGTCGTCCTGGACCGCCGCGAGGGCGTCCGGGCCCGCGACTCCGACCCCGCCGACCTGATCGGCGTGCTGGTCGCGGGGGCCCGCTCGCTCGTCCGCAAGGCCGAGCGGGACGCCGTCTGCGTCGGCGCCGCCGTCGGGTTCCCCGGGACGGTCCGCCGCTCCGACGACACCATCATGTTCGGCCCCAACCTCGACGTCGGCGACCTGCGGCTCGGCGACCTGCTGTCGCGCCGGCTCGGCCTCGGCATCCCCGTCTCCGTCTGCAACGACGCCAACCTCGGCGCGCTCGCCGAACACGAGCGCGGCGCGGGCGTCAACTCCGACAACCTGATCTACCTGCACGGCGACGTCGGCGTCGGCGGCGGCATCATCGCGCACGGCCGCCTGCTCGCCGGCGACGAGGGCTACGGCGGCGAGATCGGCCACATGATCGTCAACCCCGGCGGACGCCCCTGCGCCTGCGGCTCGAAGGGCTGCCTGGAGGCGGAGGTGGGGGAGCGGACCCTGCTCGCCCACGCGGGCCGCGAGGAGATCCCGGGCCAGCCGGGGCGCGACGCCGTCCGCGACATCGTCGCGTCCGCCGACGCCGGCGACATCGTCGCGCGCGAGGCGCTGCAGCGCGTCGGCACCTGGCTCGGCTTCGGCGTCGCCAACCTCGTCAACATCTTCAACCCCGGCCTCATCGTCTTCGGCGGGACGCTCCGCGACATCTACCTGGGCGCCGCCGCCCAGATCCGCAGCGTCCTCGCCACCGGCGCCCTGGCCGCCCCCCGCGAAAAGGTGAAACTCCGCACCGCCGCCCTCGGCGACGACACCACCCTCGTAGGCGCCGCCGAATTCGCCTTCGCCGAAGTCCTGGCCGACCCCCTCCAGGTCCTGGCCCGCCTCAAAGCCCCCGAAGACAGCCCTGTCTGACCAGACCGGTCAGGGGAGGGTCGTGTAGGTGCTCTTGTAGAAGATCAGGGGTGGGTCTTCGCTGTGGGCGGCCAGGGCGTGGACGTGGGCTACGACGATCGTGTGGTCGCCGGCGGGGTGCTCCTGGGTCACCGAGCATTCGATCCAGGCGAGGGCGCCGTCGATGATCGGGGCGCCGCCGGGGGACTTCGTCCAGTCGATGCCGCTGAACTTGTCGCCGCCGCTGAGCGCCAGCCGCTCGGCGACGGGGAGCTGCGGCTCGCCGAGGATGTTGACGCACAGGCGGCCGGCGGCCCGCAGGCGCGGCCAGGTGGTGCTGGTGTGCGCGACGCAGAACGCCACGAGGGGCGGGTCGAGTGAGACGGACGTGAACGAGTTCGCGGCCAGGCCGGTGGGACGTCCCGAACCGGGCTCGACGGCGGCGACGGCCACCACGCCGGTCGCGAATCGGCTCAGCACCGAGCGGAAGGCCCGTCCTTCGACGTCGAGCACCGGTGTCGCGGACGGGCCGTTGGGCGATCCGTACATGGGAGTCCGTTTCGTGGCATCGGGTCGGTCGATGACCACTAAAGCCCCATTTTCGGGACGTTGATTCCCGGAGAGTGTGATCTCCGTCGAAGGTCCCAGGCAGGGGTCGGTCGCTGGGCTGATGAAGGGGCGGGTCAGGGGCGGCGGGCGTCGGCCTGGGCGTTCAGGTGGACGGCCGCGTACGGCGCGACGTAGGCGTCGGCCGCCAGACCGTCCAGGAGAAAGCGTCCGGAACCGGCCAAAAGAGTCTTGGCGCGGGCCGGCAGGCGCAGGCCCTCGTGGAGGGTGATCCACGCGATCCAGCCGACCGCGACGACGGCCCAGTAGGACACGAGCCGGTAGAGGCCGACGGCAGCGGCGGCGGGCGACAGGGCCGCGCCCAGGGCGACCAGCGAGGCGGCCATGCTGCCCTCGATCGCGCCGAGACCGCCGGGCAGCAGCGGGAAGAGGCTGCCCGCCGCCTGTGCCGCGAAGTAGGCGAGGGCGACGCCGTCCAGGGCGGCGTCGATGCCGACCGCGTGCGCCGCCGACAGCAGCGCCAGGATGTCGAACACCCAGTTCAGCAGGGAGAGCGCGATCAGCGCGGCCCAGTCGCGGCGGGTCGGGCGCAGGCTGTGCGGGACGTCCGCCAGCCGCTCCACATGGGGTGCGATCTTGGGGTGGGCGATCGCGGCGCGGTAGGCGCGCCGGATCGGGGCGGTCACGAGGGCGCGCGTCCGCTGCCAGAGCAGGGCCGGGATGAGCAGTGCCGTGAGTATGGCCAGGACGGCCACTGCGGGGCCGCGGGCGTGCGGTGCGGCCAGCAGCGCGAGCAGGCCGATCAGCGAGTAGGCGGTCGTCGTGATCACGCCGCCGGCCACGATCACGGCCGTGGCGAGCTGCGCCGACGCCCCGCCGCGGCGGAACTGCCGGAACGTGTAGACGACGCTCACCGCCGGACCGGCCGGCAGCGTGGTGGACAGCGCGTTCCCCGCGTAGGTGATCGCGAACGCGCGGCGCAGCGACATCCGCAGGCCGCCGATGCGCAGCAGCCGGCGCTGGAGCCGCGCGAACGCGCCCATCGAGCCCGCCACCGCCAGCACGACCATGGCGAGCCAGCCCAGGTCGGCGCGCGTCGCGGCCGTCCAGACGGCGCCGAGGTCGGGCAGTTCGTCGCGGTAGAGCGGGAGGGTCGCGAGCGCGGCGAGGACCAGCCCCCACTGGACGATCACGCCCGCCCGCCGCATGTCCCCGTTACCTCGCAGATCAGCCCATTTTTAAGGAGCCTAAGCCCGAACCCTGACATTCCCCGTGGTACGCCCGCGAATCGCTGGGCAACCCTTGTCTCGCCCGTCACGGCGCGGTCGGCGTATTGGTCAGGAACCTCGCGCGTCGCTCTGACAGATGATCAATGAGTGCCTAGGATCACCGGTCTGTCCCATTTCTGCCCGTCTCCCGGAAAGGTCACCATGTACACCCCCCGAACGACGACGATGCTCGGCCTCGGGGGCGGCGCCGTGCTCGCCATCGCCGCCGCCGTGGCGCTGCCGTCCGGGACCCCGCGGACGGTGGCGATCTCGCCCGCCGCAGTGCCCGCCGAGGTGGCGGCCGCCGCCGGAGACACCGCGCCGCTCCCCGGAGTCTCGTTCACGATGAAGTCCGAGCCCGTGTCGGCGGAAGCCCTCCGCCAGCTCGACGCGATGGCCGCGAATCCCGACCGCGGCATGACGCGCCAGCCGAACCTCGCCGCCGCGGCGGCCGGCGCCGGCAACGGGCTGAGCTGGAAGAGCGAATGCGGCTCCAACGACGCCGTCACCGCCGTCGACGCCAAGGTGACGCTCGGCGCGTGGTGCTTCGACAACGGCGACAAGAGCTCCCAGTACTGGATCCCGCAGGGCGTCGCCATCAGCCGCACCGAGCAGCTCGACGGCGTCGTCCTCAGCTGGTACCACCGGCACAAGGAGGGCGACGACTGGGTGACGGACGGGTCGCGCATCACCGTGGGCACCCGGCCGCGCGTCCAGGCCAAGGGCGCCTACCAGCCCGTCACGCTGGTGATCCCCACCGCCACCGCAGACGGGAAGCTCGCGTTCAAGGACGTCTCGCCCGCCGCGCCGCCGACCGGATCGGTCACCACCAAGGGCGTCGCGGAAGCCAAGCAGCACCAGGGCGGAACCGCCTTGGCGGGCGACTTCCTCTACACGGCCAGCACGTCCGGGCTGCGGGTGTACGACATCCGCCGCACATACCGGGTGGCCACCGGCCAGAACATCCTCGGCGTGGGCGACGACGGCAAGTTCTACGCCCACAACGAGAAGTACGCGCTGTTCCAGACGGCCGCTTTCAGCCCCGAGAACGCCGGCTCCTGCCCCGCCTGGGACAAGGCGCCGGACGCCCAGAACCAGGACCTTTGCTTCAGCACGGTCTCCTACGACCCGACCACCTCGCCGAAGAGCCTCCTCACCGCCGAGTTCAAGACCGCGGGCGGGGTGACGTCCGCGCGGCCCATGCGCGTGGTGCGGTGGCCCCTCAACGCGGACGGGTCGCTCAAGACCGACGCGTCCGGACGGGTGAAGTCATCGGTCGTGTACGGCACGAACCTCACCAAGGTGCAGGGCGTCTCCGGCTACCACAGCGGGACGGGCGACACGATCTACTACAACACGTCCAACGGCGCCTCGCCCGGCTCCATCTACAGCGACCGCGACGGGGACGGCAATTCGCCGTTCCACCAGGTCGGGCCGATCGGCGGGGAGTCCCTCGCCTTCGACCCCTACTCGGGAGGCGACCGCGTCTGGGGCGTCACCGAGCGTCCCGGCCAGCGGATGCTGTACTGGATCTACCGCAAGGAGATGCAGAAGCCGGGCATGCCGTAACCGCTCCGCTCCGCGCGGCCCCGCTCCGTTCCGCGCCCCGCAGCAGCGTGCTCAAGGTCTCCGGGTGGGGTTGACGGCGTCGGACTCGGCGGGCGTGTCCGGACGGGGCCGCTCGTCGTCGTCCTCCCCGGCCGTCTGCCGCTCGTACTCGGTGATGCCCAGCCCATCCCTGCTCTGCCGGGGCTCCTCGATCTCGAACTCCTCGGGCGGATCGGTGACGTACTCCTCCGTCAGGCTGATCTGCTCGTCCTGGGTGTTGTCGCCCATGTCGTCGACGTCGTCGCGGAAGTCCCTGGCCTCACCGGGCTCGCGCGCCCTCATGGCTCCTCCAGTTCGCGTCGGTTTCCGCTGATCGGACCGGTATCCCCGCTGACGGCCGCCCTACTCCCGCTCCCGCCTGGTTACGATCCGGAGCATGGGCGTACAAGCTGTGATCTTCGACTGGGGCGGCACGCTGACCCCCTGGCACGACATCGAACTGGCCGACCTGTGGCGCGCGATCTGCACCGCCCACCTCCCCCCGGACGACGTCGAGAAGGCCGCGGCGGCGCTCGCCGACGCGGAGCTGGCGCTCGGCCGCCGCTGCGACGAGGAGCAGCGCAGCGCCACCCTCCCCGAGGTCTTCGAGATCGCCGGCGTCGAGCCCACCGAGGCGCTCCTCGCCACCCACTTCGAGACCTGGACGCCGCACACCCACACCGACCCCGCCGTCCCCGGCCTGTTCACCGCGCTCCGCGAGCGCGGGATCAGCGTCGGCGTCCTGTCCAACACCATCTGGTCGCGCGAGCTGCACGAGCGGATCTTCGCCCGCGACGACGTCCTGCACCTGCTCGACGGCGCCGTCTACTCCAGCGAGATCCCCTGGACGAAACCGCACGCCAAGGCGTTCCGCGCCGCCATGGACGCCGTCGGCGCCACCGATCCCGCGTCCTGCGTCTACGTCGGCGACCGCCCGTACGACGACATCCACGGCGCCAAGTCCGCCGGGCTGCGCGCCGTCCAGATCCGGCACCAGACCACGCACGCCTTCGAGCGTCCCGGCCTCACGCCGCCCGACGCCCTCATCCACGCCCTGGACGAGCTGCTCCCGCACATCGAACGCTGGCACGCTCCATGACCGTGAGGCCGGTCATGGGCTTGCGGGCGGTGCTGATCAGGGCTTGCGGGCGGTGATGAGGTCGCGCGTGATGGCCTGGTCGACGCGGTGGCGGAAGCCGCGGTAGGCGTCGGAGTCCTGGACGTCCAGCCCGTTGGACGCGAGGACGTCCGCGAGTTCCTCACGGCGCCCCACGAACGTGTTCCACGAGATGCCGATGGCGCCGCCGGAGCGCAGGAGCCGGGCCCATTCGGGAACGGCGGCCGTGAGGAGCTCGACCGGGCTGCGCGACAGCTGCGGCTTGCCCGTCCGCCCCCGCTGCCCCTGCCCGCCCTTGGGACGGCTCCCGTGCTGCACCCCGTACGGCGCGTCCGTCACGATCAGGTCGAACGACCCGGGCCGGAAGAACTTCCCGGCATCGAGGGAGTCGGCGTTCACGACGGTGATCTCCATCGTCTCGCCGCTCTTGTAGCGCTCCTTGGACGCCCCCAGCGTCACGTGCAGGCGGCGTCCGAGGACGGCCTTCTCGCGGCGGATGTTGGCGATCTCGGCCTGGTGCTTGACCCGGTTGTTCTTCAGCCAGGTCTTGATGAAGGCCGCGTAGGCGTCGAAGTCCTTGCCGTCGATGTCGATCCCGGCGGCGTCCAGGCCGTACATCATGGCCTGGTTGAGGGTCGTGCCGCGCCCGCACATGGGGTCGAGGACGCGTGGACGCCCGGTGACCAGGTCCATGGGGGAGTCGCTCGCCATCGCGGTGACGTTCAGCAGCAGCTTGGTGAAGTACTCGTTCGTCTTGCCCGAGTACTTCTGGATGGTGAGGAGGTCGCTGCCGAACAGGTCGAGCGGCTGGAGCGTGACGGGACGGAGAAGCTCGTCCTCGATCTGGAAGAGCGCGTACAGCGACGACAGGTTCGACAGGAGGCGGACGTCCTGGTCCGTCAGCTCGTCGGCGGAGAACGTCACGTACGGGACGCCGCCGATCATGGTCTCCTGGACGTCGCGGACGCGTCCGCCCAGTGCCCGCTCGCTGAACACCGTCAGCTCCGCCTTCACCAGCCCGGCGGCGGCCTGGGCATAAACCCGGTTGTGCGAGGGGGAGACGAGGAGGCCGTACGCGGTCATTCGCCCGACCTTACAGCCTGTTCCCGCACAGCGGAGACCGCCGGGAACAGGCGTTCCCGGCGGTCTCCGACGGCCCTTGCGGGGGCCGTTCCTCCCGGGTCAGGCGGCTCGGGCCGGACGTTCTCCAGGCTGGTCGGGATCGGCGGAGCCGGACGCGGCGGGAAGGGCCCGCTGCGCCACTGGACCCTCCACGGCCGGAAGGTCCGGCAGGTGCCGCGCGGCGGCGTTCAGCAGCTCGTGGACGCGGCTCTGCAAACTTGCGAGGTCGGCCCGCGCCACGTCGGCCTGGGCCTGGGCCCTGCGCGCCTGGCGCCGGGCGGCGTCGCGCTCGGTGGCGAGCTGCGTCAGCTGTTCGTGGTAGGCGGCCCGGAGTTCATCGAGGGCGCTCCCCTGCGGAATCGTGGTCATGCCGATCTGGACTCCTCCCCCGAGTCATCCCCATGTAAAGGGATGAACGCGATGAATCGGGCACTTCGTTCCCAGCGTGCGGAAGATCACTCACCCGATTCGGAGCGCGGGGAAAGCGCCGTGGACGGCAGCCCGGGGAACGCGTCCCGCGGCGCCGGCGCGCCCGCCTTGCCGCGCCAGGCCGCCGCCCGCGCCGCGGCCCGCTGCGCGCCGTCGGCGGCGAAGGCCCGCAGGTCGGGGGAGGGGACGCCGACGAGACCGACGTAGGCGGGGACCAGCTCGTCCTCCAGGGCCGCCGCGAGCTGAGCGGCGCTGCGCGCCGAGGTGACCTCGACCGGCAGCTCGTAGACGGCCGCCGCGGCGACCGGCGTGCCGGACAGAAGCGAGATCAGCGTGTCGCGCTGGGCCCGGTGGGCGTTCCAGACGGCCTTCGCGGTCTGCCGGAGCGGCCCCTGCAGCCGGGCGCCGAGCACCCCGTACCCGTACACCGCCGCGTGCTCGGCGGCCAGCGCCGTCTGGACGGCCTCGGCCCCGGACTTCGACCGGACCCGCGGGGCCTGCCCCTTCACCCTCATCGCATGGCCCGCCTCGCACGCGCCGATGCTCGCCAGCAGCTGGGCCAGCCCCGGAGCCGCCTTGGCGGCCTCGGCCCCGCGCTCCTCGGCGGCGCGCTCCTCCGCCTCCCGCAACACCACGAAGACCCCGCCGCCCCGGGGCACAGGGGAGGCGCTGGGGGCCGGAATCGCGCCGCCCTCGTCGGCCCGGTCGCCCGACCCCGGCACGTAATGGCGCTTCAGGACGGCGAGATGCTCCCGGTGCCGGGCCAGGACGGGCTCCAGCCGTCCGGCCAGCGACGTGTTCGCCGACCGCGCCGCCTCATAGGTGGCGATCAGGTTCTGCTCGGACGCGATCGCGCCGACCAGCGTCGGCACGTCCGCGCGCGGCGCCGCGGCCTCCGCCGCGCAGCCCGCCAGCCACGGCAGGACGAGCGCGCCCCCGCCCAGCGCCGCCCCCCGCCCCAGCAGCACCCGCCGCGACACCGATCCCGGCGGACGCGACACGAATTCCGGCAGGCGCGACACGGATTCCGACTGGCGCGACATGGATTCGGGCGGGCGCGACACGGCCTCTGGCAAGGGAGTCTCCTCACCCGGTGGAGTGGTGGCGGCGGCCCTCTGCGGCCTGGGTCCCGGGACTCGTCCATCGGGCCTGCTCAAGCATTCCATATCCGCCGCGCCGGTGAGCCGATCGAAAAACCGCTGCGGTCCCCGGCTGTCGATAGTCTTGAGGTGTCAAGGTACGAGCGGCGACGTCCGCGATCGCAGGCGGCACGGTCCGCACGCGGCACGACAGATCGCAGGCGGCACAACAGGAGGAGGGTCCCATGAGCGTCGAGTCCCGCGGCGGCCGCGCTCAAGGGGGGCGCAACCAGGGCGGGCGCGACGGCGCCCCGATGCGCGAGGGCCGCCCGGCGCGCGCCGACGCCGCCGAGCTGACCGAGTTGCTCGCGCCCGCGGTGGGCGAGGCCGGCTTCGACCTGGAGGAGGTCGACGTGCGGCCCGCCGGACGGCGCCGCCTCGTGCGGGTCGTCGTGGACGGCGACCACGGCGTCGGCCTCGACGACATCGCCGCGATCAGCGAGATGGCCTCCGAGCTGCTCGACGCCGCCGATGTCATGGGGACCTCGCCGTACGTGCTGGAGGTGACCTCCCCGGGCGTCGACCGCCCCCTCACCGAGCCGCGGCACTGGCGCCGTGCCGTCGGCCGGCTGGTCGTCGCCCCGCTGACCGAGGGAGGCCAGATCGAGGGCCGCGTGGTCGCGGCCGACGACGAGGCCGTGGAGATCGACGTCGTCCAGCGGCGCCGGAACAAGGGAGCCGGGGCCAAGGGCGGCAAGTCCGCCGAGCCGAAGGGCGCCGTGCCGAAGGGCGCCGGGCCGAAGGGCGCCGGGCCGGGAAAGGCCGGGCCGGGCAGGGCCGCCGCGACGGAGACCGTCCGGCGCCGGTTCGGCCTGGGCGAGCTGGGGCGCGGCCGAGTGCAGGTGGAGTTCAAACACCCTGCGGGCACGGCCGAGGGAACGCGTTCTCCGGCTGAGCCGGACTAGAGGGGGGAACCTCGTGGACATCGACATGACCGCCCTGCGCGGCCTGGAGAGCGAGAAGGACATCTCGCTCGACGTGGCCGTCAAGGCCATCGAAGACGCGCTGCTGATCGCCTACCACCGGACGGAGGGCGCGGCCCCCAAGGCCCGCGTCGAACTGGACCGCCAGAGCGGCCACGTCACCGTGTGGGCGACCGAGACCGATGAGGAAGGCGAGCCCGTCGGAGAGTACGACGACACCCCGACCGGGTTCGGGCGCATCGCGGCCACCACCGCCAAGCAGGTCATCCTGCAGCGCCTCCGCGACGCCGAGGACGAGCTGACGTTCGGCGAGTACGCCGGACGCGAGGGCGACATCGTCAGCGGCATCATCCAGCAGGGCAAGGACCCGCGGAACGTGCTGGTCGACCTCGGCAAGATCGAGGCCGTCCTGCCGCCGCAGGAGCAGGTGCCCGGCGAGCAGTACGAGCACGGCGAGCGGCTGCGCGCCTACGTCGTGCAGGTCCGCAAGGGCCATCGCGGCCCGTCCATCCAGCTGTCCCGGACGCACCCGAACCTCGTGCGCAAGCTGTTCGCGCTGGAGGTCCCGGAGATCGCGGACGGCACCGTGGAGATCGCGGCGATCGCCCGCGAGGCCGGCCACCGCACCAAGATCGCGGTGCGCTCCCGGAAGGCGGGCGTGAACGCCAAGGGCGCCTGCATCGGCCCGCTCGGCAGCCGCGTCCGCAACGTGATGGCCGAGCTGCACGGCGAGAAGATCGACATCGTGGACTGGTCGGAGGATCCGGCGGAGTTCGTCGGGAATGCGCTGTCGCCCGCGCGGGTTTCCCATGTGGAGGTGGTCGACGCCGACGCCCGGGTCGCCCGGGTGATCGTGCCCGACTACCAGCTGTCCCTCGCGATCGGCAAGGAGGGCCAGAACGCCCGGCTGGCAGCCCGGCTCACCGGCTGGCGGATCGACATCAGGTCCGACACCGAGCCCGAGCAGACGCCCGCGCCGGAGCGGTCGGCCACGTCCGGGGAAACGGCCACCAAGGCCGCCGAGCCCGGCGAATCTGGATCTTCTACGCCAGGAGCGCATGCGACCGGTCCCGCCGACGCGTCGGCGCGGTAGACTCATGACACATGGCCGATCGGCCCCTGTCCGCACGTGTGTGGGCTGTCGGGTTCGTTCGGTCAAGTCCGACTTGCTGCGCCTGGTGGTGGTCGAGGGCGTCATCGTCCCCGATCCGCGTGGGCGGCTGCCGGGACGGGGTGCGCATCTGCACCCCGATCCGGGATGTCTCGAGCTCGCAGAGCGACGTCGGGCGTTCCCGAGGGCGTTTCGCCTTCCGGGGCCGCTCGACACCGGTGCGCTGCAGGCCCGGCTTGCGGCACGCGCCGCGCAGCAGCAGGATGGCTAATGGCCGAAGGTAGCTCAATGGCCGAAGGTAAGCGACGTCTAGTCGGAAGCAGGTCGAGATTGCTATGAGCGCTCGATGAGCACGCCGCTATGAGTACGGCAAGTTAGCGACGGTCCGGAGGCCGCACCCCCGGACCGAGTAGGGAGTGCAGTGGCCAAGGTCCGGGTGTACGAACTCGCCAAAGAGTTCGGTGTAGAGAGCAAGGTCGTCATGGCCAAGCTCAAGGAAATGGGCGAGTTCGTAAGGTCGGCGTCCTCCACGATCGAGGCGCCGGTCGAACGCAGGCTGAAAGAAGCCTTCTCCAATTCGTCGTCCTCCCAGCAGGGGGACAAGCGGGGCGCCCCGAAGCGTCCTTCGGGTCCGCGTCCGGGCGCGCCGCGTCCGGGACCGTCCGGCGGCCCCTCCGATTCTCAGAGCACGCGGCAGCAGGCCCCTAGGCCCGCCGGGCCGCGCCCGCCCGCGCCCCCCAAGCCGGCCCCGAGCGCCCCAGGCGCTCCGGCCGCCCCGGGCGGCGGTCAGGGTGGTCAAGGCGGCCAGGGCGGCCAGGGCGGTCCCGGCGGCGGCGCGAAGCCGGCCCCGCCGCGTCCGGCGGTCCCGCCCGTGCCGAGCACGCCGGTGGACGCGCCCGCGGCGCAGGCGCCGAGCGCGCCGCCCGCGTCCGGTTCCGGCGGTCCCGGTGGTTCCGGCACCCGCGCGCCGGGCGGCCCGAAGCCGGGTCCCCGCGCGCCCAAGCCGGGCCCGCGTCCCGCCCCCCGCTCCGAAGGCGGCGGCCGCGGTGGCGGACGTCCGCGTCCGGGCAACAACCCGTTCAGCTCGAACGCCAGCGGCATGGGCCAGGCGCCCAAGCCGGGCCCGCGTCCGGGTCCGCGCCAGAGCGGTGACCGCCCAGGCGGCGGCGGCGCTCCGGGCGGGCAGCGTCCCGGTCCGAGGCCGGGTGGAGCCGCCGGTCCCGGCGGCCCGCGGCCGAGTCCGGGGGGCGGCAACATGCCGCCTCGTCCGGGCGGCCCGCGGCCGAGCCCGATGAACATGCCGTCCTCGCGGCCTTCCGGCGGCGGTGGCGGCGGCGCCCCAGGGCGCGGCGGCCCCGGCGGCGGCCGTGGTCCCGGCGGCGGTGGCCGCGGTCCGGGCGGCGGTGGCCGCGGTCCCGGCGGCGGTGGCCGTCCCGGTGGCGGCGGCGGCTTCGGCGGTGCCCGCACGGGCGCCGGAGGCGGCGGCGGTGGACGTCCCGGCTTCGGCGGTCCCCGTCCGGGCGGCGGCGGCCGCGGTCGCGGCGGCACGCAGGGCGCGTTCGGCCGTCCCGGCGGACGCCCCGCACGCGGACGCAAGTCGAAGCGGGCGCGCCGTCAGGAATTCGAGAACATGCAGGCGCCCGCCGCCGGCGGCGTCTCGGCTCCGCGCGGCAACGGCAAGACCGTCCGGTTGCCGCAGGGCGCGACCCTGACCGACTTCGCCGAGAAGATCGGCGCCAACCCGGCGTCGCTCGTCGCGATCATGATGCATCTCGGCAAGATGGTCACCGCGACCCAGTCCGTCGACCCCGACGACCTGATGGCGCTCGGGCTCGAGCTGGACTTCGACGTCCAGGTCGTCAGCCCCGAGGACGAGGACCGCGCGCTGCTCGAGTCGTTCGACATCGAGTACGGCGAGGACGAGGGCGGCGAGGAGAACCTCCAGTCCCGTCCGCCGGTGGTCACCGTCATGGGTCACGTCGACCACGGCAAGACCAAGCTGCTGGACGCCGTCCGCAGCGCCAACGTGCAGGCGGGCGAGGCCGGCGGCATCACCCAGCACATCGGCGCCTACCAGGTCGAGACCGAGGTCGACGGCGAAGAGCGCAAGATCACCTTTATCGACACCCCGGGCCACGAGGCGTTCACCGCCATGCGGGCCCGCGGCGCCGACACCACCGACCTGGTGGTGCTGGTGGTCGCCGCGGACGACGGCGTCAAGCCGCAGACCACCGAGGCGATCGACCACGCCACCGCGGCCGGGGTCCCGATCGTCGTCGCGGTCAACAAGATCGACGTCGAGGGCGCGGACCCGAACAAGGTGCGCGCGCAGCTCACCGAGTACGGCCTGGTCGCCGAGGAGTTCGGTGGCTCCACCCAGTTCGTCGACGTGTCCGCCAAGCAGCGGCTCAACATCGACGGGCTGCTGGAGGCGATCGTCCTGACCGCCGACGCCGAGCTCGACCTGAAGGCCAACCCCGACATGCCCGCCCAGGGCTCGGCCATCGAGGCCCACCTGGACAAGGGCCGGGGCGCCGTGGCGACCGTGCTGGTGCAGCGCGGCACCCTCCAGGTCGGCGACTCGATCGTCTGCGGCGTGGCGCACGGCCGCGTCCGGGCGATGCTCGACGAGAACTTCGAGCCCGTCCAGGAGGCGGGGCCGTCCCGTCCGGTGCAGGTGCTCGGCCTCGCGGCCGTGCCCGGCGCGGGGGACAACTTCCTCGTCGTCGAGGACGACCGGGTCGCGCGGCAGATCGCCGACCGGCGCGTCGCGCGCAAGCGCAACGCCGAACTGCTCAAGAGCCGCAAGAGCAGCTCCCTCGAAGAGCTGTTCAAGGACCTGGAGCGGGGCGAGCGGCAGGAGCTGCTGCTCATCCTCAAGGGCGACGTGTCCGGTTCCGTCGAGGCGCTGGAGGACTCCCTCCTCAAGATCGACGTGGGCGAGGAGGTCAACCTGCGGATCATCCGCCGCGGCGTCGGCGCGATCACCCAGGACGACGTCAACCTGTCGCTGGCGTCCGAGGGCGCGGTCATCATCGGCTTCAACGTCCGGCCGGAGCGCAACGCGCAGGATCTGGCCGACCGCGAGGGCGTCGACATCCGGTACTACTCGATCATCTACCAGGCGATCGAGGAGATCGAGGCGGCCCTCAAGGGCATGCTCAAGCCGGAGTTCGAGGAGGCCCAGCTCGGCACCGCGGAGATCCGCGAGATCTTCAAGGTGCCGCGGATCGGCAGCGTCGCCGGCTCGATGGTCACCTCGGGGGTCATCCAGCGCAACGCCAAGGCGCGCCTTGTCCGCGACGGCGTCGTCGTCTCCGACAACCTCACGGTGTCGTCGCTGCGCCGCTTCAAGGACGACGCCACCGAGGTCCGCGAGGGCTTCGAGTGCGGTATCGGCGTGGGCTACAACGACATCAAGCTCGGAGATGTCATCGAGTGCTTCGAGATGCGGGAGAAGCCCCGCGACTGAGGCCGTACTCATGCAATTCCGGCCCAGGATGCTCGCCTGGCGGCTCGCATCCTGACCTGAATTGTGCGAGCGCGACATCGCTTCGCGATCTGGCCGTGGGAGGCTCGCTTTCGGCATCGCCTCCCACGGCCAGGTAACGCGCTCGCGCGACGGTTGAGGCCGTGCGACTGACGGCCTTGGTGATCCAGGGTGATCGGGACACGCTGAGATGTCCGCCGCCCGGTATCTCGGGCCATCAGCGATGTGATCGTGCAATCGGTGACACGGCGGCGGGCGGATCTTCTAGCCTGGCGTCTGGCATGTCCGGCTCGTCCCGCTTCGGGGTGTCGCCGGGAACACGGCGGGTGACCACCGTCGTTCCAACTTCTGAAGATCCCGAGGTGATCGACCAGGTGTACGTGGGTGCCCTGACACTCGACCTGCTGCTGGGGGACGTCCGCTCGCTGAAGCAGAAGCGGTCCGTCATGCGGCCGATCCTCGCCGAGGTGCACAAGCACTTCCCGGGAGTGGCGGTCGCCGAGACCGGCGGCAACGACCTGTACCGCAGGGCGGAGATCGGGGTGGCGGTGGTGTCCGGCAGCGCCGCCAACTGCACCCAGGTGCTCGAGCAGTGCGAACGGTTCGTGGCCGGACGGCCGGAGATCGAGCTGCTGTCCGCGCGGCAACGGCTCTTCAACGATGAGGACTGACCTGCGCCGAAACGGAGCGCGGGACGGGTCATCGATAGACCATGGAAGGGTCGTCAGACCATAGAAAGGGAGTGCGATCATGGTGGACGCAGCTCGGGCGCGCAAGCTCGCCGACCGCATCCAGCAGATCGTGGCCGAGATGCTGGAGAGGCGGATCAAGGATCCGCGGCTCGGCTTCGTGACCGTGACGGACACCCGCATCACCAACGACCTGCGCGACGCGACCGTGTACTACACGGTCTACGGGTCGGACGGCGAACGCGCCGAGACCGCCGCCGCGCTGGAGAGCGCCAAGGGCGTCATCCGGTCGGAGGTGGGCAGGAAGACCGGGGTCCGGCACACGCCCAGCCTCACCTTCGTCATGGACTCCCTGATGGAGAACGTGGCGCACATCGACGACCTCCTCGCGCAGGCCCGCGCCAAGGACGCGGAGGTGGCGAAGGCCGCGCAGGGCGCGTCCCCGGCCGGTGAGGCGAACCCGTACCGCGAGAACGGCCCCGACGAGGACGAGGACCTCGACGAGGACGAGGACGACGAAGACGACGCGGAGTTCGACGGGCACGACGCCGCGGGGGACGGTGAGGACGGCCGTTCGGGACGCCCGCCGTCGTGAGCGGACCGGAGGGGCGCGCGGACGCGCCGGGCGCCGGCTGGAGCGAGGAATGCCTGCTGCACGACGCGGACGGGCATTCCGCGAACGGCCACGACGTCATTCCGCGCGGCGGCGCCCTCCGCGCCAGGCCCACCACCCCCGCCGAGCCGCCCACGCCCGCAGAACCGCCCACGCTCACTGAGTCACCCACGGCCGCCGCACAACCGGGGCTCGTCGAACCGCCGGCGTCCGCCGAGTCGCACGCGGCCGCAGGATCGCCGGTCACCGGCGAGCCGAAGGCCGTCACCGAACCGCTCCCGCCGGTCGAAGCGGTCGAGGCCGTCGAAGCGGTCGATGCGCTCGGGGAACTGGAGTGGGAACGGGCCGTCGAGCTGATCGATGCCGCGGACGAGGTCTGCCTCGCCTGCCACGTGGCGCCGGACGGGGACGCGCTCGGCTCGATGCTGGCGCTCGCGCAGGCGCTGCGGGCGATGGGCAAGCGGTGCCTGGCGTCGTTCGGGGAGCCGTTCGCCGTGCCCGCGATCCTGCGGTTCCTGCCCGGGCAGGAGATGCTGGTCGAGCCCGCGCGGATGCCCGCGGCGCCGGAGCTGATGATCTCGCTGGACGCGGCCGGGCAGGCCCGGCTCGGCGCGCTCGCCGGCGCCGCCGGACGGGCCGGGGCGCTGATCGTGGTCGATCACCACGCGTCCAACACCGGGTTCGGCGGGGTGCGCCTCGTCGACCCGGACGCCGCCGCCACGGCGGTGCTGGTCGAGGAGCTGATCCGCAGGCTCGGCGTCCCGCTCGACCGCGACATCGCGCAGGGCCTGTACGCGGGGCTGGCGAGCGACACCGGCTCGTTCAAGTACCCGTGCACGACGCCCGAGGTCCACGACCTGGCGGGACGGCTGCTGACGGCGGGCGTCCGGCCGGAGGCGGTCAGCCGCGAGCTGTGGGACCGGGCGCCGTTCGGCTACCTCCAGGTCCTCGCGGGCGCGCTGGCGCGGGCCCGGCTGGAGCGCGACGCGGCGGACGGCCGCGGCCTGGTCTGGACGACGATCGCGCGCTCCGACCGGGACGCCCGCGACGTCGACTACGACCAGCTCGAAGGCGTCATCGACCAGCTCAGGCGCACCGACGAGGCCGAGGTCGCGGTCGTGTGCAAGGAGAACGACCGGGGCGAGTGGTACGTGTCGACCCGCTCGAAGGGCTCGGTCGACGTCGGCCGCGCCTGCGTCGAGCTCGGCGGCGGCGGGCACCGCACCGCGGCCGCGTTCACCATGGGCGGGGAGCCCGCCTGGATCATCGACCGGCTGCGGGCCGCGCTGCGCGTCCCCGGCGAGCTGGACTGACCCGGGCCGACCGGGACTGACTTTCGGAGCGGGCGTGGAGAACTCGGGACTCGTCATCGTGGACAAGCCGTCCGGCTGGACGTCGCACGACGTCGTCGGCAAGATGCGGCGGCTCGCGAAGACCCGGCGCGTCGGGCACGCGGGCACGCTCGACCCGATGGCGACGGGCGTGCTGGTCCTCGGCGTCGGCAAGGCCACCCGCCTCCTCGGGCACCTGGCGCTGACCGAGAAGGGCTACGACGCCACGATCCGGCTCGGCGTGACGACCAACACCGACGACGCCGAGGGCGAGGTCACCGCGACCGCGTCCGCCGCGTCGGTGCCGGACGAGACGCTGCGCGCGGGCGTCGCGGCGCTGACCGGGCCGATCTTGCAGGTTCCGCCGCAGGTCAGCGCCATCAAGGTGAACGGGGAGCGGGCCTACAAGATGGCCCGCAAGGGCGAGGAGGTCGAGCTCGCGGCCCGTCCGGTGACGGTGCACGACTTCGCGGTCCTGGACGTACGGCGGCACGACGACGTGATCGACCTGGACGCGTCCATCGCGTGCTCGTCCGGCACGTACATCCGCGCGCTGGCCCGCGATCTGGGCGGGTCCCTCGGCTGCGGCGGGCATCTGACGGCGCTGCGCCGCACCCGCGTCGGCCCCTACGACCTCGGCATGGCCCGGACGCTCGACCAGCTCGCCGGGAAACTGGAGATCCTGCCGATGGGCGAGGCGGTCGCCGCGGTGTTCCCGCGCCGGGACGTGTCGGACGACGACGCCCGCAAGGTCGCGCACGGCGGGCGCCTCCCGGCGGCCGGGCTGGGTCCGGGCCCGGTCGGCGTGTTCGCGCCCGACGGGACGCTGCTGGCGCTCGTCGAGGAGCACGGGAACGTCGCCAAGCCGCTCGCCGTGTTCATCTCCTGATCAACCGCCCGGCCTGGACGGGACGCACCGCCCGTGGCGATCATCACCGGTAGGAGGCGGTGCATTTCAACCTACGGTCGCGTAACCTACGTTTCCGTAGGTTGTTGGTGAGGAGGTGTCGATGACCACCCTGGACGACAGCGCGGCGGCGGCGTCCCCGACCCGCCCGCGGCTGCGCGGCTGGCTGCACATCGGGGCGTTCCCCGCGGTGCTCGTCGCCGGGCTGGTGCTGGTCGCGCTCGGCCCGAGCGTGGAGGCGCGGCTCGCGTCGGCGATCTACGTGGCGACCTCCGGGATGCTGTTCGGGATCTCGGGGACCTACCACCGGCAGACCTCGCACCGGCTGCTGGAGGTCCTGCGCCGCTTCGACCACGCCAACATCTACCTGATCATCGCCGGGACGTACACGCCGTTCGCCGTCCTCGCGCTGGACGGCGGCGTCCGCGTCGCCGTCCTCGCCATCGTCTGGACGGGCGCCATCGCCGGCGTCGTCTTCCGGACGGCCTGGATCGGGGCGCCGCGCGCCCTCTACGTGACGCTCTACATCGTCCTCGGCTGGGTGGCGGTGTTCTTCATGCCGCAGTTCCTGTCCGGCGCGGGCCTCGCGGCCTGCCTCATGGTCGCGTTCGGGGGCGTCTGCTACAGCGTCGGCGGGGTGGTGTACGGGCTGCGCCGCCCCAACCCGTCGCCGCGCTGGTTCGGGTTCCACGAGGTGTTCCACGCCTGCACGCTCGCCGCCTACGTCCTGCAGTACATCGCCGTCTCCCTGGTCGTCTACCAGTCCGCGTGAACCCGGGTGCCACCTGGGCGGCCCGCGCATGGCACTCTTAGGACGGCAGCAATAACCGGGCGGCCACACGACCGGGCAGGCACGTCCTACGCAGGGAGAGCATGGTGCGGCGCTGGAATGGCCTCGACGAGGTTCCCGCGGACTGGGGCCGCTCGGTGGTCACCATCGGGGTGTTCGACGGCGTTCACCGCGGCCACCAGCGGATCGTCGGCTCGGCGGCCGAGGAGGCCCGCCGCCGCGGCCTGCGGTCCGTGGTGATCACCTTCGACCCGCACCCGGACGAGGTCGTCCGCCCCGGCACCCATCCGCCGCTGCTCGCGAGCACCAGGCGCCGGATCGAGCTGCTGGAGGGGCTCGGCACCGACGCGGTCGTCGTCGTGCCGTTCACGCTGGAGCTGTCGAAGGTGCCGCCGGACGAGTTCGTCCAGTCGGTCCTGGTCGACCGGCTGCACGCGTCCCACGTCATCGTCGGCGAGGACTTCCGGTTCGGGCACAAGGCCAAGGGCGACGTGGCGCTGCTGCGGGAGCTGGGCGAGAAGTACGACTTCACCACCGAGGGCATGCCGCTGGTGGCGAACGGCGACACGATCTCGTCCACCTACATCCGCGGGCGGCTCGACGCGGGCGACGTCGGGACGGCGGCGCGGGCGCTCGGCCGTCCGCACCGCGTCGAGGGCGTCGTCGTGCGCGGCCACATGCGGGGCCGCGCGCTCGGCTTCCCGACTGCCAACCTGGAGACGCTGCCGCACACCGCGATCCCGGCCGACGGCGTGTACGCGGGCTGGCTGGTCTGCGACTCCGAGCGCTATCCCGCCTTCCGCTGGCCCGCGGCGATCTCCATCGGGACGAACCCGACGTTCGAGGGCGCGGGGGAGCGGACCGTCGAGGCGTACGCGCTGGACCGTGACGACCTGGACCTGTACGGCGAGCACATGGCCGCCGACTTCGCCGCCCGCATCCGCGACACGCTGAAGTTCGACTCGGTCGAGGCGCTGATCGAGGAGATGCACCGGGACGTGGCCCGCGCCCGCGAGATCACATCGGAGTAGAACGCCAGGAAACGCGCGTACCCTGCGATAACGGGGCTTTCCGCTTCGTAACCGGGGGGCTTTCCGGCATGGTACGGTGAATAGTCGCCGGGAAGGGCCCCGGCGCGGCTGGCTGCACCCTCATGCGGCCCGCCACTCTCTTAAACGCACCATGCGGACCCGCGCGCCCTCCGGGCCCGGATCTGCGGGTGACGATCGCATCGAAGGAGCCACGTGTCGCTCGACACCGCCACCAAGAACAAGATCATCTCGGAGTACGCGACCACTGAGGGTGACACCGGATCCCCGGAGGTCCAGGTCGCGCTGCTCACGCGTCGGATCAACGATCTGACCGAGCACCTCAAGGAGCACAAGCACGACCACCACAGCCGCCGCGGCCTCCTGCTGCTGGTCGGCCGTCGTCGCCGGCTCCTGAAGTACCTCGCCAACAAGGACATCAACCGCTATCGGCAGCTGATCGAGCGACTCGGCCTGCGCCGCTAGGACGGTCAGGGAGTGGCCCGCCGGGCCGCTCCCTTCCTTTTTGGGCCCGACGGCCGGACGGGGCGCGACGCCTCGTCCGGACGCGCCCGGGTTCCGCCCAGGGGTCCGCTCGCACACGAGCAGGACCCTGCCGGATGGGTAGGGCACCCAGTGCGCACCGGCCGCCCGCTCACCCCGCACAGGGGCGCGGGGCGGGCCGTAAAACTGCAGACAAGCCTCGCGGACACCGCTGGTGCGGGCCGGTCCTCGGTAGTGGCTTCCGGATCCGTCCCGCCGCATATGCGGGCATCTCGATCCGGGCGCTTCGATCGAAGACCGGCAGCGTGCAAGACCACGGGAAACGGCCGCGAGGACCGATATGGAACCTTAAGGAGGTTTCCCGTGACAGAAGCCGTGCGCATCGACGGCGCGCAGAGCACCGAGGCCGTGATCGACAACGGCACGTTCGGCACCCGCACCATCCGCTTCGAGACGGGCCGGGTGGCCCGCCAGGCGGCCGGCTCCGCCGTCGCCTATCTCGACGACGAGACGATGGTGCTGTCGGCGACCACCGCGTCGAAGAAGCCGAAGGACAACCTCGACTTCTTCCCGCTGACCGTGGACGTCGAGGAGCGGATGTACGCGGCCGGGCGCATCCCCGGCTCGTTCTTCCGCCGGGAGGGCCGTCCGTCCGAGGACGCGATCCTGACCTGCCGGCTGATCGACCGGCCGCTGCGCCCGTCGTTCACCAAGGGCCTGCGCAACGAGATCCAGGTCGTCGAGACGATCATGGCGCTCAACCCCGACCACCTGTACGACGTCGTCGCGATCAACGCGGCCTCGATGTCGACGCAGCTGGCCGGGCTGCCGTTCTCCGGCCCGATCGGCGGCGTCCGCGTCGCGCTGATCGAGGGCCAGTGGGTCGGCTTCCCGACCCACCCCGAGCTTGAGAACGCGACGTTCGACATGGTCGTCGCGGGACGCGTCCTGGCGGACGGCGACGTCGCGATCATGATGGTCGAGGCCGAGTCCACCCGCGACACCATCAGGCTCGTCGGCGAGGGCGCCACCGCCCCGACCGAGGAGACCGTCGCGGAGGGCCTGGAGGCGGCCAAGCCGTTCATCAAGGCGCTGTGCAAGGCGCAGAGCGACCTCGCGGCCGTCGCCGCGAAGGAGACCGCCGAGTACCCGATCTTCCTGGACTACCAGGACGACGTGCTCGCCGCCGTCACCGACGCCGTCAGCGCGGACCTCGCGCAGGCGCTCACGATCGCCGGCAAGCAGGACCGCGAGACCCGCCTGGACGAGTTGAAGGCGGGCGTCGCGGAGAAGCTCGCCGAGACGTTCGAGGGGCGCGAGAAGGAGATCTCCGCCGCCTACCGCGCCGTCACGAAGAAGCTGGTCCGCGAGCGGGTCATCCGCGACGGCCAGCGCATGGACGGCCGCGGCCTGAAGGACATCCGCCAGCTGACGGCCGAGGCGCACGTCATCCCGCGGGTGCACGGCTCGGCGCTGTTCGAGCGCGGCGAGACCCAGATCCTGGGCGTGACGACGCTGAACATGCTCCGCATGGAGCAGATGATCGACACGCTCAACCCCGAGCGCACCAAGCGCTACATGCACAACTACAACTTCCCGCCGTACTCCACCGGCGAGACGGGCCGCGTCGGGTCGCCGAAGCGCCGCGAGATCGGGCACGGCGCCCTCGCCGAGCGCGCCATCCTCCCGGTGCTGCCGAGCCGCGAGGAGTTCCCGTACGCGATCCGGCAGGTGTCGGAGGCGCTCGGGTCGAACGGGTCCACCTCGATGGGCTCGGTGTGCGCGTCCACCATGTCGCTGCTGGACGCGGGCGTCCCGCTGAAGCAGATGGTGGCGGGCATCGCGATGGGCCTGATCAACGAGGGCGACGAGTACGTCACGCTGACCGACATCCTCGGCGCCGAGGACGCCTTCGGCGACATGGACTTCAAGGTCGCCGGCACCCGCGACCTGATCACCGCGCTGCAGCTCGACACCAAGCTCGACGGCATCCCCGCCTCCGTGCTTGCCGCCGCGCTGAAGCAGGCCAAGGGCGCCCGCCTGGCGATCCTGGACGTGATGCAGGAGGCCATCGAGGCGCCCGCCGAGATGAGCCCGTACGCGCCGCGGATCATCACGATCAAGGTCCCGGTCGACAAGATCGGCGAGGTCATCGGCCCCAAGGGCAAGATGATCAACTCGATCCAGGACGACACCGGCGCCGACATCACGATCGAGGACGACGGCACGATCTACGTCGGCGCCACCGACGGCCCGTCCGCCGAGGCCGCGCGGCAGGCGATCAACTCGATCGCGAACCCGCACATGCCGGAGATCGGCGAACGGTACCTCGGCACCGTCGTCAAGACCACGACGTTCGGCGCGTTCGTGTCGCTGCTGCCCGGCAAGGACGGCCTGCTGCACGTGTCGCAGATCCGCAAGCTGCACGGCGGCGCGCGGATCGAGAACGTCGAGGACGTGATGGGCGTCGGCGAGAAGATCCAGGTGGAGGTCACCGAGATCGACCAGCGCGGCAAGCTGTCGCTGGTGCCGGTCGACGTGATCGAGCGCGAGGCCGCCGAGCGGTCCGACTCCGGTGACGGGGGCGCCCCCGCGTCCGCCGCCGGTGAGGGCGAGGACGACGGCGACCGGCGGGAGCGCCGCGACGACGACGACGGCGAGCGCCGCCCGCGCCGCCGCCGCACCCGCCGCGGCGACGACTCCGGCCAGCGCAACTCCTGATCTCCAGGCCCATGACCGGCCGGCCGTCCCGCCGTGGGACGGCCGGCCGGATGTTTTGACGACGGAATGTGAGCGACACGTGACCCTGCCGGCGAGGGCGCAGGAGCCCGGCACCACCACCACGATCCACACCGACGGGGCCGGCGCGGTGCGCCGCACCGTCCTGCCCGGCGGGCTCCGGATCATCACCGAGACGATGCCGACCGTGCGGTCCGCCGCGTTCGGCATCTGGTCGGCGGTCGGCTCCCGCGACGAGGCCCCCGCCGACGCCGGCGCCAGCCACTACCTGGAGCACGTGCTGTTCAAGGGCACGAAGCGGCGGTCCGCGCTGGAGATCTCCGCGGCGGTCGACGCGGTCGGCGGCGACCTCAACGCGTTCACCGCCAAGGAGTACACCTGCTACTACGCGCGGGTCCTGGACGCCGACCTCCCCCTCGCCGTGGACGTCGTGTCCGACATGGTCGCGGCGTCGGTGAACCGTCCCGAGGACGTCGAGGCCGAACGCGGCGTGATCCTCGAAGAGATCCACATGCGCGACGACGACCCCGGCGACCTGATCCACGACGAGTTCGCCACCGCGCTGTACGGCGACACCCCGCTCGGACGTCCCATCCTCGGCACCGAGGACTCCATCAACGCGCTGTCCCGCGACCGCATCCACGGCTACTACCGGCAGCATTACGTCCCGTCCCAGCTGGTGGTGTCGGTGGCGGGCAACATCGACCACGACGAGGTCGTCGGGCTGGTGTCGCGGGCGTTCGAGGGGCACCTGCCCGCCGGCGACGCCGAGCCCGCCCCGCCGCGCCTGGACGGGACGCCCGCGCCGATCGACCCGCGCAACGTCGTGATCGACAAGGACACCGAGCAGGCCCACATCATCCTCGGCGGCGCGGGCGTGTCCCGCACCGACGACCGCCGGTTCGCGCTCGGCGTGCTGAACGCGGCGCTCGGCGGCGGGATGTCGTCCCGGCTGTTCCAGGAGATCCGGGAGAAGCGCGGCCTGGCGTACTCGGTGTACAGCTACACCGCCCAGTACGCCGACTCTGGCATCTTCGGCGTCTACGCGGGCTGCCAGCCCGCCAAGGCCGAGGAGGTCCTGTCGATCTGCCGCGACGAGCTGCACAAGGCCACCGGCGTCGGCCTCACCGCCGAGGAGCTGGAACGGGGCAAGGGGCAGCTGCGCGGCGCGATGGTCCTCGGCCTGGAGGACACCGGCTCCCGCATGAGCCGCATCGGCAAGAGCGAGCTCGTGTACGAGTCGCTGCTGCCCGTGGACGAGGTCCTGGCCCGCATCGAGGCCGTCACCCTGGACGACGTCCGCGCCATCGCGAGCGAGGTCCTCGCCGGCCCGCAGGCCCTCACCGTCATCGGCCCGGTGGGAGACCGCGAGTTCGCCGCCTGACGCGCCGCGCCCCCTCGCGCCCGCCCGACCCTCGCGCCGTGCCCGACGTTAGCCCGGGCATGATCGGGTAAGTCCCGGCGGGTGAAGATCCTCATCAGGCTCGTCATCTCCGCGATCGCGCTGTGGGTCGCCGAGGCCGTGCTGGACGGCGTCGAGCTCACCGCCGGCGACACGGCGGAACGGGCCCTGACGCTGCTCGCGGTCGCCGCGATCTTCGGTGTGGTGAACGCCGTCCTGAAGCCGGTCATCAAGGTCCTGGGCTGCGCGTTCTACATCCTGACCCTCGGCCTGATCGCCCTGCTGGTGAACGCGGGGCTGCTCATGCTGACGAGCTGGGTCGCGGGCGAGCTGGACCTGCCGTTCCACGTCGAGTGGTTCTGGCCCGCGTTCTGGGGCGCGATCATCATCGGCGTCGTCAGCTGGGCCCTCAACCTGTTCGTCGCCGACGACTAGTTGCCAACCGGACCGAGGTCCGCTAATCTCCGAGACAAGTAACCGGACTTTAGTCCGCATGTCTTCGGAGAGGATCCCCCATGTCCCGCCTGCTGCACATCTCCGCGTCCCCCCGCGGCGCCGAGTCCGAGTCCCTGGCGCTCGCCGGCGCGTTCCTGGACGCCTACCGCGAGACCCACGGCGGCCCTGCCGGCGATCAAGACCTGGTCGACCACCACGACCTGTGGGACGGCACGCTCCCCGAATTCGGCCCCGCCGCGACCGCCGCCAAGATGGCCGTCTTCGCGGGGAACGAGCCGACCGGGGAGCAGGCCGAGGCCTGGCGCGCCGCGCGCCGCGTCTTCGAGCGCTTCGACTCCTACGACCGCTACCTGTTCAGCGTCCCCATGTGGAACACGAACGTCCCGTACATCCTCAAGCAGTTCATCGACGTCGTGTCCCAGCCCGGCTGGGTCTTCTCCTTCGACCCCGAGAAGGGCTACACCGGCCTTCTCAGCGGCAAGAAGGCCGCCGTCCTGTACACCAGCGCCGTGTACGGGGAGGGCCGTCCGCCCGCGTTCGGCGCCGACCACCAGATGGCGTTCCTGGACGGCTGGCTGCGCTGGGCCGGGATCACCGACGTCAGCACCGTCGCGTTCCGCCCGAACCTCGCCACCGCCGACGCCGAGACCGGACGCCGCACCGCGCACGCCGAGGCACGCGAACTCGGCAAGCGCTTCTGACGATAGGCTCGCCCCACGCCTACCGGGAGGAACACGTGATCAAGGTCGGGGTGCTGGGCGCGCGGGGGCGCATGGGGTCCGAGGTGTGCCGTGCCGTGCAGGGGGCCGACGACATGGACCTGGTCGCCGCCGTCGACCAGGACGACCCGCGCGACGCGCTGACGGCCGCCGAGGTCGTCGTCGACTTCACCCATCCCGGCGTCGTCATGGACAACCTCCGGTGGTGCGTCGAGCACGGCCTGCACGTGGTCGTCGGCACCACCGGGTTCGACCCGTCCCGGCTCGACACGGTCCGGTCGTGGCTGGCCGGCGAGTCGTCCGGCAAGGCGCCCGGCAACGTCGTCATCGCGCCGAACTTCGGCATCGGCGCGGTGCTGATGATGCACTTCGCGCAGAAGGCGGCCCCGTTCTTCGAGTCCGTCGAGATCGTCGAGACGCATCACCCGAACAAGGCGGACGCCCCGTCCGGCACCGCCTACCGCACCGCCGAACTGGTCGCGGCGGCCCGCGCCGAGGCCGGCGTGTCCGCGTCCCCGGACGCCACCACGTCCGAGGTGGACGGGGCCCGCGGCGCCGACGTGGACGGCGTCCGCGTGCACGCAGTCCGCCTCTCCGGGGCCGTCGCCCACCAGCAGGTCGTCCTCGGCGGCCACGGCGAGCTGTTCACCATCCGGCACGACTCGATGGACCGCGCGTCCTTCATGCCGGGCGTCCTCCTCGCCGTCCGCCGCATCCCCGGCCTCGACCGCCTCACCCTGGGCATCGAGTCCCTCCTCGGCCTGTGACCGGCGTCCGCGCGGCCACGCCGGCCGACTACGACCGCATCATCGCCGTCGTGGACGACTGGTGGGGCCGCCCGATCCACGGCATCCTGCCCCGCCTCTTCCTCGACCACTTCCATCGGACCAGCCTCGTCGCCGAGTCGGGCGACGACCTGGCGGGCTGCCTCGTCGGCTTCCTGTCGCCGTCCCAGCCCGACGCCGCCTACGTCCACTTCGTCGGCGTGAACCCGGACTTCCGCGGTACGGGCCTGGCACGCCGCCTCTACGAGACCTTCTTCGCCTTGGCCGCCGCCGACGGCCGGACGGTCGTCCATGCGCTCACGTCCCCGCGGAACACCGGCTCGATCGCGTTCCACGAGGCGATGGGCTTCACCGTCGTCCACGGCCCGTCCCATGACGGCCCGGGCAGCGACCGCGTCCTTTTCCGCCGCTCGCTCACACCTGGTCGCTGAGCCCGGCTGGAGGACGGTCAGTCGAGGACGGTGAGGTCGAGCTCGGCGAGGCGCTCGGGGTCGGCGAGGATGTCGATGGCGGCGACCCTGCCGTCCACGATCGTGAAGGACAGGACGGACCTCGCGCGTCCGTCCACGACGCCGACCATGCCGGCGGTGCCGTTGACCAGCGCGGGCCGGGCGTCGCCTCCGACCCCGCGGAACATGAGCGCCTGACCGGCCACCGCCTCCGCGCCGTGCACCTCGGTCAGCCCGGCCTGCGCGCCGGTGTCGGCGCGCAGGACGACGTCGGGGGCCAGGACGGCGACGAGGGCCTCGAAGTCCCCGCCCTGCGCCGCGGCCTGGAACGCCGCCACGACCTCGCGCTGGCGGGCCGGGTCGCGCTCCGGCATGGGCGAGGAGCCCTGCACCCGGCGGCGGGCGCGGCTGGCGAGCTGGCGTGCCGCGGCGGGGGAGCGTCCGACGATCGGGGCGATGTCCTCGAACGGGACGGCGAACGTGTCGTGCAGGACGAACGCGAGCCGCTCGGCGGGCGTCAGCGACTGGAGCACCACCAGCAGCGCGAGCCCGACCGAGTCGGCCATCAGCGCCTCGTGCTCGGGGTCGGCGCCGGACGCCGGGCCGATGACCGGGTCCGGGAGGCGTTCTTCGAGGGGGTCTTCGCGGCGTGCGGTGCGGGAGCGCAGCATGTCGAGGCAGACGCGTCCGACGACGGTGGTCAGCCAGCCGCCCAGGTTCGCGATGGCGTCGGCGTCGGAGCGGCTGAGCCGGAACCACGACTCCTGGACGGCGTCGTCCGCCTCCGCGAGCGACCCGAGCATCCGGTAGGCGACCGCCCTGAGATGCACGCGGTGCTTCTCGAACTCGTCCGCGAGGAACTCGCGCTCGTCCATCACATCCCCCTCGTCAGGCCCCATGTCATAGCACTGACGAAGCGAGCGAACGAGATGTGACACGGGCCGGGGCTTGCCAAAGCTAAGGGGATTAGCTAGCTTATTGGCTAATGACATTAGCCAAGGAGGCCGCCATGATCCGTCGTGTCGTCGTCACCGCCGTCGCCGTTCCGATCGCCGCCGCCGGCGGGCTGCTCGCCTGGGGCGAGCTCGACCCGCACGAGGTCAGCGCCACCGTCGAGATCTCCGCGTCCGCGGACGAGGTCTACGGGATCGTCGCGGACTTCCGCCGCTACCCGCAGTGGAACCCGTTCATCGTCAAGGCCGAGGGCGAGCCGAGGAAGGGCGCGCGGCTGCACAACGTCCTGCGTGACTCGGACGGCGGCACCATGGCGTTCTCCCCGAAGGTCCTCAAGGCCGAGCCCGGCCGCGAGCTCCGCTGGATCGGGCGCATGTGGATGCCCGGGATCGTGGACGGCGAGCACTACTTCCGGATCGAGCCGGCCGGGAACGGGCGCGTCCGGCTCACCCAGGGCGAGCGCTTCTCCGGGGCCCTCGTCCCGGTCGCGGGCGGGCAGCTCGACATGGCGGACGAGTTCGCCGCGATGAACGCCGCCGTCAAGGCCCGCGCCGAAGCGGCCTGAGCGCGGCTCAGTGGGGGGCGCGTGGGGTGGCGAAGCCGTACTTGTTGAACAGCTTCTGCGCGGACGGGGCGGTCAGCCACGCTATGAACGAGTTCGCGTCCTCGCCGTGGTCGCTGTCCTGGACGGCCGCAGCGGGGAAGGCCGCGGTGACGTTCACGTCCGCCGGGATGGGGACGCTGCTCGCTGCGACGCCCGCCGAGCGCAGGTCGGTGACGTAGACGATGCCCGCGTCCGCCTCGCCGGAGCGCACCCGGTCGAGGACGGCCCGCGCGCTGATCTCCTCCGAGCTCCACCGGACGGTCAGCCCCGCCTTCGCGAACACCTGGCGGGTGTAGCGGCCCACCGGGACCGTCCCGGCGCCGACGGCCACCCGCAGGCCGCGGCGCGTCAGGTCGTCGAGGCCGCGGATGCGCCGGGGGTTCCCGGGACCGACGGCGATGGTCAGCGACGTCTGCGCGACGACCCGGTGCGGTTTCGCCAGGTACTCGCCGGACTCGTCGATGTCGGTCTTGTCCGATGTCACCAGCACGTCCGCCGGATCGTGGCCGGACAGCCGGTCGGCCATGTCGGGCGCGGCGGCGAACTCGAACCGGAGCCTGATGCCGGGGTTCTCCTGCGCGTACGCCGTCGCGATCTCCTCGGACACCTCCGTCAGCGACGTGGCGGCCAGGACGGTGAGCGTCGTCGGCCCGGACGAGCCGCCGCAGCCCGCGCCGAGGCCGGGGACGGCGAGTGCGGCGAGCAGCGCGGACGCGCGGAGCCGCCGCCGACGGGGGGAATCGGGCATATGGCTTCATCCTACGGTTGCGGGGGGTGCGCTCCCGGGATTCGGCCCTGGCGTGTCAGTGCCGCGCACTAGGGTGAGCCGCGACTGGAGATCACGTCCCGGAGGCCCGACGATGTCCCTCGACCTGATGGAAATGCTGCCCGGCGACTGGCGGGAGCGGCTCGACCCGCTGCTCGACCCGATCGCCACCGCCGCGCTGGGAGCGTTCGTCGCGGGGGAGTACGCCGCCCAGACCGTCTACCCGCCGCGCGAGGACCTGTTCAGCGCGTTCCGGCACTGCCCGTTCGGCGGCGCCCGCGTCCTGATCCTCGGCCAGGACCCCTACCACGGGCCCGGCCAGGCGCACGGGCTCAGCTTCAGCGTGCGCGACGGCGTGCGGCTGCCGCCGTCCCTGCGCAACATCTACAAGGAGCTGGCCACCGACCTGGAGGTGCCGGTCGCGAAGTCCGGCGACCTCACCCGCTGGGCCGACCAGGGGGTGCTGCTGCTCAACGCGGTGCTGACCGTCCGCGGCGGCGACGCCGGGTCGCACGCCGGCAAGGGCTGGGAGGACTTCACCGACGCCGCGATCCGCGCGCTGAACGACAAGTCCGAGCGCGTGGTGTTCGTGCTCTGGGGCGCCTACGCCCGCAAGAAGGCCCGGCTCATCACCGGCGCGCAGCACACCGTGATCGAGTCGGCCCACCCGAGCCCGCTCAGCGCCAAGAAGTTCTTCGGGACGCGGCCGTTCAGCGCCGTGAACAAGGCCCTGGTGGACGCCGGCCTCCCCGAGATCGACTGGGGTGCCGCCGCGCGGTCCGGCTGAGACGCCCTCACCCCTGCGGGGGAAGGGCGCAGGCGGTTTCACCCGGTGGCGGGAAGTGGCGCGGAGGCCGTCCGCGCCATCGTCGGGGCATGACCGTTTCAGTTCTCATCGGGAGGGCGCCCGGCGCGGGCGCCGGGCCGGGGCGGCTGCGGCTGGGCGTGTGCGCGGCGACCGTCGCGGCGTGCGTCCCCTACCTCAGCCTCAAGATCGCGTGGTTGTCCGGCAGCACGGTCGGGTGGACCGACGCGGAGGCGGCCAAGGGCTCCGCCCTCTACGTCGGCAACGCGATCACCCTGGCCATGGACGCGGTGGCCGTGCTGGTCGTCCTGGCGTTCACGTTCCGCTGGGGGCTGCGGATCCCGGCGTGGCTGGTGCTGACGCCGATGTGGATCGGCGCCGGGCTGCTCGCGCCGATCGCCCTCGCGGTTCCGCTGGGCGCGCTTGTGCAGACGCTGTTCTCGTCCGATCCGCTTACCGCGTCCGACAACGCGATCCAGGGCTGGGTCTACGGGGTCGTCTATGCGGGCTTCACGTTGCAGGGGCTCGGGCTGCTCACGGCCTTCGTGCTGCATGCGCGGGAAAGGTGGCCGGACGTTTTCGCAGTCCGCACCAAGGACGTCGCCAAGGGCGCGACGCATGCTCTGCAGGTGCTTCTGGCGCGCACGGCGGGCGTGTTCGCCGTCGTCTTCGCGGCCGTGCAGTTCTACTGGGCGTTCGGCGGGACGGCCGGGGTCCGCGCCGAAGAACTCGACTATCGGGGCGCGGTCCAGCAGCTGGCGGACGGTGTGATGGGCCTGATGGCGCTCGCGGGCGCGGTGGCGTTGCTGGCGATCGTCCAGCGGGCTGGGCGTCCGGAGCGGTTCGCGGTGCCGCTGGCGGGCGTGTGGATCGGCGCGGGCGCCACGTTCGCGTGGTCGTTCTACCGGCTCATCACGGTGCTCAGCCGGCCGGAGTTCCTGGACTCGGGCTCGTCCAGCGCGCTCAACCTGACGACGCTCTGCGGGCTGCTCGCCGGGCTCCTCATGGGCGTCACCGGCGCCGTCCTGCTCGCCGAGCGGGACGCTCAGCGCCCTGGCCCCACGGCCGGGCGGGACGGTCAGAGCGCGAGGCCGACGGCCAGCAGGACGCCGTAGGCGATCTGGAGCCGGCCGGTCTCGCCCAGCACGGGGATCAGGGCGGGGCCGGCCGCACCGCCCAGCACCTTCTGCGTCGGCGGCAGCGACAGCGGCGCGGCCAGAAGCGCGATCAGCGCCCACGGGTGCGGGGCCGCCAGCACCAGGACGATCATGAACGGCAGCGCGGTGCACGCCGCGTACAGCAGGCGCGTCCAGCGGTCGCCGAGCAGGACGGCGAGGGTCCGCTTCCCGGCCTCGCGGTCGGTGGGGATGTCGCGCAGGTTGTTCGCGACGAGCAGCCCGCAGGCCAGCAGCCCGATCGGCACCGCCGCCGCCCACGCCTCCCACGGCAGGCCCTCGACCTGGACGTACACCGTCCCGACGACGGCGACGAGGCCGAAGAAGACGAACACCGACACCTCGCCCAGCGCCCGGTATCCGTACGGGGTCTTGCCGCCCGTGTAGAACCAGGCCGCGAGGATCGCGAACGCGCCGACGAGCAGCAGCCACCAGGTCGTCACGGCGGCGAGGACGAGCCCGGCGACGGCGGCGGCGAGGAGGCAGCCGAGCGCGGCGGCGAGGACCTGCCTCGGCGGCGCGACCTTCGACCCGACGAGGCGGAGCGGGCCGACGCGGTCCTCGTCGGTGCCGCGGACGCCGTCGCTGTAGTCGTTGGAGTAGTTCACGCCGATCTGCAGGACGAGCGCGACGACCGCGGCGAGCACCGCGCGCCACCAGACGGCGCCGCCTTCGCCGGCGCCGCCCTCGCCGGCCGCGACGCCGGTGCCGACGACGACGGGGACGAGGGACGCGGGCAGGGTGCGGGGCCGGGATCCGGCGACCCATTGGGAGAGCGTGGCCACAGTTACCGCTCGTTCTCGTGGGGCGACAGGGGGACTATCCCTTCGATTCTTCCCGATGGTGATCAATGCTTGGGCGCAAGCGCATGGACACGGCGAGCCCGAGCGCCAGGATCGCGGCGGTGGTGAGGGCCGCGTGCCTGGTCGCGACGGCGAGGCTCTCATCGGCGGCGCGGGCCTCGACGGCGCGGGCGGGCGTGTCATGCAGCTCGCGTCCGTAGGTCCCGGCGCTCTCGCGGAGGTGGTGGGCGACGGCGGCGCGTTCCTCGGGCGGGAGCGCGGAGCCGGCGAGCCGGTCGGTCATGGCGTGCCCGAGGCTCGTCGCGAACACCGTCCCGATGGCGGCGATGCCGAGCGCCGCGCCGACCTGCCGGGCCGTGGACTGGGTGCCGGACGCCTGTCCCGCCTGCGCCTGCGGGACGTCCGCCAGCGACACGTTCGTCAGCTGCGCCGACGTCAGGCCGAGGCCGAGCCCGTACAGCAGCATCCACGGCGCGAGCCCGAGCCCGCCGGTGGACGCCGACACCGTGACGCCCAGCGCGACGACCGCCGCGACCTCCAGCACCATGCCGATCTGCACGACGCGGTGCGCGCCGCGCCGGTTGGCGAGCCTGCCCGCGTACCCGCCGGACAGGAACGCTCCGGCGGCGAGCGGCAGGATCGCGACGCTGATCTGCAGCGGGTTCGTGCCGTGCACGCCGAGCAGGAACAGCGGCAGGACGAACAGCAGCCCCAGCTCGCCGACGTTGATCAGGGCCGACGCGAGGTTCCCGCGCCGGAAGTTCGGGATGCGGAACAGGTCCAGGTCGAGCAGGACGGAGCGTCCTGCCGCCGCCCGGGACCGTTCGACCGCGACCAGCGCCGCGAGCAGCACCGCGCCCAGGGCCAGGACGACCGGGACGGGCGACGGCCCCGACTCTGGCCAGTCGAGCCCGGCCGTCGAGAAGGGGCGCGTCGCGACCCACCAGCCGTACGTCTGGCCCTCGATGATCCCGCACACCAGCGCGCCGAGCCCGAGCGTGGACAGCAGCCCGCCCGGCCAGTCGATGTCACGCCGCGCCTTTCCGGGGCGCGCCGTTGCAGGACGCGGCTGCCGGGTCTCCGGCATCAGCCACAGCGCGCCGGCGATCAGCGCGGCGCCGAGCGGCAGGTTGACCCCGAACGCCCAGCGCCATCCGCCGCCGGTGGCGAGCGCGCCGCCCGCGAGGGGCCCGAGCGCCGCCATGCCGCTGATCATCGAGCCCCAGATCCCGAACGCGACGGCGCGCTCCCGCCCGGTGAACACCGCGTTCACCGTCGACAGCGTCGCGGGCAGGACCATCGCGGCGCCGACGCCCTGGAGCGCGCGTGCGCCGATGAGCGCCGAGCCGTCGCCCGCGAGCGCGGCGCCGACGCTCGCCGCCGCGAACACCGCCACGCCGAGCACGAACATCCGGCGCCGCCCGAACAGGTCGCCCGCGCGGCCGAACGGGATCAGCAGCGCGGCGAACACCAGCGCGTAGATCGACGTGACCCATTCGGCGTCGGTGGTCGTGAGGCCCAGGTCGGTGACGATCCGCGGCAGCAGGACGCCGACGATGGTGGCGTCCACCACGATCAGCGAGACGCCCAGGCTCATGACGGCCATGCCGAGCCAGCGGCGGCGGCGTCCGGCGGCGGGCTCCGCGGGCACGGGCGCGCGCGGCGGCGTCAGGAAGGTGGACTCGGGCACGGCTTCAAAGATATGGGCGGGGCGGCGGAGGTCCGCACCGCCCCCTGTTCAACAGGTCAGCCGCTGATGTCGGTGTGCAGGCGGATCTGCCGGACGGGGTCGCCCATGTCGAGCGTCCTGGCCGTCCCGTCGGGGGCCCAGCCGGCGGAGCCGAGGAACGTCCGCGTCACCTCGTCGTCCTCGAACGCCCACGTGGTCAGGGTGGCGAAGCCGTCCTCGCGGAGCAGGTCGGCGGACGCGGCGAGCAGCCGGCTGCCGTGCCCGGCGCGGGCGTGCAGCGGGTCGACGAGCAGCGTGATCAGCTCGGCGGTGCCGGCCGGGTCGAGATCGGGGTCCTCGGCCGGGGCGTGCGCGGCGAAGCCGACGACGAGGTCGGACGCCACGGCGACGAGCAGCCGGTGCCGGGGGCTCGGCGGCGCCGTGGCCGCCTCCATCCACTTCTCGCGCCACACCTCGAGCGCGGCGGGCCCGGTCACCTCGGCGAGGACGCCTTCGGGCAGCAGGTCGCGGTAGCCCTGCCGCCAGGCCCGCACCTGGATGTCGGCGACGGCGGCGGCGTCCGCCCGCCCTGCGGGCCGCACTCCGACATCGGCCATGGCGCTGGCACGTCCTCTCCGTCCGGGATCACCGCCCACACTAGGCCCCCGGGACGCGGTCAGGTCCGGCGGCGGGCCCGGTAGGCGCGGGTCTTGGTGCGGTTCCCGCAGGTGCTCATCGAGCACCAGGCGCGCGACCGGTTCTTGGACGTGTCCAGGAACGCCCAGCGGCAGGTGTCCTCCTGGCAGACCTTCAGCCGGGGCCAGGTCCCGGCGGCGACCGCGTCCATGATCGCGGCGGCGAGGCGGGCCAGGCCGGCGGCGGCCGTGCCGGGCGGGTCGAGCGGGACGAGGTCCGGACGCGCCCCGGCGAACGTGACCCGCAGGGGCACGGCGGTGAGGGCGTCCTCCAGGTCGTCGGGGAAGTCGGCCGGGCGCGGCCCGTGGTGCGCGGACATGGCTTCGCGGAGGCCCTCCCGGAGCGCGATCGCGGTGGCCAGGTCGGCGCCGGACGCCCGCGCGTCGTCCGGGACGAGCCGGCGCCCGGCCAGCCACGCGGCGAGCAGCTCGGGCGTCGTCAGCTCGTCCTCGGCGGCGTCGATGTTGAGCGTGTTGACGAAGTCCCTGAGCAGCGGCGCGGGGTCGTCCTGAGCCTCGGCCATCACCTCTCCTGCCTGTTCGCGCGCAGTCTACCAACCTGCGACACCGGCATACTCATTTTACCGGTTGCATCTCGGCGACACCAGCGTTAGTGTTTAGCTGGTGTCAACGAACGGGAGGACGATCATGAAGGCGCTGCCGTACCTCGCGGGGCCGGCCACGCGGCACGCATGGGCCGAGCGTGCATACGCCCGGCTGCAGGCCGACATCGTCGAGGCGAACCTCGTCGCCCGCGCGCGGTCCATCGAGCGCGCCGGACGGATCCGCCGGTGGCTCCTTGACGGGGTGCCCGACCGGATCGGCGCCCAGCGCCACCGGCGTCACCCGGCGCCGCCCGCGGCCGGATGCAGGCGGGCCGCCGCCCGCTCGGCCCGCTCGGCGCACGTCCTGCGGACGTCCGGGGGAGTGCGATGAGCGAGATCAATCCGACGGTGACCACCGTCGTGTTCGACTGCGCCGACCTGGACGCGATGGCGGCCTTCTGGGGCGGGCTGCTCGGCATGAAGACGACCTCGCGCGAGGACGAGTGGCTCGACCTGGAGCCGCTCGCGGGCGACGGCCCGGTGCTGGCGTTCCAGCTCGTCCCGGAGACCAAGAAGATCAAGAACCGCGTCCACCTCGACCTGGACGTGCCCGACATCCACGCGGCGGGGGAGCGGGCCCGGCGGCTCGGCGCGACGCCCGCGGGCGAGCCGATGGGGAACCCGCGGACCCCCTTCCAGGTCTGGCGCGACCCGGAGGGTAACGAATTCTGCTTCTGCACCGCTTCAGGAACGTAGGACTGTGCTGAGGCGCCGGACACCCTCCGCCAGTTCCGGCTCCGAGGCCGCCGTCCCGTAACTGATCCGCAGGTACGGGGCGGGGGCTTCGGCGGGGAAGAACGGCCGCCCTGCGCTGACCAGCACACCGGCGCGCAGGGCGGCCTCCGCCAGCGCGGTGTCGTCCACGCCCTCCGGCAGCCGCGCCCACAGGTGCAGGCTGCCGCCGGGACGGTTCACGCGCAGCTCCGGCAGGTCGCGGGCGAACGCGGTCAGGATGGCGTCGCGGCGCGACCGCAGCGCCGCGCGGACGGCGCTCAGATGCCGCGGCCAGCCCGGCGAGCTGACCAGTTCGAGCAGCGCCTCCTGGAGCGGCCTGGCCGGGAAGAACTCCTCCACGAGCTGCGTCGCGCGGATCCGCTCGGCGACCGGGCCGCGCGCGATGACTGCTGCGACCCGCAGGCTCGGCGCGGTCGCCTTGGTCAGCGACGCGATGTGCACCACCCGGCCGTCGCCGTCCTGCGCGATCAGCGGGGGCGGGGGCGGGACGATGCCGAGGTGCCGGGCGAAGTCGTCCTCGATCACGAACGCGCCCGCCGCCCGCGCCACCTCCAGCACCTGCGCGCGCCGCTCGTCGCTCAGCACCGTGCCGGTCGGGTTGTGGAAGGTCGGCTGGCTGTAGAAGGCGCGCGCCCCGGTCATCGCGAACGCCTCGGCGAGCAGATCGGGACGGACGCCGTCCGCGTCCACCGGCACGGGCACCGGATGCAGCCCGCTCGCCCGCGCGACCGCGAGGACGCCCAGGTACGTCGGCGACTCGACCAGCACGGGCGCGCCCGGCGGGAGCAGCGCCCGCAGGACGGTCGTCAGCGACTGCTGCCCGCCGCTGGTGATCACCACGTCGGCGGGGGAGACGGCGCCGCCGACCGTCCGGGCGAACCAGGCGCGCAGCTCGGGCATCCCGCCGAGCCGCGGCATCTCCCAGGCGTCCGGGCGCCGGGCCGCCCGCGCCATCGCCGCCGCGAGCGCCCGCGCGGGCTGCAGCGTCGGATGCAGGTAGCCGCCGCTGAGCGGGATCACGCCCTCCGGCGGCGGGGTGAGCAGCCACGACACCCCGGCCGCGTCGACGGACCGATCGCCGAGCGCCACCGCCTGCCAGCCGAGGTCGGCCGGCTCCGCGGCGGCCTCGCGGCGCCCGGCGGCGAACGCGCCGCTGCCCGGACGCGTCACCACCAGCCCCTCGGCCGCCAGCAGGGCCAGCGCCCGCGACACCGTCACCGGGCTGACCCGGTGCCGCTCGACCAGGCTCCGGCTGGACGGAAGCCGCTCCCCGGCGCCCATCCGGTGGACGTCGGCACGCAGCGAGTCGGCGAGCGCCGCCACACTGCTATCGTGTTTCATGAGGACTAAGGATAGCGCTACTGCCTCCGCGCCGATAGCGGACACCGGCCCGGGAGCGGGCCTCTGGCTCGCCGGCATCGGCGTCCTGATCTACTCCTTCACGATCCCGAGCACGGTCTTCGGGCTGGAGGGGCTCGACCCGTACCTCATCGGCGTCGGCCGCGCCGCCGCCGCGAGCGTCCTCGCCGCCGTCGTACTGCTATCGGTGCGGGCCCGCTTTCCGCGCCGCGACCAGCTGGCCGGGTTCGCGGTCGTCGTCGCCGGAGTCGTCTTCGGGTTCCCGGTGCTCTCCACGCTCGCGCTCGACCACGGCGCCTCGTCCGCCCACTCGGCCGTCGTGGTCGGGCTGCTGCCCGCCGTCACCGCCGTGTTCGGCGTGCTGCGCGCGGGGGAGCGGCCGTCCCGCGCGTTCTGGCTCGCCGGCGCGGCCGGCGCGGTCTGCGTCACCGGGTTCGCGCTCGTCCGCGGCGCGGGCCACGTCACCGCCGCCGACCTGCTGCTGTTCGGCGCGCTGGTCACCTGCGCGGCGGGCTACACCGAGGGCGCGCGCCTCGCCCGCGACATGCCGGGCTGGCGCGTCATCTCCTGGGCGCTCGTGCTCTCCGCGCCGATCACCGTCCCGGTGACGGTCTGGCTGCTCGCGACCACTTCCCCCGACTGGACGGGACGCGCCACCCTCGGTTTCGCCTACGTCGCCGCTTTCTCCGCCTACATCGGCTTCTTCGCCTGGTACGAGGGCCTGGCACGGGCCGGGATCGCGCGCGCCAGTCAGGTCCAGCTCGCCCAGCCGGTCATGACCCTGCTCTGGTCGGGCATCCTCCTCGGCGAGCGGATCGACGCCACGACCGCGCTCGCCGCTGTCGGCGTGCTGGTCTGCGTGGCCCTCACCCAGCGCACCCGCGTCGACCGGTCGCCCGACGGTCTGCGGGACGGTTTGCGGGACGCTCGCCCGTCGCGCACGATGGAGGAAGGGAGCGTCACGCGTCGATGACTTCCGGGGGGCGTCCATGGCCGACAAGCTGACCGTTCCCGAGGGCGGGTTCTGGCCCGCCCCCGAGATCCCGCAGCCGAACATCTACCCGATGGAATGGCGGGTCGAGACCGACAAGCTCGCCGCCATCTACGAGAAGTCGAAGCGCGTGGTCTGGAACCCCGCCGACCTGCCCTGGGACGACCTGCGCCCCGGCGACTTCACGCACGAGCAGCGGCTCGGGATCATGTACTGGTTCGCGGTCCTCGCCAACTTCGACGCGTCCGGGCCCGCAGTGTTCGCCCGCGCCACCATCCACGCGTTCGAGCAGCACGAGGAGGACCCCGTCCGGAAGTGCTTCTTCTCGATCACGCGCGACGAGATGAACCACGAGGAGTGCTGCCAGCGGACGATCGCCAAACTCTGGCCGGGCGGGCCGCTGGACTGGAGCCCCGAGACCGACCTGGAGAAGGCCGCGCACAACAACATCGGCTGGCTCTACCACAACGGCGGCCGGTACTGGCACGGCTACAACACGGCCGTCCGCAAGTATTCGCTGGCCGTCCTGTTCACCAGCTTCATGATGGGCGAGATGGCGGCGTCCACCCTGTTCCGCGGCATGGCCACCGGGACGGAGCACCCGGTCTTCGACGAGATGTTCAAGAAGATCGGCCGGGACGAGTCGCGGCACCTGCAGATCTGCATGACCATCCTGGAGAACGAGTGGCCCGGCCTCACCGAGGACGTCAAGGGCCAGATCACCAAGCAGCTGCGCGCCGGGTTCGTGTTCCTGTCGATGATCCTCTGGGAGCCGCCGGACGGCTTCTGGGACCTGCCGCCCTACTTCCTCACCAACCACCGCGTCCTGATGGACCACGCCCGCGACGCCGGGCTCGGCGTCCTGTCGTTCGAGGAGCAGGCGGAGAACTGGAAGATCGCCATCGCCCGCGTCCGCGCCATCGTCGAACGCTGGGGCATCGAGTTCCCCGCCATCCCCGAACTGGACATCTCCGGCGTCGACGTCACCGACATCAACGCCGAAGACATAATCCCCGTTTTCTGACTCAGTCGACGATCTGGGCGAGGAGGGTGACGACACCCACCCCCACCCCGATCGGGATCGCGAACTGCGGAGCGGCGGCGGTCAGCGCGGCGGCGCCGATCGCCATGAGGATGATCACTAGGGCGCGTGTACTGATCAGAGGTCTGGGTTCGGCCTGATCCGGTCGCACTCGCATGTCGGCTCGACCTCCATCCCGGTGGAACGGGTGAGATCCGGGCGGCTCCCGTCGAGAACCGGTGGGCCCGCGTCGCCGAGCCGCCTGGTCATCACAGGGTTCCCCCGGTGTCAACGGCCGCCGCGCGCGGCGCGCGATCACGTCCAAAGCCTGGTCGTTTCATGGGCGGCGGCTGGGCGGCGCGAGGGCGAACCGGGAGATGCCGCGTCCGATCTGCCCGTTAGATCCGGGATCATTGCGGGGTGGCGAAGAGCGGACGGGTTCGTGGGGGAGTGGGCGGGGCGCTGCGCTGGACGGGCTGGGCCGCGGCCTACGTGCTCGGCCTGGCGGCGCTCGTGCTCGCCGGGGCGTGGGTGTGGTGGCAGCAGGAGCCGCAGGCGCGCGGCACCGAGGCGAACGCACTGTGGGCGCGGCACCAGTGGGTCGGCGAACCGCACAGCGACGCCGAGTACCGCGCGCTCGGAGAACTGCTGCGGCAGAACCGCATCACCGACGTGTTCTTCCACACCGGCCCCTTCGAGGCGGACGGGACGGTCCCCGCCCACAAGTACCGCTACGCCCGGCAGCTGATCGAGGCCGTCCGCGAGTACGCGCCTGGCGTCCGCGCGCAGGCGTACCTCGGCCAGATCCGGATCGTGGACGGCGACGGCGTCATCGAGCTGGACGACCCCGCCGTGCGCGCGAACGTGCTCAGGACCGACGCGGTCTTCCTCGACCTGGGGTTCGACGGCATCCACTACGACTTCGAGCCGATCTACCCCGACGACGCCGCGTTCATGACGCTCATGAAGGCGACCAGCGAGCTGACCCGCTCGCGCGGCAGGCTGCTGTCGGTGGCGCTGGAGCAGCAGACGCTCGTGGACGAGGCCGAGCCCGTCTACAAGGCGCTGCTCCCGCGCGGCGGCAGGTACCACCAGCCGCCCCGCCCGACCGAGGACTTCCTGCGCGACGTCGCCGGCCTCGCCGACCAGGTCGCGATCATGACCTACGACGTGTCGCTGCCGACCGAGGCCCTGGCCGGATGGCACTTCGCCCGGCACACCCGCACCACGCTGGAGCTCATCGGCGACCGCGCCACGGTGTTCATGGGCGTCCCCACCTACCGGCCCCTCATGGGCTGGGCGGAGGATCTGGAGGTCGCGCTGCGGGGCGTCCGGCGCGGGATCGACGACCTGGAACGGCCGCCCAAGCGCCCGTTCGGCGTCGGCGTGTACGCGGACTGGACGACCGGGCCGGACGAATGGGCCCATTACCGCTCCGCGTGGCTGCCCCGGACGGCCGAAACCGCCCGCGGCTGAGCCCCTCGGAGCACGCGGACCCGCGGCGATCAGGGAACGGTCCCATCCGCCCCGGCGGCGGGATACCCGCACGTCGGACCGCACAGGATGACCGAGCGGTCACGTTACGCAACCGAGTCCGGGAAGTGGCCGGACTGACCCCGTAACGACGCATTTGCGTGCCACGATGTGGATGTGGAGCCGCCGCCACGCGTACCCCCGAGCGTGTGGCGGCGGCTTCCTCCACGGCGCGTCCGGTAACACCTTCGCACCGCCTCGGATCTCAGCCGGACCTGCGGGTCCACCTGGTACGGCCGGAACGGTACCGTTCGGTGCATGGCACCCAGCACAACACCTGACGCTCCGTTCGGGCGGATGCTGACCGCGATGGTCACCCCGTTCCTGCCGGACGGCGGCGTCGACTACGACGGCGCCGCGCGCCTCGCGACCCACCTGGTCGACGAGCGGCGCCACGACGGCCTGGTCGTCAACGGGACGACGGGCGAGTCGCCCACGACGAGCGACGACGAGAAACAGCAGCTTCTGCGGGTGGTCCTCGACGCGGTCGGCGACCGCGCCGTGATCGTCGCCGGTGCCGGAACCAACCACACGGAGCACACCCTGAAACTCGCGCGGGAGGCCGAGGCCGCCGGCGCGCATGCTCTGCTCGTGGTGACGCCGTACTACAACAAGCCCCCGCAGGAGGGCCTCGTCCACCACTTCACGGCGGTGGCCGACGCGACGGGCCTGCCGGCCATGCTGTACGACATCCCGAGCCGCGCCGGGGTGCCGATCGAGAACGACACGCTGGTGCGGCTCGCCGAGCACCCGCGGATCGTCGCCGTCAAGGACGCCAAGGGCGACCTGTTCGGCGCGTCCAGGGTGATGGCGGAGACCGACCTGGTCTGGTACTCCGGCGACGACAACCTGAACCTGCCGTGGCTGTCGGTCGGCGCGGCCGGGTTCGTCAGCGTGGTGGGGCACGTCGTCGGCGCCGAGCTGCATGAGATGATCGAGTCCTACCGCGCCGGCGAGCACGCGCGTGCGCTGCAGATCCATCGGCGGCTGCTGCCCGTGGTCGCCGCCATCATGACCCGTACGCAGGGCGCCATCGCCGTCAAGGCAGCGCTGAACCTGCTCGGCCTGCCCGGCGGCGGCCCGCTTCGCGCGCCGCTCGTGGCGGCCTCGCCGGAGTTCGCGGCGCGCCTGCGTGAAGACCTCACGATAGGGGGAGTCAAAGTGCCGGAGGTCGTCATCCCGGAGGTCGCCCGGTGAGTCATCCTCACCCGGAGCTCTCGGACCCGCCCGCGCCGCCCGAGGGCGGGCTGCGCATCGTCGCGCTCGGCGGGCTGGGGGAGATCGGCCGCAACATGACGGTGTTCGAGTACGGCGGACGCCTGCTCGTCGTCGACTGCGGCGTCCTGTTCCCCGAGACCGAGCAGCCCGGAGTCGATCTGATCCTGCCCGACTTCGAGTACATCAGGGAGCGCCTGGACGACATCGAGGCCGTCGTCCTCACGCACGGCCACGAGGACCACATCGGCGCCGTGCCGTACCTGCTGCGCGAGCGCCGCGACGTCCCGCTGGTCGGCTCGCGGCTGACGCTCGCGCTCATCGAGGCCAAGCTGACCGAGCACCGCATCAAACCCGTCACCGACGTGGTGGTGGAGGGCGAGCGGCGGACGTTCGGGCCGTTCGACATCGAGTTCCTCGCCGTCAACCACTCGATCCCGGACGCGCTCGCACTCGCCATCCGCACGCCCGCGGGGCTCGTCCTGCACACCGGCGACTTCAAGATGGACCAGCTGCCGCTGGACGGCCGGCTCACCGACCTGCCCGGGTTCGCGCGGCTCGGCGCCGAGGGCATCGACCTGCTGATGTCCGACTCGACCAACGCCGAGGTCGCGGGCTTCGTCACCAGCGAGCGCAACATCGGCCCGGTCGTGGACGAGGTGTTCCGCACCGCGCAGGAGCGGCTCATCGTCGCCTGCTTCGCCTCGCACATCCACCGCGTCCAGCAGGTCCTGGACGCCGCCGTCGCCAACGGACGCAAGGTCTGCTTCGTCGGGCGGTCGATGGTCCGCAACATGGGCGTCGCGCGCGAGCTCGGCTACCTCACCGTCCCGGACGACATCATGGTCGACCAGAAGGAGCTGGACGACATCCCCGGCGACCGCCTCGTGCTGGTGTGCACCGGGTCGCAGGGCGAGCCGATGTCGGCGCTGTCGCGGATGGCGAACCGGGACCACTCGATCCGCATCACCGAGCGCGACACGGTGATGCTCGCGTCGTCGCTGATCCCGGGGAACGAGAACGCCGTCAACCGCGTCATCAACGGGCTCACCCGGTGGGGGGCGCGCGTCATCCACAAGGGCAACGCGCTGGTGCACGTGTCCGGGCACGCGTCCGCGGGCGAGCTGTTGTACGTGCTGAACGTGACCAAGCCGGCGAACTTCGTCCCGATCCACGGCGAGTGGCGGCACCTGCGCGCGCACGCCAAGCTCGCGGCGCTCACCGGCGTCCCGGACGAGAACATCGTCATCGCGGAGGACGGCGTCGTCGTCGACCTCGTCGACGGCCGCGCCAAGATCGTCGGCGCCGTGCCCGCCGGCTACGTGTACGTGGACGGCCTGTCGGTCGGCGAGGTCACCGAGACGTCGCTGAAGGACCGGCGCATCCTCGGCGAGGAGGGCTTCGTGTCCATCGTCGTCGGGATCGACTCCACGTCCGGCAAGCTCGTCGCCGGGCCCGAGGTGCACGCCCGCGGCGCCGGCATCATGAACGAGGACTTCGAGGAGATCATCGCGCGGATCGAGGGCGTGCTGCGGGACGCGGCCGGCGACGGCGTCAACGACCTGCACCAGATCGGCCAGCTCATCCGCCGCACCGTCGGGAAATGGGTCAGCGACAACTACCGCCGCCGGCCGATGATCGTCCCGGTGGTCGTGGAGGTGTAGCCCGGCGGCCCGGCTACAGGGCGGACGGGCGCTCGTCAACACGCCCGTCCGCCATCCCGGGAACCTCTTGGGTCCTTGGTTACTCTCATAACCATGGCCACACGTGCGTCTGGGGGAACGAAAACCTCTTCGCGTGCGGGGGGCAGTTCGGCTCGCAAGTCCGCCGGGTCGTCCCCCCGGAAGCGCTCGAGCGGCAGCTCGAAGGGGAACCGCGGCTCGGGCCGCGGTTCGGGCCGCGGGCGTTCCCCGCAGAAGCCCGACCCGATCTCCCAGGCGGTGCTCGGGTTCTTCAAGCTCCTGTTCAAGCTGTACCTGCTCGCCGCCGTCGCGGTCGGGTCGATCTTCCGCGCCTACGGGCACGGCGCCCGCAGCCTCGACCCCGAGCACCGGCGCGACGGGCTCGGGCTCGCGCTGCTCGGCTCGTCCATCGTGCTGGCCTCGGTCACCTGGTTCCGCCCGGACGGCGTCGTCACCATCGCGCTGGAGAAGGTCGTGCGCGGCGGCATCGGCATCATGGCGATGATCCTGCCGGTCCTGCTTGCGCTGCTGGCGTGGCGGACGCTGCGCCACCCCGAGCACCACGAGGACACCGGGCGCATCGTCATCGGCGTGACCGCGCTCGGCGTCGGCGTCCTCGGCATCCTGCACATCGCGGCGGGCGTCCCGTCGCCCGCGAAGGACATGGACGGCGTCCGCGAGTCGGGCGGCGTCGTCGGCTGGGTCGTGTCGGCCCCCCTGGACGCGGCGCTGAGCGGGTGGGTGGCCGTCCCGCTGCTGCTCCTCCTGTCAGGGTTCGGCCTGCTGGTCGTCACCGCGACGCCCATCAACCGCGTGCCCGAGCGGGTCTCCGACCTGTGGGCGGTGGCGACGCTGCAGGGCCGCCCGCAGCGCCCCGCCAAGGACGAGGGCGAGAGCGACGGCGAGGCGCCGAAGAAGCGCCGCCGCAAGAAGAAGTCCGACAAGGACGAGAGCGGCGAGCTGGAGGTCGGCGAGCACTCGCGGCCCTACGACACGCCCCTGCTGGAGGACCAGCCGAAGAAGGGCGACCGCCCGCAGCGCGACCTCGCCGACGACCTGTTCGAGCCCGACCCGTTCCAGCCGGACGTCCCGCCGCCCGCGCCGCCCGCCGACGACGGCGCGCCGCCGATGGACGAGCACGTCGCGGGCGGCGACGCCGCGCGCTCCGCCGACGTGCCCGACCCGACGCCCGCGCCCCGCCGCTCGGAGCAGCTGCCGCTGTCGTCGTCCGGCGAGATCTACGTCCTGCCCGACCCGTCGTCGCTGCGTCCGGGCAGCGTCACCAAGCCGCGCACCAAGGCCAACGACACGGTCGTGAACGCGCTGACCGGCGTGCTGGAGCAGTTCGACATCGACGCGCAGGTCACCGGGTTCACCCGCGGCCCGACCATCACCCGGTACGAGATCGAGCTCGGTCCGGCGGTGAAGGTCGAGAAGGTCATCGCGCTGACCAAGAACATCGCCTACGCGGTGAAGAGCGCCGACGTGCGCATCATCTCCCCGATCCCCGGCAAGTCGGCGATCGGCGTGGAGATCCCGAACACCGACAAGGACATCGTCAGCCTCGGCGACGTGCTCCGCTCGCCCGCCGCGACCAACGAGCACCACCCGATGATCGTCGGGCTCGGCAAGGACGTCGAGGGACGCACCGTCGTGGCGAACCTGGCGAAGATGCCGCACATCCTCATCGCGGGCGCGACCGGCGCGGGCAAGTCGACCTGCATCAACGGGCTCATCACGTCGGTGCTGATGCGCGCCACCCCCGACGAGGTCCGGATGATCCTCGTCGACCCCAAGCGGGTCGAGCTGACGATGTACCAGGGCATCCCGCACCTGATCACGCCGATCATCACCAATCCGAAGAAGGCCGCCGAGGCCCTGGACTGGGTCGTGGGCGAGATGGACCGCCGCTACGACGACCTGGCCGCGTCCGGGTACCGGCACATCGACGACTTCAACAAGGCGGTGAAGGCCGGGAAGCTGGTCCCGCCGCCGGGCAGCGAGCGCGTCTACACGCCCTACCCGTACATGCTCGTCATCGTGGACGAGCTGGCCGACTTGATGATGGTCGCGCCGCGCGACGTGGAGGACTCGGTCGTCCGCATCACCCAGCTCGCCCGCGCCGCGGGCATCCACCTCGTGCTCGCGACGCAGCGCCCGTCGGTGGACGTCGTCACCGGGCTCATCAAGGCCAACGTGCCGTCCCGGCTGGCGTTCGCGACGTCGTCGCTGTCGGACAGCCGCGTCATCCTCGACCAGCCGGGCGCGGAGAAGCTGGTCGGGCAGGGCGACGCGCTGTTCCTGCCGATGGGCGCGAGCAAGCCGATGCGCATCCAGAACGCCTACGTCGCGGAGAAGGAGATCCACGGGATCGTCGACCACTGCAAGGGGCAGATGGAGGCGAACTACCGGGACGACGTCGCCGCGGCCGCCGGGCCGAAGAAGGAGATCGACGAGGAGGTCGGCGACGACATGGACCTGCTCGTCCAGGCCATCGAGCTGGTCGTGTCGACGCAGTTCGGGTCGACGTCGATGCTGCAGCGCAAGCTCCGCGTCGGGTTCGCCAAGGCCGGGCGCCTCATGGACCTGATGGAGAGCCGCGACATCGTCGGCCCGAGCGAGGGCTCCAAGGCGCGGGACGTCCTGGCGAAACCGGACGACCTTCCCGGGGTGCTCGCGGAGCTGCGCGGCGGGGCCTGAGACGACGCCTGGGTGACAGGGAACGTCACCGAAGCGGCACTGAGGCGTCTGCCTCCGGCGCGTTGCGGAATGATGCGAAATCTTGCCCTGTTTCCAACGTGTTGGCTGTCGCTAAGCGGGCATGGCCGTTCCTAGACTTGTGTCGCGGGAGATCGGCGACGAGCACCTTCGAAGGAGGCCCGGCGTGAGCATCGGTGAGACCTTGGCGGAGGAGCGTCAGCGGGCCGGTCTCTCGGTGACACAGGTGAGTCTCCAAACGCGGATACGCGAGACCGTGATCCGCGGCATGGAGGCCGACGACTTCTCCGCCTGCGGCGGCAACTTCTACGCCCGCGGGCACATCCGGAGCATCGGGCGGGTCATCGGCATCGATCCGGAACCGCTCGTCGCCGAGTTCGACGCGACGCACGGCGGCGCGCCGCAGCCGGTCTCGGCCGTGTCGGCGTTCGAGCCGGAGCAGCCCGTCGCGTTCCGCGAGCGCAGGTCGGCGAACTGGAGCGCGGCGATGGCCCTCGCGCTCGCCCTCGTGATCATCTACGGGGTGGTCCAGGTGATCGGGCAGGGCGGCGGGAGCGAGCGGCGCACCGCGCAGCAGGTCGCCGGGACGCCCGCGCCGACGACCTCCGCTCCGGCGCCCACGCTGCCGGAGAAGCGCGACCCGGTCGCGGCGGCGCCGCGCACCAAGGTCGAGGTCCGGGTCGTGGCCGAGCGCACGACCTGGCTGAACGTCCGCGGCGCCGACGGCAGGACGCTGTTCAGCGGCATGCTCCGCGAGGGCGACGAGAAGGACTTCACCGACAAGAAGAAGGTCCGGCTCGTGGTCGGCGTGGGCGGCAGCGTCAACCTGACCGTCAACGGCAAGGACATCGGCTCGCCCGGCAAGGGCCGGGGCGTGCAGCGGATGAGCTTCGACCGCGACGACCCCGAACCCGCCTGACCCGTCTGGCCCGTCCTGAAGAGGCGAGGCCGCTGGTCCCCTCGGCCGTCGAGGCCCATTACCTTAGGGGGATGTCCACTCGCCGCAAGGTCTCTCTCATCACGCTCGGCTGCGCCCGCAACGAGGTCGATTCCGAGGAGCTCGCCGCGCGCATCGAGGACGCGGGCTGGGACCTGGCCGACGGCGCCGACGGCGCCGACGGCGCGGACGTGGTGGTCGTCAACACCTGCGGCTTCATCGAGGCGGCCAAGAAGGACTCCATCGACACGCTGCTCGCCGCGCACGACTCCGGGGCGAAGGTCGTGGCGGCCGGCTGCATGGCGGAGCGGTACGGCAGCGAGCTGGCCGAGGCGCTGCCGGAGGCCGACGCGGTGCTCGGCTTCGACGACTACACCGCGATCGGCGACCGGCTCGACGACGTCATGGCGGGACGCCGCCGCGCCGCCCACACCCCGCGCGACCGCCGGACGCTGCTGCCGATCTCCCCGGTCGAGCGCTCGTCCGCGGGAATGGCGATCCCGGGCCACGCCGCCGTCCCTGACCAGGACGACCTCCCGGACGGGGTGGCGCCGGCGTCCGGGCCGCGGGTGCTGCGGCGGCGGCTCGGCGGCGGCGGTCCGGTGGCGCCGCTGAAGCTGGCGTCCGGCTGCGACCGGCGCTGCACGTTCTGCGCCATCCCGGCATTCCGCGGCGCGTACGTGTCGCGTCCTCCGGCTGAGGTGCTGGAGGAGGCCCGCTGGCTCGCCGGGCACGGCGTCCGCGAACTGGTACTGGTCAGCGAGAACTCCACGTCCTACGGCAAGGACCTGGGCGACCTGCGGGCGCTGGAGAAGCTGCTGCCCGGCCTCGCCGCAGTGGACGGCGTCGAACGCGTCCGCGTCAGCTACCTGCAGCCCGCGGAGACGCGTCCGGGGCTGATCGAGGCGATCTGCGGCACGCCCGGCGTCGCCCCGTACTTCGACATGTCGTTCCAGCACGCGAGCGGCCCGGTGCTGCGGTCGATGCGGCGGTTCGGCGACCGGGAGCGCTTCCTGGGCCTGCTCGACCAGATCCGCGCGCTGGCGCCGGACGCGGGCGTGCGCTCCAACTTCATCGTCGGGTTCCCCGGCGAGTCCGAGGACGACTTCGAGGAGCTGGCGGAGTTCCTCTCCGCCGCCCGGCTCGACGCGGTCGGCGTGTTCGGCTACTCCGACGAGGACGGGACCGAGGCCGCGAACCTCGACGGCAAGCTCGACCCCGCCGAGGTCGCGGCCCGCGTCGAGGAGCTGACGAGCCTCGCCGACGAGCTGACCGCGCAGCGCGCCGAAGACCGCGTCGGCTCGGACGTCCACGTCCTCTTGGAGGAGAAGGCGGAGGACGGCGAGTTCGAGGGCCGCGCCGCGCATCAGGCCCCGGAGGTGGACGGGACGGTCCGCGTCCGCGGCGCCGGGCTCGCCCTCGGCGAGATCGTCGCGGCCCGCGTCACCGACAGCGAAGGCGTGGACCTCAGCGCGAGTGCCGGCACGGGCGTGTCATGATCGCCGGCGCCCCGGATCCGGTGGCGGGCCCGCACGACCCGCCGCCCGCCGGTGTCTGGAACATCGCCAACGCGCTGACTATCGTCCGGATCGCGCTGGTCCCGGTCTTCGTCTGGATGTTCTTCCTGGACGGCACCGGCTGGCGCCTCGCCGCGTTCGGCGTCTTCGCGGTCGCCTCGATCACCGACAAGATCGACGGCGACATCGCGCGGGCCCGGGGCATCGTCACCGACTTCGGCAAGATCGCCGACCCGATCGCCGACAAGGCGCTCACCGGCGCGGCCCTGGTCAGCCTGTCCATCATGGGGGAGCTGTGGTGGTGGGTGACGATCGTCGTCATGGTCCGCGAGATCGGGATCACGGTGCTGCGGTTCGTCGTGCTCCGCCGCGGCGTGATCCCGGCGAGCAAGGGCGGCAAGCTGAAGACGATGCTGCAGGTCATCGCCATCGGCCTGTACATCCTGCCCGGCCCGCTGGACTACCTGCGCTGGATCACGATGGGCGCCGCGCTCGTCGTCACGGTCGTCACGGGCGTGGACTACGTCGTCCAGGCATGGCGCATGCGCCGCGCACCAGAGGCGCCCGGCACGCCCTGACGGCCGCGCTGGAGGCGTCTCAGGACGCCGTCAGCTCGTCCCCGACGCGCAGGACGCCCAGTGCCCGGGGTATTCCGAGACGGCCGAACATGACCGCGCGAGAGCCGTCGAAGCGCTGCGTGCGGTACCCGGCGAGCGCGCGGAGCGGGTGCGGGGCGCGCCGGGCGGTCTCCTGGTCGGTGTTGATGATGACGCAGCGGCCACACGGCTTGATCAGCTCGATGTCCGCGCCGCCGCCGCGCAGCCGGGTGACGGCGTCCTCGCCGTACGGGCCGAGGCCGCGCAGGACGATGTTGGGCCGGAAACGGCTCATCGGTAGCCGGGCGTCCATCCGGTGGTTCAGGTCGTCCAGCGATTCGGCGGACAGCACGGAGACGGGGTAGCCGTCAGCGTACGCGAGTGTCCCGCCGCCGAGCCTGGTGTCGCGCGTCCCGGTGAAGCGGACGAGGCGGCAGGGCAGCCCGAGGACGGACGAGAACCACGCGGCGGCGTCCTCGCCCTGGTCGACGCCCAGGCAGGGACGCCGGTGGACGGTCACGTCCCGGGCCGGGCCGTCCGCCGCCTCGCAGACCAGCGGCGTGCCCGCGAGCGGCGTGTGGACGGTGAGCTTGACGCCGTCGTACTCGGGGCGCAGCAGCGCCAGCTCGGGGACCTCGCGCTGCGACAGGTGCCGCCCGTCCGGGCGGACGACCATGAACGCGCGGTCGTGGCGCAGCCCGTCCGGCGTCAGGGCGGCCTCGGCGAGCGCGACGGCGCCCCCGCTCTTGATCGGGAAGACGTTCAGCCCGGCGACGACGGCTCTCATGATCCGGACGGTACGGGCCCGCCGCGCGGCCGGGCCAGAGGAACCGGCGATACTTGACGCTGATTCGTCAGCTTTGAGGCAGGGACGGGCATGACCGCACAGGACTTCACGTATCCCGAGGTGGGAGCCACGCGAGAGGCCGAGCGCCCCGGCGGCTACCGGCATCTGCGGCGCCGAATGCTCGTGGGCCACGGCCCGGCGGTGTTCCGGAACGCGGCCGACGCGGTCATGGAGTTCTGGATGCACCGGGCGATCCCGGTGCGGGTTGACGCGTCGGCCTCGCGCGCGGCGCCGGGCGTCGGCGTCGTGATCGCGCTGGGGGCCGGCCCGCTGCGGCTGAAGGCGCCGTGCCGGATCGTGTGGACGCGCGAGGAGGAGCGCTACGCCGGATGGGCGTACGGGACGCTCCCCGGGCATCCGCAGTCGGGCGAGGAGTCGTTCGTCGTGCATATGGACGACGACGGCGACGTGTGGCTGACCGTCACCGCGTTCAGCCGTCCGGCGACGGCGGTGTCGAAGCTGGCGGAACCGTTCGGCGGGATGTTCCAGCGCGCCTATGCGGGGCGGTGCGGCGCCGTCCTGCGGCGCCTCGCGCGCGCCTGACGGCTGTGCGCGCCCGACGGTCGGCACGGGGCTCCGGAAACGAAGTGGGCTGCGGGGCCACGCCCACCCCGGTCGTGGCCCCGCAGCCCCGTTCGAGGCCCCGTGGTTCGCAATTATCCCTACGAATCCCCGAGCGCACGAATCGGACGGATGAGTTTTGACTCACATTGTGACCTGCACTTCAGAGAATTGGTGGACGCGATGTCAGTAGCGGCCGCCGACGATATGCGCCTCGGTCGCCGTGCCCGTCGCACGCGGTGGCGGGGACGGCTCCATGACGGGACACAAAGCGCGGCCGTCGCAATTCAAAGGCGAGCGAAGAGGGAAATCCGCTTGGACCGGTTCGATCGGACGCGGCCGCGCCCGTCCTCATTCGGTCGATTTCCGCGGTCAACCGGCGGCCGTCCCGGCCCGTCCGCGCGGGCGCCCGCCGGTAGATTCGTGGCGCCGTGCCGGTGAACAGCGGGAATGGGGACGCGATGCGGGTCGAACTGCTCACCGTCGGGGACGAGCTGCTCCTCGGCGACACGATCAACGGGAACGCCGCGTGGCTCGGCCGCAGGCTCGCCGACCACGGCGTCGACGTGACCCGCAGCGTCGTCGTCGGCGACGAACTGGACGTGATCGTCGAGGCCGTGGCCGCCGCGCTCGGCCGCGCCGACGCCGTCATCACCACCGGCGGCCTCGGGCCGACCTACGACGACCTGACCCGCGACGCGCTCGCCAAGGCCGCGGGCGTCGGGCTCGTCCGGGACCCGGCGCTGGAGCGGCGGCTGCGCGAGCGGGTCGCGCGCGCCGGGCGGGAGCTGCAGCCGATGGCGCTGCGCATGGCGGACGTCCCCGACGGCGCGCGGGTCCTCGCCAACTCCGCGGGCTCGGCGCCCGGCCTGCGCGTCGAGCTGCCCGGCGGGATCGTCTACGCGCTGCCGGGCGTCCCGTTCGAGATGCGCACGATCATGGACGAGACCGTCCTGCCGGAGCTGGCGGAGACCGCCGGGCTGCCCGCCGTCGCGCGCCGCACGCTCCGCACCGCCCGGATGTGGGAGTCGGTCGTCGCGACGCGGCTCGCCGAGGTCGAGGCGATGGACCGGGTGCGGCTCGCCTACCTGCCCGATCCGGCCGAGGTGAAGGTCCGGATCACCGTCGCGGGGCCCGGCGCCGCCGGCCGCCTCGCGGACGTCGAGGCGCGTGTCCGGGACCTGCTCGGCGACGCCGTGTACGGGGCGGAGGACGAGTCGCTCGACCGGGTCGTCCACCGGCTGCTCGCGGAGCGCTCGGCGACCGTCGCCGCGGCCGAGTCGCTGACCGGCGGGCTGATCGGCGCGGAGCTGACCGCGATGCCGGGTTCGTCCGCGACGTTCGCGGGCGGCATGGTGACGTACGCGACCGAGGCCAAGCACCGGCTGCTGGGCGTCCCGGCGGACCTGCTCGCCGAGGAGGGCGCCGTCCACCCGGACGTGGCGGCCGCGATGGCGGCGGGTGTGCGGGACGTGCTCAATGCGACGTACGGGCTCGCCGTGACGGGTGTGGCGGGCCCCGACCCGCAGGACGACCGCCCGGTCGGCACGATCTATGTCGGCGTGGCCGGCCCGGGGGAGTCGCTCACTGTGGTCAGCCCGAAACTCCCTGTGCCCGGCGCCGGGCCGGAATCCCGCGCGGTGATCCGGCGGATGACCGTCGTGCACGCCCTTGAGCTGCTGAGACGCGTCCTGCTCGGGCTTGACGTCACGGAGCGGAGCGGGAAGGCTCAGGCGGATCGGGAAGATCGGGGCTGATTACAGCGTTACGTTCCGAGCGAACACGAATTCAACGGTCTGCCATGGCCGCCGTCAAGCCGGGTACGGTGGAACCGGCAGATGGTCCGAACTGAGGGAGGGAGCGAGACGATGGTCCTGCTTCGCCAGCTGCTCGGTGACGTACTGCGGCAGCTGCGGCTGCGCCAGGGACGCACCCTCCGTGAGGTGTCCGCGGCCGCGCGGGTGTCACTCGGCTACCTGTCCGAGGTGGAACGGGGGCAGAAAGAGGCATCGTCGGAACTGCTGTCCTCGATCTGCAAGGCGCTCGGCGTTCCGCTGTCGCACGTCCTCAGGGACGTGGCGGACCAGTTGGCCCTGGCCGAGCTGCAGCACGAGCCCGTCATGGCGGGCGCGCCGCCGGAGCACGAGCGCATTACCGCCGAGAGCATCCCGGAGACGCCGGAAGAGATCACCGGGGAGTTCCGCGCCGACATGGTCGCGGCCTGACCGGTTCTCGACGGCCCGTTCTCGGGCGCTTTCCCGGGCGTGTTCATGCGTCCGATCGGGGCCGCGGGTGTGCGCGGCCTCACGCATGAATGCGGCATTTGCGGGGAGGTTCCCGTGTTGTAACGGTTACCCGTAACGACGCGGAAGGAGCCCCACCATGGCGGCGGTCAAGAGCCCGATCGACGACGAGGCCAAGAAGGTCGCAGGGGACGCCCTGCAGGGCTCCCTCATCGACCTCATCGACCTTTCCCTGCTCGCCAAGCAGGCCCATTGGAACCTCACCGGACGCAACTTCAAAGTCGTCCACGAGCACCTTGACGAGATCGTCGCCCTCGCCCGCGGCGGCCAGGACGACGTGGCCGAACGCGCCGTGGCGATCGGCGTGAACCCCGACGGCCGTGCCCGCACCGTCGCCGACCGCACGAGGCTTCCGCAGCTGGAGGCCGGCTACCTCGACGACGACAAGGTCGTCGCCGCGGTCACCGACGTGCTGGCGCAGATCATCGCGCGGTTCCGCGAGCGCATCACGGTCACCGACGAGCCCGACCCGGTGACGCAGGACCTGCTCATCGGCATCGCCCGCGAACTGGAGAAGCAGCACTGGATGTTCCAGGCGCAGACCTGACGCGTCCAGGAACCCCAAGACGCCGGCCTGGCAAGGCGCGCCGCCGCGATCCCCGGCGCGCCGCCCCGGAGCCGACGAGGCCCCGGCCCTCGCAGACCGTTCCTGCGAGGTTCGGGGTCGTATTTTTTGTATTTCTCTCCTCCTTCGGCCCTGGCGGGCCTCCATCGTCGAGAAACACGGTGCGATCGCTGGCATCGCTTCGTCTCGCCTGGCGGCTCGCTGCGCGATCAGGTTTCTCGCAAGCTCGAAACCTGCCTTCGGACGCGATCGCGACGGTTTTGGTTGTTGCGGGGTTGCGGCGGTGGCTGAGGTCGGTGCTTCAGGTGGCTGGGGCGGGTTGTTCGGTTGCGGCTGCCAGCAGTTCAGGTTGTCGCGTCGTCGTGGCGGTGGCCGGCCTCGGCTTGGGCTAGTTGGGGGCGGGTTGGCAGTGGGGGCACCAGTACGTAGTTCGCTTGCTGGCCTGGGACGTCTGATCGGCGCGTTCTATGCGCGTGCCGCAGCGGCGGCAGGGGCGTCCGGCGCGGGCGTAGACCCAGTGCTCGCGGCCGCGGGCCAGGTCACCGGTGGTGATGTGGCCGTGCCGCTCCTTGTTGAGGTCCAGCAGCCTGTGAGAGAGCTCCACAAGGCCGAGGACGTCGGGAACGTTCCCGACCAGGGTCCACGGGTGGACGCCCCGCAGAAACAGGATCTCGGCCTTGTAGACGTTGCCGATCCCGGCCAGCCGGGTCTGGTCCAGCACCGCCTCCCCGATCGTCCGGGCGGGGTCCTCCTCCAGCCGCGCGGCCGCCGCCGCGGCCGACTCCGGGCCCCAGCCGGGATCGAGCAGGTCAGGCCCCAGATGGCCGACCGCCTTATGCTCCTCCGCGGTGCGCAGCAGCTCGACCAGGCCCAGGGAGTGGCCGACCGCCTGCCACTCCGCGTTCGCCAGCACGAGCCGGACGCGGTGGTCGCGGGGCACGGGCCCGGCCCGGCGGATCTGCCAGCGCCCCTCCATCAGCAGATGGGTGTGGACGGTCAGCCCGCCCTCGACCCTGACGAGGAGGTGCTTGCCGCGGGACACGGCGTCCAGGACGGTGCGTCCCCGCAGGTCGGCGGTCGCGAACCGGGGGACGCGGAAGTCGGAGCGCACCAGCGGCCGCCCGGCGAGCGCCTCGCGCAGGCGCCGGGCGGTCAGCCAGACGACGTCACCCTCCGGCACAGAAGACCCTCAGATGAACGAAGGGCTTTCCCAGGCGGACGGGTCCTCGGTCAGCTTCTGGACGGCCTCGGGCAGTTTCCCTTCGGCGATGTGCGCGAGCATGACCTGCTCCAGGATGGACCGCTCGCTGGCGCGCAGCGCGATCCACACGTCCTGCAGCGAACGCGCGGGCCCCTGGTACCCGACGTGCTCGGGGCGCTCGCCCCGGACGCCGAGCAGCGGCCCGTCGATGGCGCGGATGATGTCGGCGAGGGAGATCTTGTCGGCCGGCCGCGCCAGCCAGTAGCCGCCCTCGGGTCCCCGCTGGCTCCGGATGAGACCGGACCGGCGCAGCTGGCCGAGGATGTTCTCCAGGAATTTGGGCGGGATCTGCTGCGCCTCCGCGAGCTGTACCGCGGTCACCGGGTGGCTCCCGGCGACCGCCAGCTCGGCGGCGGCGCGCAACGCATAGTCGACCCGGGCGGACAATCGCATACGACCATTATCGCTTGTCCGCCGCACCGCTCCGGCACCGCGCCCCCAGGACCACCTACCCAAGCCACTGCCGCAACCATGCGACAACCTCAACGCCTGCGATCGCGTCCGAAGGCAGGTTTCGAGCTTGCGAGAAACCTGATCGCGCAGCGAGCCGTCAAGGCGAGACGAAGCGATGCAGCGATCGCGCGCGTTTCTCGACGATGGAGGGCGCCCAGCGCCCGAAGGAGGAGAGAAATGCAATAAGCACGACGCGACGCGCCCGACCGGAACCGGGCTGTTGTCCGGCGGGGCGCGTCGCGGGTCTCTCGGTGGCGGGTCAGGCGGCGGGGGTCAGGCCCAAGAGTTCGGCGACGGCTTGGGCGTTGGCGGCGGCCGCGCCGTAGGACGCGAGGTACACGGCGGAGCCGGGGCGCCACACGGGCAGTCCCATCTCCACCACGACGGTGTCCGGACGGGCCGTCAGCAGGGCGGTGGTGAGGGCGCGCTGGGCGGCGTGCCGGTGCGCGTCGCGGAGCACGACGATGAGGCCGCGTCCCTTGGCACGGTTCAGGACCCGGTCCGCCGCCCCGTTCGCCCCGTCCACTTGCAAGGCGTCGGGCGCCCACGGGCTCAGGCCCCAGGGGGTCGGGCCCATGGCGATGTTGCCGGTGGACTCCGTCTCGACGACGAGCGGCGCGCCGTCCCAGCCGGGCAGCGAGCCCGACACGCGGATGGCGCGGCGGGCCGCCTCCAGGCCGGCGGCGCGGTCGACGACGGCGGAGGAGTGGCCGGCGAGCCATTCCTTGAGCCGGCGCGTGCGGTCCGCGGCGTCCTGCAGCCGGCCCGGCGACAGCCGCCCGGTGCGGACGGCCTCGCCGATGGCGGCGAGGGTCGCCTCCAGGGTCTCGGCGTGCTCCTTCGGGCCGAGGCACAGCAGGTCGGCGCCCGCGATGAGCGCCCGGACGGACGCCTCCGGGATGCCGATCGCGCCGCTCGCGCCCTCCATGTCGAGCGCGTCGGTGACGATCACCCCCTGGTAGCCGAGATGCTCGCGGAGCAGCCCGGTGATCGCCTCGGGGGAGAGGGTCGCCGGCACCCCGCGGGTGATGGTGGGCAGGTTGAGGTGCCCGGTCATCACCGCGCGGGTGCCGGCCTCGATCGCCGCCCGGAACGGGACCAGCTCGCGCCGGTCCAGCAGCTCCAGGTCGGCGTCGACGAGCGGGATCGACAGGTGCGAGTCGTCCACGGTGGCGCCGTGGCCGGGGAAGTGCTTCGCGCAGGCCGCGACGCCCGCCTCCTGCGTGCCGGCGACGGACGCGGCGGCGTGCCGGGCGACGAGCTCCGGGTCGGACCCGAACGAGCGGGTGCCGATCACCGGGTTGTCGTCGGCGGTGTTGACGTCCACGGACGGCGCGAAGTTGAAGTTGACGCCGACGTCGGCCAGCTCGGCGCCCAGGGACCGGTAGATCCGCCGGGTCAGCTCCGGGTCGTCGACGGCGCCGAGCGCCGCGTTGCCCGGGTAGGGGCTGCCCGTCTGGTGGCCGCCGAGGCGGGTGACGTCGCCGCCCTCCTCGTCGATCGTGACGAACGGGTCGCCGGCCTTGCGCATCTGCGCGGTGAGCGCGGCGAGGGACTCCGGGCTCTGCACGTTGCCGGTGAGGGCGAACAGGGTGACGCCGGCGAGGCCGGCCTCCAGCTCGTCCAGCAGCCAGCGGGGCGCGACCGGTCCGGGGAAGGAGGGGAGCAGGGTGCCGCGTGCCAGCCGGGCGATGTCCGCGGTGGTGGCGATGTCGTCGGTGGTCACCCCTTCACCGCCCCGGCGGTGAGGCCGGACACCATGCGGCGCTGGACGAGCAGGAAGAACACGATGACGGGAATGGTGAGCAGCGTCGACGCTGCCATGATGGGCCCCCAGGCGTTGCCGCTGCGGCCGAAGAAGAACTGCAGCATGATCGGGAGGGTGTACTTGTTCTGGTCGTCGAGGAACGTGAAGGCGAAGATGAACTCGTTCCAGGCGGTGATGAACGAGAAGATGCTGGTGGCGACCAGTCCTGGCGCGACGAGCGGGAGCATGACCCGGAAGAACGTCCGGATCGGCCCGGCGCCGTCGATGGCGGCCGCCTCCTCCAGTTCGCGCGGCACCGCGGCGACGAAGCTCCGCAGCATCCAGATCGCGAACGGCACGGCGAAGCCGATGTAGACGATGACGAGGCCCGACAGGCTGTTCAGCAGGTCGAGCTGCTTCAGGTCCAGGAACAGCGGGATGACCAGCGCCTCCAGCGGCACCATCTGCACGATCAGCAGCATGATCAGGAAGGTGGTGCGGAACCGGAAGCGGAACCTCGCCACCGCCACCGCCGCCAGCAGCGCGAGCAGGCTCGACGCCACGACGGTGATCAGCGCGAGGATCGCGCTGTTGCTGAAGTACTGCCAGAAGCTGACCTCGGCGATGCCGCCGTTCAGCACGACGTCGAAGTGCTCCAGCGTCGGTTTCGCGGGCAGCGGCTTCGGCGTGGTGCTGAAGATCTCGTCGTTGGGCTTGAAGGCGGTGGACGCCATCCAGAAGACCGGGAAGACGGCGAGGAGGAAGACCACCACCCCCGTCGTGTTCAGAATGATCTTCCGGCGCAGCCGCTTGGAGGGCGGACGGCGCCGCGTGCCGGCCGGGCGCCTCGTTGACATGGTCGTCATTTCGTCTCCCCCTGGCGCACCATGACCCGCACGTAGAGGGCGGTGACGATGAGCAGGATGACCGTGAGCACCAGCGCGATCGCCGAGCCCATGCCGAGCTTCGGATTGAGCGACCCGAACGCCTCGGAGTAGCCGTAGAGCGACAGGTTGAACGCGTCGCGGTTCGCCATCCCGGACATGATGAACAGCTGTGTGAAGACCTTGAAGTCCCAGATGATCGACATGACGATCAGCACCAGGAAGATCGGCTTCAGCATCGGGTAGGTGAGGCTCCAGAACGTCCGCCACGGGCCCGATCCGTCCACCCGGGCGGCCTCGTACAGCTCGCCGGGGATGCTCTTCAGGCCGGCCAGGACGGACACGGCGACGAACGGGCACGCCTGCCAGACGACGCACACGGTGAGGACGGTGTACGTGGACAGCGGCGTGGCGAACCAGTTGTAGTCGGACCAGCCACCGCCGACGAGGAAGTTCGGCAGCAGGTCGAGGGTCCAGTTGACGACGCCGCCGGTGGAGCCGAACAGCCAGGTGAAGATGATCGCCGCGGTGACCGGAGGGGTGGCCCAGGCGACCATGACGCCGCCCGCGACGAAGGACGACATCCTCTTGCCGAGCTTGCTCAGCAGCAGCCCGACCAGCGTCCCGACGAGCATCGTCAGCGACACGGCGACGACGGCGAACAGCACGGTGTGCCGGAAGGTCTGCCAGAAGAAGGGGTCGTTGAGGATCGTGTCGAAGTTCTCGGTGCCGACCGACTCGGCCGGCTCGCCGCGCAGCTGGCGGTTGCCGACCTTCTGGAACGACATGATGCCGATCTGGATCATCGGCCAGAACATCAGGATGGCGATCACGACCACGGTCGGCGCGATCAGCAGGTAGGGCCCGAGGCGGGGCCCGCGGCGGGCGCGCGCCCGGCCGGAGGATCTCCGGCCGGGCGCTTTCCGCACCGCCGGTGCGGTGTCGAGCATGGACGTTCCGATCAGCCGGGTTCTAAGACGCGTTCAGCAGGGTGTTGGCTTGCTCGTTCGCCTTCTTCATCTCCTCTTCGGCGGACTTGCCCTGCATGATCGCCTTGATCGCGTTCGGGAGGACCTTCTTGGCCTGCTCGAACTCGCCCCAGCCGGCGCTGATGGGCGGGAACTTGGTGGTCGTGGCGATGGAGGTGAAGATCTCGAGCTTGGGGTCGGAGAACTTCACGTCCGAGCGCATGGACGAGAAACCGCTGTAGTCGGCCCACGCCTTGGCGTTCTTGGCGTTGTTCAGCACGGTGATGTAGTCGAAGGACGCGGCCTTCGCCTTGCTGTCGGCCCAGACGGCCAGGTCGGAGCCGCCCGCCATGACGGGAGCGTTCCCACCGGTCTTGGTCGGGATCGGGAAGACGCCCCACTTGTCGACGTTCTTGGGGGCGAGCTTCTTCATCTCCTTGAGCGCCCAGCTGCCGTCGAAGTACATGCCGACCTTGCCGAGCGCGAAGTCGCGCTGGGGGCCCTGCAGCTCGTGCTTGCCGATGTAGCTCTTGGACGCCACCTTCTCGGTGGTGACGAGGCCGGACCAGTACTTGGCGGCCTCGACGGCCTGCGGCTGGTCGAGCTTGCCGACCCACTTGCCGCCCTCGTTGGTGGCGACCTCGCCGCCGTTGCCCCAGATGAAGCTGAGCAGGGCGTTGGTCTGGTCGCTCGGCACGGCGATGCCGCCGCCGTCCACCTTGCCCGAGTCCTGGATCTTCTTCGCCGCGGCGGTCAGCTCGGCCCAGTTCTTCGGCTGCTGGATGCCGAGCTCCTGGAACAGGTCCGTGCGGTACCAGACGGCCCGGACGCCGCCGTACCACGGCACGGCGTAGGTCTTGCCGTCGGCCTGGTCGTTGGTGAGCGCGGTCTTGTTCAGCGTCTTGCCGTCGGCCCAGTCGCCGTACTCCTCGCTGATGTCGGCGAGGTTGCCCTGCTCGATGTGGGACTGGACGTCGGTGTTGCCCAGCTCGGTGACGTCCGGGCCCTCGCCGCCGGCCGCCGCCTTCTGGAACGTTGTAGCCACCTGCGGCCACGGGACGTACTTGATCTGGACGTCCGTGTTCGGGTGCTTGGTCTTGAACTCGGCCTCGACCTGGTCAAGGAACTTCGTCTGCTCCGTCGTTCCTTCGCCCATCATCCAGACTTTGAGCTGGGCGGGGTCCTTGGTCGCGCCCTTTTCCTCGCCGCCGTCGTCGCCGCCGCAGGCCGTGGCGGCCAGGGCGATAGCGGCAGCGACGGCCGCAATCTTCATGTACTTCACTGGGGATCCTTTCCGGCATCGCCTCGCGCGGCCTTGTGGCCTGCGGTGCGAGGGGAGATGGGGACCCTTTAGGGTCCCAGCCATGCCCCTCTCGCGTTCGCAACGCTCGCGGGCGCCCTGCTCGCCAGTCCGCGCTCTGCGCGCGCCCCCGATCCGGGGTACCGGACCGGTCGGCGCTTGGGCGTAAACTAACAAGAAACTTTCCTAAACAAAACTGCCGTTAGCGGATTGAGACACTTGAGACATCGAGGGGTACCAGCATGGTCGCCAACCGCCCGGGGACGCCGAGGCTCCTGCGTGAACTCAACGATCGCGCGGCGCTGGACCTGCTCGTCCAGCAGGGCCCGCTGACCCGTGCACAGATCGGTGAGCACACCGGGCTGTCCAAGGTAACCGCGTCCCAGCTGTTGTCGAGACTGGAGGACCGCGGGCTGGTCGCGGTCGTCGGGTCGCAGGCCGGGGGGAGGGGGCCGAACGCCGCGCTGTACGCGGTCGTCCCGTCCAGCGCCTATGTGGCCGGCCTCGAGGTCGGGCCGGACGGCGTCACCGCCGGCGTGGCCGACATCACCGGGCACATCGTCGCCCAGGTCACCGTGGACCCGAACGGCGCGGACGAGCCCGTCCGGATGGTGCACGCCGCCGTGGTGAAGGCGTGCCGCTCGGCCAAGGTCGCGCTGTCGAAGCTGAGCGCGTTCGTGATCGGCACGCCAGGCGTCGTCGACCCGCAGTCCGGCGACGTGCAGTTCTCTTTCGACCTTCCCTCTTGGCACGAGGGCGTCCTCGCCGCGCTGCGGACCGATCTGCGCCGTCCGGTGACGATCGAGAACGACGTCAACCTCGCCGCCATCGCCGAACGGGCCTACGGCGCCGCGCGCGGCGCCGACGACTTCGCCCTCATGTGGCTCGACCGCGGCATGGGCCTTTCGGTGATGCTGGGCGGACGGCTGCACCGCGGCCGGTCGGGCGGCGCCGGCGAGATCGGCTACCTGCCCGTCCCCGGCGCGCCGCTGCCGCTCGGCACCGCCCGCCGCGTCCCGGCGGACGAGGGCGTCACCGAGTCGACGACCTGGGGCATCCCGACCCTCGCCGGCGGCTACGGCGCGCTCGTCGGCGCGGACGCCGTCCGCGCCCTCGCGCACGAGTACGGCGTCAAGGAGGCCACGGCGGTGGACTGCGTCCGCGCGGCCGCCGCCGACGAGGCCCGCGGCGGCCCCTTCCTGGACGATCTCGCCCGCCGCATCTCCTATGGCGTGACCTCGGTCAACATCGTCCTGGACCCGGGGCTCGTGGTGCTGTCGGGCAACCTCGGCCGCGCCGGCGGACGGCCCCTCGCCACCCGCATCGAGGAGATCGTCGGCCGCATCAGCCCGACCCGTCCGGCCGTGGCCATGACGATGGTGGAGGGCAACCCGGTGTTGCGCGGCGCCCTGCACGCGGCCCTGGTGAAGGCCCGCGACGACGTCTTCTCCGCGGCCGGAGCGTCCTAGCGCCGCGTGGGTCTGAAAGTGCGGCGCGGGCCTGGAAGAACTGAGCGGGCCTGGAAGAACTGAGCGCCCCCGCCGGGTGGCGGAGGCGCTCGTGAGCGTTCTTACTTGGCGGTGGCCGCGGCGGCCTGCTCTCGATGGCGCCGCGGGTCGTTCAGTGCCCGGTCGATGACGGTCTGACTGATGATCTGCCGCTTGCGCCGGAGCGCCGCCGCCTTGCGTGCCGTAGGTGTCATGGCGAACCCTGTTCCGCGGCGGCGATCCCCCCGCCCCCGCTACCCCGTGATGTCCTCATCTTCCCAGAGCGGAGCGGCTCAGGGGATCCGTCCGAGGAATGAATTCGAGGTCAGACCAAGTGCGGAGAAGACCCCTGGGACGAGCGGGGGTTCCCCTGGGATCATGGTGGGGAACGCACTCCCGTACCGGCCCGTTGGGGGAACCGTGATCGTTGAACCGAGGGGTGGCCATGGCGCTGCGTGAGCGGCTGCGGCGGCTCGTCCAGAAGCCCGGCAGCGTCGACCTCGCGCCGTTCCGCGCCCTGGCCGACGAGGCGGGCGAGCGGGAATCGCGCGTCCGGGAGCTGTCCGACGGCGAGCTGACCGCGGCCGCCTCCGCCCTCCGCCGGAAGGAGGACCTGGCGGAGCTGTGCGCCCTCGGCCGCGAGGCCGCCCGCCGGACGCTCGGCGAGCGGCCGTTCGACGTGCAGCTCGTCGGGACGCTCGCGCTGCTGTCCGGGCACGTCGCGGAGATGGCCACCGGCGAGGGCAAGACCCTGTCGGGCGCCCTGGCCGCCGCCGGGTACGCGCTCCGCGGCCGACAGGTCCACGTCATGTCGGTCAACGACTACCTCGCGCGCCGCGACGCCGAATGGATGGGCCCGCTGTACGCGATGCTCGGCGTGTCGGTCGGCTGGGTCGGGCAGTCGTCCACGCCGGACGAGCGCCGGGCCGCCTACCGGGCCGACGTGACGTACGCGCCGGTCAGCGAGATCGGCTTCGACCTGCTGCGGGACCGGCTCGCCACCGACGCCGGCGACCTCGTCCAGCCGGAGCCGGCCGTCGCGCTGATCGACGAGGCCGACTCGGTGCTGGTGGACGAGGCGATGGTCCCCCTCGTCCTCGCGGGCGCCGCCGACCTCGACTCCGCCGACCCCCGCTACGCCGACCTCGTCCGCCGGCTGCGACCCGGCCTGCACTACGCCGCCGACGACGAGGCGCGGAACGTGCAGCTCACCCCGGCGGGGGCGCACGAGGTGGAACGCGTCCTCGGCCTGGACCTGTACGCGTCCGAGCACCTCGACACCCTGACCGCCGTGAACGTCGCCCTGCACGCCGAGGTGCTGCTGCACCGCGACGTCGACTACCTCGTCCGCGACGGCGAGGTGAAGCTGATCAGCGAGTCGCGCGGACGGGTCGCGCTGCTGCAGCGCTGGCCGGACGGCCTCCAGGCCGCGGTGGAGGCGAAGGAGGCGCTGGCGGCGTCCCCGAGCGGCGAGATCCTCGACTCGATCACCGTCCAGGAGCTGGTCGGACGCTACCCGGTGCGCTGCGGCATGACCGGGACGGCGCTGGCCGTGGCGGGGCAGCTCACCGAGTTCTACTCGCTGCAGATCGCCGTCGTCCCGCCGAACCGGGCCTGCGTCCGCGACGACGAGCCCGACCGCCTCTACGCGACCGGCGCCGACAAGGAGGTCGCGATCGTCGAGGCGATCGGTGCGGCGCACGCCGCCGGCCGCCCGGTCCTGGTCGGGACCGGCGACGTCGCCGAGTCCGAGCGGCTCGCGCGCCGCCTCACCCGGGCCGGGCTGGACCGGGTCGTCCTCAACGCCAAGAACGACGCCGAGGAGGCCGCGATCATCGCGGAGGCCGGAGCGTACGGCGCGATCACCGTGTCCACGCAGATGGCGGGGCGCGGCACCGACATCCGGCTCGGCGGCAACCCGTCCGCGCCGCCCGGCACGGCCCCCGCCGACGTCGAGGGCTCCGACCACGACCGGGTCGCCGAGGCGGGCGGCCTCCTCGTCATCGGCACCGGCCGCTACCACAGCAGCCGCCTGGACGACCAGCTCCGCGGCCGCGCGGGACGGCAGGGCGACCCCGGCGGATCGGTGTTCTTCACCAGCCTCCAAGACGACCTCGTCACCCGCTTCGCACCCGACGAGAAAACGAAGGCGTCCGCCGGCGACGACGGCCTCATCACCGACAAGGGCGCGCACTGGATCGTCGGCCACGCCCAGCGCGTCGCCGAGGGCGTCGACCTCGAACTGCACCGCAACACCTGGCGCTACAACCAGCTGATCGGCCTCCAGCGGCGGGAGGTCCTCGCCGAACGCGACGCCGTGCTGCGCGGCGACGCCGCCGACCGGACCATGGCCGCGGACGCCCCCGGCAAGCACGCCGAACTCACCAAGATCGCGGGCGCGGACGCGGTGGCGGCGGCCGCGCGGCAGATCGTCCTGTACCAGCTGGACCGCTGCTGGTCCGAGCACCTCGCCTACCTCGCCGACCTGCGCGAAGGCATCCATCTGCGGTCGCTGGGCCGCGGGCTCGACCCGCTGATCGAGTTCAACCGCGAGGCCGTCCCGGCGGGCAAGCGCCTCCTCGCGGACGCGCGGAAGCGGTCGGTCGCGGCCTTCGAGGCCCTCACCGCGTCGGAGGACGGCATCGACATGGACGCCGCCGAACTCAAGCGCCCGTCGGCGACGTGGACCTACCTCGTCCACGACAACCCGTTCGGCTCCCTGGACGAACGCGCCCTCCGCGGCATGATCAACATGTTCAAACGCCGCCGCTGACCCACCCCGGCCGATCCGCCCGGCCCCGCTAGCCCGGCCCGTCTGCCTGACCGGCCGGTGTTGTCCGTCCGGTCTGGGTGGTTGACCTGTCGGGTGCGGCTGGGCGGTCTGGTTCAGCGGGGCAGGATGGCGTCAGCGGTGGCACGGGCGACGGCGGCCGCGTTCCGGACGCCGCCGACACTGAACGCGACGACCGCGCCCTCGTGGATGATGAGCAGCTGATCCGCCAGGTCCGCCCGGTCGGCGATCCCGGCGTCCTCGATCAGGTGCGCATAGAGATCTCTCAGCCATGCCTTCTGCTCGGCAGCCGCGCCGTGCACCGGGTGGGACGCGTCGGGCAGCTCCGCGCACGCGTTCACCATCGAGCAGCCGCGCTCGGGTTCGACGGCCTGCCATGCCGCGAGGGCGTCGAACGTGGCGAGAATGCGTTCACGGGCGTCCGGGACGTCGGCCATGCGCGCGGTCACGAAGTCGCGCCAGCGTTCGTCGCGGGTGCGCAGGTAGGCGAGGATCAGCGCGTCCTTGGAACCGAACCGGTCGTACACGGTCTTCTTCGTGACCCCGGCCTCCGCGGCGATCAGCTCCATGCCGACCGAACCGATGCCGCGCTCGTAGAACAACTCGCTGGCGACCTGGAGCACCCGCCGGCCCGCAGGCGTGAGAGGCCGACCGGCGACAACGGACATGGCGCCTCCCTCCTCGATCCCCATACCGAAAGTATACACACCGGTATAGGTACCCTGTTGCTATACCGGTATGTATACCTGATGGGGGAGACCGTGGTCGCTCGCCGGCTGGACGCCCTGCTGGGCGCCGCGTTCGTCGTCACCTGGAGCTCGGGATTCATCGGCGCGGAACTCGGCACCCGCGGCGCGCCCGCGAGCGGCCTGCTGGCCTGGCGGTTCATCATCGCCGCTGCCGTCCTCGGCGGGTGGCTGGCGTGGCGCCGACGCCGCATCCCGCGCCGCGACCTGGTGTTGCACGTCGTCATCGGGACGCTGGCGCAGGGCGGATACCTCTACGGCGTCTTCCTGGCCGCCGAGCACGGCGTCGTCGCCGGGATCAACAACCTGATCACCGCGCTGCAGCCGCTCGTCGCCGTCACGCTCGCCGTCCCGATCCTCGGCGAGCGGCTCACCCGGCGGCAGTTCGCCGGATTCGCCGCCGGGCTCGCCGGGGTCGCGCTCGTCGTCGGCGGCGACGTGCGCGGCGGCGCCCCGGCGTGGGCGTACCTGCTCCCGTTCGCGGCGATGCTCTCCCTCGTCGGCGCGACCTTCCTCGAACGGCGCGCCAGGCCCGCCGCCGCCCTACCCGAAGCGCTCGCCGTCCAGGCCCTGGTCAGCGCGGTGCTCTTCGCGGGCGTCGCCGGTGCGGACGGGGCGCTGGTCCCGCCCGCCGATCCGGTGTTCTGGACGGCCGTCGCCATCCTGGTCGTCCTGGCGATGTTCGGCGGATACGGGCTGTACTGGGTGAACGTCCGCCGGACGGGCGTCGCACGCGTCTCCGCACTGCTGTACCTCACCCCACCCACGACGATGCTGTGGGGCTGGATCATGTTCGGCAGCACACTGACACCGCTCTCCCTCCTAGGCGTCCTCGTCTGCGCCGCCGCCGTCACCACAGCCCTCCACAACCCCACGCCCCGCCCAACCGCGCCCCGTCCGTCCGAGGTCCGCCAGGCGCAAACCACCGCCCCGCCCGAATCCACCCACGCCTGATCCACGACCTGCGGCCGGATCCCGCTGGGTGGGTGGGGCTAGGCGCGGAGGCGGAGGCCGCGGGGGGTTGGGTGGAAGCCGGCGGATTCCAGTGCGGCGGCGAGTGGGGAGTCGGTGATCGCGGTGCCGTCGGCGCGTTCGACGGTGAGTTTGCCTAGCACGCCCTCCCGGACGGCCAGGGCGAGCGCGTCGACGGCGGGTTGTAGCACGTCGGGGTCGTCGTCCCAGGTGAGGAGCGTCCGGCCGCCGCGCTCGACGTAGAGGACGAGCCGTCCCTCGACCAGCGCGACGAGAGCTCCGGCCTTGCGGCCCGGCTTGTGGCCGCTCGCGACCTCGTCGTCGCGGTCCGGCCAGGGCAGCGCCGCGCCGTACGGGTTGGCGGGGTCGGCGGCTGCCAGGACGAGCGCCCGGTTGTCGGGTTTGCGGGGGCTTTCCCAGAGTGCCGAGATGTCGTCCGGGGGAGCGGCCCCCGCCGGACGGAGCGCGCGGAGCCGGTCGACGGCACCCGGAAGCGCGAACTGGGCCGCGCCCAGGCCCTCCACGAAGTATCCGCGACGGCAGCGGCCGGTTTCCTCGAACGCGCGCAGCACCGGGTAGACGGCGGAGAACCCGCCAGGAGTGCGTTCCGCCGCGACCGCGCCGCGGATGACGATGCCGTACCGCTCCAGCAGCGCCTCGGCCAGAGCATGCGAACGCAGCGTCGCGCCGGACTCGCGTTCGGGGAGCGGCCACCAGCGTCCGGCGACCGTGGGCGGACCCGTCCTGGACGGCATGACGGGACGTCCGCGACGGGTCGTCCTAGAACGGTGCGTTGGACGGCCACTGCCGAGCGCCGCGCGTAGCGGCGCCAGGGTGTCGTTGGTGAGATGACCGGCCCAGACCAAGTCCCATACGGCCGTGACGAGGTCGGCGTCATTGGCGCTGAGCTGCTGGTTCACCCGGTCGGACAGAGTCCGGAAGAACAGCGCGCCGCCGTCGCCGAGCGTGTCCAGGACGGTCTGGTGCGCGGGCGTGAGCGTGATCTCCGCGGGCTGCGGCATGAGGAGCGGCGCCGTGTCGGCCAGGTAGAGCGCCACCCAGCCGTCGCCGCCCGGCAGCCCGCCCTGGCCCGCCCACACGACTTCGCCCGCAGACGTCAGCTCGTCCAGCATCGCCGGGCTGTAGCCGGGCACCCGGGACGGCAGGATCAGCGACTCCAGCGCGGACGCGGGCACCGCCGCGCCCTGCAGCTGCTCGATCGCCTGGACGAGCGCGTCAATCCCGCGCAGCCGGGAACCGCCGGAGATCCCATGCCAGACCGGGAGGAAACGGCCGAGCGACTCCGGCGGCGACGGCTCGACCTCGGCGCGCAACCGGGCCAGGGAGCGGCGCCGCAGCGTCCGCAGCACACCGGTGTCGCACCATTCGCTGGTGAGAGGGCCCGTCACGGACTGGACGGGCAGGAACTCGCCCTCGACGACCCGCCCCGCGCCCGCCAGCCGCCGTAGCGTCTCCACGACCACGGCGGTGCCGAGCCCGAAGCGTGTGGCGGGATCGCCTGGTCGGAACGGGCCGTGCGTGCGCGCGTACCGGGAGATCAGGTCGCCGAGCGGGTCGTCGACCGGTTCGAGGAACGCCTCTGGGACGCCCACAGGCAGCGGCGCGCCGAGTGCGTCGCGGAGCCGTCCGGCGTCCTCGATGGCGGCCCATCGCTCCTCGCCGGCGATCCTCACGCGGATCGCGCGCCGTGTCGCCTCAAGCTCCGCCAGCCACCGCGACACCTGCACGAGCACAGCGTCGGCATCGGGGACGCCCGTGGGGAGGGTTCGTTCGGCGGCCTCGGCAGTGGTGAGCGGGCCGAGGGTGCGGAGGAGGTCGGCCACGCCTTCGAGGTCGCGGGCGCGGCGATCGGCGGCGAGACGCTGGAGTTCGCGTTCGATTTCGGCGACCGCGTCGGGATCGAGCAGCTCACGGAGATCGGCCTGGCCGAGCAACTCGGCGAGAAGCGCGGAATCGAGCGCGAGCGCCTGGGCGCGGCGTTCGGCGAGGGGTGAATCGCCCTCGTACATGAACGCGCCGATGTAGTGGAACAGCAGAGAACGCGCGTAGGGCGACGGCTCGGGTGTCTCCACCTCGACCATGCGGACCTTGCGTCCTGACATGTCGCGCATGAGCTGCACCAGGCCGGGGACGTCGAACACGTCCTGCAGGCACTCCCGCATCGTCTCCAGCACGATGGGGAACGACGGGTATTTGCTGGCGACGGCCAGGAGTTGCGCTGCGCGCTGGCGCTGTTGCCAGAGCGGCATCCGCTTGTCAGGACGGCGGCGGGGGAGGAGCAGTGAACGCGCCGCGCATTCGCGGAACCGCGCGGCGAACAGCGCGGAGCCGCCCAGCTCGTCGACGACGATGCGTTCTATGTCGTCGGCGTCGAAGACGGCCAGGTCGAGACCGGGGGGTTCGTCCATGTCGGGGATGCGGATGACGATGCCGTCGTCGGCGTGCATGGCCTGCGCGTCGACGCCGTACCGTTCGCGCAGACGGCCCGCCATGGCGAGCGCCCACGGCGCGTGCACGCGTGCGCCCAGCGGCGAGTGGACGACCATGCGCCAGTCACCGAGTTCGTCGCGGAACCGTTCGACGACCATCGTGCGGTCATCGGGAATGTGACCGGTGGCCTCCCGCTGCTCGTTCACGTACGAGACGAGGTTGGCGGACGCCCAGTCGTCCAGCCCGGCGGCGGAGACGCGTTCGCGGGCGTCCTCGGCGGGCAGTCCGGCCAGCTCGCGGGTGAACGATCCGAGTGCCCGGCCCAGCTCGGCGGGACGCCCGAGGGTGTCGCCGTGCCAGAACGGCAGCTTGCCCGGCTGGCCCGGCGCGGGCGAGACGAGCACACGGTCGGGCGTGATGTCCTCGATGCGCCACGAGCTGGCGCCGAGCACGAACACGTCGCCGACGCGCGACTCGTACACCATCTCCTCGTCGAGTTCCCCCACCCGGGACGCCTTTTCCCCGACGAGGAAGACGCCGAACAGGCCGCGGTCTGGGATCGTCCCGCCGCTGGTCACCGCGAGGCGCTGCGCCCCTGGACGTTCGCGCAGGACACCGGTCACACGGTCCCAGACCAGGCGTGGACGCAGTTCGCCGAACTCGTCACTGGGATAACGCCCGGCGAGCATGTCGAGGGTCGCCTCAAGTGCCGAACGGGGGAGTGTGGCGTAGGGGGCGGCGCGTTTGACCAACGAATCCAGGTCGTCGACGGTCCATTCGTCCATGGAGACCATCGCGACGATCTGCTGGGCGAGAACGTCCAGAGGGTTGCGCGGGTAGCGCAACTCCTCGATCTCGCCGCCGCGCATGCGTTCGGCCACGACCGCCGTCTGCACGAGGTCGCCCCTGTACTTGGGGAAGATGACGCCCTTGGACACGGCGCCGACCTGGTGGCCCGCGCGTCCGACCCGCTGGAGGCCGTTGGCCACCGACGGCGGCGACTCCACCTGGACGACCAGATCGACGGCGCCCATGTCGATGCCCAGTTCCAGGCTGGACGTCGCCACGACCGCAGGAAGGCGCCCCTCCTTCAGAGCGTTCTCGATACCGGCCCGCTCCTCCTTGGAGACGGAACCGTGGTGCGCGCGGGCGATTTCCTGTGGCGCGCCTCTGGACGACCCCGCCTCCGCCATCATTTCCGCCGGAGAATGGTTCTCGGGCAGAGGGGCCCCTGTGGCTCGCTCGTAGGCGAGTTCGTTCAGCCGTCCGCAGAGCCTTTCCGCCAGCCGCCGCGAATTCGCGAAAACCAGCGTCGAACGGTGTGCCTCGATGAGGTCGAGCAGGCGGTCCTCGACATGCGGCCAGATGCTGCGCTGGCGCGGGTCGGCCGCGCCGGAGTCGTCGACGAACTGGCTGACCTCGCCCATGTCCTCGACGGGGACGACGATGTCGAGGTCGAAGACCTTGTCGGAGGGAGGCTGGACGACCGTCGCGGGCCTCGCCCCACCGAGGAACGCCGCTACCTCGTCGGTAGGACGGACGGTCGCGGACAGGCCGATCCGCTGCGCGGGACGTTCGAGAAGCGCGTCGAGACGTTCGAGGGACAGCGCCAGGTGCGCGCCGCGCTTGGTGCCCGCCACGGCGTGCACCTCGTCCACGATGACGGTCTCGACGCCGCGCAGCGACTCGCGCGCCCGCGAGGTGAGGATCAGGAACAGCGACTCCGGCGTCGTGATCAGGATGTCGGGCGGCTTGACGGCCAGGCGGCGGCGCTCGTCGGCCGGGGTGTCGCCGGACCGCATCCCGACGCGGATGCCGGGTTCGGGCAGCCCGAGCCTGCGCGCCGCGTGGCGGATGCCCGTCAGCGGGGCCCGCAGGTTGCGCTCCACGTCGACGGCGAGCGCCTTCAGCGGCGACACGTACAGGACGCGGCAGCGGCGCAGCGGATCCTCGTCGGCGGGCGCCGTGGCGAGCCGGTCGAGGGACCACAGGAACGCCGCCAGGGTCTTGCCGGACCCGGTCGGCGCCACGACCAGCGTGCTGTCGCCGCTCGAAATCGACTCCCACGCGCCGGCCTGGGCGGGGGTGGGCGCGGCGAAGGCCCCGGCGAACCAGGCCCGGGTCGCCGGAGAGAATCGTTCGAGCACGTCACCGCCCATGCGGCCCATACTGCCTCGCGGGTCCGACAGAACGACACGGAGTGGCGTGCGTCACGTTGTAAGCAAGCGCTTGTCCGGGCAAGGTCTACGGGTAGGACACTAGCCCCGCAGGGAGTCTCGATGCCCTACGTCCTCCTCGCCCTCGGCCTCCTGATCGCGCTTCTGGCCGTGAACGCCCACCTCCCCAGGCGCAGCGCCGTCCTGGTCGCGCCGAGCTTCTTCTACGGCTGGCTGACCATCGAACTGGCCCCGCAAGTGCTCGTCACCTGGGCCGCCGCGACCGCGCTCACGGTGGGCCTAGGCGGACTGGACGGCTGGGCCGGCTGGACGGGCCTCGTCCTGACGATCCTCGGCATGGCGGGCATCGCCGCCACACTCGTCGCATCCCGCCGTACGGTCGTCACCCTTCGCGAGTGCGGAGCGCCGCTCGACCTGGATCCGGAAGGCGCACCCCGCTACCCGCTTCCCCACTTGGTCGTCCCGCCGCTCTGCCTGATCCCGCGCAGGGGCGTGCACGTCGAACGCAACGTCGTCTACCGGCAGGAGGGACGGCTGCGCCTGAGGCTGGACGTCTACGCAACCGAACGCTCCGGCGGCGAACTGCGCCCGGGGCTCATGCAGATCCACGGCGGCGCATGGATCATCGGCGACAAACGCGAGCAGGGACTGCCGCTGCTCAACCACATGGCCGTCCAGGGATGGGTCGGCTTCAACGTCAACTACCGGCTCAGCCCGCGCGCCACCTGGCCGGAACACCTCATCGACCTGAAACACTTCGTCGCCTGGTACAAGGAGCACGCCGAGGAGTACGGCGCCGACCCTGATTTCCTTTGCGTGACAGGTGGCTCGGCAGGCGGACACCTCACCGCCATGGTCGCGTTGAGCGCGAACGAGCCCGAATTCCAGCCCGGCTTTGAAGACGCCGACACCACCGTGCAGGGCGCAGTGCCCTTCTACGGGGTGTACAACCTCGTCGACGCCGGTCCCTGGGGTCGCCCCATGGGCGCGACGCCACTCCTGGAGCGAATTGTGGTCAAACTGCCGTTCGCAGAGAACCATGACGTGTACGCCAAGGCGTCCCCGGTCACGTACCTGCGCGAGGACGCGCCGCCCTTCTTCGTCATCCACGGAAGCCGTGACTCGCTCATCCCTGTGGTCGAGGCACGCCGATTCGTCGAACGGCTACGGGACGTCTCCGAGGCACCCGTCATCTACGCCGAGATGAAGGGCGCGCAGCACGCGTTCGACGTCTTCCCCTCCTACCGGACGGCCCGCGTCATCGAAGCAGTCGAGCGCTACCTGACAGGGCTTCACCGCCAGTACCGCCAGGGTGCTCAGCCTGCGGTCCCCGGCGAGGTCAGGCAGTCCTTGCAGGACGGTTCAGTCGGATAGCGTGGACAGGTGCGGCTCACAGTGTTCTGGGATCGGATGCGGCAGCAGTTCGGCGAGGCCTACGCCGAAAGCGTCGCCAAGGACTACGTGATGGCCGAACTGGACGGCCGCACCATCGAACAGGCCCTCGCCGACGGCGAACCCGCCAAGAGGGTCTGGCACGCCGTCGTCGCGACGTTCAACGTCCCCTCGAGACTGCAGTAGCCGCGCCCCCGGGGGTGGTCAGTCGGGGACGGGCAGGTGCGCGTAGAGGTCCATCGCGTCCACGGACGACGGCAGATCGCTGACCTGGCCGTCGCCGACCTCCACGACACGCCACGCGCCGTCCGTCCGACGAGCGAGATCTGTCGTGATGAACCGGCAGCCCAGGGCGCGCACGGCCGGAGCGACCGCGTCCAACACAGGATCGGGTTCCATGCCGGGGCTGTCTGGGTGCGGCCCCACCAGGGCGGGCTCGCCGTCCACCCACCACACGCGCGCCTCACCCTCGCCGTCGTACTCCTCGAACTCGCGTACGACGAGACCGCCCGCCAAATGGTCGTCCCGCAACGCCACCATCTTGGACGCGACGTTATGAAGCTGGGCGAGATTCTTCACATCGGGGACGAAGCACGCTTCCTCCCACTCGTGCTTGCACGACTTCACGTAGTCCTTGACGACGCCGGGCCCGCCCCTCAACGGCTTGACGAGCTCACCCAGTTCGCTGAGATCGCCAGGGTCCTGACCGACGCCGAGGGGCCGCCACACACTCTGCGGCGTCAGCCCTGCGAACGTGTCGTGCCACCCAGGCAGTTCATGCGCCCGCCGGTAGTCGTCCGGATGCGTGAGCAGCATCGTCCCCCGCTGCTTCAGCAACGCGGACACCGCGGCGTACTCGTCGCCTGTGAGCATCCAGCCGCGATACCAGACGGGACCCAGATCGGACGGCACCGCGCGCACCGCGTCGTCCACGTCGCCGCGCCGCAGAGCGTCATGGTCGATCAGGGCGATCTCGCCGTAGTGGTCGCGGACGGCCGCCGCCTCGCGGGAGAAATGGGGGTCAACGCGCCGAGGGTGGAGCGGATCGACGCAGAAGAGAACGGTCAGCGTCATGATGGGAACCCTCCGTGGACGGCGCCAGCGTACGGGGTCAGAACCGTGGAGCGCACGGAGATTCCGCCCGAATCGGCGTATCGGACGACGGTCGAACTGATGTTCGGTATGGTAGTGCGGGGATACGGCGTCATCCACAATTCCACCGGAGTCTCGAAAGTGTCGGAGGCCCGCCGTAACGTCGCCGTCGACATCGCAAGCAGCGGCCGAGAGCCGACAGTCACGACGAGAAGGACATCTCACATGGCAGCGAACGACCGGGAGAAGGCTCTCGAGACCGCACTCGCCCAGATCGAGCGGCAGTTCGGCAAGGGCTCCGTCATGCGGATGGGCGAGGAGGCCCGGGCGCCCGTCGAAGTGATCCCCACCGGCGCGATCGCCCTCGACATCGCGCTCGGGATCGGAGGTCTGCCCCGCGGTCGCGTCGTCGAGGTGTACGGCCCCGAAGGCTCCGGCAAGACCTCCATCGCGCTGCACTCCGTCGCCAGCGTCCAGAAGCTGGGCGGCATCGCCGCGTTCGTCGACGCCGAGCACGCGCTCGACCCCGAGTACGCCACCAAGCTCGGCGTCGACATCGACGCCCTGCTCGTCTCCCAGCCCGACACCGGCGAGCAGGCCCTGGAGATCACCGACATGCTGATCCGCTCCGGCGCGATCGACATCGTCGTCATCGACTCCGTCGCCGCGCTCGTCCCCCGCGCCGAGATCGAGGGCGAGATGGGCGACAGCCACGTCGGCCTCCAGGCCCGCCTCATGTCGCAGGCCCTGCGCAAGCTCACCGGCGCGATCAACCAGACCAAGACCACCGTCATCTTCATCAACCAGCTCCGCGAGAAGGTCGGCGTCATGTTCGGCTCGCCGGAGACCACCACCGGCGGGCGGGCGCTGAAGTTCTACGCCTCCGTCCGGCTGGACGTCCGCCGCATCGAGACCCTCAAGGACGGCACCGAGGCCGTCGGCAACCGCGTCCGCGTCAAGGTCGTCAAGAACAAGATGGCCCCGCCGTTCCGCCTCGCCGACTTCGACCTGCTCTACGGCCAGGGCATCAGCCGCGAGGGCGGCCTGATCGACCTCGGCGTGGAGCACGGCTTCGTCCGCAAGTCCGGCGCCTGGTACACCTACGACGGCGACCAGCTCGGCCAGGGCAAGGAGAACGCCCGCAACTTCCTCAAGACCAACCCCGACCTGGCCGACGGCATCGAGAAGAAGATCAAGGAGAAGCTCGGCATCGGCCCGAAGGTCGACAAGGAGGCCACGCCCGCCGCCGCCGCGCCCGCCCCGGACGCCGCCGACCCCGCCCCTCCGGTGACCGCCGCCGCCAAGCCCGCCGGACGGAAGACCCCGAAGACCAAAGCAGGTGATTCCTGACCAGGAATCCCTCGATAAGGGTGACTCTTGACGAAGAGTGAGCGATGATCTCGTATGCAGGGCGGCGGCGCCTTACCCTGCACCGCACGACCGGTGCACGGACCTTCCCCGATGGCGCCGCCGCTCCCACGGGCCCGGGCGTCGAGCCCGCCCGGCTCGGCGTCCCGGGCGCCCATCCGGCCGGGCACCCCGCCCGTACCCCGCACGACACCTCCCATGCGGGCACTCACACGCCGACCCCGGCCGGTGACTCACGTCCACCGACCCCGGTCCGGCCACCCACGCCCGCCGACGCGCGCCGGCCCGCCAGCCTGCCCTCCCCGACCGTCACGGCGCGTGGTCGCTGCGGTGCGTCCGGTCGCTACCGTGCGTCCGGCCGTTGCCGTGCGCTCGGCGGCAACCACCCGTCCGGTGGGGTCCGCGCGGAGCAATGACCTCAGACCCAATGGGCCGGGACGTGTGAGCGGGTCATCGTGGGATGCGCAGACCTCAGACCGTAGGAGCGGGGCCGCACGAGCGGGCTGTACGGCACGACCGTAGCTGTACGGCACGACCGTAGGAGTGGGGGCCGATGAGCAGGGGCCGTGTGACCGGGGCATCGTGGGGCGAAGCAGGTGGAGCGGGCGAAGCGGGCAGGGTGGGCGAAGCGTCAGGTGCAGGGAAGGGCGGTGCTGGTAGGGGCGGTGCCGGGGAGGGCGGTGCTGGTAAGGGCGGTGGGGGACGCGGCTCGGACCCTGAAGGCGCGGCGCGGGAGATATGCCTCCGCATGCTGTCGGGGTCCCCGCGTACTCGGGCGCAGCTCGCGTACGCGCTGCGGCGCAAGAACATCCCCGACGACGTCGCCGAACGGGTGCTCGGGCGTTTCGGCGACGTGGGCCTCATCGACGACGAGGCGTTCGCGCAGGCGTGGGTCCAGTCCAGGCACACCGGCCGCGGCCTCGCCAAACGCGCCCTGGCGGCCGAGCTCCGCCGGCGCGGCGTCGCCGACGAGACCGTCAAGGACGCCGTCGAAACGCTGGACCCCGCTCAAGAAGAACAGACCGCCCGTGCGCTCGTCGTCCGGAAGCTCCCGTCCACGGCAGGGGTCGAGCCCGCCAAGCGCATGCGCCGCCTCGTGGGCATGCTCGCCCGCAAGGGCTACTCGCCCGGCCTCTCCTACCGGATCGTGAGAGAGGCACTGGCCGAGGAGGGCACCGACCCGGAAGCGCTCCCCGACGACCTGCCCCTCGACTGACGAGGAGAGGACGGCAATTGGCACAGTCAGGAACGTGGTAAGGGAGGACTCACGTTGACGTTCGGTTAGTCCGGAATGCCCCGCGTTTGCTTGCTCATTACCTCCATGCCGCTTACCGTTACGGCAGTGAGGAGTTACTCCGCGTCTCGCGGATTGTCATACGACCGAGCACGTTCCAGCAGCTGAGAGGCATAAAGGACACGTTCGTCGACCGGATTCGGCCTGGTCATCGGCGGCGCGCCGTGCGCGGCCCGGCGATGGCGCGTATCCGGCCGTCCGCTGGACGCGAGTAAATCCTCGCTAGGCAGGGTCCCGACTCCGGACGGACCCGCGGCGAGGAAGGATCTGCCTCATGGAGAGCGTCCTGCTGGGTGCAGCGCTGCTGGTGGCCCTGGTCGCTCTCGTGATCGTCGTGCTGCGGCGGCCGGGCATGCCCGGCAAGGCCGCGGCGGATATCGCCCGGGCGCGGAGCGAGGGCGACGAGATCAGGGCGCAGGCCGAGCAGAACGCCAACGCCGTCCTGGAGCAGGCCGAGCGGGAGGCGCAGCGGATCGCGTCGGAGGCCCGCGCGGAGGTCGAGGAGGAGGGCCGGTCCCTCCGGGACGACCTGCGGACCGTCCGGGAAGATCTCGAACGCCGGGAGGCGCGGCTCGCGGAGCGGGAGCAGCGCCTGGACGGTGAGGTGCGGCGGCTTGAGGAGTGGTCCGGACGCCTCGCCGAGACGAAGAAGGCGCTGGAGGCCCGCAAGGAGGAGCTCGCCGGCGTCGAGGACGAGCGGCGCAGGATCCTGGAACAGGCCGCCGGGCTCACCGCCGAGCAGGCCAAGGCCGAACTGGTCACGGCGGTCGAGAACCAGGCGAAGCGGGAGTCCATCCCGATCGTCCGGGAGATCGAGAACACGGCGCGGGCGGAGGGCGAGAAGCGCGCCCGCAAGATCGTGACGCTTGCGATCCAGCGGGTCGCGAGCGAGCAGACCGCCGAGTCGGTGGTCTCGGTGCTGCACCTGCCAAGCGACGAGATGAAGGGCCGCATCATCGGGCGCGAGGGCCGCAACATCCGCGCGTTCGAGACCACGACGGGCGTGAACCTGATCATCGACGACACGCCGGAGGCGGTGCTGCTGAGCTGCTTCGACCCGGTGCGCCGCGAGGTCGGGCGGCTGACGCTGGAGAAGCTCGTCCTGGACGGCCGGATCCACCCGCAGCGCATCGAGGAGATCTACGAGCGCAGCAAGAGCGACGTGGAGCAGCTGTGCGTGCGCGCCGGCGAGGACGCGCTCGTCGACGTCGGCATCGCCGACATGCACCCCGAGCTCATCGCCCTCCTCGGCCAGCTGCGGTACCGGACGTCCTACGGGCAGAACGTGCTGAAGCACCTGATCGAGTCCGCGCACATCGCGGGCATCATGGCGAGCGAGCTGCGGCTGCCGGTGGAGATCGCGAAGCGGTGCACGCTGCTGCACGACATCGGCAAGGCGCTGACCCACGAGGTCGAGGGCAGCCACGCGCTGATCGGCGCCGAGATCGCGCGCCGGTACGGCGAGCACGAGGACGTCGTGCACGCCATCGAGGCGCACCACAACGAGGTCGAGGTCCGGACGGTCGAGGCGGTCCTCACCCAGGCCGCCGACGCGATCAGCGGCAGCCGCCCCGGAGCGCGCCGGGAGTCGCTGGAGGCGTACGTCAAGCGCCTCGAACGGCTGGAGCAGATCGCGCGCGACAAGCACGAGGGCGTCGAGAAGGTCTTCGCCATGCAGGCCGGACGAGAGATCCGCGTGATGGTCAAGCCCGACTCCGTCGACGACATCCAGGCGCAGGTCATCGCCCGCGACATCGCCAAGCAGGTCGAGGACGAGCTGACGTACCCGGGCCAGATCCGCGTCACCGTCGTCCGCGAGTCCCGCGCCATCGAATTCGCCCGCTGACCCCGTCCCGTCCCATCTCCCCGCTGATCCGTCCCGTCTCATCGAGCCGGAACCGAGCCCGGCCCGGGCGATGGCCGCTGGTCGGAACCGGTGCGCGCGGACGGCGCGGGCGGACGGACAGTTGGGGGGATGTTCAGCGCCAGGTCGGGTTCCTGACAGCCGGGACCGTGATGATCAGGTCGTCCACCTGCGGAAGGATGATTTGTGAACAGGGTCCCCATGCTTGCGGGCGGCACCGTCGTGGCCGCCGCCCTCGCTTTCACCGGTAGCGCTCAGGCCGCACCGGACCGCGCCGGCGGGAAGCGGGGCGATGCCGTGGTCGTCGGTCACCGGGGTTCGCCCGGTCAGGCGCCGGAGGAGACGCTCGCCTCCTACCGCAACGCGCTCCGGGACGGTGCGGACGTGCTGGAGGGCGACGTCCAGCTCACCTCGGACAAGCAGATCGTCTTGCTGCACGACGACACGCTCGCCAGGACGACGAACGCGGAGGAGGTCTATCCCGACCGGGCGCCGTGGACGGTCGGGCAGTTCACGCTGGCCGAGATCAAGCGGCTGGACGCCGGGTCATGGTTCGACTCGCGGTATGCGGGTCAGCGCGTCCCGGCGCTGAAGGAACTCCTGGCGGCCGCCGGGCGCCGGACGGGCCTCAGCCTGGAAATGAAGGCGCCCGCGAACAGCCCCGGCGTGGCGACCCTGCTCGCCGAGGAGCTGAACGCGGCCCGGCTCACGGACGGGGCAACGCTGCCGTCGGGCGCGTACCGGGTGCAGGTCCACTCCCGCGACCAGGCGGCGCTCAAGGAGTTCCACGCGTCCGCGCCGAAGGTGCAGCTCTCCTACCTGACGGGCGGGAAGATGCTCGGCGACGACGAACTCGCCGGACTGGCGGGCTGGACGATCGCGGTCTACGCCCACCCCCGGGTGACCAGCGCGGCCGACATCGGACGGGCGCGGGCCAAGGGCCTGAAGGTGATCAGCGATCCGGTGGACAGTCCCGCGGAGATCGCGATGGCGGTGCATCAGGGCTATGACTGGGTCACGTCGAACTTTCCCGCCACGGTGGAGCGGGTCCTCCAGCACAGGACGCCGTTCCCGGCGGCGAACGGCGTCGTCGTGGACAGCGTCTTCCCCAACCCGAGCGGCGACGACGTCCAGCCGGAGAACAGCGAGCATGTGGTGCTGCGCAACACCACGTCCCGGCCGGTCAACGTGAGCGGCGGCTACCTGCGCGACCAGGCGGGCAACCTGATGAGGATCGGCAGCGGGTACGTGGTCGGGCCGGGCAGCCTGCTGCGCGTGCACGTCGGGCCTGGGACGAACCGTCCCGACGCCTACCACAACGGCCTCACGACGGGCTTCCTGAACAACACCTCCGGCGACACGGTGTCGTTCTTCGCGGCCGACCACTCCCTGCTCGACATCGGCTCCTACATCGTCCCGTGACGGCCGGCTAGCCGACGGTCAGGTCGATCGGCAGGACGCCGCGGGGCTCGAAGCCGAGGGTCTGCCCGTAGAAGGCCAGCTCCGACTCCAGGCAGCGGATGACGGTGTCGGCGCGCCGGAACCCGTGCGACTCGCCCTCGAACGTCAGGTACGCGTACGGCATCTTCTTCGCCGCGAGCGCCACCGCGAAGCGTTCGGACTGGTCCGGCGGCACCACCGGGTCGTTCACGCCCTGCAGCAGCAGGACGGGGCACGCCGTCCTGTCGGCGTGGTTCAGCGGCGACCGCTCCTCGTAGGCGCGCTCGAAGCCGGGCAGCGGGCCGATCAGCCCGAACAGGTACCGCGACTCGAAGTCGTGCGTGGCCTTGACGAAGCTCTGCAGGTCGCTGATCCCGTAGTAGGACGTGGCGGCCTTGAACACGTCCGTCTGGGTGATGGTGGAGAGCGTCGTCCAGCCGCCCGCGGAGCCGCCGCGGATGGCGAGGCGGGCCGGGTCGGCGATGCCGCCGTCCACGAGGGCCCGCGCGGCGGCGACGGCGTCCTCCACGTCCACGATGCCCCACTGGCGGCGCAGCCGCTCGCGGTAGGCGCGGCCGTAGCCGGTGGACCCGCCGTAGTTGACGTCGATGACGCCGATGCCGCGGCTGGTGAAGAACGCCCGCTCCAGGTCGAGCACCGTGGAGACGCGTCCGGTCGGCCCGCCGTGCACGAACACGACGTACGGCGGCAGCTCGCCCTCCGGCGCGGCCGCCTCCGGGTTGGTCGGCGGGTAGATGTAGGCGTGGACGGGACGTCCGAACGGCCCGTCCAGGCGCTCGGCGCGCGGCCTGGACAGGTACGCGACGTCGGGCAGCTCGGCCAGCTCCCTGCGCAGCCCCTCGACGCGTCCGGTGGTGGTGTCGACCCGGACGACGGACGTCGGCAGGTCGGGACCGCCCGCAATGCCGACGATCGTCGTCCCGTCCGTGGACAGCTGCGTCTGCCAGTGCTCGTAGGGGACCTCCAGGTCGACGAGCTCCAGCGTTTCGGGGTCGTAGACGCCGAGACGCAGGTTCCCCTCGCCGTGCAGGACGGCGAGACGGCCGTCGCCGAGCAGCGCGTAGGGCATGCCGCCGAGCTGCCACAGCGGCCCGGCGAACTCCTCCTCCGCCGGATACAGCGCCTGCGGCGACTCGCCGTGCAGGCCGACCTGGTAGATGTTCCACCAGCCCGGCCAGTCGGAGATGACGTACAGGGACTGGTCGTCGCGCCACACCGGCGCGAGCGCCGACTCGGTGAGCCCGCCCTTGACGGTGCGGGGCGCGACCGTCGCGCCGTTCTCGATCGCCGCCACGCGCACTTCGGTGCCGTCCCACGGCATGCGCGGGTGGTTCCACTGCACCCAGGCCAGGTGACCGCCGCTCGGGGACGGCGAGGGGGAGGCGTAGAAGTCGGCGCCGGTGACCAGCTCGCGGATGGCGCCCGCGTCCTCGGCGGCGCTGCCGTCGAGGGGGACGGCGACGATCGCTCGCCTGATGCCCAGGGTGGCGGGCTTGTCGTCCGCGCCGCTCTGCGCCCCCGCGCCCTCAACCGTCCCGGCGTCGCCCGCGCCCGCGCTCGTGTCTGCGCCCGCATCCGTGCCCGCATCCGTGCCGGCGCTCGCGGTCTCCGGCGTTTCCTGGGGGGCGGCGATGTGGCCCTCGCAGACGCACCAGATCTCCGTCCCGTCAGGGGACAGCACGAAGTCGGCGTACCTCAGCCCCGCCGGGACGGCCGGCTCGGGAGTCAGCGGATACGGCTTCGGGTCGCCCTCGTCGAGCCGGTGGAGCCGCTGGTCCTCGTAGTTGGCGAACACGATCGACAGCCCGCCGGCCTCGCCGCGCACCGTCAGGTACGACTGCCCGCCGTACTCGTGGACGCGCGTACGCGCGTCCCACGGGGCCTGCAGCAGTTCGGTGCGGTGACCGCCCTTGAGGTGGATGACCGTTGTCCGCCCGCCCTCCTCGGGCCGCGTCTCCTGCCACCAGACGTCGTTGCCCGCGACGGTGGGAAAGCTGAGGCGCAGCCGGGCGCGGGCGACATCGGCCGCGGAGATGGGAGAAGGCCAGGAGCCGTAAGGGAGGGTCGCACGAGCGGTCATACCAGGAATCGTCCCGCATACGGGGACGGGTTGGGGCCATGACGGGCCGTTTGAACTCGGAAAGATACCTGCAGGCCACCAGGGGACCCACGGGAAACACCGATGTCCGCGGCCTGCTCGTCCTGAACGTCCATCGGAGCCCCGTATACCGCGGAGCAACCCCGCCGAAACGGCGAGGGGCGCCGCCGGCATCGGCGGCGCCCCTCACGGCGGAAACGCGGGTCAGGCAGCGGGCGGGGCCGCGCCGCCGGCGGACGCCGACATGCCGGGGGCGGGTGGAACCCCGACTTCGCCGCCCATCGTCTTGGCGGACGTCTTGCGGCTGCGGCGGCTGCGGGCCTCCAGCCAGGTGGCGACCCGGCTCACGGCCATGTTGAGCGCGATGTAGATCACCGCGACCACGATGCCCGCCTGGATCTTGTTGTTGTGGAAGTTGGCGGGCACCTCCCGGAAGCCGGCGGAGAGCAGCTCGGAGTAGGCGATGATGAAGCCGAGCGCGGTGTCCTTGAGCAGGACGACGAGCTGGCTCACGATCGCCGGCATCATCACCGTGACCGCCTGCGGCAGCAGGACGAGCCGCATCACGCCGTTCTTGCGGAGGCCGACGGAGTACGCGGCCTCCGACTGGCCCTTCGGGATCGACTGGACGCCCGCGCGCACGACCTCGGCCAGCACCGAGCCGTTGTACATCGTCAGGCCGAAGACCACGGCGGCGAACGCCGGCACGGTGATGGTCCCGGCGTTGATCTCCACGCCGAAGATCGAGAAGAAGTTGTCCACCAGCACGCGCTGGAAGGTGCCGAACTGCGACTCGGCGATGCTCGGGCTGATCTTGTTCGGGATGAAGAACGCCAGGAAGATCAGGATCAGCAGCGGGATCGCGCGGAAGAACTCCACGACGGCGCCCGCGGGGATCCGGATCCACCAGTGGTCCGACAGCCGGGCGAGGCCGAACACCACGCCGAACAGCATCGCCAGCACCGAGGCCACGGCCGCGGCCTTCAGCGTGTTCCACAGGCCGGGCAGGATCAGCTTGTCCCACACCTGCCATTCGGTGAACGGGCTCCAGAGCTCGCCCGCGAACTGGCCCTTCTGGTCGAAACGCCAGATGAACGCGGCGAGGATCGCCAGCAGGACGATGGACGTCACGACGGCCACGATCCTGTTGCGCGCGCGGGCACGCGGCCCCGGGACGTCGAACAGGACGGTCGCTTCGTTGCTCATCGTGCCACCGCCATCCGCTTGTGCAGCCACCCGAAGAAGAACCCGGTCGGCAACGTGAGGATCATGAAGCCGATGGCCACCCCGATGAACAGCGGAAGCGCCCCGCTGGTGAACGAGGGCAGGTCAAGCAGGTTCTTCGTGACCGCCGCGGCCTCGCCGTAGCTGGCGGCGGAGGCGACGGTCGTGTTCTTGATCATGGCGATGAGGACGCTGCCGAGCGGCGCGATGACCGAGCGGAACGCCTGCGGCAGGATGATGATCCGCAGGGACTGGGTGAAGGTCAGCCCGATCGAGCGGGCCGCCTCGGCCTGTCCCAGCGGGACCGTGTTGATCCCCGCGCGCAGCGACTCGCCGACGAACGCCCCGGTGTACCCGGAGAGGCCGAGGACCGCCCACCAGTAGTAGGTGGTGCCCGCGTCGTCGGAGAAGGTCAGCGCCAGCACGTCGTTGAGACCGAGGCTGCACATCAGCAGCACCAGCGTCAGGGGGGTGTTGCGCACGACGTTGACGTAGGCGGTGCCGAGGACGCGCAGCAGGGGGACCGGGGCGACCCGGAAGCTGACCAGGATCGTGCCGATCAGGAGGGAGAGGACCGCGGAGACGGCGGCCAGCCGCACGGTGCCCCAGAACCCGTTGAGGATCTCGTCGAAGTTGTCGAAGAACGGGCCGAAGTCAAACATTGCTTAGCTGTTCCATGGCGTTCCAGCGGGTCAGGCCACACCAATGCCACTCGCCGGGAATAGCGTGCGGTTCCCGGCGAGTGCACTGGCGTGACGGCTAGCCTCGGATCGGGCGGCGGATCAGGCGCGGCCTACGATCAGGCGCAGCCTTCCATCTGCGGGACGGTCGTGACGAGCTTCAGCCCGGTGCCGGCGAAGTGCTTCTCCAGCATGGTCTTGGCGGTGCCGTCGGAGTACATCTGGGTGACCGCCTTGTTCACGGCCTCGCAGGTCTCCTTGTCGCCCTTCTTGATGCCGATGCCGTACTTCTCGTCGGTGAAGGGGTCGTTGATGACCTTGAACTTGCCCTTCTGCTGGTTGGCGAAGCCCGCGAGGATCAGGTCGTCGGTGCTGACCGCGTCCAGCGCGCCCGACTGGAGCTTGGCGACGCAGTCGGAGTAGCTCTGGGCGTCCACGAGCTCGACGCCCTTGATGTCGAGCTTGCCGTCCGGCGGCGGCTCGGTGATGCGGCGGAACGAGTTGGACCCGGCCGCCTTGCAGAGCTTCTTGCCCTTGAGGTCCTTGGCCGTCTTGACGTCGGTGTTGCCGGCGTCGACCATCGTGTCCTGGTGCGCCACGTAGTACGGGCCGCCGAAGGTCACCTGGGCCTTGCGGGCCTCCGTGATGGAGTACGTGGCGAAGATCAGGTCGACCTGCCCGCCGCCGAGGAACGACTCGCGGTTCGCGGACGTCGTCTCCTTGAACGTGATCCCGCTCTCCGGGACGCCGAGCTGCTTCGCGACGTACTTGGCGACGTCCACGTCGAAGCCGTCGTAGGTGCCGTCCGGCTTCTTCAGCCCGAGGGCCGGCTGGTCGAACTTGATGCCGATGGTGAGTTTCTTGTCGTCCTTGGCCTTCTGGACGACGGTCTTGGCCTCGGTCTTCTCCGTGTCGCTGCCACACGCACCGAGCGCCAGTGACAGCGCCAACCCCGCCCCGATCAGGGCGCCGAAACGACGTACTCGCATTTCTCGTCCTACCTCTGCTCTCTGCCGGTGACCGCGGCCGGTGCATCATCGCCGTCCTGCGGCCGGATGATCCAGACCCGTGCGGACACGCCGGAACGAAACCGATTCAGTGCGTGAGGATCTTGGAAAGGAAGTCTTTGGCGCGCTCGGTGCGCGCGTTGGTGAAGAACTCGTCGGGAGTGTTCTCCTCCACGATCTGTCCGTCCGCCATGAACACGACCTTCTGCGCCGCCCTCCGCGCGAAGCCCATCTCGTGCGTGACGACGATCATCGTCATGCCCTCGCGGGCCAGGCCGGTCATGACGTCGAGGACCTCGTTGACCATCTCCGGGTCCAGTGCCGAGGTGGGCTCGTCGAAGAGCATCACCTTGGGCCGCATCGCCAGGGAGCGCGCGATCGCGGCCCGCTGCTGCTGGCCGCCCGACAGCTGGGCGGGGTACTTGTGGGCCTGGTTGGCGATGCCGACCCGGTCCAGCAGCTCCATCGCGTGCTTCTCGGACTCCTGCTTCCCCTGCTTGCGGACCTTGATCGGCCCGAGCGTGACGTTGTCGAGGATCGTCTTGTGGGCGAACAGGTTGAACGACTGGAACACCATGCCCACGTCGGCGCGGAGCTTCGCCAGCTCCTTGCCCTCCTTCGGCAGCTCCTTGCCGTCCAGGAGGATCGTCCCGTCGTCGATGGGCTCCAGCCGGTTGATCGCCCTGCACAGGGTGGACTTCCCGCCGCCGGACGGGCCGATGACGACGACGACCTCCCCGGGGTCGACGGTGAGGTTGATGTCCTTGAGGACGTGCAGCTCGCCGAAGTGCTTGTTGACGTTCTCGACCACGACGAGAGGCCGGTCACCCGCGGCGGCCGGCTCGATGGGGTCCTCCGGCCCGTCCTTGGTGAGGTCGGGCCCGCCTTCGCTGTCCGTCATGCGCTCGGACTTTACGTCATCGGCAGCGGCGCGAAAGTCGCCGCGCGGTACCGATACGATCACGAATACCCATGTCGGACGGGGTTCTCGGTGGCACAGCGTGATCATCGGTGCTGGTCGGACGTGCGGGGTGACCGGGGCGATTACCGATTCCGTGATGTCGCGTCAGGCCCGTACCCTTGGTAACCGTCATGAGTGCGCCAATGGAGACGGCTGCCCGCACGTACGAGATCCGTACCTACGGGTGCCAGATGAACGTCCACGACTCGGAGCGCCTGTCCGGGCTCCTGGAGTCGGCCGGTTACGTGCGCGCCGGGGAAGCCGAACCCGACGTCGTCGTTTTCAACACGTGCGCGGTGCGCGAGAACGCCGACAACCGGCTCTACGGCAACCTGGGGCATCTGCGTCCCGTCAAGGACGGTCATCCCGGCATGCAGATCGCCGTCGGCGGCTGCCTCGCGCAGAAGGACCGCGACACCATCGTCAAGCGCGCCCCCTGGGTGGACGTGGTGTTCGGCACCCACAACATCGGGTCGCTGCCCGCGCTGCTGGAGCGGGCCCGGGTCCAGGACGAGGCGCAGGTCGAGATCGAAGAGTCGCTGGTGACGTTCCCGTCGACGCTGCCGACGCGCCGGGAGTCCCCGTACGCGGCCTGGGTGTCGATCTCCGTCGGGTGCAACAACACGTGCACGTTCTGCATCGTCCCGGCGCTGCGCGGCAAGGAGAAGGACCGCCGTCCCGGTGAGGTCCTCGCCGAGGTCGAGGCGCTGGTCGCCGACGGCGTCCTGGAGATCACGCTGCTCGGCCAGAACGTCAACGCCTACGGCTCGGGGTTCGGGGCCCTGGCGGACGCGCCGGACGAGGTTCGTTCGATGACGTCCGGTGGGCAGTCCGCGTTCGCGGGGCTGCTGCGGGCGTGCGGCGGCGTGGCGGGGCTGGAGCGCGTCCGGTTCACCTCGCCGCACCCCAAGGACTTCACCGACGACGTCATCGCCGCCATGGCCGAGACGCCGAACGTGACCCCGTCGCTGCACATGCCGCTGCAGTCCGGGTCGGACGCGGTGCTGCGCGCGATGCGCCGCTCGTACCGGCAGGAGCGCTACCTCGGCATCATCGAGAAGGTCCGGGCCGCGATCCCGGACGCGGCGATCACGACCGACATCATCGTGGGCTTCCCCGGCGAGACCGACGCCGACTTCGAGGAGACGCTGCACGTGGTGCGGGAGGCGCGGTTCGCGTCGGCGTTCACGTTCCAGTACTCCAAGCGTCCCGGCACCCCGGCCGCGACCATGGACGGGCAGCTGCCGAAGGAGATCGTCCAGGAGCGGTACGAGCGGCTCGTCGCAGTCCAGGAGGAGATCTCCTGGGCGGAGAACAAGAAGCAGCTCGGCCGGACGCTGGAGGTCCTGGTCGCCGAGGGCGAGGGCCGCAAGGACCGGGCGACGCGGCGGTTGTCGGGCCGCGCGGCCGACAACCGGCTGGTGCATTTCAGCGCACCGGACGAGCCGGTCCGTCCCGGCGACATGGTCGCCGTCGAGGTCACCTACGCCGCGCCGCACCATCTGGTCGCGGACAAGCCGGTGCTGGACGTCCGCCGGACGCGCGCCGGCGACGCCTGGGAGGCACGCCAGGGGCAGGGTGAGGGCCCGAAGGGTGTTTCGCTCGGAATGCCGTCTATCGGACGTCCGGCCGACGTTCTGGGCGTGGCCGACTCGCCCGCGACGGGCTGCTCGACCCGCCTCTGACCTCGGGCATGATCGGGGGTGTTCCCCGTTGAGGCCCCGTTCCAGGAGGCAGCGTGCTCGTATCGGCCGCGGTGTGCCCGCATCCGCCCATCCTCGTGCCCGCGATGGCGGGGGAGGCGGCGCCGGAGCTCGACGCGCTGCGCGCCGCGTGCGACGAGGCCGTCCGGCCGCTGCTGGGCGGGGACGCGCTGATCGTGGTGGGCGGGGCGCCGGAGACGCGCCGGTACGGGCCGGACGCCTACGCGACGTTCCAGCCGTACGGCCTCGCCTGGACGAGCCCCGACGACCCCAAGGACGGAACCGAGGCCCTCCCGCTCTCCCTCAGCATGGGGCGCTGGCTTCTCGACCGGCAGGGCGCCGGCGGCGACGTCCGCTATCAGGACGTTCGCTATCAGGCGGTCGCGTTCGACGCTTCGCCGGCGGAATGCCTGGCCCTCGGACGCGACCTCGCCGAATCGGCCGGACGGGTCGCGCTGCTGGTGATGGGCGACGGGTCGGCATGCCGTTCTGAGAAGGCGCCCGGTTACCTCGACGAGCGTGCCGGTCCCTACGACGAGGCGGTGGCGCGGGCGCTCAAGGACGCCGACGCCGGCGCCCTCGCCGCGCTGGACCCCGAGCTCTCCCGGCAGGTCCAGGCGGCAGGGCGCGCGGCATGGCAGGTGCTCGCAGGCGCGCACGGCCCCGGCGCGGATGCGGCCCGCGCGGATGCGGCCCGCCCGGATGTCGCCCGCGCGGGTGCGGCCCGCGCCGATGAAGGCGGCGCGGGCCGGTTCACGGGGCGTCTCCTCGCCGACGAAGCACCGTACGGAGTGGGCTACTTCGTGGCGGGATGGTCACGTGCGCGTCAGGAGGGCTGACCGTCGCCTGGCTAGCCGCCCTCGTGGTGGCCGCCCTGCTGCCTGCCCTGCTCGCCGCCTTCGGCGCCGCGGTCGATGTGCTCGCCGGCCTTGTCCTGGGCCTTGTCGATCTTGTCGGAGTACTTGCCGCCCGTGCGCTCGTCGATCTTGTCCCCGGCCTTCTCCACGCCCTCGCGGGCCTTGTCGGGGTGCTGCCCGAGCATCTGCTTGACCTTGTCGACGATGGACATTGGAAAATCCCCCCGGATCCCTCGTCTCGTCGGCGGCGGCGCGCGAATCAGCGCGACACCCGTACAACCCGGCTATACCCGTTCTGTTGCCACAATTAAGCCTGTGACCTCACCAGATGTGATCGCCGTCGTCGGCGCGACCGCCGCCGGCAAGTCCGACCTCGCCGTGGAGCTGGCCCTGAGGCTGGGCGGGGAGGCGGTCAACGCCGACTCGATGCAGCTCTACCGCGGCATGGACATCGGCACGGCCAAACTTTCCCCGGACGAGATGCGCGGCGTCCCGCACCACCTCCTGGACGTCTGGGACGTGACCGTGACGGCGAGCGTCGCCGAGTACCAGCGGCTCGGCGCCGACGCGATCGCGGGAATCCGGGGGCGGGGGCGGCGGCCGGTGCTCGTCGGAGGGTCCGGCCTGTACGTGCGGGCCGCGCTCGACCAGCTCGAGTTCCCGGGGACGGACCCCGCCGTCCGGGCGCGCCTGGACGGGGAGCTGGCGGAGGTCGGGCCGGGCGCGCTGCACGTCCGGCTGCGCGGGCTCGACCCGGCGGCGGCGGAGGCGATCCTGCCGAGCAACGGGCGCCGCATCGTCCGAGCGCTGGAGGTGATCGAGATCTCCGGGCGCCCGTTCAGCGCGACCCTGCCCGAGCACCGGTACCGCTACGACTCGGTCGTCCAGATCGGGCTGCGCGTCCCCCGGGACGAGCTGGACGAGCGCATCGCCCTGCGGGTCGGGAGGATGTGGGACGCGGGGCTGGTCGACGAGGTGCGGGACCTGGAGAAGCGCGGCCTCCGGGACGGTCTCACCGCAGGACGCGCGCTCGGCTACGCGCAGGTGCTCAACTTCCTGGCGGGGGAGTGGACGGAGGAGCGGGCCCGGGAGGAGACCGTCCGGGCGACGCGGCGGTTCGCCCGGCGGCAGGAGTCGTGGTTCCGGCGTGATCCGCGCGTCCAGTGGCTTCCCTACGACGCCTCTGACCTGGTGGATCGCGCGCTGGCCCTGGTCGGCTGAGGCGAGTCCCGAACGGAGTCGTCCTGCTTCGGGACGGGCAATATGCTCGAAGAATGCGGTTCATCAAGGGGCACGGCACCGAGAACGACTTCGTGATCCTGCCCGATCCTGACGGCGTCCTGGACCTCGCACCGGACGCCGTGGCGCGGCTGTGCGACCGCCGCGCCGGGATCGGTGCGGACGGCGTCCTGCGGGTCGTCCGGACGAAAGCGGCAGGCCCCGGCGTGGAATCCGTCGCGGAGTCCGCCGGGGAGTCCTTCGCGGAGTCCTTCGCGGACGCCGAGTGGTTCATGGATTACCGCAACGCCGACGGGAGCCTGGCCGAGATGTGCGGCAACGGCCTGCGCGTCTTCGCCCGCTATCTGGTCGACGCGGGCCTGGCCGCGCCCGGCGAGTGGGACGTGGCGACCCGGGCGGGGCTGCGGCGCGTGACGCTCGGTGCGTCCGGGGACGTATGCGTCGAGATGGGCCAGGCCCAACTCCTCGGCCCCAGCGAGGCGTCCTTGGGCGGGACGGTGTACCAGGGCGAGCGTGTGTCCGTGGGGAATCCGCATCTGGCGTGTCGCGTCGACGGCCCGGTCACGGCGCTGGACCTGTGCCGCGCCCCCGGCTTCGACCCCGCCGTCTTCCCGGACGGGGTGAACGTCGAGTTCTTCCGCTTCGTCGGGGAGCGGCACGTGGAGATGCGGGTGTACGAGCGCGGCTCCGGCGAGACCCGCTCCTGCGGGACCGGGACGGTCGCGGTCGCCGCTGCCGCTGCGGCGTCCCAGGGAACGATCGGAGCGTCCGGGACGTCTGACTGGACGGTGGACGTTCCCGGTGGTCGGGTCAGCGTCTCCCTCGACGGACAGGCCGCCCGCCTGACGGGTCCGGCGGTCCTGGTCGCCGAGGGTGAGGCATGGCCCGGTTGGATCTAATGGAATCCCCTTCTCACCAGGGGTGAACACGATCCGGCACCGTCCCGGCTCGAACGGGACAAGTGTCCCTCACCAACGGGACCTTCCGCCGCATAACTTCTTCTTTGCACACCCTCTGGTGAATGGCCCGTATGGACTGGGATGGGAGCCCCGGTGCCGTACGGAGCCCGAGGGCCGGTGGCGACCTTCTTGGCGGGGGGCGGTCACCGGCCCTCCCACCGGGTGGCACTTTTCAGCCCACCGGGTGGGCTATCTATGCGGCAGCGGTAGCAGTAGCGGCAGTGGTGGCGGTTCCGCCTACGGATGGACGCCGTTGACGGGAAGCCTGGCGCGGACGAGCGTCCCGCCCTGGGGGCCGGGCCCGACGGTGCACGATCCACCGAGTTCCGCCGCACGTTCCCGCATGGACGACATCCCGATCCCGGAACGCACCTGCGAGGGCAACCCCACTCCGTCGTCGTCGACGGTGACGTGCAGATCGCCGTTGAGATGCAGCCGCACCACCGCGGAGTCCGCCCTCGCGTGCCGGTGCACGTTGGTGAGCGCCTCCTGCACGATCCGGTACGCGGCGACCTCGGCGGCGGCCGGCAGACCCTTCAGGTCGCCGTCCACGTGGACGTCCACCTTCGGGCCGTCGCCGGTCGCGACGACGCCGCCCAGCGCCTGGATCGCGCCTTCGAGGCCCAGGTCGTCCAGTGCGGGCGGGCGCAGCCCGTAGACGAGGTCGCGGATGTCGCCGATGGTGCGGCCCATCGTCGCGCGCAGGTTCTCCAGCAGCGCGTCGACCGCCGCCGGGTCGGTCTTCAGCGTGATGCGCGCCGCGTCGACCGTCATCGCGAGGCTCGCCAGCGTCGGGCCGAGCCCGTCGTGCAGGTCGCGGCGCAGCCGCCGCCGCTCCTCCTCGCGCGTGCGCAGGATGCGCTCCCGGGACCGCTGGACGTCCGCGGACAGCCGCGCCGCGTTCGCCAGCTCGGCGAGGTTGCGGGCCAGGATGCCGGACAGGCGGGCGTCCGGCGTGCGGGTGACGCCGAACAGCAGCCGGCCCACCGGCTCCCCGTGCCAGACGAGCGGGATGAGCTGCGGACGGGTGCCGAGCACGCCGTCCTCCGCGGAGATCGTCCGGCCGTCGCGGTCCAGGACCTCGATCCTGGCGCCGGTGGCGTGCAGGGCCGAGCGCGCCACCTCGGCGGCCACGGCGAGCGCGGCGGCCGCGTCGGCGGCGGTCTGCAGCCGCCGGTTGAGCCGGTCGGCGATGCGGTACGGGTCGCGCTCGCCGTGGATGAACCCGTCCACGGTGCGCTGCAGGCGCCGCCGGACGGGCTCGAAGAATGCGCCCGCGACGATCGCGCCGGCGAGCCCGGCGATGGTGCCCTCGCCGTGCGCGAGCAGGCTCGCCGCGCCGACGAGCGCGAAGTAGACGCCGGTGATCACGACGACGAGCCCCGCGTACACCAGCGTCCGGCTGACCACGAGATCGATATCGTAGAGCCGGTAGCGGGTGATCGCGATGGCGATGCAGATCGGGACGGCGACGATCGTGATGTTGCGCAGCGGGTCCCCGATGGGGCCGTTCTCGCCGGCGTAGATGATCCCCTCGGCGAGCACGCCCGGGTACACGACCCAGCCGATCTGCCGCCGCACGTCCGGCGGCGCCTGGACGAACCGCACGGCCAGCGAGAACAGCGCCGCGGCGAGGGTGCCGACGATGATCGCGGTGATGGCCACGGGGATCTCGTCGAACGGGTAGACCGAGACGCCGTTGTGCCAGCGCCGCACGTCCGGGTCGATCGTCAGGTGGACGCACACGAGGACCGGGACGAGGCACGCGAGGAGGAGGACGGGCCGGAACCAGCGCGAGACCAGCCGGCCGTCCGGGAAGATCAGCGGCAGGACGAGCGTAAGGGCGTAGGTGTCAACGGCCCAGAGCCAGGTGGAGAGCCACTTGACGAACCCGGTTCCGGTCCAGTCGTGGAGCTCGAACCATGGGGCCGAATTGAGTGACAGGACGTACAGGGCGGCGGAGAAACCGGAGCCCAGCATGAGCCACGCGACCGTCAGCCCGCGTCTGTGCCGCACCAGGACCGCGCCGACCGGCGTCCACGCAAGTGCGACGAGGATCTCCGGGTGCCACCAGACCATCCGCCGGTCTTCGGGCAGCCGGGTGCCGATGTAGAGGGACGCGGCGACGAGGAGGACGGCCCCGAACGCGAGCGGGAACGCGACGCGGCCCGCTCCGCGGTCGTGTTCTGCCGTCTCCACCATGCGCTCCTCGGGGAAAAGTAATGGAATGTTAAAACGTCCTGTTCCCTGTCCTGCAGTCGTCTTGGCGTCCGCCTCAGGACACCGGGATCGGGGGCGGCCGAGGCCGTGGTCGTCGCGGTGCACTGTCGCGTGCCGTGATGGTAACCGCGGAATCCGGCGGTGAGAACGGAAGGCGCAGGTCAGAGTCGTCCGGCCGGAGGCGACGGTCGTCGCTCGCCGCCCCGTTCGCGGGCGTCCGGCGGGGTGCGCCGCAGGCGGCGGCTCTGAGCCCGCACCGGGGTCGGTTCCGGATCGCCGCCGACACTGTTCCAGGTCGGGCATATCCGGGCGACCGAAATAGCATGATTCGGATGCCCAAGCGTAGCCTTGGGTCGCGATCGCGGCGGGTCAGGCCGTCAGAGTCAACATGCTTTCGCGGCACAGCGCCCGCATGCCGCGCCGCAGTTCCTCGGGCGAGACGTCCTTGGTGAGGAGGCGCTGCAGGACGAAGCCGGGCAGGATCGCGAACAGGGTCTTGCCCGCGGCCACGACGTCGGTCTCGGGCGGGAGCAGCCCCGCGTCGACCAGGCGGCGCATGTAGCGCGTCCACGTCTCGCGGATGCCGGTGATGTTGTCGGCCATGTACGCGGCGATCTCCGGCTCGTGCATAGCGAGCGACCAGGCGGCGGGCGCGAGCCGGAGCGGGCCGTCCGGGCCGGACAGGCTGACGACCTTGGACGCGAACCGCTCGATCAACTCGTCCACGGGAAGTAGTGGATCGCTGTCGACCAGTCGGCGGAAGAACGCGTGGAGGTCGCCGACGACCGTCGAGATGTTGGCCTCGATGATCTCGTTCTTGCTCTTGTAGTAGCGGTAGACGGCACCGGCCGAGAGCCCGGACTCGGCGAAGATGTCCTGCATGGACGTCGCGTGGATGCCCTTGCGGATGAAGCAGACGCGGGCGGCGTCCAGGATCTGGCGGCGGCGGCGCTCCAGGTGCTCTTCGCTGACTCGCGGCATGCGGCTAATATAAAACGAACGTTCGTTTCTTGACAACTCCGGAATCTCGATGCGACGCTGGCGGCGGTAAAGAGAACGGACATTCGTTTTAGGAGCCGTCCATGCGGTCGTCCCTCGCTTCGCGCGCCGTCGGCGTCGCCGTCGCCGCCGCGCTGCTCCAGCTCATCATGATCATCGCGTTCTCCTGGCCGGCCGCGCGGGTGGCGCCGCGCGACGTCCCGATCGTCGTGACCGGCCCGCAGGCCGCCGCCGTCGCGGAACGGCTGGACCGCGAACGGCCCGGCGCGTTCGACGTCCGGACGGAACGCGACGAGGCCGCCGCACGCACGGCCCTCACCGACCGGAAGGCGTACGGCGCCGTCGTCACGACCCCGTCCGGCCCGAAGATCCTCACCGCCTCCGCCGCCTCCCCGGTCATAGCCCAGCAACTCAGCGCTTTGGCTCAACACCTCAACCCACCCGCATCGCCCGGCAGCGCGCCCGCCCAAGCTGGGAACTCGTCCGCGCCACTCGTGGAGGACGTTGTCGGGGCCGACTCTGATGACCCGCGCGGTGCCGGGTTCGGGGCACTCGCGCTGCCGCTGATCATGTCCGGGCTGGCCGCCGCGGTCCTGCTGACCTTCGCGATTCCCGCGGCCGCATGGCGCGCCGCCGGTGTGGTTCTGTTCGCTGCCCTGGGCGGGTTCGGTGTGGCGGGGATCGCGCAGGGCTGGCTGTCCTTGCTGCCCGGTTCCTATCTCGCGGTCGCCGGGGTGATGTCGCTGACCATCCTGGCCGTGACCGGCACGGTCGTCGGCCTGGCCGCCACGGTCGGACGGGCCGGGCTCGGTCTCGGTGCGTTGACGCTCCTGCTGATCGGCAACCCGCTGTCGGCCGCCAGTTCGGCGCCGGAGATGCTGCCGCAGCCGTGGGGCGAGATCGGCCAGTTCCTTCCGCCGGGGGCCGCGGTGACGCTGCTGCGGTCGACGGCGTTCTTCGACGGCGCGGGAGCCGCCGGGGCGGCGGGCATCCTGGCGGCGTGGGCCGCCGCAGGGTTCGTCCTCCTGGCGATCGGCGGGCTGCGCGGACGCGCCCGCGACGAGACCGTGCCGGATCGCGAACCCGCCCTCGCCTGACATCTGCCGTTTTCCCGCGCAGTGTGTGATCACTCAGTAGCATTCTGTGATTCTTCTGGGTGGTCGAAGGGAAGAGATGGCGGCGTTTCTGCTGCGGCGGCTGGCGAGCCGGGTGGTCCTCGCCATGCTGGCGGCGAGCCTCGCCTATGCGCTCGCCGCCGCCGCACTCGACCCGCGCGCCAACCTTGAGGGACGGACGCCCCGTCCACCCGAGGCCGTGGTCGACGCCCGGCTCACCGCCCTCAACCTGAACGACAGGACGCCTCTGGGCAGCCGGTACCTGATCTGGGCGGAGAGCATCGTCCACGGCGACTTCGGCCGTACGTGGGACGGCGAAGCGGTCAACGCCGAGCTGTGGCGGCGGCTCGGAGTGAGTATTCGGCTGATGTTCCTGGGGGCTGTCCTAGGGAGCGTGTTGGGCGTTCTGCTCGGCGCTTACGCGGCGGTGCGGCGCGGACGGACGGCCGACAGGCTCATCAGCCTCGGTTCGTATCTGCTGCTGGCTGTGCCGGTGTTCGTCCTGGCGGTGTTGCTACAGGTCGCTGCGAGCGCAGTGAACGGCGCTGTGGGGATGCAGGTCTTCGTGTGGGTCGGGGAGTCCACGCCTGGGGCGTCCTATGGAGTGCTTGGCGGGTTTGCTGATCGCGCTAGGCATGTGCTGCTGCCGACGGCGACTATCGCGCTTGCACAACTGGGTCTCTACTGCCGCTACCAGCGCGCCGTGATGCTGGACGTTCTACACGCCGATTTCGTACGGACCGCACGGGCTAGGGGCTTACGACGCCGTAGCGCCCTCTTGCGACACGGGCTGCGCACTGCCTTGACGCCAGTGACGACGTACTTCGTCTACGCGTTCGGCCTGTTGCTCCTCGGCGGCATCTACACCGAGAAGATCTTCGGCTGGCACGGGGTAGGGGAGTGGCTCGTCGACTCCATCGCGCGCGGCGACGTCAACGCGGTCGCGGCGATCGTCTGCGTCGCGGTGTGCGGGGTCGTCCTCGCCGGGCTGACCTCGGACGTCCTGCAAGGTGTCCTCGACCCGCGCGTACGGGCGGCGGTGTGAGCGTGATTCGGAACCGGCGGGCCACGGCCGGGCTCGTCCTGCTGGCGTTGATGTTTGCGCTGGTGTTCGGCGGGCCGCTCGTGTCGCCGTGGAACTGGGACGCCACGGACTTCGCGGCCTTCCGCACGGGGCCGTCCGCGCAGCATTGGCTCGGCACGACGGAGAGCGGACGCGACGTCTTCGCCGTCACCCTGCGCGGAGCGCGGACGTCCCTGCTCATCGGCCTCGCCGTCGCCGTGATCTCGACCGGGGTCGCCGCCGTCGTCGGGACTGTGGCTGGTTACGCGGGCGGACGCCTCGACCGGACCCTCATGTGGAGCGTCGACCTGCTGCTCGTCCTGCCGCCCTTCCTGATCGTCGTCCTGCTGGCCCCTCGCCTGGACGGTGGCGCACCCGTGCTCGTGCCGCTGCTCGCCGCGTTCATGTGGATGATCACGGCGCGGATGGTGCGCACCGTGACCGCCTCGCTGCGCGACCGCGAGTACGTGCTGGCCGCCCGGTTCCTCGGCGCGGGCGGGCCGCGTGTGATCGTCCGGCACGTCCTGCCGCAGCTCGCGTCGCTGCTGGTCGTGGACGCGAGCCTCAACGTCAGCGTCGCGATCGTCGCGGAGAGCGGGCTGTCGTACCTGGGGCTCGGCGTCCGTCCGCCGGACGTGTCGCTTGGCACGCTGCTCGCCGATGGGCACGGCGCCGCGGCGGCGTATCCGTGGCCGTTCGGATTCGCCGCCGGATTGCTGGTCGTCATCGTCCTGGCAGTGAATCTGCTGGGCGACGGTCTGCGCGACGTTCTCGATCCCACCTCGGGCGGTGCTCGTTGAACGTCCTGCGGGTCGCGGATCTGACGGTTCGCTACGCGCCGGACGTGCACGCCGTGCGGGACGTGAGTTTCACGGTCGGGGCGGGCGAAGTGCTCGGAATCGTCGGCGAATCGGGCTCTGGGAAGACGGCCCTCGCGCTTGCGCTGATAGGGCTTCTGCCGGAGAGCGCTCGCGTGGCGGGGTCCGTGCGGCTGCGCGGCGAGGAGTTGCTCGGACGATCGGACGCCGAACTCTCCCGGATACGCGGCGACGACCTGTCGATGATCTTCCAGGATCCGTTGTCGGCGCTCACACCCGTCCGCACGGTCGGGGACCAGATCGCCGAGACCGTCTTGGTCCACTCCGGGGCCACGCGATCGGCGGCACGGGCGCGGGCCGTCGACCTGCTCGGTCTGGTCGGCGTTCCGGCGGCCCGGGTGGCCCGCGCGTATCCGCACGAGCTGTCGGGCGGGATGCGGCAGCGCGTGATGATCGCCATGGCCATCGCCAACGAACCCGCCGTGCTGATCGCGGACGAGCCGACGACCGCATTGGACGTAACCGTCCAGGCGCAGGTCCTGGACGTGCTGCGGGCCGCCAAGGAGGCCACCGGCGCGGCGATCGTCCTGATCAGCCATGACATGGGCGTCGTCGCCGGATTCGCCGATCGGGTGATGGTGATGCATGCGGGACGTGCCGTGGAGCAAGGGCCGGTGGAACAGATCTATAGGCGGCCGGTCACGCCATATGCGGCGGCGTTGCTGCGGTCGGTTCCGCGTATTGGAGAGCCGTCCGTTCGTGGGGCGGTGGTTGAGCGTTCTGGGCGTCCCGTGGTGCTGGAGGTCGAGGGCCTCGTTCGTCACCATCCGCTCTACAAGGGGCCGTTGCTGCGCCGCCGGATCGGAACGGTTCGGGCTGTGGACGGCATCAGCTTCGACATCAGAGAGGGCGAGACCCTAGCGCTGGTGGGGGAGTCGGGATGCGGCAAGACCACGACCCTGATGGAGATCCTGCGACTGTCGCGCCCGCAGAGTGGACGTATCGCCGTCCTCGGACACGACACGGCGGCGCTGGGAACGTCCCGCCGTAAGGCTCTGCGACGCGACGTCCAGGTCGTATTCCAGGACCCGTATTCGTCCCTCGATCCGCGCATGCGCGTGGCCGCCATTCTCGCCGAACCGCTCACCACGCATGGTGTGCCGTCGTCCCAGATCGGCGGCCGTGTCGACGAGTTGATGGAGTTGGTTGGGTTGGCGCCAGAGCACGCTCAGCGCTTTCCGCATGGCCTCTCCGGCGGAGAGGCGCAGCGCGTGGGCATTGCCAGAGCGTTGGCCTTGGAACCGCGTCTCTTACTCCTGGACGAGCCCGTAGCGGCCCTGGACATGTCAGTTCAGGCCGATGTCTTAGCCCTGCTGGAGAAACTGCGGGAGCGACTCGGCATGGCTTATCTGTTCGTTGCCCATGACTTGGCTGTCGTCCACCGCATCGCGGATCGCGTCGCCGTCATGTACATGGGCCGCATCATGGAGATCGGTTCGGTGGCCGATGTGTATGCCGCCCCAGCCCATCCGTACACGCGCGCGCTGCTTGATGCCGTCCCAATCCCAGATCCGACCCTGGAGCGGCGTCGCACACGCGTCCTTTTGCGTGGAGAGCCTCCCGACCCGGCGTCCTCACCTACAGGATGCCGATTCCGTGGGCGCTGTCCGCGCTATGCCACGCTCGCCGCCGTCGACGGACGTCTCTGCGAGGAACACGACCCGGCGTCCCGCCCACTGCGGTCTGGGGACAACGCCGATCAGACGGTCGCCTGCCACCATCCCCTTGTCGAAGCTAAGGCCAGACTATGAAGCGCGTACTCGTGGGCGTCCTGTTGATTGCCGTGGGTAGTTGCAGTAAGCCGCAGGAGCCGATCAGCCACACAGCGTCTGGACGGCTCCCAGCGTCCGACGTCAATCCGACCCCGCGTGACCGTGTCGTGAACGGTGGGACGCTGCGCTGGTCGTTGCCCGAGTTCCCGTCGCAATGGAATTTCAACCACGTCAACGGCACTAAAGGAGCGGTCGAGCACGTCATCCAGGGCGTCCTGCCGTATCTGATGCGGCCCGACGAGAAGGCCGTGCCGCGTCCCGTCCCTGAATATCTACGGTCGGCGACGTTGAAGCGCACCAAGCACGGTCAGATCGTCACCTACCGGCTCAACCCGCAGGCTAAGTGGTCGGACGGCCGCTCCATCGGACGCGCCGATTTCGTAGCCCACGCACACGCGCTCTCTGGACGTAACCCCCGATTCGAGGTCTCCACCGTCACCGGCTACAGCCGAATCAAGCGCATCGAACAGGGCGCAGACGACAACAGCGTAGAAGTGACTTTCGACGGGACGTACGCAGACTGGCGCAGTCTGTTCAGCCCGCTCTACCCAGCCACCATCTACGCGACGCCACGCGCGTTCAACACGGGATGGATGAATCGCCTGCCCGTCACGTCCGGGCCCTTCAAATTCCAGAGGATCGACCGCACCGCCAAGACCGTCACCATCGTCCGTGACCCCGCCTGGTGGGGCGCACGGGCAAAACTCGACCGAATCGTCTACCGCGCCATGGACACCAGCGCGATGCCCGGCGCGTTCGCCAACAACGAGATCGACCTGATGGACATCGGTCTCGACGCGGGCGCCCTGAAGCGCGCCCAGGACGTTCCAGAGGCCGCAGTACGCCGAGCGGGCGGCCCGGATTGGCGGCATTTCACGCTCAACGCGACAACCCCCGTCCTGTCCGATGTGCGTGTGCGGCGGGCCGTCATGCTCGGCATCGACCGGCGCGTCATCGCCAGAGCCGACCTGTCCGGCCTCGGAGTGCCCGTCCAAACGCTCGGCAACCATTTCTACGTCAACACCCAGGACGGCTACCGAGACAACTCCGGAGACCTCGGTGTGTACGCCCCGTCCCGCGCCCAGACACTCCTGGACGAGGCAGGCTGGACACTCCACGGCAGGTACCGAACCAAGGGAGGACGGACGCTGGCCCTACGCTTCGTTGTCCCGTCCGGGGTTCCGATCAGCAAACGGGAAGGCGAACTGACCCGCGCCCTGCTCGAACGCATCGGCATCCGCGTGGACATCGTTCCCGTACCTGCCGACGACGCGTTCGACCGGTACGTCGCGCCAGGGAACTTCGATATCGTCCCGTTCTCCTGGCTGGGCACGTCCTTCCCTGTGTCGCCCATGCAGTCGGTCTTCGCGCGACCCCACGGAGGTCGCGTCCAGCAGAATTACTCCCGTATCGGTACAGCGGCCATAGACACGGCCATGGATCGTGCCATCGCAGAGGTCGACCCGGCGAGAATTCACGTCCTGGTGAACAGAACCGACCGGCTTATCTGGCAGCAAGCGTCAGTTTTGCCGCTGTACCAGCGTCCTCAGCTCGTCGCCACCCGCGCGGGCTTGGCCAACCTGGGCGCTTGCGGCTTCTTCGAGCCCGCCTACCAGGACATCGGCTTCACTACCCCCAAATAGCCCAGACGTCTAGGGGAACGCGAGCCGGATGCCCTTGCGGTCGTTGGTGAACCGCGCGTTCCACACGTACAGCCGCAGGTCGTCCGCGGAGACGTCGTCGTTGACCGGGAGCTCGGTGGCGATCCGCACCACGTACGACGCGCCCGCCGGGATCATCGTGCTGCCGTTCTCGTCCACGGGCGCCTTCGCCCCGCCGACCCTGGCGGTGATCTTGCTGTGGTTCGGGAGCGTGCACATGTCGTCCGGGATGCCGGGCTGCGGCATGCACCGCTCCCGCATGGACGACGGGACCCGCGCCTTCGGCAGGAACAGGTCGGCCGGATAGTCCAGCAGCACGGGCCGCCGCTGGCTGTTGGTGAGGACGTAGTCGGCGTAGGCGTACGTCGTCCCGGACGGCGGGGCGGCGGTGGCGCCGAGCGGCTGTTTATCCGTCCCGGCCTTGACGGCGGCGAGGCTGTAGCCGTAGCCCTCCGGCGTCATGAAGCCGACCGGGGGACCGGCCTTCGGGGCGGGCACGGACGGGCCCTGCGCCCCCGTGCCGCCGCCCTGACCGGCGGACGCCGGCTTGGCGGGGCCCTCGCCGGGGTCCGCGTCCGGCCGGAGGACGACGATCCCGGCGGCCACGGCGGCGATGCCCACGGCTCCCGCGAGGGCCCCGGCGAGCCCGAGCCTCCCCGCGTTGCTCTTCTTTTTTCGGCGGTGCGACCGGTGCGGTCGATAGCTGGTGGCCATGGTTCTGCGTGCTCCCTCGGGCCTGCCTCCGGCTCAGTAAGCGCGTCCTGTCTCAAGCAGTCGGACAGAATACCGGACGCCCGGATCGGCGATGTTCCTGGTCAGGGGCTTACGAATCGCGCGCGACGAGCGCGTCGCGACCGAGTCCCCGCAGGGAGGCGTCCAGGACCTGCGCGGTGTGCGCGACGGCGATGTCCGCGCCGCGCCGCCGGAGCGCGGTGGCGATCTGCATCGAGCAGCCGGGGTTGGCGGCGACCAGTAGTTCGGCTCTGGTGGCGTCGACGTTCACCGCCTTGCGGTCGCCGAGTTCTCCGGCTGCCTCCGGCTGGAACAGGTTGTAGGTCCCGGCGGAGCCGCAGCAGATGTCCGGTTCGGCGATCTCGCGGACGTCCAGCTCGGGGATCGCGGCGAGCAGCGCCCGCGGCTGGCTGCGGATCCCCTGCGCGTGCGCCAGGTGGCACGCGTCGTGGTAGGCGACGGTGACGGGAACGGGCTTGCGTTCGGCGCGCGGCCCGAGATCGGCGAGGAACTCCGCGAAGTCACGGGTCTTGGACGACAGCGCGTCCGCGCGTCCCGACCAGGCCGGATCGTCGGCGAGCAGCGCCCGGTACTCCTTCATCGCCGACCCGCAGCCCGCGGAGTTCACCACGATGACGTCGACGGCCTCGAACATCTGGATCGTCCGGCGGGCGAAGGCGCGGGCCTCGTCCTCGCGGCCGGAGTGCATGGACAGTGCGCCGCAGCACCCCTGGTCCCTGGGGATGACGACGTCGCAGCCCTCCATCGCCAGGACGCGGGCGGTGGCCGCGTTGACGCCGGGGAAGAATTCGGCCTGCACGCAGCCGGTCAGCATTCCGACCGTGGCGCGGCGTTCCCCTCGCGCCGCTACCCGTTCAGGCAGTCTCGGTGCCTTGCCCAGGGGCGGTGCTAGCCGTTCCATCGCAGCAATCGACGGCGAAATACGCTCCAAGAGGCCGCTACGTCGGACGAGCCGTTCCAGACCCGATTTCTGGTAGGCGCGCAGGGGGCCGCGTAGAGCACGAAGCCGCCGCCTATAGGGGAACAGCTGGAAGACCATTTCCCTTATGGCACGTTCCTTCAGCGGACGATCGTGCTCACGTTCGACGTCTGCGCGGGTCATCTCGATCAGCCGGTCGTATTGCACACCGGACGGGCAGGACGTCACACATGCCATGCAGCCCAGGCAGCGGTCGAAATGCTCCACCATCGGGTCGCTGAGCGGTGTTCCGTCAGCGTGCTGCTGCATGAGGTGGATGCGGCCCCTAGGCGAGTCCATCTCCTCGCCCCACAGGACGTACGTCGGGCATGTGGGCAGGCAGAAACCGCAGTGCACGCAGTCGCTCAGAAGATTTGGGAGGTCGTCCTCGGCGCTCATCAAATACCTCCCGCGAAACGGCCCGGGGACAGCCGGTGGTCCGGGTCGAACTGGTCCTTCACGCGCCGCATCAGCGCGAGCGCCGGAATCGGGCCCCACAGGTCGATTTCGCCGCGCACCTCTTCCGGCGTGTAGCGGACGACGGCGCCGCCACGGTGCCGCCCCAGCGCGTCCCGTAGGCGTCCTAGGACGTCGGCTACTTCGTCTGGCGTCGACTCGGCGGGGAGGCCCACATGGCCGTGCCCGCTACCACTCCAGCTTACGGCGATATCCGGGCCGAGCAGGGTGAGGAGGTCGCGGAGGGCGGGCGGCGGGGCGCTGATGTCGATGAGCGTGGTGCCGTCCGGGTACCGTCCCCAGCCGTCCGGTGCGGTCTCCGTGATTTCGGCGTTCTCGCCTAGGAGGTCTGCGGTCTGACGAGCGCGCGCGGCGACACCGTCCGGGACGCCCTCCAAAAGCACCGCGACAGTTCCCGGGCCGATGTACTCCACCGCACTCGGCGCCACCGCACAGTGAAGGACGGTCTGGACGGCGTCATACGCGTCCTCCGGACCGCTCACAGCGCAGACCACATAGGCCGTGGCCGCAGGAACGGGGTGCAAACGGAACGTCGCGTCCACGATGAGCCCGAGAGTTCCGAACGAGCCGGCGAAGAGGCGGCCAAGGTCGTATCCGGCGACGTTCTTGACGACCTTCCCGCCGGAACGCGCTATCTGACCGTCCGCCCGGACGATCGTCAGCCCGATGACCAGGTTGCGGGGCGTCCCGTAGAGCGAACGCAGCGGCCCCGCCGCGCCCGTAGCGATAGTGCCGCCGACTGTAGAACCGGGCAGGGGAACGTCTAGCGCGAGCCGCTGACCACGTTCTGCGAGCTTCTCGGCGAGCCGGTCCATCGGCAGTCCCGCCCCCACCTTCGCCACGAGGTCCCCTGCGGCGTGCTCGATGAGACCGTCCAGCCGGTGAGTGTCGACTAGCAAGTCGCACCGTTCCGGGGGCGCGCCCCAGTCGAGACGGGTTTCGGCACCGCGCGGGACGACAGCCAGCCCATTTTCGGCGGCGACGCGCATGACGTCGGCGGCCTCGGTCACGTTCTCCGGCGCGGCGACCAGGGCGGGCTCCACACCGAGCACGCCTTCCGCAGGCTCACCGGGCCTTACATCGCCGCAGACCTTCGCCAGAGCGTCCAGGGGCCGCATCAGAAAAGGTCCGCCTTTCCCTCGTACGGGTGGGCGCCCCTGCGCACGCCGGGCACCTCGCCGCATAGCCGCGGCGTCGGGAACACCTTCCCCGGATTGCACAGCCCGGCAGGGTCGAAACCGCAGCGGACCATCTGCATCGTGTCCAGGTCAGTGTCAGTGAACATGCGCGGCATGTAGCGGGACTTGTCCACCCCTACGCCGTGCTCGCCCGTGATGGAGCCGCCGTGCTCGATGCAAAGATCGAGGATCGCGCCCGAAACCGCCTCCGCACGCTCCTCCGCGCCCGGCTCAGCGTCGTCGAACAGGACCAGCGGATGCAGGTTTCCGTCGCCCGCATGGAACACGTTCGCGACCCGCACGCCCGACTCGGCCGACAACGCGTCGATGCTCGCCAGCACCTCCGGAAGCGCCGTCCTAGGGATCACGCCGTCCTGGACGATGTAGGCCGGGCTGATCCGGCCGACCGCGGCGAACGCCGACTTGCGCCCCTTCCAGATCAGGGCCCGCTCCTCGTCGTCCGCGGCGATGCGGATCTCGAACGCGCCCGCGTCCCGGCACAGCCGCTCCACCTCGGCGAACTGCGCCGCCACCTCCGGCTCCGGGCCGTCCAGCTCCACGATCAGCACCGCGCCCGCGCCCGGCGGGTACTCGCAGCGCACCGCCGCCTCCGCCGCCTCGATCGACAGCGCGTCCATCATCTCGATCGCCGCCGGGACGACGCCCGCGCCGATGATCGCCGACACCGCGCCGCCGCCCGCCTCGATCGACCCGAACGCGGCCAGCAGCGTCTGCACCGTCTCCGGCACCCGCGTCAGCCGCACGGTGATCTTGGTGGTGATGCCGAGCGTGCCCTCCGCGCCGACGAACACGCCGAGCAGGTCGTAGCCCGGGCCGTCCGCCGGCAGCTCGACGATCTCGCCGTCCGGCGTGACGACCTCGCAGGACAGCACGTGATGCGCGGTGAACCCGTACTTCAGGCAGTGCGCCCCGCCGGAGTTCTCCGCCACGTTCCCGCCGACCGAGCAGATCTGCTGGCTGGACGGGTCAGGCGCGAAGTAGTACCCCTGCGACCGGACGGCCCGCGTCACGTCCAGGTTGATCACGCCGGGCTCCACGACGGCCCGCTGCCCCGGAATGTCGATCTCCAGGATCCGGCGCATCCGCGACGTGACGATCAGCACGCCGTCCGCCCGGGGGAGCGCCCCGCCGGACAGGCCCGTCCCGGACCCGCGCGCCACGTACGGCACCCCGGCCGCCACGCACTCCCGGACGATCGCGGCGATCTGCTCGGCGGTGTCCGGCAGCACGACGATCGCGGGCGTCGACCGGTGGTTGGTCAGGCCGTCGCACTCGTACGTGCGCAGCCGCACCGGGTCGGTGATCACCCGCCCGGCCCCGAGCAGCCCCTCCAGCCGCGTGCCGAGCACCGCGAGTCCCGCTTCCATCACTCCACCTTCCTCCGCCCCGCTTCCCGCCGCAAGATCGGCGGGGACGCCGATCAGGGGAAGCGCTGGTAGGCGGGGGTGGTGAGGAACTCGGAGTACTCGTCGGCGAGGGTCACGTCCTTGAAGAGGGCCACGGCCTGGACGTAGCGGGGCTCGTTGTACGCCTGTCCGAGATCCTCCCTGATCTTCGCGAGCTCCTCGTCCAGGAGCTCCCCGACCCACTCCTTCGTGATCTTCCTGCCCTCGGCGGTCTCGACGCCGTTGTAGATCCACTGCCACACCTGGGAGCGGGAGATCTCCGCGGTCGCCGCGTCCTCCATCAGGTTGTGGATCGCGACCGCGCCCGCGCCGTCCAGCCAGGTGGCGAGGTAGCGCAGCGCCACGTCGATGTTGTTGCGCAGGCCCGCCTCGGTGATCTCGCCCGGGGTCGCCTTGATGTTGAGCAGGTCGGCGGCGGACACCCGCACGTCCTCGCGCAGCCGGTCGCGCTGGTTCGGCCGGTCGCCGAGGACACCGTCGAAGACCTCCCGGCAGACGGGCACGAGGTCGGGGTGCGCGACCCAGGAGCCGTCGAAGCCGTCGCCGGACTCGCGGGTCTTGTCGGCCCGGACCTTCTCCAGCGCGACCTTGTTGACCTCCTCGTCGCGGCGGGACGGGATGAACGCCGCCATCCCGCCGATCGCGTGCGCGCCGCGCTTGTGGCAGGTCCGGACGAGCAGCTCGGTGTAGGCCCGCATGAACGGCGCGGTCATCGTGATCGCGTTCCGCTCGGGGAGGATGAAGTCGGCGCCCCGGTCCCGGAACTTCTTGATCACGGAGAACAGGTAGTCCCAGCGGCCGGCGTTCAGGCCCGCTGAGTGGTCGCGCAGCTCGTAGAGGATCTCCTCCATCTCGAACGCGGCCGGGATCGTCTCGATCAGGACGGTCGCCCGGATCGTGCCGCGCGGGACGTCCAGCGCGTCCTGGGCGAGGTTGAACGCGTCGTTCCAGAGCCGCGCCTCAAGGTGGCTCTCCATCTTCGGCAGGTAGAAGTACGGCCCCTTGCCCTTGGCGATTTGCCGGCGCGCGGAGTGGAAGAAGTACAGGCCGAAGTCGAACAGCGACCCGGACATGGGCTCGCCGTCGACGAGCAGGTGCTTCTCCTCCATGTGCCAGCCGCGCGGCCGGACGACGATGGTCGCGAGTTCCGCGTCGTCTTTGAGCGCGTAGGACTTGCCGCTCTTCTCGTCGGTGAAGTCGATGGCGCGGTCGAGGGCGTCCCGCAGGTTGAGCTGCCCTTCGATCATGTTGTCCCAGAGGGGGGTGTTGGCGTCCTCGAAGTCGGCCAGCCACACCTTGGCGCCGGAGTTCAGCGCGTTGATCGTCATCTTCCGGTCCGTCGGGCCGGTGATCTCGACGCGGCGGTCCGCCAGGCCGGGGGCGGGGGCGGCGACCCGCCAGGAGTCGTCCTCCCGGACGCTCGCGGTCTCGGGCAGGAAGTCGAGCGTGCCGCCCGCGGAGAGGGCGCGCTGGCGCTCGGCGCGGGCCGCCAGCAGCTCCACGCGCCGTGCGCCGAGCGCGCGCTGCAGGGAGGCGAGCAGGCCGATCGCCTCGGGGGTCAGGATCTCCTCGTACCGATCGCCGAGGGGTCCGGTGATCTCGACGCCGTCAAGTCCAGCCATCTGCCTTCCCTTCTCCGATTTCGTATAGCGAAATTCGACTTCTGTTATGTGGAGAACGCTACTCGGCGGCGCCGAGCAGGGTCAAAGCGGGGGTTGCCCCAGATGGCGCGGATAACCGCGTGACCACGGGGGACGGTGCGTGAGACGATCGTCGGGAAGACATAGCCGCATCGCGGCGTTGCACAGAGGACATATGACTCAGCCTTTCTCTGCAGATCAGACCGAGTTCGACACTCGGGACGAGACCACCCGGGACGAAGCCGAGTACGAGCCCATGACGGGCGAACTCGACCTAGAGGACCGGCGGGCACTACGCCGCATCGCGGGCCTGTCCACCGAACTGACCGACGTCACCGAAGTCGAGTACCGCGCACTCCGCCTGGAGCGGGTCGTCCTCGTCGGCGTATGGACGGACGGCACCGCCGAGGCCGCCGAGCACTCGATGCGCGAGCTGGCGCTCCTCGCCGAGACCGCGGGCTCCGAGGTGCTGGAGGGCCTCGTCCAGCGGCGGCACCGCCCCGACCCGGCCACCTACATCGGCTCCGGCAAGGCCGCGGAGCTGCGCGACATCGTCATCGCCACCGGCGCCGACACCGTCATCTGCGACGGCGAGCTGGCCCCGAGCCAGCTGCGGCACCTGGAGGAGACCGTCCAGGTCAAGGTGATCGACCGGACCGCGCTGATCCTCGACATCTTCGCCCAGCACGCCAAGAGCCGCGAGGGCAAGGCGCAGGTCGAGCTCGCGCAGCTCGACTACCTGCTGCCGCGGCTGCGCGGCTGGGGCGGCAACCTGTCCCGGCAGGTCGGCGGGCGCGCCGCCGGCGGCGTCGGGATCGGCGGCCGCGGCCCCGGCGAGACCAAGATCGAGCTGGACCGGCGGCGGATCCGCACCCGGATGGCCAAGCTGCGCCGGCAGATCGCCGAGATGTCCAAGTCGCGCGACACCAAGCGCGGCGAGCGGCGCCGCCACGCGGTGCCCGCCGTCGCCATCGCCGGCTACACCAACGCGGGCAAGTCGTCCCTGCTCAACCGGCTCACCGGCGCCGGGGTGCTGGTGGAGAACGCGCTGTTCGCCACCCTCGACCCGACCGTCCGGCGCGCCGAGACGCCCGGCGGGCGCGCCTACACCCTCGCCGACACCGTCGGGTTCGTCCGGCACCTGCCGCACCAGCTCGTCGAGGCGTTCCGCTCGACGCTGGAGGAGGTCACGGACGCCGGGCTGATCCTCCATGTGGTGGACGGCTCCGACTCGGCCCCCGAGGCGCAGCTCGACGCCGTCCGCGAGGTGCTGCGGGAGATCGACGCCGACGGGATCCCCGAGATCGTCGTGATCAACAAGGCCGACGCGGCCGACGACCTCGCGATCGCCAGGCTCCAGCGCCGGGAGCCGCACAGCGTCGTCGTGTCCGCCCGCACCGGGTTCGGCATCGAGGAGCTGCGCGCGGCCATCGAGGCCGACCTGCCCGGGCTGGAGAGCGAGCTGCACGTCGTGGTGCCCTACGAGCGCGGCGACCTCGTCGCGCAGGTGCACGAGCGCGGCGAGGTGCTCAAGCAGGAGCACCTGGCCGAGGGTACGATGCTCCACGCCAGGATGCCGGCGGATCTCGCCGGAGAGCTGTCCCGCTACGAAACCGTGGCGCCGACCGCCTGACGATGAGGCTTCGGGGCAGCCGCCCGGGATCCTGACGGCCCAGGCCGGGAGGGTTCCGGGCGCGGCAACGGGTTTCGGTCCCATCCATGGCGGCGTTCTGACGCGTCTGGAAGCCGTCCCCAGGTTCATCCTGGTCGCTGAACGGTGACAGCTTTCCCAATCGGCTTGACGGTCAGGTTGAAATCCGTACGGTCGTAGAGCTAAGGGGCGGGGTGATGGCTGTCGATGCGCTGCGATCAAAGGTTGTCGGGCGGGCCTTCAGTGCACTACCGTGACGAAACCGATATCTCCGGTCTCGTTGCCAGTGGTGGTCGTCCGGCCACCCGACCCACCGACGGTGAGTCGCCGGCACCCAGTCGGCGTTTCGGATCGAGAGCAGGTGGCCCACGCATGACAGGTCCAGCGCGAGATCGAGAGCAAGTGGCCCGCCCCACACGCACGGCAGGTCCGACCATGGGAAAGAGGGCAGGCGGCCCGCATCCTCGCCACACGGCGCCCGGTTCCGCGCTGATGCGCGCCATGCCCCACCCGGGTCGGTGACCCTATGACCGTACGGCTGTTGACGAACATCGGCAGGCTCTGGACGGGCACCGACGTCTGCAGCAACGCGGCCGTGCTCATCCACGACGACCGCATCGTCTGGGCCGGGCCCGCGTCCGACCTGCCGCAGCGCGTCCCCGGCATCATCGACGACATCGTCGACGTCGACCACGTGGAGAACCTCGGCGGCGGCCTGGTCACGCCAGGGCTCATCGACGCGCACTCCCACCCGGTCTACGCGGGCAACCGCTGGGCCGAACTCGCCATGCGCACCAGCGGGTCGTCCCACTCCGCCATCACCGCGGCGGGCGGCGGCGTCAACTCCACCGTGACCGTCACCCGGGGAACCGACCCGTGGACGCTCTGCAACGGCGTCCGCGAACGGCTCCGCCAGTGGATCCTCGCTGGGACGACCACCGTCGAGGCAAAGACCGGCTACCACCTCACCCGCGACGGCGAACTCGCCGACATCCGGATGCTGCGGTCGCTCGAAGGCGAACCGGCCATGCCGCGCATCCACGCGACGTTCCTCGCCGCGCACATCCTGCCGCCCGAGTTCTTCGGCCGCCGCCGCGACTACATCGAGGCCGTCCGCCTGTGGGCGGGCGACGCCGCCGTCGCCGGAGCCGACTCGATCGACGTCTACTGTGACGAAGGCCACTTCACCGCCGAAGAGGCCCGCGCCCTCCTGCTGACCGGCAAGCGCGCCGGGCTGAAGGCCCGCATGCACGCCTGCGCCAACGAGCGCGTCGGCGCGGCCCAGGTCGCCGCCGAGGTCGGCTGCGCGTCCGCCGACCTGCTCACCCAGGCCAACGACGACGACATCAAGGCACTCGCCCACGCCGGCGTCACCGCCACCGTCTGCCCCGGCAGCGCCCTCAACAGCAGCCGCGCGCCCGCGCCCGTCCGGCAGATGCTCGACCGCGGCGTCACCGTCGCGCTCGGCACCGACCACAACCCGGGCCAGTGCGGCATCACGTCCATGCCCCTCGTCATCGGGCTCTCCGTCGCCATGTTCGGCCTCAGCGTCACCGAGGCGCTCCGCGCAGCCACCCTCGGCGGCGCCGCGGCCCTCCGCGTCGGCGACCGCGGATCCCTCGCGCCTGGCATGCTCGCCGACATCGTCCTGTGGGACGCCGACCACGAGGGCGCGTTCGCGTGGGCGTTCGGCCTCCGCGCCCTGCGGATCTGGCGCGGCGGCGTGCCCGTCCAGCCCTGACGCGCATCTCGCGGGGTAGCGTCCCCCCATGGTCAGCGTCGTCGCCGTCGTCACGGACTCGACCGCCTACCTTCCGCCGGGCCTCGCCGAACGGCACGCGCTGACCGTCGTCCCCCTGCAGATCGCCGTCGCCGGCACCGTTTGGGACGAAGGCGACCTCATCGCTGCCGAAGCACCGGACATCACTACGTCCCGTCCCTCTCCAGCCCGCTTCGCCGACGCTTACAAAGCCGTCGCGGACGCGGGCGCCGACGAGGTCGTCTCGGTTCACCTATCCGCGCGCATGTCCGGGACAGTAGAGGCGGCACGGCTCGCCGCCGATGACGCACCCGTTCCCGTAAGGGTCGTCGACAGCGGAACCATTGGGATGGGTCTCGGTTTCGCCGTGCTCTCCGCTGCCGCCACCACCCTGTCCGGCGGGACGGGTGAGCAGGCAGCGGACGCCGCTCTACGCCGGGCCAAACTCACCCGGTCGCTCCTGTACGTCGACACCCTGGAGCACCTACGGCGCGGCGGACGGATCGGCGCCGCGGCCACCCTGTTCGGTTCGGCGCTCATGGTGAAACCCCTCCTCGACATCGCGGACGGCCGCATCGAACCGCTGGAGAAGGTCCGGACCTCCACGCGCGCCCTCGCCCGCCTGGAGGAACTCGCGGTCATCGAGGCGGGCGACCGGCGGGTCGACCTCGGCGTTCAGCACCTCGGCGCCCCGTCCCGCGCCGAATCCCTGGCCGCCCGGCTCCGCGAACGCATCCCGCACGTCCAGGACGTCTACGTCGGCGAGGTCGGCCCGGTCATAGGCGCCCACGTCGGCCCCGGCATGATCGCCGCGGTAGTGGCCCCCCACCTCTGAACCGCTGAGGCTGCGCGGCGATCCCAGAGTTATCCACAATTTCCGGGGCGTGAGCGCCGGGCTGTGAGCCCGCTTAACGTCTCTCGATATGAGAACCGACACGCGGGACCGGCTGGACGCCCTGATGGGGCGGCTGCGTCCTCCCCAGACACCGCCGTCGGCCCGCTTACGGGCGGGGCCCGACCGGTCGAACGTCCGCATCCTCGTCCTGATCGGCGTGCTCGCCGCCGTCGTGGCCGCCGGCTACCTGTGGCTGGCCCGCCCGCGCCCGCAGCCCTCCGCCGGCCCGCTCCCGAGCGCCACCCTCGCCGAGGTCCGGCCCGCCGCGTCCGCGAGCCCGGCGTCCGGCCCGCCGGTGGTCGTGCACGTCCTCGGCAAGGTCAGGCGCCCCGGAGTGATCACCCTGCCGTCCGGGTCCCGGGTCGCCGAGGCGATCAAGGCGGCCGGCGGGGTGCGTCCCGGCGCGAAGACCGGCGCCCTAAACCTCGCCCGGAAACTGGTGGACGGCGAACAGATCCCGGTAGGCGTCCGCGGCCTCGCGCCCATCGCCGCCGCCCCGCCCCCGGCGCCTGGCGGTTCCGCGGCGCCCGCCGCCCCGCTCGATCTGAACACCGCCACCGCCGAGCAGCTGGACGATCTCCCCGGCGTCGGCCCCGTCCTCGCCCAGCGGATCGTCGACCACCGCACCCAGCACGGCGGATTCCGCTCGGTCGAACAGCTCCAGGACGTCAGCGGCATAGGCGCCCGCCGCTTCGCCGACCTGAAGCCGATGGTCCGCGTATGACCCATGACCTCCGCCTACTAGCGCCCGCACTCGCCACGTGGATCACGGCCGCCGCGACCATCGGCCTGCCCGCGTACCTCACCTACATCCTCGCCGGGGCAACGGCCCTGACCGCCCTCTACCTCCTGGCAACCCGCCGCCCAGCCCGCACACACCCCGCCGCTCCACACAACCGTTCAGCGAGCACCGCTCACCCCTCCTCCGCGACCAACGGGCCACGGAGATGGCCATCACGACGGGGCCCGGTCGGAGTCGTCCTCATATGCGTCGCGGCATCGGCGACAGGAGTGGCACTACGCGCCACGGCAGTCGACACAGGCCCGGTCCGGGACCTGGCCCGCCACGGCCGTACCGCCACCGCAGAGGCCGTAGTGACGAGCGACCCCCAGCCGAAACCGGGCGACGGTCACCAAATGATCATCATCCGGGCCCGGGTCGAGGCGGTCCCGAGGGCCAAGGTCCGCGTCCCGGCCCTTCTGATCGCAAGTGACGACCGGTGGCTTCGCCTCATCCCCAGCCAGCGGGTACGCCTCCACGGCCGGTTCATGACTCCCCGGGGCGCCGATCTGCTCGCCGCAGTGGTGATCGTCCGGGGACCGCCCACCGTCCTCGGCCCGCCATCGACGATCCAGCGCGCCGCCGAGCACGTACGCGCGAGGTTGCGGGCCGCGTCGGCACGTCTCCCGCCCGACCAGCGCGGCGTCCTGCCCGGCATGGTCGTCGGCGACACCTCACTCCTCGACCCCGCATTGGCCGAAGACTTCCGGGCCGCAGGGCTGAGTCATCTCCTGGTCGTCTCGGGCGCGAATCTGGCGATCGTCATCGGCGCCGTCCTCGGACTGTGCCGGCTCTGCGGCCTCGGCAGGCGGCGCGCGCCTCCCGTCGCCGTCTTCGCGGTGCTCGCCTTCATCGTGGTCGCCCGCCCGGAACCGAGCGTCCTCAGAGCGGCGGTCATGGGCCTCATCGGCATGCTGGCGCTGTTCACCGGACGGCAGCGTCAGGGCGTGCCGGCCCTGGCCGCCGCCGTCCTCCTCCTCGTCCTGATCGATCCCGGGCTTGCCCGCTCGTACGGGTTCGCGCTGTCGGTCCTGGCGACCGCGGGCCTGCTCGTCCTGGCGCCACCGTGGCGCCAACGGCTGGCGCGCCGCCTGCCCGGCCCCCTCGCCGACGCCGTAGCCGTCGCGGCCGCCGCGCAACTCGCCGTGGCCCCCGTCCTGGTCATGCTCTCCGGCGAAGTAGGTGTCGTCTCAGTCTTCGCGAACCTGTTGGCAGCCCCCGCCGTCGCCCCCGCCACCCTCCTGGGCGCGCTCGCGGCCGTCACCGCGCCGCTCTCGCTGCCCCTCGCCCAGCTGATCGTGTGGCCCGCCGGCCTGGCCGTCGGCTGGATCATCCGCGTCGCCCGCACCGCCGCCGCCCTGCCCTACGCCACGATTCCCTGGACAACCGGCGGCCTGGGCGCAGCAACCCTCCTCATATCCGCCGGAGTCGCCGTCCTGATCCTCCGCAGCCGCCGCCTACGCCTGATCACGGCCGCCGCCATGACCGGCGTCCTGATCGCCGTCCTCGTCCAGCGCGCGACGGCCCCCGGCTGGCCCCCGCCAGGCTGGCAGATGGTCGCCTGCGACGTCGGCCAAGGCGACGCCCTCGCCCTGTCGACGGGCCGCGGCCAGGCCGTCGTCGTGGACGCCGGCCCAGACCCGGCGTCGGTCGACCGCTGCCTGAGACGCCTCCGCATAACGAACGTCCCGCTCCTCATCCTGACCCACCCGCATGCCGACCACATCAACGGCACGTCCGGCGTCCGCCACCACCGCGACGTCCGAACAATCCTGACGACCTCCCGCACGTCCGGCCGCGAAGCACGCCTCACCCCCGGCCTGCCGACCCGGCCCGCCCAAGCCGGCCAGCAATGGCGCATAGGAGATCTGACCCTCTCAGTCCTCGCCCCGACGGCCACCGGCCCGGCCCTCTCACCCGAGGACGACGGCGCCACGATCAACAACGCGAGCGTGGTCCTGGTCGCACGCAGGCCCGGCTTCAGCGCCCTCCTCGCCGGCGACATCGAAGCCGAAGCCCAACGCGCCCTGGAACCCGCCGTCCCGCCCGTCCACGTCCTGAAGGTCCCCCACCACGGTTCCCGCAGCCAGGACCACCGCTTCCTCGCCGCCACCCACGCCGCCGTCTCCCTGATCTCGGTCGGCGAACACAACGACTACGGCCACCCGTCCCCAACAACCCTCAGACTCCTGCACAACCTCCAAACCCAAGTCCACCGCACCGACAAGGAAGGAGACATAGCCATAATCCGCACCAGAACCGGCATAGCAACCGTCCCCAGTCACACTCCCTAACCCGCACCACAAGCACCCACCGCCCCGCCCCATCACCCACCCCGCCCCGCTGCCTGCCCCAACCGCCCAGAGGCGAACGAGTGCGTCCCGCACTCTGGTCCAACAGACCCTGGCGACCACCGGCACGGTCCAACCGCCTGGCGGCGCCCGATCCGTGCGGTCCGGTCCCGGGTGGGCGGCTTGGGCGGCGGTGGTCGCTGAACCGAGCTTGATCGAGTTGCGACTCGGATCAGGCCCTTCGGGTGGCGGCGGGTGGCCGATCGCGGCTCGGGGTGTTCGGTGCTGGCGGTTGTGTGTGGGCGGTGGGGTGGGCGTGGGATGCTGCAGGGGTGTCGGTTGAGTCTGTCGTGCTGGTCGTTGGTGAGGAAGAGCTGCTCGTTGATCGGGCTATCGGGGACATTGTCGCTTCGGTGCGGGCGGATGATCCGGAGGTCGAGGTCATCGATCTGGCGCCGGGTGGGCTGGAGCCGGGGCGGATCTCGGAGCTGACGTCGCCGTCGTTGTTCGGGGCCGGGAAGGTTCTCGTGGTGCGGTCGGCGCAGGATCTGGGCAAAGACCTGGCCGCCGAGGTGTTGGGTTACGCCAAGACGCCCGCGGACGAGGTCGTTCTTGTGGTCGTCCATCATGGCGGGGCCAAGGGGAAGGCGCTGGTGGACGGGCTGACCAAGCTCAAAGCGCGCAAGATCTCGTGTCCGAAGGTCACGAAGGTGGGGGAGCGGGTCGACTTCGTCCGGAACGAGATCCGCAGGGCCGGCGGGAAGATCTCGCCGGACGCGGCGCGAGGGCTGATCGACGCGGTCGGGAACGACCTGCGGGAGCTGGCGGCGGCCTGCAGCCAACTGGTGGCCGACACCGGTGGGAAGATCGACGATGCCGCGGTGGCGCAGTACTACCGGGGACGTGCCGAGGTCAGCGGGTTCGCGGTGGCGGACAAGGCCATCGAGGGGCAGCTCGCCGATGCGCTGGAGCAGCTCCGGTGGGCGCTTGCGACCGGTGTCGCGCCGGTGTTGATCGTCAGCGCGCTTGCCCAGGGTGTGCGGGGGCTGGCTAAGGTCGGGGGCGCGCCGCGTGGTGCGCGGGGCGCGGCATTGGCGAAAGAGCTCGGGATGCCTCCGTGGAAGATCGAGCGGGTGCAGAGGCAGCTGCGAGGGTGGTCGGGGGACGGGGTCGCGCGGGCGCTCGCGGCGGTCGCCGAGGCCGATGAGCAGGTTAAGGGCGGTGCTGCCGATCCTGCCTACGCGCTTGAGAAGACCGTTGCCGAGATCGTCGCCGCTCGTTCCCAGAGGCGTGCTTCATAGTCGGTCATTGAAAGCTGTGCCGGCAGTGACCGGCGCGGTGGAAACATTGGTGTTTGGTCTCTTCGGGTAGCAGGGATTTCGTCGATTCGTTGTTGGCTGTTCTGGCGGGCTTGGGTATTTGAGGGCGTTGAAGAGTCGGCGTGGATACCGGGGAGGACACGGAGGCTGGCAGTGGTGGATGCGTCAGGGGGTTTCGGCTTTGGATTTCAGGCCGTTGGCTTCCATGGTGACGTAGCGGCGGACTAGGCGGCCCGCTAGGAGCGACATGATGGGGGCCAAGGGGCCTTTCTGGTCCAGAATCAGGTGGACGGAAACGGTGCCGTCAGGTTTGGTGACGATTTCGTGGGCGGCGGTTGTGGTGACGCCGGGGGAGCGGGACTCCCAGGTGAAGGTCTTGTTCTCGGTGAATGCGGTGATCGTCCAGATGGCGGCGGGGAGTTTTGGCTGGAAGACGCGGGCGCGGCTGGAGAGGGCGACCGGCTTGTCCAGGAGTTCGACGCGGTTTATGGACGCCGTCATTTCGGGCCAGCGTTCGACGTCCTTCAGGATGTTCCAGACTGTTTCGGGGGTCGCGTCGATGTCGACGGTGGTCTCGAAATGCACGGTGTTCTCCTCAGTGCGGTTCGGATCGCGGACAGCAGGCCGGTGACCAGAGGGTCGTCGGCGCGGTCCGGGAGGTGGAGGGCGTAGTAGGGGACGGCCGGCAGGTCGATGATCTCGCGTTCGACCAGGCCGGGTGGGGCGGTGACGCATCCGTTGACGACCGCGAGGCCGATGTGCAGGGACACGAAATGCAGCATGAGCGGCCAGCCCTCGGCCTCGACCGCGAGTGACCAGGGGACGTCGGCGGCGCGGAGGGCGCGTTCGAGGGTGGCGCGGTGCGGGCCGGTGGGCGGGGGGACGACGAGGGACGTCCCCGCGAGGTCGGAGAGGGTGAGGTGGGGCCGCGCGGCGAGGGGATGGTCGTCCGGCATGACCAGGACCTGCGGGTAGGAGGCGAGCAGGACGGTCTCGACGTCGGCGGGCACCACGTCCAGGACGGCGACGCCGAGGTCGGCGCGGCCGGTGCGGACGGCGGTGAGCGTCCGGCCGCGGTCGCCGTTGATGAGGCGGATGCCGGGGTGGACGACGTCGCCGAGCAGGTACAGGTAGGCGCCCTCACCGGCGGCGAGGGTCGCGACGCGGCCAGGGGCGGTGCCGTGGACGTCCGCGAGGAACGCGGTCATGCGGGCGTCGAGGTCGCGGGCGAAGCGGGCGACCTGCTCGCCGGCGGGGGTCAGGGCGAGGCGGCGGCCGTGCCGGGTGTAGAGGGGGCGGCCGAGGGCGTCGGCGAGTTTCCGCACCTTGACGTGGAGGGCGGGCTGGGAGATGTGGAGTTCCTCGGCGGCGCGGGTGAAGTTGAGGTGGTCGGCGAAGACGGCGAACGAGGCGAGCGCGTCCGTGGAGAGGCGACTCAGGTCCATAGGCAGTGATTATAGATGGTGGCTTAGTTAATAGTTCTGCTTTAGGGCGCGGTGTCGGAGAGTTGGGGCATGAATGGCGAACCCAGGCTCGGCGTCGATTTCGGCCGGGTCATTCACGGCGGGCTGCTGGCCCCCGGTGACGACGACACCGCGTTCCTCGGCGGGAGTTTCGAGGAGGCGCTCGCCTCGCCCGCGACGGCGGGGGTGTACGAGGTGCTGCCAGGACTGATCGAGGCGTTCGGCGGACGGGCCTGGATCATCTCCAAGTGCGGCGACCGCGTGCGGAAGCGGACGCTGGCATGGCTCGACCACCATGACTTCTACCGGCGGACGGGCCTGCCCAGACAGAACGTCCGGTTCTGCAGGAAGCGGCCGGAAAAGGCGCAGCACTGCGAGGAACTCGGGATCACACACATGATCGACGACCGCCTGGACGTGCATCGCGCCATTCGCGACGTCGTCCCCTACCGGTACCTGTTCGGGACGGCGGAAGCGCCCGAATGGGTGCGGCACGTCCCCGACTGGGGCGCCGCCGAGGTCATTCTCGAAGATATTCCGGCGGGACGGAGCCGGTCAGCCACACGCCGTTCGCGCTGACGCGGAATTCGTGCCCGTCGGCGGCCATCCGTCCGGCGAGAACGGTCAGGATGACGGGCCGGCCCCGGCGGGCGCCGACGCTCCGAGCCGTTTCGCGGTCGGGGGACAGGTGCACGTCGTTCCGTCCCATGGGCCGGAGCCCTTCGCGCAGGATCGATTCCACGGAACGGCGGACGGTGCCGTGGTACAGGAATTCAGGCGGGGGCGCCGGCGGGAGGTTCAGATCCACCGGGACGGAATGCCCCTGGGCGGCTCTGATCCGGTTCCCGTCCAGCTCGTAGCGTTTCTTGTCGTTGGCGGCGACGACGTGTTCGAGTTCGGCGCGCGTCAACGGGAATGAGTGGCGGTCGGCGGCCGCGAGCAGTTCGGTGACGTCGGCCCAGCCTTCGGCGTCGAGGGCGAGGCCGATCCGCTCGGGGTGGTGCCGCAGATGCAGGGCGAGGTATTTGGAGATCCTCGTCGCGCGCCGCTCGTCCATGGGATATATGCGTCCGGATATGCGTCGGGGCCGGCTTCGGTGGCCGGCCCCGTGCTTGCATGCGTGCGGGCGTTGCGAGCCTGGCGCCGGGCGTCGTGGGCCCTGGCCCGGTGCCTGCCCGGCCCTGGCCCGGCATTTGCGGGTGCTGACCTGGCGCCCGCTCAGCGCTGGCCCGGCGTCGGGTCGGCTCTTACTTGGCCTGCAGGGCGGCGGCGCGCTTGGCGATCGCCGACTTGCGGTTGGCGGCCTGGTTCTTGTGGATGACGCCCTTGCTGACGGCCTTGTCCAGCTTGCGCGCGGCGTGGCGCTGGGCGGCGACGGCGTCCTCGACGTTGCCGCCCTCGGCGGCCTCGCGGAACTTGCGGATCGCCGTCTTCAGTTCCGACTTGACGGCCTTGTTGCGCAGGCGCGCCTTCTCGTTCTGCTTGTTGCGCTTGATCTGGGACTTGATGTTAGCCACGTCGTAGTGCCTCAGCTTGGTCGCGATAGTCGCCTGCTCATCCGCAGGCCCTGACGAATGTCTGAACGGGGGCGGGACGGTGCCCCGGGGCACGACGCTACGCCACACGCAAGCGCACAGCCTACCAATCACCGGGCCCCGCCCCAAACCAGGCCTTGCACGGAGCATCGAGTCCGGCATGGGACCATGGGGGTACACATTCATGTCCACCAGTGAGTATGCGAACGGACCCCGGTGCGAGCGCCTGATCCTGACAAGACCGATCCCGCGATCATCCGCAACTTCTGCATCATCGCGCACATCGACCATGGCAAGTCGACCCTCGCGGACCGGATGCTGCAGCTGACCGGCGTGGTCGAGGAGCGCCAGATGCGCGCTCAGTACCTCGACCGCATGGACATCGAGCGCGAGCGCGGCATCACGATCAAGAGCCAGGCGGTCCGGCTGCCGTGGACGTCCGGCGGCGTCGACCACGTCCTCAACCTGATCGACACGCCGGGGCACGTCGACTTCTCCTACGAGGTGTCGCGGTCGCTGGCCGCGTGCGAGGGCGCCGTCCTGCTGGTGGACGCGGCGCAGGGCATCGAGGCGCAGACCCTGGCCAACCTGTACCTGGCCCTTGAGGCCGACCTGCACCTGATCCCCGTCCTCAACAAGATCGACCTCCCGGCGGCGCAGCCGGACAAGTACGCGGAGGAGCTGGCCGGGATCATCGGCTGCGAGCCGTCGGACGTGCTGCGCGTGTCGGGCAAGACGGGCGAGGGCGTCCGGGAGCTGCTCGACAAGATCGTCGAGGAGGTGCCGGCGCCGGTCGGCGACCCCGACGGGCCCGCCCGCGCGCTGATCTTCGACTCGGTGTACGACACCTACCGCGGCGTCGTCACCTATGTCCGGATCATCGACGGGCACCTGTCGCGGCGCGAGAAGAGCCTGATGATGTCGACCGGGTCGGCGCACGAGACCCTGGAGGTCGGCGTGATCTCCCCGGAGCCGGTGTCCGTGCAGGGCCTCGGCGTCGGCGAGGTCGGATACCTGATCACCGGGGTGAAGGACGTACGGCAGGCCAGGGTCGGCGACACCGTGACCGGCGCGTCCCGGCGGGCGCCCCAGGCGCTCGGCGGCTACCGCGACCCGAAGCCGATGGTGTTCTCCGGCCTGTACCCGGTGGACGGCGACCAGTACCCCGAGCTGCGGGACGCGCTCGACAAGCTGCAGCTGAACGACGCCGCGCTCGTGTACGAGCCGGAGACGTCGGCGGCGCTCGGGTTCGGGTTCCGCTGCGGGTTCCTCGGGCTGCTGCACATGGAGATCGTCCGGGAGCGGCTGGAACGCGAGTCGGGCCTGTCGCTGATCTCGACCGCGCCGAACGTGGTGTACCGCGTGACGATGGAGGACGGGTCGGAGCACACCGTCACCAACCCCAGCGAGTTCCCCGAGGGCAAGATCGGGGGCGTGTACGAGCCGGTGGTGAAGGCGACGCTGCTGAGCCCGTCCGAGCACATCGGCGCGATCATGGAGCTGTGCCAGGGGCGGCGCGGGATGCTGCTCGGGATGGACTACCTGTCGGAGGACCGCGTCGAGATCCGCTACACGCTCCCGCTCGCCGAGATCATCTTCGACTTCTTCGACCAGCTGAAGTCGCGGACCCGCGGGTACGCGTCGCTGGACTACGAGCCGAGCGGGGAGCTGGAGTCCGACCTGGTGAAGGTCGACATCCTGCTGCAGGGCGAGTCGGTGGACGCGTTCAGCCAGATCGTCCACCGGGACAAGGCGCGCGAGTACGGGCTGATGATGACGTCCAAGCTCAAGGAGCTGATCCCGCGCCAGCAGTACGAGGTGCCGATCCAGGCGGCGATCGGCGCGCGCATCATCGCGCGGGAGAACATCCGCGCCATCCGCAAGGACGTCCTCGCCAAATGCTACGGCGGCGACATCTCCCGCAAGCGCAAGCTGCTGGAGAAGCAGAAGGAGGGCAAGAAGCGGATGAAGACCATCGGGCGGGTGGACGTCCCGCAGGAGGCCTTCGTCGCGGCGCTGTCCACGGGCGGTGGCGAGCCCACCGACAAGGGCAGGAAGTAGCCCCGCCTACTTCTTCAGCAGGGGCCAGGCCACCGCGGCCGGGACGCGGCGGAACTCGCCGCGGTTGGCGGCCTGTCCCGCGTAGACGAGGAAGAACATCACGACGGCCGTGAACGCCAGCGGCACCCAGATGAACAGCTCGACGGCCAGCGACAGCAGCCCGAAGACGAACCAGACGGCGATGGCCGCCAGGCTCATGTTGAGGCCCTGCACCGCGTGCTTGCGCGCGAACGGCGAGCGCGCCTTGCCGACGTAGACGACGGCCGGTGCGATGGCGCTGACGAGGAACTGGCCCACGTACGCCATGAGCGACCAGGTTCTTTCGTCGTCGCTGACGGGGCCGAAGTGGCCGGGTATCTGGACGGTGCCGCCGCCCTGCGGCTGCTGAGGCTGCTGCTGCCAGGGGGCCTGGCCACCGCCGGGTTGCTGCGGTTGCTGCTGCTGCGGCGGCGGGGGCTGTTGCTGTGGCTGCTGTGGTTGCTGCCACATGTTTCCGGGCTGCTGCCAGGGGGCCTGCTGTTGCCGTTCGGGCTGCTGCCCGTGGCCGGGCGACGGGGGAGGCCCGTAGGCCATGGCGGGTGTCCTCTCCTAGTTCGCTACGCGTTCGCTGTGCGACCTATGGCGAAAGTGTATGACTCCTTGGACGCGCCCGTAGTTCGCTAGGGTTCCCGCGTCCGCCCGGCCCGTGGCCGTTTCGCGCCACGGCCGGGCGGGGGCGGGTCGGAATCAGGGACGCCACACCACGGCGGACGGCTTCTCCTGCGTGACCGTCACCGAACCCTTCCAGTCGATGGACGAAGGCTGCGGCAGATACGCGTCGTCCAGGAAGAATCCCCGGTTGATGGACGTGACCGTGGCCGGTGCGCCATTGTCCCCGGACCCGGTCGGACGGCGAATGGCCTCGATCGACGCGATATCGGAGACCGCAGTCCCTTCCGGCAGCTCGACGGTGGTGGCGACCGCGCCGTCACGGTCGATCGACCAGGTCGGCTGGTCGTGGTCGGACCGGTAGAGCGCGGACGGGTCGCCCTTGAGCCGGACGCCGAGCGCCACACCCGGCACCGAACCCGTCCCCGTCGGGGTGCCCGTCTTCTTGGCGAACTCGACGAAAAGGTACGTGCGCTGGTCGCCGACCTCGCGTGTCGCCGGGTCGGACGGCATCTCGATCTTCCCTTCGCGGACCATCTCCTGCGCCGCGATCCGGTACGTCCACGGCTCGCGGTCCATGACGACCTCGCGGGCGCGGCCGTCCGGGCGCGTCCTGGACGCGTCGAGGAGGAAGCGCAGCGGCGGCTCAGGGGAGATCACGTCGCACATGTTGTTGTTGGACGTGCAGGTCTGCAGCACCGGATGGTCGCCCTCGTAGCGTCCCCGGAACTTGAGCGTCATGTGCATCGGCGCCTGGTACACGGCGGTGCCGTCGACGCGGTCGCCGGATTCGTCCACCTCGACCCGGTAGACCCATTCGATGTCGGTCGTGCGGCCCCAGCGGGCCATCAGCGCGGGCGAGTCGGTGCCGCCGTCCTCGTTGCTCCACACCACCGAGTACTCGATGATCTTGTGGCCGGGCGCGGCGGCGGGCCGCGTCTCGTGCCACGCGACGAGCGGGGTGTCGGTGGTGGCGTTCTGGTACGGGTCGCCTAGCGGCCATCCCGTCCGTCCGACGACGATCGGGGCGTGGCGCAGGGCGACCGCTTCGGCGTCCGGCACCTCGACGGCGGGCCGCCGGAGGGTGACGCGGCGGGCGGCGGGCGCGCTGCCCTTCGCGAACTGCAGCGTGACCTCGTGCTTTCCGGGACCGACGTGGCCCAGGCCGAGGCTCCGGGACACCGGCTCGGACGACGGGACGACGAGGTCGGTCACGTGCCGTCCGTCCACGGAGATCGCCACGACGGCGGACTCGGCGCCCTTCCGGGCCCAGGAGACGCCGGGGGCGGAGGCGGCGAAGGAGATCACGGCCTCGCCGTCCCGCCGGGCGGTGAACGGCAGCGACTTCGCGGGCCCGTCGCGATGGACGCTGATCACGCCGGGCGCGCCGGCGGACGCGGGGGAGGCGCAGAGGAGGAGGGGAGCGCCGGCGAGGGCGGCGCCGGTCAACGCGAGCACGGCATGACGCGCACGGTTTCTCATGATCAGCGAAGCTAGGCCGCGCGTGTTGCGTTCCGGTGAAGTCCCGGTCCCCCGTGGGTGTCGGGTTCATGGGTGCCGGGTTCATGGTGGTTACGGCCGCACCGCGGTGACGGCTCCGTAGCGTGGCGGCGCGTGCCGGTGCGCGTGAGGATCCGTTTGTGAAAGCGCGACACGGCAGGGGCTGCTTGGTCTGGAGGTATATGTCGGTACGGTCGGACGGGTACCGTGCCGATCAACCACCAATGCCGATCATCTGACTGCGCCGATCCACCACTGGGCCGATCGACTGCCAACGCGGGGTCGACCGCTAGTGCCGATCACAGACATCGCCGATCTCCGGAGGCACCGTGACCGACCCCGAGCAGGTACTGCGCTCTGCGAAGGAGCGGGAGACGGTGAACGGCGCCGTCCGCGCGCTCCGGACCGCCGCCCCGTCCGGATGGGAGCGGCTCGACTTCGAGTTCCGCGCGACGGTCGGCATCGACAGCGCGTCCCTGGAGGTCGAGGGCCCGGACGGAGAGCGCCGCACGGCCATGCCGCCCGGCCAGGCGGTCGGGAAGATGGACGAGCTGCGCCGCGTCATGTACCGGCAGGGCAAGGGCGCCTGGTTCACCGCCCGCCTCCAGGTCGAGCGCTCGGGCCGCTTCAGCGCCGAGTTCGACTACGACGGCGAACCGGACTTCACGCCGCCTCTCACGTCGTCCGCGTACGCCATGGACCTCGACCGCTTCCCCCGCACGGACGAGCACATCCCGGACTGGCTCCGCGAAAGACTCAGCGACGCCTAGCCAGACTTGACACCTAGCCAGACTTGAACAGAAGACCAGCGTGACCGGACGGGGCAGGGGGTTGGGCAGGGCAGACTTGAAGCGTGCCCTCGACCCTTCCTGATGGCGACCCCGTCCCCGCGGACGGTGCGTTGCCCGGCCGCTCCCTGGACGGCCTTGGAACGCGACCGTTCGCGTTCTACGTGCATGTGCCGTTCTGTGTGACGCGTTGCGGATACTGCGATTTCAACACCTACACGGCGACGGAGCTTGGTCCGGGGGCTAGCCGCGACTCCTACGCCGACACCGCCGTGCAAGAGGTGCGGATGGCCCGGCGGGTGCTGGGCGACGTGGACCTGCCCGTCGAGACGGTTTTCGTGGGCGGGGGCACTCCGACCCTTCTGCCGGCCGAGGATCTGGGGCGCGTCCTGGACGCGATCGACGCCGAGTTCGGGCTCGCACCGGGCGCTGAGGTCACGACGGAAGCCAATCCCGAGTCGGTGGACGAAAGATATGTGGGCAGGCTGCGGGAAGTCGGGTTCACGCGCGTCTCGTACGGAATGCAGAGCGCGCGCGAGCACGTCCTGGCCGTCCTGGAGCGCGCTCATACGCCGGGACGCGTCCCGCAGGTAGTGGACTGGACGCGACAGGCAGGGTTCGAGCACATCAACCTCGACCTCATCTACGGGACGCCAGGCGAAACCGACGACGACTGGCGGGCCTCTCTGGAAGCCGCCTTGAACGCCGACCCCGACCACGTGTCGGCGTACGCGCTCATCGTCGAGGACGGCACACGCCTGGCGGCGCAGGTCCGGAGAGGCGAACTGACGGCGCCCGACGACGACGCCATGGCCGACCGCTACCTGATCGCGGACGAGATGCTGTCCGCCCGCGGCCTGCACTGGTACGAGATCTCCAACTGGGCCGCCGCCCCAGACGCCGTCTGCCGCCACAACATGCTGTATTGGGCGGGCGCCGACTGGTGGGGCGTCGGCCCGGGGGCGCACAGCCACGTCGGCGGAACCCGCTGGTGGAACGTCAAACACCCGGCCGCCTACGCGGCCCGCCTCGCGGAAGGCACGACCCCGGCACACGCCAGAGAGATCCTGGACGACGACGATCGTCGCGTAGAGCGGATCATGCTCGAACTACGGCTCGCCAAGGGCTGCTCCACCGATTTGCTGGACGACAAGGCCGTCCGCGAGGCGATCGACGACGGCCTCCTAGAGCCCGCCCCCTACGAGCAGGGCCGCGCGGTGCTCACCCTGCGCGGACGCCTCCTGGCCGACGCCGTCGTCCGCGACCTCGTCTAGCGGACGCCCAGGAGAGGGCCCCAGGGGAGGCCCAGGAGACGCCTAGGGGACGGTGACGAAATCGATGAGTTCTTCCACGCGGCCTAGGAGGGCGGGCTCCAGGTCCGTGTAGCTGTTCACCGAACCCAGGATGCGCTTCCAGGCCGCGCCCGTGTCGTCGCCCCAACCCAGCTCTGCGACGACGCCCTCCTTCCACGGAATGCCGCGAGGGATGCGCGGCCAGGCGCGGATGCCCACGGACGCGGGCTTGACCGCCTCCCAGATGTCGATGAACGGATGCCCGGTGACGAGGACGTGCGGCGACGAGATCCGCGCGGCGATCCGGGATTCCTTGGAGCCGTCCACCAGATGGTCGACGAGCACGCCGAGGCGGCGGTCGCCGTCCGGGCCGAACTCCTCGACGATGGCGGGCAGGTCGTCCACGCCTTCGAGGTACTCCACGACGACGCCCTCGACCCGCAGATCGTGGCCCCAGATCTTCTCGACCAGCTCGGCGTCGTGGACGCCCTCCACGTAGATCCGGCTCTCCTTGGCCACCTTCGCCCGCAGCCCCTGGACGGCGATGGAGCCCGACGCGGAACGCGCAGGCCGTCCGCCGGGCGCCGCGCCGGGCGCCGCGCTGGGCCGGACGAGCGTGACGGGCTTGCCGTCGATGAGGAATCCGGACTTGGTCAGCGGGAACACGCGCCGCTTGCCGAACCGGTCCTCCAGGGTGACGCCGAACTTGTCGCAGCCGACGACGGCGCCGCAGAAACCGCTGCCGGGGTCCTCGGCGACCAGGCCGGGCTCGGCCGGGACCTCCGGGATCTGGCCCTTGCGGGGCCTGCGCCAGTCGCCGGCCAGCACATCGTTGCCGTATTTCTTACTCCGCACGGGTCCGCACATTAACCCGGCGGGACGCCCGTCCGGCGTCGCCCCTCGTCCCTCGGCGTGGCGCGCGGCCTACCTCGGCTTGGCGCGTGGCCCACCCTCGGGGTGGCGCGCGGCCCACCCTCGGGCGCGGGCGGGTCCTCCGGGGGCGGGGCGGGCGCGTCCTACGGAATGGGAGCCTGTGTCCGGAACGGATAGGATCGCGCAGCCGTGCGGCGAGTCCGCGCGGGCACTCCGGTCCGGGTCTCCGGGCCGTACAATTGGCACTCGGGAGTATGGAGTGCCAGCGGCGCGGGGGCGCCGGCGGCACGGGCCCGGCGGGACGAAGGAGGTGACCAGGTGCTGGACGACCGGAAGCTCGCCGTCCTGCGCGCCATCGTGGAGGACTTCGTCTCCACCAACGAGCCGGTGGGCTCGAAGGCGCTGGCGGACCGGCACAACCTCGGCGTGTCCCCGGCCACCATCCGCAACGACATGGCGGTGCTGGAGGAGCAGGGGTACATCACCCAGCCGCACACCAGCGCCGGGCGCGTCCCCACCGACAAGGGCTACCGGCTGTTCGTCGACCGGCTGTCCACGATCAAGCCGCTGTCGGTCGCCGAGCGCCGCGCGATCGAGACGTTCCTGTCCGGCGCCTACGACCTCGACGACGTCGTCGGCCGGACGGTGCGGCTGCTCGCGCAGCTCACCCGGCAGGTCGCCGTCGTGCAGTACCCGTCGCTGACGCGCTCGTCGGTGCGGCACGTCGAGCTGGTCCCGGTCGCCGAGGGGCGGCTGCTGCTCGTCCTGATCACCAACACGGGGCGCGTCGAGCAGCGGGTGATCGAATCCGGCGGCACGGTGTCGGAGGAATCGATCGGGCACCTGCGGGCGTTGCTCAACACGTGCCTCGACGGGCTCGGCCTCGGCGACGTGCCGACCGCGGTGGCGGACCTGCCCGACAAGGTGGGGGCGGACGAGCGTCCGCTCGCCGCGTCGGTGCTGTCGGTGCTGCTGGAGACCCTCGTCGAGAAGCACGAGGAGAAGATCGTCTTCGCGGGTGCGGCCAACCTCGCCGCGGTGGACTTCTCGCAGAGCCTGAGGGAGGTTCTCGTGGCGCTCGAAGAGCAGGTGGTGCTGATGCGGCTGCTCGGCGAGACCGGCGATTCCTCTAAAGTTACGGTGCGGATCGGCACCGAGAACCCCGATCTGGGGCTCCGGTCGACCTCGGTCGTCGCCGCCGACTACGGCGTGGGCGACCTCACACTGGCCCGGCTGGGAGTGCTCGGGCCTACACGCATGGATTACCCCAGCACGATGGGAGCGGTACGGGCAGTGGCACGCTACGTGGGACAGATCCTGGCGGGGTCGTAAGTGGCCAACGACTACTACGCGACCCTGGGCGTCCGGCGGGACGCCAGCGCCGACGAGGTCAAGAGGGCCTATCGCCGGCTCGCGCGGGAGCTCCACCCGGACGTCAACCCGGATCCGGAGACCCAGGACAGGTTCAAGGAGATCACCCAGGCGTACGAGGTGCTCTCCGACCCGAAGAAGCGCGAGATGTACGACCTGGGCGCGGACCCGTTCGCGCCGGGCGGCGGCGCGGGCGGCGCCGGCGGCTTCGGCGGCGCCGGGTTCCCGTTCAGCGACATCATGGACGCCTTCTTCGGCACCGCGACGTCGCGGGGCCCGCGGACCCGGGCGCGGCGCGGCCGGAACGCGACGCTGCCGGTCGAGCTCGACCTCAGCGAGACCGCGTTCGGCACGACCCGCGAGCTGTCCATCGACACCGCCGTGGTCTGCACCGGCTGCGAGGGGTCGGGCTGCGCGCCCGGCACCCACCCGGACACGTGCGAGACGTGCCACGGGCGCGGCGAGGTGCAGCAGGTCCAGCGGTCGTTCCTCGGCCAGGTCATGACGGCCAGGCCCTGCCCGGCGTGCGGCGGGTTCGGCTCGGTGATCCGCAACCCGTGCACCGAGTGCTCGGGGGACGGCCGCGTCCGCACCCGCCGGACCGTCAAGGTCAAGATCCCGGCGGGCGTGGAGAACGGCATCCACATCCAGCTCGCCGGGGAGGGCGAGGTCGGCCCGGGCGGCGGCCCGCCCGGCGACCTGTTCCTGCAGATCGTGGAGAAGCCGCACGCGATCTTCGAGCGGGAGGGCGACGACCTGCATTGCACGGTCGAGATCCCGATGACGGCGGCGGCGCTCGGCACCAGCGTCACCATCGAGACGCTGGACGCCGCCGAGAGCGTCGACATCAAGCCCGGCACGCAGTCCGGGCAGGTCATCACGCTGTACAACCGGGGCGTCCGGCACCTCAACGAGAGCGGCCGCGGCGACCTGATGATCCATGTGAACGTGGAGACTCCGAACCGGCTCGACGAGGAGCAGGAGGAGCTGCTGCGGCAGCTCGCGACCCTGCGCGGCGAGGAACGTCCGCCCGGCAAGTTCGCGCCGGGGCAGCGCGGCATGTTCTCCCGCCTCAAGGACGTCTTCAACCAGCACTGAAGAGCAGCGGCGGCGGCCTACGAGGAAGGCCGCCGCGGCACCTCAGAGCACGGGGACCAGTGACCTGGACGGCCAGTGACCTGGACGGCCAGCGAGCCTGGACGACCCGTGAGCCTGGACGGCCACCGAAATCCGCAGGGGGACGCGCATGAGCCCGCCGGTGTTCCTCGCCGCGACGGACGCGCTGGAACGCGGCAGCGTCGTCCTCGACGGGCCCGAGGGGCGGCACGCGGCGACCGTGCGGCGGCTGCGGCCCGGTGAGCGCGTCGACCTGACCGACGGCGCGGGCCTCCTCGCCGAATGCGTCGTCGCCGACGCGGGCCGCGCGTCCCTCACGCTGGACGTGCTGGCCCGGCACCGGCAGCCGCCGCCCTCGCCCCGCATCGTGGTCGTCCAGGCGCTCCCGAAGGGGGACAGGGGCGAGCTGGCCGTCGAGACGATGACCGAGGCCGGGGTGGACGAGATCGTCCCGTGGGCGGCGGCGCGGTGCGTCACGCAGTGGCGTCCCGAACGCCGTGAGAAGGCCCTCGCCCGCTGGCGCGGCGCCGCGCGGGAGGCGGGCAAGCAGGCGCGCCGCAGCCGCTTCCCCGAGATCGCCGGCCTGGCGTCCACCGGCGACGTGGCCGGACGGGTCGCCGCCGCGTCCCTGGCGCTCGTCCTGCACGAGGGGGCCGACGCGCCGCTCAGCGCCGTCGAGCCGCCCGCGGAGGGCGACATCGTGGTCGTGGTGGGCCCCGAGGGCGGGATCACCGAGGACGAACTGGAGCGCCTCGCCGAAGCGGGCGGGCGCCCCACGCGGCTCGGCCCGACCGTCCTGCGCACGTCGACGGCCGGGGTGGCGGCCGCGGCGGTCCTGCTCGCGGCGACCGGCCGCTGGTGACGCGCCCCGTCAGGAGCCCGCCGGGCCGGGCGCCTGGGCGGGTTCGCTGGTGACGGACGGGGTCGGCTCGTCGGTGGGGTTGCCGGGGTCGGGCGTGGACGTCGTCGGCGTCGGCGACGTGGTCGGCGTCTGCGACGGCGTGTGGCCCGGGCAGGGGGTGGTCGACGGCGTGGGCGTCGCGTCCGGGGCGGGCGACGTGGCCGCGGTCGGCGGGCTCGCCGCCGGCGGGATGCGGCAGGCCGAGATCCCCTGCGAGGTGCTGGCGCTCGGCGACACCGGGCCGCTCGGGTCGCCGCTCGCGCCGGCGCCGGGCGAGGACGGGTCGGGGAACTGCGGGTCGCCGCCCGCGCCGGTGCGCTCGCCGCCGTTGGGGTCCCGGTCGCCGTCGGCCGTCCCGTTGCTGCCGACCGACTGCTGGATGAGGTCGATGGTCTGCGGTGCGGTCACGCCCAGCCCGGCGATCGCCACGGCCGCCGCCACGGCGAGGACGGGACGCGCCCAGTTGACGGTGAACCGGTCGAACCCGAGCCCGTAGCGGGCGAGGCCGAAACGGTCGAGACCGAACCGGCGGCCGGGGCCGTCGGTGACGCGGGCCCGGATGCGCTCCAGGCCGTCGCCTGCGGGGTTGACCGTCTCCGCCTCCGCGTTCAGGGCGCGGCGGAGGACCTCGCCGTGCTCGTCGTGGGGGTCGGTGGTCATGAGAATTGCTCCAGGACGTTACGTAGCGAGGTCATGCCGCGGGCCGTGTGGCTTTTCACGGCGCCGCGGGAGATGCCCATCGCGTTGGCGATCTCCGCTTCGGACAGGTCGGCGTAGTAACGCAGGACGAGCGCCTCCCGCTGGCGTGCGGGCAGCCGGGACAGCGCGTCGATGACCGCCGAGCGTTCCAGCTCCCCGATCGCCCCGGCCTCCGCGCTCGGCGCGTCCGGCAGGCCCTTCGGGGCGTACTTCTCGACGACGGCGCGGTGCCGGAGCACCGATCGCGACCGGTTCACCACCGACTGGCGCAGGTAGGACAGTGCCTTGTCCGGGTCGCGCAGGCGCCGCCAGCCGCCGTGCATCGCGACGAACGCGTCCTGGACGACCTCTTCGGCCGTCCCCGCGTCCCGGACGAGCATGGCGGCGAGCCGCACCAGCGAGCGGTAGTTGGCGCTGTACAGCGCCGTCACCGCCTGGTCGGCGTCCCAGGCGACGGCCACCGCGCCCGCCGTGCCCCTGGCCACGAGGGTCTCGGTCACGTCAGTGGGACGCGTACCCTCGTCGCTCGGTTTACGAAAGGGCATGTCCTGGTTTGCCTCGGTCACCTATCCGCCGCCTTTGCCGTCCCCCGGCCGTCCATTCGGATGGTCCTGCGGAGCGGCGTGGATCGGGCGCTCCCGGCCCGGGTCCGAGCGCGCCGCGATGCGTGGCGCCAGGCGGTGTGCCTGTCGCCGTGCGCTGCGGACCGGGGGGTACGCCTTGAGCTGACAACCTTAACCATTTGACGGTCGGAATGCCGCCGGCATCGGAAGGTCGATCAGGGATCGATTCTATCGACTGCGGGAGGCCGCGAGGGACGTTCGCGCGTGCATCGATAGGATTCCGGGGCGGTCACGGCGCGTCCGCGGCGCGTCCGCGAGGGGAGAGCGCGCCCCGCGAGGGACGGCGGGCCGCCGCCGGCGAGGGGAGACAGATGACCGACTGCCTGTTCTGCAAGATCGTTTCCGGGGACGTGCCCGCCAAGATCGTCCGCGAGTCGGCGGGGACGGTGGCGTTCCGCGACATCAACCCGCAGGCGCCCACGCACGTGCTGGTCATCCCGCGGGACCACCATCCGACCGTCGCGGAGATCGCCGCGTCCGACGCCGAGCTGCTCGCCGAGCTGGTCCGCGAGGCCCACCAGGTCGCCGTCGACGAGGGCGTCGCCGAGACCGGGTACCGCGTCGTGTTCAACACCGGCGCGCAGGCCGGCCAGACCGTGTTCCACGTGCACGCGCACGTCCTCGGCGGCCGTGGCCTCAACTGGCCGCCCGGCTGACCCGTCCGGCCGACCCGTCCACCCGGCCCGTCCGGCCCGGCCGCCCGACCCGGCCCGGCCCGCTCGACCTGCGCCTGCGCGCCGCCTGCGCCACGCGGAAAATCCAACGGCGTCCTGTCGGGGGCGGCCAGTACGATGGAAGCGACACACCTGGACACCCGGAGCAGACAGAAGGCAGGTCGGAGAGGCCGCAAGGCCCGGCTGATGGTCGAATCAACTCACACGAGGTCCACCCCCGCCTCGCCCCGGACGGGACGCGACGACCAGGACGGCTCGCGTTCCCAGATCAAGATCGTGGTGCCGGACGACCATTCGATGGTGAGCCTGCTCGGCTCCCGGGATGAGCTCCTCCACGCGATCGAGGGCGCGGTCGGCGACGACCTCGACATCCACGTCCGCGGCAACGAGATCACCGTGACCGGCCCGGAGGCCGAGACCGACCTGGTCTCCCGGCTCTTCACCGAGATGCTCGAACTGCTGAAGGGCGGCACGCAGCTCACCCCCGACGCCGTCGAGCGCAGCCTGGCGATGCTGCGCGGCGAGACCGGCGCGCGTCCCGCCGAGGTCCTCACGCTGGACGTGCTGTCCAGCCGCGGCCGGACGATCCGCCCGAAGACGCTGAACCAGCGCCGCTACGTCGACGCGATCGACAAGCACACGATCGTGTTCGGGATCGGCCCCGCGGGCACCGGCAAGACGTACCTGGCGATGGCCAAGGCCGTCCGCGCCCTCCAGGACAAGCAGGTCAACCGGATCATCCTGACGCGCCCGGCCGTGGAGGCGGGGGAGCGGCTCGGATTCCTGCCGGGAACGCTCTACGAGAAGATCGACCCGTACCTGCGGCCGCTGTACGACGCGCTGCACGACATGGTCGACCCCGACTCGATCCCGCGCCTGATGGCCGCCGGCACCATCGAGGTCGCCCCGCTCGCCTACATGCGCGGGCGGACGCTCAACGACTCGTTCATCATCCTGGACGAGGCGCAGAACACCTCGCCCGAGCAGATGAAGATGTTCCTCACCCGGCTCGGGTTCGGCTCGAAGGTCGTGGTGACCGGCGACGTCACCCAGGTCGACCTGCCCAGCGGGCACCTCAGCGGGCTGCGCGTCGTCCAGGACATCCTCGACGGCGTCGAGGACATCCACTTCTGCCGCCTCGACAGCCGCGACGTCGTCCGGCACAGGCTGGTCACCGACATCGTCGACGCCTACAACCGCTACGACGAGTCGCGCGTCCCGCAGATCAAGCAGGGCGCGGCGGGCCGGGACGGGTCGCGCAAGCGGAGGCGGTAGTGAGCATCGAGGTGCTGAACGAGTCCGGCGTGCCCGTCGACGAGAAGGCCATCGCCGGGCTGTCGCGGCACGTCCTGGACGGGATGCGCGTGCACCCGCTGGCGGAGCTGTCGGTTCTGCTGGTCGACGAGGCCGCGATGACCGAGCTGCACGAGAAGTGGATGGACGAGCCGGGCCCGACCGACGTGCTGTCGTTCCCCATGGACGAGCTGCGCCCCGGCCACATGTCCGGCGGCTCCGGCGGCGCCGACGAGGAGGGCGAGACCGACCCCGGGCTGCTCGGCGACGTCGTCCTGTGCCCGGCGGTCGCCGCGAAGCAGGCGCGCAAGGCCGGGCACAGCACCGGGGACGAGCTGGAGCTGCTGTGCGCGCACGGCATCCTGCACCTGCTCGGCTTCGACCACGCCGAGCCGGAGGAGCACCGGGAGATGTTCGGCCTGCAGGCCGAGCTCCTGACCTCCTGGCGGGAGAAACGCGAAGGCTGATGAGCACCGCGCAGGCGTGGCTGTCGGCCCTTGCGGTGGGCCTTGTCCTCATGGCGGGCCTGCTGGCCGGCGCGGAGGCGGCGCTCGCGCGCGTGTCCCGCGTCACCGTCGAGGAGGTCGTCCGCGACGGGCGGCGCGGCGCGAAGAAGCTCGCCGAGGTCGTCGCCGACCCGGCCCGCTACGTCAACATGGTGCTGCTGCTGCGCATCGGCTGCGAGCTGGTCGCCACCGTGATCGTCGCCGACCTGTGCATCTCCTGGCTGGACGAGACGTGGCGCGCCTACGTCACCGCCGCCGCGATCATGATCGTGGTCAGCTATGTGGTGATCGGGGTCGGACCCCGGACGCTCGGCATCCAGCACGCCGACCGCGTCGCGCTCGCCGGTGCCGCCGTGATCCACCCGGTGACGCGGGTGTTCGGGCCGCTGCCCCGCCTGCTGATCCTGCTCGGCAACGCCCTCACCCCCGGCAAGGGGTTCCGGGAGGGGCCGTTCGCGTCCGAGGCGGAGCTGCGCGACCTGGTCGACCTCGCCGAGCAGCGCAGCCTGATCGAGCCGGTCGAGCGGGAGATGATCCACTCGGTGTTCGAGCTGGGCGACACGCTCGTCCGCGAGGTGATGGTGCCGCGCACCGACATCGTGTTCATCGAGCGCGGCAAGACGCTCCGGCAGGCGATGTCGCTCGCGCTGCGCAGCGGCTTCTCCCGCATCCCCGTCGTCGGCGAGAACGAGGACGACGTCGTCGGGATCGCCTACCTGAAGGACGTCGTCCGCCGCAGCCAGGAGCACCGCGAGGGCGAGTCGACGGAGACGGTCGACTCGGTCATGCGGCCCGCCACCTACGTCCCCGACAGCAAGCCGATCGACGAGCTGCTCCGCGAGATGCAGGCCCGCCGCATCCACCAGGCGATCGTGATCGACGAGTACGGCGGCACCGCGGGCCTCGTCACCATCGAGGACATCCTGGAGGAGATCGTCGGCGAGATCACCGACGAGTACGACCGGGAGACCCCGGCCGTCACGTGGCTGCCGGACGGCGCCGTCCGCGTCACCGCCCGCCTCCCCGTCGAGGACCTCGCCGAACTGTTCGACGTCGAGATGGACGTCGAGGAGGTCGAGACCGTCGGCGGCCTCCTGGCGCACGCGCTGGGCCGCGTCCCGATCGAAGGCTCCACCGCCGAGGTCCGCACCGACGACGGCGGCCCCGTCCTGTCCTTGAAGGCCGAGACCATCGCCGGCCGCCGCAACCGCGTCGGCACGGTGTTGGTTCGCCGATCGAGTGACTCCGAGAACCTTCTCTGATCGGGCTCCTCAGCCGAGGGTCTTGGTGAGGGTGCCGTTCGGGGCGGCGACGAGGATGGGGGCCTTGGGGCCCAGGTCGCGGACGGCGGTGACGTCGGAGGGGTCCGGGGTGCCGGCCTTGGTGACGACGGCGGCGGCCTCCAGGTCCTCGGCGCCGCTGGAGACGGCCATCGCCACGGCCACCTTGAGGGCCGAGAGCTTGAGGGACGGCAGGTCGACGCTCGTCGCGGAGTAGGTGCGGCCCGTCTCGTCGCGGACGGCGGCGCCCTCGGCGGCGTTCGTCCGGGCCCGCGCGGACCTGGCCAGGGTGATGATCTTCGCGTCCTCGGGGTTCAGCTCGCTCACGCCCCAAGCGTACGGGCGAAGGAAAGCGTGCCTCGCAAGTGAGTGCCAAGTGGACGGCAAGAGCGGCGCGCAATGCTCGGAAATGTCGGACAGTGCTGTCCGGAACATGCCGCATGGGGGAGAAGAGATGTCCCGTCTGCTTTACCGCCTGGGCAAGGCCGCGGCCTTGCGCCCGTGGCGGTTCATCGCCGTCTGGCTGGTGCTCATCGGCGTCGTGGCCGGTCTCGCGGGCACCGCGGGAGGCGCGCTGCACGACAACTACACGCTGTCCGGGACGGGGTCGCAGCGGGCCACGGACCTGCTGGAGGAGCGGTTCCCCGCACTGTCGGGAGCGGATGCCAGAGTGGTGGTGCACGCCGAGTCCGGGAAGGTGGACCAGGCGGCGCTGGCGGCGGCGTCCGGAGAGCTGCGGAAGCTGCCGCACGTCAGCGCGGTCGACCCCCCGCGGCCCAGCGCGGACGGGGCGACCGCGCTCATGACCGTCCGGTATTCGGTGCCCGTCACGGAACTCGAGCCGAAGCCGACGCTCGATCTCCTGCGGGGGGCCACGGACAACCTTGACGACGCCGGCTACCAGGTGGAGTTCGGCGGCCAGGTGCCGGAGAACGTGACCGCGCCGGGCGGCGTCGCCGAGGCGATCGGGGTCGTGGCCGCCCTGGTGATCCTGCTGCTGGCGTTCGGGTCGGTGGTGGCGGCGGGGCTGCCGCTCGTGGTGGCGCTGGCGGGGCTGGGCGCGGGCGTGTCGGGGGTGACGCTGCTGGCGGCGTTCACCGACGTCGCGACGACGGCGCCGACGCTCGCGATCATGGTGGGGCTGGGCGTCGGCATCGACTACGCCCTGTTCATCCTGACCCGGCACCGGGAGGGGCTCGCGGCCGGGCTGGACGTCCCCGAGGCGGTGGCCCGCGCCAACGCCACGGCCGGCCTGTCGGTGATCTTCGCGGGGTCGACGGTGCTGCTGGCGCTGTGCGGGCTGGTGCTGTCCCGCGTCCCGGTCTTCATGACGATGGGCTTCACGACCGGGCTGGTCGTCGCGACGACGGTGCTGAGCGCGGTCACGCTGCTGCCCGCGGTGCTGGGCCTCGCCGGGCGCCGGGTGCTGCGCCGCCGCGACCGGGCCGCCGGCGCGACGATCACCGTCGAGTCGCCGCGGGTCAGGCGGTGGGCCGAGCACGTCGGACGGCACCCGTGGCCCTGGCTGCTCGCCGCGTTCGCGCTGATGCTCGCGCTCGCCGCGCCCGCGCTCGGCATGCGCACGTGGCCGAGCGACGCCAGCAGCGAGCCGACGTCCAACACCGTCCGGCAGGCGTACGACCTGGTCGAGGACGGTTACGGCGCGGGCGCCAACGGCCCGCTGCTCGTCGCCGTCGACCTCACGAAGGTGGACCGGAGCGCGCTGCCGGGCGTGAGCGAGCGGCTCGCCGGGACGGACGGCGTCACGTCGGTCGCGCCGCCGCAGCTGTCCCCGAAGGGCGACGCGGCCGTGATCATGGTCACGCCGGAGTACGGGCCGCAGGACGAGCGGGTGACCGGCCTCGTCGACCGGGTCCGCGCGGACGCGCTGCCGCCGGGCGCCGAGGTCACCGGGCTCACCGCCGTCTACACGGACCTGTCCCGGGTGCTGTCCGACCGGCTCTGGCCGGTGATCGGCGCGGTCGTCGCGACCTCGTTCATCATGCTGATGATCATGTTCAGGTCGCTGCTGGCGCCGCTGAAGGCGGCCGTGATGAACCTGCTGTCGATCAGCGCCGCGTACGGGGTGCTCACGGCCGTGTTCCAGTGGGGGTGGGGCGCGAGCCTGCTCGGCCTCCCGCACAGCGTCCCGGTGTCGAGCTTCATCGTGCTGCTGATGTTCGCGGTCCTGTTCGGCGTGTCGATGGACTACGAGGTCTTCCTGCTGTCGCGGATCAGGGAGGAGTGGCAGCTGCACGGCGACGCGCGCGCCTCGGTGTCCACCGGCCTCGCCGCGACCGGACGGGTGATCACCAGCGCGGCGCTGATCATGGTGGCGGTGTTCCTCGGCTTCGCCGCCGACCCCGGGCTGGTGATCAAGCAGATGGGGGTGGGCCTCGCGGTCGCGGTGGCGCTGGACGCGACGATCGTCCGGCTGGTGCTCGTCCCGGCCACGATGTCGCTGCTCGGCCGGGCGAACTGGTGGCTGCCGCGGCCGCTCGCCCGCGTCCTGCCCGACATCGACCTGCACGGCGGCGCCGCGCCCACGGCGGAAGCCGAACGGGAACGGGAGCCCAGCCCCGCCTGATCTGAGGGGAGTTGATCGCAGCGGCCGTCGAGCGGAGCTCGTCCGTTGAATGGCGGTGGGTGGGGGCTGGAGGACGGTATGTCCCGGTTAGGCTGATCGGGACATGTCGACCGTGGTACGCGTTCTCGGGGCCTTCGGCGCCGAGGTGGCGGGCGCGCCCGCCGACCTCGGCGGTCCCCGGCAGCGCTCGGTCCTGGCCCGGCTCGTCGCCGCGCGGGGCCGGATGGTGCCCGCCGACACGCTCGTCGAGGACCTGTGGGCGGGCACGGCGCCGTCCCGCGCCGCCGCCGGGCTGCAGTCGTTCGTGTCGCATCTGCGGCGAGCGCTGGAGCCCGATCGTCCGCCCCGCACGCCCGCCCGGATCCTCGTCACCGAGCCGCCCGGGTACGCGCTCCGGCTGCCGGACGGGAACGTCGACGCGTGGCGGTTCGACGCGCTGATCGACGAGGCCGCCGAACTCCTGGACGCGGACCCGCAGGACGCCCGCCGCCGCGCGGAGCGGGCGCTCGCCGAGTGGCGCGGCCCCGCCTACGCCGAGTTCGCCGACCTGCCGTGGGCCGCCGCCGAGGCCGCCCGGCTGGACGAGCGCCGCCGCCTCGCCGTCGAACGCCGCGCCGACGCGATGTTGAGGCTCGCGTCCGCCGCCGAGGCCGTCCCCGACCTGGAGACCCACGCCGCCGCGAACCCGCTGCGTGAGGAGGCGTGGCGGCTGCTGGCCCTGGCCCTCTACCGCGCCGGACGGCAGGGCGACGCGCTCGCCGCCCTCCGCCGCGCCCGCGCGACCCTCACCGAGGAACTCGGCGTCGACCCGGGTCCCGCGCTGCGGCGCCTGGAGGCCGACATCCTGGCCCAGTCGCCCGCCTTGGGGGAGCCCGGGCCGGACGAGGAGCGTCCAGTCGAGCGGAGCTCGTCAATTGAATGGTGGCGGGTGGGGGCTGGAGGACGGTCGGTCCTGCGGCTGGCGCCCGAGCCCGGGGACACGCCTGAGAGCGCGTTCGTCGGGCGGGTCCCGGAGCTGGCTCGGCTGGAGGACGCGGCGCGGGACGCCGTCGCGGGCTGGAGCGGCGTCGTCCTGATCGGCGGCGACGCGGGCATGGGCAAGACCGCGCTCACCGAACGGTTCGCGCGCGGCCTCGCCGACCAGGGCTGGACGTGCGCGTGGGGCCGCGCGCCGGAGACCGGGGGAGCCCCGGCGGCCTGGCCGTGGGCCGAGCTGCTCCGCGAGCTGACGGCCGCCGCGCCGCCCGACGACCTGCTCGCCGCCCGCCTCGCCCCACTCCTGGACGACGGCGTCATCGGAGGCGCCGGAGCGGACGTCAGCACGGGACGGTTCCGCCTCCACCTCGCGGTCGAGGACTACCTCACCGGGCTCGCCGCCACCGCGCCGCTGCTCCTCGTCCTGGACGACCTGCACTGGGCGGACGAGGAGACCCTCGCGCTGCTCGTCCGGCTCGCCGGGCGGCTCAGGGAGCGTCCCGTCCTGCTGCTGACCACGTTCCGGAGCACCGAGGTCCCCGAACGGCTCGCGACCGCGCTCGCCGCGCTCGCCCGGCACGAACCGGCGCGCATCGACCTGCGCGGGCTGTCGTCGCCCGAGGTCGCCGCGCTGGTCCGCGGCACGTGCGCCACCAGCGTCGGCGACGCCGAGCTGGAGGTCATCGCCGAGCGGACCGGCGGCAACCCGTTCTTCACCCGCGAGACCGCCAGGCTCCTCGACGCCGAGGGCCTGCCCGCCGCGACCCGCCGCGTGCCCACCGGCGTCGGGGACGTGCTGCGCCGCCGCATCGCCCGCCTGCCGAGCCCCGTCCAGGACGTCCTGCGGGACGCCGCCGTCGTCGGCCGCGACGCCGACCTGCGCGTCCTCGCCGAACTCGCCGGGAACGAGGACACCGTGATCGACGCCGTCGAGGCGGGACTCGCCGGGGGCCTCGTCACCGAGCCGGGTCCGGGCCGGATGCGGTTCGCGCACGCCCTCGTCCGCGACACCCTCTACGAGGCGATCTCCCGGGCCCGCCGCACCCGGCTGCACGGCCGCGTCGCCGCCGCGCTCGAACGGCACGCGCCCGGCGAGGTAGCCGCGATCGCGCACCACTACCTGGAGTCGGGCGCGGACCCGGCGAAGGCCGTCCGGTACGCGCGGCGCGCCGCCGAGGCCGCCGAGGCCCGCTTCGCGCACGGCACCGCCGCCGGGCTGTGGATCCGCGTCGTGGAGACGCTGCGCGCCGAAGGGCCGGGCGCGACCCGCGACCGGCTCGCGGCGGAGGTCTCCGCGATCCGCGCCTCCGCCCTCGCCGGGAACGTCGTGGGCGCCCGCGAACGCCGCCACGCCGCCATCGCCGACGCCCGCGCGCTCGGCGACGTCCGGCTGCTCGCCCGGATCATCGCGAGCTTCGACGTCCCCACGCTGTGGACGAGCCGCGAGTACGGCACCCTCGACCACGACATCGTCGACGCCACCGGCGAGGCGCTCGCCCGGCTCCCCGCGGACGAGCCCGAGCTGCGCGTCCGGCTGCTGACCACGCTGGCGATGGAGCTGGAGGGGGAGCCGCACGACCGCGGCGTCACCGCGTCCGCGGAGGCCGTCCGCACGGCCCGCGACCTGGGCGTCCCCGAGCTGATCGCCGTCGCGCTGAACGGCGCCTACTTCAACTCCTACCGCACCGCGGACGGCCTCGCCGAGCGGCGCCGGATCGCCGCCGAGCTCCTCGACCTCGCCACCCGGCACGACCTCGGCGCCTACCGCGTCCTCGCGCATCTGCAGGTCCAGCAGGCCGCCGTCGCGGAACTCGACCAGACCGCCGCGCACCGGCACCTGGAGGAGGGACGGCAGCTCGCCGACCAGTACGGCCTGCCGCTGCTGGCGGAGATCGGGTTCTGGGAGGCGGAGCTCATCCACGCGTTCCGCGCCCCCCTCGACGAGGCGGAACGCACCTACGAGCGGCTGAACGGCACCATCGGCCGGATCAGGATCTGGTCCAGCGAGCGCGGCATGGGCGTCCTCGGGCCGTTCTGCGTGCGGCTCGTGCAGGGCCGCGCCGGGGAGATGATCGACGAGGCCGCGTGGCTGCACCGGCAGTGGAGCCACGTCGGGGCCACCGCCGACCTGCACGCGCTCGCGCTGGTCGGGGCGGGACGCACCGCCGAGGCCCGCCGCGTCGTCGCCGGGGCCGGGCCCGTCCGGCCCGACTACTTCTTCGACCTCACCATGCCGGTGCGGGGCCTGCGCGCCATCGCCCTCGGCGACCGCGACCTGGCCGAGGACGTCTACGCGGCGCTGCTCCCGTACGCGGGGCAGTTCTCGGGCGGGGCCACGTCCGTCGCCACGGTCGGCCCCATCGCGCAGCTCCTCGGCGACCTCGCCCTGTTCCTCGAACGTCCCGCCGAGGTCGCCGCCGGGCACTACCGCCAGGCCGCCGAGGTCGCCGGACGCGCCGCGATCGCCCACTGGGTCGAGGAGGCGAACGCGTCCCTCGGCCGCCTCGGCACCCCCGCCGCCTGACCGTCCTCCCGCCCCCATTCACCGGATGGCGGGAGCCGGCCGTCCCGTGCGCGACAATTGGGGGGTGACGACATGGGGAGACGGGGCGCCCGAGGGGCACCGAGCGGGGTTCGCGTGCTTCATCGGACGGCCGAATGTCGGCAAGTCCACCCTGATGAACGCCCTGGTCGGGACCAAGGTCGCGATCACCAGCAGCCGTCCCCAGACGACGCGGCGGGCGATCCGGGGGATCGTGCACCGCCCCGACGCGCAGCTCGTCGTCGTCGACACCCCCGGCCTGCACAAGCCCCGGACGCTCCTCGGTGAGCGGCTCGACAGCCTCGTCCGGTCCACGCTCACGGAGGTGGACGCGATCGGCTTCTGCGTCCCGGCCGACCAGCCCGTCGGCCCAGGCGACAAGTACATCGCGCGAGAGCTGGCCGCCGTGAAGAAGACGCCGGTCGTCGCGATCGTGACCAAGACCGACCTCGCCTCGCCCGAGCAGGTCGCCGAGCAGCTCCTCGCGGTCGGACGGCTGGGCGAGTTCGCCGACATCGTGCCGTGCTCCGCCGAGCAGGGCTTCCAGGTCGACCTGGTCGGCGACCTGCTGATCTCCCACCTGCCGGAGGGCATGCCGCTCTACCCGGAGGGCGACCTCACCGACGAGCCCGAGCAGATCATGATCGCCGAGCTGATCCGGGAGGCGGCCCTGGAGGGCGTCCGGGACGAGCTGCCCCACTCCATCGCCGTCGTCGTCGACGAGATGAACCCCCGCGAGGGACGCGACGACCTCATCGACGTCTACGCCCACCTGTACGTCGAGCGGTCCAGCCAGAAGGGGATCATCATCGGGCACAAGGGCTCGCGACTCCGCGAGGTCGGCGCGGCGGCGCGGCGGCAGATCGAGGCGCTGCTCGGCGCCAAGGTCTTCCTCGACCTGCGCGTCAGCGTCCTCAAGGACTGGCAGCGCGACCCCAAGCAGCTCCGCCGGCTCGGCTTCTACGACTGATCCGTCTTGGACTCGCCCGTTTCCGCTTTCGGACCGCCGGCGTTCGGGGCGCCCGCTTCTGGGTCGCCCGGGTCGCTCGGGTCGTTCGCTCCGGGTTCCTGCTGTTCAGGTTCCTGCTGGTCAGGTTCGTGGCGTCCCCAGGCATGGTCTTCCTGGGGCCAGGCGGCGTACGAGTCGGCCTGATACGGCTGGTCTGTGTAGGTGTAGTACTGCTGACCTTCGTAGTACTGCTGGCCCGCGTAGTACTGCTGGTCGGCGTACTGCGGGTAGTTCTGGTCCGGACGGCTGCGCGGCTTCGACACGCGATCGCCGATCGGACGGGCCAGGCTGAACCCGACCACGAGCAGCGACGCGATGACCGCGAGGTACCAGCCGTAACGGACGGTGATCTGGTAGCCGACGTCCAGGCCCGTCCGGGGGAGGTTGTCGCGGACGTCGCCGAGCCGCAGCACGAACAGCCCGCAGACCAGCAGGGTGAGCGTGCCGGGGATCGCGGCGAGGCCGCCGATCCGCGCGTCCCGTCCGGCCAGGTCCCCGAACGCGAGCGCGATCGCGACCACCGCAAGGACCGGGACGGCGAGGACCATGTCGTCGGCGTCGATGCCGGCCACGCTGCCGAGGTCGCGGCCGATCGGCTGCCCGAACAGCTCGACGACGACCTGCGCGCGCGCCCACGGCATGAACGCCGACACCAGCAGCGCCGCCGCCGCGACGATCATGGCGATGATCCAGGCGAGGCCGCGCGCCGGCGCCGCCGGGAGCGGGGCGGGGACGGCCTCCGCCGGGGCCTCGCCGGCCGGCGGATAGCCGTCGACGGGCGGCAGGAAGGACGGGCGCGCCCGCGCGCGGCCCGCGTCGGAACCCAGGTCACCGGTCATGGACCCAGCGTAAATGCACGGACGGCATTGCCCGGGACGGCCACGTCGGGGCCCGGCGGTCGGTACTTTGGAACGAAGTCCGTTATGGGAGGGAGAGCCCCGGTGTTGCTCGTTTTCGGCCTGACGGCGGTGTTCCGTACGGTCAGCGAGGGGACGTTCCACTGCCCGCAGTGCGGCGGTGACCGTGCCTACCGGAGGCGTGCCGGACGGCGCTGGCTCTCGGTGTTCTTCGTCCCGATGGTGCCGCTGTGGCGGCTCGGGGAGTCCGTGACGTGCCGGACGTGCCGGGGCCGCTTCCCGGTCTCCGCGCTGCGGACGCCGACGTCCCAGCAGATGGCGGAGACCCTCGCCGCGGGCATGCGCGCCGCGGCGGCCCTCGTCCTGCGCGCCGGCGACCCCGCCGACGCGGCCGCCCGCGCCCGCGCCGCCGAGACGGTCACCGGCTACGGCGAGCCCGAGTACGACGGGGACGCCATCGACGCCGACCTCGCCCTCCGCCGGACGTTCCTGGAGCGGGAGGTCGCCAGCGCCGGGGCCCAGCTCGCCGTGGAGGCCAAGGAGTGGTTCCTCGCGCAGGCCGTCCGGATCGGGCTGGCGGACGGGCCGCTCGGCGAGGCGGAGCGGCGCGAGCTGCACGGCGTCGCGGACCTGCTCGGCATGTCGCCCGCGTACGCGCTGGGCGTGATCGTGACCACCGAAGGGGCGTCGCGCTGACATGGGGCCCGACGGCACGCCCGCGGCCAGGCCCGGCTCCGGCCCGGCGGAGACGATGATCTCCGCGGGGAGGGCGCTGGTCCGCCCGCCCGGCCCCCGGCTTGCGGACGCCATCGTCACCCACGCCGCCCGCCGTCCCGTGGACGTCGCGCTCGCGGCGCGCCAGCACGAGGCGTACGTCGCGGCGCTGCGGTCGGCGGGCTGGCGGGTCGGCGCCGTCGCGGCGGCCGACGACCAGCCCGACGCCGTGTTCATCGAGGACCCCCTGGTCGTCTGCGGCGACGTCGCGATCATCGGCCGGTCGGGCGACGCGCGCCGCCGGGGCGAGGCGCCGGGCGCGGAGCGGGCCGCGCGGGAGCTCGGCCTGCGCGTCGAGCGGATCGAGGAGCCCGGCACCCTGGACGGCGGGGACGTCCTCCAGGCCGGCGACACCGTCTACGTGGGACGCGGCGCCCGGACGAACGAGGAGGGCATCTGCCAGTTCGCCCGGCTGGTCGGCGGCCGGAAGGTCGTCCCGGTCGCCACCCGCGGCTGCCTGCACCTGAAGTCGGCGATGACGGCGCTCCCGGACGGCGGCCTGATCGGCCTGCCGGATCTCGTGGACACGTCGGTGCTGCCGGGCCTGCGGGTCGTCCGGGAGCCGGCGGGGGCGCACGTGGTGCTGCTCGGGCCCGACCACGTGCTGATGGCGGCGTCCGCGCCGCGCACCGCGGCGCGGCTCGCGGCGGACGGTCTGCGTGTCACCAGTGTGGACATCAGCGAGTTCGAGGCCCTCGACGGCTGTGTGACCTGCCTCTCCGTCCTCGTCCCGTGAAACCGGCTCGTCTCAGCATCTGGACGCCGGTTACCGGTACACGGATGTCATCTGTTAGCTTGACGATCGTGTTGCGCGAGCTGCTCCTCCTTAGCGGCCGCAGCGGGGGCCCCTGACAGGCCGGCTCCCTCGCTGCGGGACTGCGACGTGCACGTCGGCCGCGAGGTTCGAGCAGAAGGATCCCAACGGATGTATCCGCAACAGCAGTCTTCCGGCATGCCCGTCCAGCGCTACCGCCCGTTCGCCCCGGTCCGGCTCGCCGACCGCACCTGGCCGGACGCCGTCATCACCGAGGCGCCGCGCTGGTGCGCGGTCGACCTGCGGGACGGCAACCAGGCCCTGATCGACCCGATGGACGCCGACCGCAAGCTCCGCATGTTCGAGCTGCTGGTGCGGATGGGCTACAAGGAGATCGAGGTCGGGTTCCCGGCGGCCAGCCAAACCGACTTCGACTTCGTCCGGCAGATCATCGAGGAGGGCCGCGTCCCCGACGACGTGGTGATCCAGGTGCTGACGCAGGCCCGCCCGGAACTGATCGAGCGGACCTTCGAGTCGGTCCGCGGCGCGAAGCAGGCGATCGTCCACCTGTACAACTCGACGAGCACGCTGCAGCGCCGCGTCGTTTTCGGCCAGGACCGCGACGGCATCACCGCGATCGCGGTGGAGGGCGCCAAGCTGTGCGCCAAGCTCGCCGAGGACATGGGCGACACCGAGATCTACTTCCAGTACTCGCCGGAGTCGTTCACGGGCACCGAGCTGGAGTACGCGGTCGAGGTCTGCAACGCCGTCAACGACGTGTGGAAGCCGACCCCGGACCGCAAGGTCATCGTCAACCTGCCCGCCACGGTCGAGATGGCCACGCCGAACGTCTACGCCGACCAGATCGAGTGGATGAGCCGCCACCTGGCCCACCGCGACTCGGTGATCCTCTCGCTGCACCCGCACAACGACCGCGGCACCGCCGTCGCCGCCGCCGAGCTGGGCTACATGGCGGGCGCCGACCGCATCGAGGGCTGCCTGTTCGGCAACGGGGAGCGCACCGGGAACGTGTGCCTGGTCACCCTGGGCCTGAACCTGTTCACCCAGGGCGTCGACCCCCAGATCGACTTCTCCGACATCGACGAGATCCGCCGCACCGTCGAGTACTGCAACCAGCTGCCCGTCCACGAGCGGCACCCGTACGGCGGCGACCTGGTCTACACCGCGTTCTCCGGCTCACACCAGGACGCCATCAACAAGGGCCTGGACCACCTGCGGCGCGACGCCGAGGCGGCCGGGACGCCGGTGGACGAGTACCGCTGGGAGGTCCCGTACCTGCCGATCGACCCGCACGACGTCGGCCGGACGTACGAGGCCGTGATCCGCGTCAACAGCCAGTCCGGCAAGGGCGGCGTCGCCTACATCATGAAGAGCGAGCACTCCCTGGAGCTGCCGCGGCGGCTGCAGATCGAGTTCTCGCGCGTCGTCCAGCAGCACACCGACGACGAGGGCGGCGAGGTCACCGCCGAGCTGATGTGGGACATCTTCCAGCGCGAGTTCCTCACCGGCGGCCCCCGCGTCGGCCTGCTGGCGCACCGCACGACCTCGCGGGTGGACGAGAAGGACGCGATCGGCTGCGACATCCGGGTGGACGGCGAGATCCGCGAGATCGAGGGCGTCGGCAACGGCCCCGTGTCGGCGTTCGAGGACGCCCTCGCCTCGGTCGGGATCGGCGTCCGGGTCCTGGACTACGCCGAGCACGCGATGAGCGCCGGCGGCGACGCCCGCGCCGCCGCCTACGTCGAATGCGAGGTCCGGTTCGGCGACGCCCCCGCCACCACGGTCTGGGGCGTGGGCATCGACGGCAACATCGTCACCGCGTCCCTCAAGGCGATCCTTTCGGCCGTCAACCGCATAGCCCGCGCCCAAGAGAACTGAACGGTTCGCAGGAAAGCCGAACGGCGCGCAGGAAAGTCGAACGGGCGCGCACAGGAAAAGCTGAACGGCAGGGGCCGCGGGTGCGGTGTGCACCCGCGGCCCTGGACCGAGCGCCGTCCGACCCTGGTCAACTGCGTCCGAGGACGTGGTGGACCAATTCGCGCAGGGGGCCGTTGAGTTGTGCTTCGCCGACGGTGGCGCGATCGCCGTCGATGTCGATTTCGTACAGGAACTGGTCGGGAATTCGGCCCGGCGGCGGGATCGCCTTCAGATCCACGCGGCCGACGAGCCTCGTCAGCATGGGATCGCTCGCGCTGTCGGACTCGGCGCGGCGCTCGATCCCCGCGAACCCCCCGCTGCGGACGACTGTCACTCTCACTGCGCTATCCGTTCGCCACCATTTGGACGCCTACCCCCGTCCAGGCCTTGTTCACCGCCTTCGTCTCGGCCGCGGCGGCCCCGTAGAGGCGGGTCGCGGACTGGACGGTCGCGGCGGCGAACTTGGCGAAGTCGACGTCGGTGGCCAGCGTGCCACCGGTGAGAGTGTCGTACCAGATGCGACCCGCTTTCTCCCAGGCATTCCCGCCGATCTCGGTTGCGGCGAGGTAGAAGGCCCGGTTCGGGATGCCCGAATTGATGTGGACGCCGCCGTTGTCGCGGTAGGTCTCGACGTAGTCGTCCATGTGGCCGGGCTGCGGGTCCTTGCCGAGCTGCGGGTCGTCGTAGGCGGTGCCCGGCTCCTTCATCGAGCGGAGCGCCTTCCCGTTGATGCCCCGGGCGAGCAGGCCCTGCCCGATGAGCCAGTCGGCCTGGTCGGCGGTGTGCTTGTGGTGCCACTGCTTGATGAGGGAGCCGAACACGTCCGAGAGGGACTCGTTGAGCGCCCCGGACTGCCCGTAGTACTCCAGGTTGGCGGTGTACTGGGTGACGCCGTGGGTGAGTTCGTGGCCGGTGATGTCGAGCGGGCCGGTGAACGAGGTGAAGACGACGCCGTCGCCGTCCCCGTACACCATCTGCTGGCCGTTCCAGAAGGCGTTGTCGTACTTGTCGCCGTAGTGGACGGTCGAGATCATCCGGAGGCCCGCGCCGTCGATGGAGTTGCGCCGGTGCGCGGCCTCGAAGTAGTCGAAGGTCGCGCCGAGCCAGTCGTAGGCCTGGTCGACGACCTTGTCGCCGGTCGCGGCCGCCCCCTCGGCCCGGACGGTCCGGCCGGGCAGCTCCTCGCGGTTCTGCGCGTCGCAGATCGTCCGGTTGGGGACGAAGTCCTCGGAGGGGGACGGGGCCGTGGCCGGGAGCGTCCGGCGTTCGGTGGCCTGCAGGGAGCTGAGGGCCAGGGTTCGGCGGGCACGGGCGCGGATGGCCGGATCATCGGCGTCATGGGCGATGCGTTCCAGCATGTGCGGCGGCACGATGTGGCATCTCATGCCACAACGCTGCCAGCTCCCTGTGATTCGAGCCACAACTTTCCACATGACGCTACGGCCGAATCCGGTCACGGTACGTAATTGTTATACGGCGCTGCGGGCACGGGCCGGGGGACTTGTGGAGATGCTGGGGAGATGCCCCGGCTTGGCGGCCGGGCACGCGCTGACGTGCGTCAGAATGAACGGGTGACCCTCTACCGCGACGAAGGCATCGTCCTGCGCACCCAGAAGCTGGGCGAGGCCGACCGCATCGTGACGCTGCTGACCCGGCGCACCGGCCGGATCCGCGCCGCGGCGAAGGGGGTCCGCAAGACCAGGTCCCGGTTCGGGGCGCGGCTGGAGCCGTTCACCCACGTCGACCTGCAGCTGTACGAGCGGCGCTCGCTCGACCTGATCACGCAGGCGGAGACGCTGCGCCCGTACGGGGAGGCGCTCGTCGCCGACTATCCCCGCTACACGGCGGGGACGGCGATGCTGGAGACCGCGGACAAGCTCGCGGGCGAGGAGGGCGAGCCCGCGCTGCGGCAGTTCCTGCTCCTCGTCGGCGGGCTGCGGACGCTCGCCGAGCGCGCCCACGACCCGCGGCTCGTCCTGGACGCGTTCCTGCTGCGCTCACTGTCGGTCGCCGGATGGGCGCCCGCGCTCGACGAGTGCTGCCGCTGCGGCGACCGCGGCGGGCTGCGCGGGTTCGCCATCGCGTCGGGCGGCGCGGTCTGCGCGACCTGCCGGCAGCCGGGCGCCGCGACCCCGGCGCCGCCGACGTTCGCGCTGATGCTGGCGCTGCTGCGCGGCGACTGGGAGTACGCCGACGGCAGCGAGCAGCGCCACCGGACGGAGACCAGCGGCCTCGTCGCCGCCTACCTCCAGTGGCATCTGGAGCACGGCATCCGCTCCCTGCGCCACGTCGAACGTGACGACGGGACCACCGACACCACCAGGGAGAGAGTTTGAGAAGGGCCGTTTCGCCTCCGGAGCCGCATCGGGACGGCGCCGTCCCGCCCCCGATCCCCTCGGATCTGGTGCCGCGGCACGTCGCCATCGTCATGGACGGCAACGGCCGCTGGGCCAAGGAGCGCGGGCTGCCGCGCACCGAGGGGCACAAGCGCGGCGAGGACTCGCTCTTCGACGTGATCATGGGCGCGATCGAGCTCGGCGTCCCGTACCTGTCGGCGTACGCGTTCTCCACCGAGAACTGGAAGCGCTCGCCGGACGAGGTGCGCTTCCTCATGGGCTTCAACCGGGACGTGATCCGCCGCCGCCGCGACCAGCTCCACTCGATGGGCGTCCGGGTCCGCTGGGCGGGCCGGCGGCCCAGGCTGTGGCGCAGCGTGATCAAGGAGCTGGAGACGGCGGAGGAGATGACGCGCGGCAACGACGTCCTCACCCTGCAGTTCTGCGTGAACTACGGCGGCCGCGCCGAGATCGCGGACGCCGCCGCGGCGATCGCCCGGGACGTCCGGGACGGCCGCCTCAACCCCGACAAGATCACCGAGAAGGTCTTCGCCCGCTACCTGGACGAGCCCGGCATCCCGGACGTGGACCTGTTCCTGCGCTCGTCGGGGGAGCAGCGCACGTCCAACTTCCTGCTGTGGCAGTCGGCGTACGCCGAGATGGTCTTCCTCGACACCCTCTGGCCGGACTTCGACCGCCGCCACTTCTGGCACGCCTGCGAGCTGTACGCGTCCCGAGACCGCAGGTACGGCGGCGCGGTCCCGAACCTGGTGGAACCGGCCGCCGCCCGCGGCTGACGCCCCCTGCTCAGACCAGGGCGGCGTCGAGGGTGATGGTGGTGCCCGTGAGGGCCTTGCTGACCGGGCAGCCGGCCTTGGCGTCCTGGGCGGCCTTCTCGAAGTCGGCCGCGGACAGGCCGGGCACGCTCGCCCGGACGGTCAGGTGGATGCCGGTGATGCCCTCGCCCGGCTGGAACGTGACCTCGGCCTTGGTGTCCACCTTGTCCGGCGGCGTCCCGGCGCCGGCGAGGCCGTGCGACAGCGCCATCGAGTAGCAGGTGGAGTGCGCGGCGGCGATGAGTTCCTCGGGGCTCGTCCGGCCGGCCGGCTCCTCGGACCGCGATGCCCAGGTCACGTCGTAGGTGCCGAGCTTCGAGGAGTCCAGCGAGACGGTCCCCTGGCCGCTGAGCAGCGGCCCTTCCCAGTGCGCGTTTGCGGTACGTGTCGTAGCCATGCCCCCGATTCTGTCGCATGGCCACGGCACGCAGATCATGAACCACCCGATAGGGGCCCGGGGGGTTCCCGGGCCCCTGCCGGCGGCTAGCCGACGTTCACCGCCGACCAGGCGGCGGCCACGGTGCTGTACTGCGTGCTGCCCGCGCCGTACAGGTCTTTGGCCGCGTTCAGGGTCGCGGTGCGCGCGCCCTTGTAGTCGGTCGAGGACGTCATGTACGTGGTCAGCGCCCGGTACCAGATCTTCGTGGCGGCGTCCCGGCCGATGCCCTTGACCGTCGACCCGTTGGACGTGGGGCTGCTGTAGGCGACGCCGTTGATCGTCTTCGCGCCGCTGCCCTCGGCCAGCAGGTAGAAGAAGTGGTTCGCGACGCCCGAGGAGTAGTGCACGTCGACGTTCTTGGTCTCGGTCGACCACGCGTCATGGGAGCTGCCGTCCTTGCTGGGCTTGTCCATGAAGCGCAGCGCGCGCCTGCCGAACCCGGGCAGGACGACCTCCTCGCCGACCAGGTAGTCGCCGACGTCGGCCGGGTTGTTCGCGTAGAACTCGACGGCGGCGGCCATGATGTCGGACGTCGCCTCGTTCAGCCCGCCGGACTCGCCGCTGTAGGTGAGGTTCGCGGTCGCGCTGGTGACGCCGTGGCTCATCTCGTGCGCGGCGACGTCGAGGGACGTGAGCGGCCCGAGGTTGGCGCCGTCGCCGTCGCCGTAGGTCATGCAGAAGCACGAGTCGTCCCAGAACGCGTTGGCGTAGCCGTCGCCGTAGTGGACGCGGTTGAACGACCCCTTCCCGTCGCCATTGATGCCGCTGCGCCCGAAGACCTTTTTGTAGAAGTCCCAGGTCATGCTGGTGCCGAACTGGGCGTCGACGGCGACGGTGGCGCGGTTCGCGGTGGTGCCGCTGCCCCAGTGGTTGTCGGCGTCGGTGAAGACGGTCGCCGGGGCGCGCCGCAGGCACCAGACGAGGACGCAGAGGTCGGTCTCGTTCTCGGCGTCGCCGGTGTAGGTGCCGCCGCGGGACGGGTCCTTCAGCTGGTACGTCCCGCCGGACTTCGTCGTCTCCAGCGGAACGGTCCCGGTGTAGAGCGACTTGCCGTCGCCCGCCTCGGTGCGGATCATCTCCTCGCGCAGCAGGACCCTGCCGGTCGCGGCGTCCACGGACGTCAGGACGCGGCTGGGCGTGCCGTCGGCCTGCCTGCCGACCGTCTGGACGCGCCAGGCCAGGCGCGGCTTGTGGTCGGCGGTCCGGGCCTCGACGACGAGCGCGGGCGAGCCCTCGGCCTTGCGCTGCCCGGTGACCGCGCGCTTCTCGGCGGTCGAGGCGCCGATCTCGGGACGGGAGTCGGCCGGTTTCCCGGCGAGTGAGCCGCTGCTGCCGCGCCACGCGCCGGACCCCGACTGGTGGACGACCACGTCCCCGCCCAGGACCGGGAGTCCGTCGTACGTGCGCGTCATCCGGGTGTGCGAGTCGCCGTCGCGATCCAGGAGGACCCGGACGACCTTGAACGCTTGGCCGTCCCCGGCGCGGATCTCACCGGCGTGGCCGGTCAGCGCGTCCAGCGCCCGTTCCGCGGCCTGCCTGGCGGCGGACGAGCGCGGCTCGGGCGGGGACGGCGCTTTCGCGGTGGTGCCGGCGGAGGCGGGAACGACGGTACCGGCGGTCGTCAGCAGGGTCGCCGCGGCCAGGAGCAGGGTCCGTCGGCTGGTGAACGCCCGTCTTGTCATGAACGCCCTCTCGTGCGGGCGCCACGCCCCCCGAAGGCCCGCCGTCGGGCCGTGCCGTGGCGATGGGGACATTTATGACATAGGCGTACTCATAAGTAGATGTAGCAATGTGCCAAGGATCGCCTACGGAGGGTGTGAACTCCGAACCTTGTTCGGTGGCGGTGCGTCACATATCGGGTGCGCCGCGTGTCGCCGGGCGGCCCGCGGATCGGCGCGTCAGCCGGACTTCGCGATGCAGTCGGCGCAGGTGCCGAAGACCTCGACGGTGTGCGTGATGTCGCTGAAGCCGTGCTCCGCGGCGATCGCCTCGGCCCAGCGCTCCACGGCCGGGCCCTCGACCTCGATCGTCCGGCCGCACTCGCGGCAGACGAGATGGTGGTGGTGCTGCTCGGTGCGGCAGGCCCGGTACACGGCCTCACCCTCGTCCGTGCGCAGCACGTCGACCTCGCCCGCGTCGCTGAGCGCCTGCAGCGCCCGGTAGACCGTGGTGAGGCCGATCTTGGATCCGTCGGCGCGCAGGTCGGCGTAGATGTCCTGCGCGCTGCGGAAACCCTCGGATCCGGTCAGCACCTGCCGCACCGCGTCCCGGCGGGCCGTCGTCATCCCCCAAGCACCTCCGCGTCATCCCCCCATCACCTCGGCGTCCACGCGCGCCTCGACTCCGGAACCGGCCGCAGCCGGGACGGTCTCCCCGGACGGGCCGGTCCGCGCACGTCTTCGGCGCACCAGCGTGCCCCCGGCGACCGCGGCGACGAACAGCGCGAGCGCCAGCAGCACGATCGAGGGGCCCGGAGGCAGATCGTACTGGAAGGAACCCGCCAGGCCCGATACGGCCGACAGTACACCGGTCGCCATCGCGACCAGCATCGTCCCACGGAATCCCCGCGTGAGCTGCTGCGCCGCCGCCACCGGGACGATCATCAGCGCGCTGACCAGCAGCAGCCCGATCGCCCGCATCGAGATCACGACGGTGACCGCGGCGGTCGCGGCGATCAGCACGCTGAGGAACCGGACGGGCAGCCCCGACGCCCTTGCCACTTCCTCGTCCTGGCACAGCAGGAACAGCTCGCGGCCGAACAGCGCGACGATCCCGAGCACCGCGGCGGCGAGGCCCGCGACGACGTACAGGTCGGTGACGGTCACGCTGGTGATCGAGCCGAACAGGTACGACTGGAGGCTCGTCCCGCTGCCGCCGTTGGCGTTGGTGAGGATCACGCCGCCCGCCAGCCCGCCGTAGAACAGCAGAGCCAGCGCGACGTCCGCGCCGCTGCGGCTCCGCGCCCGCACGATCTCGATCGCCACCGCGCCCAACACCGACACGATCAGCGCCCCGAGGACGGGCGAGGTGCTCGTGAGCAGGCCCAGCCCGATGCCGGTCAGCGCGATGTGGCCGATGCCGTCGCCGAGCAGCGAAAGCTTCCGCTGGACGATGAACGTCCCCACGGCCGGTGCGGTCAGCCCGATCAGCACCGCCATCACCAGGGCGATGCGCATGAAGTCGTACTGCAGCATGTCGCTCACACGGGCCTTCCCGTAGCCGTGTCCTGCGTTGGGTACTCCCGGACGGTGGATTCGCGGACGACGCGCCCGTGCCCCAGCTCGACCGTGCGCGTGATCAGCGGTTCCATCGGGCCGAGCTCGTGGGTGACCAGGACGACCGTCCGCCCGGCCCCGGCCAGCTCGCGCAGCGCGGACGCGAGGGCCGCCTGGCTGTGCGCGTCCACGCCGGCCGTCGGCTCGTCCATCACGAAAACGTCGGGCTCGCCCGCGAGCGCCCGCGCGATCAGGACGCGCTGCTGCTGGCCGCCCGACAGCAGATGCGCCGAGTCGCGGGCGAGATCGGTGAGCCCGACCGTCGCGAGCGCGCGGTCGACGGCGGCGCGGTCGGCCGCCCGGTCGTTGAACACCGCGGGCAGCCAGCGGGACCGCCGCCCCACCCGCCCCGACGAGACGACCTCGCGGACGGTCGCGGGCACCCCGCCGCCCATCGGCAGTCGCTGCGGGACGTACCCGATCCGCCGCCAGCCGCGGAACCGTGCCGGCGGCGTGCCGTAGATCTCCGTCCGTCCCGCGGCCAGCGGGACCAGCCCGAGCAGCGCTTTGACCAGCGTGGACTTGCCCGCGCCGTTCGGCCCGAGGACCGCGAGCACGTCGCCGGTCGCGACCCGCAGGTCGACCCCGGCGAGGACCTCGCGGCCGTCCCGCCGGACGAGACCGCCCGTCATCGCAAACGGCGGCGCATGATCGAACGGCGGCGTCTGGTCGAACGGCGGCGTCTGGTCGAACGGCGGCGCATGATCGGGCGTCTTCTGGCGGGACGGGGGGTCCGGGTCGTCTTTCATGAGCACTCCAGCGCGGGACGCAGCGTCCGCAGGTTCTCGGCCATGATCGTCATGTAGTCGCCGTCCGAGCCGTCCTCGATGCCCTCGACCGGGTCGAGCACGGCCGTCCGCACCCCCGCCTCCCGCGCCAGGGACCGCGCGACCTTCGGGCTGACCAGCGTCTCGGTGAAGATCGTCGTGGCGCCGATGGACGCGACCCGGCGCGTCAGCCCGGCCATCCGCTTCGGGGACGGCTCGCTCGCCGGATCGACGCCGGCGACCGGGATCTGGCGCAGGCCGTATCGGTCCGCGAGGTAGCCGAACGCGCCGTGCGCGGTCACGATCTCCCGGCGCTTGCAGGACGCCAGGCCGTCGCGGAACTCCCGGTCGAGCGCGGTCAGCCGGGCGGCGACGGCCCCGGCGCGGTGCCGGTAGCCGGGCGCGCGGGCGGGATCGGCGGCGGCCAGCCGGTCGCCGAGCGCGGTCGCGATCGCCGCCATGCGGCTCGGGTCGAGCCAGATGTGCGGGTCGTAGTCCGCCTCCTCGTGGCGGACGCCGTCGTGGGCCTCTTCCTCGCTCTCGGTCTCCTCCGGCGGCGGCAGCCTCCGGACCACGCTCGCCGCGTCCAGCGACCTGCCCTTCGCGTGCAGCCGGACGGCGTCGTCCACGGCCGGCTGGACGCCCCTGACGTGGACGGCGTAGTCGGCGTCCGCCACGTTCGCGACCTGCCGGGCCGTCAGCTCCAGGTCGTGCGGCTCGGCTCCGGGCTCGGTCAGCGTCCGGACGAAGACGTCGCCGCCGCCGACCTGCTCGGCCAGCCACGCCACCGGGTAGAACGACGCGACCACCACGGTCTTGCCGGGCGGGACGTCGGCGCCCGCGTCCGCGCAGCCCGTCAGTCCGGCCGCGAGCCCGGCCAGGGCCAGCGCCGCTGCGGGGAGGGCACGCCGGGGGTCACGGTAGCGAGGCACCCGCCGATTATGGCGACGATGAAAATGGTTGTCAAAATCGAGAGGGCTGGTCAGGGCCGGTGGGGGGCCTGGTCAGAACTGCCCGATGCCGCGCCCCAGCGCGAACGCCACCAGGACCGCCAGCGCCGCGACGCGCAGCGCTCTGCCCGAGCCGTCCAGCGCGGGCCAGTTCAGGAAGGCGAACCAGGCCAGCGCCAGCGCCAGGACCAGCACGGCCGCGGCCGCCACCCAGCCCGTCCCGACCATCCCGATCACCAGCAGGACGAACACCGCGACGAGCAGCACCCACCGCGGCAGCCGGTGCAGGAACACCACCGGCGCCGCACTCCACCGCTCGACCGCCGCCCGCAGGCCGGCGCCCTGCTCACCTCTCGTCTCCACCCGCCCAACGTACTGCCAGGATGTACCGATGATCGCGATAACCCGGTACCGCGTGCCAGGCGAGGACGCCGACGGCTTCGCCGAACGCATGAGCGCGGTGCTGACGGCGCTGTCCGCGAGCCCCGGATTCCGCTCCGGGCGCCTCGGCAGGACGGTCGACGACCCCGGCCTCTGGGCCCTCGTCACCGAATGGGACGGCGCCGGCCACTACCGCCGCGCGCTCGGCCAGTACGAGGTGCGGCTCCAGTTCATGCCGCTCGCCGTCATGGCCGTGGACGAACCGGGCGCCTACGAGATCATCACCTCGGCCTGAGCGGCGTCGCGTACGGTCGACGACGCGTCTCGACGGCACGTCTTGATCAAGGCGCGTCTGCATAGGGGAAACGGCGGGGCAAGAAGCGTCCCGGCCCGGTTTCGGGGCGTCCGGTCAAGGTCATCTTTGCCGCATCACGATCATGCCGTGCCCGCCCGGGGGAGATGTGATGCGCCATGCCGTCCAGTCCAGCGCCGTCTGGTCCCGTGCCGCCCTGTTCGGCGGTCTGGCCGTGCTGGCGGCCGTCCCTCCCGTCGTCGCCGCCGTCAGGACGTCCTCCGCGCGGCCCGCGTCCCACCAGGCCGCCGCGCTGAGCGACGGCAGGCCGGGGGCGGACGCGCCGCGCGTGGTCGAGTACCGCGGGCTGCGCTTCACCGTCCCGGCGGGGTGGGAGGTCCACGACCTCGACCGGGATCCGTCGCGCTGCGTCCGCTACGACCGGCACGCCGTCTACCTCGGCCGTCCCGGACCGCAGCCCGACTGCCCGGCCCGCCTCGTCGGACGCACCGAGGCGGTCCACCTCCAGCCGGCGGACCGTGCGCGGCCCGCCGGGCACGGACGCGCGTCCCGGACGGTCGTGCACGGTGCCCAGCTCGCCACGTTCGAGCTCCCGCAGACCGTCGACCACGAGGCGCGGTTCACCGTCCCCGAGGCCGACGTCACCATCACCGGCGTCTACGGGACGGACCCGGCCGCGCTCCAGCAGGTGCTCCGCAACACCCGTCTGGCCGCCGCATCGAACGTCGGCTCGCGCACCTCCCCGCCGTCGGCGCCGCCAATGCCGTCAACACCGCCGGTGCCGTCAGCGCCGTCCGTGCCGTCAGCGCCGTCAGCGCCGTCAGCGCCGTCAGCGCCGTCCGTGCCGGACCTGCCGTCTGTGCCGGAGCTGCCGTCCGTGCCGTCAGCGCCATCAGTGGCTCCCGCGGGATTGGCGCCGCCGCCCGTGCCCTCGGTGCCGCCACCGCCGTCTGTGCCTTCTGTGCCGTCTGAGCTGGCTGAGCAGGACATGCCCGACGGAAGGCCGGAACAGCCGGACGCCGCCGCTCAGCCGCTGCTCGACCGCCGTCCGTGGGTGCGGGGCAAGGGGTTCGACACCTGCACGGCCCCGTCCCTCGCGGCCATGAAGGCGTGGCGGCCCTCGTTCAAGGTCACCAACATCTACATCGGCGGCGCGGCGCGCGGGTGCGCGCAACCCAACCTCACCAAGCGGTGGGTGAGGAAAGTCCGCGATATGGGCTACCGCATCACGCCCACCTACGTCGGGCTCCAGGCGCCCTGCAGCAGCCGTCCGCAAAAGTTCACCGCGAAGAACGCCGCGTCACAGGGCGCCAAGTCCGCCGTGGACGCCGCACGCAAGGCCCGGAGGCTCGGCATCGCGAAAGGCGCCCCCATCTACTACGACATGGAGGCGTACAAGAGCAGGAACCCCGGCTGCAAGGCCGCGGTCCTGCGATTCGTGGACAACTGGGTCCGGAGGCTGAAGAAGACCGGATACACGCCCTGCCTCTACAGCAGCGTCAAGTCCGGCATCCGGGACGTGGGACGCGCCGACGGCATCAGCAGGCCCGTCGCCGTCTGGTTCGCCAACTGGGACGGCAGGGCCAAGGTGTACGGCGACCCGTTCATGCCGGACCACTGGTGGCGCCCGCACCGCCGGATCAAGCAGTACCGCGGCGGCCACAAGGAGAAGCACGGCGGCGTCACCATCAACATCGACAGCAACATCGTCGACGGACGCGTCTACTAGGCCCGCTACTAGGCCCGCGAATACCACGCTGCGTCAACTAGACTCACCTGTGCCCTAAGCTGGGATTGCTCGCAGGCGCCGGAGAAGACCGCACATTTCGGCGGCCGGACGCCCGAGCGCCATCACCGGGGATCGCAATCGCCGCCACCCGCCGTTTCCACGGCGGGACCGGGGCGCACTCACTGTCCCGCCGACCGCCAGCCGGATGGAGAATATTTCATGGCACGCCGTTCCGATGTGCTGGAAACGATCGTCAACCTCGCCAAGCGGCGGGGCCTGGTCTACCCGTCGAGCGAGATCTACGGCGGGCTCCGCGCCTCCTGGGACTACGGGCCGCTCGGCGTCGAGCTGAAGAACAACGTCAAGCGCCAATGGTGGAAGTCCATGGTGCAGGGCCGCGACGACATCGTCGGCCTGGACTCGTGCGTCATCCTCGCGCGCGAGGTCTGGGAGGCCAGCGGCCACGTCCAGGCGTTCGTCGACCCGCTCACCGAGTGCCAGTCCTGCCACAAGCGCTTCCGCGCCGACCACCTCGAAGAGGGCTACGAGGAGAAGCACGGCCGCCCGCCCGCGAACGGCCTCGCCGACATCGGCTGCCCGAACTGCGGCGTCAAGGGCTCGTTCACCGAGCCGCGGATGTTCAACGGCCTCCTCAAGACCTACCTCGGCCCCGTCGAGGACGAGTCGGGCCTCGCCTACCTGCGTCCCGAGACCGCGCAGGGCATCTTCATCAACTACCTGAACGTCCAGCAGTCCTCGCGGCGCAAGGTCCCGTTCGGCATCGGGCAGATCGGCAAGTCGTTCCGCAACGAGATCACGCCCGGCAACTTCATCTTCCGGACCCGCGAGTTCGAGCAAATGGAGATGGAATTCTTCGTCAAGCCGGGCAGCGACGAGGAATGGCACCAGTACTGGATCGACGAGCGCATGCAGTGGTACGTCGACCTCGGCATCCGCAAGGAGAACCTGCGGCTGTACGAGCACCCGGCGGAGAAGCTTTCCCACTACTCCAAGCGGACCGTGGACGTCGAGTACCGCTTCGACTTCATCGGCGGCGAATGGGGCGAGCTTGAGGGCGTCGCCAACCGCACCGACTACGACCTGACGACGCACTCCAAGGCGTCCGGCGCCGACCTGTCGTTCTTCGACCAGGAGTCGGGCGAGCGGTTCGTCCCGTACGTGATCGAGCCGGCGGCGGGCGTCGACCGGTGCACGCTCACGTTCATGATGGACGCCTACGCCGAGGACGAGGCGCCCAACGCCAAGGGCAAGCTGGAGAAGCGCACCGTCATGCGGCTCGACCGGCGGCTCGCCCCGGTCAAGGCCGCGGTGCTGCCGCTGTCGCGCAACGCCGACCTGTCCCCGAAGGCCCGCGACCTCGCCGCGCGGCTCCGCAAGAACTGGAACGTCGAGTTCGACGACGCCGGGGCCATCGGCCGCCGCTACCGCCGGCAGGACGAGATCGGCACGCCGTTCTGCGTCACCGTCGACTTCGACACGCTGGAGGACGACGCGGTCACCGTCCGCGAACGCGACTCGATGAGCCAGGAACGCATCGCGATCGGCCAGGTCGAAGCGTTCCTCGCCGCCCAGCTGTTGGGCTGCTGAGAGCGTCCACGACAAAGGCACAAGCAAAGCGGGCCGTCCCACGCGATGGGGCGGCCCGCTTCGCTGCGCGGACGGTCTGCGGGCATCTGTGCAGGTCCACCCTCTGTGTTTCGTCAACGCCCGGCGAACGGTGTCTCCAGGGCGGTGAACCTGGGCTAGGTTGGCTGGACCGCCCGCCGCCGTCCCCGGCATCGTGGGCGGAGGCAGACGCACCACGGATCCCGGCGACGACGCCGTCCGATCGAGGAGCCCGAGGGGAGGGGCAGGATGCGCGACCTGTACCGGCCCGCCCGTCCCGTCGCCCGGCTCCTGGTCGTCGCGCTCGGGCTGCTCGGGATCGTGGTCGGGCCCGCCGGGGCCGGGGCGCACGGCGGGACGTCCCCCACCGGGACGATCACCGGCGTCCGGAGCGGGACGGTGCAGCACGCGCCCGCCCGCCCCCGATCCTCCGCCGGCAAGCACCGTCAAAGCCCCCACACGCAGGCGGTGCACGCGCATCTCGCACACGCCGGGCAGTCGCCGCTCGTCGTGCATCCGGCGTTCGCGGTGCCGCCCGCGTCCGGCGTCGAGGTCCAGCCGCCGTCCGGACGCGCCGTCCGGGCCTTCGCCGTCCACACCGCGCCGGACGTCGCGCCGAGCGGCGTCCCGCGCGGGCGCGCACCCCCCACCTCCCCACGGATCTGAGCTAGTCGTCCGCGGTGCCGTGCAGCCGCCCGGCGCCGAAGCCCGTGTGGAGGTTCCCTTTGACTCGCGCCAACATGGTGCGGGCGGTACTGGCGTTCGCCGTGCTCGCCACATCGTTCTACTTCGCCTGGTCCAAACCCGCCCGCCTCGGCCTCGACCTGCGCGGCGGCACCCAGATCGTCCTCGAGACCCAGGACTCGCCGACGGTGCAGGCCGACCGCGAGTCCACCGACCGCGCCCGGGAGGTGCTGCAGCGCCGCGTCAACGCGCTCGGCGTCGCGGAGTCCTCGCTCACCCGGTCCGGCGAGCGGCGGCTGATCGTGGAGCTGCCCGACGTGCAGGACCCGTCCAGGGCGACCGCGGCTCTCGGCAAGACCGCGCAGCTCACCGCCCATCCGGTGCTGCCCAACACCGGCAAGGCGGGCCAGGGGCAGCAGCTGATCCCGGACGAGAGCGGGCAGCAGATCCTCATCGGCCCCGCCGCGCTCACCGGCGACGGCATCGGCTCGGCGAGCGCGAACTACGATCCGCAGAACCTCGGCGGCTGGGCCGTCAACGTCGACTTCAAGGGCGGCGGCGGGAAGACGTGGGAGCGGCTGACCGCCAAGGCCGCGTGCGCGGCGGGCGACGAGCGGCGGATCGCGATCGTCCTGGACGGCAAGGTGATCTCCTCCCCGGGCGTCACCGAGAGCGTGTCCTGCGGCGTCGGCATCACCGGCGGATCGACGCAGATCACCGGGGACTTCAGCGCCGGGGAGGCCAAGGACCTCGCCGCGCTGATCGAGGGCGGCTCGCTGCCCGTCCCCGTGAAGATCATCGAGCAGCGGGTGGTCGGGCCGACGCTAGGCGACGAGGCGATCGACGCGAGCGCCCGCGCCGCGGTCATCGGCATCATCCTGACCGGCCTGTTCATCGTGGCCGTCTACCGGCTCGTCGGCTTCCTCGCCACCGTCGCGCTGACCGGATACGCGCTGATCTCCTACGCCGCGCTCGTCGCCGTCGGCGCGACGCTCACCCTGCCCGGCCTCGCCGGTTTCGTCCTCGCCATCGGCATGGCCATCGACGCCAACGTGCTGGCCTTCGAACGCGCCAGAGAAGAAATGTCCGCCGCTCCCGGACGGAGCGCGCGGACGGCCCTGGCCACCGGGTTCAACAAGGCGTGGTCGGCGATCGCGGACTCCGCCGTCACCACGCTGCTCGCCGGGGCCCTGCTGTTCTTCCTCGCCTCCGGCCCGGTGAAGGGGTTCGGCGTCACGCTGACCATCGGCGTCCTCGCGTCCCTCGTCTCGGCGATGCTGCTGAGCCGCGTCCTCACCGATGCCGCGGCGGCGCGGTTCCCCCGGCTCAGCAGGGGCAGAGCGGGCGGCCTCAGCGGCGCCGGACGGATCCGGAAGTGGCTGGAGGAGAGCGGCCCCGACCTGATGAAACGCAGCCGCCTCTGGCTCGGGATCTCCGCGCTCGCCGTCGTCGTCGCCGTGACCGGGATCTTCGTCCGCGGCCTCAACTTCGGCGTGGAGTTCACCGGCGGGCGGCTCGTCGAATACTCCACGAGCCGTCCCGTGGACATCGACGTCGCGCGCTCCGCCGTCGCCGACGCCGGGTTCCCGCGCGCCGTCGTCCAGACGTCCGGGGAGGACGACATCTCCGTCCGGACGGTCGACCTCACCAACGAGCAGGAGAAACGCGTCCACGACGCGCTGGCGGAGAAGGGCGGCGGCGCCACCAAGCAGCGCGACGAGCTGATCGGCCCCAGCCTGGGCGACGAGCTGCGGACCAAGGCCCTCATCGCCCTCGCCGTGGCGCTGCTGGTGCAGCTCGCCTACCTGACGATCAGGTTCCGCTGGACGTTCGCGGCCGGCTCCGTCATCGCCATGTTCCACGACATCACGATCGTCACCGGCATCTTCGCCTGGCTCGGGAAACCGATCGACGGGGTCTTCCTCGCCGCGCTGCTCACCATCATCGGCTACTCGGTCAACGACTCCGTCGTCGTGTTCGACCGCGTCCGGGAGATGTGGGGCGAGAACCCGAAGGGGCGGTTCGCGGCGATCGCGAACCGGGGCGTCCTGCAGACCGTCCCGCGGACGATCAACACCGGGATGGGCGCGCTGTTCATCCTGTCCGCCCTGGCGGTCCTCGGCGGCGACTCGCTGACCGACTTCGCCATCGCGCTCCTGATCGGGATCATCGTCGGCACGTACTCCAGCGTGTTCACGGCGACGCCGATCGCGGTCGTCCTGGAACGGTTCGCGAAGGCCCCGCCGCCCCAGCGCAAGACCAAGTCCCGCCCGCCGCGCCGCACCACGCACGACTCGGGCGCGGTCGTCTGACCCACCGCGGGCCCCGGCGGAATCCGGGGCCCGCCGCGGGTCAGCGCGGCAGCATCGTCTTCTTCAGCGGACGGTCCTCGCTCATGCCGAAGCAGACGATGGTGCGGATCCCGCCCTCCCACTCGAATTTCTGCGCGGAGAAGAACGAGTAGTACTCGGGGTACGGGTGCCGGCCGAAAACCTTCTTCACCTGCTTCTTGCAGCCCGCCTCCGCCTTCCGCTCCAGACCCTTCTCTCCCGGATACGGGCCTGCCTTCAGCTTGAAGACCGCGAACACCTGGCTCCAGTGCGACTCGGTGCAGGAGAGGACGCGCTGCGCCGGGACGTCCGCGTCCCATTTCCCGAAGCAGTCGCCGTAGGAGAGTTCGGTCCAGTACTTCAGTTTCGGGTCCAGGGTATTCGCGATCGGAGTGGTGATGGTGTCGGGCCCGGTATAGGTGAGCAGGCAGAGCACTTTGCGGTCGCCGGCGTCCCAGTTCGTCTTTGTCGGCAGGATGAGGTAAGGCTCCAGGTATTGGGCGTGCCGACTCTTCAGGAAGCGGATCGTCTTGATGAAGCAGGAATCGGTCGCCTGTTCGTGAACCTTCCTGTTACCCGGAAATTCGCCGGCCGCCAGCCGTACTTGGCCCACGACCTCGCCCTGGTGCGGCTCCGCGCAGGGCAGCGCCGTGACGGGCGACGTCATCGAGTCGACCTTGAAACCGGTGAAGCAGTCGCCGACCCGCAGCGCCGCCGGCAGCATCTTGTCCTTGCCGGTGACCCGCCCCGTCTCGTCCCGGTCGGCGGTGACCAGCGAGCCCGCCACCACGGCGAGGGCGACCGCCGCCGCCACGACCCAGGCGCCGGACACCACCAGCGCGCCGACGGCCAGGCCCTTGCCCCGCTCGCCGCGCCGTCCGGCCTGCACCAGCGCGGCGATCGCGAAGCCGATCGCCAGCAGGATCAGGCCGCACAGCCCGGTGACGAGCGCGACGATCGCCAGCCGGTTCGTCCGGGGCGCGACCCCCGTCGGCGGCGGGCCGCCGCCGTAGTACGGCATGTCCTGCACCGGCCACTGCCCGGTGCCGGGCATGCCTGGCTCGGCGCCGGGCGCACCAGGACCGGGCGCACCAGGACCGGGCGCACCAGGACCGGGCGCACCAGGACCGGGCGCACCGGGACCGGGCACACCCGAAACCCCAGGCGGTGCCCAAGCAGGCTGTGCGGCCCCAACCGGGTGCTCAGCCCCAACCGGTTGCTCGCCTCCAACCGGTTGCCCGGCTCCAGGGAACCGCTCAGCTCCCGCGGGCGTGGAGTCCCTCGGCTCGTCGTCAGGGTGCGGTGGTGTAGAAGAAGTCATTTCAATGCCTTTCGCCAATGCGGGGGCCGCCGCGTCCATGTGGGGGTCAGTGCGGTACCACCGAGCGCGTCAGCGATCCCTTCTTGCCGGTGACCATGCAGGTCGCTTGCCGGTATCCCGCATTCCAGCTCTCCTTCGTGGGCACCGCGCTGGTGGGAATGACGAGGTGGAGCGGCATACGGGCGCCCCAGATCTTCACCGCGCGTTCGGCGCACCGCATCTCGGACTTGTCCAGGAGCGCCTTCTCGCCGGGGTACTTCCCGTCCCGCATTTCGTAGACCGCGAACACTTGAAACTCGTGCTTCTGGGTGCAGGCGACGATGGGCAGCGTCGCCGATTCTGTCCACTTCTCGATGCAGTCGCCCCGCTTCAGCTCTTGGACGGGCGGCGGGCCGGTGTCCAGGGCGGCGAGCGGCGTGGTGAGCGACCGGTTGGAGACGACCACCATCATGCAGGTGACCCCGCGGTCCCCGTCCTTCCACTCCTTCTCGCCGGGAACGCCGGTCCGGAGTTCGAGTTCGGTGACGTCCCGCACCTTGTTCGGGATCCGTTCCTTGCACGTTTTCGCGGCCTGCTCGGTCAGCTTCTGGTGTCCCGGAAACGGGGCGCCCGGAAGCGTGGCCTTGCCGACCACTTCGCCGTTGTGCGGGTGATTGCAGGGGCTGCGTGACACGAACGGATCGGCGTCGGCGTTGAGCTCCCCGGTGAAGCAGTCGCCGGCCTTCAGCGTGGAGGCCAGGACGTAGCCGTCAGGAGGGGAAAGGGCGGATCTTCCCTTCTCCGTGGCGAACGGCCCGCCTCCGAAGGCCGCCACCGCGACCACCGTGGCGGCGATCCACACGGCCGATGCGGCGAGTCCGCCGATTGCGAGGCCTCTGCCCTTCTCGGCCGGACGTCCCTCCGCGCGGCGACCGGTCCGGACGAGCGCGGCGACGGCGAGGCCGATCGCGAGCAGGACCAGCCCGCAGAGTCCCGTGACCAGCGCGGCGATCGCGAGCCGGTTCGTCCGCGCCGGAACGGGCGTGGACGGCGGCCGGGCGTCGAAGGGCGGCCCGAGGGGAGGGCCCGGCGGACTCGCCGCGGCACCGTCCGCCGCCTGTGCGTCGGACGCGTCGGGTGCGGCCCAGCCGAGGGTGTCCGGGGTGGTGCCAGTAGGAGGTGGTGTGGTCACGGCGGAACCGTAGCCGGGGTCGCCGACAAAAGGCGCAATTCCGACAACTCGGTGTCAAGTCGTGATTAAGGGCCGGGGCGGCCGTGGAAGCCCCGGCCACGGAGCGTCGTCGCGCTGTGCTGCAGTGTGGTCGCTTCGCGACGCGGCCGCACTGCGCGCTCCGAAGGGGGAGGAGTGGTCAAGTTCCCCTGTCAAGAGCCGTCGGTGTTACGCCAAGGGCGACTGGGGTTCGTTGGTTTCGGCGTTGATTACCTGCATGACGGCGTTGATCAGGGCCAGGTGGGTGAATGCCTGCGGGAAATTGCCCAGGTGGCGGCCGGTGTGCGGGTCGATCTCCTCCGAGTACAGCTGCAGCGGGCTCGCGTACGACAGCAGCTTCTCGCACAGCGCCCGCGCCCGCTCCAGCTCGCCGATCATCACCAGCGTGCTGACCAGCCAGAACGAGCAGATGGTGAAGGTGCCCTCGTCCGACTCGAAGCCGTCGTCGGTCTCCGCCGCCCGGTAGCGCAGGACGAGGTCGTCCTCCGACAGCTCGTCGGCGATGGCGAGGACGGTCTCGCGGACGCGCTTGTCGTCGGCGGGCAGGAAGCCGAGCAGCGGGATCAGCAGCGCGGACGCGTCCAGGGTCGTCGCGCCGTAGTGGGCGGTGAAGACGCCGCGCTCGTCCAGCGCGTTGGCGAGGACGTCGGCGTGGATCTCGTCGGCGGCGGCCTGCCAGCGCAGGGCCCGGTCCTGGTCGCCGCGGATGCGGGCGAGGCGGGCGCCGCGCTCGGCCGCCACCCAGCAGAAGACCTTGGACGAGGTGAAGTGCTGCGGCTCGCCGCGCACCTCCCACATGCCGCAGTCCGGGACGCGCCAGTTGGCGAGCGCGTCCTCCACCTGCTTGATGATGATCTTCCAGAGCCGGTCGTCCAGCCGGTCCCGCTTGCGCACGAACAGGTAGATGGAGCCGATGATCGCGCCCCACACGTCGTGCTGCGCCTGCATGTAGGCCTCGTTGCCGATCCGGACGGGACGCGCGTCGCCGTACCCGGACAGGTGGTCGAGCGTGGACTCGGGCAGCTCCTCCCGGCCGTCCAGCCCGTACATGATCTGCAGCTTGCCCTCGGCGGCCTCGGCGACGTCGGTGATGAAGTAGAAGAAGTCGTTGGCCTCCCAGTCGTAGCCGAGGGTGTAGAACGCCCACAGCGCCATCGTGGAGTCGCGGATCCAGGTGTAGCGGTAGTCCCAGTTCCGGTCGCCGCCGGGCGACTCGGGCAGCGACGTCGTCGCCGCGGCCGCCACCGCGCCGGACGGCGCGAACGTCAGGCCCTTCAGCGTGAGCGCGCTGCGCTGCAGGTGGCTCCGCCAGGGGTGGTCGGGGAAACGGCCGCGGTCCAGCCAGTGCTGCCAGTGGTGGACGGTCCAGATCAGCCGCTCCTGCGCCTCCGTCCAGGACGACGGCGCCGCGTGCTCGCTCCACGACAGCGCGACGAACCGCGACTCGCCCTGCTTCAGCAGCGTCCTGGACGTGGCCAGCGACCCCTCGAACCCGACGTTCATGTCGGTGGTGAGCCGCAGCCCGACGTCGTTCCCGCGCGCGAGGGCCTCGTGGTACCCGGCGCCGGTGTGCTCCCAGCGGGCGGGCGTCCGGCCGTAGTCGAACACCGGCATGCAGTCGAGCCGCACCTGGACCTGGCCGTTCACGCACCGGACCATCCGCAGCAGGACGTGGTCGGCGTCGTAGTCGGTGGGGGCGCGGCGGTGCGTGTGGGACCGTTCCGTCTCGTGGTGCCACGGGCCCATGAGCAGCGCGTCCGTCACCACGAGCCAGCCGCCGTGCACCCACCAGGTGGTCTCCATCACCATGGTGCCGGGGATGTACCGCTGCGCGGCGGGCACCTCCACGCCGGCCGGGCCGACCCGGAAGTACCCGGCGTCGCGGTCCAGGATCGACCCGAACACGCTGGGGGAGTCCATCCGGGGCAGGCACATCCACTCGATGTTGCCGCTCGGCGCGACCAGCGCGGTCGTCTCGCAGTCCGACAGGAACCCGTAGTCGGCGATAGGGGCGAACGGGTCTCCAGCCCGGCCGCCCGCGACCTTCGGCCTCACAGCCTCACCTCCTTGATCCATCATTCCCTCTTCCGTGGAGTGGGTGCGTCACGTCCGCGCGGTGTCCGTGCGACCTCCGTGCGGTGTCCGTGCGATGTCCGTGCGGCGTCCGTGCGCGGCGGTGTTTCTGTCCTGATCATCCCCGTTGGTCCGAATTGGAATAGACCACTATCCGGGGCCTGACCTGCGCGAACGTCCTCCCGGACGGAGGGCGCCGAGCGAGCCCGGGATTCGCGGGTACAGTCCCGGCAAACAGGGCAGCGGACCCGCCGCCCGGGGGATCGCGACCCCGCGCGCCCCCGGCCCGGCTGGACCGGCACTGCCGCTGGGAGGAACCGGAGCGAGAAGGAGCTCCCCGTGCCGAAGTTCGTGTACGACTTCACCGAGGGCAACAAGGACCTCAAGGATCTGCTGGGCGGCAAGGGCGCCAACCTGGCCGAGATGACCAACCTCGGACTGCCCGTGCCCCCCGGGTTCACGATCACCGCGGAGGCCTGCCGGCACTACCTGGAGCACGGGAACCCGCCCGAGGGCCTGGCGGACGAGGTGAACCGGCACCTCGCCGCGCTGGAGTCCGCGATGGGCAAGAAGCTCGGCCAGAGCGACGACCCGCTCCTGGTCAGCGTACGTTCCGGGGCCAAGTTCAGCATGCCGGGCATGATGGAGACCGTCCTGAACGTCGGGCTGAACGACGAGTCCGTCCTCGGGCTGGCGGCGCAGGCGGGGGACGACCGGTTCGCCTGGGACTCCTACCGGCGGCTGATCCAGATGTTCGGCAAGACCGTCCTGGACATCGACGGCGACCTGTTCGAGGACGCCGTCGAGGACGTCAAGCGGGCCCGCGGCAGCGACGACGACGCCGACCTCACCGCCGAGGACTTCAAGGCGCTCGTCGACCGGTTCAAGGCCATCGTCCGGGACAAGGCGGGCCGGGACTTCCCGACCGACCCGCGCGAGCAGATGGACCTCGCCGTCGAGGCGGTGTTCGACTCCTGGAACGCGCCCCGCGCCGTCCTGTACCGCAGGCAGGAGCGCATCCCCGTCGACCTCGGCACCGCCGTCAACATCTGCGCGATGGTCTTCGGCAACATGGGCATGGACTCCGGGACGGGCGTCGCGTTCACCCGCGACCCCGCGTCCGGGCAGCAGGGCATCTACGGCGACTACCTGCAGAACGCGCAGGGCGAGGACGTCGTCGCCGGCATCCGCAACACCGTCCCGCTGATCGAGCTGGAGCGCATCGACAAGGCGTCCTACGACCGGCTTCTCGAGATCATGGAGACGCTGGAGAACCACTACCGCGACATGTGCGACATCGAGTTCACGATCGAGCGCGGGAAGCTGTGGATGCTCCAGACCCGGGTCGGCAAGCGCACCGCCGCCGCGGCGTTCCGCATCGCCTGCCAGCTCCTCGACCAGGGGCTCATCGACGCGGACGAGACCGCCCGCCGTGTCACCGGCGACCAGCTCGCCCAGCTGATGTTCCCCCGCTTCGCCGCCAAGCTCGACAACGTGCGCAAGCTGACGAAGGGGATGAACGCCTCGCCGGGCGCGGCCGTCGGCAAGGCCGTGTTCACCACCCAGCGGGCCGTGGAGCTCGCCGGACGGGGCGAGGACGTGATCCTCGTCCGCCGCGAGACCAACCCCGACGACCTCGCCGGGATGGTCGCCGCGAGGGGCGTCCTGACCTCCCGCGGCGGCAAGACCTCGCACGCCGCCGTCGTCGCCCGCGGCATGGGCAAGACCTGCGTGTGCGGCGCCGAGGAGCTGGACGTCGACGTCAAGGGCGGGCGGTTCACCGCGCCCGGCGGCGTCACCGTCGGCGAGGGCGACGTCATCTCCATCGACGGGACGTCCGGGGACGTCTACCTCGGCGAGGTGCCCGTCGAGGACTCGCCCGTCGTCCGGTACTTCGAGGGCGAGCTGTCCGTCGAGGACGGCGGCGACCTCGTGAAGGCCGTCCACCGCGTCATGGAGCACGCCGACTCGCGCGCGGCGCTGAAGGTCCGCGCGAACTCCGACACCCCCGACGACTCCGCCCGCGCCCGCCGGTTCGGCGCCGCCGGGATCGGGCTGTGCCGCACCGAGCACATGTTCCTCGGCGACCGGCGGCAGCTCGTCGAGCAGCTCATCCTCGCCGAGGACGAGGCCGGGCGGAAGGACGCCCTGGACGCCCTGGAGCCCCTGCAGCGGCAGGACTTCGAGGGGATCTTCGAGGCGATGGACGGGCTGCCGGTCACCATCCGGCTGATCGACCCGCCCCTGCACGAATTCCTCCCCGACATCACCGAGCTGTCGGTCAGGGTCGCGCTCGCAGGCGACAAAGCGGATGCCAAAGACCGGAGACTGCTCGAAGCAGTCAACCGACTGCACGAGCAGAACCCTATGCTGGGCCTGCGCGGCGTGCGGCTCGGTTTGGTGATTCCGGGACTTTTCGGAATGCAGGTCCGCGCGATCGCCGAGGCCGCGGCGGCCCGCCGGAGCGCGGGCGGCGACCCGCGCCCCGAGATCATGATCCCGCTCGTCGGGGCCGTCCAGGAGCTGGAGGCCGTCCGCGACGAGGCCCGCGCCATCCTGGCCGAGGTCAGGACCGCCACCGGCGTCGACGTGCCCGCGCTGATCGGCACCATGATCGAGCTGCCGCGGGCCGCGCTGACCGCCGGGCAGATCGCCGAGGCCGCCGAGTTCTTCTCCTTCGGCACCAACGACCTCACCCAGACGACCTGGGGCTTCTCCCGCGACGACGTCGAGGCGGCGTTCTTCTCCCAGTACCTGGACCTCGGGATCTTCGGGGTGTCGCCGTTCGAGACCCTCGACCGGGACGGCGTCGGACGGCTCGTCAGCATCGCCGTGGAGGAGGGCCGCCGCGTCCGTCCGGACCTGCACCTCGGCATCTGCGGCGAGCACGGCGGCGACCCCGACTCGGTGCACTTCTGCCACGACGTCGGCCTCGACTACGTGTCCTGCTCGCCGTTCCGCGTCCCCGTCGCGCGCCTGGAGGCCGGCCGCGCCGCGATCGAGGCTGCGGACGGCGCGTCCGGCTCCTCGGGAGGCAGCGACAGCCGCTGATCCCGTCGCCGCCGGCCAGTGAGCCCGGAAGAGCCGTGTGCCGGAAGCGCCGTGTGCCGGATGATCTGTGGGCGGGATGACACACCAAACCGGCGAACCGGGCGCACGCGCCGGACCATCTAACCTAACGTGTCCGATGCGATGACGTTGGAAGTGGATGTGCCGGGGACCGAGCACGCGACCGTCCGGCCCGAAGACGACGGCCCCGAAACCCGTGCGCCCGGAGACGGCGGCGGCGACACCGGCAGGCCCGGCGACGGCGGGGAACCGGAGAACGGCGGACGGCGGGGTCGCCGCGGCCGCCGTGGCCGCCGGGAGGGGCGGCGCAAGCGGTCGCCCTGGTTCACGATCCCGGCGAGCGTCCTCGCCGGGCTGATCGCCGTCGCCGTCCTGACGCCGCTCGCCGTCGGGGCGCGGGTCTGGTACCAGGCCCGCCAGGACGAGCGGCCCCGCTCCGACGCGATCATCGTCCTCGGCGCGGCGCAGTACAACGGCGTGCCGTCCCCGACGCTGAAATGGCGGCTCCAGCACGCCCTCAAGCTCTACCGCGACGGCGTCGCGCCCGCGATCGTGACGGTCGGCGGCAAGGCGCCCGGCGACAACTTCACCGAGGCCGGCGCCGGCCGCGCCTGGCTGATCGAGAAGGGCGGGGTGCCCGCGTCCAAGGTCTTCGCGGTGCCGGTCGGACGCGACACGCTGGAGAGCATGAAGGCCGCCGGCAAGGAGTTCAAGCGGCACCAGTGGACGTCCGGCGTGATCGTCACCGACCCGTGGCACGGGCTGCGCTCCAAGAAGATGGCCGAGGACAACGGGATCAAGGCCGCCGCGTCCCCGACGCGCAGCGGCCCCAGCGTCCAGACCCGCGACACCCAGTTCCACTACATCGTCCGGGAGACCGGCGGATACCTGTCGTACGTCCTGCTGGGCAAGAGCGTGAAGACGCCGAGCGAGACCGCCAAGCGCATCCACATCGACCCGTCCGCCGACCCGTCCAACGGCTGACCCCCCGCCCCCGCCGGCCCCGCCGGACCCCGCCCGACCACGGGACCGCCGGATCACCGCACCACCGGATACGCTGACCCGCCGGATACAGGGACCGGACCGGCGCTGACCCGCCGGTTCCTGGACCGGGCCTGAGCGCGCCCGCTTACCCTGGATAGGGCCATGACGACCAATTCGATTCACGGGGAATCCGGCCACGGAAACTCCGCCTACACGGCTCGGGACCGGGAACGCTGGGCGCCCGAGCCCGCCAAGCGGCGCGACCGGACGGCGTTCGAGCGCGACCGCGCCCGCGTCCTGCACAGCGCCGCCCTGCGGCGGCTCGCCGCGAAGACGCAGGTCGCCTCGCCCGGCGCGGACGCCACCGCCGACACCGTGCAGAGCCTGCGCACCCGGCTGACCCACTCGCTCGAATGCGCGCAGGTCGGCCGGGAGCTCGGCAAATCCCTCGGCTGCGATCCCGACCTGGTGGAGGCGGCGTGCCTGTCCCACGACATCGGGCACCCGCCGTTCGGGCACAACGGCGAGGCCGCCCTCGACATCGTCGCCCGCGACTGCGGCGGCTTCGAGGGCAACGCGCAGAGCCTCCGCGTCCTGACCAGGCTGGAGCCCAAGTCGTTCGCGCCGGACGGCCCGCCCCTGCACGGACGCAGCGTCGGCCTCAACCTGACGCGCGCCGCGCTGGACGCCGCGATGAAGTACCCGTGGTCGCAGACCGAGGCCGTCAACGGCAAATTCGGCGTGTACTCGGACGACATGGACGTCGCCCGCTGGGTCCGCGAGGGCGTCGAACCCGGCCGGACGTGCTTCGAGGCCCAGGTCATGGACTGGAGCGACGACGTCGCCTACTCCGTCCACGACCTTGAGGACGCGCTGGTCGCCGGGCACATCGATTTCGTCCGCCTCGCCGACCCGGCCGAGCGCCGCCTCGTCGCCGCCACCGCGACCAAGCTGTACTGCCCCGACGCCGACCTCGCCGAGCTGGAGGAGCGCTTCGACGCGCTGCTCGCCGAGCCGTACTGGCCCGACCGCTACGACGGCACCCCGCGCAGCCTCGCCGCGCTGAAGAACCTCACCAGCACCCTGATCGGACGGTTCTGCATGGCCGCGGAGACGGCCACCCGGGACGCCTACGGCGACCGTCCGCTGACCCGGTACGCGGCGGAGCTGATCGTCCCGCGGGCGCAGCGGCTGGAGAACGCGCTGCTCAAGGGCATCACGGCGCACTACGTGTGGATCAGCCACGAGGAGATCAGGGCCCGGCAGCGGAGGCTGATCACCGAGCTGGCCGGGCTGATGCTCGCCGGCGCGCCCGGCACGCTCGAACCCGGCTTCCGCGCCGCCTTCGAGGCCGCCGGCGACGACGCGGGCCGGCTCCGCGCCGTCATCGACCAGATCGCGTCGATGACCGACCTCACCGCGATGGCCCGCCACCGCGTGCTGAACGGCCGCCCGCACTGATCACCTGCGCCATTTCCCCTGCTTCCGCCGCTTCCGCCGCGCCCTTTCCGGGACGCGGCCGGGAAAAGCGCATTGCGGCGCGGGCGATGTGTCGAATATGCCCCGACGCGCCCGACGATGACCCTTGTCTCGTTACATAGGCCGCTGTAGGGATAGCTACAGGTCAACTACAGGAGGTCGGTCGCCATGCCCGAGGAGACGTTCGTCATCGCCGGCGCCAGCCTGGCCGGTGCCAAGGCGGCGGAAACGCTCCGAGAGGAGGGCTTCGCGGGCAGACTGCTCCTGATCGGGGACGAGATCGAGCGGCCGTACGAGCGGCCGCCGCTGTCCAAGGGCTTCCTCCTGGACAAGGAGCCGCGCGAGAAGGCCCACGTCCACGAGGCCGACTGGTACGAGAAGCACGACGTGGAGTTGCGGGTCGGCGTCTCCGTCGCCGCCGTCGACCGGGACGCGCACCAGGTCCGCCTGTCCACCAAGGAGCCGATCGGCTACGACAAGCTGCTGCTGGCGACGGGCGCGTCCCCGAGGCGGCTGGAAGTGCCCGGATCCAAACTGCAGGGCATCCACTACCTGCGGACGATGGCCGACTCGGCGGCGCTGAAGCAGGCCCTCACGCACGGCGGACGGCGCGTCGTCGTCGCCGGGGCGGGCTGGATCGGGCTGGAGACGGCCGCCGCCGCCCGCACCCACGGCAACGACGTGACGATCATCGAGCCGGAGCCGACGCCGCTGCACGCGTCCCTGGGTCCCGAGCTCGGCGGCGTCTTCGCCGACCTGCACCGCGAGCACGGCGTCGACCTGCGCCTCGACCAGGGCGTCGCCGGGTTCTGGGGCGCCGGGCAGGTGTCGGCCGTCGTCACCTCGGGCGGCGCCGAGGTGCCCGCCGACGTCGTGATCGTCGGCATCGGCGTGCGGCCCAACACCCGGCTCGCCGAGGAGGCCGGCCTCGACGTCTCCGACGGCATCCTGGTGGACGCCTCGCTGCGCACGTCCGACCCCGACATCTACGCGGCCGGGGACGTCGCCAACGCCTACAACCCGCTGCTCGGCCGCCGGATCCGCGTCGAGCACTGGGCGAACGCCCTGAACGGCGGGCCGGCAGCCGCCCGCGCCATGCTCGGCCAGGACGTCTCCTACGACCGCGTCCCGTACTTCTTCAGCGACCAGTACGACCTCGGCATGGAGATGTCGGGCGTCGCGTCGCCGGGGGAGTACGACGAGGTCGTGTACCGCGGGGACGTCCCAGGACGTGAGTTCATCGCGTTCTGGCTGTCCGGCGGCCGGGTCGTCGCCGGGATGAACGTCAACGTGTGGGACGTCACCGGCGACGTCCAGGCCCTGATCCGCTCCGGCCGCCCCGTGGACGCCGCCCGCCTGACCGACCCCGACGTCCCCCTGACCGCTCTACCCTGACCCACAGCGCCCGCGCCCTAACGCCCTCAGCACCCTAGGCGCCGCTGGGGTGCTGGTCGGGCGCTCACCTGAAGCGGCGGGCCCGTAAGGCACGTACAGTCTGCTAGGTGGTTACGGACAAGATCGCGACACTTGGCCGGGCCCGGGTCGCCGTGACGCTGGCCTTCGTCGCGCACGGCCTGCTCACGGCCGCCTGGGTCGCCCGCATCCCGCAGATCAAGGAGCATCTCGGTCTGAGCGAAGGCTCGATGGGCGTCGCCCTGCTGGGCGCGCCCATCGGCGTCGTGATCGCCGTGCGCTTCGCCGGACGGATCGTCGCCCGCTGGGGCAGCCGCGCCACGACCATCGCCGCCGGGATCGTCTGCGCCGCGTCGCTGGTCCCGCTGGGCCTCGCCTGGAACATCGGCGCGCTGATCTGCTCCCTCCTGCTGATGGGCGCCTCGCTCGGCCTGATGGACGTGGCCATGAACGCCCAGGGAGTCGCCGTCGAACGCGGCTACGGACGCCCGCTGATGTCCGGCCTGCACGGCGCCTACAGCATCGGGACGCTCGTGGCCGCGCTCATCGGCTCAGGCGCGGCACACGCGGACGTCCCCGTCCCGCTGCACCTGACTGCCGCGACCGCCGTGCTGGTGGCGCTGCTGCTGATCGGCTGCCGCGACCTCCTGGACCGCTCAGCCGACACCGTCCCGGACCACACACCCCCCGCTGCAGCCGCCGCGCCCGGGGATGCCGCTGCCTCTGCCTCTGACGCTGCCGCCCCAGGCGCGCCGCCCGCCACCGCCCCGGCCACTCGCCCCGGATCGCCTCCCACGGCCAAGTCCTCGTCCCGCTGGCTGCTGATCACGCTCGGCGTCATCGGCCTGTGCTCGTTCGTCGGCGAGGGCGCGATGGCCGACTGGAGCGCCATCTACCTGCGCGAAGACCTCGGCACCGGACCGGGCGCCGCCGGCCTCGGCTATGTCGGATGCGCGGTGGCGATGACCATCGGACGCCTCGCCGGAGACCGGGTCGTCGCGCGGTTCGGTCCCGTCCCGGTGCTGCGGACGGGTTCCCTGATCGCCGCGCTCGGCCTCGGACTCGGCCTCCTCGCCGGTCACCCGGTCGCGGCCGTGTGCGGCTTCACGCTCTTCGGCCTCGGCGTCGCGGTCGTCGCGCCCGTCACGTTCAGCGCGGCCGGCAACGTCCCCGGCGTGCCCGCCGCGGCCGGGATCTCCCGGGTCACCGGCGTCGGCTACCTGGGCCTGCTCGGCGGCCCGCCCGTCATCGGGTTCATCGCGCAGGGCGTAGGGCTCACGTGGGCGCTGGCCGTCCCGGTCGGGCTGGTCGGCCTGATCGTCCTGCTGGCCCCGGCGACCGCCACGGCGGCGGTCCCGTCCGCCGTCCCCGCCGAGCCGGGCGCCAGGACCCCCACGACCGAGTGTTGAACGACACGACGCTGATCTTTTGGGTGGGTTGCGACTTTGGGATATGTCCTAGTCAGGTAAGGTCTGGGCGAGTGAGCACCATGCAGCGGTCAAGACCGGTCAAAACGGTCGAGTCCGCCCCGGGTCACCGGGCATTCCTTCGCGGCAGGCTTCTCATCCGCGGCAAGTTCCTGAGCGAACTGCTCAGTTTCGGCTTCGTCGGAGTCGTCGGCACCCTGATCATGATCTTCGGCGCCAACCTGATGCGGGCCCTGCTCGGCGGCAGCCCCGTCACGAGCGTCGTCGTGCCGACCGTGGTGTCCACGCTGGCGTCCTACCTGCTCAACAGGTACTGGGTGTTCCGCCACCGCGACAGCGACGGCTCCGGCCGCGAGGTCGCGATCTTCTTCGCGCTGAACGGCGTCGGACTGCTCATCCAGGTCCTCTGCACCGGCTTCACCTACTACACCCTCGGACTCCACGGCGGAGTCGCCTACAACGGCGGGCTGCTGGCAGGCGTCGCCCTCGGCGCCGCGTTCCGCTACTGGTCGTACAAGAAATGGGTATTCACCCCAGCGACCGCGTAACGCCATGACCACCAACGCCCTCATCACGGACGCCATACCCAGCCCCAACATGCCTGGCATGGCCACCGCCGACATCGTCGGCCGGGGCGTGGTCGCCACCGAATCCGGATGAGCCGCCTCGACGACGAATGGCCCGCGCACCGTCCCGCCGTGTTCGGCGCCGCGTACCGCATCACCGGAAGCGTCGCCGACGCCGAGGACATCGTCCAGGACGTGTGGATACGCGCCCACTCCCGCGACTCCCGGCGCGACGGCGAGGCCCCGCAGGACGCCGACTCACTCGACGACGTCCGCGACCTGCGGGCCTGGCTGATCACCGTGGCGGCCCGCCGCGCCTACGACGTGCTCGGCTCCGCCCGCGCCCGCCGTGTCGACTACGTCGGCCCGTGGCTGCCCGAACCCATCCTGACCGGCCCGGACGCCGCCGAGCCCGTCCTGATGGACGAGACGGCCGGCACCGCGATGCTCCTGGTCATGGAGGAGCTCTCGCCGCCGGAACGCGTCGCCTTCGTCCTGCACCAGGCGTTCGACGTCCCGTACGAACAGATCGCGGACGTCCTCGGCAAGACGCCCGCCGCGTGCCGTCAACTCGCCTCCCGCGCCCGGCGCAAGATCGCCGCCGCGCTGCCGCACCGTCCCGTCCCGGCGGCGGAGCGGGAGAAGGTCCTGGCGGCGTTCCGCTCCGCCTACGAGCGGCGCGACGAGGCCGCACTCCTGGAACTGCTGGACCCAGACGCCGCCTACACCACCGACGGCGGCGGCCGCGTCTTCGCCGCCCGCAAGATCATCGCAGGCGCCGGACGAGTCGTCACCGCACTGCTCAGAGTCAGCGCCCGCACAGAAATGCGCATCGTCCCGGCACAAATCAACGGCCGCCTCGAATTCCTCGTCTACCGAGACGACCACCTGGCCGCCGTAGACACAGTAGAAGTCGCAAACGGCCGCATCACCGCCTACCGCCGCCTCCTAAACCCGATCAAACTAAACCCACTAACCAAAACCCTCCCCTGACACCCTCACCCCGCCCGAAGCCCGGCCCGAGCCCACCACGGCCCCACCAGACCGCGGCCCCACCCAGACCACGATTAATTCCTGACCACGGCCTCTCCCTGACCACGGCCTCTCCCTGCGCACGGCACCGCCCGAAGCCCTGCCCGCCCCGGCCACGGCTCCGTCCCGTCCCGGCCCCGGCTCGGTGACGAGACCCCCGGCAAGGCCCGCCTCGACGGCGTCGATCACGTTATCCTCGTCCCCGGCGAGTTCGGCGAGGACGTCGGATGCGGTTCGCGCACGCGCTCGTCCGCGACACCCTCTACGAGGCGATCTCCCGGGCCCGCCGGACCCGGCTGCACGGCCGCGTCGCCGCCGCGCTTGAACGGCACGCGCCCGGCGAGGTCGCCGCGATCGCGCACCACTACCTGGAGTCGGGCGCGGACCCCGCGAAGGCCGTGCGGTATGCGCGGCGCGCCGCCGAGGCCGCCGAGGCCCGCTTCGCGCACGGCACCGCCGCCGGGCTGTGGATCCGCGTCGTGGAGACGCTGCGCGCCGAAGGGCCGGGCGCTACCCGCGACCGGCTCGCGGCGGAGGTCTCCGCGCCACGGCACCGTCCCGGCCACGGTCCCCTGACCACGATCCACCCGAAGCACAAGGTTCGAGGTCACTGCCTGCCCGCATAGACCGCGGCACTGCGCTGGGCTATGCGACCGTGCTGGTCATGGCACCGCCCAGACCATGGCAACGAGTAGCCGTGCTGATCACGGCGCAGGGTGGATTGCGCGTCGTCAAGGATGGGAGTGGCCCGCCGGACGGACGCGACCGCGGGCAAAACAGCGCTGCGTTCGCCACGGCACCGCCCAGAGCACGGCGCTGCGCTGGCCACGCGTTGTGCAGATTTCGTTCGCGCCGCGGATGGCCCAGCGCGGACATTGGCACTGGCGTAGACCATGGCGATGGGCAGATCACAACGTAGCGTGATCCTGCGTGAGCGAGGATGAGTGCGGGGTGCGGTGGCGCGTGTGGGGGACGGGTCATCGCAGTGACCAGCTCGAAGGGCGATAGGCCGTTGACAGTGAGGTCGATATTTCAATGCTTGAATGTTGCCTCGACGGCGCGAGCTCGTAGCGACGAACTGTGGGAGACGCTGGGTGACCTTGTCGCTCTCGTCTCGCTGATCAGCGTGTTGAACCCCTTAACGTCCCCGTGCATCTCGGGCTGGCGGTACGGAGACTTTCAGCGCTCGGCTCCCGCCCGCCATTTGCTCGGCGCGGGAGCCTGCTCCCTTCGCGCTCAAATTCGTTTCTTGACGGACGTTTCCGTTCGTGTCGTCATGCGCCCGGCGAGGATCAGCGTCCTGCAGGGACGATCTTCTCCGTCTGCGCGAGGGCCTCGCCCAGAATGCCCGCCAGGTCCTGTCCAGTGCCCTGTGTGAAGATTGCGTGGTCGATGCCACGCTCCGCGAGACGCCCGATCCGGTCCACGGCCGCGTCCACTGATGGCGGGCTGCTGAAGTAGCTCAACGAGGTCTTCTCGACCTCGGCGTAGTCGCGTCCCTCGCGCTCGCAGTGTTCACGCAGCACATCCAGCTTGCGAGGCAGTTCTTCGCCGTCGAAAATGTTGCAAGCGTCGGCGTATTTGGCGACGTACCGCAGCGTCTTCTTCTCTCCGCTGCCGCCGATCAGGATCGGCGGACGCGGGTTCCTCAGCGCGGGCGGCGAATTCAGCGGCCGCTCCAGCGTGAAATGTTTGCCCTCGAACGCTGATTCGTCGCCTTTCCACATCTGGTGAGCGATCTTCAGCGTCTCCTCCAGCTTCTCAAATCTCTCCGCAACCGGTGGGAACTGAACGCCGAGCCCTCGCGACTCGTCCTCGTTCCAAGCCGCCCCGATGCCCAGCCAAGCACGTCCGCCGGACAGCACGTCCAGCGTCGTCACCGTCTTGATGAGAATGCCGGGGTGCCGATAGGTCACGGCGGTTACCATCGTGCCCAGCGTGATTTGCTCGGTCAGCGCGGCGGCGTATGCGAGTGCGGAGTAACTCTCCAGCATAGGATCCTCCGGCGGACCCACCATGTCGATCTGGAAAAAGTGGTCCATCACCCACAGCGAATGCAGTCCCGCCTGGTCGGCTTCCTTCGCCATGCCGCCGAACGTCGGAGCGATCTGGTCCGGTCCGCCGGGAAAGGTGAAGCTCGGAATCTGGAGACCAATGCGCATGGCAGACCTTTCTCGTCCATCGTGACTCTGCGGGCTGGTCACTGTCGTCTCTCACTCTGCGACCTGGAGTGCGCTCCAGGTCAAGCGCCGCTCGCAAACTGTCGCACTGGCCTCACGTCAGAGCCGTCTGGAGCTGGCCAAGCGCATGCCCTGGAACGGGCGCACGACTGCCGTGACCTGACTCCCGTTGGTGACCGCCTGCCTAGGGCTGCTCGTACCTCGTCGTCGGGTGACGATTAGGCGCTAGCGCGCTTGCTGCGGGCTGCCCTTGCTAGCCCGGTCACACAAATTTCGTTCCAGGCCGGACATCGCCCAGACTCCAGGCGCGACGAGTCTCAAGAATGAGCAGCAATGCTGCTGCCGCTGATTCAGAAATGCCAAATAGCAGGTTCGTTGTTCGTGGTGGGGGTGGCGCTGCGTACGGGGCCGCCCCTCCAAAGTCAAGGGCGCTTCGCGTCGCTTCGCGATGGGACTTCGTCCCACCCTTGACTTTGGAGCCTCTGCGGCCCCTGGTGCAGCTTTCGTCGGGCAGGCTCCGCCTGCCCCCGCCCGACGCGCCACCCCCACCCCGCCCAAGAGCGCGACACACGACTCGTGATTTCCCTATTGTCGGTTTTCCGCCTATCCGCCAAGTGATAATAATCCAACCCGCACACCGCCTTCACCGACATATGCAGCGGCAGCCGATCGGCTATTATTAGAACATGTGTTCGACGATAGCGGATCTCGGCGAGGCGTCCACCGGCCAGCTGGTGACGACACTCGCCGCGATCGCCGCCGAACTCGCGCACCGTCCCCCGCCCGATTCCCCAGCAGCGTGCCTGGACCTCACCGAAACCCTCGCGACCGCCATCGACCAGACCGAAAGCGCGCTGGCCGCCCTCATCGGCGTGGTCGACCGGGCCGGGGAGGCGCAACGCTGGGGCTACCCCTCCACTCAAGCCTGGCTGCGGTCGCGGCTGGGGATGCGCGACGCTCGCGCCAAGGAACGCATCACCCTGGCCCGCAACCGGGACCGCCTGCCCCGCGTGACGGCCCGGTGGGCGGCCGGAACCCTGTCATTCGGGTACGCCGCCACCATCGCTACCGCTGTCGCCCGCCTCGACGACCAGGATTGCGCCGCGGCCGAGGAGATCCTGCTGGCCTTGGCCGACCAGGACTGCTCCGCCGGGAAGGTCGCCTCCTTCGGCACCCGCATCCGCGAGGTGATCGCCGACCGCGACGATAGCGAAACCCCCGACCCCGACACCCGCCGCGGATATGCGCGGTCCTGGGTGGACTCCACCCGCTCTCTGGACGGTGGCCGCTACATCAAAGGCTGGCTCAACGCCGAGGACGCCGCCGTCTGGGACGGCACCCTGGCCCCGCTGGCCAAGCCCGCCGGGCCCGACGACCACCGGGACCTGTCGGAGCGCACAGCGGCGGCGATGACTGCGGTGCTGGCGGGCGGGCACCGCGCCACCCGGGTCACCGTCCTGTGCGACCTGGACACCCTCACCGGCGGCACCACTCCCGCCCGCCTGCCCGACGGCACCCCGATTCCCGCCGAACAGGCCCGCCGCATCGCCCTCAACGCCGGGGTCTCGGCGCTGCTGCTCAGCAGCGGACATCACCCCATCTACCTCGGGCGCACCGTCCGGATCGCCACACCCGCTCAACGCCGCGTCCTGGAGGCGCTGTATCCGACGTGCGCGGTACAAGGCTGCGAAGTCCCCGGCCAGCTCTGCGAGGTCGACCACGTACACGGCTGGGCACTAGGCCACAGCCCCACCGACATCGACCAACTCGCCCTGTGCTGCGGCTGGCACAACCGCTACAAACACACCCACCCCGACCGTCTTCACATCACCCACCACCCCAACAGCGCTCGCTACACCTACCGCCTCCACCCACCCGGCCACACACCCGCCAACCGACCCAAAGCCCTCCACTCCGCCACCCGACCCTCCGCCGGAGGCGGGCCCGCCGCATCCGCCACCGACGGCGGGCCCGCCGCATCCGCCACCGGACCCGGCACCGCATCGGCCGCCGGACCCACCGCCGCACCGGCCGCCGGATCCGGCATCGCATCCGGCACCGCATCGGCCGCCGGACCCGGCACCGCTCCCTTCACCAGGGCCGCGACCGGGCGACCACCACCCTGCCGCCGGGTCGCATAGCCACCCGCCGCCCCGACGAGCCGCACCCACGCACTCCCGCCGACTACAACTTCCAGCCCCGCAAAGCTGCCCGGCAGGGGACCCATCCCCAGCTGAGTGCGGGCAGCACACCCCTGCCCGCACTCAGCAGCCCCGCACTCATAAGCAGCCGCCCACAACCCCCGGCATGGGCCCCCTCGGCCTATGAGGCGCTCCGGGCGGACTTGCCAGGGTGGCTGCTGCTGCACCCGCGGACCACGGCCGAACTAAATTGCGTCACCGCCGCTATCGACGCTCGCCGGCTGCCAAACCAGCCGCCGCATCCGTCGCCGGACCCGCCTCCGGAGCCGCTGCCGGACCTGCCTCCGCATCCGCCACTTCTCCCAGCACCAGGGCTGCGATCGGGCGACCACCACCCTGCCGCCGGGTCGCATAGCCACCCGCCGCCCCGACGAGCCGCACCCACGCACTCCCGCCGAATACAACCTCCAGCCCGCAACGCTGCCCGACAGGGGACCCCACCTCCAGCCGGGCAGCACTCGGCAGCCCGGCACTCGGCAGCCCGGCCCGCCCACACCCCCGCTATACCAGCCGCTGCCAAACCAGCCTCCGATAGAGGAGCCGACCGCTTGCCGCCGCGCGTCCGCCTGCTGTGGTTCGGGTGGGCGCTGGATGTGGATGGGTTGATGCTCGCTCGGGGCGCGCTGTGCGCTCCGACCAGGCAGTTGGTCCACGCAGTCGTCGTGTTCGGTTGGCCTAGCTGCAACGGCAGACGGGATGCCGCCCCAACAGGTCCAGTCGGGCCCGCGCGCAGGATTCCACGCTCGCCTCGCCTAGCTCAGGTGTGACTAGGCGTGCCCTACGCCTGGCTGGCTCTGCACGCAAGTACGGGCACCGTTTGTCGTTCGCTTCGGGAACCAGTGCAAGGTGGCGGAGCTAGATCTATGTCTCTGAGTTTGGGCTCCACTGTGTCGGCCGAGTTCAAGCGGCAGCGAGGAGAGATGCGCACGCGCGTCGCGATCGTCGCTCGGCAAGGTGGTGCCCGAACTCACCGACACGGCTTCGCGGTTGGACGGGGTGGTGTCGGCGTTCGTCGACATCTGGTCCCCGATCTCGCCAGCCGAACCACCCGGTCGACCCTCTTCCCGATCAGCTCACGTTCGGCGGACTCACTCATGGCCAACCTGGCCCTCACCAGGCCCCAACGGGATCGCGCACACGACGACATCCGCGCCCCTCGCTGTGAGCTCAGGTGTGGCCGGACGGGCCTCGCGCTTGCCGAGCATGCCTGGTCGACCGTGTCTGGCCGACCCACGAGCGCATCGCAGTCGGTCAGATCCGCCCAGCAGTTGACCGTCCCACGCCGCAGGCCCGCCCCCCCGCGACGAACCCACGCCGGGCTCGACTTCGCGAGTCCCATGAGCCGGCGATTCATGTCGGCAAGCCCGGCCTTCACCAGTTCACGCACGGTGCGCTCCGCCAGACTCGCGCGTGCCCTCGGCGAGCTCGCTCGGCTGGCTTCAGCATCAAGTTCGTGCCCGTCCGTATCACCTTCTTCAGCCCGGCAACTCGCGCCACGTCACCACTGTCCGGCGCGGTTGGGCTTGGGCAGTGCGTGCGGACGGCTTGCGGGTTTGGGGCTGCTAGCAACGGGGTGTCTGTTCGGTGGTTTCGGGTGTTGACCTGGAGTGGGCTCCAGGTGGGATTGTGGGGACGTGAGTTCCTACTCTCCGGGTGAGACCGCTGAGAAGAGCGGCTTCAGTATTGACACGCTGCGTTACTACGAGAAGATCGGGCTGCTTTCGGGCATTGCGCGGAACGCGTCGGGGCGGCGGGTGTTCAGCGATGACGATCTGCAGTGGCTGGAGATGCTGCGGTGTCTGCGCGGGACCGGGATGCCGATCGCCGAGATGCTTCGCTACTCCGAGCTGGCCCGTGGCGGGGACGAGACGGTGCAGGAGCGGCTTGAGCTGCTGCAGGAGCACGATCGCCGGGTGGAGGAGCAGATCGCGGAGCTGCGCGTGCGGCAGGAGCAGATCCAGTGGAAGATCCGCCTCTACAGCGGCACGCTCTGTGAGGGCCTTCCCGCTTGATTCAGGATTTGGTGGGCGCGGAGCCAGGTTTCGGCGGGGTCGAAGCGGTCTGATTCCCAGGTGTGGGCGCGTATCGTCCCGCGGTGGCGGAAGCGGCGCATGATCGCGACGTGCGGTGGCCACGCGACGAAGTGGTTCAAGGCCGTTTCGTCCTGCCAGATCGAGATGGAGCCGCATCTGCGGCGCAGCGGGATGGTCCACAGCCAGAGGCCGATGGCGCCTGATAGGTCTGGCCAGGATCGGCGCAGGGTCATGCCCGCGCGGAAGATCGCCGGCATGTCGAGCGGGTTCGCGCATGTGAAGTCGGTGACGCTGACGACGACCGAGCCTTTTGCGCTGGACGAGCCGTCCCGCCAACGGGTCCTCAGCGCCATGACGGGGAGCGGCCTAGGAGGGTGAGCAGGCGGTCCTTGGGGGGTGCGTCCGGTGGGGAGTCCAGCTTGGGCGCGAATGCCTCGCCGGGGGCTCGGCCGTCGTCGGGGACGATCGCGGCGACCTTGAGGGACGCGGTGACGAGGTCCTCTGCGGGCTCCCACGGGACGTTGACGGTGGCGGCGACGTCCCACGCGTGCACGACCAGGTCCACGAAGTGGAAGCTGATCGCCAAGGCGGCCGGGAAGGCGCCGCCGTCGCGGATCTCGGGCAGGACGAGTTCGGCGTCGAGGGCGAGGTCCGCGAAGGCCCGGGTGACGAGGTCGGCGGAGGTCCGGGACGCGGCGTGCGGGTCGTCGCCCAGGTCGCCGCCGCGCCAGGCGGACAGGCGGGCGCCGTCGCCGCGGGACGCGGCGGCGAAGCCCTCGTCCTGGCTGACCTGGTGGCGGAGGAGGCCGTGCAGGGTCCAGTCGGGGCACGGGGTGGGCAGGGTGAGCGCGTCCGGCTTCACTTGCGCGACGGTCGAGAGGTAGAGCTCGGACGCCCTGCGGTCCAGGGGGCGGAAGTCGGTGGTCAGCAATTCGGTCAAGAGGTCCATGTGGTTCACGCTAGGTAGGCGCAGAGGCCCAGGTACAGGTCCAAAATTGTGGAGAATGACTGAGCCGATTCAGGGGTGGGGGAGCGTTGGACCTGCACGTGAGCCTGGTGGGGCGGCGCGACCTCGCAGGGCAGATCTACCGGCAACTGCGCGCCGCGATCCTGGACGGTCGCCTGAGGCCGGGCGATGCGCTGCCGCCGACCAGGGAACTCGCCCGGCGGCTGGAGATCTCCCGGAACACGGTCGGCGTCGCCTATGACCGGCTCGCCGCCGAGGGGTTCCTGACGAGCCGGGTCGGCGCCGGGACGTTCGTCCTGGAGGGCGGGTCCGCCGCGCGGGGTGCGCCGTCGGCGTCGCCGCTGCGGGCGCGGGACGTGTGGGACGGATTGTCCGCCTGGCCTCGGCCGATGCCCGGAATCACCTGGGATTTCCGTGCGGGACTGCCGGACGTGGGGCTGTTCCCCTACGAGGCATGGCGGCGGATCATGTCGGGCGTGCTGCGGTCGTCGGCGCTGGACGAGCCCGCGTCCGCGGGCGATCCGGCGGGGTTGGCCGGGCTGCGCGAGGCGATCGCGAGGCATGTGGGGGTTTCGCGGTCCGTGCGGGCGAGCGCCGGCGACGTCGTCGTCACGTCGGGGACGCAGCAGGCCATGGATCTGATCGTCCGGGTGCTGCTGGAGCCGGGGGACGTGGTGGCCGTGGAGGACCCGGGTTACCCGCCCGTCCGGATCCTGCTCGCGGCGGCGGGGATGCGGGTGCGCGGCGTGCCGGTCGACGCGGAGGGGCTTCGGGTCGACCGGCTGCCCGACGAGGCGCGGGCCGTGTACGTCACGCCGTCCCATCAGTTCCCGCTGGGCATGCCGATGTCGCTGCCGCGCCGCAGGGCGCTGCTCGACTGGGCGCGGCGGCGGGACGTGGTGATCGTCGAGGACGACTACGACACCGAGTACCGGTACGGGGGACGTCCGATCGAGCCGCTGCAGAGCCTGGACGAGGACGGCCGCGTCCTCTACACCGGCACCTTCTCCAAGATCATGCGCCCGGTGCTGCGGCTGGGGTTCCTCGTGGCGCCGCCTTCGCTGCACCGTGCGTTCCGCATGGCGCGGTACGTCTCGTCCTGGCATGCCGAGCTGCCGGCGCAGGCGGCGCTCGCCAGGTTCATCGACGAGGGGCTGCTCGTCCGGCATATTCGCAGGTCGCGGCGCGAGTACCGGGCACGGCACGAGCACGTCGCCGAACTGGTGGGCGGGCTGCTCGGCGATCGGCTGACCGTGGTCCCGTCAGAGGCGGGGCTGCACCTGAGCGCCGTCCTCCGGGAAGGGCCTGAGCGGCGCGACGATGCCGTGATCGCCCGGCAGGCGCTCGACGCGGGTATCGGGCTGTTCGCGCTGTCGGAGTTCACCGTTGCCGGACCGCCGGTTCAGGGGCTCGTCTTCGGTTATGGCGCGGTTACGCTTCCGGAGATCGAGGCGGGGATCGGCAGGCTGCGCCATGTCATGCGCCAGGTCATTGGTGCCTAGGGGCCTCATGGGAGCGGACTTCCCTGGGCTTCGCGTTCGCGTGCGGCGTCCGGTGGATGGGCGTGACGCGCTTTCCGTCGGCGCCGAAGAAGAGGACGCGCTCGAAGTCGACGGTCAGCGCGACGCGGTCGCCGCGGTTCGGGCGGTCGCCGGGCGCGATGCGGAAGACCATGTCGGCCCGGCGGCGGTGGTGGCCGGGGGCGTGCTCCTCGACCGGCTCCTCGGTCTGGGACGGCCTGCCGAGCATGGTCCGGACCCGGTCCAGCAGCCCGGGACTCTCGGGCTCGTACGCCGCGGGCGCCGCGGGGCGTCCCACCTCGTTCGCGTCGACCGTGGTGATGCCGGTCTCGGCGTAGGCGAGCCATTCGTGGCCGTGGAACTCCAGCGCGCGGACCTGGCCGGACAGGACGGACCCTGGCGCCGCCGGCGAGCCCGGGGCGATGGGCATGAGCGTGTCCGGCCGGATCCCGACGGTCACGGACTGGCCGTGATGGCTGATCAGCGAGGACGCCCTTGGGTCGTTCCAAGGGATGGTCAGCCGCTGCTGACCGAAGTCGAGCAGCAGGCCCTCGCCCTCGACGGCCCAGAGGGTGGCCTGCAGCAGGTTGATCGGCGGCGAGCTGAGGAAGGCGGCCACGAACACCGTCGCCGGGTCCTCGTAGATCTGCTCGGGGGTGCCGACGTCCTCCAGGACGCCGTCCCGCAGCACCGCCATCCGGTCGGCCATCGTCATGGCCTCGACCTGGTCGTGGGTGACGTAGACGGTGGTGGTGCCGGTGGAGCGCACGAGCGCGGCGATCTCTACGCGCAGCTCGGTGCGCAGGCCGGCGTCGAGGCTGGACAGCGGCTCGTCCATCAGGAACAGCGACGGCTCGCGGATCAGCGCCCGCCCGATCGCGGCGCGCTGCCGCTGGCCGCCGGAGAGCGTGCGCGGCAGCCGGTCGATCATCGAGTTGATGCCGAGGGCGCGCGCCAGTTCGTGGACCTTCGCGTGCGCCTCGGCACGGTCGTCCCCGGAGACCTCTAGGGGGAACATCATGTTGCCCTTGACCGTGCGGTGCGGGTAGAGCGCGCCCTCCTGGAACACCATTGCCACGTTCCGGTCGCGCGGCTGCAGGTCGTTGGCCACCGTCCCGTTCAGCCACAGGTCGCCGCCGGTGATGTCCTCCAGCCCGGCGATCATCCGCAGGATCGTGGACTTGCCGCAGCCGGACGGGCCGAGCAGGACGAACAGCTCACCATCGTTGATCTTCAAACGGACATTCCGGACAGCGACCACTCCGCCTGGGTACACCTTGTCGACGCCGTCGAGCACTACATCCGTCATCGGGTCCGCCTGGGGGTAAGCCAAAATTCCGGTCCGTCATCACATCGTGCGACGGTCCGCGTTGTCCAGAGTAAATCCGGTATGGCCGGTGGCCTGATCGGCCGAGTCCGGCCATGAAACATGAGATACCGGTCACCGAAGGAGGAACTTGACCCTCCGGTCGTCAATAGCGTAGCTGGTACGTATCGGGTGCTTGACTGGTATGCCTCCGGGCACCTGAAGGGCGAGTCCGAGCCGGGGAGTAAGCGCCCGGGACGCGACCGTGAGCGTGAGCGCGAAGTGAACGCCGCGAGCCGGACGCGGGGCCCGGATGCGGGGCCCGGATGCGGGGGCCGGGCGCGGCGGGTTCGGGGTGGGTCACGGTGGGTTCGCGGTGGCTCGCGGCGGACGGCGCCGGTTCTGGCTTGCGGCGCCGGATGTCGGGGCGCCGCCGTAGACTCCTCGTCGTGGCAGGCCGTATTCGCAATGAGGACATCGCGCTCGTCCGCGAGCGCTCGTCCATCGCCGATGTGATCGGTGAGTACCTGCAGCTTCGCAACGCGGGCGGCGGGAACCTCAAGGGCCTCTGCCCGTTCCACGACGAGAAGTCGCCGTCGTTCAACGTGACGCCGTCCCGCGGGCTGTACTTCTGCTTCGGCTGCGAGGCGGGCGGCGACGTCATCAAGTTCGTCCAGGAGATCGAGCACCTGTCGTTCAGCGACGCGGTGGAGCGGCTCGCCGTGCAGGCCGGCGTCCAGCTCCGCTACGAGGACGGCGGCGGACGCGGCCCCCGGCAGGACGGCGGCCAGCGCGCCCGGCTGATCGAGGCGCACAGGGCGGCGGCCGAGTACTACATCGAGCAGCTGAACTCGGCGGACGGCGCGATCGGCCGGACGTTCCTCTCCGAGCGCGGCTTCGAGCCGGCGGACGCCGAGCGCTTCGGGGTGGGGTTCGCCCCCCGCGAGTGGGAGGGCCTGGTCCGGCATCTGCGCGGACGCGGCTTCGCCGACCGCGACATCGTCGCCGGCGGCCTCGCCAAGGAGGGGCGGCGCGGGCCGATGGACCGGTTCCGCGGCCGGCTGATGTGGCCGATCCGCGACCTGTCCGGCGACGTCATCGGGTTCGGCGCGCGGCGCCTGTACGAGGACGACGACGGCCCCAAGTACCTGAACACCCCCGAGTCGCCGCTCTTCCACAAGGGATCGGTGCTCTACGGGGCCGACCTGGCGAAGAAGGAGATCGCGAGGCGGCGGCAGGCCGTGGTCGTCGAGGGCTACACCGACGTGATGGCCTGCCATCTGGCGGGCGTCCCGACGGCGATCGCGACGTCCGGGACGGCGTTCGGCGACGAGCACATCAAGGTGCTGCGCCGGCTGCTCATGGACCAGGACGAGTTCCGCGGCGAGGTGATCTTCACCTTCGACGGTGACGCGGCCGGGCGGAAGGCGGCGCTGCGCGCGTTCGACGACGAGCAGAAGTTCGTGTCGCAGACGTTCGTCGCGATCCAGCCGGACGGGCTCGACCCGTGCGACCTGCGGATCCGCCACGGCGACGCGGCCGTCCGCGATCTGGTGGCCTCGCGGCTGCCGCTGTTCGAGTTCGCGGTGCGCAGCGCGATCGAGCAGCACGACCTGGACACCGTGGAGGGGCGGCTGAGCGCGCTGGACGCCGCGGCCCCGGTCGTCGCCGCCATCAAGGACCGGTCGCGGCGGCACATGTACGCCGTCAACCTGGACCGCTGGCTCGGGATCATGGACGAGCAGTTCGTGCTGCGGCGCGTCCGCGAGCTGGCCAACCGGCGCCACGGCCGCCCCCAGAACGGCAACAACAGGAGCGGGAACAACAGCGGCAACAACAGGGGCGGAAACCACGGCGCGGGCGACGACCGCGGCCGGGCCGGAAATGGCCCGGCCGGAAACGGCCGCGCGGGCAACGGGCGTGATTCCGGCGGCCCGGCCGAGAATGGCGGCAACGAGAACGGGCGTTACGGGGCCGACGGGGCGGGGGCCGGGCGTCCGGCGTTCGATCCGAGCGATCCGGAGGTGCAGCGGGAGCGCGAGCTGCTGAAACTGGCCGTCCAGCGCCCGGCGGTGCTGGGTCCGGCGTTCGACGACGTCCCGGCGGACGCGTTCATCGCGCCGCCGCACGCCGCGGTCCGCATGGTCATCGCGGACGCGGGGGGAGTGTCCGCGGCGGGCAACGTCGCGGAATGGGTCGCCCATCTCCTGGAGCGGGCCCCGGATGACCAGGTCAGAGACCTGATCACCAAGCTCGGAGTCGAGCCTTCGCGTTCCGCGCAGGATTCGGGCGACCGTTATGCCGTAGAACTGCTCGCCCGAATACAGGAACGCCAGCTCACCCGCATGATCGCCAGCGCGAAATCTAAACTCGGGCGGCTGAATCCGGTCGAGGCCCCCGAGGAGTACCACCGGCTCTTCGGCGATCTTGTCGCGCTTGAGCAGCAGAGACGGGTGTTGCGGGAGCGAGGGCTCGGGTCACAGTAAGTCAAGGGACCGCAAAATAGGTCCTGTGATCTTGGCCCCATGTGACGCAAACTGTCTGGGTGGGCCCTTCGGTGCTGCCAAGCGAGGCGCCATCGGTTGATCAGGTGGCGGACCTCGTCGCACGTGGTAGAGAACGCGGCGGCGTGACCGTCGAGGACGTTGCTGCCGCGCTCGATCGCTCGGACTTGCCGGACGACTCCTTGGAACGGGTCGTCCGGATGCTCGCAGAGCAGGGGGTGGAGGTTCTCGAGTCTCAGCAGGAGACCGAGGACGTCGCGCGAGCGGACGAGGGTGACCTCGGCAAGCGGGCGCCGACGAGCGACCTGGTTCGGATCTACCTGAGAGAGATCGGTCGCGTACCGCTTCTCACGGCAGAAGATGAAGTAGAACTCGCGAAATCGATCGAGGCGGGATTGTTCGCCGAGGAGAAGATGGCGCAGACCGCCGTCCTCGCCCGCGGTGAACGGCTCGACCTCGAACAGCTCTCCCGCGAGGGCACGCGGGCGAAGCAACGCCTGATCGAGGCCAACCTCCGGCTGGTGGTCTCGATCGCGAAACGCTATGTGGGCCGGGGAATGCTGTTCCTCGACCTGATTCAGGAGGGAAATCTCGGACTGATCCGTGCGGTCGAGAAATTCGACTACACCAAGGGGTTCAAGTTCTCGACCTACGCCACCTGGTGGATCCGGCAGGCGATCACCCGCGCGATCGCCGACCAGGCCAGAACGATCCGGATCCCCGTGCACATGGTCGAGACGATCAACAAGCTGGTCCGGGTGCAGCGTCAGCTCCACCAGGACCTCGGCCGCGAACCCGCCCCCGAGGAGATCGGCCTGGAGATGGGCCTGTCGCCCATCCGGGTCGTGGAGATCCAGCGGATAGCGCAGGAACCGGTCTCGCTGCAGTCGCCGATCGGTGAGGAAGACTCCGATCTCGGCGACTTCATCGAGGACGCGGACGCCGTGGTGCCGATCGAGGCCGCGGCGTTCATCCTTCTCCAGGACCAGTTGGAGGACATCCTGGGCACGCTGTCGGAACGGGAGCAGCGCATCATCCAGCTGCGCTTCGGCCTGACCGACGGGCATCCGCGCACATTGGAGGAGGTCGGCAGGGAGTTCGGCGTGACGAGGGAGCGGATCCGCCAGATCGAGTCGAAGACCCTGGCGAAACTGCGCCACCCGTCCCGCGCGCAAATGCTGCGCGAGTACCTGGACTGACGCCGACCCGGCGAAGCCGCCCGCGAAGCCGGAACGGGCCAGGCAGAGCCGATACAGCCGGACAGTGACGAACCGAGAGAGCGACACGACGACCGCCCTCCCGCCCAACCACCGGGAGGGCGGTTGTCTGCCGCCCGGACGGCGGTCGCCTGCGCACCCTCGCCGCGCGCGCTCTGGACGTCTGCCGGCGGCGGGTCTGACAGCGGAGTTGCGGGTGGCTGTTGAGGGCAATGCGTCGCATTTCGTCCGGACGGTGATTTACCTTGGTGGACATGCTGATCGTGACGACTGATGGCGTGGCGGGGTACGAGATCAGAAGCGTGCTCGGAGAGGTCCTCGGGTCGGCGGTGCAGGCCGACCAGGGCGCCGCGCCGCAGCCCGGGCACGGCGGGAGCAGCGCCACGTTCCGGGTGACGGGGGAGCAGCCGGCGGCCGGGCTCGGCGCCGCCCGCCGCGAGGCGGTGGACCGGCTCGGCGAGGAGGCGCGCCGCAAGGGCGCGAACACCGTGGTCGGCATGCGGTTCGACACGGCCGCGGTCGGCGGCGGCCTCGAGGTCTGCGCGTACGGGACGGCGGTCTGGGCGGAGCCCGCGCAGGCGCAGCCGCGCGACCAGGCGCAGCAGCAGCAGCACCCGCACCCCCAGCAGACCCAGCCCCCGCCGTACGGCGACCCGCAGTCCGGCGGCCCCCCGATGGCCGCCCGCAACCTCACCATGGGCCTCCACGACCGCCCCCGCTGATCCGCCCACCCGCCCCGCGATCAGGGCTGTCCGCGGTCAGGGCTGCTCGCGGTCAGGGCTGCTCGCGGTCAGGGCTGCTCGCGGTCAGGTCTGGGCGGCGCGTTCTGCGCGGATTCGGGCTACGACGTCGCCGGCCGCGGTTTTGATGGATTCCAGTTCTTGCAGGTAGGCCCAGTAGTCCGGGTGGGTGCCGGTTAGGCGGCTCGGCGCTCTCTCGATGCGTTCGACGAGCGAGTCGAGCATCCGGACGTGCTGCGGCGCGGGGCCGCCTGGCTGGGCCATGGCCAGCCGCTGCGCGTCCCGGACGGCGAACTGGACGCTCTCCACCGGCTTGGACGGGTCCGCGGCGACGGCCCGCAGCTCGTCGACCCGTCCGGTGACCTGGCCGGCGCGGCGGTCGGCGGCGTTCAGCTCCGTGCGGGCGGCGGTGAGCGCCTGCTGCGCCTGCTTCCATTCGGCGCGGGACGTGTGCGCGGACGCCTCGTTCAGCCGTTCCCGCGCCCGCGTCACGGCCGACTCGATCGACTCCGGCGCGCCCTTGAGGTCCTGCCAGCACGCCTGCGAGTAGCCGCGCAGCAGGACCTTCATCGCGTCCTTCACGGGCCCTACGCGGTTCGCGACGACGTCCACGCGGGTGCGGGCCGACGCGAGCGAGTTGCGGACCTTCTGCGCCATCTGCGGCAGCTCCGCGGCGGCCTCGTGCGCCCGGTCGGCGATCTCGCGGACCTCCTCGGCCTTGCGGATCGCCCCGTCCAGGCCGAGCCCGCCGAGCCCCTGCGAGCCGAGCTGCGCGAGGATCTGCTTCGCCTTCGCCAGTTCGGCCTGCGGGTCGGAGGCGTCCATCCCCGCGGCGTCGGCGGCGGACACGGCGGCGTCGGCGGCGGCGACGGCGTCGCGGGCTGCGGTCAGGCGGGGCGGGAGCTGGTCGAGGGCGCTCTCCAGCTGCGCCATCTTCGGGGCGAGGCGCTCGGCGAAGCCGTTGAGGTTCCGGGTGATGTGCTGGAGCCGCTCGGTGGACGCGACGAACGCGCGGCGGGCGGCGTCGTACTCGGCGGGTGTCCGGTCCTGGTCATCGATGTCGTGCGCGTCGAGGACGGAGATGTAGGCGACCGCGGCGGCGTCGGCGGACTCGGCCAGCCCCGTGAACTCCCGCCGGACGGGCTCGGCGGCCTTGGCGTCCAGGTCCTCGAACACGGTGACGCGGCCGTCGATGTACTTCTGCGCCTGGTCCATGTCGTAGAAGGCGGTCGACGCCGCCTCCCTGGCCTCGATCGCCCCGGAAGCCGCCTGCGCCCCCCGGTTCCGGCGGCGCTGGTCGCCCGCTCCTCGCAACGCTGCCTCCCCTCGTCCCTGCCCAGTGAACACTCTTCCTGCTCGGTCTGCCCGCGCGGGCGGCGCCGCGGCGGGCAGGCCGGACGAAGAATGCTCAGTCTGGCCGTCCCTGCCCAGTCTGACGCAGACGGCCGGGATTTCGTGCGCCCGACCCGTCTCATGTATGGGGAATTGGGCGGGTCTCCGGGTTAATGCTCCGCCGCGACTGGAACGGATAGCATCGCTCCTACGTCGGAAAGGCTGGGCGCCGGGGCGGCGTCCGAAACAACGGCATGCGATCTTGGAGGCCCATCGTGGGTGTCAGTCTCAGCAAGGGCGGCAACGTATCGCTCACCAAACAGGCCCCCGGCCTGTCCGCGGTAACCGTCGGTCTTGGCTGGGACCTGCGCACCACGACCGGCACCGACTTCGACCTGGACGCCTCCGCGATGGTGCTGGACGGCTCCGGCAAGATCATCACCGACCAGCACTTCGTGTTCTTCAACAACCTCCGGACCCCGGACGGCGCGGTCGAGCACACCGGCGACAACACCACCGGCGCCGGCGAGGGCGACGACGAGCAGCTCAAGATCAACTTCGGCGCGATGCCGGCGACGGCCGAGCGGGTGGCGTTCGCCGTGTCGATCTACGAGGCCGACGGCCGGAGCCAGAACTTCGGGCAGGTCCGCAACGCCTACATCCGTGTGCTGAACCAGAGCGACGGCGCCGAGATGGCCCGGTACGACCTGTCCGAGGACGCCTCGATGGAGACCGCGATGGTCTTCGGCGAGCTGTACCGTTCCGGGACGGAATGGAAGTTCCGCGCGGTCGGCCAGGGATACGCGTCGGGGCTGGCCGGCATCGCGATGGACTTCGGCGTCAACCTCTAGAAGCCGGCGTCGACCTCTAAAAGACACAGACTCTCCAGGAAGGGAGTGGCCCGAACATGGGGGTTTCACTCGCCAAGGGCGGCAACGTCTCGCTGACGAAGGCCGCCCCCAACCTCACCGCGGTCACCGTCGGCCTCGGCTGGGACGTCCGCGCCACCACCGGCGCGGACTTCGACCTCGACGCGTCCGCGCTGATGCTCGCCTCCACCGGCAAGGTCATGTCCGACCAGCACTTCGTGTTCTTCAACAACCTGAAGAGCCCGGACGGGTCCGTCGAGCACACCGGCGACAACCTGACCGGTGAGGGCGAGGGCGACGACGAGTCCATCAACGTCGACCTCAACACCGTGCCCGTCGAGTGCGAGCGCATCGTGTTCCCCGTGTCGATCTACGACGCCGACAACCGGCACCAGAGCTTCGGCCAGGTCCGCAACGCCTTCATCCGGATCGTCAACCGGACCGACGGCAACGAGCTCGCGCGCTTCGACCTCACCGAGGACGCGTCCACCGAGACCGCGATGGTCTTCGGCGAGCTGTACCGGCACAGCGGAGAGTGGAAGTTCCGCGCGGTCGGCCAGGGGTACGCCTCCGGTCTCGCCGGAATCGCCGTCGATTTCGGCGTCAACGTAGGCTGAGGGTCAAACGTGGGGTGAGGCTCAACGTAGGCTGAGGCGTCGACGTCGGCTGACCGCCGGCGCCCCCGCATCCCAGGCCGCCACGCCCGGCCGACCTTCCTAGCAGAAATACGCGCATGATTCTTCGCACCTTCGGCTGGTCCTTCGGCGTCACGGCCGTGGGCCTGCTCATCGCCCTTCTCTATGGCGGGCCGTCCGGGCTGGCCCTGGTCGCCGTGCTGGCCGTCCTCGAGATCTCGCTGTCGTTCGACAACGCCGTGGTCAACGCCAAGGTGCTCGACCGCATGAGCCCCTTCTGGCAGAAGATCTTCCTGACCATCGGCATCGCGATCGCGGTGTTCGGGATGCGGCTGGTCTTCCCGCTGCTGATCGTGGGGATCACGGCCAAGCTGAACCCGTACGAGGCGTTCGACCTGGCGTTGAACGACTCGGACCGGTATCACCACCTGATGGAAGACGCCTACCCGATGATCGCGGCGTTCGGCGGCATGTTCCTGATGATGTTGTTCCTGGACTTCGTGTTCGAGGAGCGCGCCGACAAGTGGCTGCCCTGGCTGGAGCGGCCGCTCGCGCGCATCGGCAAGCTCGACCAGCTCGCCGTGGTCGTCGCGGGCGGCTCGCTGGCGTTCGTCTCGTGGCTGGCCGCGGACGACCCGGGCGAGGTCATGATCTCGGGCGTGCTCGGCATGGTGACCTACATCCTGGTCAACGGGCTCGGCGAGCTGTTCTCCGGAGCGGGCGAGGACGACGAGGAGGGCGAGGGCTCCGAGGCGTCCGCCGGACGGTCCGGGCCGAGTTCGCTGGCCCTGGCCACCGGCAAGGCAGGGTTCTTCCTGTTCCTGTACCTGGAGGTGCTGGACGCCTCGTTCAGCTTCGACGGCGTCATCGGCGCGTTCGCGATCAGCACCGACCCGATCGTCATCGCGCTGGGCCTCGGCATCGGCGCCATGTACATCCGGTCGCTGACGGTGTTCCTCGTCCGCAAGGGCACCCTGCACGAGTACGTGTACCTGGAGCACGGCGCGCACTGGGCGATCGGCGCCCTCGCGGTGTGCATGCTGGTCAGCATCGGCCACCACGTGCCCGAGTGGATCACCGGCGGGCTCGGCGCCGGGCTGATCATCGCCGCGTTCGTCAGCTCGGTCGTCCGGAACCGGGGCGTGGAGGACGGCGCCTCCGGCGGACCGTCCGGCGGGGACGGCGCCGGGAAGCCCCTGGAGCCCAGCACCAAGATCCAGTAGTCGCCGCCGCCCGGATGCGGAGACCGTCCGCCGGCGGACACCGTTCACCGGCGGACACCGCTCATCGGCAGATCCCCAGCCCGCGACACACATCGATCACCAAGGGAGCCGAACGATGTCCATCTCGCTGCAGAAGGGGCAGAAGGTCTCGCTGACCAAGCCCGGCGGAGGCACGCTCACCCGGGTCAGGATGGGACTCGGGTGGGACGCCGTCGCCAAGAAGGGCCTGTTCGGGAAGGGCAAGGCCCGCAACATCGACCTGGACGCGTCGTGCCTGCTGTTCGACGGCAGCGGCAACCTCGCCGACCAGGTGTGGTTCCGGCAGCTGCGCAGCAAGGACGGGTCCGTCCAGCACACCGGCGACAACCTGACCGGCGCGGGGGAGGGCGACGACGAGGTCATCAACGTCGACCTGCAGAACGTCCCGGCCAACGTCACCCAGCTGGTGTTCACGGTGAACTCCTTCACCGGCCAGGACTTCACGCAGATCGCCAACGCGTTCTGCCGGATGGTGGACGAGACCACGGGGCAGGAGATCGCGCGCTACGACCTGACCGGCGCCGGGCAGCACAACGCGCAGATCATGGCGAAGGTGTCGCGGGACGGCGACGGCTGGTCGATGACGGCGATCGGCGCGACGGCGACCGGCCGGACCTTCCAGCATCTGCTGCCGGCCGTGTCGACGCACCTGTGACCAGCGTCTGACGGGGCGTCCATGCGGCATTTCGACCACATCGACGCCGCGCGTCGTAAGCATCTGTTCTACCGTCATCCGCGCCCGTTCGACCGGCACGACGACCCGGCGGTGCTGGGGGTGGCGCTGGGGGCGACGCTCTACAGCCCCGCCACCAGGCCCGTCCTCGCCGACGACATCGAGCGGGCGGCGGGGCGCGGCGTGATGAGCATGGTGGTGTGCCTGGAGGACGCGATCGCCGACGACGAGGTCGCGGCCGGCGAGGCGAACCTGGTGGTGCAGCTGCGGGCGCTGCACGGCCGCGGCGGCACGGCGACGCGGGACGTGCCGCTGCTGTTCGTCCGGGTCCGCGACCCCCGCCAGATCGGCGACCTGATCGGGCGGCTGGGCGACGCGGCCGCGCTGGTCAGCGGTTTCGTGCTGCCGAAGTTCACCGCGACGGCCGGTGGAGCGTTCCTCGACGCGCTGGAGGACGCCGCCGCCCGGACGGGCCAGCGGCTCCTCGCGATGCCGGTGATCGAGAGCCCGGAGGCGGTGTACGCGGAGACCCGCACCGAGATGCTGAACGACGTGGCGCGGCTGCTCGCGAAGCACCGGCGGCGGATCCTGGCCGTCCGGATCGGCGCGACCGACATGTCGGCGGCGTACGGGCTGCGCCGCCCGCCCGACCTGACGATCTACGACATCCGGCCGGTCGCGGGAGTGATCTGCGACGTGGTGAACATCCTGGGCAGGGCGGACGGCACCGGATATGTCGTGACCGGCCCGGTCTGGGAGTACTTCGCGGCGGGGGAGCGGATGTTCAAGCCGCAGCTCCGGCAGTCGCCGTTCGACGCGCAGCGGGCGGCTCCGCTGCGGCAGCGGCTGATCACGTCCGATCTGGACGGGCTGATCCGCGAGGTGCATCTGGACAAGGCGAACGGCCTCATCGGCAAGACCGTGATCCATCCGAGCCATGTCGCGGCCGTCCACGCGCTGTCGGTGGTGACGCACGAGGAGTACTGCGACGCCGCCGATATCCTGGGAGTCAGCGGGGGAGGCGCGATGGCCAGCTCCTACGCCAACAAGATGAACGAGGCGAAACCGCACCGCGCCTGGGCGCAGCGGCTGATGCTGCGCGCCCGCGTGTTCGGCGTGGCGGCGGAGGGCGTCACGTTCGTCGAGCTCCTGGAAGCGGCGGGCAGCCGATGACAGCCACTTCGCGCGCTGTTTCAGCTGATTGGGCTGGTTCGTGGGTGGCGTCGCGGCTCGGTGTGCGGCTCCTGGACGGGGAGCGTCCCGCCGGTGTGGGGCTCGCGGATCTGGTCGGGCTTGCCGTGCGGCGCAATCCGCGGCGTGCGCATCTGCTGGTTTCGGCGGTGCTGGGCAAGCACGTCCCGACCGATCCTCGGCTCGTGTACGGATCTGGGCTTCTGCTTGGGGAGCTTGTGCGCGCGCGCCTGCACGGTGACGAGCCGTCGCGTCCCGGGACTCTTCTCGCCGACGCCCTGCGAGGCGTTCCAGGGACGGCGGCGGGGCTGCGTGACCATCTGCGGGCACCGCAACTTCCCGTGGACGCGGTCGTGCTGGGCTATGCGGAAACTGCCACTGCCCTTGGACACTCGGTGGCGGACGCCCTGGGCGGTGCCTACTACCTGCACTCGACTCGCCGTCCGGTCAGGGGCTTTGCCACGTACGGAGGGTTCGAGGAGGAGCACAGCCACGCCACGAGCCACCTGCTCTTGCCAGCCGATTCCGCGTCCCTCGACCGTGATGTGCCCATCGTGCTGGTGGACGACGAGCTCTCCACTGGACGGACGGTCCTGAACACCATCGAGGCTTTGCATGCCGTCCGTCCCAGGAGTCGGTACGTCGTGGCGGCTCTGGTCGACCTGCGCGGGCCTGCCGACAGGGCACGGATGGACGATCTCGCCGACCGGCTTGGTGCCCGCATAGACGCGGTGGCATTGGCCCAAGGGCAGGTCGAACTTCCGGAAGGCATCCTGGAGGCCGGGCAGACGCTCGTCGGTGAAATCACCGCGCGGGCCACCCCGCTGGACGCGCCGCCCACTAGGGCGTTCGAGGTGTCGCGAGTCGAACTCGAATGGCCCGCCGGGCTGCCGGACGGTGGACGGCACGGATTCCTGCCCGAACACCGGGATCTCCTGGAGAAGGACCTGGCGCGGATGTCCGACGCCATCGCGTCCGGTATGGGGGACGGGGCCTCCCGCGTGCTCGTGCTGGGGTTCGAGGAGCTGATGTACGCGCCGCTGCGCCTGGCCGAAGCGCTCGCCGACGCGCTGCCCGGCGTGGACGTCCGGTACTCGACGACCACCCGGTCGCCCGTCCTCGCCGTCGACGACCCGGGCTACGCCATCAGGACGCGCCTGGCCTTCCCGTCGCATGACGACTCGGCCGACGGCCCGGGGGAGCGCTACGCCTACAACGTCTCCCCGGCGTCCGACCTCGACGGATTCGATCGCATCGTGTTCGTCGTGGACGACGTCGGCGACACCCCGGCGCTCACCAGTGGCCTCCTGCGGCGGTTGCGCGCGCTGGCGCCCACGCTGGTCGCGACCGTCCCCGCAAGGACGAGGAGGCGCGCGTGAAGCCTCTGTACGGGCCTTCCTTTGGCAGCTATCCGGCCGAGGACGTCACATGGCTCCTCAAGGACCTCTCGCACGTCCGGCTCGAAGCGCCCACAGAAGAGCGTGAGGCGGCGGTCCAGGCGGGCCGTGCCCATTACGCGGAATCCTTGCCCGTGGAGTACCAGCCGGGCCCCGAGTACCTCCGGCTCTTCCACAAGGCGCTCGACGCGTCGGCGGAGCGGATCGCGTACGCGACGGGCCTGGTCATGGAGATGATCCTGGCCGAACGCGGCCCGGACACGGTCCTGGCGTCGCTGGCCCGGGCGGGCACGCCGGTCGGGATCCTGATGCGGCGCTGGGCGCGGTTCGCGCACGGCTTGGACGTCCCGCACTACACGCTCAGCATCGTCCGGGGGCGCGGCATCGACACGATGGCGCTGCGCTACCTCGCCGAACACCACGACCCGGCGTCCGTGATGTTCGTGGACGGCTGGACGGGCAAGGGCGCCATCACGCGGGAGCTGACAGCCGCGCTCGCCTCACACCCGTTCCATCCCGATCTGGCGGTGCTGGCCGACCCAGGGCGCTGCACGTCCTACTACGGGACGCGCGACGACTACCTCATCCCGTCCGCCTGCCTCAACTCCACCGTTTCCGGCTTGGTGAGCCGGACGGTCCTGAACGCCGACCTGATCGGCCCCGACGACTTCCACGGCGCGAAGTTCTACGCCGACCTCGCGGACGACGACGTCTCAGCCCTCTTCCTCGACACCGTCTGCGCGCGCTTCGCAGACGTCGCCGAACGCGTAGCGAAAGACCTGCCCGACCTGCGAGCCGCCGACCGTACGCCCGACTGGTCGGGCTGGGAGGCCGTCCGCCGCTGCGCCAGCGCCGACGGCATCGACGACCTGAATCTCGTTAAGCCGGGCATAGGCGAGACCACGCGCGTCCTTCTGCGCCGCGTGCCCTGGAAGGTGCTCGTCCGGGAGGACGCGGGCCCGGAAGTCACGCACATCAGGCTTCTGGCGGAAGAACGCGGAGTACCCGTCATCGAGGTCGACCGAGACCGCTTCCCCTACGCCTGCATGGGATTCATCCATCCGCGGTTCGGCAAGGGAGCCGTCCAGTGACCGTCCTGGTGTGCTCCGACCTCGACCGCACGCTCATCTACTCCGCCGCTGCGTTCGCCTTGGACGGGCCTGACGAGACGATGCCGCGCCTACTGTGCGTGGAGTTCTACCAGGGCGCGCCCCTCTCCTACATGACGGAGGCGTCCGCGCGGACACTGGAGGCACTGGCGAAGGCGGCGACGTTCGTCCCGGCCACGACACGCACACCGGAGCAGTACCGGCGCGTGCATCTTCTAGAGAAACCCGCCTCGTACGCCATCTGCGCGAACGGCGGCCACCTGCTCGTGGACGGCGAGGACGACTCGGAGTGGGCGGCGTCCGTCCGGACACAGGTCGCCGATGGGTGCGCACCGCTCGCGGCCGTCCAGGAACACCTCGTCCAGGTGAGCGGCGACTTCGTCCTGAAGCGGCGCGTCGCCTCCGACCTGTTCGCCTACACAGTCGTAGACCGAGCCGCACTCCCGCCGAACTGGGTGGACGATCTCACAGGCTGGTGCGCCGAACGCGGCTGGCGGACGTCCCTGCAAGGCCGCAAGGTCTACTGCCTGCCCAACGGCCTGACGAAAGCCGCAGCCGCAGAGGAGATCGCCCGCCGGACGGGCGCGTCCACGACCCTCGCCGCCGGCGACTCGCTCCTCGACATCGAACTGCTGGAAACCGCCGACGTCTCCATTCGCCCGGCGCACGGCGAACTGCACGACACCGGCTGGACTTCCCCGACCACCGACGTCACCACCGCTCGCGGCGTCCTGGCAGGTCAGGAGATCGCGGACTGGCTGCTGGAGCGCGCGACCGCCCCATGACGGCGGGCTGTAAATATTCACGGTCAAGGCACCCGGACCGTTGACAAGCGACGTCCCCCAAAGGGTCGCAGCGGCGGCGTTCTGAGGTGACAATCACGGTGAGCCCTCACCTTTCGCCAGGAGGAGGTCACCCTGATCAGATGAGCACCCGTCTGACCGGCGACGAGACCGCGCTGTGGAAGGCCGCGGCCAGGGTGCTCGACGCGAACTGGACCGGGACGGCCACCGCCGCGTCCCCAGGCCTCTACCCGCACCAATGGAGCTGGGACTCGGCGTTCATCAGCATGGGTCTCGCCCGCCACCGCCGCGACCGCGCCGAAGCCGAACTGCTCTCCCTGTTCCGCGGCCAATGGGCCGACGGGATGCTCCCGCACATCGTGTTCAACACCAGCCTGGCCCGCCACGCGTTCTTCCCGGGCCCCGAGCTGTGGCGCAGCGAACGGCAGCCGTCCGCGCCGCGCGGCGTCCACACGTCCGGCCTCACCCAACCGCCGCTGCACGCCCTCGCCGCGCTCCGCCTGCACGAGTGCGCCACCGACGGGGAGAGCAGCCGGGCCTTCCTCGCCCGCCTCTACCCGCTGCTCACCGCCCAGCACCGCTACCTCGCCTGCGCCCGCGACCTGGGCGGGACCGGCCTCATCACGATCTGCCACCCGTGGGAGTCGGGCCTGGACAACAGCCCCGCCTGGGACCGCCCCCTCGGCGCCCTCCACCTCCCCCCGACCGCGTACGCGCCCGCGCAGCGCCCGCACACCCTGCCGACCGGCGAGGACTACGACCGGTACGTGTGGCTCGCCGCGCTCATGCGCGAAGCGGGATACCGTCCCGGCTACCTCCGCGACGAGCACCCGTTCGCCGTCGAGGACCCGCTGGTCAACGCCGTCTACCTGGCGTCGGCCCACGCCCTCGCCGAGATCGCCGAGATCGTCGGCGCGGACCCCGTCCCGCACCGCGAATGCGCGCGGCGCGTCCACGACGCGGTCCTCGACCGGCTGTGGGACCCCGAGACCGGCTGCTTCCGCGCCCGCGACCTGCGCGACGACCGGCTGCTGCCCGTCATCACCGTCGGCGCGTTCGGCCCCCTCCTCGACCCGGACCTGCCCGCCCCGATCGTCCGCAACCTCGTCGACCTGCTGCTGTCGGCCCGCTTCGCCGGCGCCGCCGGATACCCCGTGCCCACCTGCGACATCCAGGCCCCCGCGTTCGACCGCGGCGGCTACTGGCGCGGCCCCACCTGGATCAGCACGAACTGGCTGGTCTGGTACGGCGCCCTCGGCCACGACCTGCCCGTCGTCGCCGATCTCCTCTACGGCTCCACGATGCGGCTCGTCCGCCAGTCCGGCTTCCGCGAGTTCTTCGACCCCTTCGACGGCACCGGACGCGGCAGCCACGACTACGCCTGGTCCGCCGCGCTCGTCCTCGACCTGCTCGGCGCCCGCCGCGCCCCACAGGCCGCCTGATCGCATACGGTGGCGGCATGCGCCTACTCCGGGGGCTGCCCGCCGAGCTCCGCGACGCCCTCACCCTCGAACGCGGCGAACGCGTCCTGTCCACCGCCCCCACCCGCGGCGGCTCCCACGTCGCCGCCACCACCACCGCCCTGCACCTCCCGACCCCGGAGGGCGGGTTCACGCGCGTCCCGTGGGAACGCGTCGACCACGCGACGTGGAAGGACGGATGGCTGCACGTCCAGGAAACGTCCCGCGCCGAGCACCACGTCCGCCTCACCGACCCCGGTTCGGTGCCGGAGATCGTCCGGGAGCGGGTCACCGCGACCATCGCCGTCAGCCACCAGGCCGTGCTGCCCGGCGGCGGCAAGGTGCGCATCGCCGGCCGGCGCCCGACCACGGGCGGCGACGTACGCTGGACGTTCGTGTTCGACGCGGGCCTCGACCCGTCCGACCCGGGCCTGCGCGCCGAGGCCGAACAGGTCCTCGAAGATCTGCGCCGCCAGACCGGCCTCTAGCCGGGATAGACCGGCGGCTGATCCTCCTCGGCCTTGTGCCGCCCCGGCACCTGCTGGGGCACCCGCTCCTTCATCTGCCCCGCCTTGCCGCGCGCCGCCCCGGCGAACTCCTCGCCCTTGGCCCGCAACTTGCCCGCGGCCTCCTGGACGTTCGGGTTCTCCTGCATCTGCTGCGACAGCCGCTTGATCTGCTCATACCGCTCGCGCCCGGCCTTCGTCCCCATGACGTAGCCGATCGCGGCGCCTGCCATGAACATCATGCGAGCTTTCATGTTTACTCCCACTGACGGCGGATTCGTCCCAACCCCATACCCGCCAACACGGCCTCCACCCGTGCCGGGCCGCGAATAACGGGTGCGCGAACAGCCCCGGACATGCGCTAACCTAGACCCGCCGCCAGGGGCCGACGCCCCGGCCACACGAACGATCCCGCGTAGCTCAATCGGCAGAGCAGCCGGCTGTTAACCGGCAGGTTATTGGTTCGAGTCCAATCGCGGGAGCCGAGGCGGGGTGGTGTGCTCAGCGAGCTTGGCTCGCTTTCGCCGTGGCCCGCAGTGTCTTTCCGGGGGGCGACCCCCGGACCCCCGATGTGGGGGCTCCGCCCCCACGCCCCCTCCCGGTTGCGGCTCGGGGTCGTCATCGGGCGCTCTTGTGGCTAGAGTCCTCTTTTTTCTGGGGTCGACCTCCTGGAAGCGCTCCGCTGCGTAGGTCGGCGCGTCCTGGTCGTGGGCGTGCCGGGTTCGTGGCATTGGTGCGGTGCTGAAAGCGTTTGCGGCTTTGAAAGCTTGTGGAGTCGGGTCTTGGTGCTTGTGGGGTGGGGTTGGTGTGTTGTTGCGGAATTGGTATCGGTTTCGGGTGGCCGTAATTGGGGTGGGTGGTGGCTTTGGGAATGGTGGGGTGGGTGGGTTTGCGGATGGGTTTGGGTGGTGGTGTGATTCTTCCGTTCGGTGGGCTGGGACGGAGGTCGGGATGGAATCCGGAGCGGTGCTCGGTGGGAGGTACCGGCTCACCAGGCGGGTCGGCCAGGGCGGCATGGGGGAGGTCTGGGCCGCCGACGACATGGAGCTGCGACGGGCGGTCGCGGTGAAGATCGTGGTGGCGGGGCAGGGGTCGTCCCTGCTGACCGACCGGTTGCGGCGGGAGGCGGAGAACGCGGCGCAATTGCAGCATCCCGGGATCACGGTGGTGCACGACATCGGGGTGCATGAAGGGCAGCCGTTCTTTGTGATGGAGCTGCTGAACGGGACCGACTTCGCTGCGATCCTTGCCCAGAATCGGCAGGGGCTGCCCATTGAGCGGGTGCTGGAGACCGGGGCCGCGGTCGCGGAGGCGCTGGGGTACGCGCACCGCAGGGGAGTGGTGCACCGGGATATCAAGCCCGCCAATCTGATGGAGTCGGCTGAGGGCGGAGTGAAGATCTGCGACTTCGGGATTTCGCGGTCCGCGGACGCCACCGGTCACCTCACCGCGATGGGCGGGATGATGGCCACTCCGGCCTTCACGGCGCCCGAGCAGTACGAGGGGCGGCCCGCCGACGCGCGGACCGATCTGTACGCGTTCGGGTGCACGCTCTATGCGCTGCTGGTCGGCGAGCCGCCGTTCAGCGGGGACACGATGCCCGCGCTGATGCACCAGCATCTGACCGTCAATCCGGTGCCGCCGTCGCAGCGTAGGGGTGGGGTGCCTGCGGAGTTGGAGTGGATTGTTCTCGGGCTGCTGGCCAAGAATCCCGCTGAGCGGCTGTCGTCCGCGGAGGAAGTGGGGCGGCGGCTTCGCGCTCTGGCCGTGGCGGTGCCCCAGTACGCTCCGCCTCCGCCGCAGGTTCCGGGGCCGCAGTACGGTCAGCCTGTCCCGGTCGCGCATGGAGCGCCGCCGCCGATGAGCGGCCCTCCCGCCTCCGGTTATGCGCCGGGCATGAGCGCCGGGCAGCCACCTCCGCCGCAGCAGGCGCCGCGCGGGACGGGACGTCGGGCGTTCCTCATCGGAGGGCTCGTCCTCATCGGCGGGGCCGCTGCCGCGGGCGGCGTCCATCTGACGACGGACGTCTTCCGCCGGTCGCCCGACAGGACGCTGTCCGGTCATACCGATCAGGTGAACTCGGTCGCGTTCAGTCCGGACGGCAAGACGCTGGCGTCCGGCGGCAAGGACGGGACCGTGCGGCTGTGGGACGTGGCCGCCGAACGTCCTGTCGCCGTCCTCGACGACCATCCCGACCAGGTCGAGGCGGTGGCGTACAGCCCGGACGGCAAGCTCCTCGCCGCCGCAGGCATGGGGAGCACGGTGCAACTCTGGGACACCGCGACCAGGCGCGGCGCCGGTGCGCTCAAGCGCGACGCCTTTCAGATCCTGTCGCTGGCGTTCAGCCCGGACGGCCGGATCCTCGCCGCCGGGGGCGAGGTCAACGCCACCGTGGAACTGTGGAACATGGCCACCCGGCGTGTGATCGGCAGCGTGGGGAACGCGTCCTACGGCGCCGAATCGATCGCGTTCAGTCCGGACGGCAGGATCCTCGCGACCGCCGGGAGCGGGGCCCCTCTGGTGCTGTTCGACGTCACGTCCCGGCGCCGCATCACCGAGCTGGAGGGTCACGACGACGGCAACTTCGCGGTCGCTTTCAGCTCGGACGGCAAGACCCTCGCCACCGGCGGCGGCGACCACAAGGTGCGGTTGTGGAGCGTGGCCGCCAGGCGGATGACCAGCGAGTACAAGAAGTCCGCCAACTGGGTCAAGGCGGTCGCCTACAGCGCCGACGGGAAGCACCTCGCGGCGGGCGACGCCGACGGGTCGACCTGGGTGTGGGACCTGGCCACCAACGAGGCCACCGAGTTCAAGGTCCGGGTGATGGGCGTCGAGGCGGTCGCGTTCAGCCCGGACGGCAGGACGCTGGCCACCGGTCATGTCGACAACAAGATCCGTCTGTGGCAGGTTTCCTGATCTAGCGGGCAGGCCGCGCTGGTGCGGCGCCGTGAACCGGTGTGGTAGCCGGGTGCGCCCGAGTTTGATCCCAGGAGTGTGCGTTGCCCGCTGTGCCCGTCCCCTCGCCGCCGCCTGCTCCCGAAGAAGCCGCCACCTGGACGGACTTCACCGGCAGGCTCCGCGCGCTGCACGAATGGTGTGGACGTCCGAAATACCGGGCGTTGTGCATGCGCTGTCCCGGCCTGTCACCCGCCACGGTCTCCACTCTCATCGGCAAGAATCCGCTCACCACGCCTCCGGAGACGGCGACGGCCCGCTTCGTCGAGGCCTGTCTCCGCTATCGCGACTGGCCTGACGACCGGATCGAGACCGAGGTCGTTCGCTGGACTGCTCACCGGGCTCTTCTCGCCACCGGTGACGGGGGTGCCGTGGTTACACGCGCCGAAGCTTCCAGCGTGACGGCCGTCGATGGGACGGGCCGTGAGGGAGCCGGGCGGGGTGGACGGTGGCGTGGGGTTGTCGCGGCGATCGTGCTGGCCGGCGCGGCGGCAGGGGTGGCGGCGTTCGTGGTCGGGCGTGGTGATGGGGGCGGCGCGGACGGAGGGCAGTGTCATTTCCTGCGGGGGACGATTGAGGATCTGCGGCGCAAGCAGACGTGGCCGCACATGTTCCAGTGTCCGAACCGTCCGGGGGTGGGCGTGTACGTGGAGCCTGGGTTCGGGGTCAAGGTGGCGGTGCTGGAGACGGATCCGAGCTGGTTCATCTGCTGGACGCGCGGTGAGCCCCATTCCGGCGGCAACGACGTCTGGTACTACACGCAGGGTGATCGGGTGACGGCGATGCCGGGGCTGTACGGCTGGGGCTATGTGCCCGCGTCCGATCTGACGGGCGACCGCGCGCCCGATCCGGCCGTCACCCGGCGGTGTCGCTGACCTGCGGGTTCGCCGTTCTGAACAATTCAGGACGGTTCTTCGCCGCCGCCATGAACCTCATGGGGCGGCTCGTTGTCTACCCTACTGGGGGTAACCCCGCACGCCGGGTTCACGGCGTACACCCCGCGATCGTCCACGCAATGCCGTCTTGGAGAGGGTGACGCGACGGGTGAACGACCGCGTGAATTTTCGGCTCCTGGGGCCGCTGCGCGCCGGGGTGCGCGGGCAGCAGATCGACCTCGGCGGCGACCGGGCGCGGCTGGTGCTGGCCGCGCTGCTCCTCGAACCGGACCGGCCGGTGCCGGTGGAGCGGCTGGTGGACGGCGTGTGGCCGGACGGCCCGCCGGGGTCCGCGCGAACCCAGGTCGCCATCGTCGTGTCGGGGTTACGGCGCGCGTTCTGCCGCGCGGGCGGCGACCGGCAGGTGATCGAGACCGTCCGGCCCGGGTACCGCGTGTCCGGCGAAGCCGTCACGATCGACGCGCTCGACGCCGAGAGGCATATCGCCGCGGCGCGGCGGGACGCGGCGGCGGGGCGTCTGACCTCGGCCGCCGGACGGTTCCGTGCCGCGCTGGCGCTCTGGGACGGGCCCGTGCTCGCCGGGCTCGGCGGTCCGCTCGTCGAGGCGGGCGCGGTTCGGTGGGGGGAGCTGCGGCTGGCGGCGATCGAGGAGGCCGTGCAGGTGGAGCTGGCGCTCGGCCGGCACCGGGAGGTGGTGGGCCAGTTGCTGGGCCCGGTGGGCGAGCATCCGTACCGTGAACGGCTGCGGGCGCTGCTGATGCTGGCGCTGGCGCGGGCGGGACGGCAGAGCGAGGCGCTCGACGTCTACCACGAGGGGCGCCGCAGGCTGGACGAGGAACTGGGCCTGGAGCCTGGGCGCGAACTGCGGGACCTCCACGCCGCCATCCTGCGGGACGATCCGTCCACGCATCCGGGGGCGCCGGCCGTCACGTCCGTCCATCCGGGGATGCCCGGCCCGCAGCCTTGCGCCGTGGCGCGCGATCGTGCGCTGCGTTGGCGTCGGACGGCGGGGCCGGAACGCCCCTTGCGCTGCTGCTGACAAGGGGCTGCCGCTGACAAGGGAAGGCCGCCGAGGGCGTGGCGCTCGGCGGCCTTCCGGGGGTGGGGAGGGCGTCAGTTCACCCAGCGGTGGGAGCGCATGAGCTGGCCCTCCCAGAAGTTCTCCTTCTTACCGGCGGGGACCGTGCCCCAGTGGCTCTCGTAGTTGGCGAACGAGTAGACCTTGACCCTGCTGTAGGAGCCGGTGTAGCCGTTGTTCCACATCGAGCCGACGAGGAACCTCGGGCTGCACCGGACGCTGCCGCCCTGCCAGTCGGGGTCGTCGCCGTCCCAGGCGCACTTGATGCCCGTGCCGTTCTTGCCGCTCCAGACGCAGAAGTCGCCCTTGGCGCAGGAGCCCTGCCACGCGGCGGCGGCCCCCGCCCCGGCGGTCTCGGCCTGCGCGGCGGCGGGTGCCAGGACGGTGGCGAGGCCGGCTGCGGCCAGGCCCGTCACGGCGATCCGGATCTTCTTCATGTCCCCTCCTACTTCGACCAGTGGTGCGAGCGGATGGACAGGTTGCCCGCGTTGACCGGCTTGGACGTGACGGGCAGCGGGTCGGAGATCTGGCTGCCGTAGTTCGCGTACCGGTAGAAGCTGACCTTGTTGTAGGGGGTGCTGGTGTAGCCGTTGTTCCAGACGCTGTTGACCTTGAAGCCGTACGGCCTGCAGCGGACGGTGCCGCCCTGCCAGTCGGGGTCGTCGCCGTCCCAGTTGCAGCGGGTGCCGGTGGCGTTCTTGCCGCTCCACACGCACACGTCGCCCTTGGGGCAGGTGCCCGCGGTGGCGGTGGTCGTGGCGGCCAGGGCGGCGGACGGCGCGGCGGCGATGACGGCCCCCGCCGCCACTGCACCGGCCAGCAGCCCGATTCGGATCCTGCTCATGTTCTCCCCGTTTCGTGTCCCCGCCGTCAGGTCTGACGGGGATGGACGCCGCTGACGCTACGGGCGTCCGTTATCGAACGCTTATCGTCCGCGCGGGGACGTCCGCGCGCGGGCGGGCGGGTCGTCCGCTCGGGCCGGGGCGGGGCGCCGTTTCGGGGGCGCTGGCCGGGTAGATCGTCTGCGACGTGCCTGGCGGAGGGGGGCTGCGGCGGCGTGGTGGTGCTGGTTGTGGCGTATGCCGTCGCGGCGGTCGCCGTTCCGTGGGCGCTCGGGCGGCACGGGCGGGTGATGGCGTGCGCGGCGGCGGTGCTTCCGGCGGTGACGGCCGGGTGGGCGGTGGCGCGGGCGGGCGACGACGTCACCGCGAGCATCGGGTGGGCGTCCGATCTGGGGCTGGCGATCGACCTGCGGCTGGACGCGCTGTCCGCCGTCATGCTGGTGCTGGTCGGCGGGGTCGGGGCCGTGGTGCTCTGCTACTCGGGCTGGTACTTCGGGCGGGCCGAGCGGCTGCTGACCGGGACGCTCGTGGCGTTCGCGGGAGCGATGACGGGGCTCGTGCTGGCCGACAACCTGCTCGTCCTGTACGTGTTCTGGGAGCTGACCACCGTCAGCTCGTTCATCCTCATCGGCGCCGCCCGGCCCGACCGGGCGGAGGACAGGCGGGCCGCCACCGAGGCGCTGCTCATGACCACGGCGTTCGGGCTGGTGATGCTGGCCGGGTTCGTGCTGATCGGCCAGGCCGCGGGGACGTACCGGATCTCGGCGCTGCTCGCCGATCCGCCGGGCGGGGCCGGGGCGGAGGCGGGCGTGGTGCTCGTCCTGCTGGGCGCGTTCGCGAAGTCGGCGCAGGTGCCGCTGCACGCGTGGTTGCCGGCGGCGATGGTCGCGCCGACGCCGGTGAGCGCCTACCTGCACGCCGCCGCGATGGTGAAGGCGGGCGTCTACCTGGTGGCGCGGCTGGCGCCCGCGTTCGCGGAGACGGGCGCGTGGCGGCCCATGGTCGTCGTGGCCGGGCTGGTGAGCATGATCGTCGGCGGGCTGGTCGCGCTGCGGCAGGACGACCTGAAACGGCTCCTCGCCTACGGGACGGTGAGCCAGCTCGGCCTGCTCATGGTCCTTCTCGGGGACGGGACGCCGACGGCGGCGCTGGCCGGCACGGCCCTGCTGCTCGCCCACGGCGTGTTCAAGGCGCCGCTGTTCCTGGCGGTCGGCGCGCTGGAGCACGAGACGGGGACGCGCCGGGCCGACTGCCTCTCCGGCGCGGGGCGGCGACTGCCGGTGCTCGCGGTCGCGGGGGCGGGGGCCATCGCGTCCATGATCGGGCTGCCGCCGTTCCTGGGGTTCGTGGCGAAGGAGGCGGCGCTCAAGGCGTTCGCGCATGGGGGGCTGGACGCCGCCGTCCTCGCGGGTGTGGTGGCGGGGTCGGCGCTGACCGTGGCGTATGGCGTGCGCTTCCTGCATGGTGCTTTCGGTGGTGCGTCGGACGAGGGGCGGCACAAGGAGTCGTGGGGGCTCGTCGGGCCGGTCGTGGTGCTGGCGGCGGCGGGGTTTGCCGTGGGTGTGGTTCCGGGGCCGGTGCAGGAGCTGGTCGAGCCTTATGCGGCCACGCTGGGGCCGGGGTCGGATTATGAGCTGGCGTTGTGGCATGGGTTGGGGGTGCCGCTCGGATTGTCCGTGCTCGCGATCGGGGCGGGCGTCGGGGTGTACTTCGCGTTCGGGCGGTCGTTCCCGGCTCGGCCCGTCCGGTGGCGGGTGCCGGATGCGCAGCGGGCGTACGACGCCGTGGTCGAGACCGTGCTCAATGGCGCGCACGCGGTGACGCGGCGCGTGCAGATCGGGTCGCTGCCGGTGTATCTCGGGGTGATCGCGGTGATGGTGCTGGTCCTGCCGGGGACGGCGCTGGCGGCCGGGCTGATCGGCGGGCGCGGGCCGTCCGAGCCGCTGGACACGCTGCGGGCCTGGGACGATCCCGTGCAGCCCGTCCTGTCCGTGGTGGTGGCCGGGTGCGCGCTCGCGGCGGTGCGGGCGCGCAGGAGGCTGTCGGCGGCGCTGCTGCTCGCCGGCGTCGGCTACGGGACCGGCGGGCTCTTCGTCATGCAGGGCGCCCCGGACCTCGCCCTCACCCTGCTGGTCGTGGAGACCCTGTCGCTGATCATGCTGGTGCTGGTGCTGCGGCGGCTGCCGGAGCGGTTCCCGCCGCGCCGCCGCACGGCGCCCGGCCGGGTCGCCACCGGCGCGATCAGCCTCGGGCTCGGCGGGTTCGTCGCGGTGTTCCTCGTGGTGGCGTCGCTGAGCCGCGGCTCCGATCCGGTCGGCCCGCGGTACGCCGGGCCCGCCGAGGAGGAGGGTGCGAAGAACATCGTGAACCTGATCCTGGTCGAGCTGCGGGCCCTCGACACGCTCGGCGAGATCGTGGTGCTGGCCGTCACGGCGATGGGCGTGGCGGGGCTGGTGATGGGGCGTCCCGGGGGATGGCGGCGGTTCCGTCCGCCCGCCGAGGACGGCGCGGAGAGCGCGGAGGGCGCGGAGACCGGCGGAGTGTCGCGGACGCGCTGGCTCGCCACGCCCGGACGTCCCCCGCTGGGCGGCTCCTCGGTCGTGCTGGAGGCGGCGGCGCGGCTGCTCGGCCCGACGATCCTGGTGTTCTCGATCTACCTGCTGATCGCGGGGCACGGGCATCCCGGCGGCGGGTTCGTGGGCGGGCTCGTGGCGGGCATGGCGTTCGTCCTGCGGTACCTGCCGGGTGGACGGCGGGAGCTGGCGACCGCGCTGCCCCTGCGTCCCAGCGTGCTGCTCGGCGGCGGGCTCGGGCTGGCGGTCGCCACGGGCGCGGCGGGCTGGACGTCCGGCGGGGAGTTCCTGCGCGGCGAGATCCTGCACGCGTCCGCGCCCGTGATCGGGGACATCGACGTGCCGACCAGCCTGTTCTTCGACGCCGGCGTTTACCTGCTGGTGCTCGGCCTGGTGCTGACGATCCTCACCACCCTCGGCGCGAGCCTGGAGGACGAAGACGAGGAGAACGCCGGGGACCTGGACGAAGCCCGGCACTCGGACGAGGCCCGGCACTCGGACGAAGCCGGGAGCCTGGGAGAAGGCGCCGGGGGGCGGACGTGACCGGGCCCGCGCTCGTCCTCGTCGTGCTCGTCGCGGTGCTGTTCGCGGCCGGTTTCGACCTGCTGATGCAGCGGTCGCTCATCCGGGTCGTGGTCGGCTTCATGCTGCTCGGGCACGGCGCCAACCTCGTCCTGCTGCTGGCGGGCGGCGCCGCGGGCACGCCGCCGATCCTCGGGGAGGGCGTGGGACCGTCCGCGGACCCGCTGCCGCAGGCGATGGCGCTGACCGCGATCGTGATCACGTTCGGGGTCACCGCGTTCCTGCTGGCGCTCGCCTACCGGAGCCGGCTGCTCCTCGGCGAGGACGAGGTCATGGACGACGTCGAGGACCGCCGGATCTGCGCCGAACGCCGCCGCCGGCGCGAGGACGACCTGCGAGCGGAGGAGTCCGACCCGCTGGAGGAGGACCCGCGGGAGAGGGAGGATCCGCGGGAACGGGAGGACCCGCCGGAAAGGGAGGACCCGCCGGAAAGGGAGGACCTGCGGGAAGGGGAGGACCCGCCGGACGACGGCTTGCGGGGTCAGGGCGGGGGCGAGGCATGAACGTGCTCGTCCCGCTGCCGTTCGCGCTGCCGCTGCTGGGGGCCGCGCTGGCGATGATCAGCCGGCGGCGGGAGGCGTGGCTGCGGGTGCTCGCGCCGCTGGTCGGCGCGGGCGTGGTGGCGGCCGCCGGCGGGCTGGTGGCGGCCGTCGCGCGGGACGGGGTGATCGCCGTCCAGATGGGCGGGTGGGCCGCGCCGCTCGGCATCACGCTGGTCGCGGACCGGCTGTCGGCGCTGCTGCTGGTCGTGTCCGCCGCCGTCCTGCTGGCGATCATGCTGCACGCGGTGGGGGAGGGCGCCGGCGGGCTCGGACGGCACGAACCCGGCGTGTTCTACCCCGCCTACCTCGCGCTGACCGCCGGCGTCTGCCTGCTTTTCCTCGCCGGGGACCTGTTCAACCTGTTCGTCGCGTTCGAGGTCATGCTCGCGTCCAGCTACGTCCTGATGACGCTCACCCCGACGGCGGAGCGGATGCGGGCCGGGATGACGTACACGGTGGTCAGCCTCACGTCCTCGATCCTGTTCCTCACCGCGCTCGGCCTGACCTACGCCGCCGCCGGGACGGTGAACCTCGCCGACCTGTCGGCGCGCGTGGCCGACCTGCCCGCCGGGACCCGCTCGGCGCTCGGGATGCTGTTCCTCGTCGTGTTCGGCATCAAGGGCGCGATCGTGCCGATGCACCTGTGGCTGCCCGACAGTTACCCGGCCGCGCTCACCAAGGTCACGGCCGTGTTCGCGGCGCTGCTGACGAAGGCCGCGATCTACGCGCTGATCCGCGTCCAGACGCTGCTGTTCCCCCGCGAGAACGGGTCGTGGATCATGCTGGCGCTGGCGGCCGGGACGATGCTGATCGGCACGCTCGGCGCGCTGACGCACGACGACGTCCACCGGGTGTTCTCGTTCACGCTCGTCGGGCACATCGGGTACATGCTGTTCGGGCTCGGGCTGTTCAGCGTGGCCGGGCTCACCGGGGCGATCCTGTATCTCGTCCACCACATCGTGGTGCAGGCGACGTTGTTCCTGGTCAGCGATCTGATGCAGGGCCGTGCCGGGGAGACGTCGCTGCACCGGCTCGGCGGGCTGGCGCGGCTGTCGTCCTTCATCGCCGTGCTCTTCTTCGTCCCGGCGATGAGCGTGAGCGGGGTGCCGCCGTCGTCCGGGTTCGTCGCCAAGCTGGCGCTGTTCCAGGCGGGGCTCGGCGCCGGACGTCCCCTCGCCTATGCCGTGACCGGCGTGGCAGTGCTGGCGAGCCTCCTGACCCTGATCGCGATGTCGCGGATCTGGACGCTCGGGTTCTGGCGTCCCCGTCCCGAGGGCGCCGCCGTGCCGCCGGCCGAGGAGGCCTACACGGAGGGCGGCGTGCGGATGATGCAGTCCGTGACGGCCGTGATGGTCGTGGCCGGTCTCCTCATCGCGGTGTTCGCGGGGCCGTTGTCGTCGTGGAGCCGCCGCGCCGCGATCGACCTCCTCGACCCGTCCGACTACCGGCGGGCCGTGCTGACCGGGGAGGCCCGGTGAGCCGCCTCCTCCGAAGCGCCGGGGCCCGGCTGGGCATGGGGGTGTGGCTGCTCGCGGTGTGGGTGCTGCTCTGGGGACGGATCGACGCCGCGACCGTGATCGGCGGCCTGGTCGTCGTCCTCATCGCCTACGCGGTGAGCAGGCTCCCCACGGTGCCGCTGGTCACGCGGGTGCGGCCGGTGCCCTTCGCCAAGGCCGCCCTGGAGTTCGTTTGGGACCTGCTCGTGTCGAGCCTGGTCATCGCCTGGCACGCGCTGCGCGCGCCCGGCCGGATCCAGGGGGCGATCATCGAGGTCGGCGCCCAGTCGCGCTCCGAGCTCGTCCTTCTGGCGGTCACCACCAGCGTGTCCCTCCGTCCCGGCACGCTGCTGGTCGGGCTCGACTGGCAGCGCTCGCTGCTGCGCATCCACGGCATGCCCGTCCGCGGCCCCGAGGAGGCGGACGCCGCGCGGGACGGCGTGCTCCGCACGGAGCGGCGCCTGATGCGGGCCCTCGTGACCCCGGCGGACGACATTCAGCCAACGGAGGAGGAGCGATGAACGCCGTCTACACCGTGACCATGGCGCTGCTGGGCGCCGCCGTCCTGATGACCGCCGTCCGGCTGATCCGCGGCCGGACGCCGTTCGACCGCATCATGGCGATGGACGTCCTGTCCGTGCTGCTGGTCAGCGGCATCGCCGTCCACGCCGCCGCCAGCGACGAGCCCGCCAACGCCACCATCCTCGTGGTGATCGCGCTGCTGGGCTTCGTCGGCTCGGTGACGGCGGCGCGGCTGGCGGCGGAACGGGCGGCGACCGGCGCGGAGGACCGCGCATGATCGTGGGCGACGTCGTCACGGCCGTGCTGCTGCCCGCGGGCGCGGCGTTCTCGGCGGTGGGCGCGCTCGGCGTCCTGCGGTTCCCCGACCTGCTGACCCGGCTGCACGCGGCGACGAAGCCGCAGACGATCGGGCTCCTGCTCATCCTCGCGGGCGTCGCGCCGCAGACCGGCTCCGTCGCGGACGCGACCCCGCTGCTGCTCGTCGCCGTCTTCCAGCTGATCACCGCCCCGGTCGCCGCCCAGACCATCGGCGCCGCCGCCTACCGCGCCGGCGCCGTCGACCCAGCCGCCCTCACCCTCGACGAATCCTCGGATCCCGGCGACCGGGTCTGAGTCACTCCTGGGTGGCGGGGCCGTCGCCGGCGACGACCTCGGCGAGCAGGTCCTCCTCGGTGGCGCCGCGGCGCCAGTAGCCGGTGAAGGTGACGGCGCGGCGGTCCAGGCCGCGCTCTTTCACCAGGTGCCGGCGCAGCGCCTTGACGACGGCGGACTCGCCGGCGATCCACGCGTAGGCGCCGTCCGGGACGGCGGCCGCGCGGACGGCGTCCGGGAGGCCGCCGGGGGAGACCCAGGTGATCTCCGCGTCGGCGGCGGTCGGCAGGTCCTGGCGGTCCTCCGGGTGCGGGACGTCGATCCAGACGCGGGCGGGGGTCCCGGCGGGCAGCCAGGCGAGGTTGCCCGCGATGGCGGGCAGCGCGGTCAGGTCGCCGGCCATGAGCACCGGGCTGCCGGACGGCGGGCGGAAGTCGTAGCCGCCGTTGTCGGCGCCGGTCGGGCCGAGGGCGGCGACGCGGTCGCCCGGACGCGCGGCCTCCGCCCAGGAGGCGGCCGGGCCCGAGCCGCCGTCGGAGTGCAGCGCGAAGTCGACGTCCAGCTCACCGGGGCGCTGGTCGCGGACGGTATAGGACCGCATGATGCCGCGCTCGGCCGGGTCCAGCGCCCGCCAGTCCGCGAACCAGGTCTCGCCGCCGAGGCTCTCCGGCATCACGGGCGCGTCCTGGTGCGGGTGCGGGAAGAACAACTTGATGCGCTGGTCGCGGCCGCCGGTGACGAACCGCGGTACGTCCGAACCATTCCCAGCCGACCCGCTAACGGCCGACCCGCTAACGGCCGAACCATTGGCGGTGGCGAGGCACGGGCCGCCGTAGGTGACGCGCACCATGGACGGGCTGAGCCGCTCTGAGCGCAGAACGTGCAGGTCGAAGAAGGCGTAGGGGTGGGCCGGACTCGTCATAGCGCAACCTTTCAGCCGGTCTTCTTGGCGGATTCGATGGACGTGGCGAGCGCCTCGAAGATCGGCGCGCATCCCTCGTAGGAGAACCGGGGCTCGGGCTGCCACGGGATGACCTGGCCGGCCTTCACCGCGGGCAGGTCGGTCCAGGACGGCTTGGCGCCGAGGTCCTTCGGCTGCAGCGCCTGCGTCCGGGAGTCGAGCATGATGACGTCGGCCTTGTACTTGCCGGCGTTCTCCCAGCTCAGCTCCTCGAAGTAGCCGTCCCGGCCCGGCTTGTCCGGGACGATCAGGTCGACGCCCAGCTCCTTGAAGTAGATGAGGTCGGTGTTCTTGCCCGGACTGGACGCGTAGAACAGGTCGGGGCTCGCGGACGCGGCCAGCACCTTCAGCCCCGCGTTGGCCTTGGCCGCCGCGCGCACCGCCGCCACCGCCTTGTCGAACCGCGCCTTGGCGGCGGTGACCTTCGCGGATTTCAGGTCGGCGCCGAGCGCGGCGGCGAGCGCGGCGGTCCGCTCGATGGGCTTGGGCAGCAGGACGGCCCCGGCGGCGATGGCGGCGCTCGGCGCCAGCGCGAAGATCTTGTCCTTGCTCTCTGCCGGGACGTAGAACAGCTCGTTCGCGAGGAACATGTTGTCGACGAGGAGGTCGGGGCGGAGCGCGGCGTACTTCTCGATGTTGAACTCGCCGAACGCGTTGCCGATGACCTCCAGCCGGTCGACGGGGAGGCTCCCGGCCTGGGGGTCGGGCCTGCCGTCCTTCAGCTTCGTGGGGCCGAACACGCCGACGAGCTGCCGGTCGACGCCGAAGTCGTACAGGGCGGCGGCGGTGCCGACGTACCCGACGACACGCTTGGGACGCGCCTTGACGTCGACCTTCGTGCCGCGGTCGTCGGTGAACGTCCACGCGCCGTCGCCGCTGCCGCCGTCGCCCGAACCCGAGCCGTTCCCGCTCTCGCCGTCGCCGCCGCATGCGCTGATGAGGGCGCCGACGGCGAGGGCGCCGCCCGCGCTCAGCAGCCCTCGCCGGGTGAGGCTCCCGCTGGTGAAGGCCCCGCCGGCGGGGCCGGCGCCTGGGACGACGCTGCGTGAACGCTGCCGGGACCCGATGAAAGACATTAAGGACGTTCTCCATGAATCAACTACGAGGGTCACATTTCGGCCGATGCGAGCTTAGGTTAACCTAACCTAAGTCTTCGTCCCAGAGTGGGGGCCCGTCCAGTCGCCGTCCGCGGCGGAGGCCCCCCGGCACGTCCCCCGGAGCCCGCCAGGTGTTGCTGACCGAACCCCCGCCGACCGCGCCGACCCCGCCGGCCGTCAAGCGATCGCCGGGCGGCCGGCGGGCGGCCGGGCTCATCGGAGCGGTGGCGTTCCTGCTCGCCGTGATCGCGCTCAGCCTCGCGGTCGGCGCGAAGCCGCTGTCGCCCGGCGAGGCGTGGGACGGGCTGTTCCACCGCGACTCGCCCGCGTACACGATCGTCCACGAGATGCGGCTCCCGCGGACCGTGCTCGGGTTGCTCGCGGGCGTCGCGCTCGGCCTCGCCGGAGCCGTGATGCAGGCCCTGACCCGCAATCCGCTCGCCGACCCGGGCCTCCTCGGCATCAACGCGGGCGCCTCCGCCGCCGTGGTGTCGGCGATCTCGTTCCTCGGCGTGACGTCGTTCACCGGCTTCGTGTGGTTCGCGTTCGCGGGCGCCGGGGCGGTCGCCGTGCTGCTCTACGCGGTCGGCGGCGGGCGCGGCGCCACCCCGGCGCGGCTCGCGCTGGCCGGGTCCGCGCTGAACGCCGCGCTGTTCTCCTACGTGAACGCGGTGCAGCTCCTCGACACCGCGTCCCTCGACCGGATGCGCTTCTGGACGGTCGGCTCCCTCGCCGCCGCCCAGAATTACACGATCGTGCGCGTCGCGCCGTTCGTCGCCGTGGGGCTGGCGGCGGCGCTGCTGCTGGCGCGTCCGCTGAACGCGATGGCGATGGGCGACGACGCCGCCCGTTCGCTCGGCGCCGACCCCCGCCGGGCCCGGATCGTCGCGATCGTCACGGTGACGCTGCTGTGCGGGGCGGCGACGGCGGCGTGCGGGCCGATCATCTTCGTCGGGCTGATGGTGCCGCATCTCGTCCGCGCGCTGACCGGGCCCGACCTGCGCTGGCTGCTGCCGTTCTGCGCGCTGCTCGCGCCCGCGCTGATGCTGGCGGCGGACGTCCTCGGCCGCGTCGTCGTGCGCCCGTCCGAGCTCCAGGTCGGGATCGTGATGGTCGTGGCGGGCGGCCCGGTGTTCCTGTACTTCGTCCGCCGCCCGCGCAGCAAGGCGGTGGCCTCATGACCGTCGTCAGGACTCCGGGCGGGCTGTCGTTCCGGTTCCGCGCGCGGGCGCTCGCCGTCGCGGCCGCCTGCCTGGCCGTGGCGCTCGGCACGGGCGTGCTGCTCATCGGCAGCGGCGACTTCCCGATGAGCCCGGCCGGCGTCGTCCGGACGCTGCTCGGGCAGGGCACGCCCGCCGACTCCCTCATCGTGAACCAGATCAGGCTGCCGCGCGTGGCGGCGGCCCTCGCGGTCGGCGCGGCGCTCGGGCTGGCGGGGGCGATCTTCCAGTCGCTCGTCCGGAACCCGCTCGGCAGCCCCGACATCCTCGGCTTCACCCAGGGCGCCGCATCCGGCGTCCTCGCCGTGATCGTGCTGACGGGCGCGGGCAGCGCCGCGGTCGCGGCCGGAGCGGCGGGCGGCGGCCTCGCGACCGGCCTGGTCGTGTACGCGGTGGCCGGACGGCACGGCGCGCACGGGCAGCGGCTCATCCTCGTCGGCATCGGCGTCGCCGCGATCCTCACCGGGGTGAACGGCTACCTGCTCACGCAGGCGCAGATCACCGACGCGGCCCGCGCCGTCCTGTGGCTCACCGGCAGCCTGGACGGACGCGACTGGTCCGACACGGCGCCCGTGCTCATCGCGCTCGCCGTCCTCGGGCCCCTCGTCCTCGCCGGGTGCGGGCGGGCGCTGCGGATGCTGGAGATGGGCGACGACGCGGCGCACGGGCTCGGCGTCCCCATCGAGCGGGTCCGGCTGATCATGCTGGCCGCGGCGGTGCTGCTCACCTCGCTCGCCGCGGCGGCGGCCGGGCCGGTCGCGTTCGTCGCGCTGACCGCGCCGCAGCTCGCCCGGCGCCTCACCCGCACGCCGGGACCCAACCTGCTCCCCGCGACGTGCATGGGCGCGGCGCTGCTGGTGGCCGCCGACTGGGTCGCGCAGCGCGCCTTCCCCGGGCACCAGCTCCCGGTCGGCGTGGTGACCGGGCTCCTCGGCGGCGGATACCTGGTCTGGCTCCTCGTGACCGAACGCAAGACGGGACGGATCTGATGGACAAGGCGAACGCGCGGCTCACCGGCGCCGGGCTCACCCTCGGCTACGACAAGCGGACCATTGCCGAGGACCTCGACGTGGCCGTCCCGGACGGGTCGTTCACCGTGATCGTGGGCCCGAACGCGTGCGGCAAGTCGACGCTGCTGCGGGCGCTGGCGCGGATCCTCAAGCCGTCCGCCGGAACGGTCGTCCTGGACGGACGGCCCATCGCCGACTGGCCCGCCAAGAAGCTCGCCCGGACGCTCGGCCTGCTGCCGCAGTCGTCGATCGCGCCCGAGGGGATCACTGTCGCCGACCTGGTGTCGCGCGGCCGGTACCCGCACCAGAGCCTGCTGCGCCAGTGGTCGAAGGAGGACGAGCGGGTCGTCGCCGAGTCGATGGCCGCGACCGGCGTCCAGGACCTCGCCGGACGCCCGGTGGACGAGCTGTCCGGCGGCCAGCGGCAGCGCGTGTGGATCGCGATGGCGCTGGCCCAGCAGACGCCGCTGCTCCTGCTGGACGAGCCGACGACCTATCTCGACATCGCGCACCAGATCGAGGTCCTCGACCTGTGCGCGGCGCTGCACGAGGAGGGCCGGACGGTCGTGGCCGTCCTGCATGACCTCAATCACGCCGCCCGCTACGCCACACACCTGATCGCGATGCGCGACGGCCGGATCGTCGCCGAGGGCGACCCGTGCGCCGTGGTGACGTCCGACCTGGTCGAGGAGGTGTTCAAGCTCCCGTGCCGGGTGATCGACTGCCCGGAGACCGGGACGCCGCTGGTCGTCCCGCGCGGCGCGCGATCGAGCGGCGCGCGATCGAGCGCCGCCCGCGGCCCGACCCTGGCCCGCACCGGGCAGCCGGAAATGGTTGTAGGATCCTAATCGTTGTAGAGGTACAACGATTGGAGGCGCCGCATGCCCGAGCTCAGCCCCCGGCGCCGGCTCGCGGTCCTCGCCATCTGCTGCATGAGCCTGTTCATCATCAACCTCGACAACACGATCCTGAACGTCGCGCTCCCGACGCTGCAGCACGACTTCGGCAGCTCGCTGTCCGGCCTCCAGTGGACGATCGACGCCTACCTGATCGTCATCGCGTCGCTGCTCATCCTCGCCGGCTCGACCGCCGACCGGCTCGGCCGCCGCCGCGTGTTCCAGACCGGGCTCGCGCTGTTCGTCACCGGGTCCGTGCTGTGCAGCCTCGCGCCGTCCCTCGGCTGGCTCGTCGCCGCCCGCGTCGTCCAGGCGGTCGGCGGGTCGATGCTCAACCCCGTCGCGATGTCGATCATCACGAACGTGTTCACCGAGCCGCGCGAGCGGGCCCGCGCCATCGGCGTCTGGGCCGGCACCGTCGGGCTGAGCATGGCCCTCGGGCCGCTGCTCGGCGGGCTGCTGGTCGACTCCGTCGGCTGGCGCGCGATCTTCTGGCTGAACGTGCCGATCGGGCTGGCCGCGTTCACGCTGACCGCGCTGTTCGTCCCCGAGTCCCGCGCGCCGCGCCCGCGCCGCCCCGACCCGCTCGGCCAGCTCCTCCTGATCACCTTCCTCGGGACGCTGACGTACGCGATCATCGAGGCGCCAGGCCGCGGCTTCGCCGACCCCCTCGTCTACGGCGCCGCGATCGTCGCCGCCGCGTCGCTCGCCGGGTTCGCCCGGCATGCGCTCCGCACCCCCGAACCGATGATCGACCTGCGGTTCTTCCGCAGCGCCACGTTCTCCGGCGCCGTCGTCATCGCGGTCACCGGCTTCGCGGCGTTCGGCGGGTTCCTCTTCCTCAACACGCTCTACCTGCAGAACGTCCGCGGGCTGTCCGCGCTGGACGCCGGGCTGTACCTGCTGCCGATGGCCGCCGCGACCGCCGTGTGCTCCCCGCTGTCGGGACGGCTCGTCGGCGGCCGCGGCCCGCGCCTGCCGCTGCAGCTCGCCGGGACGGCGATGCTCGCCAGCGCGCTGCTGTTCGCCGCGTTCGACGCCGAGACCCGCGACGCCACCCTGTTCGCCGGGTACGTGCTGTTCGGCATCGGGTTCGGCATGCTGAACTCGCCGATCACCTTCACGGCCGTGTCGGGGATGCCGCGCGCCCAGGCCGGGGTCGCCGCGGCCGTCGCGTCCACCAGCCGGCAGGTCGGCAGCGCGCTCGGCGTCGCCGCGCTCGGCGCCGTCCTCGCCGCCGGGCTCTCCGGCCCGCTCGCCGGGCCCGGCTTCGTCTCGGCGGCCCGCCCGGCATACTGGGCGATGGTCGGCTGCGCCGCCGCCGTCCTCGTCCTCGGGACCGTCACCACCGGCAGCCGCGCCGCCCGGAGAACGTCCGGTCTCGTCCAGTCGGAGGACGACGCGGACCGGCAGCACGCGACGGAGGCGAGCACCCGATGACCGAGCCGGCCGTGCGGCCCCGGGACCGTGCCCGCGCCGAGATGGCGGAGCGGACGTGGCACAACCTGCGGGTCCTGCTCCACGAGCGCGGCGACCGGCGGCGCGAGGCGGTCGAGGCGCTCGGCATGAGCTTCTTCCGGATCAAGGCGCTGCGGCACATCGCCGCCGCGGCCGAGCCGATGACGCTGCGCGACCTCGCCGACGTCCTGCTCACCGACCGCCCCTACACCACCCTCGTGGTGGACGACCTGGTCGGCCGCGGCCTGGTGGAGCGGTCCCCGAACCCGGCCGACCGCCGCTCCAAGATCGTCACGGTGACCGGGGCCGGACGCGCCGCCGCGGCGGAGGCCGAACGCATCCTCGACACGCCGCCGCCGTCCCTCTACGACCTCCCGGCCGGCGACCTGGCCGTCCTCGACCGCGTCGCCGCCCGCCTCATCGCCGAGGACTGACCCGGTTCGCGGAACGCTCCGCCGCCCGCCGTTCACCTGACACGGCAGGGCGCGGGCGAGCATCATGGCGTCCGGTGCACCCGATCCCGCCGGACGCTGGGGAGTCCATGACCGCCGTCGACATGGTCGTCTTCGAGGGCGACCGCCACACGACCGTCCTGCTGTCGGGGGAGATGGACAGGGAGTCGTGCCCCGAGGTCCGGTCGCGGCTGCGGGAACTGGTCCACCGCCCGCTCGTCCTGGACGTCTCAGGGGTCGACTTCTTCGACGCCGACGGGCTCCGCACCCTCCACCAGTGCGCGTGCAGCTGCCAGGCCAAGGGCACCGCGCTGGCGCTGGTGGGCATGCGTCCCTTCCCGGCGAAGCTCTGCCGGATCCTCGGCCTCGACAAGCACATCCCGATGTGCGAGTCGACCGAGGAGGCGCTGTGGTGCCTGCTGCCGCGCACCGACGACGAGATCAGGGACTGGCTCTCCGGCTGAGATGCCGCTCGACCGACTCGACCTTCGCGTCGAGCGCCCCCGTCACACCCGGCCGCATGTCGGCCTTGATGACCAGGCTCACCCTCGGCGCCCGCGCCGCGACCGCGTCGGCGGCGGCCTTCACCACGGCCATGACCTCGTCCCACTCGCCCTCGACGGTGGTGAACATCGCGTCGGTCCGGTTGGGCAGGCCGCTCTCGCGGACCACCCGCACCGCCTCCGCGACGAGCTCGCCGACCTCCTCGCCCGCGCCGAGCGGAGTCACCGAGAACGCGACGAGCATGGAACGCACCCCCTAGGGCTGAAGGACCTGCCGTACCACGATCTCATCCAGCCGCCGCTCGACGATCACCCCCACCGGCCAGTCGCGCACCAGGCAACGCAGCAGCGCCGCCTCGTGCTCGGCGAACGACGGGTCGCAGCCCTGCTGCTCAAGACTGGACCTGATCGCCAGGACGTAGTCGTCGCCCGTGAACCCGGGGATGTCCCTGACCATCGCGGTCGTCGTCGCGCGATGCGAGTTGAGCCCGGCGAACGACCGGCCGCAGCCGCAGCCGCCGTCCGGGTCGTCCCGGTCCCGCGCGCAGACCAGCCCGATATGGACGAGCTCGCCCTCGACGCACCAGTCGAAGTCGTTGTCGCGGAATCCCTGGGTGGAGTTGGTGGCGGTGAGCAGCTTCAAGGCCATACCCCCTCGGCGCGTCCGATGACCAGCCCACGGTACGACGAGGGTCTGACGTAACGTCGAGAGCATGAGCGAAGACGACGACGTCCTGGTTCAGCGAGACGGGACGTTCACCACGATCACCATGAACCGTCCGCGCCGCCGCAACGCCCTCTCGCGCGGCTTCCTCCTCGCGCTGACCAGCGCGTTCGAGGAGGCGGGCGGCACCGACGCCCGCGGCGTCATCCTCGCAGCGAACGGCCCGGTCTTCTCCGCCGGGCACGATTTCGCCGACATGGCGGGGGCGTCGCACGACGACGTCCGCGACCTCCTCCGGATCTGCACCGACCTGATGCGGACGATCCAGTCGATCCCGCAGCCGGTGGTGGCCCGCGTCCACGGCCTGGCGACCGCGGCCGGCTGCCAGCTCGTCGCGAGCTGCGACCTGGCCGTCGCCGCCGAGAGCGCCGGTTTCGCCGCCCCGGGCGGCAAGGGCGGCTGGTTCTGCCACACGCCGCTCGTCGCGATCTCCCACAACGTCGGCCGCAAGCGCGCCGCCGAGATGGCCCTCACCGGCGAGGTCTTCGACGCCGCCACCGCCGCCGACTGGGGCCTGATCAACTACGCCGTCCCGGACGACGACCTGAACAAGGCCACCCACGACCTGCTCCAACGCGCCACCCAGGGCAGCCCGCGCAGCAAGGCCCTGGGCAAACAGGCCATGTACGCCCAGTTCGACCGCCCAGAACAGGACTCCTACACCTACGCGATCGAAGTAATGGCCGCCTCCGCCCTGACCCCCGAAGCCCAAGAGGGCATGACCGCCTTCCTAGAAAAACGCCACCCCAACTGGCCCGCCTAACCAGGGTTTCCAGGGCCGAGCCCCACGCATGAGCCCCGCGCAATCCCGAGGGTGAACGCGGAGCTAAACCCGAGAGGAGCCGTGGGGCGAAGCCCCACACAAGCCCCGTGAATGGTGCAGGTGAGCGCGGGCCTGAGCCGGGAGGGGGTGTGGGGGCGGAGCCCCTGCATCGGGGGTCTGGGGGTCGTCCCCCAGATGGGCACTCCGAAGGAGTCAAGGTCCGCGCTCTCCGCGGACATGGGTACCCGACTCCGTAGGGCGGGCGGGACTCGAACCCGCGACCGGGAGATTATGAGTCTCCTGCTCTGACCAGCTGAGCTACCGCCCCGAGGCGTCCCCCGGTGACGGTGGGGGCGTGGCCGTCTGTCATCTTAGCGGCGGCCGGTTCGGGGGGACCACCGCGAAAGGCGCGATGTCCTACTTCTGGCTGGGGGATGTCATACCTCGTACCGAGTGACGGGTGCGGGTACCCGTCGGTAGGGTCCGCGTATGTCCAGACGCATTCTCGTGCTCGTCCTTCTGCTGCCGGGCCTGCTGTTCGCGGGGGCCTGTGACGGGGGCGGGTCCGAAGAGCCCGCGAAGAAGGCGGATTTCGACGCCGCGCAGACGTTGCGGCAGGCCGCTCAGGCGATGGGGGCGGTGAAGAGCGTGGCGTTCACCGTGAGGTCGGAGGGCAAGACTCCGGTCATGGTGAAGGGCGGGGACCTGAAGTTGCTCCGCAGCGGGGACGCAGAGGGGACGCTGACGGTCGAGCAGCAGGGCCAGAACGTCGAGATGAAGGTCGTCGCGGTGGGCGACAGCATCTACCTGGACGCGGGGACGGGCGGGTGGCGGAAGCTGCCGAAGGCCCTGGCGGCGACCATGTACGACCCGTCGGCGGTGCTGGATCCGGAGCGGGGCATCTCCAAGCTGCTGGCGTCGGCGGCGTCGCCGCAGGCGCAGGCGGTGGAGACCGTGGACGGCAAGGAGACGAACCGGGTGGCCGCGAAGCTGCCGAAGGAGCAGGTCGCGGCCCTGATTCCGGGGATCGACGCGGATCTGGACGGGCAGCTGTGGGTGAACCGGGCCGATCATCGCCTGGTGAAGGTGCGGGGCGCGTTCCCGCAGGGGCAGGGCGCTGTGGTGATCTCGTTCACCGAGTTCGACGCCCCGTACAAGATCAGCGCGCCGCAGTGAGCCGTGCGGCCGGGATGAGCGGGGCGGCGGGGGAGCGCGGGTGAGCGAGCGGCGCCGGGTCGCGATCGGGGCGGGCGGCGCGGTGGTGCTGCTGGCGGCGCTGGACGCGTACGTGGTCACGACGATCCTGGTGCCGGTGGTGAGGGATCTCGACGTCCCGATCAACCGGCTGGAGCGGGTGACGCCCGTCCTGACCGGGTTCCTGCTGGGGTATGTGGCGGCGATGCCGCTGCTCGGGCAGCTGTCGGACCGGTTCGGGCGGCGGCCGCTGCTGCAGGCGTGCCTGGTGTTCTTCGCGGTCGGCTCGGTGGTGACGGCGCTGGCGGAGGGCGTGCCGGTGCTGACGGCGGGACGGGTCGTGCAGGGCGTCGCGGGCGGCGCGCTGCTGCCGGTGACGATGGCTCTGGCCGGTGACCTGTGGGACGAGCGGCAGCGTCCCGTGGTGCTCGGCGCGGTCGGCGCGGCGCAGGAGTTGGGGAGCGTGCTCGGCCCGCTGTACGGGGCGGGCATCGCGGCGGTGGCGGACTGGCGGGCGATCTTCTGGATCAACGTGCCGCTGGTGGCGGTGGCGATGGCGGCCGTCCAGTATGCGGTGCCGGGCGGGCGGGGGAAGGGGGAGGGGCCGCGGCCGGGCGTCGATGTGTTGGGCGGGCTGTTGCTGGCGCTGGGGTTGGGGCTGCTGGTCGCGGGCGTCTACAACCCTGAGCCGCAGGAGTCGGCGCTTCCGTCCTGGGGGCTGCCCGTGCTCGTCGCGGGTGTGGTCGTGCTCGTGGTGTTCGTGCTCTGGGAGGTCAGGGCGCGGACGAGGCTGCTGGATCTGGCGGGCGTCCGGCGCGGTCCGCTGCTGGCGACGCTGGGTGTGAGCCTGCTGTCGGGCGCCGCGCTGATGGTGACGCTGGTGGACGTCGTCCTGGTGGCGCAGACCGTCCTGGACAAGGACGCCACCGAGGGCGCGCTGCTGCTGACCCGGTTCCTGGTGGCGCTGCCGATCGCGGCGGTGGCCGGCGGGCTGATCGCGCGGCGGGTGGGGGAGCGGTGGCCGATGGCGGCGGGCATGGCGGTGTCCGCGGTGGGCTACCTGCTGATCGCGGCGTGGCCCGCGGACCTGGCGGACGCCTCGTACGGGCCGCTGCCGCGGATGGACGTCGATCTCGTCGTGACCGGGCTCGGGCTCGGCCTGGTGATCGCGCCGGTGTCGTCGGCGGTGCTGGCGTTCGTCCCGGCGGCGCGGCACGGCGTCGCGTCGGCGGCCGTGGTGGTGGCGCGGATGATGGGGATGCTCCTCGGGATCTCCGCGCTGTCGGCGTGGGGCTTCCACCGCTTCCACGCGCTGACGGCCGAGCTGAAGCCGCCGCTGCCGTTCCTGATGTCGAAGGACGAGTTCGCCCGCCAGCTCAAGGTCTACAACGCGGCGGTGGACGACGCGCTGCGCACCGAGTACCAGGAGATCTTCTGGATCACGGCCGGGCTGTGCGTCCTCGGCGCGGTCCTCGCGCTCGCCGCCGGCGGCCCTGGACGGGACGGGCGCGCGGGCCGGGACCGTCGCCAGAATCGGAATCATGGCCGAATTCGGCCATCAATCCGGCATACCGGGCGCGATCCGGGAAAGGATTCGGCCACAGGTCAGGTGCCGAGCGACGGACTCGGGAATATCCTGGGAAAAGACGGCTAAAGATGGCTGAGGGCCTCTTGCCGGGAGGGCACTCCCCGGGGAGGTGACGCAGATGCGCAGGTCCGGCATCGGCCGCGGAGGCACGCCGCTGGCCAGGGTCCGCCGGCGGCTCGGCCTGGAGCGCAACGAGCTGCGCCGCCGGGTCGACCGCGTGCAGCGGGCGGTCGCCCTCGGACTGTTCGTGCTGCTTCTCGCGGTCGCGCCGCCGCTGACCGCCTGGACCGTGTCCTGGTCCTACGACGCGGGCGCCCGCGCCGAGAACGCCGAGCGGGAGAACCGCCGCCAGGTCGTCGCGACGGTCACCTCGACGGGCGGCATCGGCACGTCCGGCGACCGGTACATCCACGAGACCGTCCAGGCGACGTGGCCGGGCGCGGACGGCAAGCCGCGCGGCGGGACGCTGCCGAGCTGGAAGAACGCCAAGGCCGGCGCGCAGCGGACGATCTGGGTCGACCGCGAGGGCGACCCGACCGTGCGCCCCCGCCCGCACAGCCGCACGGTGACCGACGCCGGCTACGCGGGCGCCGCGACCGTCCTCGCGTGCGCGGCGCCGGTGCTGCTCGCCTACGCCCTCGTCCGGCGGCGCTGCGACCGCCACCGCGACGAGCTGTGGGAGGCCGACTGGGAGCGGATGGACGCCGACGCCGGTCACAACCCCCGTTCCTGACCAGGGTCGGCGGCTAGGCGACCAGCATGGCTCGGGCCGTCTGGATCAGGGCCGCGTTGTCGGCGGCGGGAGCGCCGTCGGGCAGGACGAGCGTGTCCTCCAACCCGATGCGGACGTCCAGGTTCAGCCGGACGGCGAGCCGCAGGACGGGCCACGCGCCGCCCTCCTCCCCGTGCAGCAGCACCGGACGGCCGTGATTGGTGCCGAGATCGTGCAGGAGCGCCTTCGCCGTGCCCGTCGCGGTCTCCGGGTCGGGGTCGGTGACCTCGGCGAGGATCCGGAGCACGTGGTGGGCGTGCGGCCAGCGCAGGAACCGCTCGGCGCCGTCCGTGCCGGAGAAGATGCCGGCCTCGATGGCGACGCCGCGCTCGAAGAGCGCCTCGGCGACCAGGTCGGCGCCGTCCTCGTGGAAGTTCACCGAGGCGTGGTCGGGCGGCACCGGCCAGGAGCGGATCTTCGCGGCGCGCCGCACCGGGTCGGGGTCGGTCCACTCGCCGGTGGTCACGCCGACCTGGATCGACGGGGTGGACTCGCGGACGGCGGCGACCGCCGCCGCGACGTGCGCCGGGTCGACGGTCTCGGCGCCCGAGTCGTCCCTCGGGTGCACGTGCGCGTCCTGCGCGCCGACGTCGACGGCGGCGCGGACCGCGGCGGCGATCTCCTCCGGCGAGACCGGGACGCCTTCGGTCCGTCTTCCGTTCGGGCAGACCTGGAGCATGGTTCCGATCATCTCAGGTGGGGGTCAGGGCGTGATGACGCAGGGTCCTCCGCCGCAGACGTCCACGACCCTGCCGGTGGCGAGGAACACCGCCTTCTGGCGGCGGGCGTCGGCGTTGCTCCGCGGGTCGGAGTGCGGGTCGCGGCCCTGCGTCGGGGGCGTGTTGGTCAGCGGCGGGGCGGGGGACCCGCTGTCCCAGACGACCATGGCGGAGCCGGCGTGGGACGGGCCGAACGTCGGGATGCCCCAGTAGGGAGCCTTGTCAGGGCTGCGTCCTGGCGTGACGACCGGGGCGTGGACGCGGGCGCCGATCGTCCTGGCCTGGACTTCGGCGGCCACGGGCGCGACCTGGTGGTCGCCGAACGCGACGTGCATCAGGACGCGGTGCTTCGGCGTGCCGGGCAGCGGATCGTCCGTCATGTGCCAGGCGTATCCGTTGTTCTCGCCGCGGTCCCACAGCATCTGGATCAGCGAGAGGGCGAGCTGCTGGTCGAGCTTGTCGGGGTAGAAGGCGTCGAGGATCTGCGCGAACTGGCCGAACGCGGAGCTGCGGTTGAGGAGCGTGCTGTAGTTCATCGCCGGGACGCCGAGGACCGCGCGGCGGATGTCGGGCGACACGGCGGTGAGCGCGCCGCCCATGATGCCGCCCTGGCTGTTCCCGTCGAAGGTCAGGTCGGCGCGGCGGTCGATCAGGGACCTGCCCGCGTCGGTCTGGAACGCCTTGTGGCCGGCGAACCCGCGGGTCATCGCGCGTCCGAGGAAGGTGAAGTTGAGGAGGCTCTGCTGGGTGCGGTCGGCGACCGTCCGGAAGCGGGTGAGGTCGGTGAGCACGCCGGCGACGTTCGGGACGTCCTCGTCCGCCATCCCGATCCACTTGGTCGCGCAGAACATGAAGCCGTGCTCGGCGGCCATCGCCTTGACGTTGCCCGCGCCGACCTCGCCCTCGCTGCCGAGCAGGCCGTGCCCGTAGAGGGCGGGGCGCGCCGGTCGCGTGAACGCCGACCTCGGGATCTCGCACTGGAACGGGACCGCCTGCGTGTTGCCGGGCAGCCGCGCCGGCATGCCGTCCCGGCCGCGGTGGAGGGACGATCCGGGCGGGCCGCCGGGCAGGTCGAGGTAGCTCGGCGCCTGGACGACCCCCTTCACCTCACGGGCGATCTTGTCGTCCACGTCGTCGGTCACCTGCGTCACGGCGAACGACGGCGAGCGGCGGCCGAGGTCGCGGAGCGCCTCGTCGCGCATGTGGAGCACGGGGCCGGTCAGGCTCTGGCGGCTCGCGACGGTGAAGTCCCAGGCCAGGTACAGGCCGTCGCGGCTCACGCCGTGCCGTTCGAGCGCGGCGAGGACCGTGCGCTCCTGCCGCTGCCGCTCGGCGAGCGGGTCGCCGTCCGGCAGCCGCGGCCCGAGGATCTTCGCGAACGCGTCGTTCGGCTCGATCCGGTTCCCGGACGCGTCGCGCAGGTCGCGGAACGCGACCGCGTACCGGTGCCCCTCGCGGAAGTTCCGCGCCGGACGGACGATCAGCGCCTTCCGGTCATCGGGCGCGTTCGCGTCCAGCTCCGCCCAGTACGGCCAGCGCTCCCCGGTCGCGGTGTCCACGATGACGATCGGGGCGTCGCGGCGCAGCGACGCGCCGATGTCGGTGATCGGCGCCGCGCCGCTGCGCGTCAGGTCGACGCCCGGGACGCGGCTGAGCAGCGCCGAACCGGGGGAGAAGCCGTCCGCGCGGTTCCACTCGTCCGGCGCGATCGGCACGCCGAGCGCGTTCTCGACCGTCTTGCCCATGTGGACGCGGCGGCCTGTCGGAGTGCGGGCGTCGCGGACCGTGTACCAGTCGCTCGGGAACGGCAGCAGGCACGCGGCCGGGTCGATCGGGTCGCAGCCGTCGCCGCCGGCATCGGCCGCCGCGGACGTCATGGCGGGCGGGACGGTCAGGAGGGCGACGGACGCGACGACGCCCGCGACCGCCGCCGTGAGGGCCGACAGGGTGCGCTGGGGGAGTCGCAACGCCCACCTCCGTGATGATCTGCGCCGTTCTGCGCGATCTTGGTCTCAGCGGAGGCTCACGTCAATGGGCGTCCGAAGGTGGCCAGCCCGCTTGTGGGCGGCGGTCGGGCCGTAGGAGCGCAGGACGACCGGGGTCTGCAGGACGTCCTCGATCGTCTCCTCGGCGCGGCCGAGCGGCGCGTAGACGGGACGGGCCGCGGACAGCCGGCGGGTGAGGGCGGCCTGGCGGCCGAGGTCGGGCGGCCCTGTCTCCAGGCGCCCGACCCGTTCCCCGCCGATCTCGTAATCCAGGCAGACCCGCAGGTCTGGACGTGCCCCTGCGACGTCCAGATGCGTGACCGCCAGGCCGTCCACGCCGCCCGTCACGTCCAGGGCGTAGCGGAGCGCGACGGCGTCGAGGTGGCCGACGCGGAACGCGCCCTGCCAGCGGCCCGCGGCGTTGTGCGGGTCGGGCAGGTCCGCGGTCAGCGCCGGGTCCTCGGTGACGAACGGGCCGGGGCCGTGGCGGGTCGCGTACGCGCGCAGCACCCCCAGCCGCGCCGCGGACCCGTCCGCCGCGCCCGCCTCCGCCAGCAGCGTCTCCGCGTTGGCGAACGTGGTGGTCGACCAGGTCGTGTACGGGTGGAAGCCGTGCCACTCGTCCAGCAGGACGCCCTGGGCGCCCTCGAACACCACGTTCCCGGCGCCGAGCAGGCGGCGGAGATGGCCGGCGCCGACGATCTCGACCCGTTCGGCGAACGCCGCGAAGGCCTCTGCGCAGGCGTCGACGTCGGGGACGTCCTCTCCGGACGGGAACGTGCCGAGATACCAGTCGCGCAGCGCCGACAGCCGGCGCCGCAGGCGTATCGGCGACTGGCAGTCGCCGACGCGGGGCGCGTCGGCGTGCGCGAGGGCGTACGAGACGGTCTCGCCGATGCCCATGCCGCACGACCCGTGGCGGGCCCCGCCGCGCGCGGACTCCCGCGCGCGGTTCGCGGCCCGGTGGTACGGCGTCGTCAGCAGCGCGTCCCGGTCGGCGGTGAGCCGGTCGAGCGCGTCCGCGACGCCGAGCGCCCGCAGGTGGCCGGCCTCGGCGGCGAGGGCCAGCGGGTCGACCAGCATGAAGCGGGACAGGTGCGTCCGGACGCCGGGCGTGAACGTCCCCGACCCGAACTGGGCGAACGTGTGATGGCGCCCGTCGTTCAGCACGACGTTGTGGGCCGCCTGCGCGCCGCCATTGAATCGGACGACCGCGGCCACTGGGCCTTTGGAGCAGAGGTGGTCGACGACCGTGCCCTTGCCCGCGTCCCCGAAGCCGAGGTCGACGACGATCACGTGTCCCATGGGCTAGAGCCGGGTCGTCCTGGACGGCCCCGACGCGCCGAGCCCGGGCGGCGCGGACGACACGGCGACGGGCGCGCGGGACGCGTCCAGCCGCGCGAGGGCGCGCGACACCGAGGCGCCCGCGCCCGAACCGGCCTCCTCCAGGTGCTCCAGGCCCTCGTCCAGGTCGATGGCGTCCTCGCCGAGCCCGACGGTCAGCGCGATCGTCTCGCAGACCGCGTCGAGATCGTCCAGGTAGAGGACGTTCTGGCCGAGCAGGTCCCGCCAGAAGTCCTTCAGCTCCCGGCTGCCGGCGTGGTAGGCGCCCTCCGGGATGATGAAGTACACGTCGTACATCCGCTGCAGCTCGCGGACGAGTTCCGCGACCGGGACGTCCTCGTCCGGCTCGCCGCCGATGACGCCCGCGATCTCGCGCTTCTTCACCTTCGGGTACGCCAGCTCGTCCCCGATCATGAACAGGTAGCCGCGCCGGCCGCGCTTCTCGAAGCAGTCGATCGCGGTGTGCCGGGCCATGAAGTACATGGCCAGCTCGTACGACTCGCGCATCTGGCCGCCGCCCCCGCCCTCGAGGAGGATCTTGCCGAGGTCGTCGTCCATCCGGTTGTCGGCCTCGAACTGGCCGATCTGGAGCGGCGCCCGGTCGCAGGTCGCGTCGCCGACCGCGCCGAACAGGATGTGCGGGTGCTCGGCGTACCCCTTGCGCAGCAGCAGCCCGAGCAGGTCGGGGAGCTTGGTCTGCAGCGTCCGCGGCACGGTCCCCATCGAGCCGGTCACGTCGAACAGGACGCCGATCGCGAGCGACTCGGGGTGGTCGTCGGAATCCCGGCTCTCCCGGACGGTCACGCCGCGCGGGTCGAGGTCGGGGTGGACGGTGGTGGCGCCGCCGTCGGAGTAGGCGAACGCGCTGGCGCCGGTGGACGCGCGGTAGCTCGCGCGGGCGGAGTAGACGTCGGTGGACCAGTTTCCGCTTCCCATGGTCGTCTCCTTCAGTGGACGGAGGGCAGGTGGAAGGGGCGGAAGCGCCGCGGGCCGTAGAGCCGTTCCAGCAGCTCGTCGAACTCGGCCAGCAGGCGCCAGGCGTCGGAGGGGCGCCGGTTCTGCGCCGGCAGCAGGCAGCCGCGGGCGAACGAGCGCATCGCCTTCGGGGCCTTGTCGCCCATCAGGTCGGTCATGCAGCGGGTGGCCATGTAGAGGTCGGTGGCGGGGTTCGCCGCCTGCCGTCCCGGCACCTCGGGCGGGTACCAGCCGGCGTACCGGTCGACCATCGCGGGCACGCGCCCGGACGAGTCGACGTGCGCGTAGCAGCCGGGCACCGAGTAGCACCAGTCGACCAGGACTAGCCCGTGCTTCTCGGGGTGGATCATCACGTGGTCGGGGAGGACGGCACCGTGCAGGACGGCGGCGCGGTGCGCGAACCCGAGGCCGACGAGCAGCCGCCGCCACATCCAGGCCGCGTCGCGCGGGTCGACGCCGTCCGGGCAGGCCCGCTTGACCTCGGCCAGGGTGTGGAAGCCGTCCAGCGCGGCGACCGCGTTGACCTGCCGCTGCCTGCCCGTCGAGGCGTCCCTGTGCCGGAACGACTCGATGAGGCGCGGGACGTACGGCAGGAACTTCCCGTCGCCGTCCTTGGGGAGCTGCCGGAGCGCCACGGCCTCGCGTTCGAGCAGGTCGCTGTCGCGGGGATCGCGCGGCATCTTCAGCAGCACGCCGTGGCCGCCCGCCTCCCGGCGCGCCGCGTACAGCTCGGCCAGGTCCCCGCCGATCGGGTCCCCGGCTCCGGCGCCGGGACCGGTGTCGGCGAGGCGGTACGCGTGGCGGCGCGTCGTGATCAGGGTCGCGTCGCCGCGGGTGTAGGTGCGCCACAGCGCGTTCAGCCGGACGAAGGCGTCGCGGGTGCGGCCGCCGGTCGCGTCCGGGTGGACGAGCCGGACCAGCCGCCGGTACCGCCGCGCCGCCTCGGCCTCGTCGTCCCCGAACAGGTCCGCCGGGACGCGGACCCGGTCGAGCCGCGCCAGCGCGTCGTCCAGCTCTCGCTCGCTCATCTGATCTCCTCCTCTCGCGACGGCCTCAACAGGGCCGGGTGCAGCAGGCGCGCGTCTCCGGGGCGGTAGAGCCGCGGTTTCGGGCCCCCGCGCCGGCCGCCCCGGTCGGACGTCTCGCCGGTGCTCTCCACGAACCCGGGCACCGACAGGACCTTCCGGTGGAAGTTGCCGGCGTGCAGCTCCTCGCCCCACACCGCCTCGTACACCGAGCGCAGCTCCGGGATCGTGAACTCGCCGCCGCAGAACGCCGTCGCGAGCGGCGTGTACTCCAGCTTTCCGCGCGCCCGCTCCAGGCCGTCCGACAGGATCCGCGCGTGGTCGAACGCCAGCCGGCGGGTCGTCCCCGGGCGCTGGTCGCCGGACTCGGTGAGGCCGAGCGCGTCCACCGGCACCCAGGCCGCGTCGGCCGCGTCGCCGCCCGCCTCCGGGTCGGGCAGTTCAGGCGCGAACGCCAGGTAGGCGACGGAGATGACGCGCATGCGCGGGTCGCGGCCGGGGGAGCCGTAGGTGCCGAGCTGCTCCAGGTGCATGCGCCCGAGGACGCCGCCCTTGGCGCTGAGGCCGGTCTCCTCGGCGAGCTCGCGGACGGCCGCGTCCGGCAGGTCCTCGGCGTCGGTGCCCTGCAGCGGGCCGCCCGCCTGGACGAACCCGCCCGGCAGCGCCCACATCCCGGCGTACGGGGCGTTCCCGCGCCGCACCAGGAGCACGTGCAGCGCGCCGTCGCGGATGGTGAGGGCGACCACGTCCACCGTCACGGAGACCGGGTCGTAGTCGCGCGGGTCGTAGTTCGCGAGGAACTCGCTCTCGTCGTGCCTCGGATCCGGAGTCATCCCGCGCCCCTCCCTGTCGATCTCGAACTGAGTAAGTCTCATTATGAGTTCATCTCAAGTTGAGTGCAACCTAACCCGGACGGGGGGCCGGTGTCCAGTCCGCATGCGGCCAGAGACGAGGCGCGGGCACCGCTCCCGGTGGGAGCGGCGCCCGCTATGTTCGGCGAAACCTTACAAAACCGATATTTCGGGAACCAGCCTCAGCGGTCGCCGGTTCAGCGGCGGTGGCGCCCGCCGGGGGGCGGCGGCTCCTCGGGCTCCCCGTCGCGCGGCCGTCCGCTCTCGCGGCGATCTTGCTGGTAGGAGCCGGAGCCGTACGGATCAGCGCCGTAAGGGTCGGACCCGTAGGACCCGGAACTGTACGGCCCGGACGGGTAAGGCCCGGAGTCGGACCTCCCGGAGTCGTAGGGCCCCGAGTCGTACGGTCCTGACGAACTCGGCGGACCCGACTGGTGCGGGCCGGAGTCGTACGGCCCGGACGGGTAGGCGCCGGAGGCGAACGGGTCCGTGCCACCGAACAGGTCCGTGGACGTGTCGCGCGTGTCGCGCGACTCGTACCCCCCGGACGCGCCCGACCCCGGAGTGTACGGAGGGGGCGACTCGCGGGGATCGGCGTCCCGAGAGAACTCGCCGGTCGTGTGCCGTCCCGAGTACCGCCCGGTCGGGTAGGGGCTCTCCGGCGCGCCCGGACGCTGCTCGCCCGGCCACGCCCCGGACGAGTGCTGTCCCGGGTACTCGCCCGTCGGCGACCCGGCCCGGCCGCCGCCCGGCGAGTACGGGGAGGTCTGCCCGTACCCCGGAGGCGGCGGGGCGGGGAGCGCGGGGATCCCCGGAGGCGGCGCGGTCAGCCGGCCGGCGGCCGGACGCTCGGGCGGCGGCTCGTCCAGCAGCAGCTTCATCTGGCTCTTCCGGCGCCCGTACACCAGGTACAGCAGGATGCCGACGACCATCCAGATCCCGAAGTAACCCCAGGTCTGGACCTTCAGGTTCAGCATCAGCCAGCCGACCGCGACGACCGTCACCACGGCGGTGACCGGGGCGAGCGGCACGCGGAACGGGCGGTGCAGGTCGGGCCGGGTGTGGCGCAGCGCCACCACCGCCGACGGGACGAACAGGAACGCGAACAGCGTCCCCATCACCACGAGCTGCTCGAGCGTGAGCACGTCGAGCGTCTGGGAGATCACCAGCGCGACGCCGCCGGACAGCAGGGTCGCCCGGGACGGCACCTTGTAGCGGCGGCTCATGTGCGCGAGCGGGCGGGGGAGCAGCCCGTCCCGCGACATCGAGAACACCACCCGGGTGAGGCTGATCACCAGCACCAGGATGACGGTGGTCAGGGCGAGCACCACGCCGACGTCGACGAGCTTGCCCATCGCGCCCGCGCCGACCGAGTCGAACGCCGCGGCGATGAGCAGCTTGTCGGGGTTCAGCTTGGCGAAGCCGTCCATGCCGACCATGCCGACGAGCGCGACCGCGACGGCCGCGTACAGCACCACGGCGGTGATCAGGGCGGTGAGGATGCCGCGCGGCACCTTGCGGGGCGCGTCGTCGGTCTCCTCGGCGGACGTCGCGATCAGGTCGAAGCCGATGTAGGCGAACGCGATGGCGGGCGCGGCGGCGAACAGGCCCCAGACGCCGAAGACCTCGGGCGTCCCGCCGCCCAGGGCGCCGAGCATGGCGTCCAGCATCGTCTGGTCGCCCTCGGGCGCGGGCTGGGAGGGCGGCACGAACGGGGTGAGGTTGCCGGGGCTGAAGAACTTCAGGCCGGTCGCGATGACCAGCCCGATCACGATGACCTTGGCCATCACCATGAACCAGAGCGTCTTCAGGCTCAGCCGGCTGCCGGTCGCCAGCATCCCGATGACCAGCAGCAGGATGCCGAGCGCGAACAGGTCCGGGCCCTTCTCCTGGCCGATCAGGTCGCCGAGCCACGCCGGGACGGGCACGTCGAAGTCGGCGAGCGCCTGCGTCGCGTACAGCGACCAGACCCGCGCCAGCACCGCGGTCGCCAGCATCAGCTCCATCACCAGCGCCCAGCCGACGATCCACGCCCAGATCTCGCCGAACGCGACGTAGCTGAACGAGTACGCGCTGCCCGCCACGGGGATGATCGACGACAGCTCGGCGAGGGCGAGCGCGACCAGCAGGCAGACGCCGCCGGCGATGAGGAACGACACGAGCACGCCGGGTCCGGCGGTCGCGGTGGCCTGCTCGCCGGCGATCTTGAAGATGCCGGAGCCGATCATCACGCCGAGGCCGAGCACGACGAGGTCGCGGGTCCGGTAGACCACGCGGAGCCGGTGCCGGCCTCCATAGAGCCGTCCGGTCGCCTGCTCGACCGGCAGGCGCCGGAACATGTTGTTGCGCATGCGCATGTCCCAGGTCATAGGTGTCCCCCCAGGCCTGAACCCGCGCCGCTGTTCGCGAGGTGACGGCTTGTCGAAGTCCCTAAGAATTCACCAGGTATGAGCATAATCGCAACGTTTTCCTTGGGATTGGTGTCATCCGGGCGTTGTCGGATCCTGCCAAAGCGGCAGGTCGGCGACGTGGCGCAGCCTCTCCCTCACGCTGGGCTAACACTCGCACGAGTTCCGGCGGACCGGCCAGGCGGAAATTCGCCGAATCGCTCCGGGGAAAGCGCTTTATGATCTTTGTTCGCGAGCTTGCGGACCCGCCGCCGGGACGGTGCGGGCGGGGCGTCCGGGGTCGGCCGGTGCGGACGGTGGCATCGGACGAAGATCGGTGACACCGTAGGGTCGCCGCGTTCATCTGGAGGCCCGATGTTCCGCTCCCCATCGTCCTCGAAGGCGCCGACGGCACCGACCGGATCGACCGCTCCCGCCGCCTCGCGGAGGCCGCGCTCACGGCGGCCGCGCCGCACGGCCGCCCTCGTGGCCGCGGTCGCCGCCGCCGCGTCCCTGACGGTCCCCGGCGTACCCGCCATCGCCCGGACGCTCGCGTCCGTCCCGGCGCCCGGACCGCCCCCGGCCAAGCAGCCGGTCGCGACCGGCCACGGCGGCGCGGTGTCGACGGTCGACCCGTACGCCAGCCGGATCGCCCTCGACGTCCTGAAGGACGGCGGCAACGCGATGGACGCGGCCGTCGCGGCCGGGGCGGCGCTCGGCGTCACCGAGCCGTTCGTCGCGGCGATCGGCGGCGGCGGATACATGACCTACTACGACGCCAAGACCCGCCGCGTCCACGCCGTCGACGGCCGCGAGTTCGCCCCCTGGCTGATGAGGGCGGACGGCTTCGTCGACCCCGCCACCGGCAAGGCGATCCCGTTCGACCAGGCCGTGACCAGCGGGCTCGGCGTCGGCGTCCCCGGCACCCTCGCGCAGTGGGACCTCGCGCTGCGCCGCTTCGGCTCCCGCGACCTGAAGACCCTGCTGCGCCCCTCCATCAGGCTGGCCGACCGCGGGTTCGTCGTCGACCAGGAGTTCCGCGACCAGACCGTGGTGAACGAGGCCCGCTTCCGCGACATCGTCCCGACCCGCAAGCTGTTCCTGCCGGACGGGAAGCCGCCCGAGGTCGGCGCGACGTTCCGCAACCCCGACCTCGCCGACACCTACCGCGAGCTGGCGAAACGCGGCACGAAGTGGTTCTACGAGGGACGGCTCGGCGAGGAGGTCGCGCGGACGGTCGCCAAGCCGCCGGTGGACCACGCCGCGACCCGCATCGTCCGCCCGGGGCTGATGGAGGCCCGCGACATGGCCGCCTACCGGGCGCTGATGCGCAAGGCCACGCACGTCCCCTACCGGGGGACGGACGTGTACGGGATGCCTCCGTCGTCGTCCGGCGGCTCGACGGTCGGGGAGGCGCTCAGCATCCTGAGCAACTTCCGGCTCGACCGGCGCGACCCGGTGACGGCCCTGCACTACTACCTGGAGGCGTCCAAGCTCGCCTACGCCGACCGCGGCCGCTACCTGGGCGACGCCGACAAGGTGGACGTGCCGCTGGACGAGATCCTGTCGTCCGGGTTCGCCCGCGAGCGCGCCTGCCTGATCAAGCCGGACGAGGCCGCCGCCGCGCCCGTCCCGCCCGGATCGCCGGACGGTTCCTACGAGCCGTGCGTCCCGCCCGGCACGCAGACCCGGGCGCTGGCGTTCGAGGGCCCGCAGACCACGCACCTGAACGTCGCCGACAAGTGGGGCAACGTCGTCGCCTACACGATCTCGATCGAGCAGTTCGGCGGCAGCGCGCTCACCGTCCCCGGACGCGGGTTCCTGCTCAACAACGAGCTGACCGACTTCTCGCTCCAGCCGCCCCCGCCCGGCGGCCCGCCCGACCCGAACGCGCCGGGCCCGCACAAGCGCCCGCGCAGCAGCATGGCGCCGACGCTCGTCCTCAAGGACGGGCAGCCGATGCTGGCCCTCGGCACGCCCGGCGGATCGACGATCATCACGACCGTCCTGCAGACCCTGATGAACCGCGTCGACCTCGGCATGGACCTGCCCACGGCGCTGAGCTTCCCGCGCGCGACGCAGCGCAACACCCCGCAGGTGTTCGCCGAGCAGCCCTTCATCGACTGGTACGGCCGGGACCTGGCCGCGCGCGGGCACCGGCTGGAGGTGTTCCCCGGCCCGCCGGCGGGCGTGATCGGCGCCGCGACGGGGCTGGAGATCCTGCGGCCGGGGCTCGTCCAGGCGGTCGCGGAGCCGGCCCGGCGGGGCGGCGGCAGCGCCATGGTCGTCCAGCCGGCGCGGTAGCGGCGCCGGCCGTCGTGTCCGGACGGGCGTGTCGGGCGTGTCCGGCGGGCGACGGGGAAGGAGTCGTGCCATGGCCCACGCTTACGTCCAGGTGACGACCACGACCGACTCCCGCTCCGAGGCGGCCGAGCTGGCCAAGTCCGCGGTCGCGGAGCGGCTCGCGGCGTGCGCGCAGCTCGTCGGCCCGATCGCCAGCACCTACTGGTGGGAGGACGAGATCGAGTCGGCGGAGGAGTGGATGGTGCTGTTCAAGACGTCCGCCGACCGGTTCGACGAGCTGGCCTCGCTGATCGCCGAGGTGCACTCCTACGACTCCCCCGAGATCATCGCGACGCCGGTCGTGGCGGGCAGCATGGACTACCTCGCCTGGATCACCGAGCAGACCGAGCCCGGCGAGCGCGACGAGGCCGTGGAGGACGAGACCGACTGACGCTTGTGCCGGGGGTGTGGGGTCGTCCCCCACCATGACGGGATTGATCGTGTGGCGCCCGCCGTGATTGGGTAAGTCCTCAGTTACTCCGGTCGGCGCGGACGTCGCCGGCCGGCCGCGGCGGCGGAAGGCGGTCGACGTGCACGAGGAACCGGGCCCGCGCGAGGGCGCGGGCGAGGCGGGCGGAGCGGGCGAGGACCACGGGCTGTTCGGGCCCGGCTCGGTGACCTGGCGCGTCATGGGCGAGCCCGTCCTGATGGTCGGCGGGATCAGGGCGCTGCTCCTCCAGGCCCTGCACCCGAGGACGATGTGGGGGACCGCGCAGAACTCCGAGCTCATGAACCCGTCCGCCGCCTGGGCGCGGCTCGGCCGGACGGTCGAGTTCGTCCGCGTCCGCACCTACGGGACGGAGGAGGAGGTCGAGCGGGTGGGCCGCCGCGTCCGCAAGCTGCACTCCAAGCTGACCGGGCTCGACCACGGCACCGGCGAGACGTTCCGGGTGGACGACCCCGAGAACCTCCTCTGGGTCCACCTGGGCGAGGTCGACTCCTACCTGGACGTGGCGCGCCGCGCCGGGGTGCCGCTGACCCGCGCGGACGCCGACGCGTTCGTGGACGAGCAGCGCCGCGCCGCCGCCGTCGTCGGCCTCGACCCCGCGGACGTGCCCGCCTCCGTCGCGGAGATGGAGGACTACTACGCGGACATGCGGGGCCGGATCTGGGCGTGCCGGGAGGCCCGCGACGGGCTGCGCCGGATGTTCAGCCCGGCCGTCCCGCGGCAGCTGCTGCCGCTGAAGCTCGCCGCGCCCGGCATCGGGATGCTGGTCGTCGCGACGCTGCCGCGCTGGGCCCGCCGCATGTACGGGCTGCCGGGCCTGCCGACGTCCGACCTGGCCGCCACGCTGACGCTCAAGGGCCTGTACCGGACCACCCGCGTCGTCCCGGAGCGGTACCGCTACACCCCGGACGCCCAGCGGGCCAGGCGCCTCACGCGCGAGCACGAGGCGGGCCCGGCCGGCCTGTCCATCGCGTCCTGAGCGCCCGGCCGGCCCGCCCGCCGCCCGGCCCGCCTGTCTCGGCTCAGGCGATCGGCGGCGCGTCCACGGCGTCCGGGTCGGCGTTGTCGCGGGCGCCCTGCCGGGGGAGCATCAGCGCCGGGACGATCAGCACCGCGGTGAGGGCGATCGCGACCCAGAACGTGTGCCCGAACGCGTCCGCCAGCTTCGGTGCGATCTGCTCGCGGACCCGGTCGGGGACCTGGCCCATGCCGCCCGCGCCGCCGCCGTCGGGCGCCTGCGGGATCCGGTCGCTGATCTGCCGGGACAGGATGACCGCCAGCAGCGCCGTGCCGACCGCGCCGCCGAGCTGGAGGATGATGTTCAGCGTGCTGCTGGCCCGCGAGACCGCCGCCCGGCGCAGCGTCGTCAGCGCCGACGACATCGTCGGCATCATGGTGCAGCCGAACCCGAGGCCCCGCACGTAGAGCGCGGCGCCGAGCAGCCAGTAGGACGTGTCCGCCTCCACCAGCGCGAACGGGATCGTGCCGGCGACCAGCAGCACGATGCCGATCGGCACGATCCGTCCCGCGCCGAACTTGTCGGTGATCACCCCGCCGATCGGCATCGCGGTCGCGGCGCCGAGGCCCTGCGGGGCCAGCAGTAGGCCGGCCGCGAGCGCGCCCTCGCCGCGCGCCGTCTGGTAGTACAGCGGGATCAGCAGCATCGAGGCCATCAGCGCGACGCCGACGAAGAACACCGCGCCGGCCGCGGTCGCGAACGTCCGGTCGGCGAACAGCCGCACGTCGATCAGCGAGCGCTCCCGGCTCCGGAGGCTGTGCAGCACGAACAGGCCCGCCAGGGCGACGCCGCCGGCCAGCCAGGCGATCGTGGCCGGGTCGCCGAACCCGCCATGGCTGGACGCCGTCGACAGGCCGTAGATCAGCAGCACGAACCCGGGCGGCAGCAGGAGCAGCCCGCGCCAGTCGAGCGCCGAGGGGGTGCGCTCCGCCGGGCCGGACGGCACCCGCCACCACGCCAGCGCCAGGGCGGCCGCGCCGACCGGCAGGTTCACGAAGAAGATCCAGCGCCAGTCGACGTCCTCGACCAGCCAGCCGCCGAGCACCGGCCCGAGGACGGGCCCGAGCAGCATCGGGACGCCGATGATGCTCATGATCCGGCCCATCCGGTGCGCCCCGGCCGCCATCGTCAGGATCGCCATGCCGGTCGGCATCAGCATGCCGCCGCCGAGCCCCTGCAGCACCCGGAAGAAGATCAGCGACTCGATGTTCCAGGCCGCGCCGGACAGCGCGGACCCGAGGACGAACAGCGTGATCGACGTCATCCACACGCGGCGCCCGCCGAACCGGTCGATGGCCCAGCCGGTGAGCGGGATGACGGTGCCCATCGCCAGCAGGTAGCCGGTGACGACCCACTGGATGGTGGACAGCCCGGTGTCGAAGTCGCGGCCGAGCGTCTCCAGCGCGACGTTGACGATCGTGGTGTCCAGGATCGCCATCACGGTGCCGCACACGATGACCAGGCCGAGCACGATGATCTGCCGGTCGAGTCCCTCGTCGCGGGCGGCGCCGCCGGGCGGCGCCGTCTTCGTGAACGGGCTTTCGGCCATGATCGGCCCCCTTGCCTGAATGCCCCGGGACGCCCCGGGTCCCCGATGGTCGACGAGTTGGCAGTGGATCACGAAATATGTTGAACTTCAAGGTATGTCGGACGACTCAGGGCCCGCAGACACGTCGATTCAGGCCGAGGTTCACGCCGACATGGAGGCGATGGTCCAGCTCATGGGGCGGGTCGTCCGCGGCATGAAGGGGCCGGGCGGGCACGAGGACGCGCACGAGCTCATCGCGCAGGTGCGGGAGGCGGGGCTCGGCCCGCGGCACGTGCCCGTGCTGATGTCGCTCGTCCTGAACGGCCCCGCCCCGGTGGGCGTCCTGGCCCGGCACATGGCGCTCAGCCCCGCGACGGTCAGCCAGCTCGTCGGGGAGCTCCAGCGCGGCGGCTTCGTCGAGCGGCGCCCGGACGAGCACGACCGGCGGCGTGTGATCGTCAGCCTCGCGGAGGCGCGCCGGGACATGATCGAGCGGTTCGCGTGGCGCCGGCTCCGCCCGCTGCGGATGACCCTGGAGGCGCTCACCCCGGTCGAGCGGCGGCACTTCCTGCACGGCTGGCGAATCCTCGTCGAGAGCATGGAGAGCACCGGCCTGCACGAACCCGGCCCCGGCCCCGCCCCCGGGGCCGGCCGTGGCGAGAGCCGCGGCCCGTGCTGTCACGGCCCCGGCGACGGGGGCGGGTGAGCGTCAGCCGCGGCGCATGAGGCGGCCCACGGCCGCCATCAGCTCGGTCGACATCGCCTCGCCCTTGCCCTCCTCGGCGCCCTCGGCCACGCAGTGCCGCACGTGCCCGTCCAGCAGGCCGAGCGCCACCTTGTCCAGCGCGGCCTGGACGGCGCTGATCTGGGTGAGGATGTCGATGCAGTAGCGGTCCTCCTCGACCATCCGGTCGATGCCGCGCACCTGGCCCTCGATCCTCGCCAGCCGGGTCTGCAGCTGGTCCTTGGTGGCCGTGTACCCGCGGGTTGGGGTCTCGCTGGTCGCCATCTCCGTCCTCGCAATCCGTCGGGGGCGCACGCCCGGATACCCCTCGGGGGGACGTCCCCCTATGGGTACTTTATGCGCTGGCGCGGGCTACGGAGCCGGGACGTTCCACGCGGTGATCACCGGACGGCCGTGCTCGGCGCCCAGCGTCGACACCGTCCCGGTCTCCAGCGCGAACGACCGTCCGCGCGCCGGCTCCAGGCCGAGCCAGCGCGCCGTCAGCACCCGCAGGACGTGCCCGTGCGCCACGAGCACCACATCCCCGCCGTCGCCACCGCCGTCACTGCCTTCGCCGCCGTCGTCACCGGCCAGAAGCGGACGCACCCGCGCCAGCACGGCGTCGGCCCGCCTCCCGACCTGCTCGACGGTCTCGCCCGGGTGATCGGCGTCGCCGGGGACGACGCCGTCGTCCCACAGGTACCAGCCGGGCCTGTCCTCCCGGATCGCCGCCGAGGTGATCCCCTCGTAGCCGCCGTAGTCCCACTCCCACAGGTCGGGGTCCACGTCGTCCACCGGCAGGCCGGCCAGCGCCGCCGTCCGCCGCGCCCGCTCCGCCGGGCTGGCGACCGTCCGCAGGACGCGGCGCCCGCCGAGCGCCCCGCGCAGCGCCCGCGCCTGGTCCTCGCCCCGCGCGGTCAGCGGGACGTCCGTCCGCCCGGTATGGCGGCGCGTGCGGCTCCACTCGGTCTCCCCGTGCCGCAGCAAGATCAGCTCACCCATGGGGGAGGGTCTACCCGCCCGGGGCGGCGTCCACGGCTCAGTCCAGGACCGAGGTGAGCGGGGTGTAGGGGAGGTTGTGCGCCTCGGCCACGTGGTCGTAGACGAGGGCGCCGGCGTGGGTGTTCAGGCCGCGGGCGAGGGCGGCGTTGGACTCCAGGGCGCGCCGCCAGCCCTTCTCGGCGATCTGGAGCGCGTAGGGGAGCGTGACGCCGGTGAGCGCGTACGTGGACGTGTTCGGCACCGCTCCGGGCATGTTGGCGACGCAGTAGAACGTCGAGTCGTGCACCCGGTAGGTCGGGTCGGCGTGGGTGGTGGGACGGGAGTCCTCGAAGCAGCCGCCCTGGTCGATGGCGATGTCGACGAGGACCGAACCGGGCTTCATGCTCGCGACCAGGTCGTTGGAGATCAGCTTGGGGGCCTTGGCGCCCGGGATCAGCACGGCGCCGATGACGAGGTCGGCGGCGCGGGCCTCCTGCTCGACGGTGTACACGCTGGACACCAGGGTGCGCAGGCGGCCCTGGTAGATCGCGTCGATGTGGCGGAGGCGGTCGACGTTGACGTCCAGGACGGTCACGTCCGCGCCCATCCCGACGGCGATCTGCGCCGCGTTGAGGCCGGACACGCCGCCGCCGATGACGACGACCCTGGCCGCCGCCACGCCGGGCACCCCGCCGGGCAGGACGCCGCGTCCCCCGTTGGACGCCATCAGGTGGTAGGCGCCGACCTGCGGGGCGAGCCGCCCGGCGACCTCAGACATGGGGGCCAGCAGCGGCAGGGAGCGGTCGGGCAGCTGGACGGTCTCGTACGCGATCGCGGTCACGCCCGCGGACAGCAGCGCGTCCGTGCACGAGCGGGACGCCGCCAGGTGCAGGTAGGTGAACAGGACCTGGCCGTCGCGCATCCGGTGGTACTCGGGCTCGATCGGCTCCTTGACCTTGAGGATCAGGTCGCCCTCGGCCCACACCTCGTCCGGGCCGTCCAGGACCTTGGCGCCCGCGCCGACGTAGTCGTCGTCGGGGATGGCGGAGCCGAGCCCCGCGCTCCGCTCGACGAACACCTCGTGGCCGTGGCGGGTCAGCTCGTGGACCCCCGCCGGGGTGATGGCCACGCGGTACTCATGGTTCTTGACCTCGCGCGGGACGCCGATCTTCACGGGAGCTCCTCCGTCAACGCTGACCAGGCTGTACGCCTTCCAGCCTGGTGTCCGGAGCCACCCTCCGGCCATGCACAGCATGGAAAGGCATCGGTCTTTTCCCTGACAGGGTGTAAATCGCGCCTGGTGAGGGGCGGGAGCCGCCCGGAAAGTAAGAGGCCCCCACCTGGGCGGTGAGGGCCTCTCGGCCGTCCACCGGCGGCCACTGGGGAGTGAGTGCCGGTGAAGGAGTCCAGCCCGGCCTCGGCATTTCAGCGTGGCCATCTGGCGGCCTCTGGTCGAGCTGGACAACTGTCAAGTTACAAGGGCTAAGAGGCTTTTGCAAGCCAATGCCGCAGCCTTGTGGGGCACCCTGTCGCCGACCTCCTGTTTTGTCCGAGTCCACCCATTTTGGACGCGGCGTCAGGAACACGGTCAGCGGATTGACTGGACAGTCTGAGGGCAATGGTGTTTCATGGGCTAAGCACCACTCGGGGAAACGGTGCTACTCGTCCCCGCTCATGTAACTGGGGGGTTGTGGGCGGGGACGGGGGGTCACGGGTAGCGGGGGAGTCCGGGGGGTCGGGCTCCCCCGTCGTGGCCCGCAGGAAACGCAGCATGGGCTAAGCCCGCTGTCACCCCGCTCGCCTCCGGGTGAACCGCTTCGACCGTCCGGTGATCGCGCCCTACCGGACGCATCGGAGGCCGTTCACCCGGGGGCGTTTTTATGTGGACGTGTGCGCCATGGAACATGGAGCGTTCCAGCGCTTGCTTGACTATTCCGTACGTCAGGTCGTAATCATCCCGTGATGGACGAAACTTTTAGCCCATGTAACACTGGGACCCCGCCGCTGCCACGGCGGGGTCCTTGTCCGTCCTCTGTGAGGAGAGGAGCCATGGAAGATCATTTCATGTTCCCGGTCTTCGAGCGAGTGCACGGCGCGCTCGGGTCGGTGGTGTCCGTGCTGGTCGCCGGTCTGCTGATGTGCGTGATCGTGCTGTTGCGGGAGCAATGGCGGCTCGTCCGCCGCCGGACCTGCGGGTGCGGATGCGGCAGTCCGCTCCGCCGCTGCGAAACCAAGTTCACCGCTCGCCGCGCGGCCGCTCGCCGCGCGGCGGTGCACCGCCTTGCCGGCGGTGGCGTCATCGCCCGCGGGAGCCGCGGGCGTCACCGGGGAGGCCGTCGTGGAGGAGGCCGTCGTGGAGGAGACCGACAGGTGCCAGGGACCGCAGCAGCGGTGCTCGCAGATCCCCACCCTGGAGGTGATGCTCGGCCGGCTGTCCGACCGGCAGCCGCTACCGCCCCTGAGGGTGTGCTCACAGTGTGGAGCCTGCATCCTGACCGTCCACGGGGCGTGGCCGGAAGGGGCGCCGAGCCCCTACCGGGTGGTGCGGATCCGGCTGCTGCACCAGCCCGCGGTCCGTACGCCGAGAGTGCCGCCCTCACCACGGCGGGCGCCGGTTCCTGAGCCGGCCGCCGGGCGACCGTGACCGAGCCGGGACGTCTACGGGGGCGTCCCGGCCCGGCCGGACCCCGGCCTCGGGCGCCCCGCGCGGGCCCGTCAACTGAGCGGGACCGTCCAGCAGCGCCAGCCGGCGAGCTCACCGTCCACGACGTAGGAGGGCGGGGGCAGGTGTGTCACTCCGAAGGAGTCGAACGTCGCGTCCAGCCAGACGTCGTCATGCTCGGTGGTCTCGCCCGGCCGGTCATAGGCGATGAGAGTCCGGTCCGCGACGAAGACGAGCGCACCTCCATCGGGCGCCACCAGGTTTGTGTCGGCAATTACCTCAGTACTGACCAATGACCTGATATCACTCACGTAGCCGAGCCTCTCAAACCCCGTTACTCCCTTACAGTTCCTCCCCACCCAGGAGTTGAGGCCGAACCGGGACCGCGAGGGCCGTCAGGCATCCGGTAGAGGTGTCTCGGCCGCCTAGTCGCTGACAACCTTCTGCTGCTGCCGCGCCGCGTAGGAGGATTTCGGTTCGGAGATCCGCTCGTACAGCGGATCGGCCGCCGCCTCGTCCGGTGTGCGGGTATCGCGGTACAGCCCGTGATGGGGATCGTATCTGATGATCTGATTGTCGTTCCGAATGTTGCGCACGGCGGTCACGTACATTTCCCGCACCGATGCGGCGAGATTGTCGAGACCCAGCGCGCGCACCCGGGCGTGGTATTCGAGGAGGCGGTAAAGGCTCTGGTTGCGTTCGCGGCGTGGCAGGTCAGGCCATGCCTCGAACTCGCGGTCGGCGCGGACGCGCCGCGCTCCGACCGTGACCCCGTACTGCTCCTGAAGGCGCTCGCGATTACGCTGCACCCACACGCGGACGTAGCTTTCGGTCACCTCTTCGTCTGCCAGAACGCTCAGCCGGTGAGCGTAGCCCCGCCAAGGCAGTTCCTTTCCATGCTCGCGCCAGAGGCTCAAAAAATCCTCATCGCGAATAAGGCCCATGTTCAGTCTCTCCGTTACTCACTCCCCGGCTGCCAAGCATAGAGGGAGCGGATGCCGAAGACCACCTCGCGCGCCAGTAAATGATTACCGACCGTGACATCGCGCGGGTCAGCGCGCTAAAGGTGATCTTGTAGCGAGGGCTAACCCGGGCGTGGCGGACCGTAAGGGCGGTGCCGAGAATGGGAATTTCAGCGGGCCATTGGAGCGATCCGACCTATGGGCCGGCCGGCGGGAGCCACTCGTCGGCGATCGCGACCGTCAACTGCTCCAGCAGCGGCCCGGCCCGGCGGACGCGGCGCTCCGGGTCCGGCTCGATGTCGGCCAGCGCGTACGCGCCCTGGATCCGCGCCTTGCGCAGCTGCTCGCCGGTGAGGCCGCGCCTGCCGGCCACGGCGACGACGGGCGCGCCCGCGCGGGCGGCGGCGCGGGCCACCCCGATGGGCGCGGCGCCGCGCAGCGACCGGGTGTCGAGCGAGCCCTCCCCGGTGACGACCAGCCGCGCGCCGCGCGCCTTCTCGGCGAAGCCGATCAGGTCGAGCATGAGGGACGCGCCCGGCTCGATCGTGGCGCCGAGGAACGTCAGTGCGGCGAACGCGACGCCGCCGGCCGTCCCGGCGCCTGGCAGGTCGCGGGCCGCCTTCCGGGACGCCGCCTCGGCCAGGTCGGCCCAGCGGCGCAGGCCGGCGTCCAGCAGCCGGACCTCGTCGCGGGTCGCGCCGCGCCGCGGGCCGTCCACGGCGGCGGCCCCGGTGCGGCCGAGCAGCGGCCCCGCCGCGTCCCCGGCCACCACCACCTCGATGCCCGACATGTCGGGCAGGCCGCGCAGGTCGAGGGCGTGCAGGGACCGCAGCGCCGCGCCGCCGGGCGGCAGGTCCTTGCCGAGCGCGTCGAGCAGCCGCCCGCCGAGCCCCTGCACGAGGCCCGCGCCGCCGTCGGTGCAGGCGCCGCCGCCGAGCCCGAGGACGATCCGGCGCGCCCCGAGCCGCACCGCGTGCCCGAGCAGCTGCCCCGTCCCGAGGCTGGACGCGACGAGCGGGCGCGGCTTCCCGCCCGGCAGCCGCCGCAGCCCGGACGCCTCGGCGAGCTCCACCACGGCGCTGCGGCCGTGCACCGCCAGCCGCGCGGTCACGGGACGGCACGTCGGCCCGCACACCTCGACGTCGACCCGCCGCCACCCGGCCGCGACCGCCGCCTCGACGGTGCCCTCCCCGCCGTCGGCGACCGGCAGCTCGACCAGCGGGACGCCGGGCCGGGCGCGGCGCAGCCCGGCCGCGAGATGCCGGGCCGCCTGCGCCGCGGTGAGCGCTCCCGCGAACCTGCCGGGCGCCAGCAGCACATGACCTGGCGGAGACAGGTGCGGGGGAGAGTCCGCGGACACCACAGGCACGCCTTTCACGCCGGGGGGTAAGGCCCTACCTTCTGCTTACGCCATGACGGCACTATTTGACACCCGCAAGCGCGCCTGGGACTTCCAAATGAACGGAGAGTTGCCCAGAAAGGACCTCGGGAAGGCGTGGCGGACGGCGGCTACCGCACGTCCAGCCACTGCTCGATCGGCTCGATCGCGAAGAAGAGCAGGAACAGCAGCACCACGGGCCACAGCCACACCGAGACCTCGCGCCACCGGCCCCTGGCCAGCTTGATCAGCGCGAAGCTCACCATCCCGCCGCCGATCCCGATCGTGATCGAGTAGGTGAACGGCATCAGCACGATGGTGAGGAACGCCGGGATCGCGATGTCGAGGTCGTCCCAGGCGACCTTGGCGACCTGGGTCATCATCAGCGCGCCGACGACGACCAGCGCGGGCGCCGCGGCCTGCGCCGGGACGGTCGCGGCGAGCGGGGTGAGGAACAGCGTCACCGCGAACAGCGCGCCGGTGGCCATGTTGGCGAGGCCCGTCCGGGCGCCCTCCCCGACGCCGGCCGCCGACTCGACGAACACGGTGTTGGCGGACGAGCTGGTCACGCCGCCGAACGCGGCGGACAGGCCGTCCACCGACAGGATCCGGCCGAGCCGCGGCACCTCGCCCTTCGGGCTCACCAGACCGGCCTCGTCGCTGATGCCGAGGATCGTGCCCATCGCGTCGAAGAACCCCGACAGCACCAGCGTGAACAGCACGACCAGCGCGGTGATCACGCCCGCCTCCGCGAACCCGCCGAACAGGTCGATCTCCCCGAACAGCCCGAAGTCGGGGGTGGCGAACAGCTTGTCGGGCATGTTCGGGGTCACCACGCCCCAGCCGCCCTCCTTGATCGACGCGTTCTCCTGGACGAGCACGGCCAGCACCGTCCCGGCGACGATGCTGATCAGGATGGCGCCCGGCAGCCGCCGCACGTACAGGGCGATCATCAGCAGCAGGGTGGCGGCGAACACCAGCGCGGGCCACGTCGACAGGTGGCCGCCGGTGCCGAGCGCCAGCGGCGGGCTCATGTCGCTGGACGAGACGAACCCCGCGTCGTAGAACCCGACCAGCGCGATGAACGCGCCGATGCCGACCGCGATCGCGTGCTTGAGCGCCAGCGGGATCGAGTTCATGATCCGCTCGCGGATTCCGGTGAGCGCCAGCACCACGATGACCGCGCCCTCGATCACCACCAGGCCCATCGCCTGCGGCCACGTCATCACCGGCGCGGCCTGGAACGCCACGACCGCGTTGATGCCGAGCCCGGCGGCGAGCGCCAGCGGAGCGTTCCCGACCAGGCCCATGATCACCGTGGCGATCGCCGCGGACAGCGCCGTCATCGTCGTCAGCTGCGGGATCGACAGCGTCGCCCCGGTGACGTCCTTCGCCCCGCCGAGGATGATCGGGTTCAGCAGGATGATGTACGCCATCGCGAAGAACGTGGTGACGCCGCCGCGCAGCTCGCGCGCCACGGTCGTCCGGCGCCCGGAGAGATCGAAGAGCCGTTCCAGCGGTCCGCCCCCGCGCGCCGGCGGTGATTCGTCGGTCCTGGCGGCGTTGGTGTCGGGCATGCGCGGGCTCCGCTTTCCACAGCGTGATCTCGAAATGGCGTGCACAGGGTAGCCGGTATAGCCTGCGCTGGTGCGGAACACGCTCCGGTACCGAATCAGCGGAATCGCAGCCCCGACCGGCCGTGATCTGGGCACACTTGAGGAGCGAGTCGACTTCATCCTCGTCCTGCGCGCGGCGCAGCCGGCGAGCTTCCCGTAGGCGGTGGTCACACGATGGATCGGGAGACACTGGGGCAGCGCATCCGCGCCCTGCGGATCAGGCAGGGCGTGAGCCAGGCGCAGCTCGCCTTCCCCGAGCTGTCCGACAGCTACATCTCGCTGATCGAGAGCGACAAGCGGGTGCCGGCGCCGAGCGTGGTGGAGCTGCTCGCGGCGAAGCTGAACTGCTCGGCGACCTACCTGGTCAGCGGTGTCAGCGAGGACGTCGTCGACGAGCTGCGCGTCACGCTCGACTACGCCGAGATCGCGCTGAGCAACGGCGCGGCGGTGGAGGCGCGGGCCAGGTTCGCCGAGGTGCTCGCCAGCGCCGACGCCGTGGCGCTGCCCGAGATGCTGCACCAGGCGCGCTGGGGGCACGCCCTCGCGCTGGAGGCCGCGGGCGAGCTGGAGGAGGCCATCGCGCAGCTCACGGAGCTGACCGAGGAGGCGTCCGCCGAGGCCGACCTCGACCACTGGGCGAAGGTCCACGTCGCGCTGAGCCGCTGCCTGCGCGAGCGCGGCGACACCAGCGCGGGCGTCCAGGCCGCCGAGAACGCGCTGCGGCACCTCATCGCGACCGGCGCCGACTCCACGGACGCCGCCGTCCACCTCGGGGCCGCGCTGCTCGCCGCGTTCATCGAGCGCGGCGACCTCGTCCGGGCCCGGCAGCTCGCCACGCAGCTCGTCGAGCGGGCCGAGCGCATCGCCAGCCCCCGCGCCCGGATGGTCGCCTACTGGGAGGCCGCGTACGTCGCCGAGATCCGCGGCGAGTACGAGGACGGCGTCACCCTCGCCGAGCGGGCGCTGATGCTCGCCGGCGACGGCGAGGACCCGCGCAACCTCAACCGGCTCCGCGTCATCTACGCCGGGCTCCTGCTGCGCGCCCGGCCCGACCAGGCCGCCCGCGCCCGCGAGCTGCTCGCCCGCGTCCGCGGCGAGATCAACGCCAGCTCGTCCGGGGAGATCGACGTCGCCTGGTGCCTGACCGAGCTGGCCCGCGCGGAGACGGCGCTCGGCCGTCCCGCCGAGGCGGTGCGGCTGGCCGAGGAGGCCCTGGACCTGCTCGGGGACGCGCCGCGCCGCGCCACCGCCGGGGCGCTCACGGTGCTCGGCGAGGCGTCGGTCCGGCTCGGCCGCCGCGACCGCGCGGTCGAGGTGCTGACCCGCGCCGCGACCTGCCTGGAGGAGATGGAGTCCTCGCGGGAGGCCGCGCAGGCGTGGTTCGACCTGGCCGAGGTCCTCGCCGAGACGGGGACGGCGGAGGAGCCGCGCATGGCCGCCTACCGCCGCGCCCTCACATGCGTCGGGGTGTAGCCGCAACGCCCCGATACCCGGGACGTGCCGGTGCCGGGGGCTCAGTAGGGTAGAGGCGCCCCGTCGACCCCGCACAGAACCCGGCCTCCCATGAGCACCCAAGGATCACCGGACGCCAAGCCGGACGTGAGCAGGGCCGCCCTGGGCGTCGTGCGCGCCGCCGTGATCGCGGTGGCCGCGTGCGGCGCCGTCCTGGTGGGCGGGCTCGTCCTCGGCGGTTCCGTCACCGAGAAGGTCATCCCCGGCCTGGGGGACGCCGGCGTCCTCACCCGCTGGGGGCTGCCCGCGTCCCGCGCGGCGATGGACCTGCTGTCCGCGCTGACCGTCGGCGCGCTGATCGCCGCCGCCGCGCTCCTGCCCATCGAGGCCGGACGCCCCGGCGAAGGCTCCAAGGAAGGCGGACGCGGCCCGGGACGGCTGTCCAAGGACGCGGTCGGCTACCTGCGCGCCGCGTCCTGGCTCGCCGCCGTCTGGGCCGCGGCCGCGGCGGCCACCCTCGTGTTCACGGTCGCGGACGTCCTCGGCCAGCCGGTCGGGCAGGTCGTCACCGGCAGCGAGCTGAGCAGCTACGTCGGCTCCCTGCCGCAGGGCACCGCGCTGATGATCGTGGTGCTGCTGGCCGTCGTCGTGGCGCTGCTGGCCCGCACCACCACCACGCCCGCCGCCGCGTTCGGGCTGCTCGCGCTCGCCGGGATCGCGCTGCTGCCCGCGCCGCTGACCGGGCATTCGGCGTCCGCCGCCAACCACACCGTCGCGACGACCGGCGTCGCGCTGCACGTCGCCGCGGTCGCGCCGTGGGTCGGCGGCCTCGCCGTCGTCGGCGTCCACGCCCTGCTCCGCCGCGACCGGCTGCCCGTCATGGCCGACCGGTTCAGCCGCATGGCCCTGTGGTGCTACATCGTCGTCGGCGCCAGCGGCCTGGTGAACGTGATCGCCCGGCTGCCCGACCCGGTCGAGATGGTCGAGACGAACTACGGGCGGCTCGCCCTCGGCAAGATCGCCCTGCTCGGCGTGCTGGGCTGGTTCGGCTGGTGGCACCGCAACCGCACCCTTCCGGCCCTGGAGGCGGGCAGGCCGTGGTCGTTCGCGCGGCTCGCGTCCGCCGAGGCCGTCGTGATGGGCGCCGCGGTGGGCCTCGCCGTCGCGCTGGCCCGTACCGCGCCGCCCGCGCCGACTGAGCCGGAGTCGGCGGTCAAGGCGCTGCTCGGCTACGACATGCCGCCGGAGATCACCCCGGCGCGGCTGGCGACCCTGTGGCAGTTCGACCTGTTCTTCGCCGTGCTGGTCATCGCCCTCGGCGGGCTCTACCTCGCCGCGGTCGTCCGGCTGCGGCGGCGCGGCGACGCCTGGCCGCTGGGACGCACCGTCTCCTGGCTCATCGGGCTGGCGACGATCGTCGCCGTCACCCAGACCGGCGTCGCCAAGTACGCGCCGATCCTCTTCAGCGTGCACATGGCGCAGCACATGGTGCTGAACATGCTGACGCCGATCTTCCTGGTCCTCGGCGCGCCGGCGACGCTCGCGCTGCGCGCCCTCAAGCCCGCGCGCGTCCGCGGCGACCGGGGCCCGCGCGAGTGGCTGACCGCGATGCTGCACAGCCGCTACCTCGCCGTCATCGCGCATCCGGCGGTGGCGACGTTCATCTTCGTCGTGAGCACGTTCGCGCTGTACTTCACGCCGCTGTTCGAGGCCGCGATGCGCAACCATCTCGGCCACATCGCGATGACGCTGCACTTCCTGGCCGCCGGGAGCCTGTTCTTCTGGGTGCTCCTCGGCGTCGACCCGGCGCCGAAGAAGCTGCCCTACCCGGGACGGCTCCTGCTGCTGTTCGTCACGATGCCGTTCCACGCGTTCTTCGGCATCGCGCTGATGAACCTGAGCCAGGCGCTGGCGCGCGGCTGGTACGCGTCCGTCGACCCGACGTGGGGGACGACGATCCTGAAGGACCAGCACACCGGCGGCGGGATCGCGTGGGGCTTCGGCGAGGTGCCGACGTTCATCGTCCTGATCGTCCTGGCGTTCCAGTGGTACGTGCACGACCAGCGCCAGGCCCGGCGGATGGACCGCAAGGCCGACCGCGCGGCGGCCCCCGGCGGCCGGGCCGAGGACGACGAGCTCGCCTCCTACAACGCCCGCCTCGCCAAGCTCGCCGAGCGCGACAAGCCCGAGTGACCTCCCCTTTCCCTCTCGCGGGGGAGTGGGGAAGGGGAGCTGATCTGCCAGGATCGTTGGTGTGATGCGCGTCCTGCGGCCGCTGATCGAGCGGACGACCTGGCTGCGCTGGTCCCATCTCGTCGTGGGCGGCGCGCTGCTGATGCCGTACTGGTTCCTCGCGATCAGCCTCATCCCGCTGCTGCCGATCGGCGACGAGGCCGTCAAGTTCGTGGGGATGCTGCTGGTCATGCCGGCGGCGGCGACGTTCGTCACGGGGCTCGTCCCGACGGTGCGGCTGCTGGAGGGCTCGCTCGCCAAGGAGCTGCTCAAGGGCCCGGCGACGTCGATCGTGCCCGGGTCGGCGCGCTCGTGGGAGAGCCGGGCGCGGGCCGGGGCGTGGTTCGCCGTCCATCTGGGCGCGGGGGTGGTCGTCAGCGGGCTGAGCCTGTCGGTGCCGCCGTTCGCGGTCGTGCTGGTCCTCGCGCCGCTGGTGAGCTGGGACGTCGAGTTCCTCGACTCCTGGGGGTGGCAGGACGGCTGGAACCAGTGGCTCACGCCGCTCGCGGGGTTCGCGTCGCTGGCCGCGCTGCTCGCGCTGATCGTCGGCGTGGGGGAGCTGCTGTCGCGGCTGGCGCCGTGGTTCCTCGGGCCGTCCGCGGTGGAGAGGCTCGCCGACATGGAGGCCAGGGCCGTCAAGCTCGCCGAGCGGAACCGGCTGGCCAGGGAGCTGCACGACTCGGTCGGCCACGCGCTCAGCGTGGTGACGCTGCAGGCCGCCGCGGCGGGACGGGTGCTGGACGCCGACCCGGCGTTCGCCCGGGAGGCGCTCGGCGCGATCGAGGACTCGGCCCGCGCCGCGCTGGAGGACCTCGACCACGTGCTCGGGCTGCTGCGGGAGGACGCGTCCAGGACGGCCGCCCCGCAGGCCACGCTGAAGGACCTCGGGCGCCTGCTGGAGCAGACGCGGATCGCCGGGGTGAAGCTCGACGCGGAGATCGGGGACGAGGTGGAGCACGTCCCGGCGGCGGTGTCGCGGGAGGCGTACCGGATCGTCCAGGAGGGGCTCACGAACGCGCTGCGGCACGCCGGGAAGGTGCCGGTGCGGCTGCGGCTCGGGGTGGAGCGCGAACGGCTGGAGATGGAGATGACCAACCCGCTCGACATGGCGGCCGGCGCGGGCGCCGACCACGGCGGCGGACGCGGCCTCGGCGGCGTCCGCGAGCGCGTCACGGTCCTGCGCGGCGAGATGACCGCCGGGCCGGACGGAGACCGCTGGCGCTTCCACGTGTCCCTCCCGCTAAGGTCCGGATCATGACGGGGGACGGGAACATGACGATCAAGGTTCTGCTGGTCGACGACGAGCGGCTGATCAGGGCGGGGCTCGCGGCCATCATCGAGGCCGAGGACGACCTGACCGTGGTGGGGGAGGCCGCGGACGGCGCGGAGGTGCCGGACGCGGTGAAGCGGCTGCGTCCCGACGTGATCCTCATGGACGTGCGGATGCCGCGCCTCGACGGCATCCAGGCGACCCGCCGCATCCTGGAGACGGTCCCGGAGCCGCCGCGGATCATCGTCGTCACGACGTTCGAGAACGACGAGTACGTGTACGACGCGCTGAAGGCCGGTGCGAACGGCTTCCTGCTCAAGCGGACGCGTCCGGAGGAGATCCTGCAGGCCGTCCGGATGGTGACGCACGGCGAGAGCCTGCTGTTCCCGGCCGCGATCCGGGAGCTGGCGGCGCGGCACGCGCCGTCCGGCGGGGCGGACGGGGCGCGCTGGCACGGGCAGCTCACCGAGCGGGAGGCCGACGTCCTGCGGCTCATGGCCAAGGGGCGCTCGAACGCGGAGATCGCCGAGGACCTGTTCGTGAGCCCGCAGACGGTGAAGACGCACGTCGGGAACATCCTCGCGAAGCTGCAGGCCCGCGACCGCACGCAGGCGGTGATCCTCGCCTATGAGACGTCCTTCATCACGCCCGGCTGACTTTCGGCCCGCCCCTTACGCCTGATTTACCTGCCGGTAGCTAGAAATGAGCAAAAGGGAAGAAGTCCGACAGATCGGGGGATCATGGACGCCGTGAAGCTGGCCGAACTCCGCAAGCCGAGGGCCTATCCGGCGGTGTCGGTGCTGATGCCGACGCACCGGTCCGTCCCGGCCAACCGGCAGGACCCCATCCGGCTGCGCAACCTGCTGGCCGAGGTGCGGCGGCGGCTGCACGACGACGCGCGGGTGGCGCCGGACGCCGCCGACCACGTGCTCCGCGGCCTGGAACGCGCCGCCGGGGAGGTCGACCTGCGGCACGCCTCCGACGGGCTGGTGCTGTTCGCCGCGCCCGGCGGCGAGCACCACGCGTTCACGATCGCGCAGAACGTGGACGAGCGCGTCGTCGTCGACAGCGGCTTCGCCACCCGCGACCTCGTCGCCGACTTCACCCGCACCCCGCGCTACTGGCTGCTGTCGCTGTCCGACCACCGGACGCGCCTCTGGGACGGCCACGGCGAGGACCTCACCGAGCGCACCGGCGACGGCTTCCCCGTCGAGCCGGAGCCGATCGACGAGGCGGGCTCGGGCCGCCACTCGCGCCGCCCCGCGCAGGGCGGCGACGGTGAACGGCACAAGCAGATCATGCGCGACGTCGTCGGCGCCCTGGACCGGGTCCTGGCCCGCGACCGCCGCCCGCTGATCGTCGCGGGCGTCACCCGCCACCAGGCGTTCTTCGACGAGGTCGCGGGCCCGCACATCACCGTGGCGGGACGCGTCGACGGCAGCTTCGACGGCGCCTCGCCCAGCGCGCTCACCGAGGCCGCCCGTCCGGCGCTGGCCGCCTACGAGGACCTCCGCGAGGTCGGCGTCCTGTCCGAGTTGGAGGCGGCGCGCAGCATCCAGCGCTACGCGGGCGGCCTGTGCGAGGTCACGCGGCTGGTCGAGGAGGGACGCGGCGAGCACCTCGTCGTCGAACGCGGCTACTACGCGCCCGCGGTGAAGACCGAGGGCGAACTCGTCCCGGTGGACGGCATGCCCGGCGTCCTCAAGGGCGCGGACGTCGTCGACGACGCCGTGGACGACGCGATCGAGACGACGCTGGAGTACGGCGGCGAGGTCACCTTCGTCTCGGACGGCTTCCTGGTCGACCACGACCGCATCGCGCTCGTCACACGCTACTGAGGACGCGCTACCGAGGAGCCGCGCCGCAGGACGGGGCGTGCCAGCTGACCCAGCCGATCGACCAGGTCCGTCCCGCGTGGGGCCGCCATCCTGCCGGGTGGGCGGGCCAGGACGCCTCCGGGGCCGTCCCGTCCGGCAGGGGCACGACGACCGTGCACACGCCGTGCGCGGGACGGCGGCCGTCCCGGATGTCGATGCGGCCGATGCGCGTCCACCACACGGGGTGCATGAGGCTGGTCTTGACCGTCCAGTGGAGGGACGCGTCCGCGACGACCCCGCCCGCCGCCGGCCCCGGAAACGGCGACGGCGGGCGGACCCGCTGCGGGGACGGCCCCATCGCGAACGTCAGCGCCGCGAGGTTGATCCCCGCCAGGGCGGCGGCCGTCACGAGCGCGCCAGGGGGTCCGTCCAGCCGTGACAGCGCCAGGAACCCGCACAGCAAGGCGCTCACGAGGAGGGTCACCGCGGGCAGATGCAGCGCGCTCCGGTCGCCGGTCAGGAACGTGGTCTCGGGGAAGTCGAACGCGATGAAGGTGTGCGTGCGGAGCCGTCCGCCCGCGTAGGCGGACACCCAGAGCGCGGCCGACCCCAGCACGAGCAGGGACGCCGCCGCCAGCCGGATCGCCGCCCGCGGCGCGGAGCGCACCAGCGCCGCCACGCCGATCAGCGTGTAGACGAGGGCCAGGCACGACAGGTAGCGGCCGTAGACGAAGTTCCCGACGCGGTGCTCGTCCGGGAGCGCGGCCGAGGAGGCGTAGGCGATCGCGAGGGTCGCGGCGAGCAGCGTCGCCGCCATGATCCGGTCCGGGCCCGGCGCCCGGCGGCGGACCAGGACCGCCGCGACGCCGGCGAGCCCCACCCCGGCCAGGCCACACGTGGACACGACCAGGTACCAGAGCTGCCCGGCAGCGCCCGACAGAGCCCATTCCTGCCCGGCGACCGTGGTGATCCTCAGCTTGAGGGACGCGGCGAGATCCCGCGCCCCGCCCGGATACAGCTCGCCCTGGACGCGCGCGTTCAGCAGAGCCCCCGCCGCGTATCCGGCGAGCGCGACCGTCCCCCCGGCGAGCGCGGCCGTGCCTCTGACGAGCGCGGCCCGATCCCTCGGGCGATGCGTGACAGCCCCGCCGACGAGAACGAGGACGTGGACGACCAGGAACACCATCCCGCGCGTGTGGACCATCGCCGCATAGGACGCGACCACGCTCGCCCCGACCGCGTCGAAGGCCCGCCCCTCCCGGACGAACCGGTCGAGCGCCAGCAGCCAGGCCAGGGCCAGCGCAGGCAGGACGGCGTCCGCCAGCGCGAACGCGCCGAAGAACGCCGTGGCGGGCAGCAGCGCCGCCGCGAACGCCACGGGCAGCGCGCGGGACGGGGCGAGCCCCAGCCGCCGCACCGCCGCGTACCCCAGCGGGAACAGCGCCGCGCCGACCACCGCGTTGATCACCATGACGATCGTGTAGACGGTCGCCGGGTCGTGCGACGCCCAGTACGCCGGGGCGAGCAGCAGCGGATATCCGCCCTGGTAGAGGGTGTTCCCGGACAGGTCGCCGCCCGCGCCCCCGGCCAGCCACCTGGCCGCCACCAGGTAGCCGGTCTCGTCCGGGTTCGCCGCCGGGGCCGTCCGCGCCCGCGCGAACCACAGGCGCACGGCCACCTGCGCCGCCGTGCCCGCCGCCAGCAGCCACGGCAGGACGGCGGGACGGCGGGCGGGACGCGGGTCCGGCGGGGCGGGCGGATCGTCACGGCGGGGCGGCGCGGTCGCGAGCGTCATGACGCCCACGGTCCGGGCCGACTGTCATGATCTTGTGCGGACGATGTCCGGATCTCGTGACATAGCCGGATCGCTGATCATTCGTGCCCGATACTGGCGGGGTGGCGAGCATTCTCTTCGTCGAGGACGATCCCGCCGCCCGGGCCGCCCTGGAGCTGGCGCTCACCCGCCAGGGGCACGGCGTGACGTCCCGGGCCACCGGCGAGGACGGGCTGGACGCGCTGCGCGCCCGGCGCCCCGAGATCGCGATCCTGGACGTCATGCTGCCCGGCATCGACGGCATCGAGGTGTGCCGCCGGATCCGCCGCGAGGACGCGCTGCCGGTCATCCTGCTGACCGCGCGCGGCGACGACCTCGACGTCGTCCTCGGCCTGGAGGCGGGCGCCGACGACTACGTGGTCAAGCCCGTCGAGCCGCGCGTGCTGGACGCCCGCATCCGCGCCGTCCTGCGCCGCGCCGACCACACCCGCGTCGACCGGTCCGTGTACGGCGACCTCGTCATCGACCGGGCCTCGCTGAAGGTCACCAAGGCCGGGACCGACCTGCGCCTCACCCCGACCGAGCTGCGGCTCCTGCTGGAGCTGACCCGCCGCCCCGGCCAGGCGCTCACCCGCCAGCACCTGCTGTCGGAGGTCTGGGAGCACACCTATCCCGGCGACTCGCGCCTGGTGGACGCCTGCGTCCAGCGCGTCCGCGCGAAGATCGAGGACGAGCCCGCCGAGCCGCGCCTCATCGAGACCGTCCGGGGCTTCGGCTACCGGTTCAACGCGCCGTGACGGGGGACGCGGGCAGCCCGCTCACCGGCCTGCGGGTCCGGCTCGCGGCGGCGTTCACGGCGGTCGCGCTGCTGGCCGCGCTGATGGCGTCCGGGATCTCCTACGTCCTGCTCAGGCGCGTGATGCTGCAGCGCGCCCAGGACGCGGTGCTGAGCGAGGTGCGCGACACCCTCGCCCGGCAGATCCCGCCCCGGCTGCCGCCGGACTCGGCGGACCTGATCCGCGCCCAGCTGGTGGAGGTCCTCGCCGCCGGCCCCGGACGCAGGGCCTTCGCGATGCCGATCACGCCGGACGGCACCGTCCACCCGCCGCCTCCGGACGCGCTCGACGTGCCCGTCAGCCGGGACTTCGCCCGGCGCGCGGCCAGGGGCGTCGTCTTCCAGCGCGTCGTCCGGAACGGCACGCCCTACCTGCTCGTCGGCGCGCGCGCCACCGGCTACGAGATCACGGCGGACGAGCCGTGGCGGACGACGCCGCCGATGGTGTTCGTCTCCGCGAGCCTCAGCCGGGAGGCCGCCGACCTGCGCCTGTTCACCCGCGCGCTGCTGATCGCGGATGCGCTGGCGCTGGTGTCGGCGGTCGGGTTCGCGCTGCTGGCGACCCGCGGCGTGCTGCGCCCGGTGCGCCGCCTCGGCGCCGCGGCCAGGGCCCTCGGGGAGGGCGAGCTGGAGACGCGGGTGGACGTGCGCGGCGGCGACGAGCTCGCCGACCTGGCCCGCACCTTCAACCGCACCGCCGAGGCCCTGGAGCGGACCGTGACGGAACTGCGCGCGATGGAGGCCGCGTCCCGCCGGTTCGTCGCCGACGTGTCCCACGAGCTGCGCACCCCGCTGACCTCGATGATCGCCGTGATCGACGTGCTGGCGGAGCACGCCGCCGACGAGAACGGCGACGCGGCGCGGCTCGTCGCGGGCGAGACCCGGCGGCTCGGACGGCTCGTCGAGCACCTCATCGAGATCAGCCGCTTCGACGCGGGCGCCGCCGCGCTCGTCCTGGACGAGGCGAACCTCGCGGACGCGGTCGCCGGAACCCTCGACGCGCGCGGCTGGCGGGACGACGTCGCCGTGCACGGCCCGCCGGACCTGTTCGCACGGCTGGACCCGAGACGGTTCGACGTCGTCATCGCCAACCTGGTCGGGAACGCGCTCCGGCACGGCAGCCCCCCGGTCGCGGTGCGGTTCGGACCCGCGGACCGGGACGGCGTCGCCGGCGTGACCGTCATCGTCACCGACCAGGGCCCCGGACTGCCCGCCGACCTGGTGGACGTGGTCTTCGACCGGTTCGTCAAGTCCGACGCGGCGCGCTCGCGCAGCGACGGCAGCGGGCTCGGGCTGTCCATCGCGAAGGAGAACGCCGTGCTGCACGGCGGGACGCTCACGGCCGCCAACGGCGCGGAGGGCGGGGCGGTGTTCACGCTCTGGCTGCCCGCCCGGCCGCCCGGGGACGGGGAGGGGGAGACCCCGTGAGGGGGAGGCCGCGCGCGTCCGCCCCGGTGCGGGTCCTGTTCGCGGCGACCGTCGCGCTGGCGGCGCTCGCCGCGCCGGTGGCGTCCGGGCTCGGCGTCCGGCCGACCGGGATCATCAGCGCGGGCGACCTGCCGATCGCGGCGGGGAAGGCCGCCGACGTCACGGTCTACCTGGTGCGGGGCGGCCGGCTGGCGCCGGTCGTGCGCCCCGGCCTGCCGGGACACCCGTACCTGGGCATCACCCAGCTCGGCGTCCCGGTCACCGCCGAGGAGCGGCGCGGCGGGATGCGCACCGAGGTACCGGGCGAGGCGGCGATGCGGGTCCGGCAGGACGGCATACCGGGCCAGCTCAACATCGAGATCATCGGGGAGCCGGTGGACGAGGACGGATACATCGTCGACATCGCCCGCTGGTCGCGGGCCGCGCTCGGGCAGCTCGTGTGCACGGCGCAGGCCGTGCCGGGGGTGAAACGGGTGATGCTCGTGGGGGATGTCGACGAGCAGGAGGCGTCCTTCGGGCGGGCGCTGACCTGCGCCGAGTTCAAGGACCTCCGCGGCTGACCCGCCGCGCCCGCGGAGGGCCGCCGCGCCCGCGGAGGGCCGCTCAGCCTCGGGTGAGCCACTGGGTCGTGGTGTCGCCGAGGACGGATCGGACGGCGAGGACGGCGATGCCGAGGCTCAGGACGGGCATGACGACCCAGCGCTCCACCTTCCCGTCCGTCACCGGGATGACGGGCACGTCGATCCGGTACGGCAGCGGCCAGAACACCGGGCAGCCGCGCGGCGTCAGGCAGTCGCCGACGACGTGCGCGAAGCAGCCGAGCCCCACCGCGAACCCGACGAAGCTCATGTCGATGTTGTGCATCAGCCAGACCGCGGCGAGCGCGAGCGCGCAGTCGGCGAGCGCCGACTGGGGCTCCTTGCCCTCGAAGTCCAGCCCGACGCCCCGCAGCCCCAGGCCGACGATCATGAACAGGCAGGCCCACCAGGCGTAGACGTAGTGGGTCGCGAGGGCGTCCATCGCCAGGCCCATCCCGACCGCGAACAGCAGCGAGTGGGTGGCGTTCCGGTGCCCGCCTGAGAGCTTCCCGATCCACTTGCACATGTGCTCGGTGATGGGCCCGAACGTGTTGGCGATGCGCCCGTTGTGATGGTCTATGTCGGGCAGGATCGCCGCGCCCGCGCACACCACGGCGCCCGCCGCGACCTGCTCCGCCGACAGCGACACCGCGTAGTCGCCGAGGAGCCGCTCCTGAGCGATCACCGGCACGGCGCCGAGCCACGCCAGCGCGCCGCTCAGGGCGTGCGTCTTGCCCATCATGTGCCCGTTCCCCCGCCTCTCAGCACGTCCCGCCGCCCGGTTCAGAGCGGGACTCTAGCCCGCTACTGATCGTTTTCAGCGGCGACGCGCCGAAGCTGGCGCTACGCCCGTTTGATGCGGGACGCGCCGTGCGGGTTCCGCCGTGCGGGCCGTGTCGGGCGGGCTATGCCGGGACGGGGATGAAGCGCCAGGCGCCGGAGTCCTCCCCGGCCTCGTAGGACGAGTCGAGGCGCTTGGCGACGACGCCCGGCAGGCCCTGATCGGCGGCGGCGTCGCGGACGGCGTCGCCGTCGCCGGGGAACCAGGGGGCCGTCTGCCACCGGGGGCCGGAGAGGTCCAGCTCGTCCAGCCGCTCCCGGCGCTCCCGGTACGGGACGTCCAGCAGCGGGCGCCCGTCGAGATGCAGCAGGTCGTAGATCATGTAGATCTCGCGGCCCTCCAGGACGGCCAGTTCCCCGTCCAGCAGCGCGGGCCGGGCGCCCAGCGAGGCGCCGAGCCGGGCGCCCAGCCCGCCCGGTCCGTCGACGGCGCGGCCCCGGTCGTCGGTGAACCGCGTCCGCCCGCCCTCGACGTACGCGGGCATCCGCTTGCCGCCCCACGCGAACTCGAAGCCCCACGCCTTCTGGTCACGCGGGAGCCTGGCCTTCTCGACCGGGCGCATCGGCCGCAGCGACTCGGGCAGCGGCTCGGCGTCGGGGTCGGCGGGCGGGTCCATCCGGTGGATCATCCAGTTCTTGCCGCGGGTCCGGAACAGCACGTACCGGCCGGAGACCCGCGACCCGTGGATCACGATCTTCACCTCGCGCTCGGACCACTTCTCCGTCTCGTACGTCCCGCGATCCCAGATGAACATCTGCCCGGCGCCGTACTCGCCGCGCGGGATCTCGCCCTCGAACGTCGCGTACTCCAGCGGATGGTCCTCGGTGTGGACGGCGAGGTGGTTCGTGTCCGGGCTCCACGGCAGCCCCTTCGGGACGGCCCACGAGACGAGCACGCCGTCGCGTTCGAGGCGCAGGTCCCAGTGCAGGCTGCTCGCGTGGTGCTCCTGGACGACGAACGTGTCGTCGTCGCCGTGCGGCAGTGCTTTCTTTTCGAGGGCCTTCTCGTCCGGGACGGGCTCGGGCGTCCGTCCGGGGTCGCGCTTGCCCCGGTACTCGGCGAGCCGGTCGGCCTCGCCGTCCTTCTTCTGCTTCTTCGGGGTCACGCCCGATTCGTACCCGCGATCAGCGGACGAGCACGGTCAGCGGATGAACACGGCGTAGTCGGCGAGGTCGCCGGTGAGGGACGGCGGCAGCCCCGCCACCGCGGACAGCTCCTCGGCGGACACGAACCCGCCCGTCTCGGCCCGCACCCGCTCGATCTTCCCCGCCAGCTCGGGCGTGATGCCGGGCAGCAGCGTGAGCGCCTCCGGCGGCGCGTGGTTGACGTCGACGAGTCCGCCGTCGTTGTACTGGCGCGGCAGGTCGGGACGTCCGATCCGCAGCTCCTTGGCCAGGCCGGGGTCGGACGCGGCCAGCTCCCGCGCCTTGTCGCGCAGCAGCCGCCGCCGCTTGACGCGCTCGACGACCGCCTCGTTGTCGACCGCCGACAGCCCGTGCGGGTCGAACACGCGGCGGCGGATGATGAACGCGTGCGCGCAGCCGATCACCGCGAGGACGAACAGCAGCACCCCGACCGTGCGTTCGGCGCCGTCGTCCTTGCCGATGTCGGGAAGCATGAACAGCATCAGCGTGAACACGCCGATGTAGGCGGCCGTGGACACGAGCAGATGCGCGCTGCGCCGCCACAGCGCCGCCGCCGCGAACGTGAACGGCGTGGCGTAGCCGAGGGTCAGGAAGGGCAGCGCCGCCCACGTCACGCTGAGCGCCGCGCGCCCCGGCGGCATGCTGTCGGACGGAACCCTCGGCTCGTACGGCGCTGGGGCGTTCATCTCTAGAGGGTCTCCCGGCCGGATGTGGGGGCGAATCGGACTCTAGATCAAGAGGTCTGTCACGGCAGGGTGAGGATTTCGTGGCCGTCCTCGGTCACCAGCAGCGTGTGCTCGAACTGGGCCGTCCGCCTGCGGTCCTTGGTGACGACGGTCCAGCCGTCCTTCCAGATGTCGTAGTCGTGGGTGCCGAGCGTCAGCATCGGCTCGATCGTGAACGTCATCCCCGGCTCGATGATCGTCGTGGCGCCCGGGTCGTCGTAGTGCGGGACGACCAGCCCCGAATGGAACGTGGTGCCGATCCCGTGGCCGGTGAAGTCGCGGACGACCCCGTACCCGAACCGCTTCGCGTACGACTCGATGACCCGTCCGACGACGTTCAGCGCCCGCCCCGGCCGCACCGCGCGGATGCCGCGCATGGCCGCCTCGTGCGTGCGCTCCACGAGCAGCCGCGACTCCTCGTCCACGTCGCCGCACAGGAACGTCGCGTCGGTGTCGCCGTGCACGCCGCCGATGAACGCGGTGATGTCGACGTTGATGATGTCGCCGTCGCGCAGGACCGTGTCGTCGGGGATGCCGTGGCAGATCACCTCGTTGATCGAGGTGCACAGCGACTTCGGGAAGCCCCGGTACCCGAGCGTGGACGGGTAGGCGCCGTGGTCGAGGAGGAACTCGTGCCCGATCACGTCCAGCTCGTCGGTCGTGACGCCGGGCCGGACGTGCTTGCCGACCTCCTCCAGCGCCTGCGCGGCGATCCTCCCCGCCACCCGCATCCGCTCGATGATCTCAGGCGTCTTGACGTCGGGCTCGCCGGTCTTCGGCCGCTTCTTCCCCACGTACTCCGGCCGCGGAATGCTGGACGGGACCTTGCGCATGGGGGAAACGTGTCCGGGCCGGAGAAGCTGGGTCGTCATAGTGGCGAGTGTAGTCAGCCGGGATCGGGCAACGAATCTCGTGCGACCGCATGATCGAGAGGAGCGCCGATGGCCGGCGACGACGGTGACTGGTGGTTCTGCCTGAAGCACATGAAGGTCGAGCACGGGCCGGGCTGCCCCGACAAGGACCGCATGGGCCCCTACGAGTCCGAGAGCGCCGCGGCGGCCGCCCTCACCCTCGCCCGCGAACGCAACGAGGCATGGCGCCGCGACAACGCCGACGACTAGACCGCCGCCGGATCACCCTTTACTCGATCGAACTCCGGTAGCGATAAAAGCCTCCAATTGCGCTGGGGCGGCTTAGGCGACCGCTCCCGCGCCGCGTTTGGAACGTTGTCAAATGGAGTTGATCACAAGAGCCTTATTCGCCAGATCTGTCAAGGCGGGCAAATCGAGGTTGACCGTCCTCCCGAGGATTGGCATAGTTCTCTCTCGAACGGCGCGGTGATCATCACCGAACCCCGTCGCCGTGAGGATACGAGGGACAACCGATGTCACGACGAATCAAGATCCTCACGGGTGGCGTAATCGCGGCGACCATGCTGCTGCCCACTGCTGACGCAACGGCGGTCTACGCGAGCATGACCGGCAAAGTGGACGCCTACGACCACCGCCAGGGCCGGAACGGCGACTGGGTCACGGTCCGGGACTGGGGCGGCAAGAACTGGGTGAAGGCCCAGTACAAGCGGGCCGGGTCGTCGAAGACCCGCACCCTCTGGAACAAGTCCGGCAAGGGGACCTCCGTGAGCGGCGGCAAGGGCAAGAACGTCCGCAACATCAGGGTCTGCGAGTCGCTCAACAACAAGCCCGACCCCTGCTCGGGCTGGGCCACGGGCGGATAGCCGGCTCAAGGTGACCGCACGCCGCTGGGCCGGGCCACCGGCCCGGCCCAGCGGCCGCGAACTGTTCGCTGGCCCGACGACGCGAGGGGGACGGAATGCCGACGGTTTCAGGCGGCCCGGTGCTGGAGATCGAGAACCTCCGGTACGCGGTCGGGGACCGCCAGATCCTGGGCACCAGCACCAGCACCAGCACCGGCACCGACGACGGGACCGGCGCCGGCGGGATCGACTTGAGCGTGTCGGCCGGCGAGTCGGTGGCGGTCACCGGGCCGAGCGGAAGCGGCAAGTCCACCTTGCTGATGTGCGTGCTGGGGCTGGTCAAGGCCGACACGGGCACGATCCGGGTCGCGGGGGACGACATCACGCGCATGACGTCGAGGAGGCTGGCCGATGTTCGCCGGACGCGGATGGGAGTGGTGTTCCAGTTCGGCGAGCTGCTGCCCGAGCTGTCCCCCGTGGAGAACGTGGCGCTGCCCGCCCTCCTGGCCGGAACGCACCGGCGGCAGGCGTACACCCGTGCGCAGGAGCTGCTGGGCGAGCTCGGGGTGCCGGCGGCGGAGACGCCGACCGGGCTGCTCTCGGGCGGCGAGCGGCAGCGGACCGCGGTCGCTCGCGCCCTGATCACCGAACCCGCGCTGCTGCTGGCGGACGAGCCGACCGGGGCACTGGACCACCACGCCCGCGAACGGGTGGCGGACCTGCTGTTCGAGGTGCCGCCCGTGCACGGGTGCGCGCTGGTGGTCGTCACGCATGACCTCGCCGTGGCGGGGCGGGCCACCCGCGGACTCCGGCTGGACGCCGGCGAACTCGCCGAGGCCGCGCTGTGACCGGCCGCCGGGCGCGGCGCGGCCCGGTCTGGCAGCTCCTGCGCATCGGCCGGGCCGCCGGCCGGGGGACGCCCGGCGACCGTGTCCGGTTCTGGGCGCTGCTGACCGCGTCGGCGCTGCTGGCGCTCGCCATGACCGGGGCGCTGGCCACGATGGCGATGTACGAGGGCCGGGATCATCGCGAGCAGGCCCGCGCGCCCCAGGTGACCGAGCGGGCCCGCGGCGCCGTGGCGTCCCTCCGGCAGCGCTACGACACGGTCGGCGACCGCCAGGTCACCGTGGTGGACCTCGTCCCGCTCGGGCCAGCCGCGCCGCCTCCTCCCGGGCTCGCTCGCTGGCCCGCGCCCGGGGAGGCGTTCCTGTCGCCCGAACTGGCACGCAGCGAGGCCACTGAGCACGTCAAGGCGCGCTACGGCAGGTTCGCCGGCAGGATCGCCGCCGACGGACTCGCCTCACCGGCGGAGCGTTTCGCCTACGTGCGGCCGCTGGTCGCCGACACCCGGGGATGGGATCGGATCCGGGGGTTCGGCGGTGGCTGGTTGGTCTACGGCGAGGGGGAGGACGTCCAGCCCCTGTCGGCGTTCCTGCTCACGCTGGCCGCGCTGACCGGCCTGCCGGCCGCGGCGCTGGCCGTCGTGGCGGCCAGGACCGGGTCGGCCGCGCGGGATCGGCGCACGGCGCTCCTCCAGGCGATCGGCGGCGGCTGGAGGCACCGCGCGCTGGTCAACATCGGCGAGGCGGCGATCCCGGCCGCGCTCGGCGCCGTCCTGGGCACGTTCCCCTACCTGGCGGTCATGGCCGGGAATCCGCGGCTTCCGGTCACCCGGTACATCATCAGCGGGACGGACCTGCGCGGATGGGCCTGGGCCCTGCCGATGATCACGGTCGCGGTCGTCGTCGCGGTGCTGGCCATCGTCGTCGCCTTGAACAGGGTCGGCCGCGATGGCCGCGGTACCCGCCCCAGGTCCTTCTCCGCCGTCGTGCCCCGATGGCGGCTGGTGCTGTTCGGGGTCGCGATCGCCGGCGTGGTGATCAGCCCCTATGTCCACGGAAGCACCAGCCTCTTCCTCTACGTGGGCGCGACTGCCGGCATGTGGGCCACGCTCCCGTCGGCCGCCGCGGTGGCGGTCAGGCGCTTCGGCGCCCGCCTGGGCGATCTCGCCCGGAGCCGCGGCCGGGTGGCGCCGCTGGTCGCCGGACGATGGACGGCCGCCCACCCGGGCGTCGTGGTGCGACTCGCCGTGGCCCTGATCATCGGGCTGGGCCTGATCACGCAGGCGCAGATCTGGACCTCCAGGCTCGGCGACCCGGCCGAGGAGGCCAGAGCCACGCAGCAGCGCATCGGGGACAGGCTGCAACTCGTCACCGCGCCCCGCGCGACCGGACCGCAGGTCGATGACTTCGTCGCCCGGCTGGGCGACGGCTTCCACGTGCTCGAACTCCGCCAGACGGCACAAGGCGCCTTGCTGCGCGCCCCCTGTCCGGTCCTGAGCCGGTTCGCGCTGGGCTGCCCCTCCGCACCCGGCGTCCCGTCCACCACCGTCACGGACCGGCGGGTGCTGGAGCTGATCAGATGGCACGCCTCCGACCGTCCGCCCATGGTCCAGGCCGTGCCGCGGATCACCCCGCCGAAGGACGGGGACGGCGCGCTCGCGGTGCTCGCCGACCGGCACCGGCAGAACTGGCGCGTCAAGCAGACTGCGAACGCAACCTTTTCCACCCCGGATATCCAGCGGCTCGGGGAGAACTGGCTCATCGGCGCCGCCAATCATGACGCCCTGGCCGGCTGGCTCGCATTTCTGAGTTCCTTGGGCATCGTCGTCCTCCTGGTGACCGCCGCCTTTAGCGCCGCCGCGGAATTCCTTCGCTTCGGCCCCGCACTCGGCCCGCTCGTGGTCCACACGGGCTCCGCGCGGGTCTTCCTCGGCGTCGCATTATGGAATCTCGCCATTCCGCTGATGATCTCCGCGGGAATCGCCGCCGTCGTCAGCATCTGGCACGGCCTCTTCTTCATCGCCGCGGAGCACGCGGGCACCCTGTCCTGGAGCGTCCAGGCGGCGGCTCTCACAGGGGCCGCGGCCATCGCGCTGCTCATCGGCGTGGCCGGTGGGATCAGCGCCGCCCGGCAGGCCAGGCGCTGGCGCCCGGCCGCCGACTGAGGGGCCGCGCGCCTGTCCCGCTACTCGACGACAGGGCCTGAGACCGCGTCCAGGAGCTTGGCGAGGCGGCGGCGGAGGCCGCGGGGGTTTCGGGCCGGTTCCTGGCCGGCGGCGGCGCTGACCAGATGCTGCGCGCCGTCGAACGAGATGATCGACTCGTCCGGCGGGACGGTCAGCGCCTCGTGGGCGAGGCCGCGCAGGTCCTTGTCGCCGCCGTCCAGCGCGAGGACGGTCGCCCCGACGCGGCGGGCGTCGTCCACCCGCTCCAGCAGCGGGACGGGCGCGTCCTCCTCGGCGACGACGAACAGCGTCTCGCCGCGCCGCGCCGCCTCCAGCCGCTCCAGCCCGATCCGCAGGTGCGCGGGCGCGTCCGCGGGCGGCTTCCAGCGCACCAGCGTCGGCGCGAGGCCGGGAACGGCCGCGAGGCGGCTCTCGTCGTCCAGGTGCGCGGCCAGATGCCACGGATCGTCGCCGGGGGTGCCGACGAGCAGGAGCCCGCCCGGCGTCCGGGACGTGACCCGCAGCGCGCGGCCGAACTCCTCGGTCCGCTCCAGCCAGCCCGTCGCCGACAGGACCTCGCGCAACATGACGATCTGCTCGGCGTCCACGGGAACCATGGTGCCCCACGCCACGCGCCTGGCAGGCGGTTTCCGCGATGCGGGGGAGCCCGGGGCGCGCCGCCCGGACGCCCGCCTGGCAGACTCGGCGGCATGACTGAGCAGCAGCGCAAGACTCCTTATGACCTCCCGGACGCGAGCGGCCTGTCGATCGGGATCCTCGGCGGAACCGGGGACCAGGGCAAGGGGCTCGCGCGGCGGTTCGCGCTCGCCGGGCACCGGGTGACGATCGGGTCGCGGAAGGCGGAGCGCGCCCAGGCCGCCGCCGACGACCTCGCCGGCGGGCGGGACGCGGGCCTGCCGGTGTCCGGGGCGGAGAACCCGGTGGCCGCCGGAGGGGCCGACGTCGTGATCGTCGCGGTGCCCTGGGAGGGGCACAAGGCCACGCTGGAGTCGCTGCGCGCCGAGCTCGCCGGGAAGATCGTCGTCGACTGCGTGAACCCGCTCGGCTTCGAGAAGGGCAAGGGCGCGTTCGCGCTGGCGGTCGAGGAGGGCAGCGCCGCCGAGCAGGCCGCGGCCGTCCTGCCGGACAGCAGGGTCGTCGCCGCGTTCCACCACGTCTCCGCCAAGCTGCTGCTCGACCCCGGCGTGGACGAGATGGAACTGGACGTCCTCGTCCTCGGCGACGACCGGGAGGCGACCGACCTCGTCCAGGCCCTCGCCGGGCGCATCCCCGGCATGCGCGGCGTCTACGGCGGCAGGCTGCACAACGCCCACCAGATCGAGGCGCTCACCGCGAACCTCATCTCGATCAACCGCCGCTACAAGGCCCACGCCGGCCTGCGGATCACCGACGTCTGATCGCCGCCCGATGAAGAGCGACCCGCGGGCGGTGGCGGCGGTGCGGCCGCCGCGCCTGCTGCTGCCCTCGGTCAGCCGCAGCCCGCTGCGCGCGGTCACGCAACGGGTCGTCTTCGCGATCGCGCTGCTCCTCGCCGTGGTGGCGGTCGTCTACGCCGACCGCGACGGCTACCGCGACAGCGCGGGCGGGCCGCTCTCCCTGCTGGACGCGTTCTACTACGCCACCGTCACCATCACCACCACCGGGTACGGGGACATCACGCCGGTCAGCGCCACCGCCCGGCTGGTCAACATCGTCTTCGTCACGCCCGTCCGGGTGCTGTTCATCATCGTCCTCGTGGGCACGACCCTCGAGGTGCTCGCCCAGCGCACCCGCGAGGAGTGGCGCCAGGCCCGCTGGAGGAATCGCGTGCGCGACCACATCGTGGTGGCCGGCTACGGCACCAAGGGCCGCAGCGCCATCGAGACGCTGCTCCGCACCGGCGTCGACCGCGAGTCGATCGTCGTGGTGGACCCCGACCCGAAGGCCGTCGAGGAGGCGGCCGCCGCCGGGATCGCCGGGATCGTCGGCGACGCGTCCCGCAACGTGGTGCAGCGGCGGGCGGCGGTGCCGCTGGCCAAGGAGATCGTGGTGGCGGCCGACCGGGACGACGCCGCGGTGCTGATCACGCTGACCGCGCGGGAGCTGAACCCGTCCGCCCGGATCCAGGCGGCGGTCCGCGAGTCGGAGAACGCGTCGCTGCTGCGGCAGAGCGGCGCCGACCGGGTCGTGACGTCGTCGGAGGCGGCGGGGCGGCTGCTCGGGGTGTCCACCAGCCGCCCGCACGTCGGCGACGTCCTCGCGGACCTGATCGAGCACGGCAGCGGCCTCGACCTGGCCGAGCGGGACGCGCGCCCGGACGAGGCGGGCCGCCCGATCGGCCACGTCGACGAGCCGGTGCTGGCGGTGGTCCGCGACGGCCGCGCGCTCACGTTCGACGACCCGGACTGCTCGCCGATCAGGCCGGGCGACCGGCTGATCGTGGCCCGGTCCCTGCCCCGCCTGCGGCCGGGCGGCGATGGCCGCGAAGGGTCGGATTCCTGACATTTCAGGGAGCGGTGCGCGGCCCTGGCGCGTCCGATTACTGGCATATGATCGGGCTGGCGACAGGCGGGGTGGAGATGAGAGAGATCCGGTCGGCGGACCCGTGGAGCGCGTTCCTGGCCCCGTCCGGGCGGAGCGCGGCGGCGGCCCGGCCCGTCACGGGCGAGTACGGCCGCCCGCACGGCGATCAGCCCGGCGCGCCCGGCACGTCCGGTGAGCGTCCGGACGCGGAGGACGTGCGCAGGCGCGTGCTGGCCCAGCTGAGGGCGGCGCAGGGCCCGATGTCGCTGGAGCAGATCCACCACGCGACGAGGCTCGGGCTGCTGGAGGTCGCGAAGGCCGTCGACGCGCTGCGCGCCCGCGGCCTGGTCTCCGTGGAACGCGAGATCGACGAGATCGTCAGACTGACCGAGTCCGACGGCTGACCGAGGAGTGACCGGCCCCCGATGATCGGATACGTCGTCGCCGTTTCGCTGAGCTGCCTCGTCGGCGTCGCCGAGCTCGTCAGCCGGTACCGGGACCGGCCGACCACGCTGGTCCGGGTGCCGAGCACCTGGGCGTACGTGCTGATCAACGGTGCCGCGGGCGCGGGCTCGCTGCTGGCCCTGCACACGTTCAACTGGCGGTTCGGCGTGCATGCCCCGGACGTCGTCGCCGCCACGCAAGTGCTGGTCGCGAGTTTCGGCTCGATGATGGTGTTCCGCAGCGCGATCTTCACCGTCCGGGTCGGGGACGAGGACGTCGCGGTCGGGCCGAGCACGCTGCTGACCGCGCTGCTCGCCGCCGCCGACCGCGGCGTCGACCGGATGCAGGCCAAGACCCGCGCGCACGAGGCGGGCGAGATCATGCGGGGCGTGTCGTTCGCCAAGTCGAGGCTCGCGCTGCCGACCTACTGCCTCGGGCTGCTGCAGAACGTCTCCGCCGAGGACCAGGCCGACCTGCGGACGGCCGTGGACGCCCTCGCCGGCAGCGAGATGACCGACGGCCAGATGGCGCTCAACCTCGGACTGCTGCTCATGAACGTCGCCGGCCCCGACGTGCTGCGGTCGGCCGTCGAGACGCTCCGCGCCGAGATCATGTCGGACGACCCGGACGCGCACCGCGTCCCGCCGCCGAGGGACGGCCAGACCCGCGAGGGCGGGAACGGCGATGCCGCTCTCGCGGATCTGGCCCGCGCCAACCCCGACCGCTGAGGGCCGGGGCGGCGGACGGTCAGCGGCCGGTCAGCGGTAGGTGTGCTCCGGCGCCGGGTAGACGCCGCTCACGACCTCGTCGGCGTAGGTGCGGGCGGCCTCGCCGAGCAGCGCGTTCATGTCCGCGAACTTCTTGACGAACTTCGCCGTGTGCGGGGTGAGCCCGGCCATGTCCTGCCAGACGAGGACCTGCGCGTCCGTCTGGTTGCCGCCGCCGATCCCGATCGTCGGCACGGACAGCGACGAGGTGACCCGCGCCGCGAGGTCTTCGGGCACGCATTCGAGGACGACGGAGAACACGCCCGCGGCCTCAAGGGCCTTCGCGTCCGCCATGAGCTCGTCGCCGTCCTGCCCGCGGCCCTGCACCCGGTAGCCGCCGAACACGTTCACCGACTGGGGGGTGAGGCCGAGATGGCCCATCACCGGGATGCCCGCGGCGACCATCGCCTCGACCTGCGGGAGGATCCGGCGGCCGCCCTCCAGCTTCACCGCGTGCGCGCCGGTCTCCTTGAGGAACCGCGTCGCGGCGGCGAGCGCCTCCGGCACGCCCGTCTGGTACGAGCCGAACGGCAGGTCGGCGACGACCATGGCGCGCTTGGAGCCGCGGACGACGGCCGCGGTGAGGGGGATCAGGTCGTCCACGGTGACGGGGATCGTCGAGTCGTAGCCGTACACGACCATCGCGGCGGAGTCGCCGACGAGCAGCACGGGGATGCCGGCCTCGTCGAAGATCCGCGCGGTCATCGCGTCGTAGGCGGTGAGCATCGGCCACTTCTCGTGCCGCTCCTTGGCGGCGGCGATGTCGCGTACGGTCACCCTTCGCCCGCTCGTACCGCCGTAGAGTGCGGTCGGCTGTGCTGGGGGTGCGACAGAAGAAGACATGCGAGAAACCTCCGGTCTTGAGGCGCCACGGTGGCGTACCCAGACGGAACCGATCGTGCCACTTCGAAAACGATTCGGGTAGCCCCCGCCATTCCCGGAGACCCCCGCCGGAAGGCCCTGCGGCACCGCGCGTGACGGCCTGGCGGAGGGTGTGTGATGCGTCCAACAGACACCGGGGCGCCCGGAATGTGGCCGAGGGGGGCATATACCGAAGGGATTTCCACGTGGTAAGCGTGATCTTCTCCCCTTGAAACGGTGTCATGCCCCATACTGTCGCTGGATAGTGCTGATACGACCGGCTGTCTGGGAGCGCGTCAGGTGAGATCCGTCATGGCGCCGCGAGGCGATGCGCCCGCTGCCGATTCCGCGTCCCGGACGCTGGTCCTGGGCATCGACGGTTCCCGGCGGATCGTGCAATGCGGCCCGAACGCAAGGGCCGTCCTCGGCCGTGCCCCCGAGGAGCTGATCGGCCATCCCGCCACCGAGTTGGTGGGGGACGACGGCAAGGCCGAACTCGAGGCGCTGCTTGAGGCCAACGACGCCGGGCAGGAGCGCAACGGCGTGATCACCGTGCTGCGCGGCGACGGCACGTCCACCGAGGCCGTCATGACCGCGCAGCCCCTGGTCGGCGGCGATCCCGACGTCGCGCCCGCGACGCTGCTGTTCGTCCGGGTCGCGCTGCCGCCGAGCGAGCGCTACCAGGACCCGGCGCTGATGCGGCGGGCGCTGATGGACGACCAGCTCACCCGGTTCGGCGCGTCCCTCGACCTCGACCAGTCCGCCCGCGGGCTCGTCGACGTCGTCGTCCCGCACTACTGCAACGCCGCGTCGGTGCTGGTGCTGGAGAGCCTGGTCGCCGCCGACGAGGTGCACGCCGAGTCCGGGTCGGCCGTGCTGCGCCGCATCGCCGTCACCTCCGACGACGGGAACGCGGCCTGGACGTCGACGTTCCCCGTCGGCGAGGTGCTGGTGTTCCCCGAGGGGACCCCGTACCGGCAGGTCATGGACACGGCCCGGCCCGTCCACCTGCCGCACATCGACCTGGACGCCGCGTCCGAGATCGGCCGGCTGTGGAAGCGCGGCCCGGCGGGGGAGCTGCTGTCAGGCGTCTCGATGGTGCTGCTGCCGATGATCGCCCGGGACACGCTGCTCGGGTTCATCGCCTGCACCCGCGTCCCCGGCTTCCGCAACTTCGACGCCTACGACGTCGAGATCGGCATGGAGTTCGCGACCCGCGCCGCGATCGTGATCGACAACGCGCGGCTGTTCAGCCGCGAGCGCGCCACCGCCCTCGCGCTGCAGCGCAGCCTGCTGCCGAACCGGCTGTCCGCGCCGTCGTCGGTCGAGGTCAGGCACCGCTACCTGCCCGGCAGCAAGCTCGTCGAGGTCGGCGGCGACTGGTACGAGTCGATCGCGCTGCCCGGCGCCCGCGTCGCGCTGATCGTCGGCGATGTCGCCGGCCACGGCGTCCGCGCCGCCGTCACCATGGGACGCCTCCGCACCGCGCTGCACACGCTCGCGAACCTGGAGCTCCCGCCCGCCGACGCCCTGCACGTCATGCACGAGCTGATGATCGAACTCGGCGAGCAGGAGCCGCACTTCGCCACCTGCGTGTACGCGGTGTACGACGCGACCACCGGCACGATCGAGATCGCGTCCGCCGGGCACCTGCCGCCGCTGCTCGCCGGCCCGAACGGCGACAACGAGTACCTGCAGGTCCCGCCCGCGCCGCCGCTCGGCGTCGCGGGCGGCTCCGCGATCGAGAGCCGCGAGTTCACCGTCGAGGACGGCAGCCTCTTCGTCATCTACACCGACGGCCTGGTCGAGAACCGGGGCCGCGACATCGACGACGGCCTCGCCCGCCTCCAGACCGTGTTCGGGCCCGACTCCGTCGGCCACTCGATGGAAGACCTCGCGAAGGCCACCCTCGCCGGCGTGTACGCCGACCAGCACCGCGACGACATCGCCGTCCTCATCGCCCGGCTGCGCCGCCTCCCCGAGGACAACTACGCCTCCTGGACGCTGCCCGCCGACCCGGCCGCCGTCCGCCGCGCCCGCGGCCTCGTCAGCAGCCGCCTGGAGGACTGGGGCCTGGAGGAGCTCGGCTACACCACCGAACTCCTGGCATCGGAACTGATCACCAACGCGCTCCGCTACGCGCCCGGCCCGATCGAGCTGCGCCTCCTCCTGGAACGCACCCTCGTCTGCGAGGTCCTGGACCGGTCCGCCGCGCTGCCCCGCCTCCGCCGCGCCGAGGACGACGACGAGAACGGCCGCGGCCTCCTCGTCGTCAGCCAGCTCGCCCACCGCTGGGGCACCCGCCGCACCGCCGCGGGCAAGGTCGTCTGGTGCGAGCAGATCGTCCCCGGCGTCGACCCGGACGCGTCCGAACAGGTCCCCGGCTGGCCCGGCGAATCCTGGCCCGGCGAGAACCACCACCGCGAGTAATTGGGGGCGGTTAGCGTTCGCGCCAGCGGTTGGTGATGGGGAGGCGGCGGTCGCGGCCGAAGTTCTTTGGGGTGATCTTGGGGCCGGGCGGGTATTGGCGGCGCTTGTATTCGGCCAGGTCGACCAGGCGGATGACGCGGTCGACCAGGGCGGCGTCGTGGCCGGCGGCGATCAGGGCGTCGCGGCCCATGTCGCGTTCGACGTAGTCGGTGAGGACGGGGTCGAGGACGGTGTACTCGGGCAGGCTGTCGACGTCGCGCTGGCCGGGGCGGAGTTCGGCCGACGGCTCCTTGACGAGGATCGCCTCGGGAATGGGTTCCTCCGCGAAGGCGTGCAGGAACGGCGTGCTCTTGCCGGCCTGCGTGTTGCGCCAGCGGGCCAGTTCCCAGACGGTGAGCTTGAAGACGTCCTTGATGGGGCCGAAACCGCCCGCCGAGTCGCCGTAGAGGGTGGAGTACCCGGTGGCCAGCTCGCTCTTGTTGCCGCCGGTCAGGACGAGGTGGCCGTGCTCGTTCGACAGGCCCATCCAGACGTTCGCGCGGATGCGGGCCTGGAGGTTCTCGGCGGCGAGACCGTGCAGGTCGAGCTGCGTCTCGAACGCCTCCACCATGGGGGCGATGGGGACCGTGCGGGAGTTGACGCCCTGCCGTTTGACCAGTTCCTCCGCGTCCACCACTGAGCCTTCGGAGGAATAGCGGCTCGGGAGGAGGATGGCGTGGACGTTCTCCGGGCCGATCGCGTCGGACGCGATCGTCGCGACGAGCGCAGAGTCGATGCCGCCCGACAGGCCGAGGACCACTGAGCGGAACCCGTTCTTGCGGACGTAGTCGCGGGTCCCGAGGACGAGCGCCGCGTACACCTCGGCGAGGTCGTCCAGCGGCTCGGCGACGGTCTGCGGCTCGACCGGGTACGCGGGCAGCGGGTCGGCGGCCAGGACGTGCCGGTCGATGGTGATCGTGGTGCCGTCCAGCGCGTCGACGGGGGTGCCGTGGGCCGGTTCAGGGGAGGGGGCCGCCGCGGGCACCGCGAGGTCGGCGACGAGGAGGTGCTCGGCGAACTGCGGCGCGCGGGCGAGCGGCGCCCCGTCCGCGCCGACGATGACGGAGTCGCCGTCGAAGACCAGCTCGTCCTGGCCGCCGACCAGGTTGACGTAGGCGAGGGCGCAGCCGGCCTCGCGGGCGCGGCGGGCGCACAGGTCGAGGCGGGTGTCGTCCTTGTCGCGCTCGTACGGGGAGGCGTTGATGGACAGGAGCAGCCCGGCGCCCGCGGCGCCCGCGACGCTGACGGGGCCGCCGTCCTGCCAGAGGTCCTCGCAGATGGCGGTGGCGACGTCGACGCCGTGGACGCGGACGACCGGCAGCCGGTCGCCGCGCACGAAGATCCGGTACTCGTCGAACACGCCGTAGTTCGGGAGGTGGTGCTTGGCCGAGCGGACGAGCACCTCGCCGCCGTGCAGCCAGGCGGCGGCGTCCAGCGGCGCGCCGGCGGGCTGCCCGGGACGGACGAGCCCGACCGTCCGCCGGTCGAGGTAGCCGACGATGACGGGCAGGTCGCCGAGGCCCTCGTCGGCGAGCCGCCGGGCGAGGCGTTCGAGGGCCGTCTGGGACGCCCCGACGAAGGACGCGCGGAGCGCGAGGTCCTCCACCGGGTAGCCGGTCAGCATCATCTCGGGGAAGGCGACCAGGTGCGCGCCCGCGTCGGCGGCGCGCCTGGCCCATTCCACGACTGTGCCGGCGTTGCCGTCGAGGTCGCCGACGGTCGAGTTCACCTGCGCGAGCGCGATCCTGAGCTGTGCCACCCACCAAGGATAAGTCGCCCGGATCAGTTTCGTCACTCTGACGAAAAGGTGGCCTTCAGCACACCGTCGTGGCGGCGGCGGATCGCGGGGGCGAGCGCGAGCAGCGCGGCGGCGGCGGCGAACGCGAGGCCCATGCAGGTCAGCCACAGTGCCGGGCCCCCGCCGAGGGCGAGCAACTGCGTCCCGCCGAGTGGCGCCAGGAGGAAGCCCCCGGACCACGCCATCCCGTACAGGCCGTTGTAGCGCCCGCGCAGGTGGGCGGGGGCGAGGTCGGCGACGACGGCCTGCAGGACGGTCGCCGCGGTGATCTCCCCGAGCGTCCAGACCAGGATCGTCGCGGTGTAGGCGAGGAGCGACGACGCGGGCGCGGTGAGCCCGAACCCGATCCCGACCAGGACGAGGCCCGCCGCCATCACCAGGCTGTGGTCCCGCCGCGCGAGCCACGCGTTGACCAGCGGCTGGACGATGATGATCAGCACCCCGTTGGCGGCGATCGCGATCCCGTAGTCGCGCGGGCCGAGGCCGTCCTCCTTCATCGCCAGCGGCATCGTCGTCATGGCCTGCATGAGGACGAAGATGTACATGAGGCTGATCAGCGCGTAACCGACCATCACCCGGTCGCGCAGCACCTCGCCGAACCCCTTGAACACGCCGGTGCCGCCCTGGCCGCGGGCGCGGGTCTCCGGGATCGCCCGCCACACCAGCAGCCCGAATCCGGCGCAGGTGAGCGCGTCGATCCAGAACAGCCACAGGAAGCCCTGCTGGGCGAGCACTCCGCCGACCACCATCGCGACCGCCCAGCCCAGGTTGATCGCCCAGAACAGCAGCCCGAACGCGCGCGGCCGGTCCTGCGGGGAGATGATGTCGGCGATCATCGCCTGCGCCGCGGGCCGGTGCATGTCCAGCAGCATGCCGACCAGCAGCGCCGCCGCGACGATCGCGACGATCCCGTGGGCGTAGCCGAGCGCCAGCAGGCTGACGCCGCTGCCGACGGTCGCGAGGGTCAGCGTGGCGCGGCGTCCGATCCGGTCGGCGAGGGCGCCGCCCGCGAGCGTCCCGCCGAGCGAGCCCGCACCGAGGGTCGCCATCACCAGGCCGGCCTCCCCGAGCGACAGGCCGCGAACGGTCGTCAGGTAGAGGCCGAGGAAGGGCTGGACCATGGTCCCGAGCCGGTTGAGGAGCGTTCCAGTCCAGAGCGCCCAGAACGCGCGGGGGAGGCCGCCGACCCGGGGGCGGAAGAAGGCCGCGAACCTGCCCGACGAGGGGTCGACAGGAGTGTCTTCCAGAGTCGTCACTTTCACGATGGTGACGGCTCCGCGCCCCGGCCGGTAATCCTTTAGCCTGGACTAAATGATCGAGTTCGTGTTCACGCCGGACGACGTGGCGCGGGTCAGGTTCGCGTTCTCCCCGCTGTGGGAGATGGTGCGCAGCCTGCGGGTGCTCGCCGACCCGTCCGGCCACGCGCTGCACCTGCCGTGGGTGCACGCCGTCCGGCCCAGGCTGCGCGGGCTCGACATCGGCCCGCTCCGCGAGGTCGTGGCCGCCGCGGGGTACATTCCCGACTTCCTCACCCCGCCGCCGGCCACCCCGCTGCCCGACCTGGCCGCCGAGCTGGAGACCGTCCGGGCCACGCCGCCCGAGGTCGTCGCCGCCGAACTGCGCTGGACGGCGCGCGGCAGCCGTCCGACCCCCGCCCGCCACGCGCTGGCCGCCGACCCTGAACGCACCCTGGAAACGCTCGCCGACCTGCTCGGACGGTACTGGGCCGCCGCCATGGAACCGTTCTGGCCGCGCGTCCGCGACCTCCTTGAGGGCGACGTGCTGCGCCGCACCGCCGCGCTCGCCGTCGAGGGCGCCGCCGGCGTGTTCGGCGACCTGCACGAGGCGGTCTCCTGGCGGTCCGGCACCCTCCGCGTCGACCGGCACTGGACGTTCAGCGGCGAGCTGGCCGGACGCGGGCTCATGCTCATCCCGAGCGCCTTCGTGTGGCCGAACGTCTCCGTCATGGTGCCGCCCTACCAGGCCATGCTCAGCTACCCGCCGAACGGCGTCGCGACCCTCTGGGAGACGGGGCCCCCGGCCGGGGACCGGAGGGACGCGCTCGCCGCGCTCATCGGCCGCCGCCGCGCCGAGCTGCTCACCGCCCTCGCGACGCCCGCGTCGACGACGGAGCTGGCGCGGCGGATGGGCGTGACGGCCGGGGCGGTCAGCCAGCACCTCGGCGTCCTGCGTGCCTGCGGCCTCGTCACCGGGCACCGCCTGGGCCGCCGCGTCCTGTACGTCCGCACCCCGGCCGGCGACGCCCTCGCCCAAGGCTGAGCCCCGGCCCCGCCCGCGGCGAGGCGTCAGGGCGAGCCGTCAGGGCGAGAGGGAGCGATGCAGCGATCGCATCGCGTGTCCCGGCACCGGAGGCGCTCCGGGGCCCAGGGAAGAGCGGAACTCGATGTAGCGACCGGATTCGGCCAGCCAGTCGACGTGGGCGCGCGGGGTGTCCAGCAGGACCTTGACGACCCGCGCGGCGGCGGCGCGCTGCGCCACGGTGAGCTCCAGCCGGTCGAGCATCTCGGGGAGGCTGCGGGCCGCCCGCCAGGCGTCCTCGATCCGGTCGGCGATCTTCTCGGCGACCATGCCGGCGATCCGGCCGGGGGACAGCGCCGGGTCCAGGCCGTGCGCGCGGGCGAGCACGGCGGGCAGGCCGTGGACGTCGCCGCGCGCCGACTCCAGCTCGTGCGACGCCACGTCGTTCGACCAGGCGACGACGTCGGCGACGCTGTGCGCGAGCGTCTTCCACCGCGGCGTCCGCAGCAGCCGCGCCGGCAGCTCGACGCCGAGGACGGGCTCGACCAGGTCGTAAAGGAACGGTCCACACGCGCGGCGGCGCAGCGGCGCGTACTGCGCCTCGGTCGGGACGTGCCTGATCCGGCGGTTGACGGACTCCTCCGCGCAGCCGTCCCGGTGCGCCTCCAGCTGCAGCATGAACCGGCGGCGCCATTCGCGGCTCATGCCGGCGCCCGTGGCCTGCCACAGCTCCACCAGCGCCGCCTCCAGCGGCCGGGCGCCCGGCCGGGCGTGCCCCCGCCGCATCGCGCGCAGCAGGTCGTCGTACATCGCGTGGACGGCGCTGCCGCTGTCGGCGAGCGGCGGCTGGTCCAGCGTGTCGTCCAGCGCGAGGGTCCAGGTCAGCCAGCGGGCGAACAGCTCGACCGCGGCGAGGTCGGCGGACGGGAACACGCGGGCGGCGAGCCGCTCGCAGCGGGCCCGGCCGAGCGGCGAGGTGTCCGGATCTCCGAGCACCAGCCCGCGGCCGCGCGCCCAGGTCTCCACCTGCGCGCCCAGCCGCCACGACTCAGGATGCATCGCCGACGGGGCCGCCAGCGCGGTCACCCGGTCGGTCATCGAGAGAAGAAGAGAGATGTCCACGACCCCGCCCACGCTAATGATCACTTCGCCGGACGGGCATGATCGCCACGTCAATTTTCGGGAAACGGATATGCGGCGATGGTCACAGGCGGACCCGGCGCGCGGCGTGGCATAGTTCGACGATCACGTAAAACGCTCCCACAGGAGGCAAACGTGTCCAGACGAACCACGCGTTGGGCACTGGGCGCCGGGCTGGCGGCCCTGGCGCTGACGGCGACGGCGTGCGGCGGCGACGAGGGCGCCACCGTGCAGGGCGTGAAGATCATCGAGGAGGGCGCGCTGACGTCCTGCACGCACCTGCCCTACCCGCCGTTCCAGTTCGAGGACAAGAACACGGGCAAGGTCGTCGGCTTCGACGTGGACATCATCGACCTCGTCGCCAAGAAGCTCGGCGTCACCCAGAAGATCGTCGACACCCCGTTCGAGACGATGAAGACGGGCTCCGCCCTGAACGCCGGCAAATGCGACATCCAGATGGGCGGGATGACCATCAAGCCGGACCGCGTGAAGTTCATGGACGTCTCCGCCCCCTATTTCGACGCGACCCAATCGCTGATGGCGAAGAAGGGCAGCGGGATCACCTCGCTGGACGACGTCAAGTCCAAGAAGCTCAAGATCGGCTCCCAGGCGGGGACCACCGGCGAGGACTTCGTCCGCGGCAAGGGCCTCGACCCGCGCTCGTTCGACAACTCCACCGCCGAGCTGGACGGGCTGCGCACCGGCCAGGTGGACGTGATCGTCCAGGACGACCCGGTCGTGCGGGGCTGGCTGAAGGACCCGGCGAACTCCGCGTACGAGGTCGTCGCGAACCTGAACACGGGCGAGCAGTACGGCATGTGGATGCGCAAGGGCCACAATCCCGAGCTGGTCAAGATGACCAACGCGGTGATCGCGCAGGCGAAGTCGGACGGCGCCTACAAGCGGATCTATGAGAAGTGGATCGGCCCGATGCCCCCGGCGGCGGGCGGCAGCGGGTCGTGACGGCCGAGCACGTGAAGACGGCGGCGCCGGGCGGGATGTCCCGGCGCCGCCGCCGGCAGCTCTCGCTCGGCGGGCAGTACGGGCTGTTCGTCGCCGTCGTCGTGCTGGTGATCGTCCTGGCCGACTGGGGCACGCTGCAGCACAACTTCGCCAACTGGGACGTCGCCAAGGGCCTGTTCCCCGAGGTCATCACGGTCGGGCTGCGCAACACCGCCGTCTACACCGCGGTCGGGTTCGGGCTCGGCCTCGGCGGCGGGCTCCTCATCGCGCTGATGCGGCTGTCGTCCGTGCCGCCGTACCGGGCGTTCGCGACCGCCTACATCGAGATCTTCCGCGGCCTGCCGCTGCTGCTGATCTTCATCTTCGTGGGCGTGGGCGTGCCGCTGGCGTTCCCCGGCACGAACATCCCCGGCGGCGCGGTCGGCCAGGCGGGCCTCTCCCTCGGCCTCGCCGCCGCCGCGTACATGGCCGAGACGATCCGGGCCGGGATCGTCGCCGTGCCGAAGGGGCAGCTGGAGGCGGCGCGGTCGCTCGGCATGTCCTATCCCCGGGCGATGTGGTCGATCGTCATCCCGCAGGCGTTCCGGATCATCATCCCGCCGCTCACCAACCAGCTGGTGCTGCTCTGCAAGGACTCCTCGCTCGTGCTGTTCCTCGGCATCACGCTGGAGGAGCGGGAGCTCACCAAGTTCGGCCGCGACCTGGCGGGGCAGGTCGGCAACACCACCCCGATCATCGTGGCCGGCATCTGCTATCTGCTCATCACGATCCCGCTGAGCCTGCTGGCCCGGCGGCTGGAGGCGCGGCAGCGGGAGGCGCGATGACCAGTTTGGACAAGAAGGCGGGCCCGGAGTCGGACGGGCGGGGCGCGATCGAGATCAGCGGGCTGCGCAAGTCGTTCGGGACGAACGAGGTGCTGCGCGGCATCGACTTCCGCGTCGAGCCGGGCGAGGTCGTCTGCGTGATCGGCCCGTCCGGGTCGGGCAAGTCGACGCTGCTGCGCTGCGTCAACCTGCTGGAGGAGCCGACGGCCGGGACGGTCAGGGTCGTCGGCGCGGACGTCACCGACCCCGACGTCGACATCGACGCCGTCCGCCGCCGCATCGGCATGGTGTTCCAGTCGTTCAACCTGTTCCCGCACCTCACGGCGCTCGGCAACGTCATGATCGCGCAGCGGAAGGTGCTGAGGCGGGACAAGGCGGAGGCCGAGCGGATCGCGCGGGAGAACCTGGAGCGCGTCGGGCTCGCCGACAAGATCGGCTCCTATCCGGCGCAGCTGTCGGGCGGGCAGCAGCAGCGCGTCGCGATCGCGCGGGCGCTGGCGATGGGGCCCGAGGTGATGCTGTTCGACGAGCCGACGTCCGCGCTGGACCCGGAGCTGGTCGGCGACGTCCTCGGCGTCATGCGCGGGCTGGCGGAGCAGGGGATGACCATGCTCGTCGTCACCCACGAGATGAGCTTCGCCCGCGAGGTCGCCGACCGGGTCGTGTTCATGGACGCCGGCGCGGTCGTCGAGGAGGGCCCGCCCGCGCGGGTGATCGACGACCCGTCCCACGAGCGGACGCGGACGTTCCTGTCCCGCGTCCTCGATCCGGCGGCGGCACGGGTCGGAGAGGGCGAATAAGTCGGATATCTTCCGGTCAGCGGGAACGTTCTGATGGAACGCTCGCGCGTAACGTCGCGGTAACAGCGGCCGGGCATACTTCCACGTAGGACGTAGCGGCAGGCAGTACCGAGGGGAGTGGGACTTGGACCGTCAGCAGGAGTTCGTGCTGCGCACGCTGGAGGAGCGCGACATCCGCTTCATCCGGTTGTGGTTCACCGACGTGCTCGGGTTCCTGAAGTCCGTGGCCGTCGCCCCCGCGGAGCTGGAGGGCGCCTTCGGCGAGGGCATCGGCTTCGACGGGTCGGCGATCGAGGGCTTCGCCCGCGTGTACGAGGCCGACATGATCGCCAAGCCTGACCCGTCCACGTTCCAGGTGCTGCCCTGGCGGTCGGAGTCGCCGGGCGTGGGCCGCATGTTCTGCGACATCCTCATGCCGGACGGGACGCCGAGCTTCGCCGACCCCCGCTACGTCCTCAAGCGGGCGCTGGCCAGGGCCGCCGACCTCGGCTTCACCTTCTACACCCACCCCGAGATCGAGTTCTTCCTGCTCAACGACAAGCCGGAGGACGGCCGCGAGCCCGAGCCGGCGGACGCGGGCGGCTACTTCGACCACACCCCGCACAGCGCCGCGCACGACTTCCGCCGCAACGCGATCACGATGCTGGAGGCGATGGGCATCTCGGTGGAGTTCAGCCACCACGAGGGCGCCCCCGGCCAGCAGGAGATCGACCTGCGGTACGCCGACGCGCTCACCACCGCCGACAACATCATGACGTTCCGGCTGGTGATGAAGGAGGTCGCGCTGGAGCAGGGCGTGCACGCGTCCTTCATGCCCAAGCCGTTCACCGAGCATCCCGGGTCCGGCATGCACACGCACATGTCGCTGTTCGAGGGCGACCGCAACGCGTTCTACGAGCCGGGCGCGGAGTACAAGCTGTCCAAGGTCGGGCGGGCGTTCATCGCCGGGCTGCTGCGCCACTCGTCGGAGATCACGGCGGTGTGCAACCAGTTCGTCAACTCCTACAAGCGGCTGTGGGGCAACGTCGGGTCGGCGGCCGGGGCCGGGGGAGAGGCGCCGTCCTACATCTGCTGGGGGCACAACAACCGGTCGGCGCTCGTCCGCGTCCCGATGTACAAGCCGCACAAGGGCCACTCGACGCGCATCGAGTTCCGGTCGCTGGACACGGCGGCGAACCCGTACCTGTCGTTCGCGGCGATCCTCGGCGCCGGGCTGAAGGGCATCGAGGAGGGCTACGAGCTGCCGCCGGGCGCGGAGGACGACGTGTGGGCGCTCACCGTCGCCGAGCGGCGCGCCCTCGGCATCGAGCCGCTCCCGCAGGACCTGGACGAGGCGATCCACGCGATGGAGCGCAGCGAGCTGGTCGCCGACATTCTCGGCGAGCACGTCTTCGACTTCTTCCTGCGGAACAAACGGCAGGAATGGGAGGACTACCGGCGCCAGGTGACCGAGTTCGAGCGGAAGCGCCTGCTCGCCGTCCTCTGATCCCGGACGCCGGATTACGGTGGACTCCGTGACCGAGTCCCGCACTCCCGAGCGCCGCTCGTCCCTCGCCGGACGCCTGGCGCGGCTCGGCTTCACCGACGCCGCCCGCGCAGAGCGGCTCCTCCTGGACGCGGAGCAGGCCGCCGGCATCCGGCCAGGCGACGATCTTCTCGACGCCGTCGGCGCGACCGCCGACCCCGATCTCGCGCTGGACGGGCTGCTCCGGCTGCTGCCGTCCGCCGACGAGAAGGGCGCAGGCGGCGAGCTGCGGGAGGCCCTCGCCGGGGAGCCCGGGACGCGGAAGCGGATCGCGGCCGTCCTCGGGGTGAGCGCCGCGCTGGGCGATCATCTCGTCCGGCATCCGGAGCACTGGCGGGTGCTGCGCGACGATCAGGAGGCCCCGGCCGGGCGTCCGCGCGACGATCTGCTGGCCGCCGTCGGCGCCGATCCGGGCGCCGGGGAGCCGGTGGCGTCCGGGTCGTGCGCCGAGACCCTCGTCGCGCTGCGCGTGGCGTACCGGAGACGGCTCCTCGCGCTGGCGGGACGCGACCTGACCGGCGTCGCGGACGTCGCCGTCGTGGCCGCCGAGCTGGCCGATCTCGCCGCCGCCGCGCTGGAGGCCGGTCTCGCGATCGCGCGCGCCGACGTCCCCGAGCACGCGACGTGCCGCCTCGCCGTGATCGGCATGGGCAAGTGCGGCGGACGCGAGCTGAACTACGTCAGCGACGTCGACGTGATCTTCGTGGCGGAAGCGCGCGAGGGAGAGCCCGAGGAGGCGGCGCTGCGGACCGCGACGCGGCTGGCGTCGGCGATGATGCGGGCCTGCTCGTCCAGCACCGAGGAAGGCGCGCTCTGGGAGGTGGACGCGGCGCTCCGCCCGGAGGGCAAGGCGGGACCGCTGGTGCGGACCCTCGCCAGCCACCGCGCCTACTACGAGCGCTGGGCCAAGACGTGGGAGTTCCAGGCGCTGCTGAAGGCCCGTCCCGTCGCGGGCGACGCGGCCCTCGGCGCCCGCTACCTCGACATGATCACCCCGATCGTGTGGGACGCGGCGGAGGGGGAGAGCTTCGTCGAGGACGTCCAGGCGATGCGCCGCCGCGTCGAGGCCGACCTGAACCAGCGCACCGCCGACTCGGAGCGGCAGCTCAAGCTCGGCCCCGGCGGGCTCCGGGACGTGGAGTTCGCGGTGCAGCTGCTGCAGCTCGTCCACGGCCGGTCCGACGAGACGCTCCGCGCCCGCGCCACCCTCGACGCGCTCGACGACCTGTCGCGGGGCGGCTACGTCGGACGCGACGACGCGTCGGCGCTGTCGTCGGCGTACCGGTTCCTGCGGCGGGTGGAGCACCTCGTCCAGCTTCATCGGCTGCGGCGGACGCATCTCGTCCCCGACGACGCGGACGGCCTGCGCCGCATCGGCCGCGCCCTCGGCCTGCGCCCCGACCCGGTCAAGGAGTTCACCGCGCTCTGGCGGCGGCACGCCCGCGAGGTCCGCCGCATCCACGAGAAGCTGTTCTACCGGCCGCTGCTGCTGGCCGTGGCGCGGCTGCCCGGCGAGGAGGCGCGGCTCACCCCGGCCGCGGCGGGCGCCCGGCTGGAGGCGCTCGGCTTCGCCGACCCGGCGGGCGCGCTCCGTCACATCGAGGCGCTCACCTCCGGCGTGTCGCGGCGCGCCGCGATCCAGCGGACGCTGCTGCCGGTCATGCTCGGCTGGTTCGCCGACGCCCCCGACCCGGACGCGGGCCTGCTCGGGTTCCGGCAGGTCAGCGACGCGCTCGGCACCACGCCCTGGTACCTGCGGCTGCTGCGGGACGAGGTGACCATCGCCGAGCGGATGGCGTGGATCCTCGGCTCCAGCCGCTACGCCACCGACCTGCTGCTGCGCGCCCCCGAGGCGGTCGCGCTGCTCGGCACCGACGCCGGGCTGTCCCCGCGCCCGTTCGGGACGGTGCGCGCGGAGGCCCTCGCCGCCGTCCGCCGCCACTGGGACTCCCGCGGCGGAACCGGCGGAACCGGCGGAACCGGCGGGACTGGCGGAACTGGGGGGTCTGCGGGCTCTGGCGGGTCCGCGGCGGAGGAGGCGGTCGCGGCGGTGCGGGCACAGCGCCGCCGGGAGCTGTTCCGGGTGTCGGTCGCCGACCTGCTCGGCCTCGTGGACGTCCGGACGGTCGGGGAGGCCCTCACCGACATCGCCGCCGTCACCGTCGAGGCCGCGCTCCAGGCCGCCGTGAACAAGATCGAGGCCGGGTCGCGGGGGCCGCTGCCGACGCGGCTGGCGGTCGTGGCGATGGGCCGGTTCGGCGGGCACGAGCTCGGCTACGGCAGCGACGCCGACGTCATGTTCGTCCACGACCCTGAGCCCGGCGCGGACGAGCGGGCCGCCGGACGCGCCGCGCACGCCGTCGCCGAGGAGCTGCGCCGCCTGCTCGCCCTGCCCGCGCCCGACCCGCCGCTGGAGATCGACCCGAACCTGCGTCCCGAGGGGCGGCAGGGGCCGCTCGTCCGGACGCTGGCGTCCTACGCCGCCTACTACGCCCGCTGGTCGGAGCCGTGGGAGGCGCAGGCGCTGCTGCGCGCCGACCCGCTGATCGGCGACCCGGGGCTGCGCGACCGGTTCCGCGCCCTGATCGACCCGGTCCGCTGGCCGGACGGCGGCATCGACGACGACGCCGTCCGGCAGATCCGGCGGCTGAAGGCGCGGATGGAGTCCGAACGGCTTCCGCGCGGCGTCGACCGGCGGCTGCACACCAAGCTCGGCCCCGGCGGGCTCGCGGACGTGGAATGGGTCGCGCAGCTCCTCCAACTCCAGCACGCGCACGAGGTCCCCGGCCTGCGCACGACCCGGACCCTGGACGCGCTCGACGCGGCGGTCGAGGCCCGGCTGCTGGACGCCGACGACGCCGCCGTCCTGAGCGAGGCGTGGTGCCTCGCCACCCGCATCCGCGGCTCGATCATGCTGGTGCGGGGCCGCGCGTCCGACCTGCTGCCCAACGATCATCACCGGGAGCGCACGGCCGTCGCCCGCGTCCTCGGCTATCCGGGGACGGGCGATCTCCTGGAGGACTACCGCCGCCACGCCCGCCGTGCCCGCGCCGTCGTCGACCGAGTCTTCTACGGCGCGGACTAGCTAGCGGACTAGTGAAGGCTGCGGGCTAAGCGGGCTGCGATGTACGACCGGAGTTGTACGAAGAGCGCGTGGCTCCGCTGGTGGTGGCGGTGACGTTGGCGGCCGCGGTGGGGACGTGGCCGGGGGCCGGCTCGCCCGCGCCGCGGCGGACGCGGCTGGCGATGCCGTGCGCGATGCGGGCCCGCACCATGATGATCGGTTCGGGATACCTGACGTACAGGACCCAGGACAGCCACGCCGCGCCGCCGATCAGCGCGAACCCGGCCACCGCGTCCAGCACGTAGTGGTTGGCGGTGGAGAGGATCACGTACACGGTCGTGACGGGGTACAGCGCGCCGAGCGCCTTGGCCCATTTCTGCGAGGCGAGCTTGACCACGACGATCCCGCACCACAGCGACCATCCCGCGTGCATGGACGGCATCGCCGCGTACTGGTTGGTGAGCGTCCCGGACGCGTCGCTGGCGTACAGGCCGAGCGAGTGCAGCGCGGTCACCGGGTCGACGAAGCCCTCGCTGTGCAGGAACCGCGGCGGGGCCAGCGGGTACAGCCAGAAGCCGAGCAGCGCCACGCCGGTGGCGATCATGATCGAGGTGCGGAGCCACCGGTAGTGTTCCGGCCGGTAGCGGTACAGCCAGATGACGACGCCGAGCGTCACGATGAAATGCATCGTGGCGTAGAAGATGTTCGCGCCGCGCGCCAGCCAGGGCACCGACAGCAACGTCTGGTTCAGATGAAGCTCAACGTCCAGCCCCAGGTAGCGTTCGACGCCGAGAATCTGGTCGGCGTGCGCGAAGGCGGGCCCCGTGCCGTCCTGAACCAGGACGATGCGCGTCAGCGTATAGCCGGTATAGAAGAGGACGACCAGAAGAAGCTCACGCCACACCGGAGGAGCGGTGAGCACCCGTCGCCGCATCGTCGCGGCCGCTGCTTTGGGGGGCGGTTGAGCCATGGTATCCATCTTTGCCGCACGGCCCCCTAATTGAGATCACCGCGACGAATGGTCTTCATCTCAGACTTGAGTAGTACGACCCTGATGCGGTATCCGGACTTTCGGGGGATGGGCCCCGGGGACGCCTCCCCCTCCCGGCTCCCCCCGTGTGGAGCCTGTGGAGTTGATCAGGAGTCAGCATAGGAGGCCCTGGGTAGATCAGGGTCGCCCCCCGCGACACGAACGGGGGGACGAATGGCCCGCTTTAGGGCGATACCTGGCATTGCGGTAGCCAGTGCCACCGCGTTGGCCGCTTCTGGTCTGGCGTACGCCTCAGGAAGTACACATGCCGCCGGAAGTACACGTGAGGGCCATGCGACGGTGATGAGCATATCGGCTGCGGGCGCCCGTCCGCCCGAATGGAAGCGATGCACGGGCCTCCCGTCGCCGCCCCCGGGCACGGCGCCGCCTCCCACCGGGTTCCGCTGCGCGACGGTCAGGGTGCCGCTCGACCATGCCAGGCCGTCCGGCGAGAAGATCGGCATCGCGCTGATCAAGGTTCCGGCCACCGACCCGGGGCGCCGCATCGGCTCCCTCGTGTTCAACTTCGGCGGCCCCGGCGGCGAGGGCGTCGGCGCGCTCGCGCAGGCCGCGGGCCAGTACTCCGACCTCGGCGCCCGCTACGACCTGGTCGGGTTCGACCCGCGCGGCGTCGGGCGGAGCGCCCCCGTGACGTGCGCCGGAGCCCGGCAGATGGACGAGATCACCGCCCGGGACGACACCCCCGACACCCCCGCCGAAGAGAAGGCGTACATCGGGGGCCGCGCCGCCTACGTCAAGCAGTGCCAGGCGCGGTCGGGCAGGCTGCTGCCGCACGTCGGCACGCTGAACGCCGCCCGCGACCTCGACCTGATCCGCGCCGCGCTCGGCGACGAGAAACTGCACTACTTCGGGATCTCCTACGGCACCTGGCTAGGCGGCGCGTACGCGCACCGGTTCCCCGGCCGGGTCGGACGGGCCGTCCTCGACGCCGCCGTCGACACCAAGATCGGCAGCAAGGACCTCGCGATGCAGCAGGTCGCGGGGTTCCAGCGCGCCCTCGGCGGCTTCGGCGCCGCCTGCGCCCGGCTGGGCCAGAAGGCGTGCCCGCTGGGCAAGGACGGCCCGTCCGTCGTGAGGTCCACGGCACGGCTCCTCGCCGGGCTCGACCGCAAGCCGCTGCAGACCTCCGGCGGCCGCAAGCTCACCCAGAGCCTCGGCACGACCGGCGTCGCCGCGGCCCTGTACTCCCGCGACGCCTGGCCGTACCTCGCGCAGGGCCTCGTCGACGCCGCCAAACGCCGCGACGGCTCGCTGCTGCTCGCGCTCGCCGACGTCCTGAACGGCCGCAAGCAGGACGGGACGTACAACAACCTGACCGCCGCCAACACCGCGATCACCTGCGCGGACGGCACGGAGCGCCACACCCCGGCCGACGTCAGGCGCCTCCTTCCCGCGTTCCGGAAGGCCTCGCCGATCTTCGGGACGTCTATGGCGTGGGGCCTGCTGCAGTGCACCGGCTGGCCGGTGCGGGGCGACGACGCGGCCCGCGAGGTGTCCGCCCCGTCCGCCGCGCCGATCCTCGTCGTCGGCAACACCGGCGACCCCGCCACCCCGTACGCGTGGGCGCCCGCGCTGACCAGGTCCCTGGGCGGACGGGCGACGCTCCTCACCCTCAAGGGGGAGGGCCACGGCGCCTACGACACCGGCGACCTGTGCGTCCGCGCGAGGGTGAACGCATACCTCCTCGACGGCGCCGTCCCGCCCGCCGGAACGACCTGCGCCTAGCCGACGCCCGCTCGTGCTTTTTGGCAACTTTAACCATTGATCCCGCCACCGGTATGGACTGGTCTAGACCAATATGCCGGAGGAGGATCATGATGAATAACGGTGGCCGAGCACTCGTGTCGATCGCCGCGGTAGCGGCACTGGGGCTGGCGCTGACCCCGCCCGCCCATGCGCAGGCGCCGCCGCCCGGCGGCGGCCGGGCCTGTGACGTCGATGCCCAGTTGTCCAGGATGACCGATGCCGAGAAGGTCGGCCAGATGGTCATGGTGTCCACCGGGGTCAAACCGGACGGCATGCCCGCCGACGAGACCCGCCGCGCGATCCAGGAACTGAAGATCGGCTCGACCCTGACCCACGAGCCGGAGAACCCCGGCATCGCCGCCCGCTACGCCAACCAGATGCAGCGATGGGCGCAGGACACCCGCCTCGGCCTGCCGCTGCTCGTCTCGGGCGACTTCGAGTTCGGTACGACCCACAACGTCCGCGAGGGCACGACGCCGCTGCCCAACGCGATGGGCCTCGGCGCCGCCCGCGACCCCCGCCTCGCCCGCGAGGCCGCCGTGATCACCGCGGCGGAGGCCCGCGCGATGGGCTTCCACTGGGGCTACGCGCCGGTCGCCGACGTCAACACCAACCCCGCCAACCCGATCATCGGGGTCCGGTCGTTCGGCGAGCGCACCGACCTGGTGACCGACCTCGTCGAGGCGCAGGTGCGCACCTACAACAAGGCCGGCCTGATCGCGACGCCCAAGCACTTCCCCGGGCACGGCGACACCGAGTTCGACAGCCACCTGGAGCTCCCGGCCGTCACCTACGACCGCGCGACGCTCGAGAAGGTGCACCTGCCCCCGTTCCGCGCCGCCATCGAGGCCGGCGCCGACTCGATCATGACGGCGCACGTCGTGGTCAAGGCCATCGACCCCGACCTGCCCGCCACGCTGTCGCCCAAGGTCCTGACCGGCCTGCTCCGCGACGAGATGGGCTTCGACGGGCTCATCGTCACCGACGCCATGGACATGGACGCCATCGACAAGAACTGGGGCACCCGCCAGGCCACGGTGATGGCGGTCGAGGCGGGCGCGGACGTCATCATGTCCACCGGCGAGTTCGAGACCCACGCCGAGGCGGTCGACGCGCTCGCCGACGCCCTCAGCGACGGCTCGCTGAGCAGGGAGCGGGTGGACGAGTCCGTCCGGCGCATCCTCGGCCTCAAATGCAAGTACAAGGTGGGCGACCACCGCTACGCCGACCCCAAGACCGCCGAGAAGGTCTCCGGCAACAAGCAGTTCCAACGGCGCGCCCTGAACATGGGACTCGCCGCCACGACCCTGGTCCGCAACGACGGCGACGTCCTCCCGTTCGACCCGGAATCTGACGACAGGACGCTCGTCGCGGGGGCCGTCCAGACCCAGGTGTTCGCGGACCAGATCGCCGCCGTCTCGGATGGCCCGGTAGAGGCCTGGCAGTCCGCGACGACCAACCCGACCGACGCGGAGATCGCCGACGCCGTGCGGCGGGCCGCGTCCGCCGACCGGATCCTCGTCGCGACGTTCTCGTCCGGCCCGCTGCCCGCGGGCCAGGCCAAGCTCGTCAAGGCGCTGCAGGCGACGGGCAAGCCGGTCGCGGCGCTCGCGATCGGGCTGCCGTACGACCTCACGTCCTACCCGGACGTCAAGGCGTACGTCGCGACCTACGGCACGACCGCCCGCACCCAGCGGATCGACCTGACCATGCACAAGGCCGCCGCGCGCGTCGTCTTCGGCGAGCAGCCCGGCGGACGCCTGCCGGTCACGATCAAGGGCCTCTACCCGTACGGCCACGGCCTGCGTTACTGACCGTCCTCCAGCCCCGCAAGACGGCCCGGACCGCCCGGGTGCGCCGCCTCCCCCGATCGGCGCACCCGGGCCCCTTCCCGCCTCAGACGACCTGCTCGACCTTCATGGGCTCCCGGAGGGCGTTGCCGACGGTGCAGTACTTCTCGTGCACCCGCCCGGCCACGGCCTTCAGCACGTCCCCGGCCTCGGCGTCGCCCTCGGGGAGCTCGACGTCATAGGTGACCGTGATCGTGCCCAGCGTGCTCGTCGCGACCTTGTCCGCCTGGACGGTCGCGGCGAGCCGCGCCATCCGGTGCCCGCGCTGCGCGGTCAGCGGCTCCACGGTGACCAGCTCGCAGCCGCCGAGCGCCGCCAGCAGCAGCTCGACCGGCGTGAAGACGCCCGCGGCGTCCGAGTCGCCGACGGCGACCCTCGCGCCCCGGTCGTTGACCGCCTGGAACCCGTCCTCGGTGCGCTCCACCCTCACCTCGGTCATTCCCATCCCCTCTGATCGCCTGGTTCGTCCGCGTGAACAGCGTCCTAGGGCGGGTTCTTCCCCGTGACGCGAGGCGCTCTCTTGGGAGGTTCAGGACGCGGCGAGGCGCTCCTGCTCCTCCTGGACGATCTGCCGCGCGAGGGCCTGCTCGGAGATGTCGACCGCGTCCGGCGTCCGCTCAGCGAGATCGCTCCGCCGCGCGTACTCGTCGAACAGCCTGGTCTTGAGCTGCAGGATCTCCAGCATTCGCTCGTCCACGCTGCCGGGCGTCAGCAGCCGGTGGACCTGGACCGTCCGCACCTGCCCCATCCGGTGGGCGCGGGCGATCGCCTGCGTCTCCATCGTCGGCTTCACCTGCGGCTCGCAGATGATCACGACGGACGCGGCCTGCAGATTCAGCCCGACCCCGCCCGCCTGGATCTGCGCCAGAAGAACGGCGTGCCCAGAGGCGGCGGTGAACGCGTCCACCAGCTCCTGGCGTCTCACCGGCGGAACATCACCCGAAATCGGCCCCCGCGCGTTCGGCAGCGCGGCCTGGACGGCGGCCAGCACGTCCCGGAAATAGGAGAAGATCACGACCTTCAGCTCGTTCGCCGCCGCCTCCTCGACCAGCTCCACCAGCCGGTCGAGTTTCGCCGACTTCTTCGGGACGGCATACGCGGCCCTGCGCATCGCCATGAAATTGCCTTCCGCCACGGCCCGCCGGTAAGCCCGTGCATCTGCCCTGCTGAATTCCTCCAGCTCGTCCACGTACACGACCTCGGGCAGCTCGACGAGCACGTCCCGCTGGTTGCGCCGCAGGTAGACGGGCGCGACCGCCGACCGGAACGCACGCGCGCCCACCGCCGCGTCATGCGGCCGGATCTGCTTCGCCACCTCCGGCCGCAGATGCGCGACCAGACTGCGGAACTCCTCGACCCGGTTCTCCATCGGCGTGCCGGTCAGAAAGAGAACATTCTCCGTCCGATTGCACCAATAGGCGACGGCCTGAGCACGCCGGGTCTCGTGGTTCTTCGCGTAATGGGCCTCGTCCACCACGAACATGCCGAGATTCACATGCTCTGGCACATCCAGCGAATGGAGTGTGGCGAGCGTCGTGACGGCGATCCCACCGTCCCCGGCCCACTTCTCCAACGCGCTCGTCCGCCCCGACCCGTGCAGGGGATGCGCCGCCAGCGTGCAACGCGACTCGATCTCCCGCACCCAGTTAATCAACACACTCGCTGGACAGGCGACAAGGAAATGCGTCGCCCCCTGAGCCCGCAAATGCGCCATCGCCGCGATCGCCTGAATGGTCTTCCCCAGCCCCATCTCGTCGCCGAGGATCACCCGCCGCTGGACGAGCGCGAACCGCGCCCCGAACGACTGGTACCCGCGCAGCGAAACCCGCCGGAACCCGTCGTCCAGCGGCTGGTTCTTCACCCGCGCCGCCAGATCGCCCGGCAGGAACCCCTCCGCCGCCTCCCGCTCAGGCACCAGCGCCGCGAGATCGGCCAGCAGGGTCTGATAATCCGAGGCCCGCAACTCGAAGTCGATCCACGCCTCATCGCCCGAGACACCGGGCCGCAGCAGATCAACGGACCCCTGCGACATCAGCAGCCGCGCGTCGCGCTCCTCCTCGACCCGCAACGCCTCCGCCAGCTCCCCGACCGCCTCCCGCGCCCGCTCCCGCCGCGACGGCCGCGCGAAGATCTTCCGCCACCACGAGGCCAGCGGCCGCGCGTCCCGCACCAGCGGCCCGAACCGCTGCTCGACGTCCTGGGCGGCGACCCGCGCACGCGGCAGCTCGGGCCCGGCGTTCACCAGCCGATGCAGCGCGATGACCAGCGGCGTCGTCACCTCGTCCCGCCGCTCCACGTCGATCCGCACGCCCACCGACTGCTCGGCCGCCTCCGCCAGCCCGCCCGCCGCCGCGTGGAGCTGCTGCGCGGTCTGCGGCCCGATCCCCGGCAGCAGCTGAAGCCGGTACCGAGTCGCCTCCAGCACATCGGCGACACTCCCGAACCCGGCCTCCTCCAGGGGCCCGAGCCGAAGCCGTCCGTCCGTGACGTCCTTCAGCCGCGCCAGCGGAATCGACCGCAACTGCTCCCGCGCCGCCTCCACCCGCAACGGCTTCAGCGCCCCCTGCACCTCGGACACGGCCCGCCGATGATCGGCCAGCAGGTCACGCGCGGCACCCAGCAGCGAGTGAGCGTCCCGCAGGACGCCCTTGGGCTCGTCCGTCATCCCGCTCCTAACCCACGCACTCCGCCCACATGATGCCAGCGCCCTCCGACTGTCGCCGATTCTGCCGAGGGGTGACGCGTGAACGACATGGTGCTACTTTCATTAGCACCATGTTGTTGAGGTTGCCGAAGAGTGATCCGCGGCCGCTGCACGAGCAGGTGGCCTCGGCGATCCGGCGCGCCATCGCCGAGGGCGAGTGCGCGGTCGGCGGCGGCCTGCCCCCCGCGCGCGACCTGGCCGCGATGCTCGACCTGAACCCCAACACCGTGCTGCGCGCGCTGCGTCAGCTGCGCGACGAGGGCCTGCTGGAGTTCCGCCGCGGCCGGGGCATCCGGGTCGTGGCCGGTCCCGAGTACGGGGAGTTCACCGAGCAGGTGCGGCAGATCGTCGCGGAGGCCGCCCGGCTCGGCCTGTCCCGGGACGAGCTGGTCGAGATGATCGAGACCGCCTGAGAGCGTCCGGGAGTTGAGAGCGATGGGCAGAGGACGATACGTGTGGCCGGTGCTGGTCGTCGGAGCGGCGGCCGGAGCCGGGACCGCGCTGCTGTGGACGCTCCCGGACATGTTCGGGGACGCGCTGCCGGACAGGATCGCTGTCCACTGGGGCCCGAACGGCAAGGCCGACCGGTGGGTTCCGTCCTCGGACCTTCGCGGTTCCGGGACGGTGCCCTGGCTCGTGACCTGCGCGATCGCACTGGGGATCGGGCTGTACGGGTGGCCGCGCCGGATGCTGCGCGGCTCGATGGGTGCCGTGCTGGGAGGCGGCCTGGGCTTCTTCGGCGCGATCCAGTACTCCACCGTCGCGGTCAACGCGGGAGCGACCGACTGGCGTGAGACGTCCATTCCCTGGTGGCACGTCGTGCTGGTGCTGACCGCGCTCCTGCTAGGCGGAGCCCTCGGCTACTGGACGGGCTCGCGCGGTCCGGACCACCGGCCCGAGAGGTCCGAGCCGCCGAAGACGTCACGGATCCCGCTGCACAAGGGGGAGCGCACGGTCTGGATCGGCTACTGCCATAACCGTTGGATTCCGTGGGTCGGCGGCATACTCACCCTGTCGAGCATGGGCCCGCTGGTGACGGCGGAGGACCCCGATCTGAGCTTCGTGCTCATGATCACCTTCTCGTTGCTGTTCACGGCCCTGGTGCTGTCAGCCCTCACCTCCGTCCGCGTGCTGGTGAACGAGCGCGGCCTGCACGTGCGGCTCGGGCTGCCGGGCCTCACGGCCAAGCGCATCCCGCTGGACCGCGTGGTCTCGGCCTACGGCGCCGAGTTCCGGCCGACCCAGCTCGGCGGGTGGGGCTACCGGATCACACCGGACCACACCGTGCTGATGCTGCGCGGCGGCCCCTGCCTGGTGGTCAGACAGACCGGCACCGAGCGGGATTTCGTCGTCAGCGTCGACGACGCCGACCGAGCCGCAGCCCTCCTCAACACCCTCCGCGAACACCCTCCCCGCTGACCGCCGAGCCCGTACGGGAGACGCACGAAGCACGTCACACCCCGGACACCAGCGCCTAGCCTGGAGGTACCGAGAGTGGAGGTGCAGGGCCTTGAACGACCGGAGCATCGACCCCGCGGACCCGGATCTCACCGTCGGGCAGCGCATCCAGTTCTACCGGGAGCGGCGCGGTATGTCGCGCGAGGTTCTCGGTGGCCTGATCGGCAGGAACAGGCGGTGGGTCAAGGCCGTCGAGCGCGGTGAGATCGGCCAGCCGAAGCTCCCGACGCTGCTCAACCTGGCGGAGGCGCTCAAGCTGCGCGACGTCGCCAAACTGACCGGCGGCGAGCCGCTGCCGATGAACATGTTCCGCGGCCCCGGGCATCCCGCGCTCCACGACGTCCGCGACGCGATCAACGCGGTGGCCGTGTCGATGACCGGCCCGCCGAGCCCGCTGAACCACCTAAAGGCCCGGTTGGACGCAGCGTGGCGCGCCCGGCACGCCGCGCCCGACCACCGCACCGTCCTCGGCGGCCTGCTCCCCGAGTTGATCCGCGATGCCAAGCACGCGGCGCGCGAGTACGAGGGGGCCGACCGGCGTCGCGCCCTGTCCCTGCTAGCGCGCGTCTACAACCTCACGCAGTTTTTCGTCGCCTACCAGCCGTCCGCCGACCTGCTGTGGCGCATCGTGGAGCGCAGCATCATGGCGGCGGAGGAGTCGGAGGACCCCAAGGCGTTCGGCGGCGCGGTGTGGCTGGCGGCGCAGGCGCACCGGGACGTCGGGGACTTCGACGCCGCCGAGGCCGTGAACCGTGAGGGCCTCGACCTCCTCAAGCCCCGGGTGAACGGCGCCGACGACGAGCTGCGCGCGATGTGGGGCGCGCTTCACCACGAGGTCGCCTACACCGCCGCGCGAGCCGGGCAGACCGGCACGGCGTGGCGCTGGTGGGACCGCGCCGACCGGATCGCCCAGAGCCTCCCCGCGTCGCACTTCGACCCGATGACCTCGTTCTCGCGCGTCATCATGGACGCCCACGCCGTGACCCTCGCCGTCGAGCTCCGCCACGGCGGCGAGGCCCGCAAGCACGCCCGGAAGGCGGAGACGGCCGCCATCCCGTCCCAGCCCCGCCGCGGCCGTCACCTGATCGAGGCGGCGCGGGCGTGGCGGCTGGCCGGTGACGACACGGCGGCGCTCGGCACCCTCGAACAGGCCTACGTCGCCGCCCCGGAGACGATCCGCTACAACGGCTACGCGCGCCGCATGACGGTGGAGCTGGCCAAGGAGGGGTCGCCCGCAATGCGGCGAGATGCCCGAGAATTGGCTGGTCGCATCGGTCTTCTGGTCTGAGGCAGGGGACAGGAATCCTGTCCAAGCGCGGTCGAGGTCACGGAGAGTCTGTGCTGCGTGACAGAAAACACTCGCCATGGGCGGAGCTTCCTCGAACCGCCCAGGCTCTATGCATGGGACGTCCGTACCGCTGACGCCGGGCGGTGCGGCGTCACCGACGATCGGGATGTTGCGATCAGGCATGTTCATCGGGCGTTGCGGGGGTTCGAGGAGGGGGCGTCCGGGAAGGTGCGGCGGGTCGCGCTCGCGCCGGACGGCAGCGCCGCCTACGTCGACCTGCGGACGGTCGGGGAGGCGTGGCGGGACGCGGCCACGGGCGCCGTCGTGTGGCGGGGCGAATGAACCCGACCCGCCACCTGGACGACCTCGCCGACGCCCTCGCCTTCGCCGGATGGTCGTGCCTTCCCCGCTACGACGAGACCCCGGCCCTGCTGCGCGTGGTCTCCCCGTCCTCACCGAGGATCGGCGAGAGCATCAGCGTCAAGGCCGGGGTGGGCGGCGTCCCGTGGTTCATCTCCTCGACCGGCGACCCGCTGACCCCCTGCCATGACCTCAACGCGGCGTGCGTGGAGATTTCCGTCCGGCTCTCGCCGCTCGTCACGGCCGCTCGCTTCCCGGAGACGCGCCGCCGGAGGAGTCGCTTGGCCCTTCTCGTCCGGCGCGGGGGAGGAGCCAGGGCACGAAGATGACCTTGCCGCGGCGGGACGGTCAACGCTGCTATGGGTGAGCGCGCAGGACGGTGGCGGTGAAGGCCGCGAGGTATCCCCGTAGTTTTTCGCGTGGTACACCTTCCTGGCCCGCCAGGTGTTCGACGAGGTCGGCTCTGGTGGCGGCGAGGAGTGCGTGGGCGGTGAACTCGGTGTCGGTCAGTCCCGGCGCCTGTCCCAGCAGGTTCTGAAGCAGGCTGTGCCAGGTCTCGTAGTGCTCGGCCTGGTAGGGGCTGGTGCCGCCGGATTCCTCCAGGGCCAGCGCGAGGCCGCGGTTGTCGAGTTTGAAGCACAGAACGGCGTCGAGCAGCGCGGGTATGCGTTCCAGCGGCGGGGCGTCGGGTCCGAGCGGCGGTGGCCCCGCCTCGACGGCGCTCCTGACCGGTTCCAGTCGTGCCTGGTACAGCGCGCGGATCAGTCCGGTGCGGTCGCCGAAGGCGCGGAAGAGCGTCCCCTTGCCGACGCCGGCCGCCGCCGCGACGTCGGCCATGGTGACCTCGTCCGGGCTCGCGCTGTCGGCGAAAAGGGCGTCGGCGGCCGTGAGGACGGCCGTCCGGTTGCGTACGGCGTCCTTCCGGGGCTTGCGATCGGGCATGCGCTTCTCCAGTTGCGATCCGGACCCTTGGTCCGTATCGTCAAGTTCCGGACCCAGGGTCCGGATTCTACGAGATGGAGGACGCCGATGTCCGCGCACACCTCACCAGCGGATCTGTTCCGCCACAGCCTGCGACTGCTCCTGGACGGGGACATTCCCGGCTGGGTCGGCCTGTGGGCCGAGGACGGCGTCATGGAGTTCCCCTTCGCCCCGCCGGGCTGGCCCGAACGCCTGGAGGGCGCAGCCGCCATTGCCGCCTATATGCACCCGTACCCCGACCACATCGACCTGCATGAATTGATCCCGCGGATCCACGAGACGGCCGCTCCGGAGACCATCGTGGTCGAGATGCGCGGCATCGGCCGCCTGGTGAAGACCCATGCGCCCTTCGACATGACCTACATCGCCGTTGTGACCGTCAAGGACGGGCGCTTCGCCTCCTACCGCGACTACTGGAACCCGCTGGCGGTCCTGGAACCCGGTGCCGACTTCGCAGGGAGCGCCCGGTGAACGACACCACCCTGGTCATCGGCGCGACGGGCACCACGGGCAGCCGCGTCGCCGCGCGGCTGACGGCGGCCGGGCACCCGGTCAGGGCGGCCAGTCGCCACGGCGCCCCGGTCTCCGGCGCAGAATCGATCTCCTTCGACTGGTACAAGCCCGGTGCCCACCTCGACGTCCTTGACGGAGTCGGCCGCGTCTATCTCATACCGCCGCCGGGCGACATGGCTCCGGCGGCGGTCATGCTGCCCTTCCTTGAGCTTGCCCGCGCGGCCGGCGCGCATCGCGCGGTGCTCCTCAGCTCGTCGGCCATACCCCAGGGCGGCCAGGCATGCGGAGTCGTGCACGACGCCCTTCCCGGCCTGTTCGAGCAGTGGGCGGTGCTGCGGCCGTCCTGGTTCATGCAGAACTTCACCGGCGCCCACGTCCACGCCGGGACCATCCGGGAGGACGGCGTGATCCTGACCGCCACCGGCGACGGCCGTGTCGGCTTCGTCGACGCCGACGACATCGCGGCCGTCGCCGTCCACGCCCTGACCGGCGAACACGCCCCCGACACCGACCTCGTCCTCACCGGACCGGAGGCGCTGAGCCACGACGACATCGCCGCGATCATCACCGAGGTCACCGGCCGGACGGTCGTCCACCACCGGCTGTCCTACGAGCAGATGCACGATCGTCTCGCGGCGCAGATGCCGCTGGAGTACGCCGCCATGCTGGCCGGCATGGACCGCGCCATCGCCGAAGGGGCCGAGGACCGCGTCACCGGCACCGTCCAGCGCGTCACCGGTCGACCGCCACGCTCCTTCCGCGCCCACCTCGCACAGGAGACGCGGCGAACTTTCCTAGGCGTGCCTATGCGGTGAAGGAGATCCAGGTGTCGGGTGGGAGGTGGGGGTCAGTCGGTACCGGGCGGTGTTCTTCGGTCCAGGCACCCGGGGCGAGTTCGGTGGCTACGCGGCGCCAGAAACTCACGGCGGGGACGTTCTCGTCCTGAAAGGCGACCTCCCACGGACCCGGGTGCCTGGTGATCACTTCTTGGACGCTTCGTAGCCCGAGCCCGGTCCGGCGGGCGCCGCGGACGATGAAGAAAGCGCTCAGCACCCGCTTCTCGCCCTTGAGGCCCCGGACGGTCGCGAACCCGACAGGGCTGGCGTCGCTGGTCAGCAGGTATGCGGCCCAGTCGGGGTCGTGGAAGGCGGCATGCAGGCGCTCGCTGCGGAACGTTCCGTCCGGACGGGGGAGCAGGCCGCGGAACTGCGAGACGTCGTGCTGGAACATCAGCCACAAGCGCTCCAGGACGGAGCGGTCCGCGGAGTCGACGAGGCGTACTGACAGGTCGGGCATGAAGGTCCTCGGTAAGTGCGGGGCACAACGCGAAAGAGCCTCCCGAGAACGGTCTCAGGAGGCTCTTGCCGCTAGCGGGATCTTACCAAGGCCCGGACGAGTGCTCAGATGTCGTAATAGAGCTCGAATTCGTGCGGGTGGGGGCGGAGGCGGATGGGGTCGATCTCGAACTCGTTCTTCATCGTGATCCACGTCTCGATGAGGTCGGGCGTGAAGACGCCGCCTTCGAGGAGGTAGTCGTGGTCTGACTCCAGGGCCTCGAGGACCTCGGGCAGCGAACCCGGGACCTGCGGGATGGCGCGGGCCTCCTCCGGCGGGAGTTCGTAGAGGTCCTTGTCGACCGGCTCGGCGGGCTCGATCTTGTTCTTGATGCCGTCCAGGCCGGCCATCAGCATGGCGGAGAAGGCCAGGTACGGGTTGCAGGACGGGTCCGGCACGCGGAACTCGACGCGCTTGGCCTTCGGGTTCGAGCCGGTGATCGGGATGCGGATGCAGGCGGAGCGGTTGCGCTGGGAGTAGACCAGGTTGACCGGGGCCTCGTAGCCGGGGACGAGCCGGTGGTAGCTGTTCACCGTCGGGTTCGTGAACGCCAGCAGGGACGGGGCGTGCTTGAGCAGGCCGCCGATGTAGTAGCGGGCGTTGTCGGACAGGCCCGCGTAGCCGACCTCGTCGTAGAAGAGGGGCGCGCCGTCCTTCCACAGGGACTGGTGGCAGTGCATGCCGGAGCCGTTGTCGCCGAAGATGGGCTTCGGCATGAACGTGACGGTCTTGCCCGCGGCGCGCGCGACGTTCTTGACGATGTACTTGTAGAGGAGGAGCTGGTCGGCGGTCTTCAGGAGGGTGTCGAACCGGAAGTCGATCTCGGCCTGCCCTGCCGTGCCGACCTCGTGGTGCTGCATCTCGACGTGGATGCCGCAGGCCAGGAGCTGCGAGACCATCTCCGAACGCAGGTCGGTGTAGTGGTCCATCGGCGGGACGGGGAAGTAGCCGCCCTTGTACGGGGGCTTCGCGCCGAGGTTGCCGCCGGGCTCCTCGCGGCCGGTGTTCCACGCGCCCTCGACCGAGTCGAGGTAGTAGTAGCCGGCGTTCGCCTTGGTCTCGAAGCGGACGTCGTCGAAGATGTAGAACTCGGCCTCGGGGCCGAAATAGCAGGTGTCGGCGACGCCGGTGCCGCGCAGGTAGTCCTGCGCCTTCTTCGCCACGTTGCGCGGGTCGCGGCTGTACGGCTCGCCGGTCAGCGGGTCGTGGACGAAGAAGTTCAGGTTCAGGGTCTTGTGCTGGCGGAACGGGTCGACGACGGCGGTGGACGGGTCCGGCAGCAGGAGCATGTCCGACTCGTGGATCTCCTGGAACCCGCGGACGGACGAGCCGTCGAACATCAGCCCCTCGGTGAAGACGCTCTCGCCGAAGCTCTCGACGGGGAACGTGAAGTGCTGCATCTTGCCCGGCAGGTCCACGAACCGGCAGTCGACGAATCGCACACCCTCGTTCCTGATGTAGCTCAGGACCTCTTCGGCGCTGCTGAACATCCGGCCTCCTTGAGCGCTTCTCGGCTCCTGGCAGGCTAGGACGGCGCCGTTTCCCGGCCGTGTCTCATATGTTTCCGATGTGTTACGCGTCACCCGAAACCGTGCCGAGTGCGGGGCCGGGGCCGGGTCGGGGCCTGCGGGGGGACGGGATAGCGTAGGCGGCATGAGCAGTGGTAAAGGCGGGCCGCGCTGGACGCAGACGTGGCTCGGCGGGGCGCCCTCGGACGGGGTCGATCTGGGGAAGCCGGGGGAGCGGATCGGGTTCCCGGAGAGCGGCAGCGGCGCGGTCGCGTCCTACCCCCGGCGGCTGGTCGCGCTGTTCGTCGACTGGGGGCTGTCGATGCTGGTGGCGAGCCTGCTCGCGCGGTCGCTCGGCTGGAACCCGGCGGAGCGCAGCATGTGGACGCTCGTGATCTTCGCGATCCAGGCGTGGCTGCTGACCGCGTTCATCGGCGTGACGATCGGCAAGCGGCTGTGCGGCATCCGCGTCGCCCGGCTGGACGGGCGTCCGGTGGGGCTCGTCTGGGCGCTCGCCAGGACGCTGCTGCTGGTCCTCGTCGTCCCCGCGCTGATCTGGGACCGGGACTACCGGGGCCTGCACGATCGCGCCAGTAATACCGCCGTCGTCAACATCTGAGAAGGCACGGCAAAGCGCCCTCCTGCCGGAGGGCGCCTCAAGCGTCAGGGGCGTCAGCGCATCTTGGGCTTCGGGCCCTTGGGCATCTTCGCGCCCTTCGGGATCGGGCCCTTCGGCATCTGCATCGAGCGGGGGAGCGCCTGGAGGCGGTCGTTCAGCTCGGCCACCTGCCCCTTGGTGAGGTTGCGGGGCAGCTTCATCAGGTGCCGCTGCAGCTTGTCGACCGGGATCTGGCCGTCGTCGTCCCCGACCTGGACGTCATAGATCGGCACCTGCTGCGCGGCGCGGGAGAGGCGCTTCTTCTCGGCGCCGAGGAGCTGCCCGACCCGGTTGCGCGGGCCCTCCGACACCAGTACCACCCCGGCGCGGCCCACCGCGCGGTGCACCATGTCGAGGTTGCGGTTGCCGGCGACCGCCTCGGTGACCGTCCAGTTCCCGCGCATGTTCTTCAGGATCGCGGCGGCCGCGCCCGGCTGCCCGGCGATCACCTTGTACTGCGCGCGCTGCGCCAGCTGACCGAACACGATCATGCCGACGGCGACGGCGGCGAGGACGCCCAGCGGGATGAAGAACCACAGCTGGCCGAAGAGCAGCCCGATCAGGATGACGACGACGAGCGTCCCGATCGCCGACGCGAACACGATCGGCAGGGCCTTCGGGTCGGCCTGCCGGAGCACCTGGGCGACCATGCGGATCTGCTTGAGGCGGCCCGGACGCTCCTGGGCCCCGTCCGTGGGCGTTTTCGACATGGATACAAGGATAGTCGGGTCGGACGCCCGTCCCGCCAGCCCCCGGGCCGTCCCGACAGCAGGGGTATTCAGGCCCGCGCTTCGACGGCCTGCTTGTAGAGGCGGCCGGCGCGGTAGCTGGAGCGCACGAGCGGGCCGGACATGACGCCCGCGAAGCCGATCTCCTCGGCCTCGGCGGACAGCTCCACGAACTCCTCCGGCTTCACCCACCGCTCCACCGGGTGGTGGCGGGCGCTCGGCCGCAGGTACTGGGTGATCGTGATCAGTTCGCAACCGGCGGCGTGCAGGTCGCGCAGGGCCTGGGAGATCTCCTCGCGGGTCTCGCCCATGCCGAGGATCAGGTTCGACTTGGTGACGAGGCCGTCCTCGCGGGCGCGGGTGATGACCTCCAGGGAGCGCTCGTACCGGAAGCCGGGACGGATCCGCTTGAAGATCCGCGGCACGGTCTCCACGTTGTGCGCCAGCACCTCGGGCCGGGACGAGAACACCTCGGCGAGCTGCTCCGGGACGGCGTTGAAGTCGGGGATCAGCAACTCGACGCCGCAGCCGGGGATCGCGGCGTGGATCTGCCGGACGGTCTCGGCGTACAGCCAGGCGCCGCCGTCGTCCAGGTCGTCGCGGGCGACGCCGGTGATGGTGGCGTACTTCAGGCCCATCGTCGCGACGGACTCGGCGACGCGGCGCGGCTCGTCCCGGTCGAGTTCGGCGGGTTTGCCGGTGTCGATCTGGCAGAAGTCGCAGCGCCGGGTGCACTGGTCGCCGCCGATCAGGAACGTGGCCTCGCGGTCCTCCCAGCATTCGTAGATGTTGGGGCAGCCGGCCTCCTGGCACACCGTGTGCAGGCCCTCCGACTTCACCAGGCCGCTGAGCTCGCGGTACTGCGGGCCCATCTTCAGCCGCGTCTTGATCCAGTCGGGCTTGCGCTCGATGGGGGTCTGGCTGTTGCGCGCCTCGACGCGCAGCAGCTTGCGCCCCTCTGGGGTCACCGTCGTCACGGGAACCAGCGTACGTCGCGATCTACGATGTCGGCACACCGCCCGCCGCCCTACGCGCACGGCCCGCCGCCCCTGCCCCTCAGGGCCGCCGTCCGGGCGGTTTCCGACCCGGTGGGGCTCAAAGGCGTCTCGGAGCGATATCGAACGTATGACAGTGGCCCGTCCGATCCTCCGATTCAGTGTGTTTCGGCCATGCCCAACAGTGGATCTCTCTAGGGTGACTCCCTGTCGTCACGCAACAGCGTCAGCAGGAGGACCGCCGTGGGTCTGGCAATGTCGTACCTCAGGGTGCCGCCGGTGCTGGAGGGTGAGCAGGATCCCGGACGGATCGCCCGCCATGTCTTCGGCGACGCCGAATGGCGCCGGCGCGGCGCGTCCGTCCTGTTCGATCTGGGCTGGGCGTGGCAGGCGATGCACTACCTCTGCACCGGCGACGCGTGGGACGGGCGGCAGCCCGAGGCCGACGTCGTGTGCGGCGGGCGGCTGCTCACCGAGGACGGCGCCGACGAGCTGGGCATGGACGTCATCTACCTGGCGCCCGACCGGGTGAAGCCCGCCGCCGACCACCTCACCGGGACGCCGTTCGGCAAGCTCGCCGGACGGTTCGACCCGGCGGCGATGGGCAAGGCCGGCGTCCAGGACGCGGGCAGGCTCGACGCCGCCGCCCGCGACAAGCTCCTCAAGCCCGCCTACAAGGGGCTCGGGGAGTTCTTCGCGGCCGCCGCCACCGAGGGGCAGGCCGTCTACAAGGTGATGGCCGCCGAATCCTGAAGCCCGGCCAGGGCTTCGAGCTGCGCCGTCGTGCGGTGCAGCGTCCCCTCCGCGCCAAGGACGGCGGCCAGGCGGCGTTCCACCAGCGGGACGATCTCGGCGACCGTGACGTCCCGGCCGAGCTCCCGGCTGAGGTTCGTGGAGCCCGCGTCCCGGATCCCGCACGGGACGATCCTGTCGAACCAGCTCATGTCGTTGTCGCAGTTCAGCATGAACCCGTGCATCGCGACCCCGCGCATCACCCGGGCCCCGATCGAGCCGACCTTGCGGTCGGGAGTGCCCGCGACCCACAGCCCGCTGCGCCCCTCGACCGTGATGGTCTCCAGGCCGAGGTCGGCGCAGACGTCCATCATCATCTGCTCCAGCAACCGCACGTAGCCGACGACGTCGACCGGGTCGGGCAGCTTGACGATCGGGTAGCCGGTGAGCTGCCCCGGGCCATGCCAGGTGATCTTGCCGCCGCGGTCGACGTCCACGACCGGCGCGCCCGGATCGCCGAGCGGCCGGTCGAGCTTCCCGGTGCGCTTGCCCGCCGTGTAGACCGGCTCGTGCTCCAGCAGCAGGACGGTGTCGGGGATCGCGTCGTCCACGCGCAGGGCGTGGGTGCGTCTCTGCAGCTCCCAACCCTCCACGTACGGGACGGCCGCCGCACCGAACCCCGCGTGCACCACCACCAGCTCGCGTACGTCCACATCGCTCACACGAACCAGCTTAAAGCCCTGGAAATCGTCCGGTTCTACAGGGAGGCGAGTAGCCGGGGCTCCAGGCGGAACTCCTTCGCCGTCCTCGGGCCGTCCGGCTCGACGCGGTAGGCGGCCGCGTCCTTCCGGTAGGAGACGGCCTGGACGAACTCGGTGCCGACGTAGTGCAGGGCCACGCCCTCGTCGGCCGCGTACCCGCCGGGCAGGGTCCCCTCGCCGACGAGCTGCTGCAGCAATGGGCGCCGCTGCGGCTCGCTGTCGTAGTGCACCCCGCACGAGTACGGCAGGAACCCGAGGCCGTCGGTCAGCGGCCGAAGCTGCGGCCCGAACGAGTCGGTGGTGCCGCCGGCGTGCCAGCACAGGGCGCCCGCGCTCTGCCCGGACAGCACCACGCCCTCGTGCCACGCCTCGCGCAGGATGTCGTCCAGCCCGTGCAGCCGCCACAGGGCCAGCAGGTTCGCGACGCTGCCGCCGGACACGTACACCAAGTCCTGGTTGAGCAGATGCGACCGGACGTCGGGGACGTTCGGCATCGGGAACAGCGCCAGATGGCTGACCTCGGCGTCCATCGCGGAGAACGCGGTGTAGAAGCGGGAGGTGTACTCGGCGCCGTCGCCGAGCGCCGTGGTCACGAAGCAGATCCTCGGGCGGTCCTGGCCCGTCAGGTCGAACGCGTAGCGCAGCAGCGGGCTCGGCGCGAGGCCGTTCCGCCCGTCCGGGACGAAGCTGCCCCCGCCGATCGCGAGGATGTGCGGCTGTCCATCGGTGCTCAATTCGTCCTCCTCGTAGACCATGCTTGCCCAATGTCACGCTATGACTACGTCACGGTATGACTAGGTCACCGTATGACCGCTGGACGGGATCGGCTTCGACTTTGACGTTTCTTGGGGATCACAGGACGTCCCGGAGGGCCGCCTCCACGTCCTCGTGCGCGAACCGGAACCCCGCCTCCCGCAGCCGCCGCGGCAGGACCCGCTGGCTGATCAGCGGACCCTCGTCGGCGAAGCCGCGCAGCGCCGCCCGCAGTGCGACCTTCGGGACGGTCAGCCGCGTCGGCCGGTGCAGGACGCGGCCGAGCGCCTTCGTGTAGGCGTCGTTGGTCACCGGGTTCGGCGCGGTCAGGTTGACCGGTCCGGCGATCTCGTTGTCGATGAGGAAGCGCAGCGCGGCGACCTGGTCGCGGATGGAGATCCAGCTCGTCCACTGGCCGCCGTCGCCGAGCCTGCCGCCGAGCCCGAGCCTGAACAGGGGGAGCGTGGTGCCGAGCATGCCGCCCTCGCGGGCGAGGACGATGCCGCTCCGCGGGTGGACGACGCGGACGCCGGCCTCCCTGGCGGGCGCGGCGGCGGCCTCCCAGTCGCGGACCAGCGCGGCGAGGAACCCGCGCCCCTCGGGGCTCTTCTCGTCGACCTCCTGCCCGCCGGTGTCGCCGTAGTAGCCGATGGCGGACCCGCAGACCAGCACGGGCGGCTTCCGGCCGGCGGCGGCGATGGCCTCCGCGATCGTCCGGGTGCCGTCCAGGCGGCTGTCCCTGACCTTGCGTTTGTACGCCTTCGTCCAGGGCCGGTCGCCGATGCCGGCCCCGGCCAGGTGGACGACGGCGTCCGCGCCGTCCAGCGACGCCGCGTCGACGCAGCCGTCCGCCGGGGACCAGCGCGCCTCGTCTGACCTGGACGGTTCTCTCCTGATCAGCCTGATGACCTCGTGGCCGTCCCCCCGAAGCGACCGCACCAGCGCCGAGCCGATCAGGCCCGACGAGCCCGTGATGGTGACCCTCATGGCACCACCCTAGGCGGAAGTACGCCACCATATGCTGAGATTCTCAGCCTCTGGGGTGCGTTTTCCGGTCAGCGGCCTTCGTCCCTGGGCCAGCCCTCGCCGTCCGGCGAAAAAAGCGGGACCCCGCCGCGGCATGGCCGGCGGCGGGGTCCCTGAGCGGTCCGGACGGGGTCAGAGCCCGAGCTCGGACTCGAAGTTGCCCTCCTCCAGGCGGTGCTTGATCGTGGCGAGGAAGCGGGCGGCGTCCGCGCCGTCGATCAGGCGGTGGTCGTAGGTCAGCGCCAGGTACACCATCGACCGCACCGCGATGACCTCGCCGAGGTCCGGGTCGTCGATGACGGCGGGACGCTTCACGACCGCGCCGGTGCCGAGCATGCCGACCTGCGGCTGGTTCAGGATCGGGGTGTCGAACAGCGCGCCGCGGCTGCCGGTGTTGGTCAGCGTGAACGTGCCGCCGGCCAGCTCGTCCGGGCTCACCTTGTTGGTCCGGGTGCGCTCGGCGAGGTCGGCGATCCGCTGCGCGAGCCCGCCCAGGTTGAGCTGGCCCGCGTTGTGCACCACCGGGACCATCAGGCCGCGCTCGGGGACGTCCACCGCGATGGAGAGGTTCTCCACCTCGTGGTAGGTGACCTCGTTGGTCTCGCCGTTGATGACCGCGTTCAGCTTCGGGTGCGCCTTGAGGGCCTCGACCGTCGCCAGCGCGAAGAACGGCAGGAACGACAGCTTGACGCCCTCGCGGGACTGGAAGTCGGCCTTGGCCTGCTCCCGCAGCCGCGCGATCTTGGTGATGTCCACCTCGACCACGGTGGTGAGCTGCGCGGACACCTGCAGCGACTCCACCATGCGGCGGGCGATCGTCTGCCGCATCCGCGACATCTTCTCGGTCCGCCCGCGCAGCGCGAGCTGCTCGGCCGGGGCGCCCGCGGGCGCCGGGGCGGCGTGCTTGCCGGCGGGCGCCTGCGGCGCGGCGGCCGGAGCCGTGGCCGGAGCGGGGGCCGCGGGGGCGGCCGGGGCCTGGGCGGCCTGCTGCTGCGCGGCCTGCTGGGCGGCGCGCGCGGCCTCCAGGACGTCCTGCTTGCGGATGCGCCCGCCGACGCCGGTGCCCTTGACCGTGGACAGGTCCACGCTGTGCTCGGCGGCGAGCTTGCGCACCAGCGGCGTGACGTACGGGCCCTCGCCGGACGGCGCCTCGGGCTGCGCGGGCGCCTGCTGCTGCGCCGCGGGGGCCGGCTCGGGCGCGGACGGACGCGGCGCCTCCTGCGGCGCCTGCTGCGGGGCGGGGGCCGGGGACGGCGGAGCCGGCGGCTGGTCCTGAGCGGGCGGCGGCCACGCGGCGGGCGGCGGCGGGGCCTGCGGCGCCTCGGCCTGCGGAGCCGGGGCATGGGCCGGGGCCTGCTCGGCCGGGGCCTCGGCCGCGGGCGCCTCCTGCGCCGCGGCGGCGGGCGCGCCGCCGCCGGACGACGACTCGCCCTCGTCGCCGATGACGGCCAGTTCCGCGCCGACCTCGACGGTCTCGTCCTCGGCGACGGTGATGCTGGTCAGGATGCCCGAGGCGGGGGAGGGGATCTCCGTGTCGACCTTGTCGGTCGACACCTCCAGGAGCGGCTCGTCGGTCTCGACGCGCTCGCCCTCCTTCTTGAGCCAGCGGGTGACGGTGCCCTCGGTGACGCTCTCGCCGAGCTGGGGCATGGTGACGGAGACCGGCATGTCTCAGCTGCTCCTTCGGAATACTCGTTGCGGCGTGTCAGCCGTGTACGTGCAATGGTTTGCCGGCGAGGGCGAGATGCGCCTCGCCGACCGCCTCGGACTGGGTCGGGTGCGGATGGATCAGCTGGGCCACCTCGCCCGGGAGGGCCTCCCAGTTGTAGATGAGCTGCCCCTCCGCGATGAGCTCGCCCACGCGCGCCCCGACCATGTGCAGGCCGAGGACGGGACCGTCCACGGCCGCGATCACCTTGACCTCGCCCTGCGTCCCCAGGATCTTGCTCTTGGGGTTGCCGGCCAGGTCGTAGGTGACCTCCTTGATCTCGTACCCGCGCTCTCGGGCCACGGCGGTCGTGATGCCGACCGAGGCCACCTCCGGGTCGGAGTAGGTGATGCGGGGAACGCCGTCGTAGTCGATCGACGCCGGGTTGAGCCCGGCCAGCCGCTCGGCGACGAGGATCCCCTCGGCGAAGCCGACATGGGCGAGCTGCGGCGTCGGGATCAGGTCGCCGACCGCCGAGATCGTGGGGACGTTCGTCCGGCAGTACTCGTCGACCTTGACGAACCCGCGCTCGGTCTCGACGCCGGCCTCGGCCAGCCCGATGCCGTCGGAGACCGGGCCGCGTCCGACCGCGACGAGCAGCAGCTCCGCGTCGATCGTCTTGCCGCCTTCGAGGGTGACGGAGATGCCGCCCTGCGTCGGCTTGGCGCTCTCGAAGCGGGTGCCGAGCTCGTACTTGATGCCGCGCTTGCGGAAGGCACGCTCCAGCCGCTTGGAGCTGGACTCCTCCTCCAGCGGCAGCAGGTGCGGGAGGGCCTCGACGATCGTGACGTCCGCGCCGAACGAGCGCCAGACGCTGGCGAACTCGACGCCGATCACGCCGCCGCCGAGGACGACGACGGAGCCGGGGACGCGGTCGAGCCGCAGCGCGTGGTCGCTGGAGATGACGCGCTCGCCGTCGATGTCGAGGCCGGGCAGCGACTTCGGCTCGGAGCCGGTGCCGAGCACGATGTGCCGTCCCTCGACGGTGCGGGCGCCGTCCGCGCCCGCGACCTCGACCGTGGTCGGGCCGGTGAGCCGCCCGGTGCCGTGCACGACCTCGATGCCCTTGGCCTTGATCAGCCCGGTGAGGCCCTTCACGGTCGTCGTGACGACCTTGTCCTTGTAGGCGTTCACGCCTTCGACGTCGATGCCCTCGAACGTCGCCCGCACGCCGAACTTGGCGGCTTCGCGGGACTGGTCCGCCACCTCGGCCGCGTGCAGCAGCGCTTTGGTGGGGATGCACCCTCGGTTGAGGCACGTCCCGCCGAGGGACTCGTCCCGCTCGATCAGCGCGACGGACTTGCCGAGCTCGGCGGCGCGCAGCGCGCACGCGTAACCGCCGCTGCCGGCACCTAGGACGACGATGTCGAAGGGGCCGTTGTCAGCCACTGGACGCTCCCTTTCCCCGGGGTCGTGGCGCCGCGTGGACCGGGCGCCACTTCAGGTGGTCGTAGTCCGGGGCGGGCGCGCCGGTCGCGGGCCCCCGCCGCCACAAGGAATCTATTCTGTTCTCCACCCGGGGCGGCGGGCGGGTCCCCTGCAGAATTCCTGCTCCCTGGTTCCGGGACCCTACAGAACTCCGGCGGCCAGGTCCTCGGCTATCTGGACCAGCGTGCGGGCGGCGGCGCCGGTGCCGCCCTTCGGGGTGTAGCCGTACGGCTCGGCCTTGTTGAAGGCAGGGCCCGCGATGTCGAGGTGGGCCCATTTGACGCCGTCCGGCACGAACTCCTTGAGGAACGTCCCGGCGACGAGCATGCCGCCCCACCGGTCGCCGCTGATGTTGGCGATGTCGGCGACCGTCGAGTCGAGGCCCTTGCGCAGCTCCGCCGGCAGCGGCATGCCCCAGGTCGGCTCCCCGGCGCGCCCGGCGGCCGCGACCACCTTCTCGCGGACGTCGTCGTCGTTGGCCATGACTCCGGTGGTCCGGGTGCCGAGCGCGACGAGCTGCGCGCCGGTCAGCGTCGCCACGTCCACGAGGAGGTCGGGGGAGTCCTCGCCGGCGCGGACGATGGCGTCGGCCAGGACGAGGCGTCCCTCCGCGTCGGTGTTGAGGACCTCGACGGTCTTGCCGCCGTAGATGCGCAGCACGTCGGACGGGCGCTGCGCGGTGCCGCTCGGCATGTTCTCCGCGATGGCCAAGTAGCCGACCACGTTGACCTTGGGCTTGAGCTTGCCGATGGCGGCGAGCGCGCCGAGCACGGCGGCCGCGCCGCCCATGTCGGACTTCATCCAGTCCATGGCCTCGGACGGCTTGAGGGACAGGCCGCCGGAGTCGAACGTGATGCCCTTGCCGACCAGGACGAGCGTCTTGGACGCCTCGGGGTGGCCGTAGGCGAGGCGGACGAGGCGCGGCGGGTTGACCGAGCCCTGCCCGACGCCCGCGATGCCGCCGTAGCCGCCCTCGACGAGCGCCTTCTCGTCCAGCACCTCGATGGCGAGGCCCGTCTCCCCGGCGATCCGCTCGGCCTCGCCCGCGAGGTCCTCGGGGCACAGGTGGGACGGCGGGGTGTTGACCAGGTCGCGGACGAGCGTGACGGAGGCGGCGAGGGTCCGGGCCCGCTCGACGGCCGCTTCCGCGTCCGGGGAGGCGGGGGCGAGCAGGCGGATCTCCTCGACGGGGCTCTTGTGCTCGTCGCCGGTGCGGTAGGAGTCGAAGGAGTAGGCGCCGAGCAGCGCGCCCAGCGCCACGGCCCCGACGTCCTCGGCGGACGCGGCCGGGAGCGCGACGGCGGCCTTCGCGTGTCCGGCGAGGGAGCGGACGGCGGCGCCCGCGGCGCGGCGGACGTCCTCGGCGGACGGCGTCTCGCCCAGCCCGGCGGCGACGATCAGCTTGGCGGCGACCGCGCCGAGCGCGGGCAGCTTGGTGACCTCGCCGGCCTTGCCGGTGGCGCCGAGGGCGGCGAGCGCTTCGGCGAGCCTTCCGTCCAGCGCGCGGTCGAGGTCCTCGGAGCCGGCGGCCGGGGCGACACCCGTCCCGGCCGGTGCGACGCCGATCACGATCGCGTCGACGTCGATGCTTGCCAGGGCTGTGCCGTCAAGGCTGATGCTCGTCACGTAGCCAGATGTTAGTCCCACCGGTGACCGGTTTCGCCCTTTGGATCAAGCATTGCCGGTCCTGGGCTGCGGTACCGGCAAGGCGTGCCGAAACGTCCGGGCCGCGCCCGCCCGGCGCGGGGCGGGGTGGCGGAACACCGTCCGGCGGGCGCGGCGGCCCAGGTGGGACGGGGTGCGGACCATGTTCGGGGTGGCGGAGCGGCGCGCCTATTCACCTATTCCGATTGATTTAGTAGGTTATGGGCGTGACCAGGAGCGACATCACCGCCGAGGCCCTGACGCTCGCCGACGCCCGGCGGCTGCGGGCCGACCGCGCCCGGCAGGTGGCGGACGTGCTGCGCCGCCAGGTGCTGTACGGCGAGTTCCGCGTCGGCAGGCAGGGCAGCGGCGCGCTGCCCGCCGAGGCCGAGCTCGTCCGGGAGTTCGGCACGTCCCGCAACACCGTCCGGGAGGCGCTCGACCTGCTGCGCGCCGAGGGCCTCGTCGAGCGCTGCCCCGGCGTCGGCACCCACGCCGTCGCCGAGAAGTACCCGCACGGCCTGGAGCGGCTCCTCGGGCTCGCCGAGACGCTGCGCGAGCACGGCGAGGTCGCCAACGAGGTCCGCACCACCGGGCTGATCACGCCGTCCCGCGAGATCTCGGCCCGGCTGCGCCGGCCGCCGGGGGAGCCCGTCGTCTACATCGAGCGGATCCGGCGGCTGAACGGGCTGCCGCTCTCCCTCGACCTCACCTACATCGCCCGCGACCTGGGGGAGCCGCTGCTCGCCGAGGACCTCGCCCGCAACGACATCTTCGTCCTGCTCGAACGGATCGCGGGCCAGCCGCTCGGGCTCGCCGAGGTCACGCTGGAGGCCGTCAACGCCGACCCGCACTCGGCCGCCACCCTGGACGCCCCGCGCGACGCCGCCCTGCTGATGCTCGAACGCCTCACCCACCTCGCCGACGGCCGCCCGGTCGACCTGGAGTTCATCCGGTTCCGCGGCGACCGCATCGCGATGAGCGGCACGCTCCACCGCACCCGCCCCTGACCACCGCACGCATCCCCTGACCGCCGCGCCCAGCCCCTTACAGGAGAACTCATGTCCCTCGTGGAGCACCGCGCCGACGTCCCTGTGACGGTGGACGAGGCCCTCTGCATCGACGGCTGCACGCTGTGCATCGACGTCTGCCCGCTGGACGCGCTCGCCGTCCACCCCGAGACCGGCAAGGCGTACATGCACGTCGACGAGTGCTGGTACTGCGGCCCCTGCGCGGACCGCTGTCCCACCGGAGCCGTGACCGTCAACATGCCGTACCTCCTGCGCTGAAGGACGCCCGATGAGACTCCCCCTACTCAGAACCCTCGCGTTCGGTCTCGTGCCCTTGCTCGCCGGGTGCACCGTCGCCGGCAACGCCTCGGCGGGCGGCGGGTCCGGCCAGATCGTCGTGGGCTACCAGTCGAAGACCATCAACACCGTCACCGCCGGGACGCTCCTGCGCTCGCTCGGCTTCTTCGAGAAGCGCCTGAAGGAACTGGACGGCGAGCACTCCGTCGTCTGGCGCGACTACGACACGGGCGCGCCGATCACCGCGCAGATGCTCGCCGGGAAGATCGACATCGGCTCGATGGGCGACTACCCGCTGCTGATCAACGGCTCGCGGGCGCAGGCGCAGGGCGGCGACGCCGAGACCCAGTGGGTGTCGGTGACCGGCTACAACCTGCGCGGAGCCCTGAACAGCGTGGTCGTCGCCCCCGGCGCGAAGGCGAAGACGCTGCGCGACCTGAAGGGCGAGACCGTCTCGACGAGCGTCGGGTCCGCCGGGCACGGGACGTTCGTCCAGGCGGCGCGCAAGTACGGGCTCGACCCGGCGAAGGACGTGAAGGTCGAGAACCAGCAGCCGACCATCGGCGCGTCCGCCCTCCAGTCGGGCGCCGCGTCTGCTTTCGCGCAGTTCGTCGCCTGGCCCGGCCTGCTGGTGAACAAGGGCCAGGCGAAGCTGCTCTACGACGGCGGCGACCTGAACGTGCCGACGTTCCACGGCGTGGTCGTCCGCAAGCAGTACGCCAAGGAGAAGACCGAGATCCTCCAGGCGTTCCTTCGCGCGCAGATCGACGCGACCGACTACCTGCACGCGCATCCGCTGGAGGCTGCGGAATCGGTGGCGGCGACGACGGGGCTGCCGGTGGAGACCGTCTACCTCTACAACGGCGCGGGCGGTGTCGCCACGTTCGACCCCACCATCAAGAAGGAACTGCGGGACGCGTTCGTCCAGGACGTGCCGTTCCTCAAGTCCATCGGCGTCATCCAGGCCCCGCTGAAGGTCGACCCGTTCGTCAACGACGCCTACATAAGGAAGGCGGTCGGCGCGCCCTACGACCAGCAGGCGGCCTCCACGGCGAACCCAGCGGCCATCACCGGCACCGACGCTGTCTGCAACAAGAAGGTGGACGATCCGAAGACGGCGGGCGAGGTGTGGGTCAAGGGGGAGCCCAAGACGAGGCCGGTCGCCGATCCCGTCTGCCTGCTGAAGAACGTGCGGACGCTTCAGGGTGAGGGCAAGCAGATCAGGGCCGTGTACATCCCGGATACCGCGGCCGGAACGCGCTGGTTCGCCGACAAGGACGTCTGGGTCGAGGACCCGTCCGCCAACGCCGCGGAAAGGTTCAAGCCGTTCGCCACCCCGGAGGGCGCGCAGAAGTACGTCTCCGCCCACTCCGGCGCGAAGGTCGTCCCATACGGCGAGGCGGTGCGGCGCGCGTGAACGGCCTGTACCGCTGGCCAGTCAGGGCGGCGTCGCTGCTGGCCGCCGTCGCGGTCTGGCATCTGGTGACGGCCGCCGATCTGCGGCTCTGGGTCCGGTTCGACCGGTTCCCCGGCCCGGCCGAGGTCGTCCGCGAGTTCGGCCGCCAGGTCGAGCAGGGGCAGTTCTGGCAGGACGTCACGCAGAGCCTCGTCCGGATCCTCACCGGGTTCGCGCTCGCCGCCGTCCTCGGCGTCGCGCTCGGCGTCGCCACCGCCCGCTCCCGGTGGGCGGGGGACGTGCTGCAGCCGCTGTTCGAGGTGGCCCGCCCGATCCCCGCGATCGCGCTGGTGCCGGTCGCGATCCTGCTGTTCCCGGCGAACGAGCAGGGGATCGTGTTCATCACGTTCGCGGCGGCGTTCTTCCCCGTCCTGGTCAGCACCCGGCACGCGGTGAAGGCGCTCCCGGTCGTCTGGGAGGACGCGGTCCGGACGCTCGGCGGCGGACGGTGGCGGGTGCTGGTCCGCGTCGTCCTGCCGGGGGTGCTGCCGGGCGTGTTCGGCGGGCTGTCCATCGGCATGGGCGTGGCGTGGATCTGCGTCATCTCCGCCGAGATGATCTCCGGCGACTTCGGCGTCGGCTACCGGACCTGGCAGGCGTACACGATCGTCGACTACCCCGGCGTGCTCGTCGGGATGGCCACCATCGGGCTGCTCGGCTGGCTCACGTCCGCGTCGGTGGAACTGGCCGGACGCCGCCTGACCCGGTGGTTGCCAAGGGAGGAGCAGTCATGAGCGGGCTCTCGCTGCGGGCCGAGCGGGTGGCGCTCGGGTACGGCGGACGGGCCGTCGTCCGCGGACTCGACCTGGACGCGGCGGCGGGGGAGATCCTCGTCGTCGTCGGGCCGTCCGGATGCGGGAAGTCGACGCTGCTGCGCGCGTTCGCCGGGCTGCTCCCGGCCGTGTCGGGGCGTGTCCTCGCGGACGGCGTGCCCGTCACCGGCGCGTCCGCCGACCGGGCGCTGATGTTCCAGGACGACGCGCTCCTGCCATGGCGGACCGCCCGCCGCAACGTCGAGCTGGCCCTGGCGCTGCGGGGCGTCCCGCGCCGGGAGCGCCGCGCGGCGGCGGAGCGGTGGCTGGGCCGGGTGGGGCTCGGCGACGACGCCGGGCGGCTGCCGCGCGAGCTGTCCGGCGGGATGCGGCAGCGCGTTCAACTCGCCCGGACGCTCGCCGCCGGACCCCGCGCGATCCTCATGGACGAGCCGTTCGGCGCCCTGGACGCGCAGACGCGCGCGTCCATGCAGCGGCTCCTCCTGGACGTCCTGGCCGACGCCCCCGCCACGGTCGTGTTCGTCACCCACGACGTGGACGAGGCGCTGCTGCTCGGCCATCGCGTCGTCGTCCTCGGTCCGGTCGGTGTCGCCGCCGAGTTCGCCGTGCCCGCGTCCCGCGACGAGGTGCTCGGCGCGCTCGGGGCCGGCGACCAGTTGAAGGAGGCCGTCTGATGGAGATCCCGCCCGCGGCGGAGCGCCGCGAGCTGAGCTGCGACGTCCTCGTCATCGGGGGCGGCACCGCCGGGACGATGGCCGCCATCACCGCCGCCGAGCACGGCGCGTCCGTGCTGCTGCTGGAGAAGGCGCACGTCCGGCACTCGGGCGCGCTCGCCATGGGCATGGACGGCGTCAACAACGCGGTCATCCCAGGCAAGGCAACGCCAGAGGACTACGTCGCCGAAATCACCCGCGCCAACGACGGCATCGTCAATCAGCGGACCGTCCACCAGACGGCCACGCGCGGTTTCGACATGGTGAAGCGGCTCGAACGGTACGGCGTGAAGTTCGAGAAGGACGAGCACGGCGAATACGCGGTCCGCAGGGTTCATCGGTCGGGTTCGTACGTCCTGCCAATGCCGGAGGGCAAGGACGTCAAGAAGGTGCTCTACCGGGTGCTGAGGCAGCGTTCCATCCGGGAGAAGGTGCAGATCGAGAACCGCGTGATGCCCGTGCGCGTCCTGACGTCGGAGGAGGACGGACGCGCCGTAGGGGCCGTGGGATTCGACACCCGCAGCGGTGAGTTCGTCACCGTCTCGGCCGGTGCGGTGATCCTGGCGACGGGCGCGTCCGGCCGTCTCGGGCTGCCCGCGTCCGGCTACCTGTACGGGACGTACGAGAACCCCACCAACGCAGGCGACGGCCACGCGATGGCCTACCACGCGGGCGCCGAGCTGAGCGGCATCGAATGCTTCCAGATCAACCCGCTCATCAAGGACTACAACGGGCCCGCGTGCGCCTACGTCGCCAACCCGTTCGGCGCCTACCAGGTCAACGCCGAGGGGACGCGGTTCGTCGACTGCGACTACTGGTCGGGCCAGATGATGGCGGAGGTCAAACGGGAGATCGACTCCGCGCGCGGCCCCATCTACCTGAAGCTCACCCACCTGCCGGACGAGAAGCTGACGGCGCTCGAAGGCATCCTGCACACCACCGAGCGGCCGACGCGGGGCACGTTCCACGCGGGACGCGGCCACGACTACCGCACCCATGACGTGGAGATGCACATCTCCGAGATCGGGCTGTGCGGCGGGCATTCCGCGTCCGGCGTGTGGGTGGACGAGAACGCCCGCACGACCGTGCCCGGCCTGTACGCGGCGGGCGACCTGGCCTGCGTCCCGCACAACTACATGATCGGCGCGTTCGTCTTCGGGGACCTGGCGGGCGCGCACGCGTCCGCCCACCTCGGTCGCGGCGCCGTGCTGCCCGAGGAGCAGATCCGGGCGGCGCACGAGCTGATCTACCGCCCGCTGCGCAACCCGGACGGGCCGCCGCAGCCGCAGGTCGAGTACAAGCTCCGCCGGTTCGTCAACGACTACGTCGCGCCGCCCAAGACGCGGGCGAAGCTCGACCTCGCCGTCGAGACGTTCACCCGCATGGAGGCGGAGATCGCCGGCATGGGCGCGCGGACGCCGCACGAGTTGATGCGCTGCGCCGAGGTCACGTTCATCCGCGACTGCGCGGAAATGGCGGCGCGCTCGTCGCTGACCCGCACCGAGAGCCGCTGGGGCCTCTACCACGACCGCGCCGACCTGCCCGAACGCGACGACGAGGCGTGGATGTACCACCTCAACCTCCGGCGCCGGGACGACGGCGCGATGGAATTCGTCAAACGGCCGGTGGCGCCGTATCTGGTGCCGGTCGAGGAGTTCACCGTCCCGGAGCCGGGCGGCGAGCCGGTCGTGCTCACCCCGGCCCCCGCGGCGTCGGTCGTGGCCGCGCCCGCATCCCCGGCCAAGGCGGCGCGTCCGGCCGTGGCGATCGGGCGTTCGCCGCGGCTGCTCGAACTCCAGGACCTGGCCGAGACGGGACCGGGCGTCGGCGCCATCGCCCCGTACCTCGACGACCCCGACCCGAAGGTGCGGCGCGCGGCCGTCGCGACGCTCACCGAGGTCGCGCCGGACGGCGTCGCCGGCGCCCTGGCGACCGCGCTCGCCGACGCGCACGGCTCCGTCCGGCGCGCCGCCGCCACCGCGCTCCGCGAACTGGTCGAGGTGCTGCCCGCGACGCCCGCCGTCCGGGACGACCTCGCGCCCGCGCTGCGCGGCGAGGACGCGATCGTCCGCGCCGCCGTCCTGGACGTGCTGCGCGCTCTCCGGCTGGGCTCCCCGGCCGTGTTCGGGGACGCGCTCGGCGACGCCGACCACCGCGTCCGGCTCCAGGCCGTCCGGGGACTGGTGGCCCACGACGCCGCGGACGAGGTCGCGCGCGCCGCGTCCGACGCATCCCGCGAGGTCAGGGTGGCGGTGGCGCACGGCCTCGGCACGATCGGCGACCCGGCGGCGTCCGGGGCGCTCGGCGGCCTCGTCGGCGACGCGGACGACCTGGTCAGGGCGGCGGCCTTCGAGGCGCTGGCGGGCATCGGCTGCCCGCATCCGCTGGACCTCGCCGCCGTCGGCGCCCTGCACGACCCGGCCTGGCAGGTCCGGACGGGCGCCGCGCGGGGCCTGGCCGCCGCGTCCGCGGACGTCGCGCCCGACCCGCTCGTCAAGGCCCTGGACGACCCGCACCTGGACGTCCGCAAGGCCGCGGTGATCTCGCTGGCCGCTTTCCGGGACGTCACGGCGGTGCGCGACGCGCTGAGCAGGGCCCAGGACGACTCGGACGCCGACGTCCGCGCTTATGCCCGCCGCGCCCTCACCGAAGCGCCGTGAGGGCGATCAGCGCGGCGGTCGTGGCGGTCTCGACGAGCGCGCCGAGGACGTCCCCGGTCACGCCGCCCAGCCGCCGCACGGCGTGGCGGAGCAGCAGGAGCGCGGCGCCCAGCGCGACGATCACGGCCGCCGCCGCGTGCAGAGCGCCGCCGAGCCCTCCGGCGCCCGTCCCGGCCGCCGCCGCGGCCACCAGAACGAGGGCCGTGACGACGAACGCCGCCCGGGTCGGCACAGAGCTCGCGACCAGCGCGCCGAGCCCGTCCGGGCGGGCGGACGGGACGCCGGTGCGGCAGGCCCAGGGGAGGGCGAGGCGTCCCGCGACGGCCGCGACGATCACCGCGACGGCCGGGTGCGGGACCGTGGCCAGGGCGGAGACCTGGATCAGCAGGGTCAGCAGCAGGGCGACGACGCCGAACGGCCCGATGTCCGACCGCTTCATGATCGCCAGGGCCTCGGCGGCGGGACGTCCGCTGCCCAGGCCGTCCGCGAGGTCCGCGAGGCCGTCCAGGTGCAGCGCCCGGGTGATCGCCGCCGTCGCGGCCACCGCGAGCGCCGCCGCGACCAGGCCGTCCAGGCCGAGCAGGTCGCCCGCCAGCAGGACGAGCGCCGCGGCGCCGCCCACGATCAGCCCGGCGGACGGCGCCAGCAGCATCGCCGCCCGCGCCGTGCCCCGGTCGACCCGCTCCGACCCCACCGGGACGACGGTGAGCAACGTCACCGCCAGCCGCAGCCCCGCGATCATCCGAGCTCCAGGACGCGGCCCGCGACCACCAGCGCCGCCTCCTCCGACTCGGCCGCGAGCCGCTGGTTGAGATTGCCCAGCACGTCGCGGAACGCCCGCCCGGACGCCGTCGTGGGCACGATTGCCAGACCGACCTCGTCGCTCACAGCCACCACCCGCGCCTCCGCGCCGCGCCACGCCGAGACGAGGTCGTCCAGGAGCGGGTGTACGAGGGAGGGGTCGTCCCATGCGGCGGTTTCGTCCATCGCCGCGGCGAGCCACGTGCCGATGCCGTCCACGAGGACCGCGCCTGTCTCGTGCTTCAGGACGCCTACGAGATCGGTCGTCTCGACGGTCCGCCACCAAGCCGGACGGCGGAGCCGATGGGCGGTGACGCGCTCCGCCCATTTCGGGTCGTCGTCACGCACCGGCCCGGTCGCGACGTAGAGAACGTCCGGGCACGCGGCTAGACGGAGTTCTGCCTCGGCCGACTTGCCCGACCGCGCGCCACCAAGGAGCAACGTTCGATGCGGGCCGTGATGCGGGCGGCTCCAGAACGCCATGCGGCGCTCAAGCTCGGCCGGTGACGGCACACGGTGGTCGACGTGGATCGCCGCGACGTCCGTCTTGGCCGACACCGCCCCGACGTGGCGCAGATAACCCAAGTGGTCCGGGGACCCGGCCAAGTCCAGCAGGACGGCGTCGTACTCCACCCCGTGCACCGGTTCCGGCCTCGTCCCCGGTCCGGCCGCGACCAGCGCCCGTCCTCCGCGAGGGCCGTGCACCTCGAAACCGCCGGGGACGTCCGTCCGGGAGCAGTCCTCCAGCGGCACGCCGTCGACGACGGCGCTCACCGGCTCGTGCCGGACCCCGGTAGCGCGCAGCCGGTTGCAGGACGCGCACCGGCATCCGGGCACGGGCCAGCCGCCCGGAGCGGCGATGCCGCGAAGCTCGATGTCCATCTCGATCGGAACTCTACGGTTACGCTCACCTGGAAGGATCACGACGGCCCCATCAGGAGGTCCAGGTGGGCTACCCCCCGAACGCGCCGTGGCCGGGCGGCCAAGGTCAGGGCGCGCAGCCGCCCCATGGTGCGCAGCCGCCCTACGGCCCGCCTCCCGTCCCGCCGAGCGGCCCCCCGCCGCCCGGCGGCCCCGGCTGGCAGCCAGGCGCGCCCGGCCCTCCTGGCCCGTTCGGGCCGCCGCCTCCCGGACGCAAGGGCGGCGCCGCACTGGCGATCGCCCTGATAGGCGGCGGTCTCGTCGTGGTCCTGGTCCTGGTCGCGGCCGTCTTCCTGTACGTCCAGGGCGGCGAGGAAGGGGGCGGCGGCGGTGGCGGCGGCGACGTTCAGCTAAAGGTCGGGCAGATCGCCGGAGGCGCGGAGGCCACGCCGCTCGCCGACGGCAGCCTGGCGATGGCGCGTCCCGGCGTCACGACCCCCGTCGTCGACGTCTACGAGGACTTCGCCTGCCCGCACTGCGGCACGTTCGACCGCATGCACGACCCGATGCTCAAGCAGCTGGCCGTCTCCGGACGCGCCAAGGTCGTCTTCCACCCGATGGTCATCTTCGGTGAGAGCGTCCAGCCCGCGCACGGCAACGCGGTCCGGGCCGCGGCGGCGCTGCGCTGCGTCGGCGACGGCGCACGCTGGCTCTCCTACCAGGACGCCCTCTACTCCCGCCAGCCCGCGACCCTCTCCACACAGGGCTACGCGACGTCGGAGCTGATCTCCTACGCCGCGGGCCTCGGGCTCACCGGCGACGGGTTCACGTCCTGCGTCCGGAACCAGCGTTACGCCGAGAGCGTGAAGACCGTCAGCAAGGGCCTCATCGCGTCCGGGGTTCAGGGCACGCCCAGCGTGCGGGTGAACGGCCGCACGCTCGACAAGTCCGACACCGACACCGCGGACGCGCTGCGCCGCGCCATCGAGGCCGCGTCCTGACGGAACCGCGGCGCGGAGGGGCTAGTCTCACCGCGACGAGGGAGGTCGAACGCGATGGCGTGGAGCTGGCGTCTGGAGAAGGCCGACGGGCGCATGGTCGGCATGTCGGAGGAGACCTTCTCCACCCAGGCGGACGCGGAGAGCTGGCTGGGCGAGAACTGGCGGGGGCTGCGCGCCGACGACGTCGACACGGTGACCCTGCTGGACGGCGAGTCGGTCGTGTACGAGATGAGCCTGCTCGAACCCGAATGACGGGATGACGGGAAGACGGGCAAGGGCCGCGGAGCAGGTGCTCCGCGGCCCTTCCGCGTAACGGTTCAGCGACGAGTTCAGGGGCGCCGGGGCGGGCTGACCGTGTTCGCCGGATCGCGGATGACGACCGGGTCGAGGACCTCGTCGATCCGCTTCAGCACGCCGGCGTCCAGCTTCACGCCCGCCGCCCGCGCGTTGTCGGCGACCTGCTCCGGACGGGAGGCCCCCACGATCGCCGACGCGACGTTCGGGTTCTGCAGCGTCCAGGCGATCGCGAGCTGCGCCATCGACAGCCCGAGGTCGTCCGCGATCGGCTTCAGCTCCTGCACGCGGGCCAGCAGGTCGTCGGTGAGGAAGCGCTTGATCATGTCGGCGCCGCCCTTGTCGTCGGTGGCGCGCGACCCGGCCGGCAGCGGCTGCCCCGGCTTGTACTTGCCGGTCAGGACGCCCTGCCCGATCGGCGACCAGACGATCTGGCCGACGCCCTCGCGCTCGCACAGCGGGACGATCTCGCCCTCGATCACCCGCCACAGCATCGAGTACTGCGGCTGGTTGGAGATGATCCGGTCGAAGCCCATCTCGTCGGCGATCTTGAGGGCCCGCTCGATCTCGTCCGCCCGCCACTCCGACACGCCGACGTACAGGACCTTGCCCTGCCGGACGAGGTCGTCGAACGCCCGCATCGTCTCCTCGAGCGGCGTCTCGTGGTCGAACCGGTGGGCCTGGTACAGGTCGATGTAGTCGGTCTCCAGGCGGCGGAGGGAACCGTTGACCGACTCGACGATGTGCTTGCGCGACAGCCCGCGGTCGTTCACGCCGGGCCCGGTGGGCCAGAAGACCTTGGTGAAGATCTCCAGCCCCTCGCGGCGCTGCCCCTTGAGCGCGCGTCCGAGGACCGCCTCGGCGCGCGTGCCCGCGTAGACGTCCGCGGTGTCGAAGGTGGTGATCCCCTCGTCGAGGGCGGCGCGCACGCACGCGCGTGCCGCGTCCTCCTCGACCTGGGAGCCGTGGGTGAGCCAGTTGCCGTACGCGATCTCGCTGACCTTCAGACCGCTCCGGCCCAGGTATCGGAACTCCATGCCCCCGACCCTAGTCCGCCGGTCGCGCGATCAGATCTTGTCCTTCTCGCCTACCCGGACCTGCGGGTTCGGCACGCGGAGCCGGCGGATCTGCATGGCGCGCATCGCCGCGTACAGGCCGACGCCCTTCACGTCCTCGTCGGGGTACCGCTCGGCGGCGAGCCGCTTGATGCCGCGGCTCAGCAGCAGGCCCTCGGCGAACACGGCGACGAGCAGCAGCGGCGGCGCGAACAGCACCAGCAGCCGCGCCACCGGGATCGGGAGCATGCTCAGCAGCACGATCGCGAACATGGCGTACATCAGGTACGAGCCGACCGTGCGTCGCGAGTCGACGTAGTTGCGGGCGAGCCGGCGGACGGGACCCTTGTCCCGCTTGAGCAGGTGCTTCTCGTCACCCTTCGCCATGCCCTGGCGCGCCTTGGCGCGATCGGCCGCCTGCCGCTCCCTGACCTTGCGGTACGCCTCCTTGCGGGAGGACGGCGCGGTGATCGGCTGGCGGTTGCGCTTTTCGGCTTCCTTGCGCTTGGGCGTGGGACGGCCCTTGCCTTCCGGCTTTACTACCTCAGGAGGATTCGCCGGGGCCTCCGGGGTACGACGCTTGAACACGGGATCAGACTACCGGCTGCGAACATCGTGGCTGCCTCGCGCGTTAACGCGTAGGGTGATAAGAACCCCAGCAGTGGTCATTGAGCCCAGTTCACGACTGAGGCGACAGCACGAAGGGACCGGCGCCGCGCGATGAGCGTGATGAAGCGAATGTCGATGATCTTCAAGTCCAAGGCGAACAGGGCCCTGGACCGCATGGAGGATCCCCGCGAGACCCTCGATTACTCCTACCAGCGACAGCTGGAGATGCTGCAGAAGGTCCGTCGGGGGGTCGCCGACGTCGCCACTTCGCGCAAGCGTCTCGAACTGCAGATCAATCAGCTCGAAGGGCAGCAGACCAAGCTGACCGACCAGGGCAAGAAGGCGTTGCAGGTCGGCCGGGAAGACCTGGCCCGCGAGGCGCTGACCCGCCGGGCCGGGCTGGAGAGCCAGCTGAACGACCTGCGCGGCCAGTACCAGCAGCTGCAGGGCGAGGAGGAGAAGCTGACGCTCGCCTCCCAGCGGCTGCAGGCCAAGGTCGACTCCTTCCGCACCCGCAAGGAGACGATCAAGGCGACCTACACCGCCGCCGAGGCGCAGACCAAGATCAACGAGGCGTTCTCCGGCATCTCCGAGGAGATGGGCGACGTCGGCCTCGCGATCCAGCGCGCCGAGGAGAAGACCGACACCATGAAGGCCCGCGCCGGCGCGATCGACGAGCTGCTGGCGTCCGGCGCCCTGGAGGACTTCTCCGGTCCGAAGGACGACATCCAGGCCGAGCTCGACCGGATGGGCTCCGGCCCCGGCGTCGACCTCGAACTGGAGCAGCTGAAGGCCGAGCTCGGCCAGGCCCCCGCGCCGAAGGAGCTGAACCAGGGCAACGCGACCGCGCAGCCGCAGCAGCAGGACACCCCCCAGCAGGCTCCCCAGGTGAACTGGCAGGAGAAGCCCGGGGGTGCCCAGTGATCGTCCGCCTGATGGGCGAGGGCCAGCTGGACGTGGCCGCAGAAGACCTGTCCGCTCTCAACGCGCTCGACGACGAACTGGAGTCGGCGATCGAGTCGGGCGACGAGACGGCCTTCCGCGCCGCGCTGCACGCGCTGCTGGAGAACGTCCGCAAGGTGGGCAAGCCGCTTGCGGCCGACAGCCTGGCGCCGTCCGAGCTGATCCTCCCGCCGGCCGACGCGCACATCGACGAGGTCCGCGCGATGCTGGGGGACGAAGGGCTGATTCCCGACTGACACGGATTCCCGACTGACACGGACGCCCCCCGGCGCCGGCCGAACCGGACAGTCAGGCACAAAATCGGGGTCCCGCGCGTTGAACAACTGAACACCATCGGGGAAGCACAGGGGGTGGCCGCATGGCCAGAACGCGATACGCCTCCGATCGGGGGCTGACCTCGCGGATGCTCGTGACGATGTTCCTGCTGGGGCTGGTCTATGTCGTCGCCGTGGGGGCGTTCTTCGTGTTCCTGCCGCAGTGGGCGTTCATCGCGCTCGCCGCCGCGGCGGTCTTCCTGCTCGCCCAGTACTTCTTCTCGGACAAGATGACGCTGTTCGCCATGCACGGGCGCGTCGTCACCCCGGAGGAGGCGCCCGAGCTGCACGGCGTCGTCGACCGCATCTGCGCGATGTCGGACGCCCCGAAGCCGAGGGTCGCGATCGCCGACACCGACGTGCCCAACGCGTTCGCCACCGGACGGAACCAGAAGAAGGCCGTCGTCTGCGTCACCACCGGGCTGCTGCGCCGGCTCGACCCGGTCGAGCTCGAGGGCGTCCTCGCCCACGAGATGGCGCACGTCGCGCACAAGGACGTCGCGGTCATGACGATCGCGTCGTTCCTCGGCATCTGCGCGGGCCTGATCACCCGGATCGGCCTGCAGATCGGCCTGTTCGGCGGGTTCGGCCGCCGCAGCAACGACCAGAACACCGGGCTCATCCTGCTCGCCGTGGTCGCCGCGAGCGCGCTCGCCTACGCCGTCAGCTTCATGCTCACCCGGGCCCTGTCGCGCTACCGGGAGCTGTCCGCCGACCGCGCCGCCGCGCTCCTGACGGGCCGCCCGTCCGCGCTGGCCAGCGCGCTGACGAAGGTCAACGGGGAGATCGCGCGGATCCCGACGAACGACCTGCGGTCCGCGCAGGCGTTCAACGCGTTCTTCTTCACCCCGGCGCTCGGCAAGGGCTTCAGCGTCTCGTCGCTGTTCTCCACCCACCCCTCGCTCGACAAGCGGCTCGCCCAGCTCTCGAAGATCTCCGAGCAGCTCAGCAGGGGAGTCTGATCCGTGGGCTTCCTGGACACGCTGCTCGGCCGCTCCAAGCCCGCCAAACCCGACCTCGACCGGCTGTTCGCGCTGTCGTCGGCCGCCATCACGCTGGAGGCCGCGACGGGGTTCGTCCCGACCGGGCTCGGCTCGGTGTGCTTCCGCGCGGCGGAGGGCGGCGCGTTCGCGCGGCTGCAGCGCGACGTCCAGGAGCTGCTGGACGCCGACGAGGGCCCCAAGGTCGAGATCAGCACCGACACCTTCGGCTACACCTGGCTGCTCACGACGCACCGTCCGGACGAGCTGCCCGACCTCGTCACCGACCTGCACGCCGTGAACGCGACGCTGGAGTCCGGCGGGTTCGGCCCGCACCTGCTCTGCTCGCTGGCGGGCTTCCGTGGCCCGGACGGGCAGCGCCTGGCGCTCGTCTACCGCTACAAGAGCGGCACGTTCTACCCCTTCGCGCCGCTGCCCGGCGACAAGCGCGACAACGCGCTCGAACTGCAGGTGCGCAGCGCGGTGGGGGCCGACCTCCCGTTCGAGGACGACCTCGGCCGCTGGTTCCCCGTCTGGGGCGCCCCCGGCCTGTGACGGGCCCGTGACCAGGCTGTGTGTCTTCAGACGCTGAACGGCGTCCAAGATCGGCGTAATGTCGGGACATGGCGCCCTCCCGTGACGCACCCGACTCCGGACTGACCTGGCGGATGCTCGCCACGGCGGTCCTGGTCGCGCTCGTGTACGCGGCGGCCGTGCTGCCCGCGTTCCTCGCCGGTCCGGTGTGGGGCGCGGTCGCCGCGGTCGTCGCGGTCGCCGTCGCGGTGCTCTCCGCCCGCGCCGCCGACCGGCTGGCCCTCTACGCGATGGACGCCCGCCTCGTCGCCTCCGACGAGGAGCCCGAGCTGCACGCCGTCGTCGACCGGCTGTGCATGTCGTCCGGCCTGCCGAAGCCGCGCCTCGCCGTGTCCGCGCTGGACATGCCGAACGCCTTCGCCGCCGGGTCGGGACCGGGCTCGGCGGTGGTGTGCGTCACCGACGGGCTCCGCGCCCGCCTCGAACCGGCCGAGCTCGCCGCCGTCCTCGCCCACGAGATCGCGCACGTCGCCAACCGGGACGTGCTCGTCACCGCGATCGCGTCGTTCCCCGGCATGTGCGCCGGGCTGTTCCTCGGCTGGTGGACGGGCCTGATCACCGGCCGCGGCCGGTACGGCGCCGGACGCGCCGCCGCCCTGCTGGCCGGGGTCGTGCTGCTGCCGCTCGGGGTGGCGGCGGCGGTCCTGTTCGCGGCGGGGACCCTCGTCGGGCTCGCCCTGTCCCGGCACCGGGAGCTGTGCGCCGACTCCACCGGCGCGGTGCTGACGGGCCGTCCCGGCGATCTCGCGTCCGCGCTCGGCAAGGTCACCGAGGTGATCCGGGACGCGTCCCGCGAGGACCTGCGGGCGCTGCGCCCGGTGAGCGGCCTGTGCGTGGTCGCGGTGCGCGGCGGCGGCGTGGAGACGCTGCTGTCCAGCCATCCGCCGCTGGAGCGGCGCACGGAGCGGCTGTCGGCCATCTCCTGGCGGCTCGAGAGCGGCGGCTGACGTGGGCGTCCTGGACGGGCTGCTCGGCCGTCCCGTGCCGCCCGGCCTGCCCGATCTCGACCGGCTGTTCGCGCTGCCCGCCGCCGCGACGGCGCTGGAGGCCGCGACCGGGTTCGCCCCGACCGGCGCGGGCGCCGTCTGCCACCGCCTCGTCGAGGGCGGCACGTTCGGCGCGTTCGGCCGCGCGCAGCGGGACGTCGCCCGCCTCCTGGGAGCCGACGGCGGCCGTGAGTCGGGCCTGAGCGCGGGGCCCCACGGCTGGGGCTGGGCGCAGGTCACACGGCCGCCGGACGCGTTCGACCGGCTCGTCGCCGACCTGCACATGGTCAACTCCACGCTGACCGCCGCCGGATACGGGCCCTACCTGCTGTGCTCGGTCGTCTCCTTCCGCCGGGACGACGGCCCCCAGCGGCTCTTCCTGGTCCATTCGCCCGGCCGCGGGACGTTCTACCCGTTCGCGCCGCGCCCGCCCGACGTGGCGTCGGCGGAGCACCGCCGCAACAACACGGTCGAGACGAGCGCCCGCGACGCGCTCGCGGGCGAACTGGACATCGAGCCCGACACCGGCCGGTGGTTCCCGGTCTGGGACGCCCCCGGCCTGTCCTAGATCCTGCTCAGGGGAGGGCGAGCATCTGGTCGAGGGCGGCGCGGGCGTAGTGCGCGGTCTCCTCGTCCACCTCGATGATGTTCTCGACCCGTCCGGCCGCCAGCGACTCCAGCGCCAGCACCAGGTGCGGCAGGTCGATCCGGTTCATCGTCGAGCAGTAGCAGACGGCCTTGTCGAGGAACATGACGTTCTTGTCCGGGTGGGCGTTCGCGAGCCGCCGGACGAGGTTCAGCTCGGTGCCCACCGCCCAGGACGAGCCGGGCTCCGCGGCCTCGATGGTCTTGATGATGTACTCGGTCGAGCCGATCTGGTCGGCGGCCGTGACGACCTCGTGCTTGCACTCGGGGTGGACGAGGACGTTCACGCCGGGAACGCGCGCCCGGACGTCGTCCACCGCCTCCGTGGTGAACCGCCCGTGCACGGAGCAGTGGCCGCGCCAGAGGATCATCTTGGCGTCCCGCACCTGCTGCTGCGTGAGGCCGCCCTCGCGGCGGTGCGGGCTGTAGACGACGCAGTCGTCCAGCGAGAAGCCCATCTCCAGGACGGCCGTGTTGCGCCCGAGGTGCTGGTCGGGCAGGAACAGAACCTTCTTGCCCTTCCCGTAGGCCCAGTCCAGGGCGCGCTTGGCGTTGGACGAGGTGCACACCACGCCGCCGTGCCGTCCGACGAAGCCCTTGATGTCGGCGGACGAGTTCATGTACGTGACCGGGATCACGTCGTCGGCGACGCCCGCGTCCTCAAGGCTTTCCCAGCATTCCTCGACCTGGTCGAACGTCGCCATGTCGGCCATCGAGCAGCCCGCGCCGAGGTCGGGCAGGATCACCCGCTGGTGCCCGGCGGTCAGGATGTCGGCCGATTCCGCCATGAAATGGACGCCGCAGAACACGATGTACGGCGCCTCCGGACGGGCCGCCGCCTGCTGGGCCAGCTTGAACGAGTCGCCGGTGACGTCCGCGAACTGGATGACCTCGTCCCGCTGGTAGTGGTGGCCGAGCACGAACACCCGCTCGCCCAGGGCGGCCTTGGCGGCGCGGGCGCGCTCGACGAGCGCGGGGTCGGAGGCCGGCGGCAGCTCGCCCGGACAGTCCACGCCGCGCTCGGTGGCGGGGTCGGCGGCGCTGCCGAGGAGCAGCAGCGGAAGGTCGCGCACTGGGGTGGTCACGGCGTGTCTCCCTTCGGCGACGGGGCTTATCGTCGCTTTGACGACTAATGATGGCACATCCGAGGCCTGCCCATGATGTGACGTAGACCGCACCGTCCACGGGCGTTAGACATGGCCGGGAAGCGGAATGGGCCTATGGCGAGGTACGTTGTTCTACGGGAAGGGGCGTACGCGTCCTGGAGGACAAGCGACAGGCCGCCGCCGCGCGCGGCGCAGCGAGACCCGGGAGCTGAACATATGACGGTTTCAGGCGAGACCACGCAGGAGACCACGCAGCAGGGCGTCGTCCTCACCGACGCCGCCGCCGAGAAGGCCAGGGGCCTGCTCGAGCAGGAAGGCCGCGACGACCTTGCGCTGCGTGTCGCCGTGCAGCCGGGCGGCTGCTCCGGCCTGATCTACCAGCTCTTCTTCGACGAGCGGGAAATGGACGGCGACCAGATCCAGGACTTCGACGGCCTGGCCGTCCGCGTCGACCGGATGAGCGCCCCCTACCTCACCGGCGCCACCATCGACTTCGTCGACTCGATCGAGAAGCAGGGCTTCACGATCGACAACCCGAACGCGTCCGGCTCCTGCGCGTGCGGCGACTCCTTCAACTGAGCCGATCCGCCTGACGCGCGGGCCCGCCGGACGGGTCCGCGCCACCGAGCGTCGAGGGGCGGGCTGGGCTGACGCCCGGCCCGCCCCTTTCGCTGCCCTGGCTCCGGGCCCGGTCCGCAATCTCTCGGGCTGCGCTCCAGCGTCAATCTATGGTGCGATGGGAAAGTACTCTTTCCGGGTCCGTAACAGCCGGTGAACAGCCGGACGACCACCACGAGGAGAGCGACGCAGTGCGCATCGCCGTGACTGGCTCCATCGCGACCGACCATCTGATGACCTTCCCAGGAAGATTCACCGACCAGTTCCTGCCCGACCAGATGGACCGCGTGTCGCTGTCGTTCCTGGTGGACGAGCTGGACATCCGCCGCGGCGGCATCGGCGCCAACATCTGCTTCGGCATGGGCAACCTCGGCAAGGAGTCGATCCTCGTCGGCTCCGTCGGCGACGACTTCGCCGACTACCGCTCCTGGCTCGAACGGCACGCGGTCGACACCGCGTCCGTGCACGTGTCCGAGCTGCACCACACGGCCCGGTTCCTGTGCACCACGGACCAGGACCAGAACCAGATCGCGACGTTCTACGCCGGCGCGATGAGCGAGGCCCGCTCCATCGAGCTGCGGCCCGTCGCCGACCGCGTCGGCGGCCTCGACCTCGTGATCGTCAGCCCGAACGACCCCGAGGCGATGCTGCGGCACACCGACGAGTGCCGCAGCCGCGGCATCCCGTTCGCCGCCGACCCGTCCCAGCAGCTCGCCCGCATGGACGGCGCCGACGTCCGCCGCCTCATCGACGGCGCCGCGTACCTGTTCAGCAACGAGTACGAGAAGGCGCTCGCGGAGGAGAAGACCGGCTGGTCCGGCGAGGAGATCCTGGACCGCGTCGGCATCCGGATAACCACCCTCGGCGCCAAGGGCGCCGTCATCGACCGCAAGGGCGTGGAGGGCCTGCACGTGCCCGGCGTCCCCGTCGAGAAGGTCGTAGACCCGACCGGCGTCGGCGACGCGTTCCGCGGCGGTTTCCTGTCCGCGCTCGCCTGGGAGCTTCCGCTCGAACGCGCCGCGCAGGTCGGCCACACCATCGCCGCGCACGCCCTGGAGGCCGCGGGCCCGCAGGAGTACTCCCTGGCCCGCCAGTCGTTCCTCGACCGCTTCGCCGCCGCGTACGGCTCCGACGCCGCCGCCGACGTCGCTCCCCACCTCACCTGCCCGAACCCGTAAGGGGAAGCCAACGTAGAAGGGCCGCGCCTTCACGGCGCGGCCCTTCTACGTTGCGGCTCAGTACGTCCGGCGGATGTGGAATCCCCAGCCGCCCTGCTGGAGGGTCTCCTCCCAGACGAAGTCCTGCGACTTCATGCGGCACCAGGCGGGGACGTCGGTGCGGGCGGCGGCGTCGTCGGCGAGGACGGCGACGATCTGGCCGACCGGGACCTCGCGGATCCGCTCGGCCAGCATGATGATCGGGATCGGGCATTTGCGGCCGAGCGCGTCGATGACCAGGACGGGCGGCGGCGCGGCCGGCTCGGCGGCGGCGGGCGGCGCGGCGCCGCCCGCGGACGCCCCGCTCTTGGCGCGGCCTCGGAACCTCATGGGCGCGACCGCCTCCCTGTGTCGACGTTGCCCGACCCCGTCTCGAAGTCGTCCAGCGCTGTCCGGCGGAGGCGGCCGACGGCGCCGGGCAGCACGGTCAGGAACCGGTCGACGTCCGCCGAACGGACGCCACGCGGCAGCGATACCCGCACGTTCCCGTGGGTAATCACGCCCATCGCCTCCAGCACATGACTGGGACGCAGCGTATCCGCCGTGCATGAACTTCCGGAGGAAACGGCGAAACCCAGCCTGTCCAGTTCGGTCAGCAGCGCCTCGCCCTCCACGTACAGGCACGAGAACGTCACCAGGTGCGGCAGCCGCCGGACGGGGTCGCCGACGACCTCCACGTCGGCGACGGCACGCGGCACCTCCGCGCGGATGCGGTCCACGAGGGACGAGAGGCGCGCCGCGTCCGCAGCCATGTCCGCGCGGAACGCCTCCAGCGCGGCGGCGGCCGCCACGATTCCCGGGACGTTCTCGAACCCGGGCACGCGGCGCTGCTCCCGCTCGTCGTCCGGCAGCGGAGAACGCCACCGAGTGCCCTTGCGGACGGCGAACACCCCGACACCCGCGGGCCCGCCCCACTTGTGGGCGCTGCCGGCGAGGAAGGACCAACCGCCGGGGACGTCCGTCCGTCCCAGGGACTGCGCGGCGTCGACGAAGAGAGGCACGCGCGCGGCGCGACACGCCTCGGCGACCTCCGCGACGGGCTGGACCGTCCCGACCTCATGGTTGGCCGATTGCAGGCACGCGAGCGCGGTGTCCGGACGCAGCGCCGCCGCGAACTCGCCGGGGTCGACGCGGCCCGCCCGGTCGACGCCGACGACGGTCACCTCGCCGCCGTCGCGCTCGTGCGCCTCGGCGGCGTGCAGGACGCTGGAGTGCTCCACCGCGCTCACCACCAGGTGCCGCCCGACCCGCCGGCGCGCCCGGAGCCCGCCGAGCACGGCCAGGTGCACCGCCTGCGTGCCCGACGACGTGAACGACACCTCGTCCGCACGGGCGCCCAGGACCTCGGCCACCCGGGCGCGGGCCCGGTCGAGGAGCACCCGGGTGCCGCGGGCCGTCCCGTACAGCCGGGCGGGGTCGGCCCATCCGGCGTCGAGGGCCTCAAGGAGGGCCGACCGGGCCGCGGGATGCGGCGGCTCGGTGGACGCGGCATCGAGATAGACGCCCGGCGCGCTTGGATCGGCCACGCGGAAACACTAACCGGGCACCCGATCGGGGGTTCGCGCGACCCTCGCGCTAGTGTGTCCATCGCACATGTGACAACTGATCTCTCCGCCCGGCCGACCGGGCTTTCATCCGTGGGGAAGGCATTCCGTGAGTCCGACCCGCTCTAGGGAGCGGCGTACGCCTGTGCGCAGTCGCCGCGCATTGAAAAGCGCCGGCGCGCTGGGTCTGCTGGCGCTGTCAGCCACCGCGTGCAGCGGCAGCCGCCTGGGCATGCCCGAGCCGATCAGCGAGCAGGGCGAGCGCATGCTGCACCTGTGGCAGGGCTCCTGGATCGCGGCGTTCGCGGTCGGGGCCGTCGTCTGGGGCCTGATCATCTGGGCGATCCTGTTCCACCGCAAGCGCTCCGACGACCTGCCGCCGCAGGTCCGCTACAACATGCCGATCGAGATCCTCTACACGGCGGTCCCGTTCGTCATCATCGCGGTCCTGTTCTACTTCACGGCCCGGGACGAGAACTACGTCGAGAAGACCACCGCCAACCCCGCGGTCGTCGTCGACGTGACCGGGTTCCAGTGGAGCTGGCAGTTCGACTACAAGCAGAAGGACGCCACGGGCAAGGAGCAGCTCGTCGCGCGCGTCGTCGGCCAGCCCGTCGCGCCGAACGGGCCCGCGCCCGCCAAGCCGGTGATGACGATCCCCACGGGCCAGAAGATTCGTGTCCGCCTGCACTCCAACGACGTCATCCACTCGTTCTGGGTCCCGGCGCTGATCTACAAGAAGGACGTCATGCCCGGCTACGACAACGAGTTCGAGTTCACGGCGAACAAGACCGGCGTGTACGAGGGCCGCTGCGCCGAGCTCTGCGGTGTCGACCACAGCCGGATGCTGTTCCAGCTCAAGGTCGTGACGCCCCAGGAGTACACCAAGTACATCGCCGACTCGAAGGCCGCGCTCGCCGCCGGGGGTGCTCAGTGACCGCGACCAGTCACGCGCCCACCGCGACGCCCATCGGCCCGCGGACGAGCAAGGGCCGCATCCTCGCCTCGTGGCTGTCGTCCACCGACCACAAGGTGATCGGCTACCTCTACCTGATCACGTCGTTCTTCATGTTCCTGTTCGGTGGCGTCCTCGCGCTGGTGATGCGCGCGGAGCTGTTCGAGCCGGGCATGCAGGTCGTCAGCAACGAGCAGTTCAACCAGCTGTTCACCATGCACGGCACGATCATGCTGCTGATGTTCGCGACGCCGCTGTTCGCGGGCTTCACCAACGTCATCATGCCGCTGCAGATCGGCGCGCCCGACGTGGCGTTCCCGCGCATGAACATGCTGGCGTACTGGCTGTTCCTGTTCGGCAGCCTCATCGTCATCGCGGGCTTCCTGACCCCGGGCGGCGCGGCCAGCTTCGGCTGGTTCGCCTACGCCCCGCTGTCGGACGCGGTCCGCTCGCCGGGCATCGGCGGCGACATGTGGGTGATGGGCCTGGCGATGTCCGGGTTCGGCACCATCATGGGCGCCGTCAACTTCGTCACCACGATCCTGTGCATGCGCGCGCCCGGCATGACGATGTTCCGGATGCCGATCTTCACGTGGAACGTCCTGCTGACGTCCATCCTGGTGCTGATCGCGTTCCCGGTCCTCGCCGCGGCGCTGCTGGCGCTGGAGGCCGACCGCAAGCTCGGCGCACACATCTTCGACGCGTCGCACGGCGGCGCGCTGCTATGGCAACACCTGTTCTGGTTCTTCGGGCATCCGGAGGTCTATATCATCGCGTTGCCCTTCTTCGGCATCGTGACGGAGATCCTCCCGGTGTTCAGCCGGAAGCCGGTCTTCGGCTACATCGGACTGGTGTTCGCGACCATCAGCATCACCGGCCTGTCCATCACCGTGTGGGCGCACCACATGTTCGTCACCGGCCAGGTGCTGCTGCCGTTCTTCTCGTTCATGTCGTTCCTCATCGCCGTGCCCACGGGGGTGAAGTTCTTCAACTGGGTCGGGACGATCTGGCGAGGACAACTGACGTTCGAGTCGCCGATGCTATGGTCGCTCGGCTTCCTCGTGACGTTCCTGTTCGGCGGCCTCACCGGCGTCATCCTGGCGTCGCCGCCGATGGACTTCCAGCTGTCCGACTCCTACTTCGTGGTGGCGCACTTCCACTACGTCGTGTTCGGCACCGTGGTGTTCGCGATGTTCGCGGGCTTCTACTTCTGGTGGCCGAAGTGGACCGGCAAGATGCTGAACGACTTCCTCGGCAAGGTCCACTTCTGGCTGCTGTTCATCGGCTTCCACGGCACGTTCCTCGTCCAGCACTGGCTGGGCGCCGCGGGCATGCCCCGCCGGTACGCCGACTACCCGGACGAGTTCCACGGGCTGAACGAGATCTCCAGCATCTTCTCGCTCGTCCTCGGCGCGTCCATGCTGCCGTTCTTCTACAACGTGTACATCACGTGGAAGCGGGGCAAGCGCGTCGAGGTCGACGACCCGTGGGGCTACGGCGCGTCGCTGGAGTGGGCGACGTCGTGCCCGCCGCCGCGGCACAACTTCAACTCGATTCCGAAGATCCGTTCCGAGCGGCCGGCGTTCGACCTGCACCACCCGCATGTGGGCGCCAAGGGCGAGCTGGCCGGGACGAAGGGGGAGTAGCCGATGCGCGTCCAGGCGTTCATGTTCTACGGCTCCGCGCTGTTCTTCCTGGCGACGGACATCGTGTACTGGCTCTGGTCCGGTGACTGGACGGGCACGACGGCGCTGGGGATCTCGGTCGGGCTCGCCGGGCTCATCGGGTTCTACATCCACTTCACCGTCCGGCGGCTTGAGGCCGCCAACGGCGGCCCGCTGTACGAGGACGACCCCGAGGGCGACATCGCGGACGCGGCCGGCGAGCTGGGCTTCTTCAGCCCGCACAGCTGGTGGCCGCTGTTCCTCGGGCTGTCGGCCGCGGCCGTCGCGCTCGGCGTCGTGTTCGGCTGGTGGCTGGTCATCCTCGGCGCCGCCGCCACGCTGCTCTCCACGATCGGCCTGGTCTTCGAGTACTACCGGGGCCATTTCGCCCACTGATCACTTTCATCTGCGGTTGGCCCGCGTGTGTCCGGTTTCGTGAGGGGCCGGATGAAAGATATTCACTGATCAGTAAAAGAACCCCATGTGGGGCCGGTGTCCGATTTTTTCGGGTACCGGCCCTTTCACATACTGGGCGCCGTTCCAGCGACGTGGCTGGGGAGGCGGACCGATCGCCCAGTAGGACGACCGGGGGGACCACATGCGGGTGGGTGGCTCAGGACCGGGAGACCGGGGACGGCGGACGGCGGCCGTGCTCATCGGCGCCGGCATGGTCGCGGGCGCCGCGGCGTGCACGGGCGGCGGCGAGGCGGACGGCAAGGACGCGGTGGAGCTCACGGTGTCGCCGGCGGGCGGCGGGGGGCAGCTCAGGCCGGACAGCCCCATCACCGTCCAGGCGTACAGGGGCACCGTGGCGAACGTGACCGTGTCGTCGGGCGGCGGCCGGGTCGAGGGCGACCTGAACGCCGACCGGACGCGGTGGAGGTCGCGCTGGACGCTCGAGCCGGGCGCGACGTACACGGTCGGCGCGACGGCGGTCGGCGAGGACGGCAGGACCGAGACGGTCGGCAGCCGCTTCACCACCGCCAAGGTCACGAAGACGAACAAGATGACGATCGAGGCGCCGTACGACAAGGAGACCGTCGGCGTCGGCATCCCCATCATCATGCAGTTCGACCGCGCGGTGCAGGACAGGAAGGCGGTCGAGCAGGCGCTGGAGGTGCGGGCCGACAAGACCGTGGAAGGCGCCTGGCACTGGTTCAGTGACAAGGAGGTCGTCTTCCGGACGAAGCAGTACTGGCCCGCCCAGACCAAGGTGACGTTCCAGGCCCACCTCAGCGGTGTGCGCACCGGCGGGGACGTGTACGGCGGCAAGAACTACGCCGTCGACTTCAAGGTGGGCGACTCGCACATCTCCACGGCCGGCGAGGACAGCCACAAGATGGTGGTGAAGGTCAACGGGAAGAAGGCCCGCACCATTCCGACCAGCATGGGCAAGGGCGGGTCGGAGAAGTACACCACCACCAACGGCGTCCACCTGACGATGGCCAAGGAAGACCCCACCGTCATGACGTCCGACTGGATGGGGGTCAGCCCCGGAAGCCCCGGCGGCTACAGCCTCACCGTCTACAAGTCCGTGCGCATCTCCGAGAGCGGCGAGTACGTCCACAGCGCGCCGTGGTCGGTGGGCAGCCAGGGCAGCGCGAACGTCAGCCACGGCTGCATCAACATCAGCCCGTCCAACGCGAAGTGGTTCTACGGACTGGCGCAGCGCGGCGACGTCGTGACGGTGACCGGGTCGGACCGGGAACTCGAACCGGACAACGGCTGGGGCTACTGGCAGATGAACTGGAACGACTGGGTGAAGGGCAGCGCGCTGCAAAGGTCGGTGACGACGGCGCCGCGCGCGGACGCCGCGACGCTCTCCGCGCAGCAGCAGGGCGCGCAGCCGCCCGAAAAGCCGCGCGCCGGCGGGGACTGACCCTCGCTGGGGGGCTAGCGCAGCGGCGGCGGCTCTGGGACGTGGTGCATGCGCGCCCAGGTGCGCGCCATGGCGATCCGGTCGGGGCCTGACGGGTGCGTCAGCCAGAGCAGGTACTCCATGCCGTCGGGGTCCAGGTCGGAGATGTTGCGCACCGACAGCTCGTGCTGCATCGACACGAACGTCGACGGGTCGCGGGTGAGGTTCAGCGCGTGCGCGTCCGCGCGGGCCTCGATGCGGCGGCTGACGAGGTTCTGGACCGGGGCGCCGAGCTGCGTCCCGGCCGCCACCAGCGCGAGGACGAGCGCGACGGACCGCGGGTCCGCCGCCCCGGTCTCCCGCCGTGGGGGGCCGGTGGAGGCGACTCCCGCGCGGCGCAGGAGGCGCGGGGAGGTCGTCAGGAGGTACAGCAGGCACATGGCCCCGGCGATGCCGAGCGCGCCCACGAGCGTCCCGTACAGGACGTCGTCGCGCTTGGCGTGGCCCAGCTCGTGCGCGACGATCGACTTCACCCGGGCGGGCGGCGACTTCAGCAGCGTGTCGTAAAGGACGATGCGGCGCGTGGACCCGAACCCGGACACGTAGGCGTTCAGCGACGTCGTCCGGCGGGACGCGTCCGCGACGAGCACGTCCTCGACGGGCACGCCGTCCCGCTCGGCCATCGCGAGCAGGTCGGTGCGCAGCGGCCCCTGCTGAAGCGAATGGAACTTGTTGAACACCGGCTCGACGGCGATCGGGTAGATGAACGACACCAGCACGACGAGCAGGAAGCCTCCGGCGGCGGCGCCCGTCCACCAGTAGCGCGGGAAGCGGCGCACGACCGCATAGAGGAGCAGCAGGGCGATCGTGTAGATGACCCAGGTGACGGCGAGGGACTTGAGCTGGTCCACGAGCCACGCCGGCCAGGTCTGCGTCGACAGACCGTACCGGCGGAGCACCGACTCGCTCCAGATGTCGAACGGGAGCCCGGCGACGCGCAGCAGCGTCGTCAGCGCGACGATCGCGACGATGATCCGGAGGAAACGGCGGCGGGCGCGGGCGGTGACCCAGCCGATGAACCGCGCGCCGAGCGGCGTGAAGCCCAGCGCGAAGACCAGGACGAGTCCGACGACGAGGCCCGCGTAGGCGGGCGGGTTGAGGGCCGAGTCGAACGCCTTGGACCGGGCGATCTCGGACGGGGAGTAGTCGAGCGCCGGATCGGGCTCCACGCGTCCGCCGGGGACGGCGCCGGGCAGCGGGTTCCAGGGCGTCGTCAGGGCGAGGACGACCGCGACGGCGGCGAAGAGAACCGCGGCGGCCACGGCGGCGGCGATCCGCGGCGTCCGCATGCCGCCGGCCTCCTCGATCCGGGCGGTCGCGGGCTCGGCCCGTCCCTCGTCCGCCTCCGCGCTCATCTCAGCTCCCTCTTCACGTAGTCGCGCCATTGGGCGGTGAAGCCGTCCCGGGTGAGGCGCAGCACGTCGCGCAGCGCGGCCGCCTCAGGGACGCGCCCGGCGGTCCGGTAGAGCCGCACGAGCGTCGCCTCACCGTACCGGTCGGCGATCATCCGGCAGGCCAGCCAGGCCTCCTGGTAGGACTGCGAGAGGCGCGGCGAGCCGCCGGCGAACGCGGAGGCGGCGGGCAGCGCGGACGGGACCCGTCCCGCCGCGACCTCCCGGCGCAGCTCGCCCGCCGCCGCCCGGACGCCGATCGCCGACCCGCGGTAGCCGACGTAGTCGGCGAAGCCCTCGATGAGCCACTCCGGCGTGGTGCGGTCGTGGGCGGCGCCGGTGGCGACGTGCGTCAGCTCGTGGGCGAGGACGACGTCGCGCCCGATCTCGTTGAGGCGGCCGAAGGTGCCGGGGGAGATGACGACGCGGTCGGCGCCCCGGGCCGGGCCCGCGGACGGGACGGCGGTCGCGACCGCGGCGATCTCACCGAGGCCCGGCCCCGTGCCCGAGCCGGCGAGCGTGGACGCCAGGCCCGCGTCGGCGGGCACCAGCGCGACGGCCCGCCGCGCCCATCCCGCGCCGACGACGTCGCTGACGACCGGCACGGCTTCGTCCAGGCGTCGCGCGATCTCGCCGAGGCCGGGGGCGTCCCCGATGACCAGGCTCGCGTGGCCCTTCACCACCGACAGGGGGCCACCGTCCCAGATCTCGGCGTCGTCATGGAAGCCGTGGGACGAGCCGTCGCCGACGATCGTCCAGGCGCCGGAGCGCTGCGCCAGGGCCAGGTACTGGGTGCGGACCACGTCGCCGCGGTCGAAACCGCGCAGCTTGTAGCGCACTTTGACGCGGACGACGGTGACGCCGTCCTCGCCGTCCACGGCCTGGGTGGTGACGACCTGTTCGCGCCATCCGGCCAGCGGGAGCCTGCGGAGGTTGGCGTAGAGGCGGGACTGGGCGTCCTGGAACGCGGCGGGCGCGGAGCCGACCGTCGCGAGGAAGGCCGTCCGGTCGCCGGACCGGACGGCCCGCGCGCGGTTGCCGAGGACGGTCTCTGCGTCGCCGGCGTCGAACCGGCCAGCCGCCCTGGTCTCGCGGGGGCGCGGCGCCGCGTCGTCGCCGGAACGCGCGGCGAGCAGCCCCGTGACTCCGGCGAGCAGCGCCCCGGCCCCGCCCGCGCCGAGAGCGAGCGCCCCGCGCCGCGTGAGGGCGCGTCCGTGCGCGTCGCCTTCGCCGGAGCCGTCTTTCATGCGCGCGATCCTATGCAGCCCACAGGAGTGGGGAGACGGACGTCACGACTTGTAGTCGGGGTATCCGTAGCCGACGATGTCGCTGGTCGAGCGCTCCTTGACCTGGACGGCGTTGCCGGTGTTGCCCTCGACGGCCTCGATCGTGCCGTCGTCCACCTTCTTGATCACCATGCCGACGTGCCGGATGTCGCCGCTGGACTTGCCGCCGTCCCACGCGTAGAAGACGATCGCGCCCGGCCTCGGCTCGGTGCCCCAGCGGCCGTTGGCCTGGAACCAGCGGGCGTGGGCGACGGTCCAGGCGTCGCTGCCGATCTGGTCGGTGAAGCCGATCTGCTCGCCGATCCAGGAGATGAACATGTCGCACCAGTTCGCGTCGCTGTAGCCGCCGAGGGAGCCGCCGTCGCGGGCGAGCGTCTCCTGGGCGCGGGACGTGCCCATGTACCACTTCTGGAACTTGGTCTCGCCGCCGCCGTCCTCCTCGATCCCCACCTGCGACCTGGCGAGCTTGATGGCCTCAGCGGCGGTGGGCCGCGACTCCTCGGATGGCGCACCGGACGGTTTCGCGGGCGCGCCGCCGCGCTTCACGGCGTCGCCCTTGCCCTTGGCGGCGTTGGGGCTCTTGCGTTTGAGCTCGTCCTTCTTGCGGTCCTTGGACGCGGTTCCGCGCGCGTCCTTCCCGGCGGTCGCCAGCTCGGAGGACGCGTTCGTGGCGGGCGGCGAGCCGAACGGCAGGACCGACGCCTGCGCGGTGGCCGCGGCGGTGCCGAGGACGGCGGCGCCGACGACGACGCCGCCGGTCGTCCGCCATGTGATGGTCCGGGCGCTCGGCTTGCGGTGCCTGCCCGGGGTCTTCTTGCGGTGGATGCCTGGCACGGGGGGATCTCCTCGACTTCCATGCCGCCTACCGGGTTAGCTGACGGGTTCGGGCGTGGAAGCCGCCCTACGGCCCGCACGCGGGCAGGCCGATTCACCCCGAGAGGACAGGTGGGTCCCCGGCTTCGCGTCCCGCCGCGCTTTGCAGGGCGGTCCGCGGACTCGGCGGTGGCGGCCCGGGGGCGGGCGCGCCGGTCGGTTGGGGGGATACTCCGGCGAGCGGAAACGCCGGCGCGGAGCGCAGAGGTTATGCGGGCGTGGCCGCACTGGGGCGACCACGCCCAGGTAACGCTGCGGTTTCACTCCTTCGTTCTTCCAGACGCCTACCGGGTTAGCTGACGGGTTCGGGCGAGGAAGTGGCCCTACGGCGGACTCTCACCGGGTCGTCCGGGAGAGGCGCGCCGATTCACCCCGGGCGCCGGACATTGCCCGTCCAGGGACGGTCCCTGGACTCCGGCGTTATGGGTCCCCGGTTCCGCGCGTCGGCGGATTCGGCGCTGCCGCTGCGATCCTGGGGGCGATATGGGGCCCGTGCGCGGGACCTGTCTCCCGCGTGCGAAAGAGCGGCGCGTGATGTTGTGTGCGGACGGCGGCCCGTCACCGGGGACCGTCCGGCGGCCTGACCTCCGGGATCGCCGTGGCAGCGCTCTCAGCGCCATGCACGCTGCGGGCGTGCGCACGGTGGGCGGGGTCGGGCGAGGTCTGCGTGAGACCGTCGCGGCGCCGTCGCGGCACCGCGGGACGACGCGTGGAGCGCGCCGCCGGGGGGAGACGGCGCGTGGCTCGCGCCGCCGGCACGCGGCCGATGAACGTGCCGCGTGGGCCGTGGCGCTTGGTGAGCGCCGCGGGGACACGGCGTCTGGACGGCGCCGTGAGTGGTACAAGGTACCAAAGCCCCAACAGAAGGCAAACCCCCACAAAATCAACAACGGACCAGGTCAAAGCCTGGTCCGTTGCCGAAGGCGGTCCGTCCGGCCGCGTGCGGGCGCCGGACGGGCGGGGCGTCAGGGACGCCCGGCGCCGTAGTAGTTGCTCAGGTAGTAGCCCGAGGTGATGTTCACGACCTGGACGGTCTTGCCCGTGCTGGGGGCGTGGATCATCTGGCCGCCGCCCACGTACAGGCCGACGTGGCCGAGCCCGCTGAAGAACACCAGGTCGCCGGGCTGCAGGTTGCTCTTGGCCACCCGCTTCGTGGCGGCGTACTGGGAGTTGGTGGTGCGGGTGATGTTGACGCCCGCCGCCGCCCACGCCTTCATGGTCAGGCCCGAGCAGTCGTAGGAGCCGGGGCCCTCGGCGCCGTACGAGTACGGCTTGCCCTTCTGCGCGTAGGCGAAGTTGAGCGCCTCGCGGGCCGGGCCGCTGGCGGGGCCGTTGTAGGTGCCGCCGACACCCCCGCCGGACGACGTGCCGCCGCCGAGCCGCCGGACCAGCGCCTCCTGCTTCCCGACCTTCGCGTCCAGCTCCTTCTTCTGCTTCTTCAGCTCGTCGGTCTTGGCCTTCACCTCGTCGTAGGCGGCCTTGGACACGGCCTGCTCGCGGCGCAGCCGCTGCGCGGTGGCCAGGAACTGGGTGAGCTGGGAGCTGCGCTCCTGCGACAGGTGCGAGAAGACCGCCGCCTGGTCGAGGACGGCCTGCGGGTCGCCGCTGCCGACGAAGCCGGTGACGTCGGTCGACTCGCCGTTCTTGTACGCGTCCGCGGCCATCTGGGCGATCTTGGAGCGCTGCTGCTCGAAGGTCGCCTCCTCCTGCTTGCTCGCCTTCGACGCGGCGTCGAGCTTCTTCTTGGCGATCTTGAGCTTCTCGTTGAGCTGGTTGTACTGCTCGACCTTCTTGTCCATCTCCTCGTTGAGCTGGGTCAGCTTCTTCTGCGCCTGCGCCCTGGTCGGTCTGGGATCGGCGCTTGCGGGCGCCACCAGGGGAGACGCGAGGGAGGCGGTCACGGTCAGGCAGGTCAAAGCCGCCAGGCGACGGGAGATGCCGCTGTTCGCCGAGCCGCCTCTACGGTCACGCCGCTGCTCCGGTGCCCCGATGAGTTCTTTGGCCACGGTCGGTTTCGCCCCTCTCGTCCACGACGTCAGCGGACGACATTAGCGAGGGTCAACAACCGTCACAACCGATACGTCACTCTTTGATCGACATCGTTGGACATTGTCCACCTTCTGTTACTTCGACCTCACTGAGTGCGAAACTTCCCTTATCGGGACCTTATGGCCGCCTTATGGCCTGGCCGCCTCATGACCTGCCGAGTCGCCGGAGCAGGAGCGTCGACGGGCACGGCCGGGCGTTCGCGCGCCGCGCCGCGTCGGCCACCTCGCGGTCCGACGACACCACCACGACCGCGCGGCCCTGCGGCTCCGCCCGCACCAGCTCGCCGATCAGCTCGTCCGCGGTCTGCCCCGGGCGGCTGAACAGCACCCGGACGCCGCGCGGCGCCGCGATGGCGACCGGCGCGTCCAGCTCCGCGCCGTCGAACACGCACGTCACCTCGGCGCGGGTCTGCGCGGCGAGCCCGCCGAGCCCCGACAGCAGCCGGGTGCGCTGGTCCGACAGCGGCAGCTCCCCGTACCCGGTCTTGGTCACGTTGTAGCCGTCCACGACGAGGTGCACGCGCGGCAGCGTCAGCAGCCTGTCGAGCAGCTGCGGGTCGCTGTCGGACAGCGCCCGTCCCGGGAGCGCGCGGTGCGCCTGCCGGTCGGGCTCCAGCCCGCCGACCGCGTCCGCGGGACGCTCGATCGTGGACGGCAGCGCCAGCTCCCGCCGGACGCCCTGCGCCGCGTCCACGAGCGTGTCGAGCAGCATCCGCAGCCGGACGTCCTCGACGTTGCGGCCCTCGCGCGCGGCCCGCTTGGCGGCCTCCGCGGCGGCCTCGGCCTGGGCGGCGCGGGCGCGCAGCTTGCGCAGCTCCTTCTCGGACGCGGCGGTCGACTCCCGCGCCTCGGCGAGCGCCCGCTCCGCCTCGCGCGCGGCCGCGCCCGCGCGTTCCTCCGCCGCCCGGAACCGGGTGCGCGCCTCGTGCAGCTTGCGGCGCAGATCCGCGACCTCGGCCTTGCTGTCGCGCAGCTCGGCGCGCAGCCGGTCCACCTCCGCGGCGCGGGCGGTGCGGGCGGCGGCCAGCTCCGCCTTCAGCGCCGCGACGCGCCGCTCGGCCGCCTCCTCCTCCGAGGCGGTGGCGGAGCGTTCCAGCTCCGCGCGGGCGGATTCGACCAGCTCCGTCCAGCCCTCGGGGCGCAGCAGGTAGGCCAGCACTGCGACGCGGACCGGGTCGGCGGCGGGCGGGACGTCCCGGCCCTCGACCGCCTCGACGAGGTCGGCCTGCCCGTCCCGCAGCGGCTCGGCGACGCGCCGCCGGAAGGCGTCGTCCTTCTCCAGGGCCGCGGCGATGTGCTGCCCGGCGAGCTTGGCGCGCTTGCGGCGCTCGAACCGCGCGAACCGGCGCAGCGGCGGTGGGACGTCGTCCAGCGGCAGGCCCCCGATCACCTCGGCGGCGGCCTCCACGACCGCCTGCCGCACGGCCTCCGGCAGCGGCCTGCCCAGCTTCTCCCCGTGCGCCTCGCCCTCCCGGTGCGGCCCGGTGCGGGCGCCGGCGCAGCCGGCCTCGGCGGGGCGCGCCTTCGCCGCGGACTGCTCGCCGCCGGGGGTCGCTTCGGGGCCGCTGTCGATGATCCCGCTCCTTCCGGGCTGCGCCGCCGGTGGGCTGTGTCTTCCCGAGCAGTCCACGCCTTAACCAGGGCGAACGCAGGCTCGGACGGATCGCGCCCGGCTCCCCGAACCGTCCCCGCCGTCCCCGACCGGCGGGACGTGCCGGCGCCCCTCAACCCTAGCGGGCCCGGCTTCTGTCGGTGGGGTCCTCTACGGTCGCGCACATGACGGCTGCGCACGGTGTTCAGACGGGCAGTGTCCAGACGGCCGGCGTCCAGGGAACCCTGGACGACCTCGGCACACCGCTGTCCGGGGTGACCTTCGTGGTGGTCGACCTGGAGACGACGGGCGGCTCGGCCGCCGACTCGGCCATCACCGAGATCGGCGCGGTGAAGGTGCGCGGGGGAGAGGAGCTCGGCGAGCTCGGCACGCTCGTCGACCCCGGCGGGCCCGTCCCGCCGTTCATCACCGCCCTGACCGGGATCACCACCGCGATGGTGACGGCCGCGCCGAAGATCGAGTCGGTGCTGCCCGCGTTCCTGGAGTTCGCACGCGGCTGCGTCCTCGTCGCGCACAACGCCGGGTTCGACATCGGCTTCCTCAAGGCCGCGTGCGCCGAGAACGGCTACGCCTGGCCCGCGTTCCCCGTCGTCGACACCGTCGACCTCGCGCGCCGCGTCCTGTCGAAGGACGAGGTGCCCAACTGCAAGCTCAGCACCCTGTCCCGCTTCTTCCGCACGGCGAACGAGCCGACGCACCGCGCCCTCGCCGACGCCCGCGCCACCGTCGAGGTCCTGCACGGCCTGATCGAGCGGCTCGGGTCGTTCAACGTCACCTCGCTGGAGGAGATGCGGAGCTTCGCCAAGGCGCCGACGCCGGAGCAGCGCCGCAAGCGGCACCTCGCCGACGACGTCCCGAGCGCGCCCGGCGTCTACCTGTTCGAGGACGCCGCCGGCGAGGTCCTGTACGTCGGCAAGAGCGGCGACCTGCGGTCCCGCGTGCGCAGCTACTTCACCGGCTCCGAGACGCGGTGGCGCGTCCGGGAGATGGTCGGCATCGCCGAGAGCGTCCGGACGATCGAGTGCGCCACCGGGCTGGAGGCCGAGGTCCGCGAGCTGCGGCTGATCGCCGAGCACAAGCCCCGCTACAACCGGCGCTCCAAGTTCCCCGAGCGGGCGATCTGGCTGAAGCTGACCGTTGAGCCGTTCCCGCGGCTGTCGATCGTCCGCGAGTGCCGCGCCGACGGGGCCCGCTACCTCGGGCCGATCTCGTCCCGCAGGCAGGCCGAAGAAGCACGCGCGGCGCTGCACGAGGCCGTCCCGCTGCGCCAGTGCACCCAGCGGCTGACGCTCCGGATCATCGAGCACGGCAAGGCGCGCGCGTGCGCGCTCGCCGAGATCGGACGCTGCGGCGCGCCCTGCGACGGCCGCGAGTCCGCCGACGCCTACGCCGTCCACGTCGGGACGGCCCGCTCGGTCATGGAGGGCGACGTGCGTCCGGTGGTCGCCGCCGCGCAGGTACGCATCGACCGGCTCGCGTCCGAGCTGCGCTACGAGGAGGCGGGCGCGCAGCGCGACCGGATCGCCGCGTTCGTCCGCGCCGCCGCGCGCGGGCAGCGCCTCGCCGCGTTCGCGCGCCTTCCCGAGCTGGTCGCGGCCCGTCCCGCGTTCGACGGCGGCTGGGAGCTGTCGGTGGTCCGCTACGGGCGGCTCGCCGCCGCAGGGAACGTTCCCCCGCGCGCCGCCCCGCGCCCCTACGTCGACGCGCTCATCGCCACCGCCGAGACGGTGTTCCCGCCCTCCGGCGAGGCGCCCGGCGGAGTCGCGCTCGGCGCGCCGCCGTCCGCGGGCGCCACGGCGGAGGAGATGGAGTGCGTCCTGCGCTGGCTCGACCTGCCCGGCGTCCGCCTCGTCGAGGTCGCCGGCGCCTGGACGTGCCCCGCGCACGGCGCCGAGGGCCTGCGCGAGTGGATCGACCGCGCCTACGACAGGTCCTACGAGGGGGCGACCGAGGCGTCCCGTCCCAGGCGCGGCCGCCACTAAGGTGTCGGGGTGGCCCTGCCCCTCTATGACAGCCAGCCGGCGCGGCGCGTCCCGTGGGTGACGTACCTGCTCGTCGCGGCCAACGTGGTGGTGTTCCTGATCACCCCGATGTCGAACTTCGCCACCTGGTACGGCGAGGGCCACGTCCGCGAGTGCAGGACGGCGCACTTCACCTTCGAGTACGGCGCCGTCCCCAAGGAGCTGACCACCGGCGACCAGAAGCCGCTGCCGCCGGACGTCGTCGACGAATGCGGCCCCTCCACCTTCGGCAAGGCCCCCTGGACGTCGGCGTTCACCTCGATGTTCCTGCACTCCGGCGCGCTGCACCTGCTCAGCAACCTGGTCGCGCTGTTCGTCGTCGGGATGGGCGTCGAAGACCGGCTCGGCCGATGGCGCTACCTGCTCAGCTACCTGTTCTTCGGGCTCGTGGCCGTCTACGGGTACGCGTGGACGTCGCCCGACTCCACCGTCCCGCTCGTCGGGGCTTCCGGCGCCATCGCGGGCGTGATGGGCGCCTACGTGATCCTCAACCCGCGGGGCCGGGTCGTCAGCTGGGTGCCGCCGGTCATCGTGATGCGGCTGCCGGTGTGGGTGGTGCTCGGGTACTGGTTCGTCCTGCAGTGGCTGTCGCTGGGCGACGACAAGAGCAACGTCGCCTACGCCGCGCACATCTACGGCTTCGTCGCCGGGGTGGGGTTCGCGCTCCTGGCGCGCCGTGCGGGCCCGGCCCGCCGCCTCGCCGCCCTGAGCCGCGGCTGAGCGCCCGGAGCCGTCCCGATAGGGTCGGACCGTCCGGACTCAGGGGAGGATGAAGTGGTCACTGCGATCGTGTTCGTCAAGGCCGACGTCGCGCGCATCCACGAGGTGGCCGAGACGATCGCGGCCTTCGACGGCGTCAGCGAGGTCTTCTCCATCACCGGCGACCACGACCTCATGGCGATGGTCCGGGTGCGCCGCCACGAGGAGCTGAACGACGTCATCCCGGGCCGCATCAACAAGGTCCCCGGCATCGTCGGCACCGAGACGCACATCGCGTTCCGGACCTACTCCCAGCACGACCTGGAGCAGGCCTTCGCCCTCGGCCTCCCCGACGCCGACTAGTCGCCGACTTGGTCCAGCGGCCGGGTCCAGCGGTCGGCGGCCGGCTAGTCCACCGACTGGCGGAGGCCCCTTGAGGTCTCGATCCAGCGGTCGAGGAGCGTGTTCGCGTCGCCGGAGTCGACGGCCGCCGCGGCGCGCTCGTAGGCGCCGCGGAGCGTCCCGGTCAGGGCCGCGGGGGCGGGCGTGCCGTCGTAGGCGGTGATGAGCGCGGCGGCGTTCAGCAGGACCATGTCACGGACCGGGCCCTGGCGTCCGGCGAACGTCTCGCGCGCCACCCGACCGTTGAACGCGGCGTCGGCGCCCCGCAGGTCTTCCGGCTTGGCGGGCGGGATGCCCAGGTCGGACGGGTCGAACGTGGTCTCCGTCGCCGCCCCGTCGCGGACGACCCACACCGTCGAGGTGCCGGTCGTCGTCAGCTCGTCCAGGCCGTCGTCGCCGCGGAACACCAGCGACGAGCAGCCGCGCGCGGCGAACACGCCCGCGACGACGCCCGCCATCCGCGGATGGAACACGCCGACCGCCTGCGCGCCCGGACGCGCCGGGTTCGTCAGCGGCCCGAGGAAGTTGAACACCGTCGGGGTGCCGAGCTCGCTGCGCGTCCGCGCCGCGTGCTTCAGCGCCGGGTGGTAGAGCGGCGCGAAGCAGAACGTGATGCCGATCTCCTCGGCGACCCGGGCGGTGGCCTCGGGCGGCAGGTCGATCGCGACGCCGAGGTGCTCCAGCAGGTCGGCGGCGCCGCAGGACGACGACGCGGCCCGGTTGCCGTGCTTGACCACCCGGACGCCCGCCGCGGCCGCGACCACGGCGGCCATCGTGGACACGTTGACGGTGTGGGCCCGGTCGCCGCCCGTCCCGACGAGGTCGGCGATGGGGCCGGGCACGTGGATGGGCCTGGCGTTGTCCATCATGCCCTCGGCGAGGCCGGTGACCTCCTCGACCGTCTCGCCCTTGGCGCGCAGCGCGACCGCGAAGCCCGCGATCTGCACGTCGGTGGCGTCCCCCGCCATGATGCTGTTCATGGCCCACTCGGTCTCCTCGCTGGTCAGCGAGTCGCCCGAGAGCAGGGCGTTCAGCAGTGCGGGCCAGGTGGTGCGCGCGTCCATGTCGCCTACCGGGTCTCAGGTCTCACAGGGCCTTGGGGGACGGTCTACAGGGCGGGCAGGCGGTCGCCGAGGCGCTTGCGCATCAGCCCGGCGAGCGCGTTCGCGACGGCCATCGGGTCGAGCGGCAGGCTCACCACGGCGTCGGCGCGGGACCAGGTCGCCAGCCAGCCGTCGTCGCGGCGGCCGATGATCGCGAGGACGGGCGGGCAGTCGTACACCTCGTCCTTGGCCTGCCGGCACACGCCGAGGCCGCCCGCGGGCTGCGCCTCGCCGTCCACCACCAGGACGTCGACGTCGCCCTGGTCGAGCCGCGCCACCACGGCGGGCTGGGTGGCGATCTCGACGAACTCGACCTTCGGGAGATCGGCGGCGGGGCGGCGCCCGATCGCCATCCGGATCTGCGCGCGGGTGTTCGCGTCGTCGCTGTAGACGAGGACCTTCATCGGGCCCTCAGGGGCGGTGCTCATGGACGTGAAGGGTACCCGGTCCGGGCCGGCGGGGACACGCGCGGGGAACCGTAGAAGGGGGGTCATGCGTCACCCACGCGACAGGGGCGCAATAATGCTGCCCGTGACAGCATCCGCGATTGAAACAACACCTCACGCACGGGCGAACCGTCCCAATCTGGTCAGCGTGGGGACGATCGTCTGGCTGTCGTCCGAGCTGATGTTCTTCGCGGCCCTGTTCGCGATGTTCTTCACGATCCGCTCCGTGACGATCGGCCAGTCCGGGGAAGACGCGTGGCCTGGCGCCCCGCTGGACCTGCCGCTGTCGTCGGTCAACACGACCGTCCTGGTGCTGTCATCCGTGACCTGCCAGATGGGCGTGTTCAAGGCCGAGGCGGGCAAGGTCGGGCGTGACGGGAGCCTGCTGAACTTCCGGAGCTGGGGCCTGCGCGAGTGGTACGTCCTGTCGTTCCTCATGGGCGCCTACTTCATCGCGGGCCAGGGGTACGAGTACTACAACCTGGTCACCCACGACGGGCTGACCTTCTCGTCCTCGGCCTACGGCTCGATCTTCTACCTGGCGACCGGCTTCCACGGCCTGCACGTCACCGGCGGCCTCATCGCCTTCCTCTTCATCCTCGGGCGCACCTACGCCGCGAAACGCTGGACGCACGAGCAGGCGACGAGCGCGATCGTCGTGTCCTATTACTGGCACTTCGTCGACGTGGTGTGGATCGGCCTGTTCGCGGCCGTCTACCTGCTCGACATGTGACCGCCGCCGAGACGAACCCGACCCACCAGAAGACATGACCCGAACGGGGATTTCCGTGAAAAGGATCACCGCATGGCGACGGCGCCCGTGGGCGGGCTACGCCGTCGTGCTGGCGGCCCTGGCGGCGATCGGCGTCGTCTACGCCGGATTCTCGCCGCAGACCGAGCGCGCCGAGGCGAAGAGCAGCGCCCAGCTCGCTCAGGACCTCAAGAACGGCCAGGAGCTGTTCAACAAGAACTGCGCGAGCTGCCACGGCCTGAACGCCGAGGGCACCAAGGACGCCAACGGCAAGCCGCTCGCCCCCAGCCTCATCGGCGTGGGCGCCGCGTCGGTCGACTTCCAGGTCAGCACGGGCCGCATGCCCGCGATGAACCCCGGCGCCCAGGTGCCGCGCAAGAGGCCGATCCCCGCCTTCGACACCTCGATCAAGACCGACTACGAGGACCCGAAGGAGCGCGAGCACGCCGAGAAGCAGAAGGCGCAGGCCGAGAAGAACCTGCGCGATCTGCGGGCCTACGTCCAGTCGCTGGGCGGCGGCCCCGAGGTCCCACCCGCGTCCGCCGTCGACCCGAAGGACGGCGACGTCGCGCTCGGCGGCAAGCTGTTCCGCACCAACTGCGCCCAGTGCCACAACTTCACCGGCCAGGGCGGCGCGCTGACCGGCGGCAAGTACGCGCCGCCGCTGTCGGGCGACGACGTCACGCCCACCCAGATGTACGAGGCGATGCTGACCGGCCCGCAGGCGATGCCGGTGTTCAACGACACCACGCTCACGCCCAAGGAGAAGCAGGCGATCATCGCCTACCTGGTGCAGACGCGTGAGGAACCGAACCCGGGCGGCAACGGCCTCGGCCGCATCGGCCCGGTGAGCGAGGGCCTGGCAGGCTGGCTGATCGGCATCGGCCTGCTGGTGCTGGCGGCCATGTGGATCACCGCGAAGAAGCCGAAGAAGCTGAAGAAGTCATGAGCGACGACAACAAGGAGACCCCGGGCCCGGAGGGCTCGGGCGAGAGCGGCGAACCACGCGAGGGCGAGGGCGCCCCGCCGCGGCGCGAGCGCGTCGTCGGCACGCCGTCCCCGGCGAGGGAGAAGGCGCTGCTCGCCGAGGACGACATCTCGGCGCCCGCCGGCGTGGGCGAGCAGCTCGACGAGGCGTCCATGAAGCGGGCCGAGCGGATCGTCGCGACGCTCTTCATGGTCGCGTTCGCGGCCAGCGTGGCGTTCATCGCCTACTTCATCGGCTGGAGCGGCCGCGACGGCGGCATGCACGGCGTGGTGCGCGCCCGCGAGTCCAACTTCTGGCTCGGCGGGACGATGGCGCTGTCGTTCCTCGCGATGGCCGCCGGCGTGACGATCTGGGTGCGGCGGCTGATGACCAGCAAGCCGATCGTCCAGGAGCGGCACGAGCTCGGCGCCGACGAGGAGTCGCAGGCCGCGTTCGCGCGGGACTTCATGGAGGGCGCCGAGGACAGCGGCATCACCAAGCGGCCGCTGCTGCGCCGCACGCTGCTGCTGGCCGCCGCGCCGCTCGGCCTGGCGCCGCTGGTGCTGCTGCGCGACCTCGGCCCGCTGCCGGAGAAGCGGCTCCGCCACACCTACTGGGGCGAGGCCGTCAAGCGGGCGAAGAGCGAGGGCAAGAAGGGCGTCCGGCTCGTCGTGGACGGCACCCACCGCCCGCTGCGGGTCAGCGACTTCGCCAGCCCCGGCAGCATGATCACCGTCCTGCCGGAGGGGGTCGAGGAGCACGTCCCCGAGGACGAGGTGCTCACCCAGAACGCCAAGGCCGTCACGATCCTCATCAACGTCCCCGAGGACCAGTTCAAGCCCGCCAAGGGACGCGAGAACTGGCACATCAACGGGATCGTGGCGTACTCCAAGGTCTGCACGCACGTCGGCTGCCCGGCGGCGCTGTACGAGCAGACGACGCACCACATCCTGTGCCCGTGCCACCAGTCCACGTTCGACGCCACCGACGCCGCGAAGGTCATCTTCGGCCCGGCGGCGCGGGCGCTGCCGCAGCTGCCGCTGTCCGTCGAGGACGGCTACATCATCGCGACCAGCGACTATCACGAGCCGGTCGGACCGAGCTTCTGGGAGCGCGGATGAGCGACACGACCGCACCGAAGGCGATCCAGGGCACGCTCGGGTTCATCGACGAGCGCCTCGGCTCCACGAGCTTCTTCCGGCGCAACGTCAAGAAGGTCTTCCCGGACCACTGGTCGTTCATGCTGGGCGAGATCGCCCTGTACTCCTTCATCATCCTGCTGCTGACCGGGACGTTCCTGACGCTCTGGTTCAACCCGAGCATGAAGGAGGTCGTGTACGAGGGCTCGTACACGAAGCTGCAGGGCGTGAAGATGTCGGAGGCCTACGCCTCCACGCTGAAGATCAGCTTCGACGTGCGCGGCGGCCTGCTGATGCGGCAGATCCACCACTGGGCCGCGATCCTGTTCATGGCGTCGATCCTGGCGCACATGCTGCGCGTGTTCTTCACCGGCGCGTACCGCAAGCCGCGCGAGCTGAACTGGATCATCGGCATCAACATGTTCATGCTCGGCATGCTGGAGGGCCTGTTCGGCTACTCGCTGCCGGACGACCTGCTGTCCGGCACCGGCCTGCGCATCACCCAGGGCGTGCTGGAGTCGATCCCGCTGGTCGGCACCTACGGCTACATGTTCCTGTTCGGCGGCGAGTTCCCCGGGCAGGACATCATCCCGCGGCTCTACATGCTGCACATCCTGCTGATACCGGGCCTGATCCTCGGCCTGGTCACCGCGCACATGATGATCATGTGGCATCAGAAGCACACCGCGATGCCGGTCAAGAACCAGACCGAGAAGAAGGTGTACGGCTACCCCTTCTACCCGGTGTTCATGGCCAAGACGGGCGCGTACTTCCTGTTCGTGTTCGGCGTCGTGGCGCTGCTGGGGGCGTTCGCGCAGATCAACCCGATCTGGCTGTTCGGCCCTTACGATCCGGGCGCGATCTCGTCCGGGTCCCAGCCGGACTGGTACATGGGGGCGCTCGAAGGGGCGCTGCGGATCATGCCGAACTGGGAGATCTCCGCCTGGGGCCACACGGTCAGCTTCAACGTGCTGATCCCGGCGGCGGTGCCGCTCGGCATCATCTTCGGCGGCGCGATGGCGTGGCCGTTCATCGAGGCGTGGGTGACGGGCGACAAACGCCAGCACCACGTCAACACGCGTCCGCGCAACGCCCCGGTCCGCACCGCGACCGGCATGGCGGCGGTGACGTTCTACGGGCTGCTGTGGCTCGCCGGCGCGAACGACGTCCTCGCCGAGCGGTTCCACGTGTCGCTGTTCGCCACGACCTGGTTCTTCCGCGTGACGGTCATCCTCGGGCCGATCGTGGCGTTCATCGTCACCAAGCGGATCTGCCTGGGGCTGCAGCGCAAGGACGCCGACGTCATCGGGCACGGCGTGGAGAGCGGCGTCATCATGATGTCGCCGGACGGCAAGTTCTCCGAGCGGCACGAGGCGCCGCGCGAGGAGGAGAAGATCGTCCTGCTGTCCAAGGAGAACGCCAGGCCGGAGGCGCCCGCGCGGGACGCCAGGGGCATCCCCGCGCCCGGCGCCAAGGGCCCGATCGGGCACCTGCGCTCGCGGCTGAACCGCGCGTGGACGTTCGACGACGTCCCCGTCGAGGAGCACGGGCACGGGCACGGGCACGGCGAGCACGAGGCGATCGAGAGCGGCTCGGACTCCGAGCAGCTCAAGCACTGATCCGAGATCTCCGCAAGGGGCCCGGCACCGCCATCCGGTGCCGGGCCCCTTCATATGCTGGGCCGACGATGAAGACCTTGTTCGTCACCAACGACTTCCCGCCCCGTCCGGGCGGCATCCAGGCGTTCGTGCACGGCCTCGCGTTGCGGCGTCCGCCCGGCTCGGTGGTCGTGTACGCGCCTTCCTGGAAGGGCGCCGCCGAGTTCGACGCGGAGCAGCCGTTCCCGGTCGTCCGGCATCCGGGCTCGCTGATGCTGCCGGAACCGGGCGTGCTGCGCCGGGCTGGGGACGTGCTGCGCGCGGAAGGCTGCGACTCGGTGGTGTTCGGGGCCGCGGCCCCGCTCGGCCTGCTGGCCCCGGCGCTGCGGCGGCGCGGCGCCGATCGCCTGGTCGGGATCACGCACGGCCACGAGGCAGGCTGGGCGTCCCTGCCGGTGGCCCGGACCTTGCTCCGCCGCATCGGAGACGACGTGGACGCCCTCACCTACCTCGGCGAATACACGCGATCCCGCATGGAACGCGCCCTCTCCCCGGCAGCCGCAGCCCGCATGGCCCACCTGGCCCCCGGCGTTGACGAGAAGGCGTTCCACCCCGGCGCGGGCGGCGATGAGATCCGGACACGCCACGGCCTGGCAGACCGTCCGGTGGCGGTATGCGTCTCTCGCCTTGTACCGCGCAAAGGACAGGACGCCCTGATCCACGCCTGGCCGCGCGTCCTGCGCATAGTCCCGGACGCGGCGCTCCTGCTCGTCGGGGACGGCCCCTACCGCGCCGACCTGCAACGCCTGGCCGTCTCCCGCGGCGTGGACGGATCGGTCGTGTTCACCGGCAGCGTCCCGTGGGACGAGCTGCCCGCCCACTACGACGCGGGCAACGTCTTCGCGATGCCGTGCCGCACCCGCCGCCGCGGCCTGGACGTGGAGGGCCTCGGGATCGTCTACCTGGAGGCGTCGGCCACCGGCCTGCCGGTCGTGGCGGGCGACTCCGGCGGCGCGCCCGACGCCGTCCTGGACGGCGAGACCGGCGCGGTCGTGCCCGGCCGCTCCGTGGCGGCCGTCGCCGAGGCCCTCGCGACCCTGCTCTCCGACCCGGACGGGGCCCGCCGGATGGGCGAGAAGGGCCGCGCCTGGGTCGAACGGGAATGGCGCTGGGAGATCCAGGCGACCCGGCTGGGACGCCTGCTGACGTCCTGAGATGACAGTATGCGTCCATGGACATCGAGGACGCATGGGCCCGCGTTCCCGGGGAGGCCGCCCGGTGGCTGCACGAGCTGGATCCCGACCACTGCTACTCGGGGTTCGAGCCGCCGCGCCGCCCCGACTCCGCCTGGCTCCTGCACGCGATGTACTCGTGGGAGGAAGGGCTGGTCACCACGACCCACGACGATGTTCACCAGTCGGTGACGGCGGCCGGCCTGGGCGAGCCGGCGGACCCGGGCGCTGAGACGCCCGGCGACGTCGGCGACCTCCTCGAAGGCGCCATCGTGACCGGCACCGGCCTCGGCCGCAGCGGCGACCCGGGCGCGGGCTGGCGGCGGATGCGGTGGCGGGAGCTGGCGCGCGGGTTCGGCGAGCCGGTCGTCCCGGACGGGGAGCTGCCCGGCAGCCGCTGCCTGCGCCAGGCGCATCCCGCCGGAAGCTGGTCGGCGGCCATCCAGCCGCCCGCCGAGGGCTGCCTCGACCGGGAGAGCTGGTACCGGCTGATCGGGGTGCTGCTGCGGCACAGCCCGTCCGGCGCGAGCACCCGCTGCTTGGCCTACTACTGCCCGCTCGTCACCGCCGACTGGGACGACGAGACCGTCCTCGCGGGACGGCTGGGCGACGCGGCCGGCCTGTACGACCATCCGGCCATGACGAGCTGCCCGTCCGACCTCTGGGCCGAAGACCGCTCCTGGGTCGTCTACTGCGACTGGGACCTGTGGGGCACGAAGGTGGTCGGCCCCACGACGCTCATCGAGGCCGTCCTGGACGACCCGGACCTGGAGTCTCTCCGCCTCCCCTGGACCCGCTGACCGCTCGCGACGAACACAGGACCGTGCCCCGCGCCCGGAGACCAGTTCCGCGCGGACGCCCCTGCCGAGGTGGGGCGGGTGATCGGGTCCGCGTGGACGGGAGTGCGGGGCACGGTCCCGGCGTCCGGCACCGTGGGGCCCGGCCCCGCGACGGTGCCCGGCCGCGGACGGCGCAGGAGGGGGTGGGCGCGCCCCGGGAATGATCCCTGTCGCGATGATCGCGTCATCCGGGGCACCTCCTGCCGTTCCGCGTCCGCGGTCGCTGACGTTTCCGAAGGTAGAGCCGCCCGCGGTGCCCGGCGTCGCCGTTAACGGCCGCTTAAGGGGCGGATCACCCGTCGCTAAGCCGCCTTCCAGATGCGGCCACGAATGGCGCGCTCCACCGCATGTACGGGGCGATCGGACGCTGAGATGATCAACTTCCGGGCGGGCGGAGGAGGATCCGGTGCGATCTCGGGGTGTGCTGGTGCTGGCGGCGGTCCTGGCGGTGGTGCTGGTGGCGGGGCTCGCGGCGGGCTGGGCGCTGCGCCGCGACCGGGACGGCGGCACGCCCGAACAGGTCGCGGCCCGCTACTTCGCCGCCTGGAGCAAGGGCGACCTGGAAGGGATGGGCGAGCTGGTCGCGGGCCCGCCCGCGGACTTCGCCGCGCAGCACCAGGCGCTGACGCGCGGGCTCGCGGTGAACACGATCGCGCTGGAGCCGCGTCCCGTCGTCCGGTCCGGTCCGGACGCCGCCCGCGCCGCGTTCACCGTGACCCGGTCGCTGGCCGCGCACGGGTCCTGGTCGTTCGCGTCGGAGCTGCGCCTCGGCCGGGTGGACGGACGGTGGCGCGTCCGGTGGTCGCCCGCGACGCTGTACCCCGGGCTGAAGGGCGGGGGAGCGTGGGCGATGCGGCAGGTGACCGTCCCCGCCGCGACGCTGGTCGCGCGGGACGGCCGGGCGCTCCCGGACGGCGGCCCGCTGGAGCCGTACCTCGCCTCGATCACCAGCCGGCTGGACGAGGAGGAGGACCAGTCCGTGTGGGCGATCGAGCTGCGCGACGGCGGCGGGCCGCCGCAGCGCGTGAAGCTGTTCGGCGCCGAGAAGGGCCGTGAGATCCGGACGACGCTGGACCGGCGCGTGCAGGCGGCGGCGGAGAAGGCGATGGCGTCCGCGCCGGGCCGCGCGGCGATCGTGGCCGTCCGGCCGGGCGGCGGCGAGGTCCTCGCGGTGGCGGACGGCCTCGGCGGGCTCGGCGCGTTCGTCGGCCGCTACCCGCCCGGCTCGACGTTCAAGGTGGTGACGGCGGGCGCGCTCCTCGCGGCCGGGTCCGGCGCCGGGACCGGGGCGGACTGCCCGGCGTCCGTGGTCACCGCGCAGCGCACGATCCGCAACGACGACGACCACGCGCTCGGCCGGACGACGCTGCGCGGCGCGTTCGCCGCGTCCTGCAACACCACGTTCGCGCGGCTGGCGGTCGAGCGGCTCGGCGCGGAGAAGCTGGCGGCGAGCGCCCGCCGGTTCGGCTTCGGCGCGCGGCTCACCCCTGGCGTGGACGCCGCGGACGGGAGCTTCCCCGGCCCGGAGAGCGGCGCGGAACTGGCGGAGGCGGCGATCGGGCAGGGCCGCGTCCAGGCGAGCCCGCTGCTGATGGCGTCGGTCGCCGCGGCCGCGGCGGACGGCTCGTGGCGCTCGCCCCGGCTGCTCGCGCCGAAGCTGATTCGCGAGGGCGGGGGAGCGACGCCCGACCCCCGGCCGGTGCCCGGGACGTCCGCGCTCCGCACGATGATGCGGGCGGTGGTCACCGGCGGGACGGCGGCGGGCGCCGGGCTCCCGGGCGCGACGGCGGGCAAGACGGGGACCGCCGAGATCGGCGGCGGCCAGTCCCACGCCTGGTTCATCGGCTACCGGGACGACGTCGCGTTCTCGGTCTTCGTCGAGGCGGGTGGCTCGGGCCCGAAGGTCGCCGCGCCCCTGGCCGCCCGCTTCCTGAAGGCCATGCGCTGATCACCGGGCGCTGATCACCCGGCGCTTCCGCGGATCCGCCGGATTCGCTGGAATCGGCACGCGAACGCATGAACGTGTCACGGATTTCGTACGTACTGCCCTGGAGAACAGAACGACCGCGGAGTAAGGCTCAGCACGTTTTTGGCACCAACCCGCATCTGAGTGGCTCATGGGGCGTATGCTCCCGGAGTGATCGAGCGGATTCGTCGAGAATCCGCTCTGGGAACGCGGTTGGAGCGAGCGGGCTCCTGAACCGCGGTCCCCGATGTCTCAGCGGGAAGGCCGCCGGGCGACGAGCCCGACGGTCCGGAGCCACCGGCGTTCGCCGAGCCCTCCGTCTCCTCCACAGGAGAGGGCATGGCGCGACGCGATAACGGGCATGCGTCCCGGAGCACTACGCATGCTGCACCGTGGGCGGACACGCCCGCGCGCCCCTCATCGAGACCTGAGCCCCGGTCGGGGCCGAGGTCCGAGGAGCCGCAGTGGCCCGAAGGGTCCTGGTGGTCGCAGCAGCCGGACCGGTCCGAGCGCGGACGGCGATCGTCCCGCCGCGGCCCGAGCCGCCGCGAGATGAAACGGCGCGAGCGGGACGCGGAGGAGCGGTCCCCCGAGCGCGAGCAGCCGCAATCCTCGGCGCAACCGCCTCCCGACCAGTTCGGCGCGCGGAACAGGCCGCCCAACCCCCGCGACGCCCGTCCCGCCCCCGGGACGAGGCAGTTCGACACGCAACCCGAACGTCCCGCCCCGGGCCCCCAGCAGCCGGACGCGCGCACTCAGCAGTTCGACGCACGCACCGGAGGGGCCGCCCCGGGTGCTGGGCAGTTCGACGCCCGCAACCAGCGTCCCGACCCCCGCACTCAGCAGTTCGATCCCCACACTCCGTTCGTCGCGCGCAATGAGCCTTCCGGGCCGGGTGCTGGGCGTCCCGCGTCGGGTGCCGGGGGAGCGGAGGCGCGGGGTGAGCAGGGCGGCGGCGCGTCCAAGCCGTTCAACTCTGGCGGCGAGGCGTTCGGCGGTATGCCCGAGCAGTTCGACGCGCGGGTCGGAGGGCCCGGGCCGCGGCGTGACCGGTCGCGGGACTTCCAGCCGCGCCGGACGAGGGCGCGGCGCCCCGAGCGGTCGCGGTCGGAGCCGCGGCGTCCGGAGCGGCGGACGTCCCGGATGCGGCAGCCGGGCGCCCAGGCGCGGCACGGCATTCCGTCGCGGCCGGGGCCGAGGGCGAAGCCGCGCGGCGGGCGGGGGCCCAGCGACCGGCTCGGCATCGGCGCGATCGTGCTGTCGACCGCGGTCGGCCTGTCCCTCCTGGGCATCGCCGAGCGGGCGCTGCTCGAGGGCGGGCCCATCGGCGGGTCGTCCGGTCCCATCGGGTCGCAGCGCGCGATCACGCCGCCGGACCGCGGCGGCGTCCCCGGGCAGTCGCCGCAGCAGTCGCCGCAGCCAGGCCAGAGCGGCGGGCCCGCGTCGCCGGACGGCCCGGACCTGCGGACCCTCGCCGCGCAGGTGCGGAGGCTGACCCTGGCGCAGCGCGGCGCCGCCGCCCGGCGGGTCTACGGCGCGGCGCCGTCGCGGGCGCCGGTCGTCGGCGCCACCCGGACGAGCCCCGACAAGACCTGGGTGTTCGGCACCACCGCGATCCCCGTCCCGGAGTCCAGCGCCGCCAACCCCGAGGTCGCCTTCTACGCCGCCCGCTGGACGGGACGGGAATGGCAGGTCGGGCTCTCCGGCGGACGGCTGTTCAACGACCTGCTCGGCGCCGTCCCCACGGACGTGATGCCCGCGGCGGAGGCGACGGCGCTGCGCAGATACGCGGCCGTCACCGAGGAGCGGGCCGCCTCGCTCGTCAACGGCACGCGCGCGGGCGACAAGCTGATGCTGCCGTGGAAGGTCGGAGAGGCCTGGGCGATGGCGACCGCGGACGGTTCCGCGCGCCCGCTGGCGTCGCTGGCGTTCTCGGGCGGCGACGGCCGGGTCCTCGCGTCCGGCGACGGGCGGCTCTACCGCTTCTGCGCCGACTCGGCCGGCCGCGCGATGATCATGGTGATCCATCCGAGCGGCGTCGCCACCACCTACTACCGGGTGCGGGGCGTCCCGGCGAAGGTGCGCGACGGCGCCGTCGTCGAGCAGGGCGACCCGCTCGGCCGCACCGGCGCCGACCGGCCCTGCGGCGGGGCCGCGGCGCCCCGCGCCGAGGTCGCGTTCGGCGTGCGCCGCGGCGGCGGAACGGTCCCGCTCGAAGGCGCGCGGATCGGCGGCTGGACGTTCCGGGAGCGCGCCGAGCCCCTGGTCGGCTTCGCCGAACGCGGCGTCCTGCAAGTGCTTCCCGGGGGCTTGCTGGCCAACCTCGGCCCGGTCCCCCCGGCGGACGACGCGCCGCCGGGCGCGCCGCTCCCCGACGTCCCGCCGCTGGACGGCTCAGGGCCGGTCGCCGCTCCGGCGCCGGCCGCAATCCAGAAGAGGAGTCCGATCGGTGCGAACTCGCAACAGTGATGATCCCGCGGTGCCCAGCTGGGTGCTGCGCGTGGTGCTCGTCGGCGCGGTGCTCGTGCTCGTCGGCGCGGCGACCCCGCAGGGCGCCGTCGCGGTCGCGAACGTGCAGTACTTCCTCAACTTCTACGCCGGCACGTTCGCGCTCGTCGCCTACACCACGGCGGTGATGAGCGGCCTGCTGGCGACCGAGCGGCTGATCCTGCAGATCCGGCACCGGGTGCTGGCGCAGGCCCTGCACCGCGCGTCCGCCGTCGTGGCGACGGCGATGCTGGTCGCGCACGTGGCGGTGAAGGTGATGGCGGGGCTGGCGCTGCCCGCGCAGATCGTCGTTCCGTCCGCCGGGCCGGTCGGGATCGGCACGATCGCGGCCGACTTGATGATCATCATCGTGGTCACCGGGATGCTGCGGGCGCGGTTCGCGTTCGCCGGCAAGGCGTGGCTGTGGCGGACGATGCACGTCCTGGCGTACGTGTCGTGGCCGATGGCGATCGTGCACGGCCTGATCACCGGGCGGTCCGCGGCGCCGTGGATCGTGCTCGCGTACGTGATGAGCGTGGTGTTCGTCGTCCTCGCGCTGATCACCCGCATCATCGTCGTGATCAAGCCGCGGGAGCTCGCCCGCGCCGGAGACGAGATCGACGCGTTCGCCCGGCCGGACGGCGCCGGACGCCGCCGCGACCGGCGCGCCATGGCGGAGCGGGAGCACGAGGAGGCCCGCGCCGCCGCCGCGGCCCGCGACGGCTACGGCGACTACGGCGAACACGACGGCTACGGACGTGACACCGAGGCCCTGCGATGACCTCGACCGTCACCGTCTCCGGCATCGGCGGGCCCAGGCTGACGCTCGGGTTCGACCGGTTCGACCGGCTGGACCTCGACCGGCACCTCGCCGTGCACGGCAAGCTCCGCGCGCCGTCGCTGGACGAGCTGGTCCGCGCGGCCGAGCAGGTCGACCTGCGGGGACGCGGCGGCGCTGGCTTCCCGCTGGCCCGCAAGCTGATGGCGGTGGCGGCGCGGGTGAAGTACCCGACCACCGACCCGCCGCCGCTGCTGCCCGGCGAGAAGCGCGACGCGCGCGGCTCAAGCGAGGACGTCGTCATCGTGGTGAACGGCGCCGAGGGCGAGCCCGGCAGCGCGAAGGACAAGGTCCTGCTCGGCCGGGCGCCGCACCTCGTCCTGGACGGGGCGCAGATCGCCGCGTCCGCGCTCGGCACGCAGCGGATCGTGGTCGCCGTCGAGGACGACGCGGCCGCCCGCTCCGTCCGCGCCGCGATCGTCGAGCGGCGGATGCCCGCGCGGATCGTCCGGCTGACGGAGCGGTTCATCTCCGGGGAGAGCGGCGCGGTGGTCCGCGCGATCAACGGGGAGGCGCCGATCCCGCCGGGCGTCAAGGTCCGCGCGTCGGAGTCCGGCGTGGACGGGTACCCGACGCTGCTGTCCAACGCCGAGACGTTCGCGCAGCTCGCCGTTCTGGTCTCGCTCGGCCCCGATCTGTACGCGTCCACCGGGACGGAGGAGGAGCCGGGCACCACGCTGCTCACCGTCGGCGGCACCCAGGTCGTGGAGGCGCCGCTCGGCACGCCGCTGCAGGCCGTCCTCGACCACTGCCAGGTGCCGCCGTCGCCGGGCGTGCTCGTCGGCGGCTACCACGGGATGTGGCTCGACCCGGCAGGCGTGTCCCGGGCCGTGCTGTCGCGCGCCGGGATGCGCCGGGTCGGCGGGACGGTCGGCGCCGGGATCATCCTGCCGCTCACGCAGGGCACCTGCCCGCTCGGCGAGGTCATGCGGATCGCGTCCTACCTGGCGGCGCAGTCGGCCGGGCAGTGCGGGCCGTGCCGGCTGGGGCTGCCGGACGTCGTCCGGTCGCTGAACTCCCTCACCGAGGGGGGCGGGACGGTGGAGGACGTCCGCCGCGCCGCCGGCGTCGGCCGGGGCCGCGGCGCCTGCACCCACCCGGACGGGACGGCCCGCTTCGTCCTGTCGGCGATGGAGGCGTTCGGCCCCGACATCGACGCGCACCGGTGGGGCGGCGGCTGCGGCCTCTCGACCTACGGGGTGCTGCCGCTGCCGGTACCGGACGGCACGGAGGGACGGGTCGCGATCGACTGGAGCCGCTGCGACGGGCACGGGCTGTGCGCGTACCTCGTCCCCGAACTGATCCAGCTCGACCGGTACGGCTTCCCGGTCGTGCTCGGCACCGAGATCCCGCCGTGGATGGAGAAGGACGCACAGAAGGCGGTCGCGATGTGCCCGGCGTTAGCGCTGCGGGTCGTCGCGGGCGTCCCCGACATCCCGTCCAGACGAGGCTGAGTGCCGTCCGCCGGAGATCATTCCGGACATTGAGAAAACCAAAAAAACATGGACAACGTTGAACCCCGGACCCGGTCTGGTGCGTATCTCACACCGAACCCGCCCCGGGTCCGTCGAGAGATCCTCGAAAGGAGGAAGAAGTTCCTTGAGGAAATCCTACGGAATCGCCGAGACGCGACGGCGGCCGCGCTTCCGCCGGGGCCGCGTGCTGCTGGTCCTGGCGGCCCTGGCCGCCGTGGCGGGCGCCTTCGCGGTCGTCATGAACCCGGTCGGCGTCCCCGCCAGCGGCGCGGCGAATCTCGGCGGCACGGTCAACACCCGCTGGGGACGGCTGAGCACCGACGACAGGAAGCTGCTCGTCGCGGTCAGGCAGGCCGGCCTGTGGGAGATTCCCGCAGGCCAGCAGGCACAGCAGCGCGCGTCCCGGCCTCGGGTGCGGGAGGTCGGCGAGATCATCATGCAGCAGCACATGCAGCTGGACGCCGACGCCCGCGCCACGGCGCAGCGGCTCGGCGTGCTCCTTCCCAACGAGCCCAACGGGAGCCAGAAAAGCTGGCTGAGAGAGATGTCGGGCAAGTACGGGATCGACTATGACAAGACGTTCGTGCTGCGGCTGCGCGCCGCGCACGGAAGTGTCTTCACCGTCATCGCCAAGGTGCGCGCGCAGAGCGAGAACACCGAGATCCGCGCGTTCGCCGAACGGTCGATGAAATTCGTCAACACGCATATGTCGCTGCTGGAGAGCACGGGCCTGGTCCCCAGGCGCGCCCTGCATTGACGTACATCCCACCCGCAAAAGGGAGCACCTTTCCATGGGACGCAAGAAGAAAGCATTCGCCGTGATGATCCCGGCGCTCGCCCTTGCCACGTCGGTGAGCCAGGCGGTCGCCGGGACCGCGTCCGCGCAGCCGGGCCTGAGCCTCCAGGCCCCCGGCGACCCGACCGCCGAGCCGCCCGCCGACCCGTCGGCGGAGCCGCCCGCGGAGCCCCCCGCCGACCCGTCCGCGGAGCCGTCGGCCGAGCCGCCCGCAGATCCGTCCGCCGACCCGTCGGCGGAACCGCCAGGGGAGCCGCCGGCGGACCCGTCCGCCGAGCCGTCCGCGCCCGCGCCCCCGCCGCCGAGCGCGGTGAAGCCGGGGCCGCGCCGGGACCAGTTCGTCGACATCCGCCGGGCCCCGCGCGTCCAGGTGCCGCGCACGTCCCGCGGCGGCTCGCGCGGCGTGTTCTCCGTCAACTGCGGCACGAACGAGGGCCAGGCGCACAGCAACCCCGACAACGTCGTCGCGGCGCCCGGCGTCCAGAACGGCGCGCACCACATCCACGACTACGTCGGCAACCTCGACACCGACGCGTTCTCGACCGACGAGACCCTCGCCGCGGCCGGGACGACCTGCACCAACGGCGACAAGTCCACCTACTTCTGGCCGGTGCTGCGGCTGCGCAACGGCGAGGACGGCTCGGAGCGCGCCGAGCAGAGCCGCCTGGACGGCAACGTCGGCAGCATCGTCGAGCCCTCCTCGGTGCGCCTGCAGTTCCTCGGCAACGCGCGCAGCCGGGTGACGGCGATGCCCGCGTTCCTGCGGATGGCCACCGGCGACGCCAAGTCCTCGACGAACGGCCTGGCCAACGCGAACGCGCTCTGGTCGTGCAGCGGGTTCCAGGAGCGCGGCTTCACGAACAAGTACCCGCTCTGCCCGCGGGGCAGCCAGGTGCTGCGCATCCTGAACTTCGCGGGCTGCTGGGACGGGCAGAACACCGACAGCGCCAACCACCGGTCCCACGTCTCCTTCGCCGACAAGCGGACGGGCCAGTGCCCGCAGGGCACGAGGGCCATCCCGCAGCTGCGGATGACGCTGTCCTACCGGGTGCCCGCCAGGGCGCTGGCGTTCGCGCTCGACTCGTTCCCCGAGCAGGGGCACGACCCGGTGACCGACCACGGCGACTTCATCAACGTGATGGGAGACCGGCTGATGCGGCAGGCGGTCACCGCCATCAACTCCGGCCGGCGCCGCTGACCGGAGCCCGCGTCCGGGAGAACCGGACCGCCCTGGGGTGACCCCGGACGCGCGGCCGGTGAGGACGACGCGCCCGCCCGCCACCACAGGCGGCGCGCCTCACCGGCCGCCTCCGCGCCCATCCGGGCGCTCGACCGTACGATCTCGCTATGAACATCGTGATCGCGGGCGGGCACGGGAAGATCGCGCTGCGGCTCTCGCGGCTGCTGACCGCGCGGGGGGACACCGTGCTCGGCCTCATCCGCAACCCCGACCACGCGGGCGACGTGCGGGCCACGGGCGCCGGGCCGGTCGTGTGCGACCTGGAGTCCGCGGACCCCGCGGAGGTCGCCGGGCACGTCACCGGCGCGGACGCGGTCGTGTTCGCGGCCGGCGCGGGCCCCGGCAGCGGCACCGCGCGCAAGGACACCGTCGACCGCGCCGCCTCGGTCCTGATGGCGGACGCGGCCGAGAGCGCGGGCGTCCGAGGCTTCCTCCAGATCTCCGCGATGGGCGCGGGCGAACCGTCCCCGCCGGGGCGCGGCGACGTCTGGGACGCCTACATCCGCGCCAAGGGCGAGGCCGAGGACGACCTCCGCCGCCGCGACGCCCTCGACTGGCTGATCCTGCGTCCAGGCCGCCTCACCGACGACCCGCCCACCGGCCTCGTCACCCTCGCCGAACCGCCGATCGGGCACGATGTGGTGACCCGCGACGACGTCGCCGCCGTCATCGTGGCGCTGCTCGACGCGTCCGACGTCCGGCGCCGCACGCTCGACCTGCTCAACGGCCCCACCCGGATCGAGGACGCCGTCGCGTCGCTCCGCCCCGCCCTCGGCGGCGGCTAGGCGGTGCAGGGGGCGTCTAGGCGGTGTAGAGGGACTCGATCTCGTCCGCGAAGTCCTTCATCACGACGTTGCGCTTGACCTTGAGGCTGGGCGTCAGGTGCCCGGCCTCCTCGGTGAAGTCGACGCCGAGGATCACCTGCTTCTTGATCGCCTCGGCGTGGCTGACCGAGGTGTTGGCCGCGGCGACGGCCGCGTCGATCTCGGCGACGAGGTCGGGGTCGCCGCGCAGCTCGTCCACCGTCATGTCGGCGGGCTTGCCGTGCCGCTCCTTCCACGGCCCGAGCGCCTCCTCGTCCAGCGTGACGAGCGCGGCGACGAACTTGCGGCCGTCGCCGACCACCAGGCACTGGCTGACCAGCGGATGCGCGCGGATCCTGTCCTCCAGCGGGGCGGGCGCGACGTTCTTGCCCGCCGCGGTGACGAGGATCTCCTTCTTCCGGCCGGTGATCTTCAGGAAGCCGTCGGCGTCGAGGGAGCCGAGGTCGCCGGTGCGGAACCAGCCGTCCTCCAGGACCTCCTTGGTGGCCGCCTCGTTGTTCCAGTAGCCGCGCATGATGTTGACGCCGCGGACGAGGACCTCCCCGTCCTCGGCGATGCGGACGTCCACGCCCGGGATCGGCTGCCCCACGGTCCCGATCCTGATGGCCGTCGGGCGGTTGACGCTCGCCGGCGCGGTCGTCTCTGTGAGCCCGTAGCCCTCCAGGATCGTGATCCCGACGCCGCGGAAGAAGTGGCCGAGCCGCTCGCCGAGCGCGGCCCCGCCCGACACCGCGTACTTCACCTCGCCGCCGACCGCCGCGCGCAGCTTCTTGTACACGAGCGCGTCGAAGACCTTGTGCTTCGCCTTCAGCCCGATCCCGGCGCCGCCGCCGTCCAGCGCGCGGCTGTAGGCGATCGCGGTCTCCGCCGCCGCCTTGAAGATCTTGCCCTTTCCGTCCGCGGCGGCCTTCTGCTCGGCGCCGTTGTAGACCTTCTCGAAGACGCGCGGGACGGCGAGCAGGAACGTCGGCCGGAACGTGGCGAGGTCGGGCAGCAGGTTCGGGACGTCGCTGTGCCCGAGGATGATGCCCGCCTCGATGACGGCGACCTGGATCAGCCGGGCGAACACGTGCGCCAGCGGCAGGAACAGCAGCGTGGAGCTGCCGTCCACGGCGACCTCGGAGATCGCGCCCTGCACGGCGTTGCGGGCGGTCGACACCAGGTTCCCGTGCGTGATCTCGCAGCCCTTGGGACGCCCGGTCGTGCCCGAGGTGTAGACGAGCGTGGCGACGTCCGCGGCGTTCCGGGAGCGGCGGCGCTCCTCGACCACGTCGTCCCCGACCTCGGCGCCGAGCCCCACCACCTCGTCGACGCCGCCCGCGTCGATGCCCCACACGTGCGCGAGCTCCGGCAGCCGCTCGCGGATCCCCTCGACGGCCGCCACGTGCTCGCCGGTCTCGGCGAACACCGCCTTCGCGCCGGAGTCGCCGGCGATCCACTCGATCTGCTCGGCGGAGGACGTCTCGTAGATCGGCACCGAGACCGCGCCGGCCGTCCAGATCGCGTAGTCGAGGACGGTCCACTCGTACCGGGTGCGCGACAGCAGCCCGACCCGGTCGCCCGGCTCGATCCCGGCCGCGATGAGGCCCTTCGCGATCCCGGCGGCCTCGGCTGCGAACTCGGCGGCGGTGACGGCGCTCCACACCGGCGCCTCGGCGGGGCCGCTCTTGCGGCGCGCCACGATCGTCCCCGGTTCTTCGGCGGCCCGGGTGAAGGGCGCGTCGGTCAGTACGGCGGAGTCGGGGACCTCCACCATCGCGGGGACGCTGAACTCGCGCACGGCCTGCTCCTGTGATCGTTCTTCGACAGGTGGACGGGGAAGTCCGCGGAGGCTTCTCCGAAACCGCATGATACCCACGAGTAGGAGAATTGCCTTGTTTATCTGGGGGGCGACCCCCAGACCCCCGGCTGCGCGGCACGGGTCTCCTCGCTCCGGTCGCTGGCGCTCCCTGCGCTGCGGGGACGCGGCGCGCCGGGCATGCCCGCTGCGCTCGCAGAGCTCGCTCCGCGTGCCTGCCCGTGACCGGCCGGCTGGGGTTCGAGCTGCCGGGGCTGGGGTTCGAGGTGCCGGGGTCGGGCTCAACCCGCCAGGGCTGAGGTTGAGAGGGCGGGTGGTGGGGTAACGGCAAGGCAAAGGTCGCACGTTGGCGCTGGGGGACGGCTTGCGGTCGCTTACTCTTAGGCCGTCGTACACGAGCTGGTCCGGGGGAACGCCATGTCGCTGCTCGAAATCATCGCGCTGACGGCCGACGACGCGCTGGCGGCGCAGGACGGCGGCGCCGACCGGCTCGAAGTCGTCGCCGACATGGCCGCCGACGGTCTCACCCCCGATCCCGAGCTCGTCGCCGCCGTGCGGGCGGCCACGTCCCTGCCGATCCGGGTGATGCTGCGGGCGAACGCGGGGTTCCGCACGTCCGGCCGCGAGCTGGACCGGCTGCGCCAGGCCGCCGCGGGCCTCGCCGAGGCGGGCGCGGACGGGTTCGTGTTCGGCTTCCTCGACTCGTCCGGCCATGTCGACACCGGCGCCGTGGGCAAGCTCGCCGCCGACGTCGCCCCGCTGCCCTGGACGTTCCACCGCGCGCTCGACCACGCCGCCGACCATGTCCAGGCGTGGGACGTCGTCCGCGGGTTCGGCGGCGGGCTCGACACCGTCCTCACGGCCGGATCGGCGCGGGGCGTGGACGCCGGGGTGGACGTGCTCGTCCGGCGCGCTGCCGAGAGCCCCGAGGCCGCTAAGATGATCATGGCCGGGGGCGGGCTGCGCCGCAAGCACGTCGCGGTCCTCGCGGCCGCGGGCGTCACCGCGTTCCACGTGGGCACGGCGGTCCGCCCGGACGGGGCCTGGGACGCGCCGGTCGACCCGGCGCTCGTGCGCGAATGGCGCTCGCTGGTGTCCGCCGCCGCGGGCTGACCTGCCCACGGGCCGAGCGCCCCATTACAGTCGGTTCATGAGGATCCATGTGGTGAGCGACGTCCACGGCCGGGCGGACGCGCTGCCGGCCGCGGCGGACGGCGCCGACGCGCTCATCTGCCTCGGCGACCTGATCCTGTTCGTCGACTACCACGACCACGGGCAGGGGATCTTCGCCGACCTGTTCGGGCAGGACAACGCCGACCGCTTCATCGAGCTGCGCACGGAGAAGCGCTTCGACGAGGCCCGCGAGTTCTCCCGCGCCCTGTGGGCGTCCCTGGACGGCGACGCGTGGCCGCACATCGAGCGCGCCGTCGACCGGCAGTACGCCGAGCTGTTCGCGGCCATGCCGTCGCCCGCGTACCTGACGTACGGGAACGTCGACGTCCCGCGCATGTGGGGCCGGCACCTGCGCGACGGCCACCACGTCCTCGACGGCGAGACCACCGAGATCGGCGGCCTGCGGTTCGGGTTCGTCGGCGGCGGCCTGCGCACCGAGTACCGCACCCCCTACGAGCTGGACGACGACGCCTACGCCGCGAAGGTCGAGGCCGTCGGCGACGTGGACGTGCTGTGCTGCCACATCCCGCCCGCCGTCCCGGAGCTGCTGTACGACACGGTCGCGCGCCGGTTCGAGCGGGGGAGCGAGGCGATCCTCGACGCGATCCACCGCACGCAGCCGCAGTACGTTCTTTTCGGGCACGTCCACCAGCCCCTGGCGAGCCGGATGCGCATCGGCCGCACCGAATGCGTGAACGTGGGCCACTTCCGGGCCCGTGGCGTGCCCTACGTCCTGACGGTGTGAAAGATACTTTCTCTACGACAAGGGGCCCGCGCGGGCCCGACCAGAGCCAAGGGAGACGCAGATGGCGGACCGCACCAGCTCCTCCATCACGGTCAAGGCAGGGAAGGCCGAGATCATGGCGGTGATCGCCGATCTGGAGGCGTACCCGAAGTGGGCGAGCGGCATCCGCGGCATCACCGTCGAGGAGACCGGCGAGGACGGCCGCGCGTCCCGCGCCAAGTTGTCGTTCGACGGCGGCGTGTTCATCGACACCATCGGCCTCGCCTACACGTGGGAGGGCGACGACCACGTGACGTGGAAGCTGGACGAGCCCGGCTCGGTGGTCACCAAGCTGCACGGCTCCTACACCCTGGTCGAGGGGGACGGCTCCACCGAGGTGACCTACGAGCTCGCCGTGGACGTCCGGATCCCGCTCATCGGCATGGTGAAGCGCAAGGGCGAGAAACGGATCATCGACTCCGCGCTCAAGGGCCTCAAACGCCATGTGGAGAGCTGACCACCGCGAAGGCGATACCGTTCACGCCGACGACGGATGGAAGATGGACCCATGAGCCACCAGCCGGGCGGCTCCGGCCAGACCGCCTCCGGCCGTACGCGCCGGTACTCTCCGCCGGAGGCGTCGGGACGCCCGCGGGCGGGTAGGTCCGAGCGGTCGGACCGACCCGGGACGGGCGGGCCGTGGTCCGCCGCCACCGGCGGCGACCCCATCGACATCGGGTAGTGCGGTGCCGGCTCCAGCCGTGCCGCGCGAGGAGGAGGAAGCGTACATGGCCCTGACCATCGGCGTGGACGTGGGCGGCACGAAGGTCGCCGCCGGGGTCGTCGACGCCCGGGGAACCATCCTGGAGAAGGTTCGCCGGCCCACCCCGTCGACCAACCCCAAGGAGACCGCCGAGACCATCGCCGAGGTCGTCGACCTGCTGAAGGGCAAGTTCGAAGAGGTGTCGGCGGTCGGTCTCGGGACCGCCGGGTTCGTCGACGAGGACCGCTCCAACGTGCTGTTCGCGCCGAACCTGGCCTGGCGGGAAGAGCCGATCAAGGAGAAGGTCGAGAGCCTGGTCGGGCTGCCCGTCGTCGTGGAGAACGACGGCAACGCCACCGCGTGGGGCGAGGCCAGGTTCGGCGCCGGGCGCGGCGAGAACTTCCTCGTCCTGGTCGCCCTCGGCACCGGCATCGGCGGCGGCATCATCATCAACGGCGAGCTGTACCGGGGCCGGTTCGGCATCGGCGCGGAGATGGGCCACTTCCGGGTCGTCCCGGACGGCCGCCGCTGCGGCTGCGGCAACCGCGGCTGCTGGGAGCAGTACGCTAGCGGCAACGCCCTCGTCCACGAGGCCCGCGACCTGGCCCGGGTGGCGCCCGCGATGGCGGGACGGCTCCTCGAACTAGGCGAAGGACGCCCGGAGGGCATCAGCGGCCCCGAGGTGTCGCAGGCGGCCCGCGAGGGCGACAAGGCGGCGCTGGAGTGCTTCCGCACCATCGCGCACTGGGCGGGCCAGGGCCTCGCCGACCTCAGCGCCATCCTCGACCCGGGCGCGTTCATCATCGGCGGCGGCCTGTCCGACGCCGGCGACCTGCTGCTCGACCCGATCCGCGCCGCGTTCGAGGACGCGCTGACGGGCCGCGGCCACCGCCCGCTGCCCGACATCCGCATCGCCGAGCTCGGCTCCGCGGCGGGCATCGTCGGCGCCGCCGACCTGGCGCGCGTCCGCCCGCTGCAGGACGTCGTCGTCTAGAGACGTGCCGTCCGTCCGCCTGCTGAGCTACAACGTCCGGTCGCTGCGCGACGATCCGGCCGCCGTGGCCCGGGTCGTCCGCGCCCTCGCCCCTGACGTCGTCTGCCTGCAGGAGGTCCCGCGCTTCGGGACGTGGCGGATCCAGCGCCGCCGCCTCGCCCGCGCCTGCGGCCTGGACATCGCGGCGGGACGGCGGGCCTGCGGGCTCGCCGTCCTCGCCGCGCCGCACGTCCGCCGCGTGGCCCGCGAGTTCCACCTGCTCACGCCCGACCCCGGTCTGCACCGCCGCGCCCTGGCGATCGCCGTCCTGGAGATCGGCGGCGCGCGCTTCCTGGCCGCGTCCACCCATCTCGACCTGCGGGACGAGCCGCGCCTCCGGCACGTCCACGAGATCCTCGCCCACCTCGCCCGAGCCCGCGACCGCCACCGCGCCCCGATCGTCCTCGCCGGAGACGTCAACGAGGACCCCGGCGCCCCGTCCTGGACCCTCCTCACCGACCACTTCCAGGACGCCTACGCCACGGCTCCGTCCGGCGACGAGCTGACGTTCTCCTCCCGCGCCCCCCGCCGCCGAATAGACGCCGTCTTCGCCGACCAGGAAATCAAGATCACCGCCTGCGGCGTCCCCACCGACGAAACACTGATCGCCGACTACCCAAGGGCCACCGACCACCGCCCCCTCTTGGCGGACCTAGAACTCCCCAGCGCCTGAACCCCAGCCACCGGTTACGGGCAGGCACGCGGAGCGAGCGCCAGCGAGCGAAGCGGGCATGCCCGGCGCGCCGCGTCCCCGCAGCGCAGGGAGCGCCGGCGACCGAAGCGAGGAGACCCGTGCCGCGCAGCCGGGGGGTTCGGGGGGTCGCTCCCCCGTTAGACGACAGCGCCGTCGTCGGGGTCTCTGGGCTCGTCGCCCATGCGGAGGACGAGGGTGACGAAGCCGCCGATGAAGGCGGCGACGGCGAGGAACGCGGCCCAGCCGGGGACGTCCCAGTCGAGGACGACGGTGATCAGCAGGTAGAGCGGGCCGCCGATCAGGGCGATCCAGGCGCCCTTGGTGAGGGGGTCGGCGCTGGGCAGGGGCGGGGGAGGGGGCGGGACGTAGTGGCCCTCGTCGTCGGCGTCCGGGGGGAACTCGGGCGTCTCGGCGGCCTTGATCACGCGGGCGCGGGGGAGGCGGCCGGTGCGGTCGTCGCCCTCCTGCGGCGGGTCGGCGGGCTCGCGGACGTTCTCCTCGTCGGGCCAGGGGACGTCCTCGCCGTCGGGCGCGGAGTCGAAGCCGGCGACGATCTCGGCCCAGATGGCGTCCTCGTCGCGCTCTCCGGGCGCGTCCGCGTCCTTGCCGGCCGCGCCGCCCTCCGCGCCGCCGGTCGGGTCGGTCGTCCCGGGAAGGCCGGCGATGTCGGTCTCGGGACGGTCGCCGCCGTCGGAGCGGTCGCCGTCCGAGCCGCGCGAGGACGCGTCGCGCAGCCGGGCGAGGTGGGCGCGCAGGATGCCCTCCGCGGCGGGCTTCATGTCGACGTCGACGTACAGCCGGTCGAGGACGTCGCCGGCGACGGGCTCCCCGGCGGGTTCGGCGCGGTCGGCCGGTTCGGCGCGGTCGGTGAGGTCTGCGCGGTCGGCCAGGTCGGCCAGCTCGGCCAGGTCGGACGGCGATGCCGCGTAGGCCGCCACCCCGGCCTCGCCCAGCGCCGTCAGCATCGCGTCGGCGAGATGCGGGGCGAGGTCGACCAGTGGGGCGTAGGTGTCCGCTGACAGTCCATTGCCACGGCGATTCACGGGGCCGGCTCCTTCGACGACTCCGGCGTGACCGACGGCACCGGCATGACGGCCTCCGCCCCTATCGACATGGGTCCGGACGCGCCGCCGGCTCGCGGCGGCACTCCCGGACACCCTGAAACGTGTGTCCCACGGTATTCGCTGCGTCGCCCGGGACAAGCCCCCGGGCGCACCCGATTGAGATTGACGCCTCAGAGCCTACGTTCATTCCCGCCCCCCGCGAGCCGCCCGGCGGGCATCGCGCCGCGGCCCGGCGGCGATCACGCGGGAGGCCCGGCGGCGAGCGCGTGGCGGCCCGGCCGTGACGGGGCACGGGCGGTCCGGTTCGCTGCTCCGTGTCCGGCCATGTAACGGCTGGTAGAACGCTGAGACGCGGAGTGGGAAGATGTCCCATCATCCCCGTCGGTCAGGGCCCGTCCGCGCCGATCCCTGAGGCGCGCGGTCCGAGGAAGGTCCCCGCATGCTCTGGTTCTGGATCCTGCTCAGGATCGTTCTCACGCCGATCCTGTACCTCGGGTGGTGGCCGCGGAACCGCGGGGCGCGCAACGTCCCGAAGCGGGGCCCGGCGCTGCTGGTGAGCAACCACCTGTCGTTCGCCGACCACTTCTTCGGCCCGCTGCCCCTGTTCCGGCCGATCTTCTTCATCGGCAAGGGCGAGTACTTCACCGGCAGGGGGATCAAGGGGCTGATCAGCAAGGGGTTCTTCACCGGGGTCGGCGTCGTGCCGGTGGACCGGACGGGCGGCTCGTCCGCCGAGGCGGCGCTGCAGACGGGGCTGCGGATCCTCGCGGAGGGCAAGCTGCTCGGCATCTACCCGGAGGGTACCCGCGCGCCAGACAACCGGCTGTACCGGGGCAAGACGGGGGTCGCGCGGCTGGCGCTGAAGTCGCGGGTCCCGGTGATCCCGATGGCGATGGTCAACACGTTCGAGCTGATGCCGCCGGGCAAGCCGTACCCGCGGCTCGGGGTGCGGCCCGGCGTCCGGTTCGGCGAGCCCATGGACTTCTCCCAGTACTACGGCCGCGAGGACGACAAGGACGTCCTGCGGCAGATCACCGACGAGATCATGCGGACGATCAGGGACCTGTCGGGCCAGGAGTACGTCGACCGGTACGCCGCCGAGGTGAAGGCGGAGCTGGCGGGCAAGCCGGTGCGTCCTGTGGAGGACGACGGAGGGCTGAGCGACTCTGGCTGAGCGAAGCGAACCGGGGGGGTGTGGGGGTCGTCCCCCCAAGGGAGCGGCGATGAGCGAGGCCGATCGATGAGCGAGGCCGATCGGGGGATGGGGCTGGAGGCCGCGCTCTGGCGGGCCGTGGCGGTCTACCGCGTCCTGGCGCTGGTGTACGCCGCGGCCGTGATCGCGATGAACGCCGACGGCTACGCCCGTCCGGCCGGCGGCTGGGCGGTGCTCGCCGTGATGGCCGTCTGGACGGCGTACACGGTGCCCGCCTTCCGGGACCCGCGGCGGCGCGGATGGCCGCTCCTGGCCGCCGATCTCGCCGTCGCGTCCGGGTGCCTGGTCGCCACGGCGTGGGTGGAGACGCCCTCGAACATCGCCGACGGCCGTCCGACCCTGCCCGTGTCGTGGGTGGCGGCGGCGGTGCTGTCGTGGGCGGTGGCGGGCGGACGGGGCGCCGAGCGAAGCCCGCCGGTCGGACGGCGGTGGCTCGGGGTCGCGGCGGCGCTCGTCCTGTCCGTGGCGAATCTGCTGGTCCACGCGATCGCCGGGACGTCGGGCGGGATCAGCCGGACGACGTTCAACGGCATCGTCCTGCTGCTCCTCGCGGGCCTCGTCGTCGGGCACGTCGTCCGGCTGGCGCTGGACGCGGAGGCGCGGCTGGCGCGGGCCGTCGAGCTGGAGTCGGCCACCCGGGAGCGGGAGCGGCTGGCCCGCCGCATCCACGACTCGGTGCTGCAGGTGCTGGCGATGGTGCGGCGGCGCGGCGGCGAACTCGGCGGCGAGGCGGCGGAGCTGGGACGGCTGGCGGGGGAGCAGGAGGCGGCGCTCAGGACGCTCGTCGGAGCCGCCCCCGCCGCACCGGACGCGGGCGACGACGTCGATGTCCGTCCGCTGCTGACCTGCCACGCGTCCTCGTCCGTCACGGTGTCCACACCCGCGACCGAGGTGCGGCTGCCCGCGCACGCCGCCCGCGAGGTCGAGGCGGCGGTCGCGGCGGCGCTCGACAACGTCCGGCGGCACTGCGGCGACGGCGCCCGCGCGTGGATCCTGCTGGAGGACGGCGGGGCCGCGGTCACCGTCAGCGTCCGCGACGACGGCCCCGGCGTGCCCGCCGGACGGCTGGACGAGGCCGCGGCGGACGGGCGGCTCGGCGTCGCGCAGTCGATCCGCGGCCGCGTCCGGGACCTGGGCGGCACGGTCGAGATCTCCTCCGCCGAGGGCGCGGGCACGGAGATCGAGATGACCGTGCCCCGCTCCTGACTCGCCGCCGCCTGCATTTATGGGGAGTCGTCGCCATATGGTGTGACCCGTGAGCGACGTTCCTCTCAGGGTCATGGTCGTGGACGACCATCCGATGTGGCGCGAGGCGGTCGCCCGCGACCTCGCCGAGGCGGGCCACGAGGTGGTCGCGGCCGTCGGCGAGGGACGCGCCGCCGTCCGCGTCGCCCCGGCGGCCCGGCCGCAGGTCGCCGTCGTCGACCTGCAGCTCCCCGACATCGGCGGCGTCGAGGTGACGCGGCAGCTGGCGGCGGCCGAGCCGCCCGTCCGCGTGCTGGTGCTGTCGGCGAGCGGCGAGCAGCAGGACGTCCTGGACGCCGTCAAGGCGGGCGCCACCGGCTACCTGCTGAAGTCCGCCGCGCGGGAGGAGTTCCTGGACGCCGTCCGCCGCACCGGCGAGGGCGACGCCGTCTTCACCCCGGGGCTCGCGGGCCTCGTCCTCGGCGAGTACCGCAGGCTCGCCGCCGCCCCCGCCCCCGAGGACGACGGCGCGCCGCGCCTGACCGAGCGCGAGACCGAGGTCCTGCGGCTCGTCGCGAAGGGCCTGACGTACAAGCAGATCGCGGAGCGGCTCGTCCTGTCCCACCGGACGGTGCAGAACCACGTGCAGAACACCCTCCGCAAACTCCAGCTCCACAACCGCGTCGAACTCGTCCGGTACGCCATCGAGAAGGGCCTCGACGGGGAAGACGGGGACGAAACCGGCTGAACCGCCGCCCGGCCCCCGGCGTCTGAGCACCTAAAGGTGCCTGGACGGGAGCCCAGCGTGATCGACGACATTTCCGGAACCGAACTGGCGGTGTTCGCGGCCTACGTCATCGGCGGGATCATCCTCATCGCGATAGCCCGGAGGGTGCGGGCGAACGCGACGCGGGGCGGCCCCCCATTGCGCGAGCTGCACCCGTACGAGGTCGCCTACCTGCACGGCGGCGGACGCCACGCGATCGCCGCCTCGATCACCGCGCTGCGGCTCGACGGCGCGGTCGACACCCGCGCCGACGGCCGGATGATCCCGCTGACGCCGTCCGCCGCCGGGCCCCGCGCGGCCGGGAAGCCGCTGGACACGGCGGTCTTCGGGGCGATCGCCGGCGGCCGCGCCGGGACGCTCGCCGAGCTGACCGCGGAGCCGGGCGTCCGGGCCGCGCTCGAGCAGCTCAACGACGGGCTGGTCGCGCAGGGCATGGTGATCGGCCCGGACGGGCGGCGCACCCTGCGGATCTGCTGGCTGGTGCTCTGGGCGTGGATGGCGCTCGGCATGCTGTTCTTCATCCTCGACGTCTTCGACGGCTTCCCCGGCGTCCTGCTGCCGCTCGTCGCGATCGGCGGGGTCGCCGTCGTCGGCGGGAGCGTGCTCAACACGGGCGCGGAGCGGACGAAGGAGGGCGAGCGCGCGGTCGAGCAGCTCAGGACGTCCAACGCGCATCTCGACCCGCAGTACACGGCCTCCTACGTCGGGCTGCCCGCGCCGTCGGTGCTGCTGGGCGTGGCGCTGTTCGGGACGGCGGCGCTGATGGCCTTCGACCCCATGTTCGTCCAGACGGTCGGGCTCGGCCGCTACATGGAGATGACGGCGGCCACGTCCAGCGGGTACTCGGGCTCCTCCTGTTCGAGCACCGCCTCGGTGTGCTCGTCCGGTTCCTGCGGAGGCGGCGGTTCCTGCGGAGGCAGCGGCGGCGGCTGCGGCGGCGGTGGGGGCGGCTGCGGCGGTGGCGGCGGTGGCGGCGGAGGGGGAGGCTGCGGTGGCGGAGGCGGCTGACGTGACCGTCCCGGACCTCGGGGTCGGCATCGGCTGGCGTCCGGAGATCGCCGGGTTCGTCGGCGCGCTGCCCGGGCTGCGCTTCGCCGAGGTGATCGCCGAGTCCGTGCACACGGACCATCCCGCGCCCGACCTGCTGGAACTTCGCGACCGCGGCGCGGCGATCGTCCCGCACGGCGTGAAGCTCTCGCTCGGCGGGGCCGAGCCGGTGGCCGCCGAACGGGTCGCGCACCTCGCCGCCTGCGCCGAGGCACTCAAGGCGCCGCTGGTGAGCGAGCACGTCGCGTTCGTCCGGGCGGGCGGGATCGAGGCCGGGCACCTCCTGCCGGTCCCGCGGACCCGGGCCGCGCTCGACGCCCTCACCGCCAACATCCGCCGCACCGCCGCCGAGCTGCCGGTGCCGCTGGCCGTCGAGCCCATCGCCACGCTCTTCGACTGGCCGGACGCCGAGTACACCGAGGCCGACTTCCTGACCGAGCTGCTGGAGCGCACCGGCGCCCTCCTCCTGCTGGACGTCGCCAACGTGTACGCCAACGCCCGCAACCGCGGCGAGGACCCCGCCGCCCTCCTCGACCGCCTGCCGCTCGAACGCATCGCGTACTGCCACGTCGCGGGAGGCTCCGAGGAGGGCGGGCGGTACCACGACACGCACGCCGCGGCCGTCCCGTCCGAGGTCCTGGACCTGATCAGGGCGCTGTGCGCCCGCTGCCGTCCACCCGGGTTCCTGCTGGAACGCGACGGCCGCTACCCGCCTGCCGCCGAACTCCGCGCCGAACTCGACGCCATAGCCGAGGCATCTGGCCTCCCCGCGGTCACATGAGCGGGACGTATGACGCCGGGCTGGCGGCGGCGCAGGAGGCGCTCGTCCGCGCGATGACGGCGGGCGGGCCGATGCCCGAGGGTTTCGACGCGGAGGCAGTGCGTGCGGCGGCCCACGGCATCCTGCTCAAGCGGGCCGGCGAGGTGGCCCGCGCCTGGCCCGCACTGGCCGCCTCCTACGGCACGTCCTGGACGAAGGCGTTCGTCGCCTGGGCGGCCGAACGTCCGACGCAGGGATCGTTCAGGGACGGCTGGGATTTCGCGCGGGCGCACCACGACGATCTCGACGCCGAAGCGGCGCGGGAAGCGGCGCTCGCCGAAGCCCGCTGGAACTACGACGGCGCGTCGCCGCCACGGCCCCGCGCGGCGGCCGTGCGGAGGGTGCCGGGCGGAGCGGCGGTGCAGGTCCGCGGGCGTGTCCGCGTCATCGGGCGGAATCCGTCGCGCCGATCCCGCCGGCGGGGCCGATAACGGCGCACCGACCCCTCGCCAGGGGCTATGGTCTAGACCAATGGCGGCTCGCCGGGACCCCCGGCGAATGGCCCGTGCCGCCATGCCCGGACGACTAGTCTGGCCATGTGAATCGAGGGAGGAGCCCGGTGGCGGGAGAAGGAGACGGCATGCGCGTCGGAGTGCTGACCGGAGGCGGTGACTGCCCCGGCCTGAACGCGGTGATCCGCGCGGTCGTCCGCAAGGGCGTGCAGGTCTTCGGCTACGAGTTCGTGGGCTTCCGGGCCGGCTGGCGCGGCCCCCTCGAAGGCGACACCATCGCGCTCGACGTCCAGGCCGTGCGCGGGATCCTGCCGCGCGGCGGGACGATCCTCGGCTCGTCCAGGACGAACCCGGTCAAGGTCGAGGGCGGCGTCGAGCGGATCAAGGACAACCTGGCGGGCCTCGGCGTGGACGCGCTGATCGCCATCGGCGGCGAGGACACCCTCGGCGTCGCGCGCGAGCTGTACGCCAACGGCGTCAACGTCGTCGGCGTCCCGAAGACGATCGACAACGACCTCAACGCGACCGACTACACCTTCGGCTTCGACACCGCGGTGAACATCGGCATGGAGGCCGTCGACCGGCTGCACACCACCGCCGAGAGCCACCACCGCGCGCTGATCTGCGAGGTCATGGGCCGCCACGCGGGCTGGATCGCGCTGCACGTCGGCATGGCCGCCGGCGCCAACGTCATCCTGATCCCCGAGCGGCCCTTCGACATCGAGAAGGTCTGCGAGTACGTCGAGAGCCGGTTCAAGACCCGCTACGCGCCGATCATCGTGGTGTCCGAGGGCGCCCACCCCACGGACGGGCAGATGCAGCTCCAGGCCAAGGAGCGGGACGCGTTCGGGCACGTCCGGCTCGGCGGCATCGGCCAGGCCCTCGCCGACGAGATCGAGAAGCGCACCGGCAAGGAGGCCCGCGCCACGGTGCTCGGGCACATCCAGCGCGGCGGCACCCCGACCGCGTTCGACCGCGTCCTCGCCACCCGCTTCGGCCTCCAGGCGATCGACGCCGTCAAGGACGGCGACTACGGCAAGATGGTCGCGCTCCAGGGCACCGACATCGTCCGCGTGGGCCTGGACGAGGCGACCAAGGAGCTGAAGACCGTCCCGCTGGAGCGCTACTCCGAGTCCGAGGTCTTCTTCGGCTGACCGGCCCTCCTGGCGGGAACACACCGGCCCTCCTGGCGGGAACACGATTACGAGGTCGCGGTGTTGGCCTGACTGGGCCACACTGGAGTCCCACCCCGACCTGTTCCCGCCAGGAGGACCACGCATGACCACGCTCGACCCCGCTCCGGCGGACGTCCGGGAGCAGTCGCCGGTCGACGGCGAGCCGTGCGTGCTGCTCAAACTGGGCGAGGTCGTCCTCAAGGGCAAGAACCGCGAGCAGTTCGAGCGCCGCCTCGCCGACAACGTGCGCACCGCCGTCCGCCCCATCGCGCGGGTGGACGTGATCCGCCGCCACGGCGTGTTCATCGTCCGCAAGCACGATGCCGACCTGGCCACCATGGACCGCGTCGCCCAGCGGATCACCGACGTCATGGGCATCGTGTGGGCGCACCGCGCCTGGCGCGTCGGCAAGGACCTCGCCAGCGTCGAACGCGCCGCCCTCGAACTCATGGACGGCCGGACCGGGACGTTCGCCGTCCGGTCCCGCCGCCGCGACAAGCGGTTCCCGATGACCTCCACCGAGCTCGACCGGCACATCGGCGCGCTCCTGACCGGCAAGTACGGGCAGCCCGTCCGGCTCAAGGCCCCCGAGCACACCCTGTCGATCGAGGTCGACCGCGACGAGGTGTTCGTCTACTCCGGCGGGCTCCCCGGCCAGGGCGGCCTGCCCGTCGGGATGAGCGGCCGCGCCCTCGTGCTGATGTCCGGCGGCATCGACTCGCCCGTCGCCGCGTACCGGATGATGCGCCGCGGCCTGCGCGTGGACTACCTGCACTTCTCCGGCATGCCGTTCACCGGGCCCGAGTCGATCTACAAGGCGTACGCGCTGGTCCGCGAGCTGGACAAGTTCCAGGGCGGGTCCCGGCTGTTCGTCGTCCCGTTCGGGAAGGCGCAGCAGCAGATCAAGTCGTCCGGCGCCGACCGGCTCGCCGTCATCGCGCAGCGCCGGCTGATGCTGCGCACCGGCGAGGTCCTCGCCCGCCGCCTGCGCGGCGCCGCGCTGATCACCGGCGACGCGCTCGGCCAGGTGTCCAGCCAGACGCTCACCAACATCACCGCGCTGGACGACGCCGTCGAGCTGCCGATCCTGCGGCCGCTCGTCGGCATGGACAAGGTCGAGATCATGGACCAGGCGCGCCGGATCCGCACCCTCGCGATCTCCGAGCTGCCCGACGAGGACTGCTGCACGATGCTGGCGCCCCGCCGCGCCGAGACCAAGGCGAAGATCGACGACCTGCGCCAGATCGAGAAGCGCCTCGACGTCGGAGAGCTCGCCGACCAGCTCGCCGAGTCCGTCCAGGAGCACCGCCCCGCCTACGCCGACCCCGCCGCCTGACGCGGCGTCTTCTAACGCGGCGCGCGGGCGCTCAGCGGGCGTCGAAGTCGGTCGGACGCGGGGGTTCGGGGCCGTCGGGGCCCATCAGCGTGACGCGTTCGATGCGGACGATGCGGAACCGGCGGCCGGCGACGGCGATGCCGTTGCGGCGCGTCTCGTCCTCCATCAGCTCCGCCGCCTCCGCGAACCGGGCGACGTCCGTCGCGGCGGGGCTCTCCACCGCGGGCACCACGTGCCGGAAGTAGGTGACCAGCGAGTCGCGGGCCTGCTGCGGGGCGTCGTGCAGGCGGCCCACCGGGCGCCAGCGCCGCTCGCCCCGCTCCGCGACGGTGAACGCGGGCGCCAGCGCGACCGGGGTGAGGAACGCGCCGGTCGGCTCGCCGCCCCCCGCCGCGGACGCGTCCAGCACCTGGCACAGCAGCTCGGACATCGCGTAGCCGGAGGCCGCGCCGTCCTCGGGCAGCAGGTCGTAGGGGCGGGCCGCGACCCGGTCGCGGGCGGGCAGCGCGTCCAGGTCCGTGGGACGGGGCGGTTCGGGGCCGTCCGGGCCGGTGCGGACGAGCTGCTCGATCCGCACGATCCGGAACCGCCGCCCGCCCGCCGTGACCTCGTCGGCGGCCTCGTCCTGCAGCGTCCGCGCCGCGGCGACGAGCTGCCGCGCCTGCGCGACGTCCCGCGCCGTCGCCGCCCGGTCCTCCAGGTGGACGGCGAGGAGCTCGCGCGCGCCCTGGGGCAGCGGGTCGCAGGGACACACGATCTGCCAGCCGTCCTGAACATGCTCCGCGGCGGTGAACAGCGCGCCCAGGAGCACCAGCTCCGGGTAGGCGGACACGGCGCGGCAGGCATCCGCCAGCATCACCGCGGCGACCGGGTCGACGCCGTCCAGATCCTCCGGGAACAGCCGCCCCCCGGCGTCATCGCCCGTAGTCATGCCGGACATCATTCCCGCCGTGACCGCCCCCGGCCAGTGGTTCATACCAATTTGTTACCGGCCTGTATATGTTCGCCATCGTTCCGCCGCCGGACGGGCATGACCAGCCCCACCAGGCTCGCCGCCAGCAGCGCGAGACCGCCGAGCGCGACGGGGCCGAGTCGCTCGTCCAGCAGGACCATGCCGAGCACCGCGGCCACCGCCGGCTCCGCGAGCGTCAGCGTCGTCGCGGTCGTGGCGGGCGTCGTGCGCAGCCCCCGCGCGAACAGCAGGTAGCCGCCGCCCGTGGTGATCACGCCGAGGTAGAGCGCGATCAGCGCGCCCTGCCCGCTGGTCATCCATCCGGTCGGCTCCGCGAGCAGGACGGGGACGAGCGGGACGGCGGCAGTCCCGAACAGCGACCCGGCGACGGCCCGGTCCTCCTCGCCGCGCGTGATGAGGACGGACGCGATCGTCGCGTACACCGCGTACGACAGCCCGGACAGCAGGGCCAGCGCGATCCCGCCCGGCTCGACCCCGGCGTCCCGGCCGCCGCCGATGAGCCCGCTGCAGATGAGCAGCGCGCAGCCCGCGACGGCCCCGGCGGTCGCCAGCGCCCACCGGCGTCCCGGCGCCGCCCGCCGGGTCGCGAGCCCGATCACGCCGGCGAACGCGGGCGCGCTGCCGATCGTGACGACGGTGGCGACCGCGACCCCGGTGCGTCCGGCGGCCACGAAGAACGCCGCCTGGTACACGGCGATCGTGACCGCGCCGGCGCCGACGAGCGGCCAGTTGCGGCGGTCACGGAACAGGTGGCGCAGCCCGGCGCCGCGCCTGGACGCCGCGGCGAAGCCGAGCAGGATGATGCCGCCGACGATGATGCGGATCGCGGCGACCGAGAGCGCGGACGACCCGTCCGCGAAGGTGCGGACGGTCCCGGTCGTCCCCCAGAGGGACGCCGCGACCAGGATGTCGGCGCCGCCGCGCCGGACGCGGGCGGACGAGTCCTCGCCGGACGCATGCCGGACGGACGTGTGCTGAGACACGGGAGAAGCTCCTGACCTCGAATCGGACGAAGGTGATCCGGATTCGGGGCGCAGGAGGACACGGCCGGGCGCATCCGGCGCCGGGCCGTGTCAGGACTCGGTCAGCGAGTGCGGTCGCCGCGCCCCGTCAGGAGCGCGGCGGTCCGCAGTTCGGGGTCCAGTAAGCCATGGACGGAACGATATATCCGATATGGCCAATACGCCGATTCGGCCGGTCAGGCGGGGACGGCGTCGGGGTCCTGGGCCTGGGTGAGGGCGCGGCCGACGATGGGCGGCAGGTCCCGGACGACCTTGGCCAGCTCGCGCAGATCGCCGTCCACCAGGGCCTGCGGGCCGTCGCACAGCGCCGTCTCGGGATGCGGGTGCACGTCGATGATCACGCCGTCGGCGCCGATCGCGATCGCGGCGCGGGTCAGCGGCAGGACGAGGTCGCGGCTGCCGCCCGAGTGCGACGGGTCCACGATCACCGGCAGGTGGGAGAGGCGCTGCGCCACCGGCACCGCGGAGATGTCCAGGGTGTTGCGGGTCGCCTTCTCGAACGTGCGGATGCCGCGCTCGCACAGCACGATGTCGAGGTTGCCGCGCTGGGCGACGTACTCGGCGGCCATCAGCCACTCCTCGATCGTCCCGCTCATGCCGCGCTTCAGCATGACCGGCTTGCCGGACTCGCCCGCGGCCTGCAGCAGCGCGAAGTTCTGCGCGTTGCGGGTGCCGATCTGCAGCATGTCGGCGTAGGACGCGACGAGGTCGACGTCGGCGGCGTCCACCACCTCGGTGACGATCGGCATGCCCGTCTCCTCCCGCACGTCCGCGAGGATGCGCAGGCCGGCCTCGCCGAGGCCCTGGAACGCGTACGGGGACGTCCGCGGCTTGAACGCGCCGCCGCGCAGCAGCGTCGCCCCGGCGGCCTGCGCCATCTGCGCGGCGCCGAGGGTCTGCTCGGCCGTCTCCACCGCGCACGGCCCGGCGATCAGCGTCATGGTCCCCGGGCCGATCGGCACGCCGCCCACGCGCACGACCGAGCGCTCGGCGTGGTTCTCGCGGCTCACCAGCTTGTGCGGCGCGGAGATCCGGACCACGTCGCTGACGCCGCGCATCCCGCGCAGGTTCAGCGTCCCGAACTGCTGGACGTCGCCGACGAGCCCGACGATGGTCCGCTCCACGCCGCGGCTGACGAAGGCCTCGCCGCCCGCCGTCTCGACCAGTGAGACGACGGCGTCTATGTCCGCTTCGTTGGCCTCCGGGGCCATGACGACGACCATTGGTGTGCTGCCTCTCTCCTTCGCCCGGGATCCCCGATGGACCCCGCGGACAACCCCTGGAAAGACGAGAGCCCCGGGCCAGTGCGGCCCGGGGCTCTCGACATGAGGTCTGTCAGCGCAACGTCTGGCAGACCAGCCGCCCGGGCTGGTCGAACCAAAAGAAATACACGACGTTGCGCACGGCCCCAGCTTAACCGCTCCGGCGCGGTGCCGGACCCGGCGGGCCCCCCGCCCGGACCCCGCGCGGACCGCGCGCGGACCCCGAATATGGCTCACCTCACTCCGGATGGCAGGATGGCCGCGTCATGTCCCACCCCGAGCAGTCCGCACCGGAGCCGCGCGATCTTCCGCCCGGCCAGTACGTCCCCCGGGGCTGGCCCGTCCTGCACTACGGCCCCGTGCCGAAGTTCCGGCCCAAGGACTGGGACTTCCGCGTCTTCGGCGCGACCGCGTCCGGGGAGCAGTACCGCTGGACGTGGGACGAGTTCGACGCCCTCCCGAGGATCACGACCGTCGCCGACTTCCACTGCGTGACGAAGTTCACGATCCCGGACAACGACTGGGAGGGCGTCTCCGGCTCGGCGATCGTGGAACTGGCGCCGCCCGCGCCGGACGTCACGCACGTGATGGTCTGGGCCGAGTACGGCTACAGCGCCAACATCCGGATGAGCGACTTCCTCGCCGACGGGACGATGTTCGCCACCCACCGCGACGGCGAGCGCATCAGCCCCGACCACGGCTTCCCGATCCGGATCGTCGTCCCGCACCTGTACGCGTGGAAGAGCGTGAAGTGGGTGCGGGGCGTCGAGTACCTGGTGAAGGACCGGCGGGGCTTCTGGGAGGAGCGCGGCTACCACAACGTCGCCGACCCGTGGCGGGAACAGCGGTACTCCTACCAGGAGGACGAGGGCGAGTCGCCGCCCCTGTGACCTGTCAGAAGGCCCGCAACTCCTGTGGCGTGGCCCATCCGAGACCTTCGTAAATGGGCAACACACCGCCCCTCGCGGACGACAGACGTTACCGTACGTTGTCATGGTTCTACCGTCCGTCGCGGACGTCGTCGCCTGCGCCACGGCCGCCGGTGCCGTCGGCGCCGCCGCGGCGGCCTGGACGCTGCACCGGTCGCGCGACGTCGCGCGCGGCTTTCCGCGCGGTTTCGCGCGAGGTCTCCCGCGCGGCGTTGCGCGCGGCGTCGCACGCGGGCTTTCGCGAAGGCTTCCGCGCGGCGGTTCACGCGGGCTTCCGCGTCGCTTGCCCGGTCGTCTGCCCGGTCGCGTGGCCGGTCGCCTGCCCGCGGACGCGGCCGAGCAGGCGGCGTTCGCGACCCTGCACCTGATCGCGCGGGCGTCGCCGCCGCTGCGCGCCGGGCTGACCGAGGACTCGGCGCGCAAGGCCGCCCGGCGGCTCCGATCGCTGCTGGGCGCCGAGGCGGTCGCGCTGGTGGGCGTGCTGCCCCCGTCCGACGACGACCTCGACGACCTCGACGACGACCACCCCGACGACGACCACCCTGGCGTTCCGGCGGCGCCCCGGCTGCTGGCCTGGGACGGCGCCGCCTGTGACGCCCACGCGGCGGGAGCCGTCCGGGACGCCCTGCCGGTGCTGGCCTCCGGCCGGCCGCGCGTGATCGCCCCCGAGCTGATGAGCTGCCGCGACCCGCTGTGCCCCGTCCAGGTCGCGATGGTCGCCCCGCTCACCGTCGAGGGACGCGTCGAGGGGACGCTGACCGTGTACTGGCGGCACGCGTCGACCGCGCGGGTCCGGGCGGTCGGCGAGGCGGCCCGGCTGGTCACCGGCCAGCTCGAACTCGCCGGGCTCGACAACGCCCGCATCCGGCTCGCCGAGGCCGAGATGCGGGCCCTGCGCGCCCAGATCTCCCCGCACTTCGTCTACAACTCACTGACGACGATCGCCTCGTTCGTCCGCACCGACCCCGAGCGCGCCCGCGCGCTGCTGCTCGACTTCGCCGACTTCGCCCGCTACTCCTTCCGCAACCCCCGCGACTTCACCACCCTCGCCGACGAGCTGCGCTCCATCGACCGCTACCTGCTGCTGGAACGGGCCAGGTTCGGCGAGCGGCTCCAGTTCCGCGTCGACATCGCGCCCGAGGTGCTGCCGGTCGCGGTGCCGTTCCTCGCGCTGCAGCCGCTGGTCGAGAACGCGATCCGGCACGGCATGGAGAGCGCGGGCGAGGCGTTCCACATCTCGATCGTGGCGCGCGACTCGGGCGCCGAGGCGGCGATCAGCGTCGAGGACGACGGCGTCGGCATGGACCCCGAACGGCTCCAGGAGATCCTTTCCGCGCCGCTGGGCCGTCCCGGACCGACCGGCTGGGGCAGCGTCGCGACCCGCGCGCGGCGGCCCGGCGGCGACCCCGGCATCGGCCTCGCCAACGTCGACGAGCGCATGCGACAGGTCTACGGGGACGAGTACGGGCTGACCGTCGAGACCGCTCTCGGCGCCGGAACCAAGGTCAATTTGCGCGTCCCGAAGTACCGTCCGGGCGTGTTTCCGGACTGAGCCGCGCCGCCGCGACACGCCACTCACTTTTCGGAACCGATTGCGGACAGACGGTAATCGCGGCAAAGTCGCCCTCATGCTGCACGTCCTGGCCGTCGACGATGAACGTCCCGCGCTTGAGGAGCTGACCTATCTGCTCCGCAAGGATCCGCGGGTCGGCCGGGTCAGCTGCGCGGGCGACGCCTCGTCCGCGCTGCGCGACCTGAGCCGGATGCTCGTCGAGGGCGAACGCCTCGACGCCGTTTTCATGGACATCCGCATGCCCGGGCTCGACGGGCTCGACTTCACCCGCCTGCTCACCGGCTTTGCCGCGCCCCCGCACGTCGTCTTCGTCACCGCGCACGACGACTGCGCCGTCACCGCGTTCGAGCTCGGCGCGCTCGACTACCTGCTGAAGCCCGTCCGTCCCGAGCGGCTCGCCGAGTCGGTGCGGCGCGTGGCCGGGGCGGTGGACCAGTCGGCGCCGGCCCCGGTCGCCGCTGAAGGCCGCGACCCCGAGGACGAGATGATCCCCGTCGAGCTCGGCGGCCGCACCCGGCTCGTCTCCCGGCGGGCGGTCACCCATGTCGAGGCGCAGGGCGACTACGTCCGGCTGCACACCGCCGACGGCGGGTACCTCGTCCGCATGCCGCTGTCGGCCCTCACCAAGCGGTGGGAGGCCGCCGGGTTCATCCGGATCCACCGCAGCACCCTGGTCGCGTCCGCGCACATCACCGAGGTGCGGTTCAACGGCGGCCGCGCCGCCGTCCAGATCGGCGACGAGCTGCTGCAGGTCAGCCGCCGCCACACCCGCGAGGTGCGGGACCGGCTCGTCCGCCGGTTCCACCACCCGGACGGGACGGCCGCCGGCGGCGACGGCGCGGACGGCGGCGCCACGGGAGGCGGTCCCGATGACCGGTGAACGCCGGGTGCCGGTCACGGGGGCCGCGACCGTCCACGCGCCGGCGCCGGGGGACGACGCCGCGCCGCCGTCCGGAACCCGTCCCGCCGAACGCTCCGCCGCCGGGCCGGAGCCCCCCGGATCCGACCCGCCCGATTCCGATCCTCTTCATACCGGCTCGTCCCGTTCTGTGGCGGTCGGCGGCGCCGCGGTGTCCGCCCTCATCCGGCGCCAGCTGGGCATCGCCCTCCGAACCTGCGCGATCGTCGTCGCCGTGGTGGCGGGCCTGCCCGCGCTGCTCGTGCTCGCCCCGGCGGTCGCGGGCGTCGGGGTGCGCGGCGTCCCGCTGTTCTGGCTCGTCCTGGTGTTCGGCATCCAGCCCGTCTGGATCGCCTTGGCGATGCGGCAGCTGAGACGCGCCGAACGCGCGGAACGCGAACTGACGGGACCGGTCTCTTCTGGGAGGAGGCACCCCCGCGCCACCCGGAGCGAGGCGGTGGGCCGTCCGTGACCGCGCTGGCCGTGGCGGCGGCGCTGATCGCGGTGGGCGCGGCGCTGGCGACGGCGTCCGTCCGCGGCCGCCGCTCCGCCCGGCCCGCCGCCGACTCCCTGGTCGCCTCGCGCGGCGTCACCCCCTGGTGGAACGCGTCCGCGATCGGCGGCGAGTACATCTCCGCCGCCGCGTTCCTCGGCTCCGCCGGGCTGGTGCTCGCCTACGGCGCCGACGCGCTGTGGCTCCCCATCGCCGCCACCGCCGGATACGTCCTGCTCCTCGCGTTCGTCACCGCGCCGCTGCGCAGGTCGGGCGCCTACTCCGTCCCCGACTTCGCAGAATGGCGGCTCGGCTCCCGGACCGTCCGGCGGATCGTCACCGCCTGCGTCTGCTTCACCGGCTGGTTCTACCTGGTGCCGCAGTTCCAGGGCGCCGGGGTGACGCTGCGCGTCCTGACCGGCGCCCCCGTCTGGACGGGCTGGGCCGTCGTGGTCGCCGTCGCGCTGCTGCTCGCCGCCGCCGGCGGGATGCGCGGCATCACCGCCGTCCAGGCCGTCCAGTTCTGGCTGAAGCTCGTCGCCGTGGCCGTCCCCGCCATGGCGCTCGTCGCGGTGTGGAACCTCGCCGGCGCCCCCGACCCTGTCTCCGCCGTCCCGCCGAACTTCGACCGGGCCACGCGGGTGGAGGTGCGCACCGACGCCGCCGTCACCGTGCCCGCCGCCGTCGCCGTCACCGCACGAGGCCATGTGGACGGCGTCGCCCGCGACGGCGAGACCGTGCACCTCGCACCCGGCCGCCACACCATCGGCGCCGGAACCGACGTCCGCTTCCCGGCCGGCGCGGCGGTCCCGCACGCCGAACGGCTGCCCGTCCAGGACGGCGTCACCTGGGCGACGCCGTTCGGACGCGGCGGCGAGATCGGCCTCTACCGCATCTACTCGGCGCTGCTCGCCATCCTCCTCGGCACCATGGGCCTGCCGCACGTCCTGATGCGCTTCTACACCAGCGCCGACGGAGCCTCCGCGCGCCGCACCGCCGCGTTCGTGCCCGTCATGCTGGCCCTGTTCTCGGTGTTCCCCATCCTCTACGGCACCTTGGGACGCCTCTACGCCCCCGAACTGCTGATGACCGGCGAAACCGACGCGACCCTCCTGATGCTGCCGCAGCGGATGATCCCCGGACCCGGCGGCGCGCTGCTCACCGGCCTCGTCACCGCCGGGGCGTTCGCCGCGTTCATCTCCACGTCCTGCGGGATCGTCGTCGCCCTCGCCGGGACGATCTCGCAGAGCGTCCGCCGCCGCAGCGGCGTCACGGCGTTCCGCCTCGGCGTCGTGCTCGCGCTGGCCGCGCCGCTGGCCGTCCTGCCGAGGATCGCCCCGCAGGGCGTGGTCGGCCTCGTCACGGTGGCCCTCTGCGTGTCGGCGTGCTCCCTGTGCCCGCTCCTCGTCCTCGGCATCTGGTGGCGCGGCCTCACCGCCGCCGGCGCCGCCGCCGGGCTCCTCGTCGGCGGCGGCCTCGCCGTCGCCGCGGGCACCGTCCGACTGTTCCACGGCCCCTGGACGGGCTGGCCCCAGGTCGTCCTCACCCAGCCCGCCGCCGTCGTCGCGCCCACCGCGTTCACCGTCATGATCGTCGTGTCGCTGCTGACCCGCCGCCGCGTCCCGCGCCGCGCCGACCGCGCGCTCATGAAGCTGCACCTGCCCGAGGGAACGCCCGTCCGCTGAACGCCCGCGATCCATCGACCATCGCGTCGGCGCGCATTGTGGACCGTTCCCAAACGCCGCTCGTCCCGCCGGACCGCCCGCTGACCGCATGACTACTCAACGCACATCTATGACTACGTACCGTTTACCGAGACCTGGGTTTTCCTAGTCCGCAACTGTGGCATCACACCTCTAGAGTTCTCAGTGGCACCGAACGCCACACCGCCCCCGGAGGGACGGGCGGTCCGTGAAACGGCACACGCCGCACACACCGCGAAACCTCCGCCACAAGAGCAAATCCGGAGATCCGGCTCGAACGCCGGATCGTGCGTCGCTGGATCCCGTACCGGGGGGGTGGGATCCGGTGGCCTGTGGCTCGGGCGTCGTTGAACAGTCGGGGGGTTGTTCAGCGGCGCCCGAGCTGTGTTTATTTGTATTTCTCTCCTCCTTCGGGCCCTGGGGGCCCTCCATCGTCGAGAAATACGCGCGATCGCTGCATCGCTTCGGCTCGCCTGGCGGCTCGCTGCGCGATCAGGTTTCTCGCAGGCTCGAAACCTGCCTTCGGACGCGATCGCAGGCGTTGAGGTTGTTGCTGGTTGCTGTGGCGGTTGGGGTCCGCGCAGTAGTGGGTGCCTGTTTGCGGGGCGGTGCGGCTTCAACCACCGAGTTCTAGGTGTCGCGGAGGCGTTTTAGGGTTTCTATGTCTTTGGCGTGGGGCTCGGGGGCGCGGCCTGGGGTTTCTATCAGGAACGGGATTCCGGCCACGGCGGGGTGGCGGAAGAGGTCGGCGAATGGGTGTTCGCCTATCTGGCCCGCGCCTATGTTTTCGTGGCGGTCTCTGCCGGAGGCGCAGGGGTCCTTTGAGTCGTTGGCGTGGACGAGCTTCAGGCGGCCCTCGCCTACGGTGTCGATCAGGGCGTCGATGGTGGCTTTTGCGCCGCCTGGGGCCGCTAGGTCGTGGCCTGCGGCGAAGGCGTGGCAGGTGTCGAAGCAGACGCCTAGTTTCGGGTGGTTTTCCAGGCGGTCGAAGAATGGGCCCAGATCCTGGACTTTGGCGCAGAGCATATTGTTCTGGCCTGCCATGGGTTCCAGGAGCAGGTCGGGGCCGTCTTCGGGGATCTCGTCCAGGAGGGGGAGGACGTGGTCGCGGACCTGGGACATCGCCTCGTCGTAGGTCTGGGTGACGGCGGAGCCGGTGTGGACCACTACGCCCAGCGCGCCGATGGCGCGGCCTCGGGTGAGGGAGTGGCGGACGGTCGCGATCGACTTGGCGAGGGTCTCCTGGCTGGGGGAGCCGAAATTCACCAGGTACGGGGTGTGGATGTAGACGGGGATGTCCGTGGCGCGGAGTTTCTCGTCTTCGGCTGGCTTTCCTTCGGGGAGGGCCCAGCCGCGCGGGTTGGCGACGAAGACCTGCACGGCCTCGGCGCCGATCTGGGCGGCGTATTTCAGGCCGCCGGTCGCGAGGCCGCCGGCCACGGGGACGTGCGCCCCGACGGGGTTGCTGGATGTCATCGCCCGATCAGCCTAGCCGGTCAGGGGCCCCGGACGATGGTGACGGTGGAGCCACGGCGGGCCTCGCCGCTGTTCGGGGACTGGAAGCGGACGGTGTCGCCGCCGAACCCCGTCACGTTGACCTTGAAACCGGAATCTTCCAGGGCCTTCTTGGCGTCGTCCACGTTGCCGCCGGTCAGGTTCGGGACGGGGACGTTCTGCGTGCCTTCGCCGTCCTCGCAGCCGAACTGGAACGGGCCCGTGTCGACGAGGCAGTCGCGCTTGTTGACGACGATCGTGACCTTGTCGCCGCGGGAGACGCCGGTGCCCTCGGACGGGTTCTGCCGGATCACCGTGTCCGGCGGCTTGCCTTCGGCCTTCTCCTTCTCGACCTTGACGTCCAGGCCCATCGAGCGGAGCTGGTTCGCCGCGGCGTCGCCGTTCTGGCCGACGAGGTTCGGCATCGACATGCCGGTGGAGACGATGACGCCGACCGGCTCGTCGGGGGACTGCCGCTCGCCCGCCCCGGGGGTCGTGCCGACGACCTGGTCCTTCGCGATTGTCTGCGATGGGGTGAAGCTCGTCCTTCCTACGGCGAAGCCTTCGTCCTTGAGGGTCTGTTTGGCTTCTTCAAGGGACTTGCCTTCGACGTCGGGCACTTCCTTGGGCGTGATGCCGCGGGACGGTGTCAGCGTGACGGTCTCGCCCTTGGCGACGCGGGCGCCCGCGGGCGGGTCGGACTTGGCGACGCCGCCCTTGTGGACGCGGTCGTCGTAGACGGCCTTCGCGGTCTGCACGTCCAGCCCGGCGCTCTCCAGCCGGTCGCGGGCGTCGGCGACCTTCATCCCGATGATGGACGACGGGACGTGCTCGTACTGCCCCGACGTCTGGTACCAGACGGCCCAGCCGAGGGTGACCGCCGCGATCACGCCGATGGCGGCGAGGACGTACCGGCCGGTCAGCGCCCCGATCGCCCGGTCGGCCCTGGTGCGCTCGGGCGCGTGGCCGGGTGGGAGGGAGCCCGCGTCGAGGACGGCGGTGCGGCCGTGCGAGGGCGGACGCTCCAGGACGGCGGTGGCGTTCGTCTCCTCGAGGCGGCGGTCGAAGTCGCGGGGGAGGCCGCCGAACACCTCGGCGACCTCGGCGAGGTACTGGTTCGCGTCCTGCGGGCGGCGCTGCGGGTCGTGGCTCGTCGCGTCGGTGACCAGTTCGTCGACGCGGGCCGGGATGCCGGGGACGGCGCCCGACGGCGGCGGCACCGTCTCGTTCGCGTGCTTGTAGGCGACGGCGAGCGGCGTGTCGGCCTGGTGGGGGAGGCGGCCGGTGAGCAGCTCGAACAGCATGACGCCGGCGGCGTACACGTCCGAGCGGACGTCGGAGTCGCCGGACACCACCTGCTCGGGCGCCAGGTAGCCGACCGTCCCGATGATCACGCCGGTCTTGGTCAGCTTGCTCGCGGTCTCGGCCCGGGCGAGGCCGAAGTCGGCGACCTTGACCTGGCCGTCCTCGGTGATCAGGACGTTCTCGGGCTTGACGTCGCGGTGCACGAGCCCGGCCCGGTGCGCCGCGCCGAGCGCCGCCAGCACCGGCTGCATGACCTCAAGCGCGGCGCGGGGGCCGAGCCGCCCGAGCGTGGTGAGCGCGTCGCGGAGCGTGTGCCCGGCGACGTACTCCATCACCAGGAAGACGTGCTCGCCGTCGGTGCGCTGGTCGTAGACGGCGACGACGTTCGGGTGGGACAGCGCCGCGGCGGCCTTGGCCTCGCCGATGAAGCGGGCGACGAAGTCCTCGTCGGAGGCGAGTCCGGCGTGCATCACCTTGATCGCGACGATGCGGTCGAGCCTGATGTCGCGGGCGACGTAGACCGTGGCCATGCCGCCCCGGGCGATGCGGGACTCAATGCGGTAGCGCCCGTCGAGCACCCGCCCGACGAGGGGATCGGCAACCGTCGTGTCCATCGCTGCGATTTTACGGCCGGATCGGCGAGGTTCTCATCAGTCGTGAGTATGAGCATCGATGAGCCCGGAGGGTGACCCGGCCGGGGCGGCCGCGGGCTCCTGGGGCGCGGGGCGTCGGCGCAGCGGGCGGGTGCTGCGGGAGACGGCTACTCCGGCGAGGCACAGGAGGCCGCCGGTGAGCGTGATGAGGCCGGGGACCTCGCCGAGGAACAGCCACGACATGAACACGACGAGGGCGGGCGCGGCGTAGGTGGTGGCGCCCATCTTTCCGGCGGACGTCCGGGCCAGGGCGTATCCCCAGGTGGTGAACGCTATGGCGGTGGGGAAGACGCCCAGGTAGATCATGTTGAGGGTCGCTCCGGTGGGGGCGTCGGCCGCCTGGGAGACGAGCTGGCCGGAGAACGGCAGGCAGGCGAGCGCGCCGATCCCGCAGGCGAACGTGGTGAACTGCAGCGCCGAGGCGTGCCGCAGCGCGGGCTTCTGGCTGACGACGCCCGCCGCGTACGTGACGGCGGCGACCAGGCAGAGCAGCACCCCGCCGACGGACGAGCGGCCCTCGCCGGACATCGACAGCCCGACGACGGCCGCGCCCCCGAACGACACCGCCATCCCCGCCATCAGGCGGGGCGGCAGTCCCTCCTTCAGCAGCCAGCCACCGAGGAGCGCGATGAGGATCGGCCCGATGTTGACGACGAGCGCGGCCGTGCCGGCGTCCACCAGCTGCTCGCCCCAGTTCAGGGCGACCATGTACGCGCCGAACCACAGGAGGCCCGCGGTCACGATGCCCGGCCAGGCGGCCTTCGGCGGGAGCCCCTCGCGCCGGACGAGCCACAGCGCGCCGAGCACGACCGTCCCCGAGAGGAGCCGGCCGAGGGCGAGGGCGCCGGGGCTGTACTCGGCGCCGGCGCTGCGGATCGAGACGAAGGCGGACGCCCAGAGCACCACCGTCACCGTGGCGGCCGCCACGGCGAGCCTGTCGACGCGCGCGCCGCTTTCCTGCTGCATGTCAGGCACCTTAGGTATGGGACGTTTCGATCAACACCGAAGCGATGCGCCGGGTTGCGGCGTGCGGGTCCGGGTTCGACGTCCTCAGTCTGGTGGCGCGGACATTTCAGGTCTAGCGAATATTTCTATAGGTGGGGGTTTAGCGCTGCTACGAAGTCGCGATGCCCTCGAAGGGTGAGGACGCCTGCGCGTAGCGGCGCTTCGGGATGCGTCCGGCCAGCCTCGCCAGCCGTCCGGCCTCCACGGCGTGCCGCATCGCGGCGGCCATTCGCGCCGGGTGCTGGGCGCGGGTCACCGCGGTCGCCAGCAGGACCGCGTCGCAGCCCAGCTCCATCGCCAGCGCGGCGTCGGACGCGGTGCCGAGGCCCGCGTCCAGGATGACCGGGACGCCCGCCCGCTCGACGATCAGCTCGATGTTGTGCGGGTTGCGTATCCCGAGGCCCGATCCGATCGGGGAGCCGAGCGGCATCACGGCGGCGCATCCGATCTGCTCCAGCCGCCGCGCCAGGACGGGGTCGTCGTTGGTGTACGGCAGGACGACGAACCCGTCGTCCACCAGTTGTTCGGCTGCGTCGACGAGCTCGATGGGGTCGGGCAGGAGCGTGTGCTCGTCCGCGATCACTTCGAGCTTGACCCAGTTCGTGCCGAGCGCCTCGCGGGCCAGCTTCGCGGTGAGGACGGCCTCGCCCGCGGTGAAGCAGCCCGCCGTGTTCGGCAGCACCCGGATGCCGCAGTCGGTCAGGACGTCCAGCACCGAGCCGCGTGCGGACGGGTCCACGCGCCGCATCGCGACCGTGGTCAGCTCCGTCCCGGACGCGGTCAGCGCCTCGCGCAGGACGTGCATGCTCGGCGCGCCCCCGGTGCCCATGATCAGCCGGGAGCCCAGCTCCTCGCCCGCGATGACCAGTTCGTCCGCCATGTCAGCCTCCCTGGACGGTGTCATTGTGGGGGGACGACCCCCACACCCCCCGGCAGGGGGCTGACCGGCGTATTCCACTCCGCTGGCGCTCCGTTCCATACGCCGGTCAGCCTCCCTGGACGGCGGTCAGGACTTCGAGGCGGTCGGCGTCGCGCAGCGTCGTGGCCTCCCACGCCGAGCGCCGGACGACCTCGTCGTTCACCGCCGCCGCCACGCCGGACGCGGCCCCGGTCACGGACGCGACCGCCTCGGCCACGCTCGCGCCGTCCGGCAGCTCGCGCGGCTCACCGTTGACGATCACCTTCATGAGTGCACCTCGGGGGAGAAGCGGCCGGGCGAGAACGGCTCGGCGACGTCGGGGACGGGCCCGTCCAGCAGCATCGCGGACAGGATGTCGGCGCTGACCGGGGCGAGCAGGATGCCGTTGCGGAAGTGCCCGGTGCCGATCACGAGGCCGGGCAGCGCGGACGGGCCCATCACGGGCGCGTTGTCCGGCGACCCGGGACGCAGGCCCGCCGACACTTCGGCGAATTCCAGCTCGGTGACGCCGGGCAGCAGCTCGCGGGCGTCGCGCAGCAGCTCCCACAGGCCGCCCGCCGTGACGCGCGTGTCGAAGCCCAGCTCCTCCTGGGTGGCGCCGACGACGATCTCGCCGTCCAGGCGGGGCACCAGGTAGACCGACGAGCCCTTCACCATCCCGCGCGTGGACCGGCCGATGAACGGCGTCCGGGTGCGGAGCCTGATCACCTGCCCCTTGACGGGACGGACGGGTGGAACGGTCCCGGGCGGCACGCCGCCGAGATCGCCCGACCAGGGGCCCGCCGCCAGCAGGACGCGGTCGGCCCGGAGCGCCGTGCCGTCGTCCAGCCGCACCCCGACCGCGGTGTCGCGCTCGACGACGATCTCCGCGGCCCGGCGGCGGACGAGCCGGACGCCGAGCTTCTCACCTGCCGCGAGCAGCGCGGGGGCCAGGCGGCGCGGGTCGATCGAGCCGTCCTCGGGGGCGAGCAGGCCGCCGCGCACGCCCGGCGCGAGCATCGGCTCAAGGCGGCGGCACTCCCGTCCGGTCAGCGCCTCGACGGGGACGCCGAGGGTCTCCTGGAATCGGCGCAGGTCGTCCAGGTACTTCAGGTCGTCGGCGTCGAAGGCGACTTCGATGATCCCGTCCGTGCGGTAGCCGGTCTCAAGGCCGGTCAGCTCCTCCAGTTCGGCGACGAACGAGCCGTACCGGTCGCGGGACGCGAGGCCCAGCCGCAGCAGCGGCTCCTCGCCGTAGGTCAGCTCGCTGACCGGGGTGAGCATGCCCGCCGCGACCGCCGTCGCGCCGCTCGCGGGCGCGGGGTCGACCAGGGTGACGGCGGCGCCGCCCGCGGCGGCCCGCCAGGCGGTGGCGAGGCCGATGACCCCGCCCCCGACGATCACGATCTCCATGCGCGCTCCCTTCGCCGGCATGATCCGGATCAGGTCGTGGCGGTCGGCGGCCCGTTCCAGCCGCCCTCTCAGCCCGGTCGCACCGGACTCCCGCGCTTTGTGCTGTTTTACCCGCTCCCCACCTTACGACCCCCTGAGCTGTGGGCAACTGTCTGGACAGCCGTCCAACGTGGGAAGGCCGCCCGTTAGGGTGATTCTCATGGAGAGGGTGGTCGTCGTGGGCGGCGGGCTCGGCGGGTTGCGAGCCGCGGAGTCGCTGAGGGGCAGGGGGTACGAGGGCGCGCTGACCCTCGTCTCGGCGGAGCGGCATCCGCCCTATGACCGGCCGCCGCTGTCGAAGGCCGTCCTCGCGGGCGAATCCGACGACACGACCGTCGACGCCGACTGGGACGCGCTGCGCTGCGACCTGCTGCTCGGCGAGCGCGCCACCGGCCTCCGCCTGGACGCGCGCGGCGGCGTCATCGCGTCCACGGCGGGCGAGCTCGCGTTCGACGGGCTGGTCATCGCGACCGGGGCCGTCCCGATCACCCTGCCGGGGGACGGGCCCCAGCACGTCCTGCGCACCGTCGAGGACGCCCGCGACCTGCGGTCCCGGCTCACCGAAGGCGCCCGGATCGTGATCGTCGGGGCGGGCTGGATCGGCGCCGAGGTCGCGACGACCGCCGCGAAGAAGGGCTGCGAGGTGACCGTCGTCGAGGCCGCGGACACGCCGCTCGCCGGCGCGCTCGGCCCCGAGGTCGGCGCGCTCACCGCCCCCTGGTACGCGGAGGCGGGCGTCGAGCTGCGCACCGGCGTCAAGGTCGCCGAAGTGCGGGACGGCGGTCTCGTCCTCGCCGGAGGCGCCCGGATCGACGCGGACGAGGTCGTCGTCGGCATCGGCGTCCGGCCCGATCTGTCGTGGCTGGACGGCTCCGGGCTGCTGCTGGAGCGGGGCGTGGTCACCGACGGCTCGTTCCGCGCGTACGTGGGGGAGGAGGAGCCGGGCTCCGTCCGTCCGGACGTCGTCGCGGTCGGCGACTGCGCGGCCTGGTGGTCGGCGCGGTACGGGCGGCGCCTCCTCGTCGAGCACTGGGACACCGCCCTCAACGCCCCCGACGTCGCCGCCGCGTCGCTTCTCGGACAGGAGGCCGTGTACGACGCCGTCCCGTACTTCTGGTCCGAGCAATTCGGGCGGATGGTGCAGTACGCGGGGAACCACGCGGCGTCCGAGCGGATCGTCTGGCGCGGCGACCCGTCCGGCCGGAAGTGGACGGCCGCGTGGCTGACCGGCGACCGGCTCGACGCGGTCGTCGCCGTCGACCGGCCCCGCGATCTGGTGCAGGCGAGGCGCGTCATCGCGGCGGGCGAGCCCGTCGACGCCGGCGCGCTCGCCGACCCGGACGTGCCCGTCCGCCAGGCCGTTCGCGGATAGCGATCGCCGCCGGCACGTAACGGCTGTGCAGGGGGTTTGAGGGTTCCGATGGCGTGGTAGCAAGGGGGCGTGACGCAGATGCACGCAACCGTTGACAGCGCACTGGACCCCCGGACCGACGCCCTCGCGGGCGAGTGGCTCTCCCTCAAGGAGGCCGCCGGACGACTCGGGATCAAGCCCAACCGGATCAAGCAGCTCATCAGCGAGCACCGCCTCCTGGCCGTGCGCCGGGAGGGCGAGCCCATGGTGCCCGCCGCGTTCATCAAGGACGGTCAGGTCATCAAGGGCCTGCCCGGCACGCTGACGCTCTTGTCGGACGCGGGGTTCGACGACGTGGAGACCGTCCGCTGGCTGTTCACCGCCGACGACACGCTGCCCGGCACGCCCGTGGACGCGCTCACCGAGAACCGGGGGACCGAGGTCCGCCGCCGCGCCCAGGCCCTCGCGTTCTGAGCCGTCCCCACCGGCTTTGACCGTCTGAACGTCTGACACGATCGCGGGGTCGCGCGCGCCGGGACGGAACCGCCGCGCGCGGCCCCGCGAACCCATTTCCGGAAGGACGTCTCCCCGCCGTGTCCAGGCATCTCCCGACCGAACGCGCCGTCGCGCTGCGCGCCCGGCTCAGCCGCGCCCGCCTCTACCTCTGCACCGACGCGAGGGAGCGGCAAGGGGACCTGCCGGACTTCCTGGACGCCGTCCTCGCCGGCGGCGTCGACCTCGTCCAGCTCCGCCAGAAGGGCCTGGAGGCCCGGCAGGAGCTGGCCTACCTGGAGATCTTCCGGGCGGCGTGCGAGCGGCACGGCGCGCTGCTCGCCGTCAACGACCGCGCCGACGTGGCGCACGCCGCCGGCGCCGACGTGCTGCACCTCGGCCAGGACGACCTGCCGGTGGACGCCGCCCGCGAGATCGTCGGCGGCGACATGCTGATCGGCCGGTCCACGCATTCGGACGAGCAGGCGTCGGCGGCCGCGACGGAGCCGGGCGTCGACTACTTCTGCGCCGGGCCGGTGTGGCCGACCCCGACCAAGCCGGGCCGTCCCGCGCCGGGCCCGAAGCTGCTGGAGTACGTCGCGGCGCAGCGCGTGGCGCGGCCGTGGTTCGCGATCGGCGGCATCGACCTCGGCAACCTGGGCGACGTCCAGGCCGCGGGGGCGACCCGCGCCGTGGTGGTCCGGGCGATCACCGAGGCGGACGATCCGGGCGCCGCCGCGGCGGAGTTCGCCCGCCGCCTCGCCGCCTGACCCCGCGCCTTTGATCTTGTCGTGGTTTGACCCGGATCACAGTGCGACCCGGTCCGCGATCGCCCACAATGGGGATCATGAGCGTGGGACCCGACGACGACCGGCCGGTCGAGCTGGACGAGGACCTGGAGATCCTGCCGGACCAGACGTCCGACGACACCGACACCGGCTGGGGCGAATGGCGCGGCGACGCCGACGACTCCCGCCTGCTCGAGGACCGTCCGCCGCACTGGTGAGGCAGGGCTGGACCTTCAGAACAGCATGCCCCTTCAGAACAGCATGCCGAGGACGAAGCCGGAGACGACGACGGCCGCGAGCGCGACCATCATCCGCCACCGGTAGCGCGGGATGCGCGTCGGCCGCGGTTTCGGCATCGGTCCCTGCCCTTCGCGGAGCGCCCGGACGATCTGCGACGCGGTCGGCCGGGCGGCCGGGTTCTTGTCGAGGCAGCGGGCGGCGAGGTCGCGCAGCGGCCCGCCGAGGTCGCCGAGGTCGGGGCTGCGGGACGTGACCCGCCGCATCACGGCCGCGCTCGACCCGGTGCCGAACGGCGGGCGTCCCGTCGCGGCGTACACCATGGTGGCGCCCCACGCGAACACGTCGGCGGGCGTCCCGACCGGCTCGTCCTCGATCTGCTCGGGCGCCATGTAGGCGGGCGTGCCGACCGGGCCGGTGGTCACCGGGGTGGCGTCGGCGATCCGGGCGATGCCGAAGTCGATGACCTTGGCGCCGTCCGGGCCGAGCAGCACGTTGCCGGGCTTGAAGTCGCGGTGCACGATGCCGGCGCGGTGGATCGCGGCGAGCGCCGCCGCCGTCCGCAGCGCGAGCTTGCGGAGCTTGGGCGCGGGCAGCGGGCCGCGGTCCTGGACGACGTGCTGGAGCGCCGGGCCCTCGACGAACTCGCTGACGATGTACGGGCGGTCGCCGGTCATGTCGGCGTCCAGGACGCGGGCCGTGTGCCGTCCCGCCACCCGCAGGGCCGCGTCCGCCTCCTTGACGAAGCGGCTGCGCGCCCGCTGCCCGGCCGCCACGCCGCCGCGCAGCAGCTTGACGGTGACGAGCTCGCCGTCGCCGTCCCGGCCGAGGTAGACGACGCCCTGGCCGCCCTCGCCGAGCCGTCCGAGCAGCGTGTATCCGCCCAGGCCGCGGGGGTCGTCCGGGCCGAGCGGGGCGCCGGGCCGCTTGCCGCGCGCCGTCCGCGCGGCGCCGCTCCGGCAGTCGGGGTCGCTCTGGCGGTCGGGGTCCGATCCGGCGGCGGCCTGGCGGTCGGGGCCGGAACGGGGCTGCGCCGGGCGGGCCGCGGCAGGGCGCGCCTTCGCCGGACGGCCTGGTTCCTTCGCCGGACGGCCCGGTTCCTTGGCCGGACGGCCCGGGTTGCCCGCGTGGGCCTGGCCGGGCCGTCCGGGACGGGCGGCGGCGCTGCGCGCGGGATGGGGGCTCGTCCTCCCGGGGGAGGTGTCGTGCGGCACTTGGGGGGCTCCGACTCGGCGGGGACGGACGAAGATCTCCTTATTTGTACCGTGTCGCCGGGGATTCCGGCAGTGGAACCGCGATCTTCGGCCCCCGGACTGGAACGTGCCGACGCCGCCCACCTGCTGCGCGCGGGCGCCCCCGTGCTCCGTGCGGGACGGCCACCGGCTCCGTGCGGGACGGCCGCAGGCTCCGTGCGGGACGGCCGCAGGCTCCGTGCGGGACGGCCGCAGGCTCCGCGCGGGCGGCCGCAGGCTCCGCGCGGGGCGGCTACATGCTCCGTGCGGTGGCCGCGACCGCGAGGCCGGAGAGCGCGTGCCGGGCCTCGGCGGTGATCGGCGCGGAGCGGAGCGCCTCCTCCGCCTCGCCGAGGTAGCGCTCGATCATGGCCTCGCAGGCGGCGAGCCCGCCGGTCTCCTCGATGATCGCGCGCAGCTCGTCCACGCCGGGACGGTCGAGGCCGGGGTCGCCGAGGCGCCGCCGCAGCGCCGCGGCCTGCGCCTGGGAGGCGCGCTCCACGGTGAGGGCGATCAGCACCGTCCGCTTGCCCTCGCGCAGGTCGTCGCCCGCCGGCTTGCCCGTCTCGCCCGGGTCGCCGAACACGCCCAGGACGTCGTCGCGGAGCTGGAAGGCGATGCCGAGGGGCAGGCCGTAGCCGCTGAGCGCGGCGATCACGTCCGGGCGGGCCCCGGCGAGCGCCGCGCCGAGGTGCAGCGGACGCTCGATCGTGTACTTGGCGCTCTTGAACTCCACCACGCGCAGCGCCGTGGCGACGGACGCCTCGCCGCGCGTGCCCTCCAGCATGTCGAGGTACTGGCCGCACATCACCTCGGTGCGCATCAGGTCGTAGACGTCCCGGCCGCGCCGCCTGCGGTCGCCGTCCAGCCCGCAGGTCTCGAACATCTCGCTCGACCAGGCCAGGCACAGGTCGCCGAGCAGGATCGCCGCGCCCGCGCCGTACGCCTCCGCGTCGCCGGGCCACGCCTGCGCGCCGTGCAGCGCCTCGAACCGGCGGTGGACGGACGGCTGCCCCCGCCGCGTGTCGCTGGAGTCCATCACGTCGTCGTGGATCAGCGCGCTGGCCTGCAGCAGCTCCAGGGACGCCGCGGCCCGCACGATGGCCTGGCCGTCCTCGCCGCCCGCGGCGCGCCATCCCCAGTAGCAGAACGCCGGACGGAGCCGCTTGCCCCCGCCGAGCAGCGCCTCCAGGGCGGACAGCAGCGGTGCGAGGTCGTCGCTGATGGTCAGCAGGGGCGGGCGCTGCCGGTCGACGAAGGCCAGGAGCGCCTCGTCGACCTCCTTGCGGATGAGGCTGGTCGACATGCCGTGATCGTATCCACCTGGGAAGTTTCAACCGTCCGCCGGAAACGTGAGAAGTCCATAGATCTTCGGAAATGTGGGCATAACACCCGTTCGCTGTGCGGAGCATCACTCCTTTCGGCGGTCCCGGACGCGTCCCGGGGCCTTCTGTAGGCTTGGGGAATGCCACGCCTGCGCCCAGACCGTCCTCCCGCCGTCCGAGAGCTGCTGGCCTCCGGCGCCAAGTCCTTCTCGTTCGAGTTCTTCCCGCCCAAGACCGACAAGGGCGCCCGGAACCTGTGGCGCACGATCCGGGAACTGGAGCCGCTGCACCCGACGTTCGTGTCCGTGACCTACGGCGCGGGCGGCGGCACCCGCGACAAGACCGTCGACATCGTCGAGCGGATCGCCACCGACACCACGCTCACGCCCGTCGCGCACTTCACCGCCGTGGACCACTCCCAGGCCGAGCTGCGGCAGCTGATCGGCCGGTTCGCCTCCGTCGGCGTCCGCAACATCCTCGCCGTGCGCGGCGACCCGCCCGGCGACCCGATGGGGGAGTGGGTCAAGCACCCCGACGGCGTCGAGTACGCCGCCGACCTCGTCCGGATGATCCGCTCCTACGGCGACTTCAGCGTCGGCGTCGCCGCGTTCCCCTACAAGCACCCGCGCTCGCCCGACATCGAGAGCGACACCCGCCACTTCGTCGACAAGTGCCGCGCCGGCGCCGACTACGCGATCACGCAGATGTTCTTCCGCGCCGAGGACTACTTCCGGCTCCGCGACCGCGTCGCCGCCGCCGGCTGCGACGTGCCGATCCTGCCCGGCATCATGCCGGTCACCCAGATCAGCACGATCGAGCGGTCCGAGCAGCTGTCGGGCGCGCCGTTCCCGCCCGAGGTCAAGGCCCGGTTCGACGCCGTCGCCGACGACCCGGACGCCGTCCGCCGCCTCGGCATCGAGCACGCCGCCGGCCTGTGCCAGGAGCTGCTCGACCAGGACGCGCCCGGCATCCACTTCATCACGTTCAACAAGTCCACGGCGACGCGCGAGGTCTACGGGCTGCTCGACGCGGGCGCGTACGGGGCCAACGGCAGGGTCCCGCCCATGACCGCGTAGCGGGGGCCGCCTCCGGGGAACGCGAAGTCCGTCAGCAGATCGACCATGCCGACGGAACGGTAGAGCGTGCGGGCCGGCGTGTCCGGCCGCCGGTCCAGCGTCGACAGCACCACCGTGCGCTCCGCCCTGCCCTCGCACAGCGCGTTCAGCAGCGCCCGGCCGAGACCCCTGCCCTGCGACTCCGGGTGGACGTGCAGCTCCGCGACCTCGAACGTGTCCTCCAGCCACGCCTCCGCGTGCTCCGGCCCCTCCAGATCGGTCAGCGCCTGGACGACGACGTCATGCCACCACTGCCCGCGCGCCCCGTGGAACCCGTACGCGAACCCCTGCACCGGCCCCGCCAGGACGGGCAGCGCCCCGCGCCGCTCCACCACGAACGCCCGGAAACCCGGATACGAGGCATGCCGCTCCATGATGGTGTGGCGGCCCGGAAGCTGCTCGTCCGGCGGGTCCATGGTGGCCGCGTAGACGTCCAGCATGGGGCCGAGCCTGCGCAGGAACGCGCGCTCGTCGATCTCGCGGAGCTTCGGGTCCCTCACCCGACAGAGAGTAGACCGGGCGGTGCCCCGACGTATGACGAAAGCTGATCACGGACGTCCGGCGCCGAGGGCGATGCGCACGGACGCGTCGTCCCGCGCCACGACGGCGGTCTCGCCGGTCAGGACGATCGGCCGCTGGATCAGCACCGGGTTCGCCACCATGATCTCGATCCAGCGGGCCCGGTCGTGCGCCAGGTCCTTGAGCCCGAGCTCCTTCGCCTTCGGCTCGTTGAGGCGGGCCACGTCCCACGGCTCCGCGCCGATCCGCTTCAGCACCGCGTCGAACTCGTCCGCCGTGGGCGGCTCGTCCAGGTAACGGCGCTCGGTGTACTCGACGCCCGCCTCGTCCAGCGCGGCCTTGGCTGCGCGGCTCTTCGAGCAGCGCGGGTTGTGCCAGAGCTCCATGTCATCCCACCTCCGCCGGGGCGCCCCCGGTGATCCTCAGCAGTTCCTCGTACGACGTGGGGAAAACGGTGTGCGGATGCCCGCCCGCGGCCCAGACCTGGTCGTACTTGTCCAGCCAGACGTCCACGAGCGTACGGATCGGCGCCGGATGCCCCAGCGGCGCCACACCCCCGATCGGCTGCCCGGTCGCCTCCCGGACGAACTCCGGCGTCGCCCGCCTCACCTTCGCCGCCCCCACCAGCGCCGCGATCTTCACCGTGTCGACCCGGTGCGCGCCGCTCGTCATCACCAGCAGCGGCGCCCCGTCCGCGTCGAACACCAGGCTGTTGGCGATCGCGCCCACCTCGCAGCCGAGCTGGTCGGCCGCCGCCTGCGCCGTCGGCGCGGACTCGGGCAGCTCCACGACGGCCCCCGCCGCTCCCCGGTCGAGCAGCGCCTTTGCCACGATTTCGGTATTCGGATGCATGGGTAGCACTTTAAGGTCAGCTCATGCGAGGGAGACCGATCGACGTGCGGACGAGCGCGGTTTTGCTGACCGCAGCCCTTTTCCTGACGGCCTGCAACGGGACGAACGAGGCGGCCGGCCCGCCGACGACGCCGGTCGCCAAACCGACGACGCCCGCGCCGCCCGCCACGCCGACGCCCACGCCCACGCAACGCAAGCTGAAGCCGGGCGCGAAGGGCGACGACGTCAAGGCACTCCAGCGCCGCCTTAAGGAACTGCGCTACGACCCAGGCAAAGCGGACGGGAAGTACGGGACGTCCACCCAACTGGCCGTGTGGGCGTTCCAGGCAGTGAACCGCACGAAGCAGAAGGGCACGCTCGACAAGTCGTTCTGGGAGGCCCTGGCCAACCCCTCGCAACCGCGGCCGATGGCCAAGAAGCGCGAGAAGGACCGCGTCGACGTCGACCTGAAACGCCAGTACCTCGTCCTTTACAAGGACGGGCAGCCGCGTCTCATCACGCACATCTCGTCAGGCTCCGGTGAGTACTACTGCGCCAAGGACCGCGGCGCCAAGGTCCCCCGCTGCCGCTACGCCAGCACGGGCACGGGCGACTTCCGTACGGGACGCCGCGCCTCCGGCTGGGAGACCTCGCCGCTGGGCCGCCTCTACAACCCGATCTACTTCAACGGCGGCATCGCCTTCCACGGCGCCCTGGACGTGCCCAGATACCCCGCCTCGCACGGCTGCGTCCGCCTGCCGATGCACATCGCCGAGTACTTCCCGGACCTCCTCGGGACGGACGTCCCCGTCCATGTCAGGCGGCCCGGCTGATCATCGTCGCACCCCTCTGACCTGCGGGATGCGACACCCATTCGAACACGTTGACGAATCGGCGTCAGGGCGGTTTACTGGGTTGTGCGTCGAACTTATGTTCGACGTGGTGCGGGACTCGCGGCCCGTGCCAGGGCGACGTCCCCGCCGGAGCGCAGCTCCGGCGGGACGGACGGCCGGGCGGAGTGAGGGGAAGCTCTCCGCCCGGCCGGCCCGAGCCCGGAAGGAGGCAGAAATGTCCGGAACGATGACCGCACGCGGCGTCCACGCCGCCGCCCAGTCCGTCCCACCGCCGAGCCCGCGCCGCCGTCCGATGCCCGCACCACGCCCGGCGCACACGGCCGCCGGCCAGCTCCACGCCGCCCGCATGGGCCTCGCCGAAGCGGCCGAGGCCACCTCGCCCGCCGTCCGCTACGTGTGCGCCCACCTGGCCGCGCTGCGCGCCGCGGCCGCGGTCCTGGCGTCCAAGGAACCCCTGGAGACCCACCGGCGCGGCCGTCCGCGCAGCGTCTGGGTCCTGCTCCCGGAGGCCGAGCCCGCCCTGCGCGAATGGGCCGCCTTCTTCGCCGCCGGCGCCGACAAGCGCGCCGCCGCCGAGGCCGGCCTGCCCCGCGCCGTCACGCCGCGCGAGGCCGAGGAACTCCTGCACGACGCCGACGTCTTCGTCACCCTCGTCGAGGACACCCTTGGCGTCACCAGCCAGCCGACCCTGCCCATCCCCGAAGCCAGCTGACCCCCTCCCGAGGCCGTCCCCCTCCCCGGGACCGCCTCCCGGTGGCCGGGGCCGCCAACCGGCCGCCCCGGCCACCGCCAACCCCAGCCGATCGCGCCGGCGGCGGCCGCACCTCCCCCCGAGCCGGCCCCACCGGCGCGATCCCCACCCCCTCCGCCCACCGCCAGGCGGCGGCGGCTTCGCCATGCGCGCGGCAATACGCCGACCGCCCGCACGCTCGCGCGCGCCGACCCGGGCCCTCGCGCCAGCCCGGGCCCCTCGTCACGGTCCGGCTTCTCGTCACGACCAGGCCCTCGTGCTGGCCCGGCCCCTCGTGCTGGCCCGGCCCCTCGTGCCGGCCCGGCCCCTCGTGCTGGCCCGGGCCCTCGTGCTGGCCCGGGCCCTCGTGCTGGCCCGGGCCCTCGTGCCGACCCGGCCCTCGTGCCGACCCGGCCCCTCGTGCTGGCCCGGCCCCTCGTGCCGACCCGGGCCCTCGTGCTGGCCCGGGCCCTCGTGCTGGCCCGGCTTCTCGTCACGGCTAGGCCCTCGTCACGGCCCGGCCCCCTCCTCACGGCGTGGTTCTTCGACGCTCCGGCCGATATCGCTGGTCGCGGAAGTTGTTCCTCAAGGTCGTGCGGGGGATGGTGGGTGGTGCCCTGGTGCCTGGTGCAGCGTCTGTGGCGGCTATCAGGGGGCCGGGGGAGCCGGGCGGGGTGGGGGTGTCGTATTCATAGAACCTGCCGACATGTGAGGAGTCGCCGTGCACGACCGAGATGTGCTCTACATCGGTGGAGAGTGGACGAGTCCGAGCGGCAGCGGGGTCATCGCCGTCGAGAACCCCGCGACCGAGGAGACCTTCGGGACCGTGCCAGAAGGGACGGCGGAGGACGTCGACCGGGCCGTCAGGGCCGCGCGGGACGCGTTGCCGGCGTGGTCGGCGACGTCCTGGAAGGAGCGTTCGGAGTATCTCGGACGGCTGCACGACGCCCTCGCGAGCCGCGAGGACGAGATCGCGCGGACGATCGCGAGCGAGGTCGGCACGCCGATGCGGATCGCGTCCCGCATCCAGGCGAAGCTGCCGCAGACGGTCGTCGCCGGATACGCCGAGCTGATCGCCGGTGGCGTGCCGGACGAGCGCGTCGGGAACTCGCTGGTGGTGCGGGAGCCCGCGGGCGTCGTCGGCGCGATCACGCCGTGGAACTACCCGCTGCACCAGATCACGTGCAAGCTCGCGCCCGCGCTCGCGGCCGGGTGCACGATCGTGATCAAGCCGAGCGAGCTCGCGCCGCTGGTCGCCTACCTGCTGCTGGACGCCGTCCACGAGGCCGGGCTGCCCGCGGGCGTCGTCAACCTCGTGCCCGGGTACGGGCCGGTCGTGGGGGAGGCGCTGGCCGTGCATCCCGAGGTCGACATGGTGTCGTTCACGGGGTCGGTGCGGGCCGGTTCGCGGGTCGCGGAGCTTGCCGCCGGGACGATCAAGAAGGTCGCGCTGGAGCTGGGCGGCAAGTCCGCCAACGTCATCCTGGACGACGCAGACGTGAAGACCGCCGTGAAGGTCGGCGTCTCCAACGCGTTCCTCAACGGTGGCCAGACGTGCACGGCCTGGACACGCATGCTCGTCCATCAGGACCTGTACGAGCAGGCCCTGGAGTTGGCCAAGGGGTTCGCGGAGGGGTTCGCGCCTGGGGATCCGCTTGAGCCGTCCACGAAACTGGGTCCGATGGTGTCCCGCGCGCAGCTGGAGCGGGTGCGCGGCTTCATCGACACCGGCGTTTCGGAAGGCGCGCGCGTCGTCACGGGCGGTAGCGGCACGCCGGACGGGTTCGACCGCGGGCACTACGTCGCGGCCACCGTTCTGGCCGATGTCGACCAGGACGCGACCGTCGCGCAGGAGGAGATCTTCGGGCCGGTGCTGTCGGTCATCCCGTTCCGGGACGAGGACGAGGCGCTCCAGATCGCGAACAACTCCCGTTACGGTCTCGCGGGGGGTGTGTGGGCGGCGGAGAAGGACCGGGCGCTGGCGTTCGCCCGCCAGGTCAAGACGGGGTCCATCGACGTCAACGGCGGCGCGTACAACCCGATGGCGCCGTTCGGCGGGTACAAGCAGTCCGGGCTCGGCCGTGAGATGGGACGGTTCGGCCTCGACGAATTCCTTGAGACGAAGTCCATCCAGCTCTGAACCCAGGAGGAGACCGTCCCATGGTCAAGGCCGTCGTCGCCACGGAGCCGGACGCCCCGCCGCGGGTCCGCGAGATCGAGCTGCCCCCGGTCGGTCCGGGGGACGTGCGGGTCCGGGTGGCGGCGGCCGGGGTGTGCCACTCGGACCTGTCGATGATCAACGGCACGCTCGCGCCGAAGTTCCCGCTCGTCCTCGGCCACGAGGCCGCGGGGACGGTGGCGGAGGCAGGCGCGGACGTGACGAAGGTGCGGCCCGGCGACCGGGTCGTGCTGAACTGGGCCGCGGCGTGCGGCGAGTGTTGGTTCTGCGGCCAGGACGAGCCATGGCTGTGCAGCGCCGTTGAAGGGGCTGTGAGCCCTCCGTCCGGCGCGACGCTGGACGGCGAGGACCTGTACGCCTGTATGGGCGTCGGTGGTTTCGCTGAAGAACTGGTGGTGCCCGAACGTTCTGTGGTGCCTTTGCCTGCGTCCGCGCCGCTCGACCTAGGCGCGCTGCTGGGTTGCGCCGTGTTGACAGGTATCGGAGCCGTCCGCAATACCGCGCAGGTCCGGGAAGGGCAATCGGTACTCGTCATCGGTCTCGGCGGTATCGGGTTGTCGGCCGTCATGGGCGCGCGCCTCGCCGGAGCCGGGACGATCATCGCCGTCGACCGGGGCGCGGAGAAGGAGGCGCTCGCCAGGGCGGCGGGCGCGACGCACTACCTGGAGGGCGACCCCAAGCTGGCCAAACAGGTCCGCGCCCTGACGGGCGGACGCGGCGCCGACCACGCCTTCGAGTGCGTCGGCAAGGCGGACCTGATCCGGACGGCCTGGCAGTCGGTGCGCCGCGGCGGGCAGTGCACCGTCGTCGGCGTGGGGGCGCGTGACGACGCCGTCACGTTCAACGCGCTGGAGCTGTTCCACTTCAACCGGCGGCTGACCAGCTCGGTGTACGGGTCGTCCGACCCCGACCGGGACGTCCCGCCGCTCGCCGCCGAGATCGAGGCCGGACGCCTCGACCTGTCGACGCTGGTCACCCACCGCATCGGCCTGGACGGCGTCGCCGCCGCGTTCGACCGGATGCGGGCCGGGCAGGGCGCGCGGTCCCTCATCGAGATCGCCCCATGACCGCGGGGCCGCTCGCCGGGCTGCGCGTGGTCGAGCTGTCCAGCTTCGTCGCCGCGCCGCTGGGCGGGATGACGCTCGCCCAGCTCGGCGCGGACGTGATCCGCGTCGACCCGGTGGGCGGCGGCCCCGACATCGACCGCTGGCCGCTCGCCCCGTCCGGCCGCAGCCTGTACTGGGCGGGGCTGAACAAGGGAAAGCGGTCGGTCACGGTCGATCTCCGCTCCTCGGAGGGACGGGAACTGGTCGCCGGTCTCATCCAAGAGGCCGGTGTGGTCCTGACCAACGCACCGCCACGCGAGGGACTCACGTACGAAGCCCTGCGGCAGGCGCGTCCGGACCTGATCCACGTCCAGCTACAGGGCCGCCGGGACGGGGGCAACGCCGTCGACTACACGGTGAACGCCGCCTTGGGGTTCCCGTCCATCACGGGCCCGTCCGACCAGGCGGCCCCTGTGAATCACGTGCTTCCCGCCTGGGACATCGCCTGCGGTCTTTACCTGGCCATCGGCCTACTGGCCGCCGAACGGCACCGTCTGCGCACGGGCGAGGGCCAGAGGATTCGCGTCGCGCTGCAGGACGTCGCCTTGGCCACGGCCGGGAACTTGGGCTTTCTCGCTGAGGCGCAGCTAGGCGAGGCGCGTCCGCGCATCGGCAACAGTGTCTTCGGCGACTTCGGACGCGATTTCGCTACGGCCGACGGGCGCGTCATGGTCGTCACCCTTACGCCGCGTCATTGGCGCGACCTGGTGGACGCGACCGGCCTAAGCGAGGTGACCGCCGCACTGGAACGCGCCCTCGACGCCGACTTCAGCCGTGCCGGCGACCGCTACACCTACCGGGAGGCACTCGGGGGTGTGCTCGCGCCTTGGTTCGCGTCCCGCACGTGCGAGGAGGTCGAGGACGGGTTGAAGGACACGTCCGTCCTGTGGTCCCGCTACCGCGGCCTTGCACAACTCACCCGGGAACTGCCCGCAGAACCCCTAATGTCCCTCCTGGACCAACCGGGCATAGGCCCTCACCTGGCCCCAGGCTCCCCGCTACGGCTCGGTGAGGCGTCTCTACCGCCCAGCCCTGCCCCGACCTTGGGCGGACACACGAACGAGGTTCTGAGGGACGTCCTGTCCCTGCCGCCCGACCGAATCGAGGAACTACGCGCCCGGAAGCTGATCGGGGGGCCGTGACGACGGCGGGGAGGAGCGGGCCGTGACGACGGACGCGCGGAAGTGGCCGTGACGACGGCGGCGCGGGACGGGGCCCGGTGCGGTGCCGGGCCCCATCGCGGTGGTGCTGATCTAGCAGAACTGTCAGAACGACTCGACGGCGCGGCGCGCCTCCGGGTCGAGCACGCCCCAGCCGATGAGCTCTTCGGTCAGCTCGGTCGGGGACTTGTCATAGATGACCGCGAGTGAACGCAGGTCTTCCTGGCGGATGGACAGGACCTTTCCGTTGTAGTCGCCACGCTGGCTTTGAATCGTCGCGGCGTAGCGGGCGAGAGGACCGGCCTTGTCTTTCGGAAGCTGCTGCAACCGCTCTAGATCGATCACGAGCTTTGGTGTAGGCCCGAGCGGGCTCGGCGCGGCTCCGCCGGGCAGCAACTCGGATACCGGCACGCCATAGAAATCGGCGAGCTCGGCCAGCTTCTGAACGGTGACGGCGCGGTCGCCCCGCTCGTACGAACCCACGACGACGGCCTTCCAGCGGCCACGTGACTTCTCTTCCACGCCGTGCAGGGACAGGCCCTGCTGGGTGCGGATGGCGCGCAGGCGCGCGCCGAGAGCCTTTGCGTATTCAGACGGCATTCTGGCCCCCCAGGCTCACTTTCATCGTCGTCGGACCCCGGCTCTCGCCGGAGGGGGACCGATTCTCGAGGCCATTGGGCCTCAGGAGTCCGCCCCCGGGGATGGTTACGGACAGTGACGGTAAAACGGGGAGGGCCCCAGGTCAAGCTGATTGGAAAAAAGCGGTCGAATCCGCAGGACTCGATCCGGGCGGCCGGATCGTCCGCAGGCCCCTCAGGCACGGCGCGCAGGGCCCGGAACGCGGGCGCTCGCGGGTCTGTCGCGGCTCCGAATGTGACGCCTCTCACCTGCGAAGACGCCGACCGGCCCGGGCGCGGCGCGGTGCGGCGCGGCTGCTACCGTGGGGGACGCAAGACGTCCTTTAAGGCCCGTCCCGTGAGGCGGGAAAGGAGTTTCCGTGGTGAATGCTGCCTCCAGGCCGGAACGGCCCGCGGCGGCGCGCGTGGCGGACGGTGATCCCCGGCCCAAGGCCGTTCTCGAGGGTCCCGACATCAGGCGCGCGCTGACCCGTATCGCACACGAGATCCTCGAGCGGACCAAGGGCGGCCATGACGTCCTCCTGCTCGGCATCCAGACCCGCGGCGTCACGCTGGCCGAGCGGCTGGCCGGGGCGCTGCGCGAGGTCGAGGGCCGCCCGGTGCCCTGGGGCTCGCTCGACGTGACCATGTACCGGGACGACCTGCGGATGCGTCCGGCCCGCGCCCTCGGCCGCACCGAGCTGCCCCCCGAGGGCGTCGACGACCGGGTCGTCGTCCTGGTCGACGACGTGCTGTTCTCCGGCCGGACGGTCCGCGCCGCCCTCGACGCGCTCAACGACCTCGGGCGGCCGCGCGCCGTCCAGCTCGCCGTGCTCGTCGACCGCGGGCACCGGCAGCTGCCGATCCGCGCCGACTACGTGGGCAAGAACCTGCCCACCTCGATGCGGGAGACCGTGAAGGTGCTGCTGGACGAGAACGACGGGCGCGACGCCGTCCTGCTCGGCCCGACCCTGGCCGAACCGGCCCAGCAGGACCCGACTCAGCAGAACCCGGCCCAGCAGAACCCGACGGGGGGCGCCGAATGAACCGCCATCTGATCTCGGCCGCCGATCTGAGCCGGGACGACGCCCTGCTCGTCCTCGACACGGCCGAGGAGCTCGCGCAGATCGCGGGCCGGTCCATCAAGAAGCTGCCGACGCTGCGCGGCCGGACGGTCGTCAACCTCTTCTTCGAGGACTCCACCCGCACCCGCATCTCGTTCGAGGCCGCGGCCAAGCGGCTGTCCGCCGACGTCATCAACTTCTCCGCCAAGGGGTCGAGCGTGTCGAAGGGCGAGAGCCTGAAGGACACCGCCCTCACGCTGGAGGCGATGGGCGCGGACGGCGTCGTCATCCGGCACGGCGCGTCCGGCGCGCCGCACCGGCTGGCGGGCTGGGTGCAGGGCAGCGTCGTCAACGCCGGCGACGGCACGCACGAGCACCCGACCCAGGCCCTCCTGGACGCGTTCACCATGCGTAAGCGGCTCGGCGACCTGGACGGCCGCAAGGTGACGATCGTCGGCGACGTCCTGCACAGCCGCGTGGCACGATCCAACGTGCTGCTGCTCCACACGCTCGGCGCCGACGTGACCGTGGTCGCGCCGCCGACGCTGCTGCCGGTCGCCATCGGCACGTGGCCGTGCTCGGTGTCCTACGACCTGGACGGCGTGCTGCCGAAGAGCGACGTCATCATGATGCTGCGCGTCCAGCAGGAGCGGATGAACGCCGCCTACTTCCCGACCGTCCGGGAGTACAGCCGCCGCTACGGGCTGGACGCCGAGCGCATGGCGGCGCTGCCCGACCACGCCATCGTGATGCATCCCGGCCCGATGAACCGCGGCGTCGAGATCGCCGCGGAGGTGGCCGACTCGGTCCGCTCCACCATCGTCGAGCAGGTCGCCAACGGCGTCAGCGCCCGCATGGCCGTCCTGTACCTGCTGCTCGGAGGCTCCGAGTCCGCCATCGGCCAGGAGGTGTCCAAGTGAGTTTCCTTATCAAGGGCGTGCGGATTCTCGGTGGGGAGGCCACCGACATCCTGGTCCGGGACGGCTCCATAGCCGAAGTGGGTTCCCGCCTGGACGCGGCCGACGCGCAGACCGTCGACGCCGACGGCCTCATAGCGCTGCCTGGGCTCGTCGACCTGCATACCCACCTGCGCGAGCCGGGCCGCGAGGACGCCGAGACCGTCGAGTCTGGGACGAAGGCCGCCGCGATGGGCGGATACACCGCCGTCCATGCGATGGCCAACACCGACCCAGTGGCGGACACGGCCGGGGTAGTCGAGCAGGTATGGCGCCTAGGACGCGAGGCCGGATACTGCGACGTCCAGCCAGTCGGAGCGGTCACGCGCAGTATCGCCGGTGAACAGCTCGCGGAACTGGGCGCGATGGCCGATTCCGCCGCGCGGGTACGGGTCTTCTCAGACGACGGCCACTGCGTGTCGGACGCGGTCATCATGCGCAGGGCGCTGGAGTACGTGAAGGCGTTCGACGGCGTCGTCGCCCAGCACGCGCAGGAGCCGCGGCTCACCGAGGGCGCGCAGATGAACGAGGGCGAGATGTCGGCCGCGCTCGGCCTGCGCGGCTGGCCCGCCGTCGCCGAGGAGGCGATCATCGCGCGGGACGTGCTGCTCGCCCAGCACGTCGGGTCGCGGCTGCACGTCTGCCACGTGTCCACGGCCGGGTCCGTGGAGATCATCCGGTGGGCGAAGAGCAAGGGCTGCCCGGTCACCGCCGAGGTCACCCCGCACCACCTGCTGCTGAACGACGCCAAGGCCGAGAGCTACGACCCGATCTTCAAGGTCAACCCGCCGCTGCGCACCGCCGACGACGTCGCGGCGCTGCGGCACGCCCTCGCGGACGGGACGATCGACTGCGTCGCCACCGACCACGCCCCGCATCCGGTCGAGGCCAAGGAGACCGAGTGGGCCGTCGCCGCGATGGGCATGATCGGCCTGGAGACGGCGCTGCCCGTCGTGCAGGAGGCGATGGTCGAGACCGGGCTGCTCGACTGGGCCGGGGTCGCCGACCGCATGGCCGTCCGTCCCGCGCGCATCGGCCGCTTGAGCGGACAGGGTCGTCCGCTGGAGGCGGGCTCGCCCGCCAACATCACACTGTACGACCCGTCGCCGCGCCGCGCCGTGGACCCGTCGGCCATGACGTCCAAGAGCCGCAACAGCCCATTCGCGGGTCTGGAGCTGCCCGGACGGGTCGTCGCCACGTTCCTGCGCGGCGCGCCGACCGTCCTGGAAGGGAAGCTTCAGTGAGCCCTGCTCTGCTCGTTCTGGAAGACGGCAGGGTCTTCCACGGGGTCGCGTACGGGGCCGCGGGGGAGACGTTCGGGGAGATGGTCTTCAACACCGGGATGACCGGCTACCAGGAGACCCTCACCGACCCGTCCTACGCGCGCCAGATCGTGGCGATGACGTCGCCTCACATTGGCAACACCGGCGTCAACGGCGAGGACCCGGAATCGCGCCGTATTCAGGTGGCCGGCTATGTGGTGCGTGAGCCCGCGCGTGTGGCGTCCAACTGGCGGGCCACCGGTTCGCTGGGTTCGGCGCTGCGCGACCAGGGAGTGGTGGGCATCGCCATTTCAGGCACGCGCGCGCTGACGCGGCACCTGCGCGACAGGGGCGCTATGCGCGCCGCCATCTTCAGCGGGCCGGACGCGGTAGCGCCTGGCGAGAAGGCACTGCTGGAGCGTGTGCGGCAGAGCCCTTCGATGGAGGGCGCCGACCTCGCACGCGACGTTTCGACCGAGGAGCCGTACGTCGTCCAGGCGAAGGGTGAAAAGCGCTACACCGTCGCCGCCGTCGACCTGGGCATCAAGTCGATGACGCCTTATCGGATGTCCGAGCGGGGCTGTGAGGTGCACGTACTGCCCGCCACCAGCACGACCGACGACATCCTCGCCCTGAACCCGGACGGTGTGTTCTTCTCCAACGGCCCAGGCGACCCCGCCGCGGCCGACTACGCCGTGGACGCGTTGAAAGGCGTCCTAGACGCGGGCACGCCGTTCTTCGGGATCTGCTTCGGCAACCAGATATTCGGCCGCGCGCTAGGGCTCGGGACGTACAAGCTGAGGTTCGGCCACAGGGGCATCAACCAGCCCGTCCAGGACCGGACGACGGGCAAGGTCGACGTGTCGGCCCACAACCACGGCTTCGCCGTGGACGCCCCCACGGACGGCCCGTTCGACACGCCCTACGGCCCAGGCGAGGTCAGCCACGTCAACCTGAACGACGGGTGCGTGGAAGGGCTGAGGCTGCTGGAGCGTCCGGCGTTCAGCGTTCAGTACCACCCGGAGGCCGCGGCGGGCCCGCACGACGCGTCCGGGCTCTTCGACCGCTTCTGCGAGCTGATGGACGAGCGGATGGAGGGGCAGACGTAATGGCGCGCCGTGAAGATCTGAAGTCCGTCCTGGTCATCGGCTCGGGGCCGATCGTCATCGGGCAGGCCTGCGAGTTCGACTACTCCGGCACGCAGGCGTGCCGCGTCCTCAAGGCCGAAGGGCTGCGGGTGACGCTCGTCAACAGCAACCCGGCCACGATCATGACCGACCCCGAGTTCGCCGACGCCACCTACGTCGAGCCGATCACCCCCGAGGTCGTCGAGAAGATCATCGCGAGGGAGCGGCCGGACGCGCTGCTGCCCACCCTTGGGGGCCAGACGGCCCTGAACACGTCCATAGCGCTCTACGAGGCCGGGGTCCTGGCCGAGTACGGGGTCGAGCTGATCGGCGCCGACGTGGACGCGATCCAGGCCGGGGAGAACCGGGAGAAGTTCAAGGACGTCGTCGCGAAGGTCGCCCGCGAGCGGGGCCTGAACGCCGAGTCCGCCCGGTCGGTCATCTGCCACTCGATGGACGACTGCCTCGCCGCCGCCGGAAGCCTCGGCTACCCGGTCGTCGTGCGGCCGTCGTTCACCATGGGCGGCGCCGGCTCCGGGTTCGCGCACGACGAGGACGACCTGCGCCGCATCGCCGGGGCGGGGCTCGACGCGTCCCCGACCACCGAGGTCCTCCTGGAGGAGTCGATCATCGGCTGGAAGGAGTACGAGCTGGAGGTCATGCGCGACCGCCACGACAACGTGGTGATCGTGTGCTCGATCGAGAACCTCGACCCGATGGGCGTGCACACCGGCGACTCGATCACCGTCGCGCCCGCGCTGACGCTGACCGACCGCGAGTACCAGAACATGCGGGACGTCGCGATCGCCGTGATCCGCGAGGTCGGCGTCGACACCGGCGGCTGCAACATCCAGTTCGCCGTGCACCCCGGCACCGGCCGGATGATCGTCATCGAGATGAACCCGCGGGTGTCGCGGTCGTCGGCGCTGGCGTCCAAGGCCACCGGCTTCCCGATCGCGAAGATCGCGGCGAAGCTGGCGATCGGCTACACGCTGGACGAGATCCCGAACGACATCACCCGCGAGACGCCCGCGTCGTTCGAGCCCACGCTCGACTACGTCGTGGTGAAGGTGCCGCGGTTCGCGTTCGAGAAGTTCCCCGGCGCGGACGGCACGCTCACCACGCACATGAAGTCGGTGGGCGAGGCCATGGCCATCGGACGCTGCTTCACCGAGGCGCTGCAGAAGGCTCTGCGGTCACTGGAGCAGAAGGGCTCGTCGTTCAGCTGGACGGGTGCCCCCGACGCCGCCGAACTGGTCGAGGCTGCCAAGCGCCCTCATGACGGACGGCTCAAGGTCGTCCAGCGCGCGCTCTGGGCCGGAGCCGGCATCGAAGAGCTGTACAAGGCGACCGGCATCGATCCCTGGTTCCTGGACCAGATCGCTGCCATCAACGAGGTCGCCGAAGAGATCCGCACCGCCGACGATGCCCTCACCAAGGAGAAACTGCTGCGCGCCAAGCGCCACGGGTTCTCGGACGCGCAGATCGGTGAACTGCGCGGCCTGTCTGAGGAAGTCATCAGGGAACTGCGGCGTGCGCTCGGCGTCCGTCCCGTCTACCTGACCGTGGATACATGCGCCGCCGAATTCGAGGCGCAGACCCCGTATCTCTACTCGGCCTACGACGAGGAGACGGAAGTACCGCCCGGCGCCAAGCCCAAGGTGCTCATCCTCGGCAGCGGACCCAACCGCATCGGTCAGGGCGTCGAGTTCGACTACTCGTGCGTCCACGCGTCGTTCACGCTGGCCGAGGCGGGCTACGAGACCGTGATGGTCAACTGCAACCCCGAAACGGTCTCCACCGACTACGACACCTCCGACCGGCTCTACTTCGAGCCGCTCACACTGGAGGACGTCCTAGAAGTCGTCTACGCGGAACAGCAGTCCGGTGAGGTCGCAGGGGTCATCGTGCAGCTCGGCGGCCAGACGCCCCTGGGCCTCGCACAGAAACTCAAGGACGCCGGCGTCCCGATCGTGGGCACGTCGCCGGAGAGCATCCATCTCGCGGAGGAGCGGGGCGCGTTCGGACGCGTCCTGCACCGGGCCGGGCTGCTCGCGCCCAAGCACGGGACGGCCACGTCCTACGAGGACGCTCGCGAGATAGCCGCCGAGATCGGTTACCCGGTTCTCGTGCGTCCCTCGTACGTGCTCGGCGGGCGCGGCATGGAGATCGTGTACGACGACGTCACGCTGGAGTCGTACATGGCCCGCGCCACGGAGGCCAGCCCAGAACACCCCGTCCTCGTCGACCGCTTCCTGGACGAGGCCATCGAAATCGACGTCGACGCCCTGTTCGACGGTGAAGACCTGTACCTCGGCGGGGTCATGGAGCACATCGAGGAGGCCGGAATCCACTCCGGCGACTCGGCGTGCGCCCTGCCGCCCATCACGCTGGGGCACGACGACATCCGCCGCATCCGGGAGGCGACGGAGGCGCTCGCACGCGGCGTCGGGGTGCGCGGGCTGATGAACGTCCAGTACGCGCTGTCCGCGGGCGTCCTGTACGTCCTGGAGGCCAACCCGCGCGCGTCCCGCACCGTCCCGTTCGTGTCCAAGGCGACCGCCGTGCCGCTCGCCAAGGCCGCCGCACGCGTCATGATGGGCGCCACGATCGCGCAGCTGCGCGCCGAGGGGATGCTGCCCGAGGCGGGCGACGGCGGCAGCCTGCCGCTGGACGCGCCCATCGCGGTGAAGGAGGCCGTCCTGCCGTTCGACCGGTTCCGCAACGAGAGCGGCCAGGGCGTCGACATCGTCCTCGGCCCCGAGATGCGCTCCACCGGCGAGGTCATGGGCATCGACGAGGTGTTCGGCACCGCGTTCGCCAAGTCGCAGCAGGCCGCCTACGGCGGCTCGCTGCCGACCAAGGGGCGCGTCTTCGTGTCCGTGGCCAACCGCGACAAACGGCACATGGTGTTCCCCGTCAAGCGCCTCGCTGACCTGGGCTTTGAGATTCTTGCCACGGAAGGGACCGCGGAGATCCTGCGCCGCAACGGCGTGCGTGCCAAGATCGTGCGCAAGCACAGCGCGGGTCCGGGACCGTCCGGCGAGCCCACGATCGTGCGGCGCGTCCTGGACGGCGAGGTCGACCTCATCGTCAACACTCCCTTCGGCAGCCCCGGCCAGTCCGGGCCCCGGCTCGACGGCTACGAGATCCGTACCGCGGCCGTGCTGCGGGGCGTACCGTGCGTGACGACCGTCCAGGGCCTGGCCGCGGCCGTGCAGGGCATCGAGGCCGTCGCCGGGGGGCAGGTCGGCGTCCGCTCCCTCCAGGAGCACGCCGAGCGGCTCAGCGGCGCCCACGGGCGCACCGGCGCGCACGCCGCGGACGAAGGCCCGCGCACCGGCGCGCAGGCCGTGGACGGAGACCGGGCTGTGGACGGAGACCGGGGAGCCGGGTGACAGAACCGGGCGGGCCGGGCGGCGGGCGTGCAGGACGGCCCGCCGCCCGCCCCCCGCACGCGACGAGGAGAGGGAGACGGGTGTCCGACACGCCGGTGCAGACGTCGGCGACGGTCCTGACGGTCCGCCAGGTGCAGGACTACCACGCGATGACGCTGGTGGCCCCCGCCGTCGCCGAGCGGTTCAGGCCCGGCCAGTTCGTGGCCCTCGCCGTCGGCGGCGAGCACACGTCCCGGCTGATCCGCCGCTGCTTCGGGGTGCACGAGGTCAAGTCCGACTACGGCGGCACCGTCGAGCTGGTCTTCGCCGACACCGAGCCCGGCACCGCCTGGCTCGCGGGACGCCGCTCCCGCGACCAGATCGACCTCGTCGGTCCGCTCGGCCGCCCCTTCCGCCTGCCCCGCGACCCCGTCAGCTGCCTGCTCGTCGGCGGCGGACCCGGCGGCGCGGCCGTGTTCGCGCTCGCCGACACGCTGCTGCGGCGCGGCTGCCAGGTGCACTTCGTGCTGGGCGGGCCGTCCGCCAAGCAGGTGTTCGGCTCCCGCATGGCGCAGCGCATCGGCGACAGCGCGACCGTCGCCACCGACGACGGGTCGATGGGGGAGAAGGGCAGCGTCCGCGACGTCCTGCCCCGCGTCATTGAGGAGACGGGCTCGGACGTCGTCTACGGCTGCGGCCCCACCACCCTCCTCCGTTCGGTCACGCAGGTCGCCACCGACTTCGGCCTCCCGTCCCAGGTGTCCGTCGAAGAGTTCCTGCAGCGGACGGGCGCGTGCGGCATCGGCGTGTGCATGACGTGCATGCTCCCCGTCCACGGCGAGGACGGCGTGACCCGGATGATCCGCGCCTGCGCGGACGGGCCCGTCCTGCGCGGCGACCTCGTCCGCTGGGGCGACCTCGGCACGATCCCGTTCGACGCGCTCGGCGCGCCGCGCGTCCTGAGCGTCTCCGAGGGGGGCTCCCAGTGAGCGACCGCGTCAGGACCACGCTCGGGCCCCTGGAACTGCCCAACCCCGTCATGACGGCTTCCGGGTGCGGCGGGACGGGACGCGAACTCGCCCAGTTCTTCGATCTCTCCCGCCTTGGAGCGTTCGTCACGACCTCCGTGATGCCCCAAGCGCGCGCGGGACGACCCACACCTCGTGTGTCCGAAACCCCTTCCGGTTTGTTGACCGCAATGGGCCTACCGGGGCCTGGTGTGGAGACTTTCCTGGAAAACGAGCTTCCGTGGCTCATGGAGCAGGACGTCCGGACGATCGTGTCCGTCGCCGGCAACAGCGTCGACGAGTACGGCGACGTCGCGCGCCGCCTCCGCAACGTCCCGGGGGTCGCCGCGATCGAGGTCAACATCGCCTGCCCGAACGTCGAGGACCGCGGCCGCATGTTCGCCTGGCACCCGTCCGCCGCGGCGTCCGTCGTCCGCGCCGTCCGCGACCACGCCCGGCCCGGCACGCCCGTCTTCGCCAAGCTCGCCCCCGACGTGACCGACATCGTCACCATCGCGCTGGCCTGCGTCGACGCGGGCGCCGACGGCCTCACCCTGATCAACACGATCGAGGCCATGGCGATCGACCCGCGGACCCTGCGGCCCGCCCTCACCGGCGTGTCGGGCGGCCTGTCCGGGCCCGCCGTCCGCCCCGTCGCGGTCCGCTGCGTCTACCAAGTGCACGCCGCGCTGCCGGGGACGCCCGTCATCGGCGTCGGCGGCATCGCCACCGGCCTGGACGCGCTGGAGTTCATCCTCGCCGGGGCCTCCGCCGTCGCCGTCGGCACCGCCGCCTTCCACGACCCCTCGGCCGCCCCGCGCATCCTGCGCGAGCTGGAGGAGGCCCTGGTCGCCCGCCGCATCGGCCGCCTCGCCGACGCCGTGGGCCTCGCGCACAAGCCCGCCGGGTACGTCCCGCCGCAGGTGCGCCCCGAAGAGCCCGACAAGGAGAAGCTGTGACCGCCCCCATCGCCGTCGCGCTGGACGCGCCCGACCTGGAGACGGCCGCGCGCTGGGCCACCCTGGTCACCCCGCACGTCTCGACCGTCAAGGTGGGCCTGGAGCTCTACCTGCGGTACGGGCCGGACGTCGTCGCCAGCGTCCGCGGCGCCAGCCGCGTCCAGGTCTTCCTGGACCTCAAGCTGCACGACATCCCCGCCACCGTCCGCGGCGCCGCCCGCGCCGTGGCCAGGCTCAAGCCGTCCTACCTGACCGTGCACGCCGCCGGCGGCCCCGCCATGATCCGCGCCGCCGTCGAGGCCGTGCCCGCCACCAAGATCGCCGCCGTGACGGTGCTGACGTCGCTCTCAGAGGCCGATCTCACCTCTCTCGGCCTCGCGGGACCCGCCCCGGACGCCGTCCGCCGCCTGGCCGTCCTGGCCGTCGAGGCGGGCGCCCAGGCCCTGGTCTGCTCGCCCCAGGAGGCCGCCGCCGTCCGCGCGGAGGTCGGCCCCGGCATCACGCTCATCACCCCCGGCGTCCGCCCCGCGGGCGCCGCCAACCAGGACCAGGCCCGCGTCGCCACCCCCGAGGACGCCCTGGCCGCCGGCGCCGACCTCCTGGTCATCGGCCGCCCCATCACCGGCGCCCCCGACCCCGGCGCCGCGGCCGCCGCCATAGCCGCCGCCCTAAGGCGCGTATGAGCCGGAAGCCGTCCAGGCGCGTATGACCACAATGACCACAAATGGCGTGAGCGCGGTTCGCGACAACATCAGCCACTGCCGCAACCCGCAACAACCAAAACCGTCGCGATCGCGTCCTCGGCATGGCCCGATGGAGGAGAGCACTGCAATAAACAATGCCGAGGGGCCGACGATTCGGCATTGCTGAACGTGCTGAACGACCGAACTCGTTCACGCGGAGCGACGATTCACGCCCGGGGACGCCGCCGGCGCTACCGGCGGTGGTTCCGCGTCCGTGTGGGTGCCCTGGCGGTGGGCGGGGGAGCTGCTGCGGGGGGTGTGCCTCCGGGAGAAGAGGACGATCTTGGCGGGTGGCGCGTTGTCGAGGATGGCAGTTGCGAGGCCGCCGCGACGTGCGGAACGGCGCGGCGTGACGAGCGTCACTCGGTCGGGACGGTTTGTGGGGGACCTCACAGGAGCCGCCGGCGCCCGGCGCGGCGGGGCCGCCGGACGCTCCGCGGCGCGCCGCCCAAGGCGCCCCGGCGGGCCCCGGACGGCCCCGGAAAACCGGTACCGAATGCCGCATATGGGGTCAGAAAGGGGGGATTTTCACGATCATGCGAAAGTCCCAGCAAGGCGGGGGGATGCACCGCCAAGCGGCCCGAGTTGTGTACACTCTGTATTCAGGACACTCCGATGAGTGATTTTCGCGAATTTATGGCGGGCTAAACGGCACTTCACGTTGCCTAATGGGCGGTGAACTCGCTAGTTTCCCAACCCGTCCGACTCCGTCGAGTGGAAACCTGAGGTGACCCGGCGTGGCTCTTCCGCCCCTAACCCCCGAACAGCGCGCCGCAGCCTTGGAGAAGGCTGCCAAGGCGCGCAAAGAGCGGGCCGAGGTTAAGAATCGGCTCAAGCACGGGGGAACCTCGCTCGCCGAGGTTCTCAAAGAGGGTCAGTCCGACGACGTCATCGGAAAGATGAAGGTGTCGGCCCTCTTGGAATCGCTGCCCGGTGTGGGCAAGGTCCGTGCGAAGCAGATCATGGAGCGTCTGGGAATCGCCGAATCCCGCCGTGTGCGGGGTCTCGGCGCGAACCAGCGCGCCTCCCTGGAGCGTGAGTTCGGCGGAAGTGCGAACCGCTGACGCACGACTCACGGGCGGGCGCGGCGGCCAGACCGCCGCGGCCGGGCCGGGGCGACCCGGATCCGGCTCCATCCCGTCCGACCCCGGCGCCCCCGTCGACCGCTTCCCGTCCCCGGCAGGCCCGCGCAGGCCACGCCTCTGCGGACAGGCCGGATGAGAATGGCCGACCAAGCGCCGGAAGGCTCCGAATCGCATGACCCGCTCGCGCGGCGGCTGACGGTCCTCTCCGGGCCGTCGGGCGTCGGCAAGAGCACGGTCGTCGCCGAGATCCGGCGATCGCACCCCCGGGTGTGGCTGTCGGTCTCGGTGACCACCCGGTCCCCCCGGCCGGGTGAAACCCACGGTGTGCAGTACTTCTTCGTCGACGACGCCGGTTTCGACCGGCTCGTCGCCGAAGGGGAGCTCCTCGAATGGGCCGAGTTCGCGGGGAACCGCTATGGCACCCCGCGCCGGCCCGTCGAGGAGCGGCTCGCCCGCGGCGAGCCGGTGCTCCTGGAGATCGACCTCCAGGGCGCCCGCCAGGTCCGCCGGTCCATGCCCGAGGCCCGACTGGTGTTCCTCGCGCCCCCCAGCTGGGAGGAGCTGGTCCGCCGCCTCACCGGGCGCGGCACCGAGCCCCCCGAGGTGATCCAGCGGCGGCTCGACGCCGCCCGCGTCGAACTCGCCGCCGAGAAGGAGTTCGACGTCACACTCGTCAACACGTCCGTCCAGGACGTGTGCGAGGAGCTGCTAGCCTTGATGGTTGTTCACTAGTCGCGACCTATCGGAAGGCCACCGAGTGGCAGTCAGCAGTGAGGGCATCACCAACCCGTCGATCGACGAGCTCCTCGAAGTCGTCGACACCAAGTACGGCCTCGTGAGCATCGCGGCCAAGCGCGCACGGCAGATCAACGCCTACTACGCCCAGCTGGGCGAGGGCCTGCTGGAGTACGTCGGCCCGCTCGTCGAGACGCAGGTCCAGGAGAAGCCGCTGTCGATCGCCCTGCGGGAGACGCGCGAAGGCCTCCTGAACGCCGAGCCCATCGAGGGCTGAGCGCCCCGCTGCGGGGTCGCGTTCCCGGACCCCCGGCGCGCCCCCGTCCGGCGCCTGATGCGACAGTGACCGCATGACCTCCCCAAAGCCGCGCGTCGTCCTGGGCGTGAGCGCCGGCATCGCCGCCTACAAGGCGTGCGAGCTGCTCCGGCGGCTCACCGAGTCGGGCCACGACGTCACCGTCGTCCCGACCGAGGACGCGCTCCGCTTCGTCGGCGAGCCGACCTGGGCCGCCCTGTCCGGCCGCCCGGTCTCCACCAGCGTCTGGGACGACGTCGCCGGCGTGCCGCACGTCCGGCTCGGCCAGGGCGCCGACCTGGTGCTCGTCGCGCCCGCCACCGCCGACCTGCTCGCCAGGGCCGCGCAGGGGCTGGCGGACGACCTGCTCACCACCACCCTGCTCACCGCCCGGTGCCCGGTCGTGTTCGCGCCCGCCATGCACACCGAGATGTGGGATCACCCGGCGACCCGCGCGAACGTCGCGACGCTGCGGGCCCGCGGCGCCGTCGTGGTCGAACCCGCGTCCGGGCGGCTCACCGGCACCGACACCGGCCCCGGCCGGCTGCCCGACCCGGCCGAGCTGTTCGAGGTCGCCCGGCACGTCCTGGCCCGCGGCGCCGCCGGCCAAGACCTGGCCGGACGGCACGTCGTTGTCTCCGCCGGCGGCACCCGGGAGGCGATCGACCCTGTCCGCTTCATCGGGAACCGCTCGTCCGGGCTGCAGGGCTACGCGCTCGCCAGGACGGCCGTGGCCCGCGGCGCGCGGGTGACGCTCGTGGCCGCCAACGTCGCCCTGCCAGACCCGGCGGGCGCCGACGTCGTCGCCGCCGGGTCGACCGAAGAGATGCGCAAGGCCGTCCTGTCCGCCGCCGGCGACGCCGACGCGGTCGTCATGGCCGCCGCCGTCGCCGACTTCCGCCCCGCCGGCTACCAGGGCTCGAAGATCAAGAAGGCGGAGGGGACCGAGCCCGAGCCGATCCGGCTCGTCAAGAACCCCGACATCCTGGCCGAGCTCGGCGAGACCCGCCGCCCCGGCCAGGTGATCGTCGGTTTCGCCGCCGAGACCGACGACGTGCTCGCCAACGGGCGCGCCAAGCTCGCCCGCAAGCGCAGCGATCTGCTCGTCGTCAACCAGGTCGGCGAGCAGATGACCTTCGGACGGCCCGACAACGCGGCCGTCGTCCTCGGCGCGGACGGCACCGCGACCGAGGTGCCCCGCGGCCCCAAGGAGGCGCTCGCCGAGATCGTCTGGGATCTCGTCGCGGCCCGCCTCGAACCCCTGTCGCCCGATTGACGGCGCCCGCCCACGGCCCGCCCGTCCGGGCGTCCCGCCGTCCGTCCGGGCGTCCCGGCTCCGCCCTACCAGGACATCTAGCCGTTAACGAGCACGTTTCGAGATCCGCTCCGCGACGATCCCGCTAGACTTCGGCATTAGTACCTGTGAGGCAGGGGGCCCTTCCCCGCCGAATCCGAACACATATCCATTCTGCGACGACAGTCAGCAGCCGCTGCAAGGAGTGCACGTACGTGTCTCGCCGCCTGTTCACCTCCGAGTCCGTCACCGAAGGACATCCGGACAAGATCGCGGACCAGATCAGCGACGCGATCCTCGACTCGATGCTGAAGGACGACCCGAAGAGCCGGGTCGCCGTCGAGACGATGATCACGACCGGTCAGGTGCATGTGGCCGGTGAGGTCACCACCGAGACCTATGTGGACATCCCGGGCGTCATCCGGGAGAAGATCCTGGAGATCGGCTACGACTCGTCCAAGAAGGGCTTCGACGGCCACTCCTGCGGCGTGTCGGTGTCCATCGGCGCGCAGTCGCCCGACATCGCGCAGGGCGTCGACGACGCCTACGAGACCCGCGAGGGCGAGGACCGCGACAAGCAGGGCGACGACCTGGACCGGCAGGGCGCCGGCGACCAGGGCCTGATGTTCGGCTACGCCACCAACGAGACGCCCGAGCTGATGCCGCTGCCGATCACGCTGGCGCACCGGCTCGCGCAGCGGCTGTCGGCGGTCCGCAAGAACGGCGACGTCCCCTACCTGCGGCCCGACGGCAAGACCCAGGTCACCATCGAGTACGACGGCGACCGCGGCGTCCGCCTCGACACCGTCGTCGTGTCCAGCCAGCACGCCCCGGACATCGACCTCAAGGAGCTGCTGACCCCGGACGTCAAGGAGCACGTCGTCGACCCGGTGCTGGCCTCCTTCGACCTCGACACCGACGGGTACCGGCTGCTGGTCAACCCCACCGGCCGCTTCGAGATCGGCGGCCCGATGGGCGACGCCGGCCTCACCGGCCGCAAGATCATCGTGGACACCTACGGCGGCATGGCCCGGCACGGCGGCGGCGCGTTCTCCGGCAAGGACCCGTCCAAGGTCGACCGGTCCGCCGCGTACGCGATGCGGTGGGTCGCCAAGAACATCGTCGCGGCGCAGCTCGCCGACCGCGCCGAGGTCCAGGTCGCCTACGCGATCGGCAAGGCGCACCCGGTCGGCGTGTTCGTGGAGACGTTCGGCACCGAGAAGGTCGCCCCCGAGGCGATCGAGAAGGCGATCGCGGACGTGTTCGACCTGCGTCCGGCCGCGATCGTCCGCGACCTGGACCTGCTCCGCCCGATCTACCAGCAGACGGCCGCCTACGGGCACTTCGGCCGCGAGCTGCCCGACTTCTCCTGGGAGTCGACCGACCGCGCCAAGGACCTCGCGTCCGCCGCCGGTCTGTAACCGTCCGGAACGACCGAAGGCCCTGGGGACTGTGCGTCCCCAGGGCCTTTTCGTGCGTGTTCCGCCGGACGGTCAGGATTCGCAGGGTTCGCCGCGGCTGAGGTTGTAGCGGGCGGCAATGGTGAAGCGGCCGGGCTTGTCGGCCGTCAACCGGACGAATTCGCCCGCGCGCGCCAGGCAGGCGTCCCCGCCCGACACCCTGAGCCACGGCGACCAGGAGATGCGCACCAGGACGGATCCGCTGGACGGCATGTCGATGACGAGCTGACCAGCGTCCAGCTTGTTCACGGACGCCGGCCGGTCGACCAGAGGCGTCGAGCGGAGTACGCGGAACAGGCGCCAGTGCTCGTCCCGCCAGATCTCCGTCAGGTACGGCTGGCCGCCTTCGACGAGGGCGGCCTCGTCCCGGGCGGACCAGTCCGTCTCCTGCTCGGGCAGGACGACGTACTGCACCGCCCACTCGTGCAGCCAGTCGCGGTAGGAGTCGGCCGTCAGCGCGCCGTCCTCGTAGAACAGCTCGTGGCGTTCCGCGTCGACCTGGCGGTTCCAGCCCCGCGCGAGGACGAAATGGCGGCTCAGCCCGGACGACTCCCAGTGGGACCGCAGCGGGACGACCTCGATGCGCGCGTCGTCCGCCCCGACGGCCTTCAGCTCGGCGATGAGACCGCTGGCGTTCCCGGCGGCCCGCGCGGCGGGCTCGGTGTGGATCAGGTCGTCGACGGGCTTGATGACCTGCCAGGACGCGGTCACGATGAACGCGGCGGACAGTACCGCGATGCGGACGCGGCCGTGCGCGCGCGCCACGGCGGACAGCAGGAACATCCCGCCGAACAGGAGCGAGAGACGTTCGACGTTGCTACCGACCGGTGACGGGATCAGCCAGGTCAGCAGGATCCCGGCCAGGTACACGCCGGCGGCGACGCGGACGAGCGTCCAGCCGCGCGGCGCGCAGGTCAGCATGGCGATGACGCTGGCCACGGCGGGCAGGACGATGGCGCCGAGCGAGATCGGCTGGACGCCGCTGAACGGGAACAGCAGGCTCGTCGTCCCGACCACGACGGGAGGGCCGGCGGCGAGGCAGATCCCGGCGCGGCGGCGTCCGGTAAGGAACATCGCGGCGGCCAGCACCATGAGGAACAGGCCCGCGACGGGGCTCGCGAGCGTGGACAGCAGGCCGAGGCCCACCATGCCCGCCGCGCGCAGGGCGGGAGTGCCGCGCGGCGTGAACGCGACGATCGTCGCCATGAGCGCGAACGTGAGTCCGAGGCCGAACGTGACCCGTCCGGACGCCGCGTTGCACGAGAGGGCGAACGCGGCCCAGAGGGACGCGGGCAGCGCCACGGGCGCCTTGAAGCGCCGCAGCAGGTACGCGGTGAGGGCGGCGGAGAGCGTGCCGGACACGACGGCGACCGTGCGTATGCCGAACAGCGCCATCAGGTACGGCGACATGAGGCTGTAGGAGGCGGGGTGCATTCCGCCGTACCAGGCGAAGCTGTAGGCCGCGGTGGGATGCTTCCAGGCGAAGTCCGTCCAGGCGGCCTGGGCTGCGAGGTCGCCTCCCTCGGTCGCCAGGAAAAGCGCCCACACCAGGTGGAGGACGGCCGCGGCGACCGTGGCGGCGACCACCGGATGGCGGGCCCACTTCTTCCAGTTCTTCCAGGAGGCGGGGGACGCGGGGCCTGGGGAGCGGCGCGACGGCCCACGCCGGGCATGGGCGTCCGCCCGTTCTTGAGTATGCGCTGTGGTCATCGCCTGCACGGGCTCGTCGGACGGCGAGGGCGCAGAAGGGATCGGGCAATGGGCCAACGGATGCGCGCCCCGTACGAATGGGTCAACCCTAGCGTGCGCGGTCGGCTGTCGGGTTGATCTGGTAGGACGGGGGCGTGACCAAGGACGGCGGCGGAACTGACCTGATCCCGGGGCTGGGCGAGCTGCCGCGAACGTCCCCGGAGAAGGCGGAGAAGCCGGGCGAGGGGGGTAAGGCGGGCAAGGGGGGTAAGGCGCGGAAGAAGGGGGTGCGCCGTCCGGCCGAGGAGCTGCCCGTCGCGCGGATCGCGGTCGACATGTCTCTGCCGCATCTGGATCGTCCGTTCGACTATCTGGTGCCCACCGAGCTGGACGCCAAGACGGTGCCTGGGTGCCGGGTGCGGGTGCGGTTCGCGGGCCAGCTCGTCGACGGGTTCGTTCTGGAGCGGGTCGCCGAGAGCGATCACGAGGGGAAGCTGCTCTTTCTGGAGCGGGTCACGTCGTCCGAGCCGGTCCTCACGCCGGAGGTCGCCGCGCTGGTCCGGGAGGTGGCTGACCGTTATGCCGGTACCTTCGCGGATGTGCTGCGGCTGGCCGTCCCTCCACGGCATGCGCGTGTGGAAGCGGAACCTGTGGCGGCGTCCAGCGAGGCTGAGGGCGAACCGTCCGGTACGGAGGGCTCCGGTGCGTGGAGCGACTATCCGGCCGGGCCGTCGTTTCTCAGTGCGTTGGCCGATGGCAGGGCACCGCGGGCTGTCTGGACGGCACTGCCCGGCCTTGATTGGACGGCGGCCATAGCGCAGGCCGTCGCGGTGACCCTCCGCAGTGGGCGCGGCGCATTGGTGGTCGTGGCCGACGGACGCGACGTGGCCCGGATGAACACCGCGCTCAGGGCCGAGCTAGGGGAGGGCGTCCACGTCGCGCTGACGGCGGAACTGGGACCTGCGGAGCGCTACCGGAGATGGCTGGCTGTCTTGCGCGGCACTGCGCGAGCAGTCGTCGGCACGCGCGCCGCCATGTTCGCTCCCGTCGCCGATCTCGGCCTGGCCGTGCTGTGGGACGACGGCGACGACGTCCACGCCGAGCCGCACGCCCCGTACCCGCACGCGCGCGACGTCCTCGCTTTGCGCGCGCATAGGGCGAAAGCCGGGGCCCTCATAGGGGGGTTCACCAGGACCACCGACGCGACTCAGCTCGTTGAGTCCGGCTGGGCGCACTCGCTCACGGCCGACCGGGAACGTGTCCGGACGGCGATGCCCCGCGTCCGGTATGTGGGAGAGGATGCGCAGCTCGCCCGCGACGCCGCCGCCCGTAGCGCGCGTCTGCCGAACGTCGCGTTCGAGGCCGCCCGGCAGGCGTTGGGGGAGGGGCCGGTCCTGGTGCAGGTGCCCAGGCGCGGGTACGTCCCGGCCATCGCGTGCGGACGGTGCCGTACACCTGCTCAGTGCGTGGCATGCCAGGGCCCTCTGTCGCTGTCGTCGTCCCATGCCGCGCCCTACTGCCGCTGGTGCGGGCGTATCGCGGGTGACTGGCGGTGCCCGGAATGCGGGTTCGGCCAGGTGCGTGCCGTGGTGGTCGGTGCCAAGCGGACGGCGGAGGAATTGGGCAGGGCGTTCCCTGGCGTGCCCGTCCGCACCTCTGGACGTGACTCGATTCTTGAACGGCTCGGTCCGGAACGCGCTCTCGTCGTGTCCACGCCGGGGGCGGAGCCGCCCGCGGAAGGCGGATACAGCGCCGCGCTACTGCTGGACGGCTGGGTGCTGCTCGGACGGCCCGATCTGCGTGCGGGAGAGGAGACGCTGCGGCGCTGGATGAACGCGGCGTCGCTCGTCCGGCCGCAGGGTCCCGTCGTGGTGGCCGCGGAGGGGTCGTTGCCGCCCGTCCAGGCGCTCGTCCGGTGGGACCCGGTCACCTATGCGGAGCGGGAACTGGCGGAGCGCAAGGAGGTGGGTTTCCCGCCTGCCGCGCGGATGGCGTCGCTGACCGCGACCCCCGCCGCGATACGCGAACTCTTGGCCGATGCCCGCCTGCCCGATGGGGCCGAGGTGCTCGGTCCTGTGCCCGTTCCTTCTACGCCCGTTCCGGGGGCCGACGTGCAGGAGAAAGAGCGTGCGCTGATACGTGTGCCCAGGGCCGCCGGGCACGCCCTGGCGCGCGCGCTGAAGGAGGCTCAGGGCGTGCGCAGTGCGCGCAAGACGGCGGAGACGGTACGGGTCCAGATCGACCCGCTGGAGCTGATCTGACCAATAGGGTTCTCGGGTGGCTGAGAACTGGGTGGAGACCACTGCCGGCGACCTGCGGCGGTGGGCGGACGAGCGCGGCGAGGCGCTGGACGAGCAGGGCGCGCGCATCCTCCTCGAACTCCTGCGGGAGGAGATGGGCCTGGCGGGCCCGGCGGCGCTGACGCCCGAGGCGCTCCGCGAGCTGCTCCTGAGCGTGTTCCCGGAGTCCGTGGTCGCGGGCGGCGACGACGTCCCCACCGTCCTGGACGCGCTCCGCCGCATCGTCGCCTACCTGCGCGACACGGGCGCCGTGCCCGCGCCCGCCGCCGCCGACCTGGACGCCGAGATCGACCGGACCGGCCCCGCGTTCGCCGACCTCGTCGCCGAGTTGGACACCGATGAGCGGCAGGCCGCCGCGGAGGTCATCGGCGGCCTGATGCAGGCCGACGGGGTCTCCCTGGACGACCAGGAGGCCGTCGAGGCGTGGATCCGCGACTTCGAGGCGCTCCCGGAGGAGGAGCGCTACGCGCGCACCGAGGGCTATCTGCAGCAGGCCGAGGACCTGGTCGTCCCGCCTGTGCGGCTCGCTCCCGTGGCGGACGTGGCGGACGCCGCGCGCCGCTCCCGCCTGACCGAGAACGTTCTCGCCCTGGCGCGCTGGACGGGCGAACGCGCCCTCACCGAGCACGACACCCTCACCGAGTCCGACGCGGAGGCCGCGGCGCTCGCGCTGGGTCTGGAGGACTCGCGCAGCCACGGGCAGATGGAGGACGCGGGCGAACTGGAACGCCTCTGGTGGGCCGCCGTAGAGGCGAAGGTCATCACCGCCGAGGACGGCACGGCCAAGCCAGGACCTTCCCTGGACGGTCTCCAGTCCAGCGATGACTCGACACTGCTCGCCTCCTGGCTCCCGTTGTTCGAGGCGATGGTCGTCCCAGGGCACGACTACGCGGACGGCCTGGACGCGGTGGAACTCGTCCAGAACGAGATGACGGGCGTCCTCATCCACCTGTACGAGCAGGAGGCGCCCACCGAGCCCGAAACGCTCCTCGGCGCACTGCTCGACCACGTGGAAGAGTCCTACGACCTCACCGACGCCGAGACCATGTCCACGCTCGTGTCGGACGCGTTCTTCCTCGAACTGGCCATGTTCGCCGAGTGGGGCGTCGTCGAGGAGTCGGGCAAGGGACGCGAGCTGACGCCGCTGGGCGTGTGGGCCGTCCGGGAGCTGCTGCTGGCGGACGGGTTCAGCGCGCCCGTCGTCGGTGACTTGGCCGGGGCCCGCGCGTCCGAGCTCATCGACGGGCTGACCTGGTACCGGCCCGACGCCGCCGACGAGGAGATCGACGGCTGGCTGGCCCGCCACGACCCCAAGGACGCCGCAGCCGACCTGCTGGACGTCATGCGGACGGGCGGTCCCGGCGCGCGCAACCTCGCCGCCGCCGTCCTGCACCGCATCGGCCCCGAGGCGGCGGCCGTCGTCCGCGCCGCGCAGGAGCATCCGCTGGTCTCGCCCTACGCCGCGCTCTGGCTGAACGCCGCGGGAGACCCGTCCGGACGGGAACTGGCGCGCGAGGAGTACCTCTGGGTGTTCGTCGACACCGTCGCCGGGATGCTGGAGACCGCCGAACCCGACGAGGCGGTCGAGGCGGCCCTCATCGACGCGCCGCCTGGAGCGGAGATGACGGAGATGGTCGACGACCTGTGGCGCACCGACCATCCCGCTGTGGCCGACGTCCTGGAGGCCCTGGGCGCGCACCACCCCGACAAGGGCACCGCCAAGGCCGCCCGGACCGCCGCCTACAAGGCGCGTTCCGCGCACCGGGGCGCGCACCGCAGCGTGTGAAACGTCCGTACGTTGCTCCGTAGACTGGACGGAGCAACCCCGCCCCGCACGAAACGGAGTCCTCGTTGGCCGTCAAGCCCATCCGCCTCTTCGGTGACCCCGTGCTGCGCACCCCGGCGGAGCCGGTGAAGGACTTCGACAAGGAGCTGCGCCAGCTCGTCAAGGACCTCACCGACACGATGATCGACGCTCCCGGGGCCGGCCTGGCCGCGCCGCAGCTCGGCGTGGGCCTGCGGGTGTTCACCTACTACGTCGACGACCGGCTGGGGCACGTGGTCAACCCGACCCTGGACCTGTCGGAGGAGCAGGAGACCGACGACGAGGGCTGCCTGTCCCTGCCCGGCCTGGCGTTCCCCACGGCGCGCGCCGTCCGGGCCGTGGCGAAGGGCTTCAACATGCACGGCGAGCCGATCACGCTGGAGGGCACGCATCTGCTGGCCCGGTGCGTCCAGCACGAGACCGACCACCTCGACGGCGTGATCTTCATCGACCGGATGGACCCCGAGCAGCGCAAGGCCGCGATGAAGGCGATCAGGGAGGCCGAGTGGTTCGGCGACCCGGCCCCGGTCGTCAAGGAGTCGCCGCACCGCACCCTCGGGAAGGCGATCTAGATGCGGCTCGTCTTCGCCGGGACGCCCGAGACCGCGCTCCCGGCCCTCACGGCGCTGCTGGGGTCCTCGCACGAGGTGGCCGCGGTCGTGACCCGCCCGGACGGGCGTTCGGGTCGTGGGCGGCGTCTCAGCGCCGCCCCGGTGGCGTCCCTCGCCGCGGAGGCGGGCGTCGAGGTGCTCAAGCCCGCCAAGGCCCGCGACCCCGAGTTCCTCGACCGGCTCCGGGAGATCGCGCCCGACTGCTGCCCCGTCGTCGCCTACGGAGCGCTGCTTCCACGGGAGGCCCTCGACATCCCCAGGCACGGCTGGGTGAACCTGCACTTCTCGCTGCTGCCCGCCTGGCGCGGCGCCGCGCCCGTCCAGCGCGCGATCCTGCACGGCGACGACGTGACCGGCGCGGCCACGTTCGAGATCGAGGAGGGGCTGGACACGGGGCCGGTCTACGGCGTCCTCACCGAGCCGATCCTGCCGACCGACACCACCGGTGACCTGCTGGGCCGCCTCGCCGTCGCCGGTGCGAGCCTGCTGCTGGACACGATGAACGGCATCGAGGCGGGCGTCCTGGAGCCGCGTCCGCAGCCGACGGAGGGCGTGTCCCACGCGGCCAAGCTCACACCAGAGGACGGTCGCGTCGACTGGAAGTCCCCGGCCCAGCACATCGACCGCCTCGTGCGCGCCTGTACGCCCGCCCCCGGCGCGTGGACGAACTTCCGCGATACGCGCGTCAAGCTGGGGCCGGTCCGTCCGGCCCCTGAAGCCGACAAGCTGTCGCCTGGCGCGCTGCATGCCGGGAAGAACGAAGTGCTGGTGGGGACGGCCACGCACCCGGTCGCCCTAAGCGAAGTCCAACCGCAGGGCAAGCGCGCCATGGCCGCGGCCGACTGGGCCCGCGGCATCAACCTCATCGGCAAGGACGCGCTGCACTGATGCCTCCCGCCCGCAACCGACGACGCACCGAGAACCGCAGGCCGGGCGGGCCGCGCAAGACGGGCCGCCCCCAGGACCTCGTCCGGCGCACCGCGTTCGACGTGATCCGCGCCGTCGAGACGCGCGACGCCTACGCCAACCTCCTGCTGCCTTCCCGCTTGCGCGACCGGGGCCTCACCGGCCGCGACGCCGCGCTCGCCACCGAACTCACTTACGGCACGCTCCGCGGCCGCGGCACCTACGACGCGGTGCTCGCGCTGTGCAGCGACCGCGAACTGCGGCGCATCGACGCGCCGCTCCTGGACGTCCTGCGCCTCGGCGCCCACCAGATCCTCGCCACGCGGATCCCGCCGCACGCCGCTGTGGGGACCACGGTCGAGCTGGCGCGCTCTGTCTCCGGCCCTGGACAGGCCAAGTTCGCCAACGCGGTGCTCCGCAAGGTCGCCACCCGCGACATGGACGCCTGGCTGGAAATCGTTGCGCCCGCCGACGCCGACACCACCACGCGTCTCTCCATCCGGCACAGCCATCCCAAGTGGATCGTGTCCGCGCTGCGGGACGCCGTCGGCAACGGCGAGATAGAAGACCTGCTCGCCGCGGACAACGCCCGTCCACGCGTCGCCCTGGTCGCTCGTCCTGGCCGAGCCACCGTGCAAGAGCTGTACGACGCGGGCGCGGAACCTACTCCGTATTCGCCCTATGGGGCCCTTCTGCAGGAGGGTGACCCGGCGGGTATCGCGGCTGTCCGCGATGGGCGCGCCGCCGTCCAGGACGAGGCGAGCCAGATGGTCGCCTTGGCTTTGATCGAGGCGCCCTTGGACGGCCGTGACTCACGCTGGGCGGATCTCTGCGCAGGTCCTGGAGGCAAGGCGGGTCTTCTCTCCGCCCTTGCCGCCCAGCGAGATGCGCGGCTCCTGGCCGCCGACGTCCAGCCCCACCGCGCCGCCCTCGTCCGGGACGCGGTCGACGACCGTGCCGGTGTGGTCGCCGCCGACGGCACCGCACCCGCATGGCGGCCCGCGTCCTTCGACCGGGTCATGGTGGACGCCCCGTGCACCGGCCTGGGCGCGCTCCGCCGCCGCCCAGAGGCACGCTGGCGACGCGGCCCCGAATCGGTCGCGGAGCTGGGCACCCTGCAGCGGAAACTGCTCACCGCGGCACTGGAGTCCGTCCGGCCCGGCGGTGTGGTCGCCTACGTCACCTGTTCCCCGCACCTCGCCGAGACGCGGGTCGTCGTGGACGACGTCCTGCGCGGCCGCGACGACGTCGAACGCGTCGACGCCCCCGCCGCCCTAGCGTCTGTCGCCCCCGATCTCACCAACGTCGGTGACGGCCCTTACGCACAGTTCTGGCCGCACCGCCACGGCACGGACGCGATGTTCCTGGCCCTGCTGCGTCGCACCTGACCTGGGGGACCCGTGCTGACCGGCTTCATGCATGTCGTGTCGTTCCTGGGGAGCGCGGCGTTCTACGTCCCTCTGCTCGCCGTCCTGTTCTGGTGCGTCGCTCCGCGTCTGGTGGCGCGGGCCACGGTCATCCTGCTGTTCAGCGCGTTCCTCAACACGCTCCTCAAGCTGGTCTTCCACGACCCCCGCCCCTACTGGACGGATCCCGCCGTCGAGGGCAAGGCGTCCCACACGTCGTTCGGAATGCCGTCGGGCCACGCGCAGAACGCCCCCGTCGCCTGGGGGTTTTTCGCCGCTCAGACCAGGCGGTGGCCGCTGTGGGTGGGCGCGGCCGTCGTCATCGCCTTGATCGGGGTGTCCCGCGTCTATCTCGGCGTCCACTCGATCGGGCAGGTGCTGGGCGGCTGGGCCATCGGCATGGCCCTCCTGGTGGCCGCGCTAGGACTGGAACCCGTCATCGTCCCGTGGTGGACTCGCCGCCATCTGGCCGTGCAATTGACCCTCGCCCTCGTCCTCTCCCTGCTGCTGCTTGCGGCCGCCTGGGGCGCGGTGCAGCCACTCGAAAACTGGCAGTGGCCAGGTGCCTGGGCACGTGCCGTCCGAGAGGCAGGAGGACAGACCGAGCCCGTCACCCTCATCGAATCGGCCAGGGCCACAGGCGGATTCTGCGGAGTCCTGGCCGGGCTCTCCCTGCTCGCAGCACGCGGCTGGTTCGATGCGGGAGGAAAGCTCTGGCAGCGCCTGGCGCGCCTCCCCGTGGGCATCGCCGGTGGCTTCGCCATCGCCCTGCTGGATGGATCGAACCTGGTCCAGGCGTTCGCCGTCCAGACGGTGCTCGGCCTCTGGGTCACCGCGGGCGCGCCGGAGGCGTTCGTCCGCCTCCGCCTGGCCGGACGCCCCGCGCACGCAGTCGCCCGGCCGGGTGACGACCGGTCGGAACTGCGCCAATAGACTCGCGGCATCATGGCTCCTCAGATCGCACCCAGCATCCTGTCCGCCGACTTCGCCCACCTGGCCGAGGACGTCGCGCGCATCGCCGACGCCGCCGACTGGGTCCACGTCGACGTCATGGACAACCACTTCGTCCCGAACCTCACCCTGGGACTGCCCGTCGTCCAGGCACTGCTCCAGCACAGCGCGCTGCCGCTCGACTGCCACCTGATGATCGAGGACCCCGACCGGTGGGCCCCGGAGTACGCCGAGGCCGGCGCGAAGAGCGTCACCATCCACGCCGAGGCCGCCAAGGCGCCGATCCGCACCCTGCGCGCCATCCGCGCCGCGGGCGCGCGCGCGGGGCTCGGCGTCAACCCGGCCACCCCCGTGGACGGTTTCGAAGACCTCCTGGGCGAAATCGACATGCTCCTCTTGATGACCGTCGAGCCCGGGTTCGGCGGCCAGAAGTTCCTGGACGTCGTCCTGCCGAAGGTCCGCCGCGCCCGCGAGCTCATCAAGGGTCGCGACCTCCCCGTCTGGCTCCAGGTGGACGGCGGCGTCAGCGCGGAGACCATCGAGCGCTGCGCAGAAGCCGGAGCGGACGTGTTCGTCGCGGGCAGCGCCGTCTACGGGGCGGACGACCCCGCCGAGGCCGTCCGCAGGCTGCGCGGCCAGGCCGAAGAAGCGACGGCGAAGGCGAACTGGTGATCCTGCCCTGCGCCGCCGTCCTGTTCGACGTGGACGGGACCCTCGTCGACTCCACGCCCCTGGTGGAGCGGGCCGCCCGCGAATGGGCCGCCGAGTACGGCATCGACCCGGACGAGTTCCTCTCCGACGCCCACGGCCGCCGCACCGTCGACCGCGTCGCCGACTTCCTCCCACCCAAGGAGGTCCACGACGCCACGGCACGCCTGGACGCGCTGGAGGCCGTCCGCACCGACGGCATCACCGCCCTGCCGGGCGCCGTCGACCTCCTGGCGAACATGAACGGCCTGCCCTGCGCGTTCGTGACCTCGATGGACAGGGCTCAGCTGAAACTCCGCACGGAAGTGGCCGGCGTGCCCGTCCCGCAGGTGGTGGTGACGGCCGAGGACGTCCCGACCGGGAAACCAGACCCGTCCGGCTACCTCAAAGCTGCCCGGAGCCTGGGCGTGGACCCGTCAGACTGCATCGTCATCGAGGACGCCCCTGCCGGCATAGCCGCAGGCCGCGCGGCGGGTGCGACCGTCCTGGCGGTGACCACCAGCCACGACTCCGCAGTGCTGACCGGAGCGGACCGAATCATCCACTACCTCACGCACGTCACGTCGACACCGACCGGCCTGCTCCTCGCGGACGACTGACGCCCGGCGAGCGCTCATCCTTCCGGGGCGGCGATGCCCAGGGACGAGCGGAACATCTCGTGGATCCGGAAGCGTTTGACCGCCGCGACGTTGAGGTGCTGGACCTGATGGCTCCCCAGGAAGGCGCCGTCCCCGTTGGCCTGGGCGGTCAGCAGGCCCGCCCGCCACAGGACCTCGATGAGGTCGTTCGGGTAGCAGTGCGGCAGCCACGACTCCGTCCCGTGCGTGGGGATCTCTCCGACGGCCAGTTCGAGGCAGAGCAGTTCGAGCTCTTCGCGGTCGAACGTGTGCGGACGGCTTCGGAAAACCTCGAAAACGCTCAGGAGCCCCGGGTACTGGGAGCGGTATTCGGCGGCGATGTCCCTGGTCCGCTCCGCCGAATAGCCGTACTCGCACCGTTCGATCGCGGAATACGGCACCGGCAGCTTTGAGGCGCGCCTTCTGCCCTGCGCCAGGGCCTCCGAGCAGAACTGGATGATCTCCCTCGGCCGGTACAGGGTCCGGTCGACCATGTAGCGGAACGCCGCGTCCCGCCCCTGGCCCGGCGGCGAGGCGAACACCGCCGACCAGCAGGCCCGGTCACCGGCGCGTTCCAGCGCCTCCACGTCGAAGCCCTTCTCGTGCGCGGAGTACCGGATCCGCTTGGCGATGAGCTCCAGCAGCGACTCCTCCGACCAGTAGATCTTCTCCAGGAGGTCCCGGTGCTTCTGCGCGTCGTCGTAGAGGGCCGGGATGTCGTCGTACAGCTCCTGCCGCAGCGACACGTACACCCGCAGGTTCTTGTGCAGCCCGTTGATCGACACGCACGCCTGGAACAGGCCCGAGACGAACGCCTTGGCGTCCTCGGACGAGTCCCATCCGCGGTCGAGCTCGTCGACGAGCACGATCACCCGCTGGCCGTCCAGCACCTTCTTCAGCGCCGACAGCAGATTGTGGATCTCTTCGAGCTTGTAGAGCCGGTCCAGCTCGCGCGTCCGCAGCCCCGCCTCGATCGGCCCGAGCTTGATGGCCTCGAGCCGCTTCAGATACGACACCAGCAGCGACAGCGGCCCGAGCTGATGGGCGCCGTGATTGTCGCGGATGTAGTTGTAGATCTCCCGGCCGCCGCCCTTGGTCAGCCGCATCCCCTTGCGCGCCAGCGCCTTCATCACCAGCACGTAGATCAGGTACTTCCAGGCCGCGGCGTAGGCGCCCTGCTTCGCCCACGACCCCGAGTGCTCGGCCTCCATCGTCGAGCTGAGCAGCTCGTAGGAGTAGTCCTCCGGGCTCAGCTCGATGACATGGCTGCCCGCCGCCCGCTCCCGTTTCGCCAGCACCTGGAAGATCGCGCTCTTCCCGGCCCCGCGGTTCCCCATCAGGATCGTCTTCGCCCCCGACCGGACCCGCTGGTAGGCGTCGGACTCGACGAAGTACTTCTCCAGTCCCCGGGAAATGTCACGCTCGGCCGACGGAGTGCCGAAGTCGAGGACGTCCAGAATTTTCGGCGACAAGGTCACTTTGCCCATGGGCTTTCCCCCCGGATCCGCGGCAGGTCTCCGCCAACGAGTTTCGTCCCGCCGCCCGCTCCCGACAACCCCCGCCGCCGGGACTCGGGCCGGCGGAGAACGGGGCTCGGGTCAGCCGAAGAGGGGGTCTACCAGGGTGAGGCCGGGGTGGCCGTCCGAGGCGTAGAGGGCGAAGAGGGCCAGGGCGCCGCCGGCGAGGGAGAGGTCCTTGCTGAACTGGATCTGCTCCAGCTGCCGCTCCTCCGGCGACTCCAGCCGCCAGAAGTCGTGGAAGACCACGGCGGTGATCAGGAGGAACGGGACGAGCGCGATGGCCGCGAGGTCGGGCCAGACGCCGAGGACGAGGAGGGCCGACGCCACGAGGATGTACACGCCGGACACCTGGACGGCGAGCGTCGGCTGGGGGAGTTTCTTCGATTGTGCGTAACCGGCCATCGCCGCGGTGGCGGTGAGATGGCCGAATCCGGCGCCGATGAAGATGCTCGCGAAGGCGATGCGGGCGATGAGGGCGACGACGTCCATGACTGCCTCCAGGGGGAATGTCGTCAGGCGTCACATATGTCCCTGTGATCTACCCCACGTCCAAGATCGTTGAACGTTGAATCAAACGGGCGGAATCGAACGGGCGGTCGCGCGCGGCCGTGGCGATGCTCACACCGGGCGGGAATGTATGACGTGGCACACTGGTTGCCAAGCATGAACGCGTGCTCCGGGGTCGGTGAAATTCCGAACCGGCGGTGACAGTCCGCGACCCGGCCGAAGCCATCGGCCGGTTGACCCGGTGGAAATCCGGGACCGACGGTGAAAGTCCGGATGGGAGGCAGCGCGCGGCACGTCCCCGTCCAGGGGCGTGCGCCGACGTATCGACGTCCCCCGGAGCCTGAACTAGGAGGCCCGGGAGATGTTCACAGGCATCGTCGAGGAACTCGGCGAGATCGTGCTGATCGAGCCCTCGGACGGCTCGGTCGCGCTCACGGTCCGCGGCCCGCTCGTCACGCAGGACGCCGCGCACGGCGCGTCGATCGCCGTCAACGGCGTCTGCCTCACCGTCGTGGACGTCAAGGACGAGGCCTTCACCGCCGACGTCATCAAGGAGACCCTCGACAAGTCCAGCCTGGGGGCGCTGACGCCCGGCTCCAAGGTCAACCTGGAACGGCCCGTCCGGCTCTCCGACCGGCTCGGCGGGCATCTCGTCCAGGGCCACGTGGACGGCGTCGGCGAGATCATCTCCCGCGAGCCGGGGGAGCGGTGGGACGTCGTCACCGTCTCCCTGCCGCCCGCGCTGGGACGCTACGTCGTGGACAAGGGCTCGATCACCGTCGACGGCATCAGCCTCACGGTCGTCGAGGCCGGAGCCGACCGGTTCAGCGTGGCCCTCATCCCGACGACGCTCGCGCTCACCACGCTCGGCCACAAGAAGCCCGGCGACCCGGTGAACCTCGAAGTGGACGTCGTCGCCAAATACGTCGAACGCATGCTGGGCGACCGGCGATGAACTGGCTCGGCGCCGGATTCGAGGTTTTCGGCGAGCACATCCTCTGGACCGACCTCACCGGGAACGTCCTCTCGCTCGCCGTGGTGTGGCTCGCCATGCGCAAGACCCTCTGGACGTGGCCGGTGCAGCTCGCCGGTGCCTCACTGCTGCTCGCCGCGTCGCTGCACGCGCACGTCCCAGGGAACGCTCTGAAGCAAGTGCTGTTCTGCGGGCTCGCCCTCTACGGGTGGGCCATGTGGAGTCGTGGACGGCGAGAGGCCCAAGGGCTGATCGTCCGGCAGGCGACGCTCAAGGAACGCGCAATTCTGGCCGGTGCGCTCGTGGTCGGCACGGCGGTGGTCGCGCAACTGTTCATGCACATGGACTGGCTGAAGATCGCGTGGTCGCCGTGGGCGAACGCCTACATCTTCGTCGGCAGCGCGGTCGCGACCTTTGCGCAGAGCCGCGCGCTCGTCGACTTCTGGGTCGTCTGGGTGCTGGTCGACCTGGTCGGGGTGCCGCTGGCGCTCAAGTCCGGGCTGTACGTCTCCGGCGCGGTCTACGGGATCTTCTTCGTGACGGTGATGGTCGGGTTCAGGAACTGGCTCCGGGAGTCCCGGGCCGTGCAGGGGGCGCAGGGCCCCAGGGAGAAGGCGGTGACCGCATCATGAGCGGAAATGGCGGCGAGGGGATCTTCGACTCCATCGAATCGGCCGTGGCCGACATCGCGGCGGGGCTTCCCGTCGTGGTCGTCGACGACGAGGACCGCGAGAACGAGGGCGACATCATCTTCGCGGCGGCCAAGGCCACGCCCGAGCTGCTGACGTTCACGATCCGCTACACCAGCGGCGTCATCTGCGTCCCGATGGAGGGGGCCGAGCTCGACCGGCTGCAGATCCCGCTGATGACGGCGCAGAACACCGAGCGGATGCGCACCGCGTACACGATCAGCGTGGACGCGCGGCTCGGCGTCACCACCGGCATCTCCGCCGCCGACCGGGCCCGGACGATCAAGACGCTGTGCGACTCGGCGTCGGAGCCGCGCGACCTCGTCCGCCCGGGGCACATCTTCCCGCTGCGCTACCACGAGGGCGGGGTGCTGCGCAGGCGCGGGCACACCGAGGCCGCCGTCGACCTCGCCAGGCTGGCCGGGCTCACCCCGGCCGGCGTCCTCGCCGAGGTGGTGAACGAGGACGGCACCATGGCGCGCCTGCCGGAACTCCAGGTCTTCGCCAAGGAGCACGGGCTCAAGCTGATCTCCATCGAACAGCTCGCCGAGCACCGCAGGCGGCACGAGGCGATGGTCACCCGCGTCGTCGAGACGCGCCTGCCCAACCGGTACGGGACGTGGCGCGCGATCGGGTTCTCCAGCGCCATCGACGGCGGCGAGCACGTCGCGCTGGTGCTCGGCGAGATCGGTGACGGCGAGGACGTCCTGATCAGGGCTCATTCGGAATGCCTCACCGGCGACGTCCTGCACTCCGACCGCTGCGACTGCGGCACCCAGCTCGACGCCGCCATGGAACGCATCGCGGAGGAGGGACGCGGCGTCGTCCTCTACCTGCGCGGGCACGAGGGACGCGGCATCGGCCTGCTCGCCAAGCTGCAGGCGTACGCGCTGCAGGACAACGGGTCCGACACCGTCGACGCCAACCTGGAGCTGGGCCTTCCCGCCGACGCGCGCGAGTACTCCAACGCCGCGCACATGCTGCGCGACCTCGGCGTACGCTCGGTCCGGGTGCTCACCAACAACCCGGACAAGCTCAAGGGCCTGGACGGGTTCGGCGTGGACGTGCGGGGACGCGCGTCCATGCCCGTCGTCGTCACCGAGCACAACCGGCGCTACCTGACGGTCAAGCGGGACCGTCTCGGACACCAGATCGAGGGACTCTGATGAGCGGCGCGGGACGCCCCGAGGACATCACCGTCGACGCGGCCGGCGTCACGCTCGGCATCGTCTGCACCCGCTGGCACGAGCCGATCACCGACCGGCTCCTGGAGCGGGCGCTCGCGGCGGCGAAGGCGTGCGGCGTCGACCAGCCCGTCGTCGCCCGCGTCGCCGGGGCCCTGGAGCTGCCCGTGATCGCGCAGCAGCTCGCCCGCGACCTCGACGCCGTCGTCTGCCTCGGCGCGGTCGTCCGGGGCGCGACCGCCCATTTCGACTACGTGTGCGACTCCGTGACCGCCGGTGTGACCCGCGTCGCGCTGGACGAGTCGACTCCGGTGGGCAACGGGGTCCTCACATGTGACACCATTGAGCAGGCGATGGAACGCAGCGGGCTGCCCGGCAGCCCCGAGGACAAGGGATGGGAGGCGACTGTGGCCGCACTCGACACGGCACTGACCCTGCGAGGTCTGCGGCATCACGGTCACGCCGGGCACGGCCTGGAGCATATGTAGGGGGGTCCCAGGGGCTCCGCCCCTGAATGACTCGCGCATATGTAGGGGTCTGGTGTCAGGGGCTCCGCCCCTGAACGGCTCGCACTCGGCTCTTGAACGTCCCGGGTTTCTCACTCTCGTCCCATCGAAAGGCATATTCCGTGCTGTCACTCGTCCTGCCCAAGGGGTCGCTGGAGAAGGCGACCATGCAGCTGTTCGACGCCGCCGACCTCACCGTCCAGCGGTCGTCGGACCGCGACTACCGCGCGTCCATCGACGACCCGCGGATCGAGCGCGTCCGGGTGCTGCGGCCGCAGGAGATCCCGACCTATCTCGAACAGGGCCTGTTCGACCTGGGCATCACCGGCCGCGACTGGATCACCGAGACCGACTCGGACGTGGTCGGCCTCGGCGAGCTGAAGTACTCCAAGGCGACGTCCAACCCGGTCCGCGTGATCATGGCGGTGCCGGACGGGGCGCCCTGGCAGAAGGTGTCCGACCTGCCGGAGGGCGTCCGGATCTCCACCGAGTTCCCCGCGATGACGCGGCGGTTCCTGGAGAAGCACGGCGTCAAGGCGAAGGTCGTCCCGTCCTACGGCGCGACGGAGGCGAAGGTTCCCGACATCGTGGACGCGATCGTCGACCTCACCGAGACCGGCTCGTCCCTGCGCAAGAACGGCCTGCGCATCCTCGACACGCTCCTGACCAGCTACACCGAGCTGGTCGCCAACCGCGACGCCTACGAGGACGCGGAGAAGCGCGCCGCGATGGAGGACATCTCGCTGCTTCTGCAGGGCGCGATCCGCGCCCGCGGCAACGTCCTGCTGAAGCTGAACGTCGCGCAGGCCGACCTGCGGAACGTCCTGGACATCATGCCGTCGATGTCGTCGCCGACCGTCACGTCCCTCGCGGGCGGCGAGTCGAACGCGGTGGAGTCGGTGGTCGCCAAGCGCGGCGTGAACACGCTGATCCCGGCGCTGAAGGCCGCCGGCGCCCACGACATCCTCGAAATCCCCATCTCGAAGATCGTTGACTGAGCCTCCGGCGCTCCCGACCGTGTGGCGTCCCCGCACCACCCGGATCGTCGCCTACCTCACGGCGGGCGTGATCATGCTCGGCCTGATCGCGCTCGCCGTGGTGGTGGCGCCCCAGTTCAGGATGTTCGACCGCGTCCTGATCGTCGGGTTCGGCGCCTTCATGGCCTGGATCCTGCACATGCTGGCCCGCTGCCGGGTCGCGGCCGACGAGTCGGGCCTCACGGTCGTGAACGCGTTCCGCACCCGCCGCCTCGAATGGCCCGAGGTCGTGGACGTCTCCATGTCGGCCGGCGAGCCGTGGCCCACCCTCGACCTGGCGGACGGCACGTCCATCGGCGCGATGGGCATCAACGGCGCCGAGAAGGCCCTCGCCGCCCGCCAGCTCGCCGAACTGGAGGCCCTCCTCCACACCCGGGGCGAGGCCGCGGAGCCCCGCTGACACTCAGAGTGCGAGGACGAGGGTGAGGGTGCCGGCGGTGATGAGGGCGGCGGCCCAGAGGCGGTCGAGGTTGAACCAGGCGCGGCGCAGGACGGTCAGGCCGACGATCTCGTAGACGACGACGGCGATCGCGCCCGCGACGGCGAACATCGACAGGGTGTGGACGGCGGTGACGAACACGCCCGTCGATATCGCGCTGCCGGACGCCGACGCCAGCCCGTGGTCGTGGCCCGCCGGGGCCGTCCCGGACGAGGTCAGCACCGGCAGCAGCATCAGCCCCGCGCCGTGCGCCGACGACATCAGGAACGACCAGCCGGCGAGCTGCCACAGCGAGATCCGCATGCCGACCCAGCGGAAATGGCGCCGCGACAGCAGCCGCCACAGACCGAACCCGACCAGGACGGCGCCGCCGCCGATCGCGAGCGCCTGCGTCGCGACGACGGAGCGGGTGAGGGCGACGAGGATCGCGACCGCCCCGACGGACGCGGCGTGGCCCGCGGCGATGGCCGGGAGCGACTGCAGCACGAGGGTCCGGCTGCGCTCCTGGAAGCCGCGGGCCACGGCGAACAGCCAGCCCATGGCGGGGTTGACGCCGTGGAACGCGCCGAGCGCCACGAGGGCGGCGAGGGATCCGTCGGTCACGGGGTCACGGGCTTCACGGGTAGCAGTAGGAATCGGAGGACGCGTCGCCGCCCTGGAGGCGTGTCTGGTGCGGGCGGCGCCCGCGGAACGCGTCGCCGTTCGGGAAGAAGCGCTGGTCGAAGGCGAAGGAGTCGGGTGTGGAGTCGAGTTTTGCCATCCACGCGCCGACGCCGTCCGGGAAGAACTGGTCGTCCCAGGAGCCGTAGAGGGAATTGGTGATGTAGACGCGCTTACCGTCGCGGCTTACCTCCACCATTTGCGGGCCACCCGCTAGGGGCTGGTCGGGGGCGGCGGGGTGGGGTGTCCGGTTGACTATGCCGCCGATGCGGACCGAGCCCGCCTCGACCGGGTTGAACGGGTCGCTGACGTTGTAGCGCTTCAGCTCGCCGGTGCCCCAGCACGACACGTACAGCCACTGGTCGTCGACGGAGAGGTCGATGTCGGTGATGAGCGGTGGGACCGCGCCGAAGGGCTGGATGACTGGGGGGAGGGACGACGCGTCTGCGGGCTCTGCGGGAATGGTGATTACTTTCTTGGCCGTCCAGGCGTTGCCGTCGCCGTCGCCTTCGCGGTGCCAGAGCCAGACGGACGCCGACAGGTCCTCGACGCTGACGACCACTCCCGCGAACCCGTACAGCTTGGTCGGGTCGTGCGCGGGACGCAGTTCCAGCACCATCTGGTGCTCGTCGCCCAGGTCCACGGTCTGGACGTGCTTGCGCTTGCGCAGGTCGAAGAAGTTCAGCGAATGCCCGTACTTGCGTCCCAGGAGCAGTTCGGCGACGACGCCGTCCTCGATCATGGACGGCGTGCCCCACTCGGACGTGACGAGCACGTCGTGCGCGATGTGCCACCAGGCGTCGTAGGCGAAGTACTGCGGGCCGCGGTCGACCTCCCAGCGTCCGAGCACGTCGAAGGAGGTGTGGTCGAGGAGGGCGATGCCGCCGGGGCCGTCCTCGCCGTTCGCGCCGCCGAGCGCCGTCAGGTACAGGCCCTCGGGCCCGCAGTGGACGGTGTGCGGACGCGAGTATCCGGCCCGTTTGGCCAGCTCGTCCGGCTCAAGGACCTTGACGATCTTCGGTGCGACGGGGTCGTCCTTGGTGTCGATGACGTACACCCGTGACGACCGCAGCCCAGGGACGATCAGGTAGCGGCGCTCGACGTGCGGGTGCGGCGACCCGGGGCACAGGGCGCTGCTGCACGCGTTCCACCCGAAATGGTGCAGCTCGTCGCCGAGGAACGGCAGGTCCGTCCAGCCGACGACGGAGCCGTAGGAGGCGGAGGCCGGGTCGACGTCCAGCACGGCGATCGCGTCCGGTTTCGCGGCGGCCCGGTCGAACGCCGCCACGTAGGCGAGCTTCTCGGCCGGCGCGGACGCGGCGTCGCGCGGGGAGGCGTAGAAGGTCGGGTCTGGCGTCCACAAAGCCATGGTCGTCCTTTCAGCTGACGGTGACCGGGTGCCGTACCACGGCGCCGAAGAGGTAGCCGAGCGTGTTGTGGGGGACGGTGGCGGGCTGGGTCGCGCCGGTCTCGTCGGTGGCGCGGGCCAGCAGCTCGTACGGTCCCGGGCGGCCGGGGCGCCAGGGGAACTCCCAGCGCGCCCATCCGCGCGGGTCCGGGCGGCGGTCGCGGAGGCGGGCGGGGCGCCAGGTCGCGCCGCCGTCCGCGCTGACCTCGACCCGCCGGATCCGGCCGCCGCCCGACCAGGACCGGCCGCGCAGGGCGAGCTCCCGCGCCGCGGGCAGCGCCGCGTCCCAGGGCAGCTCGAACGCGGACTTGACGTTCATCGTGGTCAGCGGCGCGGACCCGGCCGGCGGGTACTCGGCGCCGAAGAGCCGGTAGTAGCGGGTGTTCCAGGGCGAGAGCAGCGGCTCGTCCGCCACCTGGATGTCGCCGAGCCATTTCACGGACGCGATGCCGACCCACGACGGCACGACCAGGCGCACCGGATGGCCGTGGTCGGGCGGCAGGGGCGCGCCGTTCATGCGGTAGGCGAGCAGGACGTCCTTCATCGCCTTCGCGACGGGGAGGGGACGCCGCACGCGGCCGAGGTTCTCGCCCTTGTCCACGTAGTCAGCGTCCAGCCCGCGCGGCATGATGTCCACGGCCTCGCGGGTTATACCTGCGCGCCGCAGCACCGTCGACAGCCGGACGCCGCGCCACCGCGCCACGCCCACCGCGCCCAGCCTCCACGGGGTGCCCGAGGCCCCCTGCCCCTGCTGGGACGCGAAGAAGCCGCGCCCGTTGCCCGTGCACTCGATCGACGCCGTGAGGGTCTCGGCGGGGAGCCCGAGCAGGTCCTCGTAGGTGAGCTCGATGGGACGGTTTTCGGTCGGGCGGCCGGCCAGGCCGGTGCCCCACAGTTTGAGGCGCCAGGTGCGCGGGTCGATGAGCGGCGTGGCGGTGTGGTTGCGGACGAAGAACCGGTCTGCGGGCGTCAGGTAGCCCTGCCGTCGCATGGCCTCCCAGCGCATCTCGGCGTTGGTCCCGTGCTGGATGAACAGCTCCGGCGGCAGCGGCTTGACGATCCCGCCCGAAGCGGCGGCCGCCCGCGCGGCGGACGCGGTCGGGCCGAACGCGGTCAGCAGGCCGCCGCCGAGCCCGGCGCTCAGTCCCGCGCCGGCCGAGAGGCGCAGCAGCGCGCGCCGGGAGGGGGAGCGGAGGCGTTCGTAGGTCGCTTCGTCGGTCAGGTCGGGGTCGTCCCGGTCACCGGTTCGCATGGCTCCGATGCTGCTCAGCGGCCACGGGAAAGTCAACTTTCCATACTGATTTACTTGGATTAATACGGGGATGTCCGGGCATGTGCGTCGTCCGTCCGGCTGAGTAGCCTGAGACCCGTGGGGAGACGGCGGCGATGACCCTGGACCTGGTCGGATCGCCCGCGGAGCTCGCGGGCCTGCTCGACAGGCACGCCTACCTGTGCGACGACGGGCTCGCGACGGCGTGCTTCCTCGCGCTGCGCATGGGGCGGCCGCTGTTCCTGGAGGGCGAGGCCGGCGTCGGCAAGACCGAACTGGCCAAGACGCTCGCGCGGGCGCTCGGCGCGCCGCTGATCCGGCTGCAGTGCTACGAGGGGCTGGACGCGTCCCAGGCCCTGTACGACTGGGACTTCCCGCGCCAGCTCCTGCACCTGCGCGCCGCCGAGGCCGCCGGGGTCGGCGACGTGGCGCGGCTGGAGGGCGAGCTGTACGACCGGCGGTTCCTGCTGGCCAGGCCGCTGCTCCAGGCGCTGGAGACGTCCCCCTGCGTCTTGCTCGTGGACGAGTTGGACCGTGCCGACGACGAGTTCGAGGCGTTCCTCCTGGAGGTCCTCAGCGACTTCACGATCACGGTCCCGGAGCTGGGCACGATCAGCGCGGAGCGCCCGCCGGTCGTCGTGGTCACGTCCAACCGGACGCGCGAGGTCCACGACGCGCTGAAGCGGCGCTGCCTGTACCACTGGCTGGAGCACCCGTCGTTCGACCGCGAGGTCGCGATCATCAGGCGGCGGCTGCCGGGAGCGGCGGAGCGGCTCGCCGGGCAGGTCGCCGGGGCCGCGCAGCGGATGCGCGAGACGGGCCTGCTGAAACCGCCCGGGGTGGCGGAGACCCTCGACTGGACCGAGGCGCTCGTCGCGCTCGGCGTCCGCGACCTGGACCCGGCGGCCGCGGCGGTGACGCTCGGCGCCGTCCTGAAGTACCGCGAGGACCAGCAGCGCGTGCTCGGCGGCGGCCTGGAGGCCCTGCTCAACGGCGGCCGCAAGGGGTGAGCCGGACGTGGAACGCGATGTCACCGAGACGATGGTCGGGTTCGCCAGGACGCTGCGCGCGGCGGGCGGCGCCGCCGATCCCGAGCGGGTGCAGGCGATGCTGGCGGCGCTCGACCATCTCGACGTCCTCGACCCGTCCGACGTGTACTGGGCGGGACGCCTGACGATGTGCGCTGACCCCGACGACCTCGCCCGCTACGACCGGTGCTTCGCCGCGTACTTCTCCGGCGCGACCGCCCGTCCGGGGCGCAGGCCGCCGCCGCCCGTGGTCGTCCGCCGGGCGACGACGCCCGACCCGGGCGCGGCCGACGGCGGCGAGCGGAGCGAAGGGACGCAGGCCGCCACCGCCAGCGCCGTCGAGGTGCTGCGCGACCGGGACATGGCGCGGCTGACCGCCGCCGAGCGCGCCGAGGTCGCCCGCCTCATCGCGGTGCTGGATGCGGGCGCGGAGCGGCGCAGGTCGCGCAGGTTCGCGCCCGCGCCCACCGGACGGCTCGACCCCGCGCGGACCATCCGGGAGACGCTGCGGCGCGGCGGCGAGACGTCCCTGCTGAAACGCCGGACGCACCGCACCCGCCCCCGCCGCGTCGTGCTGATCGTGGACGTCAGCGGATCGATGAGCCCGTACGCCGACGCCCTGCTCCGCTTCGCGCACGCCGCCGCGCGTTCCGGAGGGCGCGGCGTGGAGGTATTCAGCGCCGGGACGCGCCTGACCCGCCTCACCCGCGAGCTGCGGCACCGCGACGCGGACGCGGCGATGGCGGCGGCGTCCGCGGCGATCCCGGACTGGAGCGGCGGCACCCGGCTCGGCGAGGAGCTCAAGGAGTTCCTGGACCGGTTCGGGCAGCGCGGCCTGGCCCGCGGCGCGGTCGTGGTGATCGCGTCGGACGGCTGGGAGCGCGGCGACGCCGCCCTGCTCGGCGAGCAGATGGCCCGGCTGCGCCGGCTGGCGCACCGGGTGGTGTGGGCGAACCCGCACAAGGCGCGTCCCGGGTACGAGCCGCTGACGGCGGGGATGGCGGCGGCGCTGCCGCACGTCGACGACTTCACGTCCGGGCACAGCCTCGCGGCGCTGGAGGAGCTGGCCCGCCTCGTCGGCGGGGGCTCAGGGAAGGGGAGCGCACATGCGTGACGTGCTGGACGACATCGCCCGCTGGTACGCGTCCGGGGAGACGTTCGGCCTCGCGACCGTCGTGAACACCTTCCGCAGCGCGCCGCGTCCGCCGGGCGCGGCGATGGCGGTGTCGGCCTCCGGCGAGGTGGCGGGCAGCGTGTCCGGCGGCTGCGTCGAGGGCGCCGTCTACGACCTGGCGCAGTCGGTGATGGAGAGCGGCGAGCCCGTCGTCCAGCGGTACGGGGTGAGCGACGACGACGCGTTCGCCGTCGGCCTGACCTGCGGCGGGATCCTCGACGTGCTGGTGGAGCCGGTCGGCCCGGCGACCTTCCCGGAGTTCGCGGGCGTGGCCGCGTCCATCGGGGCGCGTGAGCCGGTCGCGGTCGCGACCGTCGTCGCCGGGCCGGGGCGGATCGGCGCGCGCCGCGTGATCTGGGCCGACCGCGCGTCCGGGTCGCTCGCGCCGGACGCCCCGCACGCCGCCCGCCTCGACGCCGCCGTCGACGACGACGCGCGCGGCATGCTCGCGCAGGGCCTCACCGGGCAGCGCCACTACGGCCGCGAGGGGGAGCGGCGGCTCGACGAGCTGACCGTCTTCGTCCACTCGTTCGCGCCGCCGCCGCGCCTGCTCGTGTTCGGCGCGATCGACTTCGCCGCCGCCGTGGCCCGGATCGGCAAGTTCCTCGGCTACCACGTGACCGTGTGCGACGCGCGTCCCGTGTTCGCGACGCCCAAGCGGTTCCCGGAGGCGGACGAGGTCGTGGTGAAGTGGCCGCACAAGTACTTGCAGGAGACGGGCGCCGACGTCGACGCGCGGACGGCGATCTGCGTCCTGACCCACGACCCCAAGTTCGACGTGCCGCTGCTGGAGGTGGCGCTGCGCACGGACGCCGGGTACGTCGGCGCGATGGGTTCGCGCCGCACCCACGACGACCGCCTCGCCCGGCTGAGGGAGGCGGGCCTGTCCGAGACCGAGCTGGAGCGGCTGCGCTCGCCGATCGGGCTGGACCTCGGCGCCCGGACGCCGGAGGAGACCGCGGTGTCGATCGCGGCGGAGCTCGTCCAGCTCCGATGGGGCGGGTCTGGGTGCCCGCTCACCGACACCACCGGCAGGATCCACGCCGACGCGCCCTGACCGCACTACCCTCGCGGGATGACTCTGCACGGTGCGGAACCGCCCGCGGGCCTGCTGCTCGCGGCGGGTGAGGGAAGCCGGCTCGGACGGCCCAAGGCGACGCTCGAACTGGACGGCGAGCGCCTCGTCGACCGCGGCGTCCGGATGCTGCGGGACGCGGGCTGCTCACCGGCCATCGTCGTGGTGGGGGCCGAACCGGTCGAGGTGATCGGCGCGGTCGTCGTCCCGAACCCGGACTGGCGGGACGGCATGGGCTCCTCGCTGCGCGCCGGGCTCGCCGCGCTGCCGCCCGCCTGCCCCGCGGCCGTCGTCGCGCTCGTCGACCAGCCGCTGATCACCGCCGCCGCGGTCGGGCGCCTGATCGCCGCGTACGAGGCGGGCGCCGAGATCGCCATCGCGACGTACGGGGGAGAGCGGCGCAACCCCGTCCTGCTGCGGGCGGCGCATTTCGGCGCCGCGGCCGAGGCGGCGGTCGGCGACACGGGCGCGCGCGGCTTCCTGCGCGCCCATCCCGACCTGGTCACGCCCGTCCCGTGCGACGACGTCGCCGCGCCCGACGACATCGACACGCCCGACGACCTGACCGCGCTCAGGCGCCGCGGGCACGAGCCCGGGTGACGGCGCGCCCTCAGGGCGAAAAGGGTCAGGACGCGGGGAGGACGCTCTCGTCCAGGGCGCCGCAGTCGACGGCGCGGCGGAGCCGGGACGTGAGCGCCTTGATGGTGGCGGGCTCGTCCAGGACGCCGGTTGCCTCGCTCGACGCCTGCTCGTGCCACGCGCGGACCCGTCCGATGACGTCGTCGACGCCGCTCAGGTGGAACGCGTACACGGCCGCGTACCGGCTCGGCAGGTGCGCGGGGTGCAGGTCCCAGCCCTGGTAGAAGCCGTGCGAGAGCGAGTGCCTGACGTGCGCCGCGTGCGTCGCCCAGGCCGCGTTGACCTCGTCGGGGCCGTCGTTGCGCGGGATGACGTTGGTGGAGCCGTCCGACAGCCGCACGCCGGTGCCCGCGAACGACACCTGCATGACGTGCCGGGCGAAGTCGCAGGCGGGATGGTCGAGGCGCTGCTCGTGCGGCGGCAGCCCCAGCGCGGCCGTGTAGTCGTAGACGCCGAAGTGCGCGGCGGTGAGGCGGCCCGCGGCGGCGTCGGCGATGGCGCGCAGGCCGGTGCGGCCTTCGCCGTCCAGGATCGCGTCGGGCGTCTCGACCTGCACCTCGAACCGCAGGATGCCGGACGGCAGCCCGAGCGCGGTCTCCAGCCGGTCCAGCCACTCGGTGAACAGGGCGACGTGCTCGGCCGCGACGACCTTCGGGAACGTGATCGTGAACCCGCCGGGCAGCCGGCCGAGCCGGTCGCGCAGCGCGGTGAGGAACCCGTCGAGCGTCCGCATCGAGCGCTCGTGCCCGCCGTCGGCGAACGACTTCACCCGCACGCCCCAGTAGTGGGGGAGCCCCTTGACCTGGTACGCGGCGGCGACGGCCTCGACCACCTGCTCGATGTGGCCGTCCTCCTCGGCGTCGGGGCGGACGCCGTAGCCGTCCTCGAAGTCGATCCGCACGTCCTCGACCGGCTCGGCGGCCAGCTTCGCCGCGACGCGCTCGCGGACCAGCCCGGCGATCTCCGGATCGAGCCCGAACGCCGCGCCGAACGACCCGGCGCCCGGCGTGTGCGTGTTCAGCAGCCGCAGCGCCTCCGCGCCGAATTCGGCGGGGGTCGAGCGGGAGAACCGGTCGGCCGGCACGTACACCGTGTGCACCGGCTGGCGGCCGTCGGCGCCGCCGGGCCGGCGCTCGCCGTGCTCGTCGCGGACGGCGGCGATGCGATCGGACAGGTCGTCGTACGAGGAGACGCTGAGATTCACTCCGATATGATCCCTCACCCCGCGCCCGCTAGGGAACCGGGGCCGCCTAGGTCGCAGCCTGGATTCCCCAGGTGCCGGTGAACTCGGCGCCCGGTTCGAGGTGCCGCAGTCCCTCGCCGGACGCGAACGCGTTGGGCGGGCACGTCATCGGCTCGATGCCCAGCCCTTCGCGGGGGTTCGGGGCGTTGTCGGCGGTGTAGATCTCCATCCAGGGGTGCGCCTCGTCCGCCCAGAGCCTCACGGTGTGGGCTGCGCCGGCGAGGATCACCCAGACGCGTCCGTCGCCGTCGCGGTTCAGGTCGGTGAACGCGTTGTCGATCAGCCTGTCGCTGAGCAGTGTGCCCGTGCGCAGGTCGTACCTCGTGCCGGTGACGTCGAGGGACGGCCCGGATGGGATCATCCGGTCGTCCACCGGGAGGTAGCGGTCGGCGCCGAGCGTGACAGCGCAGGAGTCGATCGGCTCCCCGGCCGTGAGGTACGGGTGCGCGCCGTGGCCGTACGGGGCCGTCGCCGTGCCCGCGTTCCGCGCCGTGATCCGGACGTGCAGGCCGTCCGCCGCGTCCAGGGTGTACTCGGCCTCCAGGTCGAGGCGGAACGGGTACCCGGCCGTCCCGAGGAGCCGGTGCGCCAGCCGCACCCGGTCGGGCCGCTGGTCCGCCGCCCGCCACGGTGACCACCGGACGAGCCCGTGGATCGCGCAGTCCCGCTCCGGCTCGGACAGGTCGAGCTGATGCGTCGCGCCGCCGTAGGCGTAGCGGCCCCGGTCGACGCGGTTCGGCCACGGGATCAGCAGCTGCCCGAACGCGGCCGGCGCCGTCTCGTCGGCCCCGTACGTCAGGATCAGCGGCCGTCCCTCGTGCGTCAGCTCGCGCAGGCCCGCGCCCGCCTCGGTGACGACCGCCTGGTACGGGCCCGCGCTCAGCGCGTACTGCTCCCCGGTGATCAGCTCGCTCATGCCTGCCCTCTGTGGGGGGACGACCCCCCACACCCCCCGGTTCGCTGCGCTCATTTTGAGTCGGTACCCCTGTGAGCAGGGGTTACGCGGTCTCCGCGAGGGCGTGCAGGGCGTCGGCGAACACGTTCGGCGGCGGCTCGACGAGCCCGGCGCCGACCTGGCCCGTCCCGGCCTCGCGTCCGGCGATGCCGGTGTCGATGACCGGCAGGATCCCGGTGCGGACGACGCGGGTGACGTCCACGCCGACGGGGGTGCCGCGGAACGACAGCAGCGGGATCTGCAGCGCCGGATGCTCGGCGAGGGTGATCTCGTACATCCGCTGGGTCGCGGCGATCGCGTCCGGGACCTCGCCGCCGACGAACCGGACGATCGCGGGCGCGGCGGCGAGCGCGAACCCGCCCATCCCGGCCGTCTCGGTGATCGCCGAGTCGCCGATGTCGGGGTTGGCGTCGGCGGGGCCGTAGTCGCCCAGGTAGAGGCCGTCGGGGACGCCCGCGGGGCCGGTGAACCAGCGGTCGCCCGTGCCCGACACCTGGACGCCGAAGTCGGTGCCGTTGCGGGCCATCGCCACGACCAGGCTGGACCCGGGGACGTTCCGCGCCGCGTCCGCGCACACCTTCGCCGCGGCCATCCCCGCGTTCAGGAAGAAATGGTCGTTGCCCGCCGCGAACCGCAGCGCCTCGGCGGCCCGGCCGCGCGGCACGTCCTCGGCGGCGAGCAGGCCGGGCGCCAGCTCGCGCAGCAGCAGCGACGTCGCCGCCCGGTTCCGGTTGTGCAGCTCGTCGCCCATCTGCAGCGCCTGCGCCATGACCGACATCAGGTCGAGCGGCCCGTGGCGGCGGACCGCCGCCTGCAGCGCGGGCCCGAGGACCTCGCCCATCCACGTCAGCCGGTCGATCACCTCCGGCCCGTACGCCCCGTACCGCAGGACCTTCCCGAGGCCCTCGTTGAGCGAGCAGTACGCGGTGCCGCCGTGCTCGGCGTCCTCCACGACCAGCATCCACATGGACCGGCTGACGACGCCCGCCATCGGCCCGACCGCGGCGTAGTGGTGGCACGGCTCGAGCGTCGCCGCGCCGCGCTCCAGCGCGTGCTCGGCGCCGAGCGGCGTCTCCGCGAGCCCTTCGAGGAGCATCGCGCCGATGAGCGCGCCGCGCATCGGGCCGGACGCGCGCTCCCACTCCAGCGGCGGGCCCGCGTGCAGGAACGTCGCCTCGTCCAGGCCGAGGACCTCGCGGGCCGGGCGCACGTCCACCAGGTGCGGGCGGGACGAGACCATCCGCTGGACGGCGCGGGCGTTGGCGTCCGCGTGGCCTGGGTCGCCGAGCACCGCCGCGAGTGCCGCCTCCGTCCCGGCGGGCGGCGGGCGCCAGTCGACCCTCTCCACCGGGACGGCCTGCTCCGCCAGCGCGTCCGCGAGGACCTCCACCCCCGTCGCGACCACTCGCGGGTCGCGGGAGAGGAGCCCGCCGAGCCGGTGCCGCCGCTCGGTCATCCGGTCATCCCTTCCACCATCGACAGGGCGTGCCGGGCTGCCTGCGCGTTGGACGCGAACACGTCCGCGCCCGCCTCGCACAGCGCCGCCGCCTGCCGGTCGCGGTCCTGCGGGTCCGCGGGCGTCCCGCACAGCGACACGACGACGCCCAGGTCGGGACGGTCCCGCACCGCGTCCGCGAGCGCCGGGGCGAGGGACGCGGCCGGGTCGGGCTCCGCGCCGTGGCCGAGCACCACGTCCAGCAGCAGGACGCCGCACCCGGCGTCGTCCGCCTCCGCCCGGACGGCCTCCAGCCGCAGCGCCGGGTCGATCATCGGGTGGGCGCGGCCCCGCGTGTAGGCGTCGTCGCCGAAGTCGGTGAAGCGGTGGCCGCCGCCCGCGTCCGCGCCGCGCGCCGCCAGGTCCCAGCCGAGCGCGTCGCGCGCGATCGACTCGGCCTCGTCGCGGAGCGTCCCGCCGGCGAACAGCCCGCGCAGCGCCCGCCCCGCCACCGGCGCCGGACGCCGTGCCGCCTTCCAGCGGGGCCAGTCGGGGACCGTCCGGCGGAGCGCCTTCAGCGCCTTCTCGGCCGCCGCCGTCAGGTCGTCCTCGCCCGCGGCGGGCAGCGCGAACACGACCGGGGTGTCGAGGCGGCGGGCCGCCTCCCGGATCAGGTCCGCGACCTGCGGCGCGGGCGGCTTGGACACCAGCACGATCAGCTCGGTGGCCGGGTCGGCGTCGAGCGCCGCCAGCGCGGACAGCGCGGACCTGCCGCTGACCTCGGGCGACAGGTCCCGTCCGCCGACGCCGAGGACGTGGCTGACGCCGACGTCCGCCTCGTCCAGCAGGCACATCAGCTGCTGCGCGCCCGTCCCGGACGCCGCGACCATGCCGACCGGGCCCGGCCGGACGGCGTTCGCGAACCCGAGCCCCGCGCCGCCGATCACCGCCGTCCCGCAGTCGGGCCCCATCACGATCAGCCCGCGGCGGGCGGCGGCCTCCTTCAGGAGGATCTCCTGGGCGAGCGGCACATTGTCGCTGAAGATCATGACGTTCAGGCCGGCGTCCAGCGCGTCCATCGCCTCGGGGAACACGTGCGGGCCCGGCACCGACAGCAGCGCCACGGTCGCGTCCGCGCGGGCGGCGGCGGACGCGGTCGTCCGGGGCGGCGCCATCTCGCCAGGCACTCCCGCGCTTGTGGGGCGGGACGCCTCGCTGAGCAGCCCGTCCAGCGCGTCCCGCGCCTGGTCGAGCGCCTCGCCGTCCGCCCTTACCGCCACTACCAGGTCGTCCGGCCCCGTGTCAGAGGGCACCGCGAAGCCCATCCGCTCCAGCATCTCGCGGTTCAGCTCGGTCCCCATCGCGACCATCGCCGCGGCCACGTCCGGCCGCTCCGACAGCGAACGGCTGACCCGCATCAGCGTGACCGAATCGTGGTAGCTCCCAGGGCGCACCTCGACCCAATCGCTCATGCGGGCCTCCGGTGGGAGGCGGCCCCCCACACCCCCCGGTTCGCTTCGCTCATGCGGTCACCCGCGAAGCGTGGCGCACCGCCGTCAGGGCGAGGGCGGCGCGGCAGCCCGCGAGGATGCCCTGCGCGAGGTCGGCGCCGGACGTGTGGCCCACCGCCAAGAGGCGCCGGACGGCCTGGCCGGTGACCAGCGCGTCCTGCGGCTCGTGGCCCGCGACGCAGCGCAGCACCGCCGCGACCTCCGCGCCCGCGCCGCCCGCCGCCGCGCAGTGCAGCAGCGTCGCGGCCAGCGCGGTCGTCCGGGTGCCGGCGTCGGCGGTGACCGCCGCGCCGAGCCAGTCCGCAAGCCACACCGCCGTGCGGCCGTGCCGGAGCGCGTCGCCGACGCTCCGCAGCGACACCAGCAGGCCGCACAGGATGTCGTCGCCGCTCGGCGTCAGGCCGGGGCCGAGCCCCACGATCCGCTCCGCCGCCTCCACCGCGCCCGCGAGGTCGCCCGCGGCGCAGCAGTCGGCGAGCGCGGCCGGGTCGGGATGGTCGCCGAGGCCGCCGCCCGCCGTCCCCGCGCCGGTCAGCATCCCGGCGTCGGCCAGCTCCGCCTCCAGGCACCGGACGCCGTAGGCGAGCGCGGACGCCTGCACCGGCCCGAGCACCGGCGACGGGTCCCACCAGCGGCGGACGCGCACGTGCAGCGGACCGGCCTCCACCCGCCCGTCGCCGACCCACGCATCGCTGCCCTCCCGGATCGACCGGAACGGCTGCTCCTTGCGCGTCGCGACGACGACCACCGCGTTCGGCAGCCGGTGCGCGTCGGACGTGACGACCGCGAGCACCCGCGGTTCGGGGCCGCCCCGCAGCTCCAGGTACAGCGCCGCCGGGAACACGGCGATGACCCGCGCCGCGCGGCGCGGCGGGTCGAGCAGCGGCCGCAGCGCCAGGCTCGCGGCGCCGGCGGCGGGCGGCCGCCGTCCGGGCCGGGCCGGAAGCGGGATCGGGTCGCGGACGAGTGCGGTCACGGAACCTCCCGAGGCCGGCGTCGGTCGCCGTCCGGCCTGCGGACGGCCCGGCCTCTGCCGAGACGGTAGAACGGCCCCCGCACCGGACGTATGGAGAAAGCTGCCAAGGATGCTTGTCATCGTTCGTCTTAGTTGTCAGTGTTGATCAGGAAGCGGTAGCGATCACGCCGTAACGGGCGATGTACGCACCAAATAGCGAGGTGACCCCTGGCATGAGCTACACCAGCACAGCGGACCCGGGCCCACCGGCCCTGCGGCTCGCGAGCACCGGAACACTGACCTACGGCCTGTCGGTCGGGGAGGTCCTCGGCGTCAGCACCCTGAACGGCGCCCGCCTCATCGCCGGCCGGGCCGGTCTCGAAAGGATCGTCCAGCGGCTCAACGTGATGGAGGTCCCCGACATCCTGTCGTGGGTGAAGCCGAACGAGCTCCTCCTCACCACCGGCTACCCCCTGCGCAACACTCCCCAGTCGCTCGACAACCTGGTCTCCGACCTGGACGAGCGCGGACTCGCGGCCCTCGCCATCAAACTCGGCCGCTACCTGGACTCGCTCCCCGCCGAAATGATCGCGCAGGCCGACCGCCGCGGCTTCCCCCTGATCCTGCTCCCCAACGACGTCGGCTTCGACGACATCCTGAACCAGGTCCTGACCGACATCCTGAACCGGCAGGCGTCCGTCCTCGCCCGCACCGAGGAGGTGCACCGCGCGCTCGTGCAGATCGTGCTGTGCGGCGGCGGCCTCCAGGAGGTCGTCGACGAGGTCGCGACGCTCCTGGACGTCGCCGTCGTCGTCGTGGACGGCGAGCAGCGCGTCCTCGCCGGCGCCGGTCCGGACGAGCACGTCCAGGCCATGCGGGCGTTCGACGCGGGCCGGCACGCGGCCTGCGGGCGCGGCGGCTGCGGCATCATCGGCGCGCACGGCACCGGCGACCACCTGGTCGTGCCGGTGATGGCGGGCGGCTTCGACCACGGCCGCATCATCGCCTTCAGCCCGGGCGGCACGCTGCGCGGCACCGACCTCGGCATCCTCGAACGCGCCGCGACCGTCGCCGCGCTCGTGGTGACGAAGCAGCAGGCCGTCGCCGCCGTCGAGAGCAAGTACCGCGCCGACTTCCTCCGCGACATCCTCGCCGGGCGCGCGGGCGACGACGACAGGGTCATCGCGCACTGCGCCGGCTTCGGCTGGGACCTCGACCGTCCCGTGATGGTCGTCGTCGCCGAGCTCGACGGCCGCCCGCGCGGCAACCCGTCCGCCCCCGAGACGGACGGGAAGGCACGCGGCAAGGGCGCCGAGCCGGAGAGCGCCACGCGCAGCGGCGGCCGCGGCGTGGAAGAGCGGTCCGCGCAGGAGCGGCTCGCCGCGGCGTGGACGACGGCGGTCCGGCGGCACGACCGCGGCGCCGCCGTCGCGAGCTTCGCGCACGAGGTCGTCGCGGTCATCGGCGCGGACGGCGGCGACCCCGCCGAGCTGACGGCCGGGCCCGTCCAGGCGATGCTCAAGGAGGCGTCGTCGATCTTCGCCGAGCATCTGCCGGTGCGCCGGACGTTCTCCACCGGCATCAGCCGGACGGTGACGTCCCCGGCAGCGCTGCCCGAGGCGTACGAGCAGGCCGTCAAGGCCGTGCGGGTCGGACGGCAGCTCAACGGCGCGGGCGCGCGGGCGCACTTCGACCAGCTCGGGGTGTACCGGCTGCTGAGCCTCGTGTCCGACCCGGAGGAACTGCACGCCTTCGTCCGGGAGACGCTCGGCGACCTGGCGTCCGACGACGAGCCGGAGCTGGTCGACCTGCGCCGCACCCTGCAGGTGCTGCTGGAGACCAACCTCAACGTCGCGGAGACCGCCCGCCGCCTCCACTTCCACTACAACACGCTGCGGTACCGCATCGGGAAACTGGAGCGGATGCTCGGAGCGTTCACGGAGGACGCCCATCTGCGTCTCAACCTCACCCTCGCCCTTCACGTACTGCGCATGCGCGGTATCTGAGGGTAACCGAGGGTAGTGCTCCCTTCTCGGTGATCTTCCGGTGACGCGCCGTTCCTGCCGAACCGGCGGACGGGCTTTGGCAGATGTCGCCGATGCCCGCCGACCGGGGTAGATCTACCGTGCCCGCATGAACGCGGACGGTCGAGCGTGCCGCGGCGGCGGGGACGGTTGAGCGGGAGGGGCCCCTGATGGTGTTCGGCTGGAAGCTGCACGGGGACGGGCGCACTCCGCCGCCCGGCGAGGTCGTCCGACCGGACGAGCGGCTGTCGTGGCCGCGCACGGCGGGGATCGGCGCGCAGCACGTGGTGGCGATGTTCGGCGCGACGTTCGTGTTCCCCGTCGTGATGGGCCTGGACCCGAACCTGGCGATCATGATGTCCGGGGTCGCGACGGTCCTGTTCCTGCTGATCGTGGGCGGCCGGGTGCCGAGCTACCTCGGCACGAGCGCGTCGTTCGTCGGCGCGGTCGCGGCGATCCGCGCGGCGGGCGGCGACAGCGCGACGGTGACCGGCGCGATCCTCGTCGCGGGCGCCGTGCTGGCGGCGGTCGGCCTCCTGATCCACTTCGTCGGCGGCGACGTCATCCACCGGGTGTTCCCGCCGGTGGTGACCGGCGCCGTCGTGATGCTGATCGGGTTCAACCTGGCGCCGGTGGTCGCGACCGTCTACTGGCCGCAGGACCAGTGGGTCGCGCTGGCGACGCTGGGCTTCGCGGTGTTCTGCGCGGTGCTGCTGCGCGGGTTCTGGGCGCGGATCGCGGTGCTGCTGGCGCTGGTGTTCGGGTTCCTCCTGTCATGGCTTCTCGACAACACGGTCGGGACGGTCACGTCAGTTCTCCCTGGCCAGAACCTGCTGGACGCGTCCGGCAAGCCCTGCACGGCCGAGGGCACGTACTGCGTCGCGACCGCGTTCCCGCACGACCGGGTCAACTTCTCCAGCGTTGACGCGGCCGACTGGTTCGGGTTTCCCAGCCTGCACGGCCCCGATTTCAAGACCTCGGCGATCCTGCTGGCGCTGCCCGCGGTGATCGCGCTGATCGCGGAGAACACCGGGCACGTCAAGGCCGTCGCGGCGATGACCGGCGACGACCTCGACCCCGTCCTCGGCCGGGCCATCACCGCCGACGGCGTCGGCACCGCGCTCGCCTCCGCGGTCGGCGGCTCCCCGACCACCACCTACGCCGAGAACATCGGCGTCATGGCCGCCACGCGGATCTACTCGACCGCCGCGTACTACGTCGCCGCGGCCGTCGCGATCCTGTTCGGGCTGTGCCCCAAGTTCGGCGCGCTGGTCGCCGCGACGCCCGGCGGCGTCCTCGGCGGCATCACCGTCGTGCTGTACGGGATGATCGGGCTGCTCGGCGCGAAGATCTGGATCGAGAGCCGGGTGGACTTCGCCGACCCGGTCAACCTCGTCCCGGTCGCGGCGGGCGTCATCCTCGCGATCGGGAACGTGACACTGGACATCACCGACGACTTCCCGCTGCAGGGCATCGCGCTCGGGACGATCGCCGTCCTCGTCGGCTACCACGTCCTGAACGCGGTCCGCGGACCGAGCGGCCAGGGCGGCGGCGTCATCGCGCCCACCGACCGGGCGGCCGGATGAAGCCGCCGCCGTTCGGCTACCACGCCCCGGCCACCGTCGCCGAGGCGCTGGACGCGCTGGACGCGGAGCCGTCCGGGAAGGTCCTGGCGGGCGGGCAGAGCCTCATCCCGCTGCTGAACATGCGGCTGGCCGCGCCGCCTGAGCTGGTCGACATCAACCGCGTCGCCGAACTCGACACCCTGCACGTGGGGGACGACGGCGTCCGGGCCGGCGCGCTGGCCCGGCACGCGCGGGTGGAGCGCTCGCCGGAGGCCGCGGCCGTCCAGCCGCTGCTCGGGCAGGCGCTCCGGCACGTCGCGCATCCCGTCATCCGCAACCGCGGCACGGTCGTCGGGAGCCTCGTGCACGCCGACCCGGCCGCCGAGCTGCCCGCCGTGCTGGCCCTCCTCGGCGGGACGGTCGAGGCGGCGTCGGCGCGCGGGCGTCGCACCATCCCGGCCGCCGAGTTCTTCCTCGGGCCGATGGAGTCGGCGCTGAAACCGGGCGAGCTGGCCGTCTCCGCGTTCTTCCCGGCCGCGCCGCCCCGCACCGGCACCGCGTTCACGGAGACGGCGCGGCGGCACGGCGACTACGCGCTCGCGGGCGTCGCCGCCGTCGTCACCCTGGACGAGGACCTGCGCGTCTCCGCGGCCCGCGCCGGGTACCTCGGGATCTCCGCGACGCCGCTCGTCCTCGACCTGACCGGCCCCGCCGGGCCGCACGGCGACTGGACGGCCGCGGCCGCGCACGTCCGCGAGCGGATCGACCCGGAGACCGACATCCACGCGGGCGCGGCCTACCGGCGGCACCTGACCGGCGTCCTCACCGAGCGCGCGTTCAAGGCCGCGGCGGCCGAGGCATTGCGGAAGGCGGGGGAGTGACGTGGAGGAGAGCTTCGAGGTCGCGCTGACCGTCAACGGGACGCACCGCGCCGCCCGCGTCCCGGCGCGCCGGCTGCTGTCGGACCTGCTCCGGCACGACCTCGGGCTCACCGGCACGCACGTCGGCTGCGAGCACGGCGTCTGCGGCTGCTGCACCGTCCTGCTGGACGGGGAGCCGGTGCGGTCGTGCCTGATGCTCGCCGTCACCGCCTCCGGCCACGAGATCACCACCGTGGAGGGCCTCGCCGACGAGGACGGGACGCCGTCGCCCGTGCAGCGCGCGTTCCGCGAATGCCACGGCCTGCAATGCGGCTTCTGCACGCCCGGGTTCCTCTGCACGGTGACGGCGCTGCTGCGCGAGACGCCCCGCCCCACCGAGGACCAGGTCCTTGAGGGCATCTCCGGGAACCTGTGCCGCTGCACCGGGTACCAGAACATCGTCAAATCGGTGCACCGAGCCGCCGACATTCTGGCTGAGGAGTCGTAGATGGGGACGCGGGTGTTCGGCGAGCCGGTCAAGCGCCGCGAGGACGCGCGCCTCCTCACCGGCCGCGGCCGCTACCTCGACGACCTGGGACGGGACGCGCTCGCGGCGGCGTTCGTCCGGTCGCCGCACGCGCACGCCCGGATCACCGACATCGACGTGTCCGGCGCCCTGGACGTCGACGGCCTCGTCGCCGTCTACACCTGGGAGGACCTGCCCGGACGGGTCGGCGAGCCGCTTCCGCTGCTCATCCCGCACCCCGCGCTGACGCACGGCCGCACCGGATATCCGCTGGCGCGCGACGTCGTCCGGCACGTCGGGGAGCCCGTCGTGATGGTCGTCGCCCGCGACCGGTACCTGGCCGAGGACGCCGCCGAACGCATCCGCGTGGAGTACGAGCCGCTCCCGCCCGTCGTCGGCATCGAGGCCGCGACGCGGGCGGAGCGCCTCGTCCACGACGACGTGCCCGGCAATGTCGGGGCGGTGCTCGTCCAGGAGACCGGGGACGCCGCCGCCGCGATCGACGCCGCCCCGCACGTGCTGGAGTTCAGCCTCGCGATCGAGCGCAGCGCGTCCATGCCGCTGGAAGGGCGTGGCGTCTACGCGCGGTGGGACGCCGACGACGGGTCGCTGCGCGTGTACTCGTCCACGCAGGCGTCCACCAGCGTGCGCGCCGCGATCGCCGCGCGGCTCGGGCTGCCGAACGGCAAGGTCGAGGTCGTCGCGCCGGACGTCGGCGGCGGGTTCGGCGTGAAGATCGTCCACCCGTGGCCGGAGGAGGTGCTCGTCCCGTGGGCGGCGCGGCTGCTCGACCGCGAGCTCAAATGGACCGAGGACCGCCGCGAGCACTTCGTGTCCTCCGCGCACGAGCGCGGCCAGCTCCAGGACGTCCGGGTCGGGTTCGACGACGCGGGCCGCATCCTCGGCCTCGACGTGAAGATCCGGCACGACCACGGCGCCTACACCCCGTACGGGATCATCATCCCGATCGTCACGTCCACGCAGCTCCTCGGCCCGTACAAGATCGGCGCCTACCGGGCGGAGGTGACGAGCCTCTACACCAACACGCTGATCGTCACCCCGTACCGGGGCGCGGGACGCCCGCAGGGCGTGTTCTGCATGGAGCGGACCATGGACCGCGTCGCCCGCCACCTCGGCCTCGACCGCGCCGACGTCCGCGCCGCGAACTTCATCCAGCCCGACGAGTTCCCCTACGACCAGGGCCTCACCTTCCAGGACGGCCGCCCGCTGATCTACGACTCGGGCGACTACCCGGAGCTGCTCCGCAAGGCGCGGGAGCTGATCGGCTGGGACGGCTTCGACGCCGAGCGCGCCGCCGCCGCGTCCCGGGGCCGCCGCCTCGGCATCGGCCTCGGCGTCTACGTGGAGGGGACGGGCGTCGGCCCGTACGAGGGCGGGCACGTCGAGATCGACACGTCCGGGCGGGTGCACGTCTCGACCGGGCTGACGTCGCAGGGCCAGGGCCACGAGACCGTGTTCGCGCAGATCGCGGCCGCGGAGTTGGGCGTCCCGATCGGGGACGTGCACGTCACGACGGGCGACACCCGCCGGTTCGGGTACGCGGTCGGGACGTTCGCGTCCCGCGCCGCCGTGATGAGCGGCAACGCGATCGCGCTGGCGTGCCGGAAGGTCCGCGGCAAGGCGCTGCGGATCGCGGGCGAGGCGCTGGAGGCCGACCCGCGCGACCTGGAGATCACGGACGGGGTCGTGCACGTCAAGGGCGACCCGTCGGCGTCCGTGCCGCTGCGGACGGTCGCGGTCCTGTCGAACCCGCTGCGGTACGCGTTCGACCAGGAGGCCGCGGCGGCGACGCAGTTCGCGGTCGGCCGTCCCGTCACCGAACCACCCGTCGCGGCCGGGGACGAGCCCGGCCTGGAGGGGCGGGACTACTACTCGCCCGTCCGGTCCACGTTCGCCGCCGGGGCGCACGCCGCGATCGTGGAGGTCGACCCGGACACGGCGGAGATCGCGATCCTGCGGTACGCGGTCGTCCACGACTGCGGGCGGCTCATCAACCCGATGGTGGTGGAGGGGCAGATCCACGGCGGAGTCGCGCAGGGCATCGCCGGCGCGCTGTACGAGCGGATGGTGTACGACGAGTCGGGCCAGCTGCTGAACGCGTCGTTCATGGACTTCCTGATGCCGTACGCGACGGAGATCCCGCGCATCGAGACCGACCACCTGGAGACGCCGTCGCCGCTGAACCCGCTGGGCATCAAGGGCGCGGGGGAGGCGGGCGTCATCCCGGTGTCGGCGGTGATCGCGTCGGCGGTGGAGGACGCGGAGGGCGTCCGCGTGGACGCGATGCCGCTCTCCCCGGACGCCCTCTACGAGCTGCGCCAAAAGGCGGCGAACGACCCGTCGTTGGTCGTCCGGGAAAGCGCGCGAACGTTGTAGTGCTGGCGGGGTCGGCTCGCCGGTGATCAGCAGGCGGGGGACCTCAACCTGGGTTGGGTGCTGGCGGGGTCGGCTCGGGTGCGGGGGACCTCAACCCCGCCAGCGTGTTGACCCTAGTGAACGGGGGTGCGGGCGCTCGGCGTAACCGGGATTCCTCCGGGAAGGTCGGCTTTCAGCCGCCCGCGGGCGCGGGCTTGTCGGGGGCGTTGCCGCCGAGCGACTTCGGCAGGTAGTTCTGGACGGCGGCGGGCCGGAACCCGGCCTGCTGGATCCAGCCGAGGATCGTCACGAGGTCCTTGGCGAGCCCCTTGCGGTAGTGCATCAGGATGACATCGCCCGGCCTGAACCCCTTGCCGCCGTCGCCGCGCGCGAAGCCGTTGAACCCGACCCCGGGCCCGGTGGTGCCGTTGTAGAACTCCGCCGACCACAGCAGCACCGACTTGATGCCGCACTGCTTGGCGACCTGCCGGGTCGTCTGGTTGAAGCTGCCGAACGGCGGCCGGAAGATCTCGGGACGGCGCCCGTACTGCTTCTGGATGTCGTCGGACGCGTCGCAGATCTGCTTCTTCTGCCTGTCGGCGGGGAGCGTCCCCATGTTGGGGTGGCTGACCGTGTGGTTCTCCATGCGCGAGCCCGCGTTGCGCATGGCCCAGAAGTACTGTCCCTGGCCTTTGATGTAGGTGGAGGTCAGGAACGTCATGATGGGAACCTTCCGCGTGCGGACGAGGTTCACGAACTCCGAGTCGTACTCGTAGCCGTCGTCGATGGTGAGGAAGACGACGCGCTCCTGCGTCTCGATGCGGCTGACGACCGGGGGCAGCCCGTCCTGGGACGGGGGCGGCGGCGTCCAGGAGCCGGGCTTCGGCGTCGCCCACTTCTGGTCGCCGAGGACGGCGGCGAGCTGCGTCCGCATCGACGGCCCCGAGTCGCCGGCCCGCGCGGTCAGGACGGGCCAGCCGCCCGCGGCCACGCCGACCACGCCGGCGGCAACCATGCTGATCACGGGGGTCGTACCTCGCATCGGCCGCGTACTCCGTTCGGTTCGGCTGGGGATCTCGCATCGGTTGACGCGCGGGTGGCGAGGGGAGTTCGCACCCGGCGGAACCTGCCGGACATATCTGACCATTTCCCACGAGCGCGCGGGCGCATCTGCCCAATCCTCGGCGTGTACTCGGCAGATGTTGCCGTTCGGCGCGGCGGCGCCATTCCCTAAAGTCGGGTCCATGCAGCTCACCGGCAGTGCCACCGTCGCCGCGCCGCTCGCCAGGGTGTGGGACGCGCTCCAGGATCCGGCGGTCCTGGCGAGGACGATCCCCGGATGCCGCTCCCTGGAGGAGACGGGCCCGGACACGTACCGCATGACCGTCACCGCGGGCGTCGCCTCGATCCAGGGGACGTACGTGGGGCGGGTCGAGCTCGCCGATCCCGACCCGCCGCGCTCGTTCGTGCTGCGGGCGCGGGGCCAAGGCGCGCCCGGCACGGTGGACGCGACCGTCCGCGTCCGGCTCACCGACGGCGACGGCTCGACCCGGATCGACTACGACGCGGACGCGGTCGTCGGCGGGATGGTCGGCGGCGTCGGGCAGCGGATGCTGGGCAGCGTCGCCAAGCGCACCGCGGGCGAGTTCTTCGCCGCGGTCGAACGCGACCTCGTCGCGCCCCCGCCCCCACCGCCCGCCGCGCACGAGGCCGTGGCGACGGGCGCGCAGGCGGAGGCGGGCGCGGTCTACGCGGGACGCGCGGCGGCGGCCGGGCCGGAGCGCGCGGCCACCGGCTGGCCGATGGTCGTCGCGTTCGGCTCCGGCGGCCTCGTCGCCCTCATCGGCGTGCTGCTCGGCTACCTGCTCGGCCGCCGCTCCCGCCGCTGAACGGCCCGCCGCCGACCCTCGGGGGCGTCAGTTCACCGCGAGGAGGTCGACGACGAAGATGAGCGTCTCGCCCGGCTTGATGGCCGGGCTCGGGCTGCGGTCGCCGTAGGCGAGGTGCGGCGGGATGACGAGCTTGCGGCGCCCGCCGACCTTCATCCCGGCGACGCCCATGTCCCAGCCCTTGATGACGCGTCCGGCGCCGAGCGGGAAGTCGAACGTGCCGCCCCGGTTCCAGGACGCGTCGAACTCCTCGCCGGTCGACCACGACACGCCGACGTAGTGCATCGAGACGTTCGAGCCCTTCACGGCCTCCGGACCGTCGCCCTCGGTGATGTCGGTGATGTCGAGGTACGTGGGCGGCTGTCCCTCGGGGAAGTCGATCTCGGGGCGTTCCAGGGCCATGAACGGGCTCCAGCGTCTCGTCGGAAATCGGAACTGCTCAGCCTAGCCCTAACGCGCCCTCACGAAAGACGATCCCGTCCGTTGGCAGATTGCGACGGTTTCCCAGGTGGGCGGCGTCCGGTAGACCCGTGTTCATGACGAGGGGCACGGCGAGGCGGCTGCGGATCGGGATCGACACGGGCGGGACGTTCACCGACGTCGTCGCGCTGGACGAGGACGGCGGCGGGCTCGTCACCACGAAGACGCCCTCCACGCCCGCCGACCCGGCGGAGGGGTTCGCGGACGGCGTCGCGAAGGTCCTCGCCCTCCTCGGCGCGGAACCGTCGGAGGTGGCCGCGCTGTCGCACGGCACGACGGTCGCGACGAACCGCCTCCTGGAGGACCGGATCGACGACCTCGGCTTCGTCACCACCGAGGGCTTCGAGTCGATCCTGGAGATCGCGCGGCAGAGCGTCCCGGACGGCTACGGCAACAGCTACTTCTGGGTGAAGCCGCCGCGGATCGTCGCGGCGCACCGGGTCCGGACGGTCGGCGGGCGGCTCGACCACACCGGCGCCGAGCTGCGCCCGTTCGACGAGGCGTCGGCGGTCGCGGCGGCCCGCTGGTTCCGCGACGAGGGGATCCTCGCGATCGGGGTGTGCTTCCTGCACTCCTACGCCGACCCGTCGCACGAACTCGCGATGCGGGACGTGCTGGCCCGCGAGCACCCGGACGCGGTCGTGTCGCTGTCGTGCGAGGTGCTGCGCGAGTACCGCGAGTACGAGCGGTCGGTGACGACGCTGGTGGACGCCGCCGTCAAGCCCGCGATGAACGGCTACCTCGCCCGGATCGGCGAGCGGGTCGAGTCCCGGCTGCTGGTGATGAAGAGCAACGGCGGCGTGCTGTCGGCGGACGAGGTCGCCCGGCAGCCGATCACGACCGTCCTGTCGGGCCCGGCCGCCGGTGCGCTCGGCGCGGCGTTCGTCGTGTCCCATAGTGGGCACGGCTCGGTCGTGACCTTGGACGGGGGCGGGACGTCCACGGACGTCGCGGTCGTCCTGGACGGCGAGCCGACCCTCACCACCGAGGGCTCGATCGGCCGCCATCCCGTCAAGATCCCGATGATCGACATCGTGACGGTGGGTGCGGGCGGCGGGTCGGTGGCGTGGCGGTCGCCGGAGGGCGCGCTGAAGGTCGGGCCGCGCAGCGCGGGCGCCGACCCCGGCCCGCTCTGCTACGGGCGCGGCGGCACGGAGGCGACGGTGACGGACGCGCACGCCGTCCTCGGCCGCATCCCGCCGCACCTGCTCGGCGGCGAGGTGCCCCTGGACGTGGCCGCCGCCCGCGCGGGCCTCGACGCGCTCGCGGGCGCTCTCGGCCTGCCGGTCGAGCGGGCCGCCGCGGGCATCCTGGAGATCTCGGCGTGGAACCAGGCCAACGCGATCCGGCAGATCACCGTCAAGCGGGGCCTGGACGTCCGCGACTACCCGCTGGTCGCGTTCGGCGGGTCGGGCCCGCTGCTGGCCTGCCGCCTGCTGGACGTGCTCGGCCTTCCCGCCGCCGTGATCCCGGAGAACCCCGGCAACCTGTCGGCGTTCGGGCTGCTCACGGTGGACGTGAAGAACGACTACGTCCGGACGCGCGTCGTCCGCGACGCCGAACTCGACCCCGCCGTCCTGGACGGGATCTACGCCGACCTGGAATCGGACGCCGCGCGGGCGCTCGCCCGCGAAGGGTTCCCTGACGATCGCCGCCGCTTCGCCCGCTCCGCCGACCTCCGCTATTACGGGCAGGCGTTCGAGGTGCGCGTCCCCGCCCCCGCCGGGCACCCGGACGAGGCGTTCCGCGCCGAGGTCGTCCGCCGGTTCCACGACGCCCACGAGGCCCTCTACGGGTACTGCTACCGCGACGACGCGCGGCATCCCGTCGAGTGGGTCAACCTGCGCGTCTCCGGCATCGGCCCGATCGCCCGCCCGCGCCTCAGCGAGCGTCCGCCGGGAGACGGCGACCCGTCGCGCGCCCTGACCGGCACGCGGACGGTCTACTTCGACGCGTGGGAGGAGGCGGCCGTCTACCGCCGCGAGAAACTCGCCCCGGGCGACGCCGTCGCGGGCCCGGCCGTCATCGAGGAGTTCGGGTCGACGCTGCCGCTGCACCCCGGCTTCACCGCGGAACTCGACGGCTACGGCAACCTGGTGGTGACGCGATGACCATCGACCCGATCCTGCTGGAGATCGTCGAGGGGACGCTCGCGTCGGTCGAACGGGAGGTCGAGACGGCCATCGCGCGGACGGCCCGCTCCCCGATGATCCGGGACGCGCACGACTTCCGCGCGGGCATCCACGACCGGCGGCTCCGCAAGCTGACCGGACGCTCGTACTCCGCGCTCGTCCAGCCGATCGCCCGCGACTTCCCGCCCGGGGAGATGCGTCCGGGCGACGTGTTCTTCCACAACGACGTGTACCTGTCGGAGGGAGGCATCGGGCATCTGCCCGACCTGTGCGTCACCGTCCCGGTGTTCCACGATGGCGTGGTGGTCGCGTTCGTCCAGGCGTTCGGGCACCACGACGACATCGGCGGCGCCGTCCCCGGATCGATGCCGAGCCATGCCCGCAGCGCGTTCGAGGAGGGCCTGATGGTCCCGCCGATCAAGCTGTGGGACGAGGGCGTCCCGAACCGGGCGGCCCTGACGATCATGACCCGCAACTCACGGATGCCCGACTCGCTCGCCGGCGACCTGGACGCCGAGTGCTCCGCCTGCCTGATGGGCACCCGCCGCCTCGGCGACCTGTTCGCCCGCTACGGCCGCGCCGCCGTCGAGGCGTGCTTCGACGCGATCATCGACCGGACGACGGAGACGTTCCGCCGCGAGCTGCTCGCCAAGATCCCGGACGGCGTGTTCGTCTGGGAGGACTACGCCGAGCACGACGGCGTCGACCCGCCCCGCCTGCACGCCCAGCGGATCACGCTGACGGTCGACAAGGCCGCGGACGTCCCGCTGGTCATCGACTTCGCCGGGACGTCCCCGCAGGCCAAGGGCCCGATCAACCACGCGGGCGACTACTCGGACGGCGTGTTCCTGAAGAAGTGGCTTGCGCCCGTCCTGCGGAACCTGGCCGACACGCCGGAGCGGGCCGCCGAGCTCGACGTCAACGAGGGCGTCGTGCCGCTCGTCGAGATGCGGTTCCCGGAGAAGGGCACGCTGCTCACGCCCGTCTTCCCGGCCCCGACGAACGCCCGCACGTTCGTGATCCTGCGGCTGCTGGGCGTCCTCGCGGGCGTCCTGGCGAAGGCCACGGGCGGGCGGATGCCCGCCGACCAGGAGACGATCCGCTACACCGGCGTCTACGGCGAGGACGACCGCGGCCCGTACCTGATGCGGGAGGTGCTCGGCGGCGGCTCCGGGGGCCGCTACTACGCGGACGGCGAGGACACCATCCACGTCGTGCCCGACTCCCGCAACATCCCCGCCGAGTTCGCCGAGGCCCGCTGGCCGTTCATCGTCGAGCGCCTCGGCCTCGCGACCGACTCCGGCGGGCCGGGGGAGCACCGGGGCGGGCTCGGCTACGACAAGCACATCCGGATGCTCCGCGACGCCCACTACATGTCGATCGCGGACCGGTCGATCCTGTCGTGCTGGGGCGTCGACGGCGGCCGCGCGGGACGTCCCTTCCGCGTCGACATCGACGGCGAGGAGATGGACGGCCTCGTGGACGACCACCCCGTCAAGGCCGGGCAGGTCATCCGTATCCGCACGACCGGTGGAGGCGGCTGGGGCGACCCCCTGAAGCGCGACCCGTCCCGCGTGGCCGCCGACGTCCGCGACGGCAAGGTGTCGGTGGACGGCGCCCGCGACGACTACGGAGTCGTCCTGACCGGCGGCGTCGTCGACGAGGAAGCGACCGCCGCCCTGCGGGAGCGGCTGCGCGCCGAACGCGGCCCCGCGCCGTTCTTCGACAGGGGCCCCGGCTATGCCGAACTGTCGGGCGGGTCGCCGTCCGCCGACGTCGACGCCGTCGAGTAGGTCCGGAAGCGATGGGACGTGAACGCGGTGCCGTCCACGAGGAGGCCGCAGCGGGCGCGGGTGCCGTCGGCGGCGAAGAACGCCGTCTCGCGGGTGCTCCACGCGTCCCAGGCGTCGGCGTACTCGGGGCCGTCGCGGTCGACGGCGCGGGCGCGGCGCAGGTCGTGCGGCGCGTCGATCCAGATGCGGAACGCGGCGGGCGACCCCGCCCACGCGGCCCCGACGCCCTCGACGATCAGGACGGGCCCGGCCGGGATCTCCTCGTCCGGCCCGTACAGGTCGCGGTGCCAGTCGTAGCGGCGCAGGTGAGCGGGCCGCCCGTCGCGGATCGGGTCGAGGACGGCCGCGCGGAGCGGTCCCCACCAGGTGAGCGGGTCGGCGTCCCACGGCACGCGGAAGTCGTCCGACCGCACCACCGGCGCGCCGACCAGGACCTCCGCCAGGTGATCGGCGAACGTCGACTTCCCCGCGCCGCTCGGCCCGTCGATCGCGACGACGCGCGCCGGGCCGCACGACGGCGGCAGCGCCAGCAGCCGGGCGGCGAGCGCGGGGTAGGTCAGGGCTGCACCCTGCGGGAACGACACGGAAGGCATACTTCCAGGACGAGACGGAGAGGGGCGACGATGGACCTGCTCGGCGCGACGGGCGGCCCGGTGCGGATCGCGGGACGCGGCCTGCCGCGCGACGAGCTGTTCGGCTGGGCGTCGGCCGTGGCCGCGGAGATCCGGGGCGCGGACGCCGTCGCCGTCAACGCGACGGCGTCGCTGGAGACGGTCGCGGCGGTCGTCGGCGGCCTCCTCGCGGGCGTCCCGGTCGTGCCGGTGCCGCCCGACTCCGGCCCCGCCGAACGCGCGCACATCCTCGGCGACTCCGGCGCGAGCCTCCTCCTCGCCGCCCGCGACGCGGGACCTCCGGCGGAAGGCGAACCGCCGCTCATCCCCGTCGACGCGCTCCCGCACGACGGGAACACGAAGACCGAACCCGACGCCGACGCGACCGCGCTGATCCTCTACACCAGCGGGACGACGGGCGCGCCGAAGGGCGTGCTGATCTCGCGCGGCGCGATCGCCGCCGGGCTGGACGCGCTCGCCGACGCCTGGGCGTGGACGCCGGACGACGTCCTCGTCCACGGCCTGCCCCTGTTCCACGTGCACGGGCTCGTCCTCGGCGTCCTCGGGGCGCTGCGGGTCGGCTCGCCGCTGGTGCACACGGGACGTCCCAAACCCGGCGCCTACGCCGCCGCGGCCCGGGACGACGGCGGGAGCCTGTTCTTCGGCGTCCCCACCGTCTGGTCGAGGACGGCCGCCGACCCGTCCGCCGCGCAGGCCCTCAGCAGTGCGCGGCTGCTCGTCTCAGGCAGCGCGCCCCTGCCGGTGCCCGTCTTCGAGCGGCTCGCGCATCTCACCGGGCACCGGCCGGTCGAGCGGTACGGCATGACCGAGACGCTCATCACGATCAGCGCCCGCGCCGACGGCGACCGGCGTCCCGGATACGTCGGCACGCCGCTGGCCGGCGTCGAGACCCGCCTCGCCGCCGAGGACGGCGGCCGCGTCCCGGCGGACGGCGAGACGCCCGGCGAGCTGCACGTCCGCGCTCCGCTGCTGTTCAAGGGGTACCTCAACCGCCCCGGCGCCACCGCGGAGTCGTTCGCCGGGGACGGCTGGTTCCGCACCGGCGACATCGCGACCATCGGACCGGACGGCTGGCACCGCATCGTCGGCCGCGCGTCCACCGACCTGATCAAGAGCGGCGGCTACCGGATCGGCGCGGGCGAGATCGAGAACGCGCTGCTCGCCCATCCCGGCGTCCGGGAGGCCGCCGTCGTCGGCACCCCGCACGACGACCTCGGCGAGCAGGTCACCGCGTACGTCGTCGCCGACGGCGTCGCCGCACGGCAGCTGATCGACTTCGTGGCGGAGCGGCTGTCGGCCCACAAACGACCCCGCGTGGTGCACCTGGTCGAGTCGCTGCCGCGCAACGCCATGGGCAAGGTCGTCAAGACCCGCCTGGACGACATCACGCCGTAGGAGGCATTCCCCCATGCGCCTCGTGACCAACGCCCGCCTCACCGGCCGCGACGGCCCGCACGACATCGAGATCGACGGCGGCCGCGTCGGCCGCATCGCGCCCGCCGGGCGGCTCGCGGGCGAGGAGTGGATCGACGCGACCGGCTGCTTCGTGAGCCCGCCGTTCGTCGAGCCGCACGTCCACCTCGACACGGCGCTGACCGCCGGGGAGCCGCGCTGGAACGCGTCCGGGTCGCTGTGGGAGGGCATCGCGGTGTGGAGCGAGCGCAAGGCGGCCCTCACCCGCGACGACGTCGTGTCCCGCGCGTCGGAGGTGCTGCGCTGGTACGCGGCGAACGGCGTCCTGCACGTCCGCAGCCATGTGGACGTCACCGACCCCGGTCTCGTCGCGCTGGACGCGATGCTCGCCGTCCGCGACCAGGTCGCCGACGTCATCGGCCTGCAGCTCGTCGCGTTCCCGCAGGAGGGAATCTGCTCGTTCGACCACGGCGCCGAGCTGCTGGAGGAGGCCGCCCGCCGCGGCGTGGACGCGATCGGCGCCATCCCGCACTACGAGGACACCCGCGAGGACGGCGTCCGCTCCCTGGAGATCGCGTTCGACATCGCGCAGCGCCACGGGCTGGCGCTCGACGCGCACTGCGACGAGATCGACGACGACCAGTCCCGGTTCGTGGAGGTCCTGGCGGCGCTCGCCCGGCGCGGCGGGCTCCGCGAACGCGCGACCGCGTCCCACACCACGGCGATGGGCTCCTACTCCGGTGCCTACTCCGGCAAGCTCCAGCGCATCGTCGCCAGCTCCGGAACCAACCTCGTCTGCAACCCCCTCGCCAACCTGTCCCTGCAAGGCCGGCACGACGGCTACCCGAAGCGGCGCGGCCTCACCCAGGTCAAGGAGATGCTCGCCGCCGGGGTGAACGTCGCGTTCGGGCACGACGACGTCATGGACCCGTTCTTCCCGCTCGGCACCGCGTTCCCGCTGCAGGTCGCGCTCGTCGGCGTCGCCGCCGCGCAGCTCACCGCGCCCGCCGAGATCGACGAGGCGTTCGCGATGGTCACCGGGCGGGCCGCGCGCGTCCTCGGGCTCGGCGACCGGTACGGCGTCGAGACCGGCCGCCCGGCGAGCCTCGTCGTGCTGCCCGCCGCGTCGCCGCACGACGCCGTCCGGCGGCAGACCCGGCCGAGCCACGTCGTCGCGCACGGCCGCCTCGTCGCCGAGACCCCGGCCGCCGCGACCCGCCTGACCTGGCCCGGACGGCGCCCGGAGACCGTCGACTTCGCCCGCCCCCGCACCGGGGCCCGCGCCCGGCACGGCGCCGCGGGGAACGGCGGATGACACCTGTCATGCCGATCGGCTGACAGCCGCCGCCGGAACCGGTGATACCCGCTTCTACCGGCGGCCGGGCCCCGATCGCGACGCTATGGGCATGGATACGACCACACCCATCCGCGTCGACGGACTCCGCCAGCGGTACGGCGACTTCGAGGCCGTCGCCGGGATCTCCTTCGAGGTCAGGACCGGTGAGCTGTTCGCGCTCCTCGGCACCAACGGCGCCGGGAAGACGACGACCCTCGAAGCCTTGGAGGGGCACCGGGCCGTCCACGAGGGGACGGTCCGGGTCCTCGGCCGCGACCCGCACCGCGAGCGCCGCACCGTCCGTCCCCGGATCGGCATCATGCTTCAGGAGGGCGGCTTCTTCGCCGACCTCACCGTCGCCGAGACCGTCGACCACTGGCGCGGCTTCACCCCCGCGCCCCGCGACCGCGACGAGGCCGTCGCCCTGGCCGGGCTCACCGAGAAGGCGGACGTGCGGGTCCGGCAGCTGTCCGGCGGCCAGAAACGCCGCCTCGACCTCGCGCTCGCGCTGCTCGGCCGTCCCGCCGTGCTGTTCCTGGACGAGCCCACCACCGGCATGGACCCCGAGGCCCGGCACACCACCTGGAAGATCGTCCGGGACGTCGTCGCGTCCGGCGCCACCGTCCTGCTGACCACCCACTACCTGGAGGAGGCCGAGCAGCTCGCCGACCGGCTCGCCATCCTGCACCGCGGCCGGATCGAGACGTCCGGGACAGTCGGCGACGTCGTCGCCGGGCACGGCGACCGCATCAGCTTCCAGATGCCCGAACGCGTCCGGGTCGCCGAACTCCCAGCCCTGCGCGGCGCCCGCGCCGACATCACCGTCGACGGCGGCCGCACCGTCGCGTCCTACACCGTCACCGGACCCGGCCTCCAGGCGGGCCTGTACGACCTGCTGCGCTGGGCCGACGAGGAACGGGTCCGGCTGGACGGCCTGGAGGCCCGCAGCGCCTCCCTCGAAGACGTCTTCCTCCGCACCGCCGCCGAAGGAGTCACCCGATGAACCTCGCCGCGACCTCCGGTCCCGCCGTCTCCCTCTCCGCCATGCTCCGCGTGTCCCGGCTCGACCTCACCCTCCTGTGGCGCAACAGGTCGTCCCTGGTCACGGTCGTCGGCCTGCCGCTGGTGTTCGCGGGGATGCTCGTCCCGATGAAGGGCATCGACATGGGCGGCGTCGACGCCGCGCTGCTGCAGGGCACCGGCCACCTCGGCTTCTTCCTCGTCTTCGCCGTCCTGATGAACCTCGTCACCGTGTTCACCGCCCGCCGCGAGGACCTGACCCTCAAACGGCTCCGCGGCACCGCCCTGTCGGACACGGAGATCACCGGCGGGAGCGTCCTCACCGCGACCGCGATGTACGCCGTCCAGGCGCTGGCGCTGCTCGTGGTGCTCGGCGCCGCCCTCGGCGGCCGGTTCCCCGCCGACCCGGTGCTCGTCCTGGCGGGCCTCGCGGGCGGCGTCACCGTCTTCGCGGCCCTGGCGTTCGCGCTCTCCGGGGTCAGCCCGACCGCCGAGCTGGCGCAGGTCACCGTCCTGCCGATCATGTTCGGCTGCATGCTCGGCGGCGGGGTCATGTTCCCGCTGGACGACCTGCCCGGCTGGCTCGCGCAGATCTGCCGGTTCACCCCGCTCAGCCCCGTCGTGGAGATCACCAGGACCGGGTACTTCGGGCAGGACTTCCACGACCACTCCGCGCACCCGTCCGTCGGGATCCTGGACGGCTGGCGCGCCGTCCTGCCGTCGTTCGCCGTCCTCGCCGCCTGGGCCGTGCTCGGCCGCGTGCTCGCGGCCCGCCTGTTCCGCTGGGAGCCCCGGCACGCCTGATCAGGGGTGCCGGACCGGTTACAGTGCGACACGAGGAGGAGACGGGACATGACGGTCGCGACGACGGCGGACCTCGAAGCACGTGACACCCGCAGGCTGGAGCGCTACCAGCGGGTCACCTACCGCTCGTTCCTGTGCGCCGCGGTGGGGTTCGTCGGGCCGAGCCTCGCCGGCCTGGCGATGGCCTACTCCGACGGCCGCGCGAGCGTGCCCGTCGTCGTCGCGGCGCTCGCCGGCCTCGCCCTGCTCACCTGGTATTACGCGCGGCTCGTCAAGGCGGGCCTGGCGGGCGGCGCGTCCCGCCGCGACATCGCGCTCAGCGGAGCCGTGACGGCCGCGCTGAGCCTGATGATCCTGACCAGCCCGCTGTTCACCATCGTCCCGGTCTTCTGGGTGTCGGCGCTGGGGCTGTCGCCGATGAGCCGCACGCGGATCGCCGCCCTGTGCGTCGCCACCGGAGCGTTCTGCTCGGCGGTCACCACCGTCTCCGTGGAACGCCTCCACCCCGACGGCGACCTGCCCTGGTACGTCCTCTTCCCGACGATGTTCGCGCTCTACACCGCGGGCTGCGGGATCGTCGTGTTCGTCAACGGCTACCAGCGCCGCATGTGGGACATGCACCAGGAGGCCCACGCCGCCCGCGACGCCCTCGCCCGGCTCGCGGTCACCGAGGAGCGGCTCCGCTTCTCCCGCGACCTGCACGACCTCCTCGGCCACAGCCTCTCCCTCATCGCGGTGAAGAGCGAGCTGGCCATGCGGACGGCGCGCACCGACCCGGACCGCGCGGGCGCCGAGATGGCCGACGTCCGGCGCACCGCGCGGGAGGCGCTGCGCGAGGTGCGGTCCGCCGTCAGCGGGTACCGCGCCGTCGAACTGGACGCCGAGCTGGCCGGGGCGCGGGCCGTGCTGGAGGCCGCCGGGATCCGCTGCGACATCGGAGACCCGCCGGATACGCTGCCGCCCGAGGTCCGCTCGGTGCTGGCCTGGGTCATCCGGGAGGGCGCCACCAACGTGATCAAGCACAGCGAGGCCCGGCGCTGCGCCGTCGCCCTCACCGCCTACGACGGGTCCGTGGTGCTGGAGATGCGCAACGACGGCGTCCACGACGACGACGGCGGGAGCGGCTCGGGCCTCACCGGGCTGGGGGAGCGCGTCGCCGTGCTCGGCGGCGAGATCACGTCCGGGCGGCACGGCCGCGACGGCTTCCTGCTGCGCGCCGCCGTCCCCCTCCCCGCCCC
>NZ_JBIRAY010000019.1:0-128707 GCF_044326405.1 Actinomadura sp. 1N219 | reverse complement strand
GCGTTCGGTGGTTTTGGCGAAGGGGAAACACCCGGTCCCATCCCGAACCCGGAAGTTAAGCCCTTCAGCGCCGATGGTACTGCATGGGAGACTGTGTGGGAGAGTAGGACACCGCCGGACATTTATTGCAGGAAGGCCCCGCCGGAAACGGCGGGGTCTTTCTCATTTCTGGGCTTGTGTCTTGTGGTGCGTGATGCGGTCGGTGGCTGTGTCGATTACCTCGTTCAGGACGTCCCGGGACCGGACCAGATCGATGATCATGTGGTCGATGCGGTCGCGTTCCGCGGTGAGGTCGATGACCAGTTGTGGTGTGGCGATCTCCGACGGTCCGCCGTCCGCGTCCCGCATGCACGGCAGCAGCTCGGCGATCTTCGCGCTGTGCAGTCCGGCGGCGAACAACTCCTGAATGCGAATGACCCGGTCGACCGCGGCCTCGGGATAGTCGCGGTGACCACCGGGTGTCCGCTCGGACGCCAGCAGTCCCTGCTGCTCGTAGTAGCGCAGGGAACGCGCGCTCACGCTCGTCCGTTGCGCGAGTTCACCTATCCGCATGACCCACCTCACATGACGGCTACGGACTTGAACCTGACACTGATGGCAACTTCTACGGTAGCGGCCTGACGTATCCGTTCGCATGACCGTTCGAGGTGCTCATGTCTGTCCAGCCGCTGTCCGTGGACGTGTCTCACCGGCCTCGCCGTCCGGCGCGGGTCCTGGCTTTGCTCGCGTTCGCGCAGTTCATCATTGCCGCCGACTACAACATCGTCTATGTCGCGTTGCCCGAGCTGGGGCGCGATCTGGAGTTCTCCGGCCAGACCCTCCAGTGGGTCGTGAGCGCTTACGCGGTCGCGCTCGGCGGCTTCATGCTGCTGGGTGGACGGGCCGCAGATCTGCTGGGACGGCGCCGCATGTTCATTCTCGCGCTCGTCCTGTACGCCGTCTCGTCGCTGATCGGTGGGCTTGCCGCCAATCCGGGGCTTGTGATCGCGGTACGGGCCGCGCAGGGGCTGGGGGCGGCGCTGCTTTTCCCGGCGACGCTCGCGCTGATCAGCACCACTTTCGCGGAGGGGCCTGAGCGAAATCGTGCGCTTGCCGTGTGGGCCGCAATGGGAGGCGGCGGCCTGGCCGGTGGCGCTTTGCTCGGCGGGCTGCTCACCGACTTCTTCGGATGGGAATCGGTGTTTTACGTCTTCGTCCTGCTGGCCGGTGGGGCGTTGTTGGCGGCCTTCCCGCTGCTGCCGTCCGATGGCGCCTGGGGCGGATTGCGGGAGCGGCGGTTTGATCTGCCTGGGGCGTTGACCGCGACCGCCGGAGTGACGCTGTTGGTCTTCGTGCTGGCGCAGGGGCCGGTGTGGGGGTGGACGTCGTCGTCCATCCTCGGGGCGTTTGGCCTCGGGGTCGCATTGCTGGTGGTGTTCGCCGTGATCGAGGTTCGGAGTCGTGATCCGCTCATGCCGCCGCGCATGTTCGCCAACCGCAGCCTGCTCACGGCGATGGCGATCACCGCGGTGTTCGGCGCGGGCCTGGGCGCCCAGTACTACCTGCTGACCGTGTTCCTTCAGGACGTCCTCGGCTATGACCCGCTTCGGACGGGCCTGGCGTACCTCCCGCTGACGCTGCTCAACATCGCCGGGACGAAGGTCGCGGAGCGGTTGGTGACCGGTGTGGGAATGCGCGCCGCCCTGTCCGCCGGGCTGGTGATCGGTGCGGCGGGGATGGTGCTGCTCGCGGTCGCCGTGTCGCCCGATTCCGCGTTCGTCGTCGTGCTGCCCGGCATCATGGTCACCGGGTTCGGGATGGGCGTCGTCTGGACGTCGATGTGGATCGCGGCCGGCAACGGTGTGGGGCCGGACGAGCAGGGCGTCGCGTCCGGGATGGCGTCGGTGACCCATCAGACGGGGCTGGCGGTCGGCACCGCGCTGATGGTGCTCGTCGCCAACAGCGGGACCGGGAGCCTGGACGGCGCCGTCCTGCGGCGAGAACTCACCGAAGGGCTCGAGACGGCGTACTACATGGCCGCTGCTGTGACCCTCTTCGGGGCCTTTATCGCCGTCACCGCACTTGGGCGCCGACACCGACGCCAACGCCGAACGAGCCCTTCCAGTGAGATCCGCGTGGAGCGGGTGGTTTAGATTTCGTCGCCTGCGAGGACCGTGTCGGCGTCCACGATGCGGTACGCGTAGCCCTGTTCGGCGAGGAAGCGCTGGCGGTGGGCGGCGTAGTCCTGGTCGAGGGTGTCGCGGGCGACGACGGCGTAGAAGCGGGCTCCATGGCCGGACGCCTTCGGACGCAGCAGGCGTCCGAGGCGTTGGGCTTCTTCCTGGCGGGACCCGTAGGCGCCCGATACCTGGACGGCGACCGAGGCTTCCGGGAGGTCGATGGAGAAGTTCGCGACCTTCGACACCACCAGCACGCTGATTTCGCCAGAGCGGAAGGCGTCGAAAAGGCGTTCCCGTTCGCGGACGCGGGTCTCGCCCTTGATGACGGGTGCGTCCAGTAGCGCGCCGAGTTCGTCGAGCTGGTCGATGTACTGGCCGATGACGAGGGTCTGCTCGCCCTTGTGCCGGTCGACGAGCGCCTGGATGAGCTTGGTCTTGGTGTCGGTGGTTGCGCAGAAGCGATACCGCTCGTCGGGTTCGGCGGTGGCGTAGGCGAGGCGTTCCGCGTCGGTGAGGGTGACGCGGACCTCGACGCAGTCGGCGGGCGCGATCCAGCCCTGCGACTCCATGTCCTTCCAGGGCGCGTCATAGCGTTTCGGGCCGATGAGGGAGAACACGTCGCCTTCGCGGCCGTCCTCCCGGACGAGGGTGGCGGTGAGGCCGAGGCGGCGGCGGGCCTGCAGGTCGGCGGTCATGCGGAAGATGGGTGCGGGCAGTAGGTGCACCTCGTCGTACACGACGAGGCCCCAGTCGCGGGCGTCGAACAGTTCGAGGTGGGTGTAGACGCCCTTCCGGCGCGTCGTCATGATCTGGTAGGTCGCGATCGTGACGGGACGGACCTCCTTCTTCGCGCCGGTGTACTCGCCGATCTCGTCCTCGGTGAGGGACGTGCGGCGGAGGAGTTCCTGCTTCCACTGGTGCGCCGACACGGTGTTGGTGACGAGGATCAGCGTGGTCGCCTCGGCGCGGGCCATGGCGGCGGCGCCGACGATGGTCTTGCCGGCGCCGCAGGGGAGGACGACGACGCCGGAGCCGCCGTGCCAGAACGCCTCGGCGGCGTCCTGCTGGTAGGAGCGCAGCTCCCAGCCGTCCTCGACGAGGGAGATCGCGTGGGCCTCGCCGTCGACGTAGCCGGCGAGGTCCTCGGCGGGCCAGCCGAGCTTCAGCAGGGCCTGCTTGAGGGCGCCGCGCTCGCTCGGGTGGACGGCGACGACGTCGTCCCCGACCCGGTCGCCGATCATCCCCTTGATCTTCTTGGCGCGCAGGATCTCCTCCAGCACGGACCGGTCGGACGACGCCAGGACCAGCCCGTGCACGGGGTCCTTCTCCAGCCGCAGCCGCCCGTACCGCGCCATCGTGTCGGCGACGTCGACGAGCAGCGCGTGCGGGACGGGGTAGCGGGAGAACCTGAGCAGCGTGTCGACGACCTGCTCGGCGTCGTGCCCGGCGGCGCGGGCGTTCCAGAGCGCGAGCGGCGTCACCCGGTAGGTGTGGACGTGCTCGGGCGCCCGTTCGAGCTCGGCGAACGGCGCGATCTCCTTGCGGCAGGCGCCGGCCAGCTCGTGGTCGACCTCCAGCAGCAGCGTCTTGTCGGACTGGACGATGAGCGGACCGTCGGTCACGGAAAGCAGCCCCCGTCGGGAATCGGTGTTCGGAGTCGGGAATCCCCGCTGGTGCACGGTACCCGAGGCCGCCCGCGGCGGCGTCTTCGTCGTCCGGGCGGGAAAACGTCCGGCCCGGAGGTTCGACGAATGTTCAACGGCTGCGGGGCGCCGGGTCTTCCCGCCGTCGGCGGTATTTCGCGGGCGGCGGTATTTCGCGGGCGGCGGGCGCCGGCGGCTAGGACTCGGCGCCGACGGTCAGGAAGAACACGCCGATGGCGATTCCGATCACTACGGCCAAGGCGAAGAGCGACCAGCTCCAGATGGTCAGCTTCCAGGCGGAGCGCGGGTTGGTGGCGACTCGGCGCTGTGCGTGCAGGGCGGTGATGACTCCGGCGACGGCGGCGATGTTGAGGCACAGCACGCACGCGATGGAGTTGCAGACGAGCGCGGCCGTGATGGTGCCGCTGCTGACCGTCCGGGGAGGGACGCCGGGTGGCCCGTAGCCGTAGTCGGGCCCGCTCACGGTCAGATTCCGCCCGACGAGTCGTAGTCGGGGTCGGCGGCGGCGACCAGGAGCGCGTAGAGCACGATCAGGATGATCGCGATCACGACGCCGGCGGCGAAGAGCGACCAGCTCCAGATCGTCAGCTTCCGGGCCGAGTGCGGGTCGGTGCTGCTGCGTCCGAGCGCGATCGCGGCGGTGATGATGCCGGGGATCGCGACGATGTTGCAGCACAGCACGACCGCGATGGAGTTGCAGACGAGCGCGGCGATGGTGGAGCCGTTGCTCGGCGCCCTGTGCGGCACACCGGGAGGTCCGTAGCCATAGCCGTAGCCGGGAGGCGGGTAGCCCTGCCCGGCGCCGTACTGCGGCCCGTACGCGCCGCCTGGGTCCCAGCCCTGTGATCCGCCGCCGTAGGGGTCCTCCCAGCCCGACGGCGGACGCCCTCCGTACCCGCTCATCGGGAGCCTCCTCACACGTTCGCCTGGACACGCTATCGGTCCGATGGGTCACTGGTTGGACCGTATGCGAGGTTCGCCGGTTCCGGGCACTTGTAGATCGCTCAGCACTCGCAGGTCGCTCAGGGGGCGGGGTCGTCGGAGAGCTCGGCGACGCCGGTGATGCGGTGCAGCGCGAAGCGGTGCACGGCCGCGCGCGTCGCGTCGTAGCCGGTGAGGAAGCCGCCCTCGACGCGGACGGGTTCCACGATGCGGCTGGACGCCTGTCCCTGCTGGTCGAGGTAGCCGATCCAGACGCGTCCGCCCCGGTCGACGGCGGTGCGGAGGCGGTCGACGGTGGCCATCGCGGGGGAGCGGGGCGGTTCGCCGGACGGGGCGTCCGCGCGCAGCCTGGCCTGCTCCGCGCCGTGCCTGGACGCCTCGTCGCCCGCCCGCAGCGCCCGCACCGCGGCAGAGATCATCGAGGCGTCGGTGCGCTCCTCCGGCCGCAACCGGACGATTTCGGCGGTCGGCGGCGGGTCGGCGCGCTGCGCGTCCGGGCGGGTCACGATCACGCCGCCGCCCGGGGACTCGGCGACCGGGGCGAGGCCCATGCCGCGCAGCCCGTCGAGGAGGTCGGCGCGCTGCAGGCCCGACGCGAGCACGGTCGGGGCGAGGCGGTGCAGCCGCAGCGGGTCGGAGCGCCGGTCGGCGAGGATCTCGTCCAGCGTGGCGGACGAGTCGGTCCGGACGTAGGACGCGAGCGCGCCGACGCGCAGGTGCCCGTGCCTGCGGGCGACGTCGTCGATCAGGTAGGTGAGCGGCTGCGGCAGCGGCGTCGCCGAGTGGCGGGTCAGCAGGCCGGTGACGTCGGCGGCGGTCCGGCCGGCGTCGAGGGCGCGGCGGATCGACTCGGGGGTGAAGCGGTAGACGGTCGCGGCGCCGGTGGACTCGACGTCGGCGGCGAGAGCGAGCTCCCGGGCGAGCTCGGTGACCAGCGGGCCGGGCGCGATCGCGGTCAGGTCGGCCTGGATGAGGATCTGGCTGACGGGGGCGGGAAGGTGCTTCTCCAGGGCGGGCTCGGGGTCGGCGCCGGCGAGCAGGTCGCGGGCGAACGGGGCCGGCTCGCCGAACCCGGTGAGGCCGAGCGCGGCGGCCTCGCGCAGCGTCCAGCCGATGATCCGGTCGCGGCCCCGGCCGCCGCGGCGGGGCCGCAGCCAGGCGAGCCGCTCGCGGAGGGCGTCCTCGCCGACGGCGCCGCGTCCCGCGTCCACGAGGACGTCCAGGGTCGCCCGGCGGGTGGACGGGGCGCTGCTGCGCACCATCGCCTCGCTGAGCGCGTTGATGAGCCGGTCGCGGTCGTCGCGTTCGCCGGCGAGGCCGGCGGCGCGGTCGGACTTCAGCCAGCCGCGGGCCAGCTCCGTCCAGCGGCCTGCGGTGTCGCGCATGAGCCACAGGTCGTAGGCGGGTGTCGGGAGCCATTCGCCGTCGAGGTCGCCGCTGCGGGTCAGCAGCCCGGCCGCGTACGCGACCTCGACGAGCAGCGCGGCCTTCCATTCGGGGACGTCCAGCAGCACGGCGGCGGCGCGCAGGTCGCGGACGGCGAGGCCGCCGCTGCGCAGGACGGGCGGCGGTTCCAGGCCCCAGCGTTCGAGCAGCTCCTCGACGAGCCGGACGGCGTTGAACGCCTCCCCGGCCGCGGCCCGGACCACGACGTCCGCGCCGCGCGGGTCGCCGGGCGGGGGCGTGAGCGGCGGCGGCTCCGCGGCGACGTCCCGGAAGAGGCGCCCGCCGCGCAGGTGCAGCGCGACCTCGCGCGGGAGGGTGACCGTGCGGTCGTCCTCGGCGGCGAGGAGGCCGCGGGCGAGGAGCCGCTCGATCGGGGTGGCCGCGGAGTCGACCCGGACGGGACGGCGCGCGTCGGCGACCCGTCCGACCGGCGGGCCCCAGGCGAGATGGTCGAGCGCGGCCAGCGCGTCTTCGCCGGCGTCGTCGATCAGCGGGCCGGGTGCGCTCAGCAGCTCGGCGAGCCGCCGCAGCAGGCGCGCCGAGTCGGCGAACCCGCGCGGGGGCTCGCCGTCCAGGTCGGTGACCAGGTCGGTGAGCCGCTCGCGGGTGTAGGCGGCGAAGACCTCCTGGACGGGCGGGCCGAGCCCGGCCGGGTGCGGCAGGGCCTGCCGGACGCCGGGCGCCGGGTTCGGTGTCCCGTTCCCGTTCCCGTTCCCCCAGACCAGGCCGTAGCTCTGCAACGTTCCCAGAGCGTCCTCGACCTGTGCGGACGTGGCGTCGAGCGCGGTGGCGAGCGTGCCGGGGCCGTCCGCCGCGGGCAGGACGAGCAGTGCCTCCAGGACGGCGAGCGTGAACCGGTCGAGCCGGTCGAGGGCGCGGGAGACGGCGGCGGGAGTCGCGGCGCGGGAGGCGAGCGCGGTCAGGTCGGCGGGGACCGGTGCGAGCAGCTCAGGGCGCGCGGACAGGAGCGCGCGAAGCTCGTCGTCGCCTCGCGCGCGCAACCAGTCCGCGTACGTTTCCATGCCTTTCCCCAACTTTAGGGGGCTTCCGTGCTGCCCGAACCGGGCCCCTCAAGGGTAGGAGCCCGTGCGGGGTGCCCAGTAGGACGAACATGCCGTGTGCTGGAGGAACGCCTGCCATGCGGCGAGGCGTACGGTCAGTTGGGGTGCGGTCGGTTGGAGCGCGGAACGCGGTCGGTCAGGGGGACGCGGTGGTGGGTGCGGGGGTGCGCTCCAAGCGGACGAGCCCGAGCCCGAGTCGCGCCCAGCTCTCCACGAACCGCTTCTCGTCGATGCGGGTCGGCGGCTCGTACATCGACTCGTTCGCCAGCCAGTAGTTCACCACCGCGCCGCCGAGGATCGCCGCGATCGCCGGCCAGTCCTCGTCGGCGCCCTCGAACTCGGGCTGCGCCGCCAGCCAGGTGGCGATCCCGTCGTACAGGGGGTTGACGATGCCCTCGCGCATCTCCGCGACGAGGTTCGGGAACTGGTCGAGGTCGCGGAACAGCACCCGGATGAGGTCCTGCTCCTCGCGCATCTTCGCCAGCCCGGTCTGGCACGTCATCCGCAGCCGCGTCTCCAGCGGACGGTCCTCGTAGACGGCCGCCTGGTCCAGGACGTCGTCTATCTGCCGGTGGGTCCGCTCGATGTGCTCGCGGATGGCGGAGGCGAGGACCTCCTCCTTGGACCGGAAGTGCCGGTACAGGCCGCCCGCGCCCGGCGAGAGACCGGCGGCCGCCTCGATCTCCGCCACCGACGTCGCCGTGTAACCCCGATCGGCGAACAGCCGGAGCGACTCGGCCACGATCCGCTCGCGCGTAGATGTCGTCATGGTGATGTATTCCTCCGCAAGAACAGTAAGGCATCTTCGACCTGCGGGGCCCCTACGTCCCCCGCGGCACGCCCGAAACCGGGATCCGGCTCGCACCGGGCCGCGGACGACTAGGCTTCCTTCGTCTGCGCCCCGTCGCCGGAAGGGGCGTCGTCGGAAAGGTCGGCGATGTTCAAGTCTCCGCGGAAGGCGGCCGACGGGGCCTTCCTGCCCGAGGACTTCGTGGTGCCCACGCTGGTTGCCGGTTCCCGGTTCCAGATCCGTCCGATCACCGTGCACGACGTGGTCAAGGACTACGGCGCCGTGATCGGGAGCCTGGACCGGCTCGCCGGCCGGTTCGGGCCCGAGTGGGGCTGGCCGGACAGCGAGTTCACCTTCGAGCAGGCCCTGATCGACGTCGCCTGGCTGCAGAAGCAGGGCCAGCTGCGGCGCTCGTTCAGCTACGTCGTGATCACGCCCGACGGGGACCGCCAGCTCGGCCGCATCCATGTGGCCCCGTCCGACGACCCCGGCACGGACGCCGTCGTGGTGTTCTGGGTCCGCGCCGACGAGGAGAACTCCGCCCTGGAGAAGGAGCTGGAGGAGTTCGTCCGCGAGTGGGTCACGACCGCCTGGCCCTTCGACGCCGTCCGCTTCCCGGGCCGCGACTAGCCCTCCAGGCCGCGCCGGCTTCCCCGGCTTCCCAGGCTGCGGTTGGCTTCCGGGCCGCGGCTAGGCCCAGCGGCGGATCAGGCCGATGAGGAGTCGGCCCGCGATCAGGTAGACGAGGGCGGCCAGGCCGTAGTTGACGGCGACCTCGGCCTTGGGGTTCTCGGGCTGGAAGACGTCCTTGAACTGCCAGCACAGGTCGGTGGCCCGGTCGCCGAACCAGCGGACGAGGTCGTTCGCCGTGTTCGCCTCGAACGCGACGAACGTGATGTGCACGGCGAGGATCAGCACGACGACCGTGGTGACGGCCGAGACCGCGGTGGCGGCGATGCCGACGGCGCGGCGCCGCGCGGCGGCGGCGCCGGACGAGAACGACCGCCGTTCGCGCTGGTCGCGGCCGTCGCCGGGGTCGATGCGGGTCATCGAGTGCTCCTGCGCGGATGCGGGCGCGGGCGCGGTCGTCCGGCCGGGGTCGGGGTCGAGCGGCCGGTCGGGGGTGTCTGCCATTGCGGCCTCCTTCAGCGGCCCATTAACCGGGGGACCTCGCCGGGCGGACGTTCGGAGCTGATCGTCCTTTTGCTCGGGGTGGCCTGTTCGAGTCCTGCGTTTTCCCTGGTCAGATGGTTTGTGGTCGGGGTCCCGGGTATATCGGCAGCACGGGCGGCCGTTCCGGGTGGGACCGGGACGCAAGTTCCGGTCACAACTGAACGGTTCCCGCGCGAAAGTTCCCGCGCTCTCCTACTCGGATCCCGTCGCATCGCCACTACCAGGAGAGCGCGGGCACTCGCATGTGTCCAGCCCCCTTAACCTGTGGGACGTGCCCGATCACGATTCCCCCATGTCCCCGGCGTCCCCCGGTTCCGGACTCGCCGTCGGCTTCGACCTCGACCTGACGCTGGCGGACACGCGGGCCGGGATCAGCGCCGTGTACGCCGCGATCGCCGCGGAGACCGGCGTCGCCATCGACACCGACCTCGTCGTCAGGCGCATCGGCCCTCCGCTGGAGGAGGAGCTCGGCTACTGGTTCCCGCCCGCCGAGGTGCCCGCGATGGCGGCGCGCTACCGGGCGATCTACGCCGACATCGCGGTGCCGGCGACCGTCCTGATGCCGGGGGCCGCGGCCGCGCTGGACGCGGTGCGGGGCCGCGGCGGGCGGGTGATCGTCGTCTCGGGCAAGAACCAGGCCGACACCGAGCGGACCGTCCGCTACCTCGGTCTTGAGGTGGACGTCGTGGCCGGCGGCCTCTTCGGCGCGGACAAGGGCGCCGTGCTGCGCGAGCACGCCGCGGGCGCCTACATCGGCGACCATACGGGCGACGTGGACGCGGCGCGGGCGGCGTCGGCGGTCGCGGTGGCCGTCGCGACGGGCGCGTACGATTCGGCGGCCCTGACGGCGTACGGGGCGGACGTCGTCCTGCCCGATCTGCTCGCCTTCCCGGAATGGCTCGGCGGGTTCCGGACGACCTGAGCCGCGGGCGCGCATCCTGAGCTGCGGCGCGATATTCGGATGCCGTTGTCGGACGCGCCGGATAGCTTCTGATCGTCGGCCCCCACGGGCGTCGCGGGGGGTCCCGGTGTGTACACCGGCCCTTGGCGAGGCACTAATCTTGGGGTCGATTCAGGACGATTACCGAACGAGGTCTCCGGTGCCGACTGGCAAGGTCAAGTGGTACGACTCCGACAAGGGGTTCGGCTTCCTCACGCGCGACGACGGCGGTGAGGTCTTCGTGCACTCATCGGCGTTGCCGGGCGGGGTCACGACGCTGAGACCGGGTCAGCGCATCGAGTTCGGCGTGGTCGAGGGGCGGCGCGGCCAGCAGGCGCTCCAGGTGAAGGTGCTGGACACGCTGCCGTCGGTCGAGAAGACCATCGCCAAGCAGCGGCGCAAGAAGCCGGACGAGATGGTCGTCATCACCGAGGACCTCATCAAGCTGCTGGACGACATCTCCAACACCTACCGGCGCGGCAAGCACCCGGCCCCGGCGGAGGCCAAGAAGATCGCGACCGTGCTGCGGGCGGTCGCCGACGACCTGGCCGCGTCCTAGCGCATCGGCTTCACGGAGCCGGCGGCGGTCAGGTGTGCATCTCCGGGTGCGCGTCCTTGATCGTCGACGGGCGGTGCGGCGGGCGCCGTCGTCGGCGTACCCGGCGTCGCGTGCCCGCGCGGCGCGACAGCAGCAGGCCCAGGGACACGGCCAGCGCGGCGGACACGATCGCCAGCGCGACGCGTCCGTCCGCGACGATCGACATGCCGAGGCCGGCCAGCCCGCCGAGGACCCACACGAGTTGGTGCAGCGTCTCCGAGACGGCGAAGGTGGACGACCGCATCTCCTCGCCGATCTCGTGCTGCACCACGGCGTCCATCGACAGCTTCCCGAGCACCTGCCCGAGGCCCGCCGCGAGCGCGACCGCCAGCGCCGCCCACAGGCCGAAGAACGCGGCGCTCACGGCGGCGACGGCGGTCACGGACGCCAGCGTCGCCACGACGATCAGCCGGGGCGCCCGCGCCTTCATCCACACGCCGAGCGCCGTGCCGATCAGGCCGCCGGCGCCGGCGGACGCCGCGAGCAGGCCGAGCGCGACGTTGTTGGACACGGGGTCGAACCGCTCCTGGCGCAGCAGGAACGCCAGGTAGAGGATCAGGAAGCCGGAGAAGGCGCGCAGCACCGCGTTGGCCTGCATCGCCTCCGCGACGACCGGGCCGACGCGCGGCAGCGTCCGCCAGTGCCTGGCCTTCGGCCGCGCCGCGTCCTCGCCCTCCGTGTCGCCGCCTTCCGCCGCGCCGGTCTCCGGAGAGGGTTCGGCGTCCGGGACGTCCACGCTCTGCGGGAGCCGCATGGTGAACACGATGCCCAGCAGGAACACGACCGTGCCGATGCGCAGGACCCAGTCCGCGCCGATGAGCCACACGAGGCCCGCGGCGATCGGCGCGGTGATCGACGCGGCGATCAGGCCCGCGAACGCGGAGCGCGCGTTCGCCGTCACGAGGGTGATCTCGTCCGGCAGGACGCGGGGCGTCACGGCGGCGCGCAGCACCCCGAACGCCTTGGACAGCACGAGCACGCCGAACGCGGCGGGCAGGAACGTGACCTGGTCGCCGTGCGGCAGCGCGCTCGCCATCGACCAGCACAGCAGCGCGCGGACCACGAACGTGCTGGAGATCGCGTACCGGCGGACGTGCCGCGCCCGGTCAAGCGCCGGGCCGATCAGCGGCGCGACCAGCGCGAACGGGGCCATCGTGACGACGAGGTAGAGGGCGACCTGGCCGCGCGCCTGGTTGACGTCCAGGCCGAAGAACAGCGTCCCGGCGAGGGCTACGGTCACCAGCGCGTCGCCTGCGGAGTTGACCGCGGAGGACTCGATCAGGCTGCCGAGGCCGCTGCGTCCCGCGCCCTGGGCGTGTGTGGCGCGGCGGGTCAGCCGTCCCGTGCGCGCCATCGCGGAACGCGTGCTGCGCAGCGTCCGCGCCGCACCTCCTGTAGCGGCGCGTACGGATCGCCCGAACCGTGTCCGGTCACCCATGCGCCCTGATCTCTCCCCTGCGTCGTCCGGGTTCTCCGCTGAGGCTCGACCCCCTGATTGAGGGTACGTTCCCCGCTGGGAGACGTGCTCACTAACGGGGTGCCGGTGGTTGTTTTCCATCGGGTGGAGGGGTGAGGTGCCCGGCCACGTCGTTTCATGGGCGAGAATTGGCATGTGAGCTCACTGCCTCAGTCCAGCCCCGCGCGTTCCGCGTCCGCGTCCACCGCGTCCGCGCACACCGCCTCCGGGCCCGCCCGGAGGGCGCGCACGCCCGCCGTCGACACCGCTTGCGCAGAGGCCGTCGACCTCGCGCGCGATGCCGCGGACGACACGGCCTGGCCAGGCCAGGCGGGCGAGCATCTCGGCCTGCGCGCCGACGGCGACCGCGTGGTCACGCACTGTTTCGAGTGCCTCGACCCCGCCTATGTGGGCTGGCAGTGGGCCGTGACGGTGACGCGGGCGTCCCGCGCCAAGGTCGTCACGGTCAGCGAGACCGTCCTGCTGCCCGGCGACGACGCGCTGCTCGCGCCGCCGTGGGTGCCGTGGCTGGAGCGGCTGCGTCCCGGCGACCTCGGTCCGGGCGACCTGCTGCCGACGGCGTCCGACGACGTCCGGCTCGCGCCCGGCTACACGCAGGTCGACGAGTCGGTGGAGCGCGAGGCGCAGTGGGAGCCGGGGCTCGGCCGCGTCCGGGTCCTTTCCCAGGAGGGACGGGACGAGGCCGCCGCGCGCTGGTACGAGGGCGTCGGTGGGCCGCGTGCCCCGATCGCCGCGTCCGCGCCCGCGCAGTGCTCGACGTGCGGGTTCTACGTGGCGCTGGCGGGGGAGCTGCGGAAACTGTTCGGGGTGTGCGCGAACGAGTACGCGCCCGATGACGGACGCGTCGTCTCCGCCGACCATGGCTGCGGCGCGCACTCGGAGGCGGTCTCCCTTCCGGCCGTGTCCGAGCACAACCCGCCGGTCATCGACGAACTGGGCTACGAGGTCCTGCCGTCGCCGAGCAGGATCGAGGACGCGGTGCCGGTGCCCGAGGGCGAGGCGTCCGTGGTGGAGGACGCGGCGTCCTTGGACGAAGAGGCTCTAGGCCACAGCTGACGATGCCGGATTTCGGGACGCGCGCCCTGCGGGAGCGGGTGCTGCGCGCCTGGAGCGAGTCGCCCGCCCGGTTCCGCGAGGACGCCAATACCGAGGAGGACTTCGCTCTCGGCGGTTACCGCGACCGGGTCGTGGTCGAGCTGGCGCAGAACGCCGCCGACGCCGCGCTGCGCGCCGCCGTCCCCGGACGTCTCCGGCTGACTCTCCGGACGTCGCCGTCGGGGACCGTGCTGAGCGCGTCCAACACAGGGGCGCCGTTGGACGCGGCGGGCGTGGAGGCCCTGTCGACGCTGCGGGCGTCGTCCAAGCGGGACGAAGCGGCCACTGCAGGGCGGTTCGGCGTCGGGTTCGCCGCCGTCGTGGCCGTGAGCGACCGGCCTGCCATCGCTTCCGGTGGGGCAGGCGTGATGTGGTCGCGGGCCCGTTCTCAGGAGCTGGTCGAGGCAGTACCGGCGCTCGCGGACGAGCTGGAGCGGCGCGGCGGGCACGTTCCGCTGCTCCGGTTGCCGTTCGCCCTGGACGAGCCGTTCGCTGTGGACGAGCCGCCTGAGATTCCTTCGGGGTTCGACACGGTCGTGTGGCTGCCGTTGCGTGAGGATGCGGTCGAGAGCGTCCGGCGGCAGCTTGAACGAGCTGGCGCGGCGTTGATGCTGGCCCTGCCCGCGCTGGACGGCGTTGAGATCGATGTGGACGGGGACGTCCGTGAACTGACCGCTGAGCATCGTCCGCCGGGCGAGGTGGTCATCAACGGGGCGATGTGGCGGACGGCCGAGGCACATGGGGAAATTCCCATGGCGCTTCTGGAAGACCGTCCGGTGGAGGAACGGGCACGCCCGTTCTGGAACGTGCGGTGGGCGCTGCCAGAGGACGGCCTACCGGAAGACACCCCCGCCGTCGTGCACGCGCCAACGCCCAGTGACGAACGGCTGGATCTGCCCGCATTGCTCATCGCGTCGTTCCCGCTCGCACCTGACCGGCGGCACGTCGCACCGGGCCCGCTGACCGACTTCCTCGTGGACCGCGCCGCCGAGACCTACGTGCGGTTGCTGGTCGAACTAGACGTTTCGCCGAGCGTGCTCAAGCTCGTGCCCGGACCGATCGGGGCGGGTGAACTGGACGCCCGGGTACGGCGCGGCATCCGCGAACGCCTCCCGGAAGCGCCCCTGCTGCCCCACCGGACGCGCGGACGCGACGCGGTCGCCGTGGACGCCCCCGCGGAGTTCGTCGACCTCCTCGGCGGCGAGGACGGCGTCGCGGTCGGCCTGCTCCCGCCGGAGTGGCCCGCGCGGAGCCCCGCGCTCGCCGCGCTCGGGGTCCGGCGGGTCGAACTGGCGGACGTCATCGATGAGCTGGCCGCTGTGGACCGCGAACCGGCGTGGTGGCATCGGATGTACGGGACGCTCGGCGGAGCCGCCACAGACGCTCTGGGGGCCGTTCCGGTGCCGCTGGCCGGCGACGGCGGACGGATCGTCCGCGGTCCGCGGGGCTTGCTGATCGCGGACGGCGTCGACCCCGGCGGCCTGGACGCGCTGGGCCTGCGGTTCGTCCACCCGGAGGCGGTGCATCCGCTGCTGACCCGGCTGGGGGCCGTCGAGGCGGGGCCGCGGGCCGTTCTCGGTGACGCCGCCGTGCGCGCGGCCGTCGAGGAGTCGTTCGAGGCCGACGACCCCGACGCGGTCGCTGAGGCCGTCCTGGGGCTCGTTTCGGCCGCGCGGCTCGACCCCGGCGAGGAGCCCTGGCTGGCCGAGCTGGCCCTCCCCGCCGACGACGGGGAGCTGTATCCGGCGGGTGAACTGCTACTGCCGGAAAGCCCACTGCGCGCGCTGATGGCCGATGACGCGCCATTTGGCGTGGTCGACGGCGAACTGCTGGAACGGTGGGGCGCGGAGGCGCTCACGGCCGTCGGCGTCCTGGACGGATTCGCTCTCGCCAAGGGCGAGGACGTGAACCTCACAGGCATCGCAGACGAAGCGGAGACCCTGGACCTCGATGACGAGGACCTGTGGGCAGAAGACGTACTGCGGCGAATCGGCCCGCAAGACCTCCCGCCGCTCGTGCCGGAGTTCCTGGCCGTCCGAGACCTCGAACTGGTCGACGACTGGTCTGCGGCGCTGCGCGTCCTTGCGCAAGCGCCGTGGCGGGCCGCGATCGTCGATCCCGCCCATGTGACCTTGCACAACGGTCGGCGGGTTGCCGTGCCGTCCTATACGGCGTGGTGGCTGAGCCGTCAGCGCGTCCTGGACGGCCGTAGCCCCGGCGAGTTCAGGCTGAGCGGGGACGAGGCCCTGGCAGGGCTCTACGACGTTGCCCCAACGGGCTTTGACGAGCGGCTCCTGCTCGCCTTGGGCGTCCGCACGTCCCTAGCCGATTTGCTGGACGAGCCCGGAGGCGCGCAAGAGTTGCTCAACCGGCTCGGTGACCCAGCACGATCCGTCACCCGAGCACAGCTGGGCGGCCTATGGACGGCCCTGGCCGACACCCACGACCGAGCCGTCGAACCACCCGACCGTGTCCGAACGGTCGTGGACGGCGACGTCGAGGTCGTAGATGCGGCCGACGCCCTAGTCCTGGACGCCCCGGACGTCCTCCCGCTCCTCCGAGGCCAGCCGCTCGTCATCGCCGCGCAAGGACGAGACGAACGCCTAGCCGAACTCCTCGATCTGCCTCTGGCCGGAGACGAAATCCCTGGCGTCGTCCAATCGGAGGGCGAAAAACGTCCCGTACCGGACGCCGTCAGGGCCGTCCTGCCAGACGCCCCCGCCGACTACCTCGCACATGAACAACTAGTCGTGGACGGCCAGGACGTGCCGTGGTGGACCAGAGACGGCGAAGTACGCGCAAGCGGAGTGCACGGCCTCGCCCGCGCGCTCGCATGGTCGACGGGACACTGGGCCGACCGGCTCATGGTCGAAGCGGTGCTACGCGCCCCCGATGCGCTGCCAGACCTCCTGGCCGAAGCAGACCTGGAGCCCTAAGTCGCCCTAGTCGCCGCGCCCACGCTCCGCCGTCTCCGCAGGCTTGTCAGCATCAGCATCGGCATCGGCATCGGCATCAGGCTTCGCCTCGGCCTCGCGTTGGGCGGCGCGGGCGGCCTCCTGCCCGGCGCGGCGGGCCTGCAGCCTCGGGACGTACCAGACGCCGAACACACCACTGGCGAAGCCCGTGACGCACACCCACAGCCACCACTGGTCATCGTCCGGCAGCCCGACGATGAGCAGCACGACGAAGGCGACCGCCCAGGCGGCGGCGCCCGCGGCCGCGATGCGGACATCGTTGGTCTGCATGGGCGGCGGGTCCGGGCGGCGCGGTCGGGTCATGCGATCAGGTTACGCCGCGGGCGCCGGGCAACCCTCCGACGACCATGCCGATGAGCAGCTCGTAGCTGGCCTCCAGGTCCTCGGGCAGGCCGAAGCCGCCCGCCGCCTCCAGGACGGCGAACCCGTGCACGGCCGAACGCAGGCAGCGGGCCGCGTGGACCAGCTCCGAACCCTCCAGGGCGTAGCCGCGCAACGCCGCGTAGATGATGGCCAGGAGGCGTTCGCCCGCAGCGTTGTCCTCCGGCTGGACGTCCGCCGACTGCTCCATGGCCGCGTACCGTCCGGGATGCTCCACCACGTACGACCGGTAGGCGCGCATCAGGGCGCGGACGGCGTCGTCCCCGGAGCGTCCCAGCGCGGCCTCGCCGAGCCGTTCTGTAAGTTCTTCGAGCACGCGGACGGTGACCAGCTGTCGCAACTCGGCCAGGTTGCGGACATGCTTGTACAGGGAGGGCGTCGCGACCCCGGCCCTTCCCGCCACCGCGGCCAGCGTCAGGGCGCCGGGGCCCTCGGCGTCCACGATGGCGACGGCGGCGTCGACGACGGCGGCCGGCGACAGTCCGGCACGAGGCATTCCACACTCCTCTAATTTAGATAGCTCAATGGCTAATTAGCCTAGCCGCAGTGTCAAGGCACGGCGCAATGTCAAGGCACGGCATGGCAGCATGGGAGACCGATGACGATGACAACGCCACCCACCCCACGCCGTGCCGTGTCCGTCCCCGGGCTGGCCGAAGAGCTGCGCATCTCGATCGCCCGGCTGTCGCGGCGGCTGCGCACGCTGCGTCCCGCCACCGAGGGCGACCACGGCGGCGGGGGCCCGCTGTCGCTCACCCAGTTCGCCGCGCTCGCCGCGATCGAGCGGCACGGGTCGATGACGCCCCGCGAGCTGGCCGACCACGAGAAGGTGCAGCCGCCGTCGATGACGCGCGTGATCGCCTACCTGGAGGAGCGGGGCCTGGTCGCGCGCAGCCCGCATCCGACCGACGGGCGCCAGGTCGTCCTGAACGCGACCGACGCGGGCGCGGCGCTGCTGGCGGACGAGCGGCGCCGCAAGGAGGCGTGGCTGGCCAGGAGGCTCGGCGAGCTGACCGACGACGAGCGGGAGATCCTCCGCCGGGCCGCCCCGATCATCGACAGGCTCAGCCGCTCCTGACCCGGCCGCACCGGATTTGCCGGAATGCCGGGGCCGCGATTATCGTTAGCGCTGTTAATGACTTCCGCTGATGAACGACCCCGTGAGCCCGAGGGGACCGCGCCGCGCGGCCCCCGCGGCCGCAAACCCGCGCACCCCGCCCAGGCCGCCGCCGCCCGCCCCCTCACCCCCACGCCCGGCCCCGCACCCGCGCCTACGTCCGCCGGCCGGGCCTGCCGCCGCCCTGCCGCCCGCCCGTCCGGACGCACCAGAGCCGCGACCCAGCCCCCATGCGCCGACAACGACGCCGACACCGAGCCGTCGCTAATGAAGCTCGCCACACCCCCGGCCGCCGCCCAGACAAACGGGCAGGCGGACGACGATGAGCCTCGCAAACCCGACGAGCCCGACGACCCAGATGAACCCCGCGGGTCTGGTGAGCTCGGGGAGGCGTTTGAAACTTGGGAGGGCGGCGAGGCTGACGACGTGCGTGCTGGGGGCATGTTCCGGTCGTTGCGGAACCGCAACTACCGGCTGTATGCGGCGGGGCAGGTCGTGTCCAATACCGGCACGTGGATGCAGCGGATCGCGCAGGACTGGCTCGTCCTGGAGCTGGCGCACGGCAGCGGCACCGCGCTCGGCATCACCACCGGCCTGCAGTTCCTGCCGATGCTGCTGTTCGGACTTTGGGGCGGCGTCATCGCCGACCGGTATCCCAAACGCCGCGTGATGATGCTCGCGCAGGCGTCGATGGGCGTGCTCGCGCTCATCCTCGGACTGCTCGCGGTGACCGGCGCCGCGCAGGTGTGGCACGTGTACGTGCTGGCGTTCGGGCTCGGCCTCGCGACCGTCGTCGACAATCCGACCCGCCAGTCGTTCGTGGTCGAGATGGTCGGCAGGCGCGACCTGCCGAACGCGATCGCGCTGAACAGCGCCTCGTTCAACGGGGCCAGGCTCCTCGGCCCGGCCGTCGCCGGCGTGCTGATCGCGCTGATCGGCACGGGCCCGGTGTTCCTGGTGAACGCGGCGTCGTTCGGCGCCGTCCTGTTCGGCCTCTACGCGATGCGGGCGGACGAGCTGCACCCGGCCGACCCCGTCAAGCGCGCCAAGGGGCAGCTCCGCGAGGGCCTGCGCTACGTCCGCGGGCGCCGTGACCTGATGCTGGTCCTGGTCCTCATCGGGTTCCTCGCCATGTTCGGCATGAACTTCGCCACCACGGTCGCGCTCGTCGCCAAGGAGGTCTTCCACACCGACGCGTCCGCGTTCGGGCTCGCGTCCAGCATGCTCGCGCTCGGCGCGCTCGGCGGCGCCCTGCTGGCGGCGCGGCGCGTGACCAAGCCGCGGCTGCGGTTCCTGGTGCTGGTGGGCCTGGCGTTCGGCGCGCTGGAGGTCGCCACCGGCCTGATGCCGACGTACTGGACGTTCCTGGCGCTGCTCGTCCCGACCGGCATCGCGATGATGACGATCATGACGGCGGCGAACGCGACCATGCAGCTGACGGTCGCGCCGGAGATGCGCGGGCGCGTGATGGGCCTCTACATGTTCGTCTTCCTCGGGACGAACCCGCTGGGCGCGCCCACGATCGGCTGGCTGGCCGAGCACTTCGGCGCGCGGACGGGCCTCGTCGGCGGCGGGCTGATCTCCGTCGTCGCCGCGGCCGCCGTCGGCGTGGTGGCCGCGCGGGGCGCGCCGGGCGAGGACGGGGCGATCCGGCCGGCGCTCGACCGGATCCGGCGGCGGCCCGCACCCGCCGCCGCTTCGGGCGCCGCGACCGGTTCGGGTGGTTCGGCGTGACGGCGTGACAAGGGGTGCCATCTGCTGAAATGCTGGCCTGGTGGCCCTCCGGACGCTCCCATGAGGCTTTTCCTGGCACTCGTGCCGCCACCGGACATTCTGGACGAGCTTGAGGAGGCCGTCCTGCCGCACCGTGAGGCGGTGCCCGAGCTGAAATGGGTGCGGCGCGAGCTGCTCCACGTCACGCTGACGTTCCTCGGCGAGGTGGACGACCGCACCCTGGACCGGCTGCTTCCCAGGCTGGAGCGCGCCGTCGGCCGGCACGAGCGGATGTCGCTGTCGCTGGCGGGCGCGGGGTCGTTCCCCGGCAGCGGCACGCACGCCCGCGTCCTGTGGACGGGCCTGTACGGCGACCGCCGCGGCATGGCCCGGCTCGCCGCGTCCACCACGGCCGCCGGACGCCGCGTCGGAACACTGCCCGACAAGCACCGGGGCTTCCGTCCGCACCTCACTTTGGCGCGGTCCAGAAGCCCGGTCGACGTGCGCCCGCTCATGGAATCGCTGTCGGCGTTCGCCGGGGCGCCGTGGACGGCCGCTTCCGTCCACCTGATGCTCAGCCACCTGCCGGGCAAGGACTACAGCCAGCTGACGTACGAGTCGCTGAAGACGTGGTCGCTGCGTCAGAGCTCGGGCGGCGGGGGCGCGGGACGGTCGGCGTCCGGCGGCCCCCAGGGCAGGCCGTAGCGCTCGCAGGCGCGGCGCAGCTCGTCCAGGTCGGGCGGGAACGTCACCTGCCGCAGCACCCGCCCGGACGGGCTCCACACCACCAGGCGCGGCATCCGCTCGGTCGCCTCGTCGATGCCGACGCCGCCGACGCGGTCGCGGGCCAGGTCCCACTCGACCTTGCCGCGCCGGGTGACGACCGCGACCCCGGCGGACGACACGCGAAGCTGCGGACGGTTGCGGTCGTACAGCCAGTAGCCGACGAGGCCGATGAGCAGCCCCGCGGGCACCGACCAGGACGCCGTCGTGTTGAACCCGCCCAGCTCGGGCCCGAGCCACACCGCGCCCAGCAGCGCCACTGCCTCGCACAGCAGGACGCTCATTCCGTACGTCCCGGCACGGGAGCGGCGGGTCGCGTCCAGGAGCGTGCCCGGCGCGGTCATGGGGTCGGGCGGCGCGGAGACGGTGAACGCGAGGTCGTGCTCGTCCAGTGGGGCCGGTTGCGCGGACGCGGCCGTCTCGCCGGTCTGCTCTCCGGCGTCCTGCCCGGCGGTGCTCTGCGAGGGCACGGACGCGGTCGCCGGTTCGGAGTCGGTCAGCGTGGAGACGGCGGAGTGGAACGCGGCGCTGAGGTAGGCGTCGTACTCGGCGTCGTTGACCGGCAGCCCGGCGCGGCGGGCCGAGTCGCGCAGGTCGGTGCGGGAGATCCGCAGCGCCGACAGGGGCGCGGCGAAGAACTCGTCGCCGTCGGTGTCGTAGAGCCGGACCCAGGCGTGCCCGGCGATGGTCAGCAGCTCGATGCCGCCGATGCGGTCCTCCGGCATCTTCAGCACGACGTCGCCGGCGGCGTCGGCCCAGCCGAGCCCGCCGTCCGCGACGACCAGCCGCCCGCCGGGGACCTGCGCGAAGATCTCGGGCAGCCCCTCCAGGCCGTACTGCGGGCCGCGCGGCGCCCGCGCGCCCGGCGTGATCACCCGGTAGCCGTGGTCGTCGAGGGCGTGCGCGAGCTGGAAGCCGTCCAGGCCGTGCGCGGGCAGCCGGGCGACGAGCTCCAGCCGGTGCCCGAACGCGAGCGCGGCGAGGTCGGCGCGGCGCGGCTCGCCGCTCACCGGGTCGAGCCGCAGGCCGGGACCGACGACGACCGCGGCGACGTCCCCGGCCCGCAGGTCCTGCACCTCGCGGCGGCGGCCGGGACGGGCCCGCACCCGCAGCCGCTCCGCGTTGATCGTCCAGCGGACCTGCGCGGCCCGCAGCAGCCGGCGGCGCGCCGCGAGGACGCCCGCGATCGCGGCGAGCGCCCAGCAGCCGGCCGCGAGCCGGGCGCCGAACTCGCCGGTGCCGTCCACCGCGATCCTGACGATCATGACGGCGCCGAGCAGGGCGGTCAGCACCCCGAGGAGCACGACGCGGCGGCGGCTGGGCAGCGGCTCGGGCGTGTCCAGCCGCTGCTCGTTGCCCGCCTGCCTGCGCGCCCTGCCTCTGCCGGGACGTTCGTCGGCCTTGGGCGGGGACGGTTCGTGCGCCGCGGCCAGGAGGGCCGCCTCCTGGTCCAGCAGCCGCTTCTCCGCCGCGTGGTCGCGCGGCAGCGGGCCGCCTCCCGGGACGTCGTCGTCGATCGTCGGGATGCGCAGCGCGTCGTCCAGCGCGGGATCGAGCAGGTCGGTCGCCTCGCCGTCCAGGACGTGCATGGGTATGCCGAGCCGTCTCGCCGTCACGAAGACGGTGAGCGGCTCCAGGCCCATCGCGGTCATCCCGCCCACGGCGGTGCGGCCGAACCGGTGGAACACGGTCAGCATGCCGTCGCCGGTCGTGATGGCCAGCGCGTCGATCCGGGACCGCTCGTAGGACACCATGCTCAGCCCGCCCGGCCCGACCTTCTCCAGGCCGGCCGCGGACAGCCGCCAGTACGGCCGCGGACGGCGGCGGCGCGCCTCCGGGGCCGCGCCGAGCAGCCACGGGACCGCCGCGACGGCGCCGATCAGCGCGGCCCACAGCCACACCGGACGGATCGGCAGCAGCGCCAGCGCCACCGCGAGCAGGGCGAACGGGCCGGCGGCGACGGGACGCCACCGGCCGCCGGGGCCCGCCAGGCCCACGAGCTCATGCTCCACAGTCCGCATCCTCACACGGGTCCCCGCGGGCCCGTCGCCTCCTTCCACCATCCCGTCGCCGTCCGGAACCGACTTCCATCGTGCCGGTCAGGTCGGCCTTTCCGCCCCGTCCGCCAGCCTCTTGTCATCCGTCTCCCGACGAGCCCCCGCGCCTGCGCAGCAGCCCGAAGCCGACGGCCGCGGCGATGGCGAGCGCCAGGAACAGCCCCATCCGGGTGTTGCGGGTGTCGGCGGCGTGTCCCTCGACGTCGCCCGCCGTGCCCGCGTTCTTCGGCTCCTTCCCGCCGGACGGCGACGGCCGCGCCTCGTCCGGCAGCGGCACCCGGTAGACCGGCTGGTTCTGGCCCTCGGACCCCACCAGCAGGGACGTGCCGTCCGCCGTGTAGCTCAGCGACTCGCCCTGCGACTGCATCGGGATGCCGATCGATTTCATCGTCTTGCCCGGACGGCCGTCCGGGCCTACCGAATAGAGACGCGCACCGAAGTAGGACCGGATGACACAGGTGCGCCCATCGGGGGAGAACGCGCCGTCGGTCGCCATCGCCGGGGCGTCCGCGACCTTGCGCATCACGTTAAATCCGCTGGTCCTGAGCTTCGCCGGGGCCTCGTACACCTTGCCGCCGAACAGCTTGCTGGCGATGTAGAGCCGGTTCGTCCGCGGGTTGATCATGAGGGTCTCGGCGTTGCGCGGGCCGTCCGGATACTTGACCCTGAAGGCGGTCGCCTGCAGCGTCTGGCTCCTGACCTGGGACGGCTCCGTGATCCGGTACACCGTCACGTAGGGCCACGCGCCGCCGAGATTGTCGCCGATGTCCGCCACGAAGATCGCCGGACGGCCGCGCCCGTCCTTGCCGAGCGCGATGCCCTCCCAGTCGCGGGCGCCCGCCCCGCCGAGCGTCAGCACCGCCCGGACGCGCCCGCCCGCGTCCAGCGCGTAGATCTTCGGGACGCCGCCCGAGTCGTTGTGCGTGTAGACGACGCCGGGGTGCCGCCTGCTGGCCGCGAGCCCGCTGGACTCGGTGATCCGCGGATCGGAGATCTTGAAGGCGACCTGGTCGTCCCGCGCCGCGCCGGATGCCGCGGGGGCCAGGACGCAGACGGACGTCCCGGCGAGGACGAGAGCGGCGCCGGCGCGGATCATCACGGTGCCGGCGCGGGCGACGCGGCTGAGCGACATCCCTTGATCATCCCCGTTCCGCGCCCCGTCGATCATACGGCCCGCGTCACTTCAGCAGCGCACCGAAGACCACGGCCAGGACGAGCGCGGTCAGCACGGTGGGAAGCAGCCAGCGGGGCGCGCGGTTCACGGTCCGAGCCTATTCGGCGCCATGAGCGACTCGAACCGTCCGCCCATGAAATGCATCTCATCTGGCATGTGCGGATTGTTCGGGATGGTGCGCTCGCCGTTCGCCGACGACCCGGGGCCCGCCTCGGACGTGTTCATCACGCTGGGCGCGCTCGCGGAGGAGCGCGGCACGGACTCGGCGGGGCTGGCGCTCCTCGGCGGCTGGCCGGGCCTCGCCGGGTGCCCGGCCGGTGTCGGGTGGCCGGGCGGCGGGCCGGGGCTCGGCGGCCCGGAGCGCGGCGGGGGCCTCGCGGTGGGCTGCCGCGTGGTGAAGGGGCTCGGGCGCTTCTCGGGGATCTGGCGGCCCGAGTTCCTTCCCGAGCTCGACCGCGCGCCGGTCGTTCTCGGGCACACCCGCTGGGCGACGCAGGGCTCGCCCGCCGAGGCGGACAACGCCAGCCCGATGGTCGTCCCCGGGACGGCCGCGGCGGGCGGCCCGTCCGCCGGCGTCGTCGCCACCCACAACGGCGACGTCGACGCCGCCGGACTGCGGTCGCGCTTCGCGCCGCCGCCCGCGGCCGGGACGACCGACAGCGAGCCGATCTTCCAGCTCCTCGCGGGCTGCGACGGACCGTCCGGCGTGACGGACGTCCTGGAGGCCCTGGTCGGACGGGCCGCGCTGGTCTGGGTCCACCGCGACCGTCCGACCGAGGTGCATCTGGCCCGCGCCGCGCTCAGCCCGCTGACCGTGGCCGTGGACACCGAGCAGAACATCTACTGGGCGTCCAACCCGCGCTGGTTCCGCGAGGCCGAACGGCATACGCGCGTGGAGTTCGCGACCGTGGTCATGCTCCGCGAGGGCACCTACCTGAAGGTCGGCATGGAACGCCGTCCAGGACGGCGCGACCTGCCCGAGGTGCTCGCGACGGCGACTTTCCTGCCCACGGCCCGCGACACCGACATGGACCCCCGCGTCTGGACGGGCTTCACCAGCGCCGACGAGGAATGCGACCGCGCCGGGCTGCGCCATCGCGTGGAGGAGCGGCTCGGCGGCACGGACGGTCTGCTGTCCGTCGCCTGAACCTTTCGCCTAACGAAGCGGGCCCTCGGGGGTGCGGCGTGGCACCCCCGAGGGTCGAGACCCGCAGGGACTAGAGGCGCTCGACGACGTAGTCGACGGACGCGGTCAGCGCCTCGACGTCGGACGGGTCGATCGCCGGGAACATGCCGATGCGGAGCTGGTTGCGGCCGAGCTTCCGGTACGGCTCGGTGTCCACGATGCCGTTGGCGCGCAGCGTCTTGGCGACGGCCGCCGCGTCGACGTCGTCGTTGAAGTCGATCGTCCCGACCACCTGCGAGCGCTGCGCCGGGTCCACGACGAACGGCGTCGTGTACGACGTCTTCTCCGCCCACGTGTAGAGCCGCTGGGACGAGTCGGCCGTGCGGGACGTCGTCCACGCCAGGCCGCCCTGCCCGTTCATCCACTCGATCTGCTCGGCGAGCAGCAGCAGCGTCGCCACGGCCGGGGTGTTGTACGTCTGGTCCTTGGCGGAGTTGTCGACGGCCGTCTTCAGGTTGAGGGACTCAGGGATGTACCTGTCGGAGCCGGCGATCTCGTCGATCCGCTCCAGCGCGGCCGGGGACGCGAGCGCGATCCAGAGGCCGCCGTCCGCGGCGAAGCACTTCTGCGGCGCGAAGTAGTAGACGTCCGTCTCCGTCACGTCCACGGGGAGGCCGCCCGCGCCGGACGTGGCGTCCACGAGCACGAGCCCGTCGCGGGCGATCGTGCCCGCCGGGCGCCGGATCTTCATCGCGACGCCGGTCGAGGTCTCGTTGTGGGTGAGGGCGTAGGCGTCCGCGTCCTCCTCGGCCGACGCTTCCGGGTGCGTCCCGGGCGGGCCGGTGATGACGGTCGGGTCCCCCAGCCACGGCGCGCTCGTGGTGACCTTGGCGAACTTGCTGGAGAACTCGCCGAACGTCAGGTGCTGCGACCGCTGCCGGACGAGCCCGAACGCGGCCGCGTCCCAGAAGGCGGTGGTGCCGCCGTTGCCGAGCACGACCTCGTACCCCTCGGGCAGCGAGAACAGCTGGCCGAGCCCTTCCCGGACGCGGGCGACGAGCGACTTCACCGGCTTCTGCCGGTGCGAGGTCCCCATGTACGTCGAGCCGGACTCCGCGAGAGCCGCGAGCTGCTCCGGGCGGACCTTCGACGGACCGCATCCGAAGCGGCCGTCCGCGGGCTTCAGATCGGCGGGAATGTCAATGGCTGGATTAGCGCTTTCGGTCACTCACCAAAGGCTACTTCACCCTCCGCACGGCCCAGGCAACCAGGGTCACCAGCGCGATCGCGCAGACGGCGGCGATCACCGCGGGCGGGTAGATCCAGTCGTCGCCCCGGTCATGGGCCTCCACGGCGGTGGTGACGGAGTCGTAGATCAGGAACGTCAGGAAGAGCGCGGCGAGCACTACGGCGATCCGTCCCGACACCGCGTTGGCGTCGCGCCGCCGCTCCTCGCGCTCCGCCTCGTACCGCCGCGACTCCTCGGCCGCGTCCGGCGAGGCCGTCCCCGGCGAAGAGGCGGGACGGGACGCGGCCGGGCCTATGTCGCCGTCCAGCGGCTCGTCGCGGTCTTCACCCATGCCGCCAATGATGACAAAGTGGCCGAGTTTCGCGCACGGACGCACGACGATTGGAAAGTTTCGATCCTTTCCGCGGTCCGCCGCGTCCAATGCCGATAAGGGCGGTGGGAGAACCAGCCGGGGGAGCGGCCAGCAACTGGACGACGCGGAAGTGAGGCATGACCCATGGCGGGCGACGGCGACCGGATCCCGACCGAGGATCGGCTGCGCGGAGTGCTCGACCTCTTCGAACGGCTGCGGGAGCGGCCGCGCTGGCGGGCGCGGCTGAGACCGCTGCTCCTGCTGCTCGGCCCCGGCCGCGCCACCTCCCACGTCGCGGAGATCCTGAAGACCCGGTGCGAGGACGAGCGCGCCCCGGTGTCGCACATCGCCGCCGACACGCCCGCCGCCGACGTCGCGGGCGTCCTGCGGGAGGCGAAGCGGGAGCTGTCGCAGCCGAGCAGCCATGCCCGGGGCGAGCCGCCGCTGCGGTTCCCGCTGCTGGAGATGGCGCTGTGGCTGCGCGACCTGCGCGAGATCCGGCTGGCGGGGGACCGTCCGGCCCCGCGCGGCGCGTCGTCCGCCGAGCGGGAGAACCACCAGCTGGTGCGGCGGCTGACGCACCCGCCCGTCGGCGACAACGAGAACGCTCGCCGCCGCGAGCTGAACCGGGTCATCCGCGGCCGCGGCCGGGACGTCCTGCGCGATCTGGAGGCGCCGCGCGGACGGCCCGCGACGTTCCTGGCGTTCCTGGAGCAGACCGCCCCGATCGGGATCGCGGTCGTCGCGCTGATCAGCGCCGGGACGGCGGCGGCCCTCGACCTCGCGGCGGCCGTGTTCGCCGCGATCATCGGCGTGGCGTTCGTGACCGTGCAGATCGTGGCGCGGACGCGCGGCTGGTACGGGGTCCGCCGGTTCGGCTGGTTCCTCCGGCAGCCGTACGTCGACCGCGACTCCACAGGGTTCCTCGGCTTCGCGCTGGGCGTGTTCGACCCGCGTCCGGTCGAGCCGGACGGCCACTGCGAGCAGCTCGACCTGCTGCTGGTCGCCGCGTTCCTGGAGGACCTGCGGCGCTGCTACCGGCGCGACTACCGGCGGGCCGCGTGGGCGCGGGTCCGCTTCCCGGTGCTCATCTTCGAGCAGCTGTCGGCCGGGCATCCCGGGGTGGCGTTCGTGGAGCTGGCCGAGCGGGTCCGCGCCGACAGCCAGGCGGGCGGGCGGCTGCCCTGCTTCGACCCGCTCGTCGTCGTCGCCGGCGTCGACCCGAACGCGCCCGCCGAGGACGACCCGTCGGCGCCCGCGGGCGGGTCGCTCGTCGACCGGATCGCGCAGGCCGTCCGCGTCGACATGTCGGCCGGCGACCCGCAGAGCGTCATCGCCGCGCGCGGGCTCTGGGACCGGTACGCCCGCGAGCAGCGGCGCATCGACGCGCTCGGCTCGCGCCGGGAGATCCGCGTCGACATCACCCGCGACCCGGGCGGCGACCTGCCGCCCGTCCGGCCGGTGCGGCGCCGCCCCCGGTTCGCGCATCCGGCGCTGCCGTGGATCGCGATGGTCGCGGTCGCGGCGGCGTCCATCGCGGTGATCTCCGTCCAGGTGCAGAAGTACTGCTCGCCGGTCGACATCAGGCGGATGGAGAACGGCGAGTGCATCGGCATCACCGACGGGTCGTTCTCCTTCGGGGAGAACTCCGGCGGAAAGAACAACGACGGCCGGCTCAGCGAGGTCCTGGACGAGATCGAGTCGCAGAACGACCACGTCAAGGAGTCCGGCAAGCCGTACGCGACGGTCGTCTACCTCGGCCCGGTGACCGCCGACCCGTCGATCAAGAACCGGCGGATCGAGCTGCTCGCGGGCGTCCAGGGCGAGCTGATCGGCCTGTCGATCGCGCAGAAGCGGTTCAACGACGCCGCCGAGGGCGAGGACCTGCGGCTGCGCGTGCTGATCGCGAACGCGGGCGCCAAGTTCCGCTACGCCGAGCACGTCGCGGGGCAGATCCGCGAGCGGGCGCTGGAGGACCGCACCATCGTCGCGGTGGTCGGCTTCGAGCAGAGCCGCCGGCAGACGCAGGAGGCGATCAGGCTGCTGGCCAAGTCGGCGCTTCCGCTGGTCAGCACCGCCAACAGCTTCGGCGGGACGGCCATGCTCGACGGCGAGGCGGGCTACTCGCCGTACTACTTCCGGCTGGCGTCGCCGAACGCGCGGACCGCCAGGCACGCCGCGCACTGGGCCCGCAACGGCCACGTCGGCGGCAAGAAGGCGGACGACGCGGTCGTCATCTACGACGGCGACCCCAACGACCTGTACAGCAAGGACCTCGCACTCGAGTTCCAGAAGGCGTTCCGTCCCGGCGTGACGCGCATGCGGCCGTACCGGAACGCGGGGGACCTGAACAAGTCCGTCCGGGAGGCGTGCCGGGACGAGCCCGACATGTTCTACTACGCCGGCCGGTCGGACGAGTTCCGCTCGTTCGCGAACGTCCTGGAGCTGTCCTGCCCGGAACCCCGGCTGGTCCTGACGGACGACGAGATCGCCAAGTACGTCAGCGACAACGCCGCGGAGCTGGGCCGCAAGAGCACCTTCGAGCTGTACTTCACGCCGCTCGCGGCGCGCGAGGCGTGGCACGAGCGGTGGGTCGGCGACCAGTCGCCGCAGACGTTCTACTCGGACTACGACCCCGTCGCGGGGGAGATGACCGTCCAGGACGGCGACTCGGTCCAGTGGCCGTCGATCACCCGCGCCGCCGTCGCCTACGACGCGGCCACCCTCGTCGCGACCGTGGCGCGCACCGTGTACTGGCGGGAGAAGGCGCTGCCGTCGGCGGGATCGGTGTTCGCGGCGCTGGACGACCCGGACGACGACGTCCTGCGCAACGGCGCGAGCGGCGTCATCCGGTTCGGCCCGCGCTCCACCGGCCACCAGGTGCTGGACAAGCCGGTGATCCTCGCGAGGATCACGCCGGACGGGAGGACGGAGGTCACGCAGCTCTGCGGCCGCCTGATCACCGGCCCCCAGGGCAAGGCCGACTGCCCGCCGGGAGACCCGCGCCCCGCCGCGCCGCCCCGATGACCCCGCCGATCCGGCAATGAGAAAGGCCCCCGGATCAGATCCGGGGGCCTCAAGCCTGTTCGGGGGGACGGGGGGACGGGGGGACGGGGGGAAGATCAGTTGGTGTGACGCTTGAGGGCCTCGCCGGCCCCGGCGACGTCGTCGATGGAGCGGGTTCCCGGGCCGGTGTACTTCGCGCTCGGCCGGACGAGACGGCCCGTGCGCTTCTGCTCCATGATGTGCGCGGCCCAACCGGCGGTGCGGCCGCAGGTGAACATGGCGGGCATCATCGCCGTCGGGACCTCGGCGAAGTCCAGGACGACCGCGGCCCAGAACTCCACGTTCGTCTCGATCGGACGGTCCGGACGGCGCTCGCGCAGCACGGCCAGCGCGGCGTCCTCCAGCGCCTTCGCGGCCTCGAACCGCGGCGCGCCGAGTTCCCTGGCGGTGCGGCGCAGCACGCGGGCGCGCGGGTCCTCGGCGCGGTAGACGCGGTGGCCGAAGCCCATCAGCCGCTCGCCGGAGTCGAGGATGTCGGTGACGACCTTGCGGGCGTCGCCGATCCGCTCCACGTTCTCGATCATCGGGAGGACGCGGGCGGGTGCGCCGCCGTGCAGCGGGCCCGACATCGCGCCGATCGCGCCGGAGATGCTGGCCGCGACGTCCGCGCCGGTGGAGGCGATCACCCGCGCGGTGAAGGTGGAGGCGTTCATGCCGTGCTCGGCGGCGGAGACCCAGTACGCGTCGATGGCCCGGACGTGCTTCGGATCGGGCTCACCGCGCCAGCGGACCATGAACCGCTCGGTGATCGTCCCGGCGGCGTTGATCCGCTCCTGCGGGACCATCGGGACGCCGATGCCGCGCGCCGACTGGGCGACGAACGACAGCGCCGTCACCGAGACCCGGGCCAGGTCGGCGCGGGCCTCGTCGTCGGAGATGTCGAGGAGGGGCCGCATCCCGTAGGCGGGGGCGAGGGTGGGGAGGGCGCTCTGCACGTCCACCCGCACGTCGCCGGACGTGACCGGCAGGACGTGCGGTTCGGCGGGGGTGAGTCCCGGGTCGAAGCTGTCGTCCACGAGGAGACCCCACGCGTCGCCGAAGGAGACGCGGCCGACGAGTTCCTCGATGTCGACGCCCCGGTAGCGGAGGGCTCCGCCCTCCTTGTCCGGTTCGGCGATCTCGGTCTCGAAGGCCACGACCCCCTCGAGACCAGGTTTGAAGTCGGACATGTCGTCCTGCCTTTCGTCTCCAAGAGTGATAAGGCGGTGCCGTGCCATTGAACCCTGTCGGTTTTACCGACCAGTACCCAGGGGTCGTGCGAGTTGCACAAGGTCCAGGTGAGAGGCTCTGACGCTGTGGATGCCCCAACGCCCGACCCGGCCCGGCTCCGGAGATCCTACGAGGGGGGCGAATTGTCCGAGTTGGCGCTCCCTGCCGACCCGCTCGCGGTGTTCGCCGGGTGGTTCGCCGACGTGCACGCGTTCGGGCTGCCCGAGCCGAACGCGATGGTGCTGGCCACGGCGTCCGGGGACGGGGTCCCGAGCGCGCGGACCGTCCTGCTGAAGGGGTACGGGCCGCGGGGGTTCCGCTTCTTCACGAACCTGACGTCGCGGAAGGGCCGGGACCTCGCGGAGAACCCGCGGGCGGCGCTCGTGTTCCCCTGGCACGCGATGCATCGGCAGGTCCGCGTCGCGGGCCCGGTGGAAGAGCTGTCGCGGGACGAGTCGGCCGCCTATTTCCGGACGCGCCCGCACGGTTCGCGGCTCGGCGCGTGGGCGAGCGAGCGGCAGTCGGGCGTCATCCCGGGACGGGACGTCCTGGAGCGCCGCTTCGCCGAGCTCGCCGAGCGCTGGCCCGAGGAGCCGCCGGACGCGCCCGCGCCGCTGGAGGGCTCCATCCCGCTGCCGGACTTCTGGGGCGGGTACCGCCTCGTCCCGGAGTCGATCGAATTCTGGCAGGGCCGCCGCGACCGCCTCCACGACCGGATCCGGTACCGCCGGGGAACCCCGCTTGAGAAGGGGGAGGACGAGCAGGGGGAGTGGGTGATGGAGAGACTGTCTCCGTGACCCCGGCGCCGCGCGATGACAAGCCGCGCGATGAGAAGAGGTCGCGTCGCGGGAGGCTGCGGAGCCTGGCGATCGACACCCGCCCGCTGGCCTACCCCGCGTTCCGGCGGCTGTGGCTCGGGCAGGGCATGTCGTTCGTCGGGTTCCAGGTCACCGCCGTCGCCGTGCCCGTCCAGGTGTACGACATGACCAGGTCGTCGCTCTGGGTCGGCGTGCTCGGCTTCGTCAACCTCGTCCCGCTGATCGTGTTCGGCCTGTGGGGCGGCGCGGTCGCCGACCACATGGACCGGCGCAGGCTGCTGTTCGCGTCGTCCTGCGTGATGTGGGTGGCGACCCTGCTGCTGCTGGCGCAGGCGCTCCTCGGCCTCGGCAGCCTCACGCTGATCATGGCGGTGGTGGCGGTCCAGGCCGTCGGGTTCGCGGTGTCCTCGCCGACCCGCAGCGCGATCATCCCCCGGCTGCTCGACAGGCCCCTCGTCCCCGCCGCCAACACGCTCGCCTTCACCGCCAGCACGTTCGGGATGCTGGCCGGGCCGCTGTTCGCCGGGGTGCTGCTGGCCCGCTGGAACTACGCGGCGGCCTACGCGCTCGACGCCGTCCTGTTCACGCTGGCGCTGTACGCGGCGCTCCGCCTTCCGCCGATACCGCCGCTCGGCGACGTCGTCGGCGCGCCCGGCCTGCGGTCGGTGTTCGACGGCCTGCGCTACCTGGCCGGGCAGCCGGTGCTGATGATGTCGTTCGTCGTGGACATCATCGCGATGGCGGTCGCGATGCCGCGCGCCCTGTTCCCCGAGGTGGCCGAGACGCGGTACGGCGGCGAGGGCGCGGTCGGCTACCTGTTCGCCGCGATGGCGATCGGCGCGTTCCTCGGCGGGCTGTCGTCCGGCTGGATCGGACGCGTCCGCAAGCAGGGCATCGCGCTCGTCGTGTCCATCGTGGTGTGGGGCCTCGCGGTGGCCGCGGCGGGGCTGACCGGACGCCTGTGGCTCGCGGTGGCCTTCCTCGCCGTCGGCGGGGCGGCCGACCTGGTGTCGGCGGTGTTCCGCCAGTCGATGCTCCAGACGTACGCGCCCGACGAGATGCGCGGCCGCCTCCAAGGAGTCTTCACCGTCGTCGTCGCGGGCGGGCCGCGGCTCGGGGACGTCCGCGCGGGCGCGACCGCCAGCGTCACCGGGGCCACCGCGTCCTGGGTGGGGGGCGGGCTGGCCTGCGCCGTCCTGGTCGTCGTGGCCGCGTTCGCCGTCCCGGCGCTGCTCCGCTACGACACCCGCACAGCAGAAGGCCCCTTAGGCGAGCGCTGACGCCTTTCAGCCGAGCGCTGACGCCGCCACCTTGAGGTCTTCGACGAATCCGGCGTACATCGCGTCGCGGTCCTCGGCGCGCAGCACGGCAGACGGGTGGATCGTCGCGACGATCTGCGTGTCGGCCCGCTCCGGCGGCTCGTCGCCGAGTTCGCGTCCGGCGGCCGGGGTGCCGATCGTCTCCAGGTCGGGGAGCGGGAGGAGCCGCCCGCGCTGCTTGGTCACGCGGAACGACGAGCCGAACAGCGCCCTGCCCGCCGTGGCGCCGAGCACGACCACGACGTCCGGGTCCAGGAGCCGCAGTTCCGCCAGCAGCCAGGGACGGCACGCGCGGACCTCGGCCGCGCTCGGCGGCTCGTGGATGCGCCGCTTCCCGCCGCCCTCCCGCCGCTTGAACTTGAAGTGCTTGACGGCGTTGGTGACGTAGACGTCGCCGCGCTCGATCCCCGCCTCCGCGAGCGCCCGGTCGAGGACGCGTCCGGCCGGGCCGACGAACGGCTGCCCCTTGCGGTCCTCCTGGTCGCCGGGCTGCTCGCCGACGAACATGACCCGGCCGCCGGGCGAGCCCTCGCCGAAGACGGTCTGCGTGGCGTTCTCGTAGAGGCCGCAGCCCCGGCAGCCGGCCGCCGCGCGGCGCAGCTCGTCGAGATCGGACCGCCCCTCGGCCGTGCCGGGGAGGAAGGGCCCGGCGTCCTGGGAAGTTCTCGCGTCCTGGGAAGTTCTCGCGTTCATCGTGCGTTCCCCTTACCCGGCATCGGGGGGATATTCGCCGGGCCCGGCGTTGCGAGGTCCGAGCAAGTAGACTCCCGTTCATAAGACTGGAGGGAGCTGTGACCTCACACGGCCTGATCGATACCACGGAGATGTATCTCCGGACGGTTTTCGAGCTCGAAGAAGAGGGGATCATCCCTCTTCGCGCGCGCATCGCGGAGCGGCTCTCCCAGAGCGGCCCGACGGTGAGCCAGACGGTCGCGCGGATGGAGCGCGACGGGCTGCTGCGGGTCGAGGGCGATCGGCATCTCGAACTGACCGAGAACGGCCGCGGTCTCGCGACCCGCGTCATGCGCAAGCACAGGCTCGCCGAATGCCTGCTGGTCAACGTGATCGGGCTGCCCTGGGAGGACGTCCACATCGAGGCGTGCCGCTGGGAGCACGTGATGTCGGAGGACGTGGAGCGCCGCCTGGTCTCCCTGCTTGACAACCCGACCACCTGCCCGCACGGCAACCCGATCCCCGGCCTGGACGAACTGGGCGGGCACGGGGACGACGCCGACTCCGCACCGCTGTCGGTGATGACCGCCGTCGCCAGCCCCGGGGGCGCCGGGGCCGTGATCCGGCGGATCAGCGAGCAGGTGCAGAGCGACAGCGACCTGATGCTTAGACTCAAGCAAATAGGGATACAACCGGGACGAGAGGTGACGCTTCGGGCGACCGATGACGGGGTGCAGGTGATCAGTGACGACGAGGCCGACAGTCCCGCGACGGAACTGCCGCGCGACATCGCCGAACACGTCTTCGTCAGCAGGCGCTGACACCGCGGGCGTGTGTTCTGCGGGGGTGCGTGCGGGCGCATGGGCGGCCGTTCCGGCGGGCGTGTTGTCGGGCGCACGGGGTGCCGTCTCGACGGTCTATACCGAAGATCTCCATAGCAGCGGGCCTTTCGGGCGTATCCCGGCGGCGGGTTCGTCGTTCAATACGACGGAAGAGGTACACGCGGCAGCCGCGCCGCGACGCCCGGTGATCATCGATTCGGTGCGCACCGCGGCGGACGGCGGCGGGTGGCCGTGCCGGGAGAAAGCGGTAACCGGCGGGCCCGCCACTGCGATCGGGATGGGGAGATGAATCACTGGGGGGAAGCGCCTGACGAGGCGCATCTGCCGCCCGAGACCGTCCTCAACCAGATGGAGATGGCGGTCATCGTCTGCGACCGCTTCAGCAACGTCATCTACGGCAACGCGTTCGCCCGGCAGCTGTTCGGGTTCGGCGGCGACGAGATCATCGGCCACTCCATCCTCTCCCTGGGCATCGCCGAAGAAGACCACGAGCAGGCGACCGAGCTGGCCAAGCACGTCCTCAAGGGCGGCGTGTGGGAGGGCACGTTCTGCAACCTGCGCGTGGACGGCACCACCGTCTACACCCGCGCGCACGCCGTCCCGCTGCGCCACCCGTCCGGCGCGGTCGACGGCGTCGTCATCTTCGCGCGCGAGGCGCTCCGCTCCAACCAGCGCGAGCAGGACCGCTACGGCCTGATGGAGCGCATCGGGGAGCGGCTCGCCGGGTCGCTTGAGCTGGAGAGCACGCTCCGCCGCGTCGCCGACACGCTCGTCCCGCAGTTCGCCGACCACTGCTTCATCGACCTGTACAGCGGCGACCGGCTCTACCGGCGCGTGTCGCGGCACGCGGGCGGGTGGGAGCCGCCGCCCGGCACGTGGGCGGAGGTCGGCGAGCCCGTCCACTACCCGCCCGGGCACTTCAGCGAGAAGGCGATGAGCCGCCGCGACGCCGTCCTCGTCGAGGACATGCTCCAGCACCGGTTCTCCGCGCCGAACGAGTCGTCCAGGCGGCTCGGCGACGCGATGGGCATCACCTCGGTGATCTCCGCGCCGCTGCTGGTGCGCGGCGAGCTGCTCGGCGTGATGAGCCTCGCGCTGTCGAACCTGTCCAAGCGGCCCGACCCGCACTACGACGGCTTCGACCGCGACCTGCTCGGCGCCATCGCCAGCCGCGTCGCGCTCGCCGTCGACAACGCGCTGCTGTTCGAGGAGGAGCGCGACACCGCGCTGGCGTTCCAGAAGCACCTGCTGCCCGGCGACCGGCCGCCCCGGCTGGACGGCCTCCAGATCGCCTGGCGGTACGAGCCGGCCCGCCCGCTGGAGTCGCACGGGCACGGCATCCAGACGCAGGTCGGCGGCGACTGGTACGACGTCATCCCGCTGTCGGCGGGCCGCGTCGGCCTCGTCATCGGCGACGTCGAGGGCCGCGGCGCCCGCGCCGCCGCCGTGATGGGCCAGCTCCGCGCCGCGCTGCGCGCCTTCGCGCAGGACGACAAGCCGCCCGCCGACATCCTCCGCAAGCTGGACGAGTGGGTCCGCACGATGACGCGGCCCGAGCGGATGCGGTCCGGCTGGAACAGCGACGACCTCGTCCGCCCGCCGCTCGTGTCCTGCACCTACTTCGTGTACGACGCGTGGTCGCGGGTGCTGGAGTTCGCCAACGCCGGGCACGACCCGCCGATGCTGATCGTGGACGGCGAGGTCAGCGAGCTGACGTTCGAGAGCCAGGGCGGCATGCTCGGCCTCCGCGCCCCCGGCATGGGCGGCGAGATCCTGTTCAACGAGGAGACGACGGAGCTGAAGCCGGGCTCCACGCTCGTCCTCTACACCGACGGCCTCATCGACCGCAGGCCCCGGGAGGACGGCGAGCACCACACGCGCGAGGAGTCGCGGGAGAGGGTCCGCGCGGCCGTCGCCAAGGTCGCGCGCAGCGGCGTCGAGGCGATCGCGAACGCCGCCTACGAGGCCGTCCCCGGTGACGTCGACGACGACGTCGCGATCGTCGTGATCCGCACCGCCGGCGACGAGCTGGCCGTCGAGGAGCGCACCTTCACCGCCGAGCCGATCATGGTGTCGGAGGCCCGCCGGATGGCCGCCGACGCGTTCGCGTCCTGGGGGATGCTGGACGAGCAGTCCGAGCTGGCCTGCCTCCTCGTCTCCGAGGTCGTCACGAACGTCGTCCTGCACGCCACCGCCACCCCGCAGCCGCGCCGCGAGATGGTCGTCCCGGTCCCGGCCGGGCAGCCGGGGCGCGGCGGGGAGCCGCTCAGCGCGCCGCCCGCCGTCCAGTTCAACACCGACTTCGCCGCGGACCCGCTCGACGGCGACCCGTTCGAGGGCCGCCCGTTCGACGGCGCGCCGTACGACGGGGGCTCGTACGACGGCGGGCCGTTCGACGAGGACGACTGGAATCTCGGCGCCGATCTCGGCCGCCGCGAGCCGTCCACCAAGGACTTCCGGCTCCGGCTGCGCCGCGGCGCGGACGCGATCTGGGTCGAGGTGTTCGACTCCGACATGCGGCTGCCGCGCATCCGCAGCGCAGGCGAGACCGACGAGGGCGGGCGCGGGCTCTACCTCGTCGACCAGCTCGCCACCCGCTGGGGCGCGCGGCCGACGGCCGACGGCAAGGCCGTCTGGTTCGAGCTCCCGCTGACGCCCTGATCCCATGCGGGCGTGGGCGGTCGAGGGTCCGGCTCCGATCGCGTCGGGCCCGCTTCGGCGTGCCGACCGCGACGTGCCGTCCCCTGGGCCGGGTGAGCTGCTGGTGCGCGTCCTGGCCTGCGGCGTCTGCCGGACGGACCTGCACGTTGCCGAGGGCGACCTGCCCGTCCACCTGCCCGGCGTGACACCGGGCCACGAGATCGTCGGCGAGGTCGTCGCCGCCGGTGTCGGGGCCCTGCACGGGGCCGGAGACCGCGTCGGCGTGGCGTGGCTGCGCGGGACGTGCGGAGCGTGCCGGTTCTGCCGTCGCGGCGCCGAGAACCTGTGTCCGTCGTCCGTCTACACCGGGTGGGACGCGCACGGCGGATACGCCGAATACGCCTTGGCCGTCGACGCCTACGCCTACGCGCTGCCGCGCGAACTGGACGACGTCCGCGCGGCGCCGCTGCTGTGCGCGGGCATCATCGGCTACCGGGCGCTGCGCCGCGCCGACGTCCCGCCCGGGGGACGGCTCGGCATCTGGGGGTTCGGCGGGTCCGCGCACCTCGCCGCGCAGATCGCGATCGCGGAGGGCGCGGACGTGCATGTCTTCACCCGCAGCCCGGCCGCCCGCGAACTGGCGCGCGAGCTCGGCGCGTCCTGGGCGGGCGACTCGTCCGACGCCGCGCCCGCCCCGCTCGACTCGGCGATCGTCTTCGCGCCCGCGGGGGAGCTGGTCCCGGCCGCGCTGGAACGCCTCGACCGCGGCGGGACGTGCGCCGTCGCGGGCATCCATCTGAGCGACGTCCCGTCCCTGGACTACCGGCGGCACCTGTTCCAGGAGCGCCAGGTCCGGTCGGTGACGGCGAACACGCGCGCGGACGGCGAGGAGTTCCTGACGCTGGCCGCCCGCCTGGACGTCGCGGTCACGACCCGCGAATACGGGCTGGACGACGCCGACCGCGCCCTCGCCGACCTGGCCGCGGACCGCTTCACCGGCGCCGCCGTCCTGGTTCCCTGACCGGTCAGGGGATCGGTTCGGCGGCGACGTGCGCCCACGACTGGGTGAACCACAGTTCGCCGCCGATGATGCGGGGTTTCGCGCCGGTCTTCGGGCCGCCGTCCACCTCGTCCACGAGGGCCGTGCGGATGCGCTCGGCCGTCGCGTCGTCGCACGCCCCGGCGAGCCACGGCTCCACCGGACGCTCCACGGTGAACACGTCCAGGCGGCGGATGCTCCCGCCCGCCGAAGTGATCATCTCGGTGAGCCGGGCGATGGACGGGGTGCCGGGATGGTCGGGGTCGCGGAGCCGCTCGATGCGGTCCCGGTCGGGGGCGGCGAGGTTGCCGCGGACGAGATCGGCGATGACCACCCGTCCGCCGGGGCGGCACACCCGCAGCAGCTCGCGCAGCACATGATCGGGATCGCCCAGGTTGTAGAGCGAGAACCGGGCCGTCACCAGGGAGAACGTGTTGTCCCTGTACGGCAGCGCGGTGGCGTCCGCCTTGATCGTCGGACGGTCGGGGTCGATCGAACGGGGCCGCGGGTCCTCGCGGGTGGTCGCGGTCCCGCGGGCGGTGGCGACGCCGCGGGCGGGCGGCGGCGAGTCGCCGTCGGTGATGCGGACCGGTCCCGTGCCGAACTCGACCGTCGCCATGCGCCGCGACGAGCCCGGCACGGGGTCGGCGGGCACGGGCATCGCGTCCACGGCGGTCATGTGGCGGACCTGCGGGGCGAGCGCGGCGGGCATGGGTCCGTGGCCGCGCGCCACGTCCAGGCAGACGTCGTTCTGGTCGGGCTCGACGAACTCCAGCAGCCGTCTGAGATGCGGGGCGATCGCGCCGCCGGTGCCCTGGATCGCGGTCGCCTGATGCGGCACTGGTGGACTCCCTCGCTCGGGCCGGCCTCGCCGGACGGGGTCCCGCTCGCGTCAGGCGGGACGGCGAACGGGCGTGAAGCCGGTTTCGCCAGTTATGACTCTCTGCCGGGCCGGTTGGTTCGGGACGCGCCGCACGAATTCGTTGACCGTTCACTCAAGTGCGCAGCTGATCCCCGTACAACGTCAGCACGACCAGGACGAACACGGTGAGCACCGCGACCCTGGTGGGCATGGGGAGCCGGAGCCGCACCGCGACCCAGCGCACGCAGAACGCGGCGAGGAGTGACACCACGCCGAGGGCGAGGAGGCCTTCCGTGGTCACCATGGTCACCTTCCGAGGGGGGAGTACCGGGGGAGTGCATGGGGGTGCCGCCTCCTTGAAACGATAGACGTGTAAGGACGGGGTTACCCGGGTCTCGGCAGCGCGGGGCGGCACATATAACCTCCAGTTGTGGCAGATGCGATTGAAATAGACGGACGGGGCAAGTCCGACGACGGGGACAAGCTCGACGGCGTGATGACGAACCTGGCGCGCGGCCGGATCGCGCTCGGGCTCGCGGCGCTGGCCGCCCCGAAGCTGACCGTGCGGCTCATGGGCATGGGCTCCGGCGCCGACGCGGGACGCGACTACCTGGTCCGGGCGTTCGGCGCCCGCGAGGTCGCCCTCGGCGCCGGATACCTGCTCAGCGGCGACGAGTCCGGCCGCCGCCTGTGGACGCGGCTCGGCCTCGCCGTCGACGCCCTGGACACGCTGAGCGCCGTCAAGACCCGTCCCGGCCTCCCGCTGTGGGTCACCGCCGGCGCGGTGGGCGTCGCGGGCGGGGCCGCGGGACTCGGCGCCGCGAAGGTCGCCCGCGACCTCCTCGGCTGACCCCGCGACCTCCTTGGCTGACGTGGCCCCTCGCCCGCGGGTGATCCCGCCGGGTTCGTGGGTAGGCACTCCTCCTGCGTTCGTTCGGGAGGTGCGACGGCATGACGGCAGGAGCGGCGCCGGAAGCGGACGAGCGGGTCATGCCCAAGGGCAGGGACCTCTACGTCATCCTCGGCGCGCTCATGCTCGGCATGCTGCTGGCCGCGCTGGACCAGACGATCGTGTCCACGGCGCTGCCGACGATCGTCAGCGATCTCGGCGGGCTGAACCACCTGTCGTGGGTCGTGACGTCGTACCTGCTCGCCGCGACCGCGTCGACGCCGCTGTGGGGCAAGCTCGGCGACCAGTACGGGCGCAAGCGGCTGTTCCAGTCGTCCATCGTGATCTTCCTGATCGGGTCGGCGCTGTGCGGCATCGCGCGGGACATGACGGAGCTGATCGTCTTCCGCGCCCTGCAGGGCCTCGGCGGCGGCGGGCTGATGGTGCTCGCCGTCGCGATCGTCGGGGACGTGGTGCCGCCCCGCGATCGCGGCCGCTACCAGGGCCTGTTCGGCGCGGTGTTCGGCGTGGCCAGCGTGTGCGGCCCGCTGCTCGGCGGCTGGTTCGTCGACAACCTGTCGTGGCGCTGGGTGTTCTACATCAACGTGCCGGTCGGGATCGTCGCGCTGCTGGTGATCGCGGCGGTGCTGCACGCGACGGGCGAGCGCGAGCGGCACCGCATCGACTACCTCGGGACGCTGCTGATCGTCGGCTGGGCGGTCGGGCTCGTCCTGGTGACGACGTGGGGCGGGACGACCTACGACTGGGTGTCCGCGCCGATCGTCGTCCTCGCGGCCGGGTCGGTCGTGCTGATCGCGGTGTGGCTGCTGGTGGAGCGCCGCGCCGCCGAGCCGATCATGCCGCCACGGCTGCTGGCGAACTCGGTGTTCTCGCTGGGCGCGGCGATCAGCTTCGCGGTCGGCTTCGCGATGTTCGGCGCGCTGACGTTCCTGCCGATCTTCCTGCAGGTCGTGCACGGGGTGTCGCCGACGCTGTCCGGCGTGCACCTGCTGCCGATGATGCTCGGCATGCTGGTCGCCTCGATCGGGTCCGGGCAGCTGATCAGCCGTACCGGCCGCTACAAGGTCTTCCCGGTGATCGGGACGCCGCTGATCGCGCTGGCCCTGTACCTGTGCTCGCGGCTGGACGAGGACGCGTCCACCCTGACGATGAGCCTGCGGTTCGCCCTGCTCGGCTTCGGGCTTGGATTGGTGCTGCAGGTGCTCGTCATCGCCGTCCAGAATTCGGTGTCTTACAAAGACCTTGGTGCGGCTACGTCCGGGGTGACGTTCTTCCGGCAGATCGGCGGGTCGTTCGGCGTCGCGGTGTTCGGTTCCGTGTTCAGCAACCAGCTCGCCGGCCATATCGAGGACCTGGCGCGGACGCTGCCGCCCGGCTTCGACCCGTCCGCCGTCCAGGGGAATCCCGGGATGCTCGACAGGTATCCGGCCGAGGTGAAGGACGGCGTCCTGCACGCCTATGCGCAGTCGATCGATTCCGTGTTCTTGTGGGCCGTTCCGGTGGCGTCGGTTGCGTTCGTCCTGACGTGGTTCTTGCGTGAGGTTCCGTTGCGGGCCACCTCGCAGACGCGCGACTACGGTGAAGGGTTCGGCGCTGCGCCTACGGTGCGGTCGTCCAGGCACGAGATAGAGCGCGCGCTGAGCGAACTCATGCGGAAGGACCCGAAGGCCCTCGAACTCTACGACCGGCTGGGTTCGCTCTCGGGTGTCGCGCTGCCGCCGGGCAGCGTCTGGGCGCTGTGCCGGATCGCCAGGGACGGGACGGTCACCGGCCAGGACCTCGCCGAACGCGCGGGCGTCACCGTCGAGGACGGGCGCCCGCACGTCGACCGGCTCGTGGACTCCGGCTACGTCAGCCGCGCCGACGGGACGCTCGCGATCACCGGCGCCGGGCAGGACGCGGCGGAGCGCCTCTTCGCCGTCCGCCGCGAGGGCCTGGCCCGCCACCTGGACGGATGGTCGCCCGAGGAGCATCCCGAGCTGGCGGACGTCCTGCGGAAACTCGCGGCGGAGTCGCTCGGCGACGAGGCGGACGGCGAGCGCTGCCTGCGCCCCGAACCAAACCCTGATGCGAGGCCCGCCGGCAGCGGAGCGTAGCGTGGCCTGCCTCATATCGCTTCGGACGCCAGGCGATGTAATCTCGTAACCAACTAACCGAATCTCGCTCGGTTTCGGGACGGAACCCAGAATTTGGAGGCGCAGTGGCCGAGGCGTACATCGTCGGCGCGGTCCGTACCCCCGTCGGCGCCAAGAAGGGCGGCCTGAAGGACGTCCACCCCGCCGACCTCGGGGCCCACGTGCTCAAGGAGCTCGTCAACCGCACCGGCGTCGACCCGTCCGCGGTCGAGGACGTGATCATGGGCTGTGTCATGCAGGTCGGCCCGCAGACCCTCGACATCGCCCGCACGGCGTGGCTGTCGGCGGGGCTGCCGGAGTCCGTGCCGGGCGTGACCATCGACCGGCAGTGCGGGTCGTCCCAGCAGGCGATCCACTTCGCCGCGCAGGGCGTGCTGTCCGGCACCCAGGACCTCGTCGTCGCGTCCGGCGTCGAGCAGATGGCGAAGGTGCCGATGGGCTCCAGCATCGTCCAGGGCATGGACTTCCCGTTCGGCGAGGGCTGGATCGAGCGGTACGGCACGCAGGAGATCTCCCAGTTCCGCGGCGCCGAGATGATGGCGGAGAAGTGGGGCTACAGCCGCGAGGACCTGGAGAGGTTCGCGCTGGAGAGCCATCAGCGCGCCGCCAAGGCGATCGAGGCCGGCTACTTCGACCGGGAGATCGCGCCCATCGCCGGCGTGACCAAGGACGAGGGCGCCCGCCCCGACACCAGCCTGGAGAAGATGGCGGGCCTGAAGGCGCTGCGCGAGGGCGGCCGGATGACCGCCGCCGTGGCCTCGCAGATCTCGATCGGCTCGTCCGCGGTGCTGATCGCGTCCGAGGAGGCCGTCAAGCGGCACGGCCTCACCCCGCGCGCCCGCATCCACACCCTCGCGGTGACCGGCTCCGACCCGGTCTACATGCTGACCGGCCCCATCCCCGCGACGGAGAAGGCCCTCGACCGCGCCGGGCTGAAGATCGGCGACATCGACGTCTTCGAGGTCAACGAGGCGTTCGCGCCGGTCCCGATGGCCTGGGCGCACGACACCGGCGCGTCCCTGGAGAAGACCAACCCGAACGGCGGCGCGATCGCGCTCGGCCACCCGCTCGGCGCCACCGGCGGCGTGCTGATGACCAAGCTGCTCCACGAGCTGGAGCGCACCGGCGGCCGCTACGGCCTCCAGACCATGTGCGAGGGCGGCGGCCAGGCCAACGCCACCGTCATTGAAAGGCTTTGACGACCTCGCCCCCTCGCCTGGCGGCTCAGGGGCGAATCGCCAAAGCTGCGAGCGCGGCATCGCTTCGCGATCGGGCCCTGGAGCGAGCCGAAGGCGAAGCTCCAGGGCCCGTTAACGCGCTCGCGGTGGCTGAGCTTGCCGCGTGGTGAGGAGTCGGCTAGGGATGTACGACACGATCTTGTACGAGGTCTCCGACCGGATCGCGCGCATCACGCTGAACAGGCCCGGCGCCCGCAACGCGCTCGACGACCAGATGATCGGCGAGCTGCTGGACGCCTTCGACCGGGCGAAGAACGACGACGACGTGCGGGTGATCGTCCTGACCGGCGCGGGGGACCGGGCGTTCTGCGCCGGAGCCGACCTGGGCGGCCTCGACCGCGACGGCCTGGACGTCGACGAGATCCGCGGCAGCGCGCCGTTCCGCCTGTTCACGGCGTTCCCCACGCTCGGCAAGCCGATCATCGCGCGGCTCGCCGGGCACGCCGTCGCGGGCGGCCTGGGCCTCGCCGCCGCCTGCGACCTGGTGATCGCGGCGGACGACGTCAAACTCGCCACCCCGGAGGTCAACGTCGGGCTCTGGCCCATGATGATCATGGCGATCATCAACCGGAACGTCGCGCCGAAGCACGCGTTCAAGCTGTACTACACCGGCTCCCGGATCACCGCCGCCGAGGGCCGCGAGATCGGCCTGGTCACCGAGGTCGTCCCCCGCGCGGACCTGGACGCCCGCGTGGACGAGCTGGCCGGAGTGATCGCGTCCAAGAGCCCGCTCGGCCTGCGCCGCGGCCGCGACGCGTTCTTCGCGATCGAGGGCCGTCCGCTGGACGACCAGGTCGCCTATCTGCTCTCAGAATTGGTCGAGCTGGCCGGAACCGAGGACGCGAAGGAAGGCATCACGGCTTTTCTGGAGAACCGTCCCCCGAACTTTCAAGGCCGCTGACCCCGGCCGCCTTTCAGCGGGTCTTGGCGGGCTCCCGGGCGGCGAGGAATCCGGCGATCCGCGCCTGCTGCCCGGCGTCGAACGCGCCCTTCGGCAGGAACGCCGCGGGCTGCCCGTTCAGGAAGAACAGCCAGAATTCCCCGGTGGTCACGACGCTGGAGAACATGGACCACCGCATCGTGGTCGTCGACTTGTCGGTTCGGCATTCGTACCCGTCGGCGGTCAGCCGCATCGTCGTGGGCACGCACAGGAACGCGAGCATTTTGCGCAACCGCAGCCGAAGCCACCAGGCCGAGCCGAGCGGGGCCGCGACCGTCGACACCAGCAGGGCCGCGCCCACCCACGCCTGTCCGACGGCGAAGCAGAAGATCGTGGCGCCGATCAGAAACACCACGACCACCGTGTAGGTGACCGCGAGCTGCCGCCTCAGACCATGAAAGAACGCGCGGGCCACCTCGTCGGGCGCGGGCTCATAACTGACCGTGATTCCACCGTCGCCGATATTCACTTCGCTCTGTCCACTTTTCGTCGTCGTCCAGCGCGGGGGATCATCATTCAGCGCTTCGCACGGACGCGCAACCCCGTGCGCGCAGGTCAACAGGTCAGTGGGCGGTGGCGCGGGTTTCGGTGGGGGTGCGGCCGAAGCGGGTGCGGAAATGGCGGGCGAAATGGGCCTGGCTGGAGAAGCCCCAGCGGTAGGCGATGTCGGCGATGGTCGTCCGCGCGGCGCCGGGGGCGGTGAGGTCGTCGTGGGCGCGCTGGAGGCGGCGTTCCAGGATGTGCCTGGACGGCGTCGTCCCCGCCGACTCGAAGATCCGTCCCAGATGCCGGACGGACACGCCCATCACCCCCGCGACCTGCCCGGGCGTGAGGCAGGCGTCGTGCAGGTGCCGGTCGATGTAGTCCTCGGCGACGATGAGCTGCGTCTGGTACGCGGCGGGCGCGGCGCGTCCGCCGGAACGCTCTGTGGCCAGCAGCCGGATCAGGTCGAGGACTGTCCCGCGAGCACTGACCGGCTCGGACGCGCCGGGATTCTCCAACACGGACCGCAGCGCCACGACGAGTTCGCCCTCGCGGGCCGTCCCGCGCCCGAACAGCATGGGCGCCTGGACGCCGCCCGCCATGCACTCCTCCACGAACCGGTCGCGCGGGATGTCGACCAGGAACTGCCGCATGGACGACGAGAACCCGAACAGGTAGGGACGGCGCGTGTCGTACACGACGAGGTCACCGGCGGTGGCGGCGAGGCAGCCGTTCTCGTGGAGGAAGACGGCGTCGCCCTTGACCAGCAGCGTCGCGAACACCGAGTCCTTCGGCGTCGACCTGGCCACCTGCGGGGTGCGCTCGATGGCGTGCGCGTTGCCGCTGATCTCGGCGAGCCGGACGTCCCCGAGCCGGAAGTTGGCCTGCCGGGCGAGCAGCCCCCGCTCGGAGTAGGAGGAGCAGGACAGCCCGACCAGCGCCCTGCGGTTGTAGTCCTCCCAGAACTCGATGCGCTCGCGCGGGTCGACGTCCTCCGTGCTGGCCTGGGAGATCATCTGTGCTGGTGCCGGCATGGTCGCTCCTCCCCGGGTCGGCGTGCCCTCCTGGTGGAGCCTATGTGGTGGAACGCGTCAAACCGCCAGATAGCCTCCATCCACCGGAAGGATCGCGCCGGTGACGTAGGACGCGGCGGGCGAGCACAGGAACGCCGCCGCGGACGCGATCTCCCGCGGCCGCCCGTACCGTCCGGCCGGGATCCGCGCCAGCACGGCCTCCGCGGCGGGCGGGTCGTCCAGCAGCCCGCGGGCCAGCGGCGTGACGACGAACCCGGGCGCGACCGCGTTCACCCGGACGCCGTCGGCGGCGTACTCGGCCGCCAGCGACCGGGTGAGCTGAGAGATCCCGCCCTTGCTCGCGCTGTAGGCGGGCCGGTCCCGGCTGCCGGAGTAGGCGAACATCGACGAGACGTTCACGATCGACCCGTCGGCGCGGGCGAGGCCGGGGCGGGCGGCCTGGCAGGCCACCATCGTCGCGGTCAGGTTGATCTCCAGGACGCGGCGCCAGCGTTCGAGGTCGTACTCGTCGCGGTCGTGGCTGACGCCCGCGCAGTTCACCAGGGCGTCCAGCGGCCCGGCGTCCGCGATCAGCCCGGTGAGGCCGCCGCCGTCCAGCACGTCGTGCTCCACCACGCGGACGCCGGGATGGTCCGGCAGCTCGCCCGCGTCGGCCGGGCGCAGCCCGAGCGCGACGACCTCGGCGCCGAGCTCGGCGAACAGCACGGCGGTCGCGGCCCCGATCCCGGACGTCCCGCCGGTCACGAACGCGCGCCGCCCCGCGAACAGGCCCGCCGCGAACCCCTCGGTCATGGCCGCACCAGCACCTTGATCTCCTCCATGGTGTTCATCAGCGTCTCGAACCCGCCGCGGACGACGTCGTTCAGCGGGACGACCGAGGTGACGATGGAGGTGAAGTCCATGCCCTCCTCGGCGGCGAGCCGGATCAGCTCGGGATGGCAGTCCCGGTACCCGACCGACCCGATGATCGAGTGCTCGTTCTTGACCAGGCCGAACGCGTCCACGGCGAGGATGCCGCCGAGGCCGAGCAGCACGACCCGGCCCCCGCGGCGGGTCGCGTCCAGGCAGTCGTGCACCGTCCGCTCGGCGCCGACCGCCTCGAACGCCACGTCGGCGGTTCCGGGCGGCAGCTCCCCGGCGTCCGCGGTCTCGGCCGCGCCGAGACGGCTCGCCAGCGCGCGGCGGGTCGGCGACGGGTCGCACGCGATCACCTTTCCCGCCCCGTACCGGACGGCGAGCTGCACCACGAGGAGCCCGATCGGCCCGAGCCCGACGACCGCGGCCGTCTCCCCGTCCCGCAGCCCCGACCGGCGGATGCCGTGCAGCGCGACCGCCGCGGGCTCGAACACGGCCGCCTGCTTCAGCGAGATGCCGTCCGGCAGCCGGTGCAGCATGTAGGACGGCAGGACGGCCCGCTCGGCGAGCCCGCCGTCGCCCATCAGCCCGGCGAACCCGAAATGGCGGCACAGGTTGTACTCGCCCGCCAGGCAGCGGGCGCAGTCGCCGCAGCGGTAGTGCGGCTCGACCGCGACCCGGTCGCCCGGACGGAACCCCGTCACGTCCGGGCCGACCTCGGCGACCGTCCCGCTGAACTCGTGCCCGAGCGTCAGCGGCGCGGCCCGTCCCGACTCCGGATGCGGTTCCCCGACCGGGATCCCGTGCGGCCCGTCGGCGTATTCGTGCAGGTCGCTGCCGCAGATCCCGCAGTAGGCGACCGTGATCGCGACCTCTCCGCGTCCCGGGGCGCCCGGCGCGATGTCCTCGACCCTGACGTCCCGCGCTCCGTACCAGACCGCTGCCCTCATATGGAGGCTCCTCTCCGCCGCAGGACGGCGGGGGCCGTCTCGCGGAGCCCGAACGATAGCGCCACGACCATCGCCGCGCCCCCGGCCGCGATGAACATGGCCGCCTGCAGCCCCCAGACGTCGGACGCGCGGCCCGCGACGAGCGGCCCGAGGAACCCGCCGGCCAGCTCGCCCACGCCCATGATCACGCCGAGCGCGGTGGCGAGCGCGGCGTGCGGCACCGTCTCGGCCGGGATCGTCGCCATGAACAGCGTGAAGCAGCCGAGGCCCGTGTAGGTGAGGATCATCAGCGTGCCGAGCAGCACCGGGCTGTCCACGTACACGACGGCGATCGGGCAGAACACGGCGAGGACGGTGAAGCCCGTCAGCGCCTTCCGCCGCCCGATCCGGTCGGAGATCCCCGGCGTCGCGAACCCCCACAGCACCCACGCGACGCCCAGGCACGTCATGACGGCGCTCATCGTCCCGGAACCCCAGTCCTTCTCGTCCGTGAGGTACTTCGGCGTGAACGTGATCAGCGTGACGAACCACGTCAGGTAGCAGGGCGCGATCAGCATGCAGATCACGACGTTGCGCAGGCGCAGCACGTCCTTCACCGGGACCTTCGGCGCCTTCGCCGCCGCCGCCGCCTCGGCCTCGGCCTCGGCTTTGCGCGGCGGGCGTTCGAGGACGAACTTCGCGATCAGCCCCGCGATGATCAGCCCGGGGACGATGGTGACGAAGAACGCCGTCCGCCAGCCGAAGTTGTCCGCGAGCCACACCACGACGACCGGCGCGACGATGCCGCCGAGCAGGCCGGCCGACGACCCCTGCAGCAGCCCCATGTTCAGCCCGCGTCGCGACTCGCGGGACGCCTCCACCATCAGCGACTGCGACATCGGCAGCACCGCGCCCTCCGCCGTGCCCATCAGCGCGCGCGCCGCGAGCAGGCCGACGAACCCGGTCATCAGCCCGGACGCCGACGAGAACAGCGAGAACAGCAGCACGGCGGCGATGAGGATGGGCTTGCGCCGTCCCAGCCGGTCCGACAGGCTCCCGGCGAACATCCCGGCCAGCGCCCACGTCAGCGCGAGCACGCCGGACAGGACGCCGAGCTGCGAGTTCGACAGGCCGAAATCGTCGTCCATGTAGGGGGCGAGGAACGCCAGGGCTTGCCGGTCGAAGAACACGAAGCCGAAGGCCAGGAACAGGATGACCAGCAGCCGGTTCTCGTACCGGTCGGGGGTGACGGCGGGAGCGGCCCGCTTGAGCAGGGTCGTCATGGCTTAGCGGAACAGTGCGTTGACGTAGTCCGCGCCCAGCCCCACTTTGTCGTAGTGCTTGCGGCACATGTCGATGTAGTCGTGGACGTCGAAGAACCCCTCGGGCTCACCGTTCTCGTCCAGCCAGACAAGCGGACCCTTCACGATGAACAGCGTCTTCATCGGCTCGTCGCTCTCGTAGGCGACGAGCGTGTGGCCCTCGCCCGGCGCCTCGTAGATGAAGTCGCCCGCGGTGGCCGTCCAGGGACGTTCCAGGTAGCCCCACTTGCCGGAGATCGTGTAGGCGAACACCTCGTGCGGGTGGTAGTGCCGGTTGACGAGCCCGGCCTCCTTGGACCGCAGGATGTCGGACCACGTGTTGTCCTTCACGTTGATCCACAGCGGCCGGGATCCGACCGTCTCGGTGAACGGCACGTAGTACCGGTCGTCGTCGGTGGCGACCTTCGACAGGTACACCTCCGGCAGCGCGTCCGGCTTCTGCGAGTTCTCGATCGGCTTGAGGTCCTTCCAGAACTCCGAACCGGGGGTTTCGGGCATGTGAACGCTCCTCTCACGACGTGTTGCCGTGAGTGAACCCCCTGCTCACCGCCCCCGTCTTTCCCGTGCCGGACGCCGCCCTTTGCAGATCCCAGACATTCGGCGCCCCGCCGCCTTGACCGATGAGTTCCGGGGGCCTGAGATGTCCGTATCTTCAAGGCCGCGTCGCGGCCCGCCATGGCTCCCGAGAGAAGAGGGTTCGATGATCGACCTGAGGCCCCCCTGCCACCGCATGATCGAGATCCTGACGGGCGTGGACGACGCCCACCTGTCCCGCGCCACGCCCTGCGCCGACTACAGCGTCGGCGACCTGATCGATCACGTCGACGTGGTCGCGGACGGGTTCACCGCGCTGGCCCTGAGGAAGACCAGCGAGACCGCCGACCGCGAGCCGAGCGCGGCGAACCTCGGGTCCGGCTGGCGGAACGTCCTCGTCGAGCATCTGTGGGCGCTCGGCGAGGCCTGGGACGATCCGGCCGCGTGGGAGGGCGGCACCGACGCCGGCGGCGGCCTGGAACTGGCGAACGACGTGTGGGGCAAGATCGCGCTGACCGAGATCGTGGTGCACGGCTGGGACCTCGCCAAGGCCACCGGCCAGCCCGTCGACATGCCCGAGGACACGGTGCGGCACTGCCTCGATCACGTGGCGGTGTTCGTCCCGAACGCCCCCGTCCCGGCCCTGTGGGGCCCCGCCGTCGAGGTCCCCGCCGACGCCCCGCTGATCGACCGGGTGGTGGCCATCACCGGCCGGACCCCGTAGCGATCCGGTAGTGGTAGGCGCTGATCTCGTCGAATCCTGAGCGTGCGTAAAGCCGGAGGGCCGGGCCGTTGCCGCGCTCGACCTGAAGGTACATGCGGTCGGCTTTCTGGGATTCGGCCCAGCCTGCCAATGCGGCCAGGACGGTTCGGGCGGCGCCCTTTCCGCGTGCCTCGGGAATGGTGGCCATGTTGAACACACCCGTCCAGCCGGAGTCGGCGACCGCCCGGCCGACCGCGGCGACATCGTCCCCGACCATCGCGCGGACGTAGACGGACGGCCCTTTCACCCGCGCGAGCATGTTCCGCTCGGAACGGAGGTCGCCGCCGTGCACGGCGTGCCAGGCGTCGAACCACGAGTCGGTCGGGTGATCGTCCAACCGGACCCGCGGCGAATGCGGCGTTCGCTCCAGGACGCGCTCGGCGGTCGCCGCCTGCAATGAGGTGGGGCTTCTGCGCTGGTAGCCGCGCTCTTCGAGGATGGGGTCGAGCGCGTCCGGGCACGCACCCGGAGTGATCTGGAACCGTGCTTCCGCGCCATGCCCGGTGTAGAAATCCTCGGCCTGGACGACCTTGCGCACCAATTCGTCCGGTGCGGCTTCGCCGTGTGGAAGGACGGTTCCCATCCACCAGGAGCAGTTGGGGGCATGGCGCAGCCTCCATCCGTCAATGTCTTGGACATGCTCCGCCGGGAAAGCTCGGGCCGCCCTCTCCTGGAGACCCCGCACCATTTCTTGTTCGCTCACGGAATCACCCGGTGGTGAGGTTTCTGTAGTACTCCACTTGCGCGGGGTAGTAGTCGTCGAAGTCTGGTGCGGGCGTTCCTTCCCTGGAGGTGGAAAGGCGGTCGAGGTAGTACTCCCAGCCCGGACCGGTCGTGGTCACGTCCGTGCCGGGGTCCAGATGGTGCAGGAAGGTCAGCGTCGTCACGCCGTCGGCTTCGGCGAGGCGCGCCTCCAGGTGCCAGCGCCCGTACTCGTCGACGGTCTCGACCTCGAGCCGCCGGGGCGGCTCGCAGGCGATGATCGTCATGTCGCTCTCGGGCTGGCCGTCCTCGTGCACCAGCGTGAGCCGGACTGTCGCGCCTGGCCTGCCGTCGCCGCTCCAGTGCGCGAACCATCGGGCCGTCCGCTCCGGCTCGGTGATGCTCGCCCAGACGTCGTCGATCGTGGCTTTGTACTGGCGTGTCAGTTGCAGGTCCGTGCCGGTCGCCGTGGCGAGCAGCCTGCCGGTGGGTGTCGGTTTCATCCCGTGCTCCTCGTGGGTGGTTCCTCGCCGGTCGTCCGGAGTTCCGCCGGGCGTTCGCGGCGCGTGCGGTGGACTTCCGTGCCCAGGGCGTCCAGGCGCTGGTTCCACGCCTGCCTGCGGACGGTGGCCAGCCACCGGTCGATCTCCCGCAGCGCGCCGTGGTCGGCCCGGTAGTACCGCTCGCGTCCCACGGTCTCGGCCGCGACCAGCCCCGCCTCGCGCAGGACGCGCAGGTGGCGGCTCACCGCCGGACGGCTGATGTCCGGGAACGCGGCGGCCAGCGCCCCGGCCGTCAGGGGGCCGCCGCCGAGCAGCACCACGATGCGGCGGCGCACGGGGTCGGCCAGGGCTGCGAAGACGTCCACCCCAGATGTGTAACCTATATGTTACGCGTTTGTCCAGCGGGGTACCGGGCGCGGCGCGCCCCGGATTCAGTGCTGATGGACCTCTTCGAGGGACGCTCCCGCAAGGCGGGCCGCGACTCCGGCGGTGAAGTGAGGGCAGTCGAGAATGTTCTCGTGGGGGCAGGACAGGCCGTGGGCGACGGCGGTCCGCGCCGCTTGGGCCTGGGCGATCCGCTCGTCCAGCTCGATGAGCTTGCGCCGGAGGATCTCCTGGCGGCCGCCACCTGGCGGCGGTGAGGGGTTGAGGAGCGCCTTGAGGTCGCGCAGCGTGAACCCGGCGTCCCGCATCAGGAGGATCGCGCCGACCTGCCCGGCCGCCGACGGCGGATAGCGCCGCTGGCCCGAGACGCGGACCGGCGGCGTGAGCAGGCCGAGGTCTTCCCAGTACCGCAGCGCGGAGGCGGCGACGCCGGTGCGTTTCGCCAGCTCGCCGATCGTCAACAGGTCGTCCGGCATCGTGGCTCCGAGCGTACTCGCCCCCGTCGCCGCCGCCCGGCCTACGGACAGGCCAGTTCGGCGAGAACGGCCGCGTGGTCGGAGGGCCACACGCCGTCCACGGGCCGGTCCCCGGCACGGCGCACGGACCGGACATGCCCGAGCCCGCCCGGCCCCGGCAGCCCGACGTGGACGTAGTCGATGCGCCCCGGTGGTTCGAGGGTCAGCGCCGCGTAGGGGTTGGCCGGGTCCCAGGTGACGGCGGGCGCGGCCGGGTCGGCGTACTCCCAGGCGTCGATCAGGACCTGGCCGGGGACGGCGGGCGCCGTCCGGTACCCGCCGAACAGGCGCATTTCGTCCGAGTCGGGATGGGCGTTGTAGTCGCCGGTGACCACAGGCGGGAACGGGCCGCGGCCGCGGCGGGACGCGACGAACTCTGCCAGGGCAGTCACCTGCGCGCGGCGGACGGCGGATTCGTGCGGCGCGGAATTGAGATGCGTGGTGAAGAACGGCACCGGGTGGACGGGGGCGTCCACCAGGGCGAACAAGGCCCGATGGCCGTCGTCGCGGCCGTCCCCGTTGGGCAGCCGCAGGACGTCCTTTTCGATGATCGGCCATCGGCTGAGGACGGCGTCCCCGACATCGGCCGTCGAGCCGTCGAGCCGGTCATGCCAGCGGCCGGGCCGGTCGGAGGCCGCCCACGTCCAGTGCATGCCGAGCCGATCGGCGAGCCATCCGGCCAGGTTCTCGTCGCCCTCGGCCCAGACCTCCTGCAGCCCGACGATGTCGGGGCCGAGTTCCGCGAGGGTCGCCGCGATCGCCCGCCTGCGCGCCTCCCACGGACCGAACCGCCACCACACATTCCACGTCAAGACCCGCACGCCAGCCCCGATCCATTCACGTCACCCGCCGAAAGGCACTTTACGCATACCGTGACGACCCGGGCGGCCTGCTCCAGCCGCAACGCCTCCCGGGTGACCGCCGGCCGGATCCGCCCGTCGGAGTCCCGAGACCTCTGGGCCGAATCCGGCGACGGCCTGCAGACCTGGCAAGCCGAAATCGACAAACTCCGAAAGGCCCTAAACCCCTAGAGCACAGCGAGACGGGTGAACCCCGCCTCCCCGTGCCCGGCGTCGATCGCTCGCTGCACGACGGCCCGCGCGGAGCTGAGCACACCGTTGTCGAGGCCGTTGGCTCGAATGGTGTGCAGGACGTGGTCCATACTCGCCCCGGCGGACGCCATCGTGGACGCGTCGCCCGGATACCGGTCGGCGATCAGGTGCTCGGCGACCACGTCGATCAATTCTGGAAGCAGCCCGGTCGCCACTTTCACATATCCGGCGATGTCGGCAGGGGCGATGTTCTCCGCGGCGGCGAGCTGGAAAGAATGCACGATGCCGATCAGCGACGTCCAGAAGGCGTCGAGCATGGCCGCGTCGAACCCCGCGGCCCGCCCCGGGTCCTCTCCGACGTGGGTCGCGTTCTCGCCCAGCGCGGCGAGCGTGGGCCGATGCGCCTGGTAGACGTCCTCCGGCCCGCTGAACAGCAGGGTCGCGTCCGGGCCGCCGATGTCCGCGGGCGCGCCCATGATCAGACCGTCCAGGTAGCCGATGCCGTGCCCGGCGGCCCAGGCGGCGAGCTCGCGGGCCTGCTGCGGTGAGCCGCCTGTGAGGTTCACCAGCGTGCGCCCCTTCAGGGCGTCGGCGTCGAGGAGGGACCGCACGGCCTGATAATCCAAGACGCACACGACGACGAGCGGACTGGCGGCGATCGCCTCAACGGCGGTCTCGGCGACGGTGGCGCCGAGGCCGTTTCCCTTGCCGGGCGTGCGGTTCCACACGGTGGTCGGATGGTGGACGGCGAAGGCGGCGGCCAGCGCACGCCCCATGGGGCCGAGCCCCAGAACGGTCACGGGTGTCATGCCGGTTAAGCTAAACCTTCACGTTGATGTCAGAGTCAACTCGGGAGGCGGAATGCGGATCGGGGAACTCGCGCGGCGGACGGGCGTCAGCGAACGCTCGCTGCGGTACTACGAGGAGCAAGGGCTGTTGCGTCCGGAACGGCGGCCGAGCGGCTACCGCATATACGGCGACGCGGACGTGGCGGCGGTGCGGCGGATCAGGATCCTGCTCGCGGCCGGCCTGAGCACGACGCAGATCTCCCAGGTCCTGCCATGCATCGTGGACGACGACGGCCTGCTGATCCCCAGCTGCCCCGAACTGGTCGACGAACTGGTGAAACACCGAGATCGCATCGGCGCGGCCATCGACGAGCTCGCAGCCACCCAAGCCAACCTGGAAACCCTCATCGCCAACCAACCGCGAGCAGTCTGAGGACCCGAAGTGGAGGCTTTGCGGGGGACGAGGCGCCGGCGGATGACGGCCCCGATCCGGGCGGGTGGGGGCTTGGGATCGTCGAGTGCCTGTCCGAGGAGCGCGGGGTGCGGACGGAGTTCGAGGGGAAGAGCGGCTGGGCGGTGGTGAAGGCAAAGCGTCGGTAGCCAAGCGCGGGGTGTGCTTTGGGCGCGGCGGCGGGAAGGTCTGCCTTGTGGAGGAGTGGTTCTCGCGGGAGATCGCGGACACCGGGCGGCTGCGGTTGTCCTGCTTCCTCGCGGCGTTCATCGTCGGGTTCCTGTTCATCCGGTTCAGCGTCCGGATGATCCGCAAGCAGGTGCGGTGGTGGCCGGGGAACGTCTCGCCGGGCGGGCAGCACATCCATCACGTCGTGTTCGGGCTGGTCTTCATGTGCGTCGGCGGTGTGGGCGGGCTGTCCGTCGAGGACGCGTCGTCCGGGTGGGCGGGGGTCACCGCGGCGGTGTTCGGGGTCGGGACGGCGCTGGTGCTGGACGAGTTCGCGCTCGTCCTGCATTTGAAGGACGTCTACTGGAGCGAGCAGGGCCGCCTGTCGGTCGAGGTCGTGTTCATCACCATCGCGTTGTGCGGATTGCTGCTGCTGGGGCTGCGGCCTGTGGGCATGGACGACCTTGCCGGGGACGGGATGTGGACGATCGCGTTCATCCTCGTCTTCGATTTGTGCCTGGCCTTCATCGCGCTTCTGAAGGGCAAGGTCTGGACCGGGATCTTCGGGTTGTTCATCGGGGTGGTGGCGTTCGTCGGGGCCGTCCGGCTGGCTCGTCCTGACTCTTTGTGGGCTCAGCGCCGGTACGCGGAGGGCTCGCGGAAGGAGCGGCGCGCGAAGGCGCGTGAGCGACGGTATCGGCGGCCCGTCCAGCGGTTCGGGGATTGGCTGAGCGACCTCGTAGCCGGACGTCCGTCGGGCTAGCGTGTCAATGGGGGTATTGGCGGGGTGTGCGTCGTCGGACCTCGTCGCGGAATTCCTCGATGATGGAGCTGATCTGGCGGATGACGCGCGTGTTCTCCAGGCGGTCGAGGTAGAGGTTGCGGCGGGCCAGGCCGTCGAGGTCGACGGCGAAGTACATCGCCATGAGCGGGTTGATGAACAGTTCGCTGTTGCTGGTCCGGTCGGTGAAGCGGACGTCGCCGAACAGGCCCCGCAGGGCGGCCGAGATGGAACCGTTCACGATGCTCGGACGGGCGGGGGTGGAGGCTTGGGCGTATTCGACCGCGTCCAGGTAGAGGGAAGCTTCGCGGCTGTCGCGGGGAATCGAGAACGCGCCCAGGTATGAGCCGTCCTCGGCCAGGGCGGCGAGATTTTCCAGGACGTGGACGTGATTCACGCCGTGATAAGCGTCCACTCCGAAACCGAGAGAGACGACGATTTTCTCAGCGACGTCCAAGCCGTGGACGGCGGCGAGGCTGGCCATGTCCTCCTGGGGCGTGCCGAGGCCGGATTCGTCGCCGCGCATGAAGATGTCCGTGCCGCCGTCCACGAGGACAATGGCGTCCAGGTTCAGGTGGCCGACGAGGTGGCGGTAGGCGTCGCGGAGCGGCTGGACGCCCAGTTTCGGAAAGGCGTAGACCGTCGACGGAAGGCCGTGGCGGTCGAGCCAGCAGGCAAGGGTCGCTTCAGGGAAATAGTCGGCGCGGGACAAGGTCTCGGGGGTCACGGCGGCGACGTCCGCTTCCAGCCACGTGTCGGACGGCAGGCCGTAGAGGGCGCTGAACGACAGGTTGGCCAGGTGGACGTCCTTGCCCTCGTTCATCAGCGCCAGGGCGAGGGGCAGGCCCGCGTACACGTCGAATCCGCCGCCGGCGCCGGCCACCAGGATTCGCTGGGCCTTCTTCAGGCGGGTGAACAGCGGGGGCTCCTGGAGGGAGAACATCCCGTGACCGTAGATCTTTTCTGGAAGGACCGCGAACTATTACAGGGGGTGTGGACGTCTGACTGTGTGGTGGCCGTGGACATCGGGGGACCACGGCCACCCCAGATCAGTAGGGCGAAGGACCGCCGAACATCTCGCTCAGGCGCGGCGCCAGATAGTGGTCGCCGCGCAGTTCGAGGCGGCCGTCCATGAGGAGTGACGCCGGGTTGGCGTCGCCCGCGAGGATTCGCAGGAAATCGGCCGTCGCCACCGTGAGGGTGAGCGCCGGGTCCTGTGCCGGGCCCGATCGGGCGCGGGCGCGGGACTTTTCGATTTGCAGCGTCCACACGGTCCGGCCTTCGGCGCGGGTGAGGCGGAACTCCAGTTCGCCGGTGAATCCGGCCGACGCGGACGGGTCGAAGGCGCGGGCCATCCCGGCGAAGAACACGCGTTGCGCGCCGGGGCCGAAGCGCTTTTCGATCTGCGTGTCGGAGCGTCCGTGGACGAGTTTGTAGAAGCCCCGCTGGAACCGCCGCCGCGCCGCCGTGCGGAGGTCCGGGCGGAGAGTCCGCCGGGACGGGCGATGCACGCGGGCGACTTCCGCGTCCTCGTCGATGCGGTAGCCGGGCGGCAGTTTCCGCGCCGGTTCGCGGCGGGCGAGAGCCGCTTCGATGGCGGGCGCGAGGCGTTCCGCCTTGGCCGCTTCGCGTTCGTCGCGTCCTTCGGCGAAGCGCGGCAGCACCGATTTCCCGAACAGTTCGAGGGATTCGCAGATGTGCTCGTGCTTGTTCGGCCCCGCCTGCAGAACGAAGGAGATCTGGTCGACGCCGACCGACTCGTACCGCCGGATCAGTTCGGCGACCTGGTCCGGTGTGCCGACGGCGCCGCGAAGCGACCCGACATTGACGTTGAGGCTCTCCGCATTGGCGATGATCTCCTCGCGGGAGAAGCCGCGGGAATCGCGCCGTTCCAGGAACTCGTCCCAGACACTGGTACGTCCGGGGTCGTGCGGGGTCGTCCCGTAATAGTGCGCTAGCGCGAAGGCGAAGAAGTGCGCACCGTCGATGCCCCGGTCGATGGCCGTGGCCTCGTCCTCATGAAGCATCATCGGCAGGACCACCGACACGTTCGGGTTCACCGCGAAGCCCGCCGGGACGCATTCTTCGGACGCGATGATGCGGTAGTAGTCGTCCACCCATTGGCCGGCGTCCTCCGGCTCGACGAACGAGAACGACAGCGCGCCGATGCCGTTCCGCGCCGCGAACTGGATCGTCTCCCGGCGCGAGCACGCCACCCACAGCGGCGGATGCGGCTTCTGCACCGGCTTCGGCAGGACGTTCCGCGGCGGCATCCTGATGTCGGCGGAGTTCCATCCGGCGAACGGTTCCTCGACGAACATCCGGGTGATGGCGTCGATCGCGTCCTGCCATTGGGCGCGCTTGTCGGCGCGGCGGACGCCGAACCCGCCGAGTTCCGCGCTCGAACTCGACTCGCCCGTCCCGAAATCCACCCGCCCGTTGGAGACGAGATCGAGCGTCGCGACGCGTTCGGCGATGCGGGCCGGGTGATTGACGGCGGGCGGCAATTGGACGATCCCGTGCCCGAGCCGGATCCGCTTGGTCCGCTGCGACGCGGCGGCGAGGAACACTTCCGGCGCCGACGAGTGCGAATACTCCTCCAGGAAGTGGTGCTCGACCTCCCACACGTAGTCGAAGCCGACCCGGTCGGCGATCTCCACCTGGTCCAGCGCGTCCTGATAGAGCCTCAGCTCCTGCCCGTCCTCCCACGGCCGCGGCAACTGGTGCTCGTAGAACAATGAGAACCGAATCGCGATCACCTCCCGGTCGGACCAGCCTCACGCGGATTGGACGCGGCGTCAACAAGGCGGTCGGGTGCGAGAACAAGGCGGTCGGGTGCGTAAACAAGGCGGTCGGGTGCGAGGCGCGTCTCACGGAGCGATATTCAGGTGGGAATGTCCGATCCGTTTGGCATGCTTGGGGCGTGAGCCCACGTGCGATGAGTCCCGTCCTGATCGGCAGGTCGGCCGAGCTGGCGGAGCTGCGGACCGCCCTCGCCGGCGCGCCGGGGGCCGTGCTCGTCGGCGGGGACGCGGGGCTCGGCAAGACCCGGCTGATCCGCGAGTTCACCACCACCGTCGACGGGGAGCGGGCCAGGGTGCTCGCCGGGGGCTGCCTGGAGCTCGGCTCCGACGGGCTGCCGTTCGCGCCGTTCACGACCGTGCTGCGGGGCCTCGTCCGCGACATCGGCATCGGCGGCGTCGCCGGGCTCGTGCCGCGCGGCGACACCGGCGGCCTCGCCCGGCTGCTGCCGGAGTTCGGGGAGCCCGAGACCGACGCCGCGTCGGGCGAGGAGCGCGCGCGGCTGTTCGAGGTCATGCTGACGCTGCTGGAGCGGCTGGCGGAGCGCGGCCCGGTCGTGCTGGTGATCGAGGACGCGCACTGGGCCGACCGGTCCACCCGCGACCTGATGGCGTTCCTGATCCGCAACCTCGGCACGTCGCCGGTGCTGATCGTCATGACGTACCGGTCGGACGAGCTGCACCGCACCCATCCGCTGCGTCCGCTGCTGGCCGGGCTGGAACGGGTCGAACGCGTCCGGCGGATGGAGCTCGCGCCGCTGTCCAGGGCCGACGTCGCCGACCTCGTCACCGAGCTGCTGGACGACAGGCAGCTCCTGCCGGCCGGGCTCGTCGACCGGATCGCGGCGCGGAGCGAGGGCAATCCGCTGTTCATCGAGGCCCTGCTCGACGACGACGGGACGCTCGCGTGCGAGCTGCCCGAATCCCTGCGTGACCTGCTGCTCGCGGGCGTCCAGCGGCTTCCCGAGGAGACGCAGGAAGTGCTGCGCGACGCCAGCGGCGGCGGCACCCGCATCGAGCACGCGCTGCTCGCGGCCGTGACCGGGCTTGAGGACGCGGCATTGACCCGTGTACTCCGCCCTGCTGTGGCAGCGAACATCCTGGTCGTGGACGGCGACGGCTACGCGTTCCGGCACGCTCTGATTCGCGAGGCCGTCCACGACGATTTGCTGCCCGGCGAGTACACGCGGCTGCACAAGCGCTACGCCGAAGCCCTGGAAGACGACGCCGGGCTCGTTCCGGCCGGTCGGCTTTGGGTCGAGCTGAGCTACCACTGGAACGCAGCACACGACAGTACGTGGGCGCTGGTCGCGTCCTGGCGCGCCGCCGCCGAGGCCCGCAAAGCGCTCGCCTACGCCGAGTGCCTGGCCATGCTATCGCGCGTCCTGGAACTGTGGGACCAGGTCCCGGACGCCGAGGAACGCATCGACGCGAACCACATCAAGGTGCTGCAGGACGCCGCGACCGCCGCCGACAAGGCCGGGGAGTACGAACGCGGCATCAAGCTCGTCACCGCCGCGCTCCGCGAGGCCGAGGCCGCGGTCGAGGACGGCGCCCCGGACGACCCGTCGCTGCTGGCGACACTGCTGGAGCTGCGCGGCAGGATGCGCTACCAGATGGCGCGTCCGGGCTTCGTCGAGGACATGCGCGCCGCCATCGACGCGCTGCCCGCCGACCCGCCGAGCGCGCTGCGGGCGCGGGCGCTGGCGACGCTGGGGAACTACATCCGCGTCACCAGCGACATCGGCGAGGCCCGCAGGGCGGCGGCCGAGTCGCTGGCCATCGCGCGCCGCCTGGACGACCCCGTCACCGAGGCCGAGGCCCTGATCAGCCGGTTCTGCGCCGACATCGACTACGACAACCACGCCGCGCTCGCCGAGGTCGAGGAGGCCGTGGAGCGCAGCGGCCACCACCAGGTGCTGCTCCGCTACCACGTGATCAAGTCGCACTTCCTGGAGGGCGGCGGGCGGCACGAGCGGGCCGCCGCCATCGCCGGACGCGGCAAGGAACTCGCCCGCGAGTACGGCGTCGCCCGCACGCAGGGCACGTTCATGTCCATCAACCAGGCCGAGCCGCTGGTGTCGCTCGGCCGGTGGGACGAGGCCATGGCCGTCCTGCACCACGCCATGGATCAGGACCCCGCAGTCACCACCCGCACGTCGCTGCTCGTCCTGTCCGGGTGGGTGGCGCTGGCGCGCGGCGACCTGGCGACGGCGTCGAAGCAGCTCGTCATGTCCCGCGAGATCATGAACCTCAAGATGAAGTGGCTCAAGGCGCAGGACTACTTCTCCACGCTCTGGCTCGAGGCGCAGCTCGCGCTCGCCGAGGGGCGTCCGGAGGCCGCGCTGGACGCCGTCCGCCCCATCCTCGATCTCGGCGACCTGCCCGACGACGCCCGCTACTCCCTGCCCGCGCTGGTCGTCGGCGCGTCGGTCTGCGCTGAGCTGGGCGACAGCGCCGCCGCCGACTTGCGGCGCATCGAGGAACGCGCCGCCCGGCTCCACGTCAGCGGCCCGCTCCAGCACGCGCACCGCCTCACGTTCGACGCCGAGCACGCGCGCGCCCGCGGCGTCCTCGACCTCGGGGCCTGGGACGACGCCGCGGCCGCGTGGGACGCGCTCCGCAGCCCGTACTACCGGGCGAGCGCCCTGTTCCGCGCGGCGGAGGCGGCGGTGGCGGGGGGCGACCACGACGGCGCGGCCGAACGGCTGCGCGTCGCCGCCGAACTGGCGGACCGCCTCGGCGCCGCGCCGCTCGGCGAGCACATCGCCGACCTGCAGCGCCGCACCCGGACCCGCCGTCCCGACGACTCCGCGCCGCTCGGCCTGACGCCCCGCGAGTTCGAGGTCCTGCGCCTGGTCGCGGAGGGCCGCAGCAACCGCGACATCGCGGCGGCGCTGTTCATCTCGGCGAAGACGGCCAGCGTCCACGTCTCCAACATCCTCGGGAAGCTGGACGTGACGAGCCGCGGCGAGGCCGCCGCCACCGCGCACCGCCTGTCGCTGTTCACAGGGAACGGGCGGGTACGCGCCTGATCCGGCGGCGGGGATCTCCCCTCCCATGATCCCCGCCTCCGGACCGTCGGACCACACGGGAACTTCGTGGCCGGCCGGCGCGATCGCGGCACGCGGAAGCGGGCGGTGCTTCTCCGCCCGGAGAGGCGGGCCCGGGACCGTTCCGGCCACCGCCCAGTCTCGTGGCCGGGCCGCCCCGCCGCGCCGAAAGACATACCGCTTGACCGGACGGAAAAAGGCGACGGGAACGGACCGCTTTTCGTGATCCGTTCCCGTCGCCGAAAAGCTCCTCGTCAGCGGGGCACGCGCGCGACGCAGAACACCGTCTGGCCGAACGGCGGCCGGACGAACCGCTCGATGGTGCGCGTGACCGGCACGACCGTCCGGTCGTAGATCTTGACGAGCTTCGGGTCGGGGTAGCCCGCGCCGCCGCGCCGGACCGCGAACCACCACGCGATCCCGCCGAGGAAGTTGATCGGCTTGAGCACCTCCGGCACGAGCCCCGCCGCGCGGACGGCCTCCTCCAGCGTCGACGGCGTGTACCGGGTGACGTGCCCGACCTTCCGGTCGAAGTCCCCGTACAGCTGCATGTAGCCGGGCACCCAGATCACGATGCGGCCGCCGGGCTGGGTGACGGCGGCGAGGTCGCGCAGCGCCTGCGCGTCGTCCTTGATGTGCTCCAGGACGTTCATCATCACGACCGTGTCGACCTTCTGCCGGATCTCGATCTCGGCGGGCAGGGCCAGGTCGATGACCTCGACGTCGTCGCTGCCGTCGTAGCGCTTGCGCAGCTCCCCGACGCAGTACGGGTCGTTGTCGCTGACGACGAGGTAGTCGAGCCGCCCGGCGAACTGCTCGGAGAAGTGCCCGAGGCCGGACCCGACCTCCAGCATCGACCGTCCGACGTGCGGCGCGACGGTGTCGAACTCGTACTTGCGGTAGTTGCGGGCCTCGTCCCCGCCCAGGTGGTTCTCCAGCGACCCCTCCCCGGCGGCCGGCTGGACGACGTCGCCGTCCGGCGCGGGCCCCTGCGCGGGCCCCGCCTTCTTCGGACGGCTCCCGACGAGGTTCAGGAGGGTTGCTGCGATGGACTTCTTCTGACCAGGTGACTGCATACTTCCCGCTCGCTGGGTGCGTTGGCGTTCGGCTCTCGTTCGCCGGACCGAATGACCCGATCCGCTAAGGACGGTTCGATCTCCGGCGCGAAGGTCGCGCCACAGTCTACCCCCGCGTAGATCCCTCCTCCGGACGGCACGCGAGCCGCGCGGCGCGCGAGCCGCGCCCGGGCCTGGGCTAGGGGATGGTGCGGTGGACGTCGTCCTTTTGGCTTGGGCCTGGGTCGGAGGGGGCGATCCAGGGGCCGGGGATGGACGGGTCCAGGACGCCCTCCTCCACCCAGGCGAAGTCGCCCGCCAGGACGGCGCGGGCCAGTTTCACGTCCGTCGCGTCGGTGTTGCGCCATAGGCCGTCGAACAGTTCCTCGACGCGGACGCGTGACTGGCGGCAGAAGGCGTCCGCCAGCCGGACGGCCGACATCCCAGGGCCCGTGCCGTCAGAAATGCCGGTGCCGTCAGAAAGGAAGGGGCCCTCGGCGGACGAGTCGGCCTGGGCGCGGACGCATACCGCGCTCATCGCGTACAGTTCGGCGCCGATGTCGACCATCCGGGCCAGGAAGCCCTGGCGGTGTTCGAGGCCGCCCTGCCAGCGTCCGGCCGCGTAGAAGATCGACCTGGCGAGCTTGCGGGACGCGCGCTCGACGTAGCGGAGGTGCCTGGCCAGCGGCCCGAACTCGCCGTAGGACGACGGGCGGTGCCCGGCGCCGGTGACCAGCGTCGGGAGCCAGCGGGCGTAGAAGCCGCCGGCCTTGGCCGCCGCCCGCGCCTTCTGGCCGGTGGACGCGTCCGGGTCGATGATGTCGCCGGCGACCGACAGGTGCGCGTCCACGGCCTCCCGCGCGATCAGCAGGTGCATGATCTCGGTGGAGCCCTCGAAGATCCGGTTGATGCGCAGGTCGCGGAGCAGCTGCTCGGCGGGCACGCCCCGCTCGCCGCGCGCCGCGAGGGATTCGGCGGTCTCGTAGCCGCGGCCGCCGCGCAGCTGGATCAGCTCGTCGGCGGCGCGGCAGGCCATCTCCGACGTCCACAGCTTCGCGAGCGCCGCCTCGATCCGGATGTCGTTGCGCTCGTCGTCCGCGAGCTGGCCGGACAGGTCCAGCATCGCCTCCATCGCGTACGCGGTCGCCGCGATGAACGCGATCTTCCTGGACACGGCCTCGTGCTCGCCGACCGGACGGCCCCACTGCACCCGCTCCCGGGACCACTCGCGCGCGATCTTGGCGGCCCACTTGCCGCTCGCCGCGCAGATCGCGGGGAGGGAGAGGCGCCCGGTGTTGAGGGTGGTCAGGGCGATCTTGAGGCCCGCGCCCTCCGAGCCGATCAGGTTCGCCTTCGGGACGCGGACGTCGTGGAAGCGCGTGACGCCGTTCTCGATCCCGCGCAGCCCCATGAACGCGTTGCGGTTCTCCACGGTGATGCCCGGCGCGGCCATGTCGACGATGAACGCGGAGATGCCGCCGCGATGTCCTTCCGACTTCGGGACGCGGGCCATGACGACGACCAGGTCGGCGATGACGCCGTTGGTCGTCCACAGCTTGACGCCGTTGAGGACGTAGTCGTCCCCGTCGGGGGCGGCGGTGGCGCGCAGCCGGGCCGGGTCGGAGCCGACGTCGGGCTCGGTGAGCAGGAACGCGCTGACCTGCCGGGCGCAGCGGGGGAGCCACTCGTCCTTCTGCTCGCGCGTCCCGAACAGCTTGACCGGCTGCGGGACGCCGATGGACTGGTGCGCCGACAGCAGCGCGGCGAGGGCGGGGTTGACGGACCCGACGATCATCAACGCGCGGCCGTAGTAGAGCTGGCTGAGGCCGAGCCCGCCGTGCTTCTCCGGGATCTTCATGCCGAGCGCGCCGAGGTCCCGCAGGCCCGCGACGACGTCGTCCGGGATGCGCGACTCCCGCTCGATCGCCGCCGGGTCGATTTTGGTGGCGCAGAACTCGGTCAGCGCGGCCAGGAAATCCTCGCCCTTGCGCCGTGCCTCCGTGTCCGGGCGGGGATGCGGATGGACGAGGTCGAGCCGGAAGTCGCCGAGGAAGAGCTGCTTGCCGAAGCTCGGCAGCCGCCATTCGGCCTCGCGCGCCTCTTCGGCGACCTTCCGGGCCGTCCGCTCGTCGACGTGCCCGCGGCTCCGCTGCGTCTGGCTCATGCGTGCTCCCTGCCGCCGAGTGGTCCTTACATGAGCACGGCCTTTCCCGTGGCGGGATCGGGAAACACTGCCCCGCCGGACAGCAGAAGTGATCCAATGGGCTGGACTGTCACCGAAGCCCTTGACCGGACCAGGGCTGAAGGGTTCGCTGTGCGTGATGAGTGAGACACGCAAACCGACACTCATAGCCTCGGTGCAGCGTGCCCTGCATCTGATGGAGGCTGTGGCGTCGCATCCGAGCGGAGCGCCCGCCAAGCTGCTGGCCCGAGAGGCCGGGCTCCCGCTCGCGACCACCTACCACCTGCTGCGCACGCTCGCGCACGAGGGCTACGCGACCCGGCTGTCGGACGGCGCCTGGGTGCTCGGCGACCGCGTCGAGGCCCTGCACGGGCGGAGCCGGACGCAGCGGCTGCTCGCCCACGTCCGCCCGTCCCTGATGGCGCTGCGGGACGAGCTCGGCGCCGCCGCCTACTTCAGCATGAACGTGGACGACGAGATCCAGCTCATCGACGTCGCCGACGGCCCGCGCGCCCCGCGCGTGGACCTGTGGGTCGGGTTCGAGGACGCCGCGCACGCCACCGCCCTCGGCAAGTGCGTGCTGAGCCAGTTCGACGACGCCCGCCGCCGCGACTACCTGTCCCGGCATCCGCTCGTCGACCTGACCCCGCACACCATCACCGAGCCCGGACGGCTGATCCGCTCGCTCGACTCGCCCGGCGGGCTGCTGTTCGACCGCGAGGAGTACGCCCTCGGCACCGGCTGCGCCGCCGTCCCGGTCACGGACGCGTCCGGGGCCGTTCTCGGCGCCCTGGCCATCTCCTGCCGTCCCGGCAGGCTCGGCAGGATCGAGATGCTGGCGCACCGGATGCGCGCGAGCGCCGACCGCCTCCAGCGCGCCCTGACGCTCTCGGCCTGACCCCCGTCCCGCCGGCGGGACCGTCCCTTTCGGCGGGACGGGGGCCGGGCGGCGGCTAGAAGTTGCGGCGGCGCGTCCAGTAGAAGCAGAAGCCCGTCAGCCCCAGGGCGAGGACGGTGAACAGCCCGGTCTCGGCCCACTGCAGCCGCCAGAAGTGATCGGCAGGATGGTAGACGACCTCCTGCCGGAACCCCTGCTCCTTGATGTAGTCGAAGCATGCCTGGGGCGGGCCCTTGGGAGCTTCGCCGGTCGGCTCCGGGGGCGGCGGATTGCACGGGTCCCCGGCGCCCTTGGGGATCTCGATCTCGCCGACCTTGTTCCCGGACGCGTCGACCGTGTCGTTCGTGATCGTCCAGGCTCCTCGTTCCGGGTCCACGTCCACCTGCAGGCGCGCCTCCCCGGAGCTGTGGTCCAGCATGAAGTCCCCGTGGTTGTCCGCCGTGATCTCGATGGTCTTGTGCACGGGCGACACCAGGTGGGGCCGGACGAACACCGGCATCAGGATCTGGACGGCGGCGAACACGACCAGAGTGATCGTCATGGCGGGGAGGGTCCGGCGGACGAGGACGCCGGCCGTGACGCCGAGCGCGAACGCGAACGCCGCGTACCCGAGCGGGGCGATGCCGCGCGCCGCGAAGACGATCGGCGAGACGCGCGCGATGCCGTTGATCGTGGTGTCGTTGAGCGCCGTCTCGTCGATCGGGTCGGTCCACCAGTCCACGGCGACCACCGCGACGGCCGCGGCGACCACGGCGGCCAGGCCGACCAGCCCGAATTTGGCGGCGAGCCAGCGGGTCCGGGTGATGCTCTGGTTCCAGACGAGCCGGTGCGTGCCGTGCTCCAGCTCGCGGGTGATGAGCGGCGCGCCCCAGAAGACCCCGATGATGCCCGGGAGGAACACGACGACTGCGAGCAGCCCGCCGAAGTAGTACTGGTGGTCGATGAAGAAGGACCTGTAGAACTGCGAGCAGTTGTCCGGCGTTCCGCAGGACGCGACTCCGCTGGAGTACTCGTCCGCCAGGCCGGGGCCGGTGATCAGCAGGGCGGCGGCGAGGACGGCGAGCCCGCCGAACACGATCGCGCCCTGCACGCGGAACTGCCGTAGCGTCAGCCAGATCATCGGACGGCCTCCAGGGCGGGACGCGCCTCCTGGGCGCTCATGTAGGCGAGGACGAGGTCTTCCAGCCCGATCTGCCCGACGGTCCACGCGGGGTCGTGGATCGGGGCGTCCGTCCGGACGATGAGGGTGCTCTGCCGGTCGGTGTGGCTCTCGGACACGACGTGCTGGTCCGCGGGCAGGCTGGACGAGTCGCGGCGCGGCCCCGTCAGCCGGTGGTGGGTGGCGAGCAGGTGGTCGACGTCTCCGGCCACCCGCACCCGGGAGTCCACGAGGACGATCAGGTAGTCGCACGTCCGTTCCAGGTCGGACACCAGGTGGGACGACAGGACGACGCTGAGCGAGTGCTCCACGGCGGCCTCCATGAGGCCCTGGAGGAACTCGCGGCGGGCGAGCGGGTCGAGCGCGGCGACGGGCTCGTCCAGGATCAGCAGCTCGGGGCGCTTCGCGATGCCGAGCGTCAGGGCGAGCTGGGCGCGCTGCCCGCCGGACAGCTTCCCGGCCTTGTGCGCGGGGTCGAGGCGGAGGCGCGAGATGCGCTCGCGGGCGAGGGCGTCGTCCCAGGTGGCGTTCAGCCGCGCGCCGAGTTTGAGGTGGTCGGCGACGCTCAATCCGGCGTAGGTGGGGGTGTCCTGGGCGACGTACCCGACCTTGGCGAGCTGCGCGGGACCCTCGGCCGGGCGGCCCCCGAGCACCCGGATGCTGCCCGCGGTCGGCCGGATCTGCCCGACGGCCAGGTTCAGCAGCGTCGTCTTCCCGGCCCCGTTCGGCCCGACGAGGCCGACGACCCGCCCGGCCGGGATGTCGAGCGTGCAGTCGGACAGCGCCCACCGTTGCCCGTACTTCTTGCCCAGGCCCTGGGCCTCAAGCGCGGTCATGCTATGTCCTCCTGACGGGCGGACCGAAAGGTCGTCATGAACAGCGCCTCGATGCTCTCGTCGTCCATCCCGGCGAGCCGGGCCTTGGCGAGCCAGCGCTCCAGGTCCTTGCGGAGCGGGCCGTGGGCGGCGAGCGACTCGCCCGCCAGCGTGCGCGTCACGAACGTCCCGAGGCCGGGGCGCGGCGCGACGAGCCCCTCGCGCTCCAGCTCCCGGTACGCCTTGAGCACGGTGTTCGGGTTGATCGCGAGCTGCGCGACCACGTCCTTGACGGTGGGGAGCTGCTCGCCCTCCTGGAGCAGGTCGAGCCGCAGCGCGTGCTTCACCTGCTGGACGAGCTGCATGTACGGCGATACCCCCGAGCCGGAGTCCAGATGGAACTCGATCACCGCAACCTCCATTGAACTATCATGTTAGTACTTTAGCTGTATGGCACTGGCGGCTGTCAACGGACAGCGCTGTCAACGAACAGGGCTGTCAACGAACATCCGCTTTGTGCACGGGACGTCGTTCGGCGATGCTGGGAGCGTGTCAACGGAGACCGCGTCGATGACGACGCTGAACGGCGCCGCTGAACTGCGCGCATTCCTGCATGGCCTGCCGGGCGTCGACCAGGTGGGGGCCGAGGAGCGGGCCGCGCGGCTGGCGACCCGGTCGATCAAGACGACGGCGAAGGCCGAGGCCATCGACCTGGCGATCTCGATGGTGGACCTGACCACGCTGGAGGGCGCGGACACGCCGGGGAAGGTGCGGGCGCTGTGCGCGAAGGCGGCCCGTCCCGATCCGTCCGACGCGTCGGTGCCGCGGGTGGCGGCCGTGTGCGTGTACTCGGACCTGGTGGACGTCGCCGTCCGGTCCCTTGAGGGGACGGGGATCGGGGTGGCGAGCGTCGCGACGTCGTTCCCGTCCGGGCGGGCGCCGCTGGAGGCCAAGCTGGCCGACACCCGGGCGGCGGTCGCGGCGGGCGCGGCCGAGATCGACATGGTGATCGACCGGGGCGCCTTCCTCGCCGGGGACGTCGGGAAGGTGTTCGACGAGATCACGGCGGTCAAGCAGGCATGCGGGACGGCGCATCTGAAGGTGATCCTGGAGACGGGCGAGCTGGCCACGCTCGACAACGTCCGGCGGGCGTCGTGGCTGGCGATGCGGGCCGGGGCCGACTTCATCAAGACCTCGACGGGCAAGGTGTCCCCGGCGGCGACGCTGCCGGTCACGCTGGTGATGCTGGAGGCCGTCCGCGACTACCGGGCCCGGACGGGACGCCAGGTCGGCGTCAAACCGGCGGGCGGCATCCGCACCACCAAGGACGCGATCCGCTACCTCGTGCTGGTCAACGAGACCGCCGGGCCGGACTGGCTGACGCCGGAATGGTTCCGCCTCGGCGCGTCGAGCCTGGTCAACGACCTGCTCATGCAGCGCCGCAAGCTCGCCACCGGCGTGTATTCCGGTCCCGACTACTTCACGCTGGACTGATCATGGTTTTCGAGTACGCGCCCGCGCCGGAGTCACGGTCCGTCGTCGACATCCGCGCCTCCTACGGGCTGTTCATCGACGGCGAGTTCGTGGACGGCCGCGGCGAGCCCTTCAAGTCGATCAACCCCGCCGACGAGACCGTCCTGGCCGACATCGCCTGCGCCGACGAGGCCGACGTGGACCGCGCCGTCGCCGCCGCCCGGACGGCCTACGACACGGTCTGGGGCCCGATGCCCGGACGGGAACGCGCCAAATACCTGTACCGCATCGCCCGCATCATCCAGGAGCGGTCGCGGGAACTGGCCGTGCTGGAGTCGATCGACAACGGCAAGCCGATCCGCGAGTCCCGGGACGTGGACGTCCCGCTGGTCGCCGCGTGGTTCTTCTACTACGCCGGATGGGCCGACAAGCTCCCGTACGCCGGGTTCGGGCCCGATCCCAAGCCGGTGGGCGTGGCCGCGCAGGTGATCCCGTGGAACTTCCCGCTGCTGATGCTGGCGTGGAAGATCGCGCCCGCGCTGGCGTGCGGCAACACGGTGGTGTTGAAGCCCGCCGAGACGACGCCGCTGACCGCGCTGCTGTTCGCCGACATCTGCCGCCAGGCGGAGCTGCCGCCCGGCGTCGTCAACATCGTCACCGGCGCGGGGGAGACCGGCCGCGCGCTCGTCGCGCACGGCGGGATCGACAAGGTCGCGTTCACCGGGTCCACCGAGGTCGGACGGCAGATCGCCCGCGTCCTGGCGGGCCGCGGCACGAAGCTGACGCTGGAGCTGGGCGGGAAGGCCGCCAACATCGTCTACGCGGACGCCGCCCTGGACCAGGCCGTCGAGGGCATCGTCAACGGGATCTTCTTCAACCAGGGGCACGTGTGCTGCGCGGGGTCGCGGCTGCTCGTCCAGGAATCGGTCGCGGAGGAGGTCCTGGAGCGGCTGAAGGCGCGGATGGCGACGCTGCGGGTCGGCGACCCGCTCGACAAGAACACCGACGTCGGGGCGATCAACTCGGCCGAGCAGCTCGCCAGGATCCGCGAGCTGTCGGCCGCCGGGGAGGCCGAGGGCGCGACCGGCTGGTCGCCGCCGTGCGAGCTGCCCGCGCAGGGGTTCTGGTTCGCGCCGACCGTGTTCACGGGCGTGGCCCAGTCGCACCGGATCGCGCGGGAGGAGATCTTCGGGCCCGTCCTGTCGGTGCTGACGTTCCGGACGCCCGACGAGGCCGTGACCAAGGCCAACAACACCCCGTACGGGCTGTCGGCAGGCGTCTGGACGGAGAAGGGCTCGCAGATCCTGTGGACGGCGCAGCGGCTGCGCGCCGGGGTCGTGTGGGCCAACACGTTCAACAAGTTCGACCCGGCCTCCCCGTTCGGCGGCTACAAGGAATCGGGGTTCGGCCGCGAGGGCGGACGCCACGGGCTGGAGGGCTACCTCGATGTCTGAGCGGCTGGCGGTTCGCAAGACGTACAAGCTGTTCATCGGGGGCGCGTTCCCCCGATCCGAATCTGGCAGGTCGTACGCGGTGACGGATGCGAAGGGACGGTTCGTGGCCAACGCCTCGCAGGCGTCCCGCAAGGACGCCCGCGACGCCGTCACCGCCGCCCGCAAGGCGTTCCCCGGCTGGTCCGGGCGCACCGCCTACAACCGCGGCCAGATCCTCTACCGCGTCGCGGAGATGCTGGAGGGCCGCCGCGACCAGTTCGCGGACGAGGTCCGGCGTGCGGGCGCGTCCAAGAGCGGCGCCGCGGCGGAGGTGGACGCGGCCATCGACCGGTGGGTCTGGTACGCCGGATGGGCCGACAAGCTGGCGGCGGTGGCGGGCGCGTCGAACCCGGTGTCGGGGCCGTTCTTCAACTTCTCGACGCCTGAGCCGTCCGGCGTCGTCGCCGTCATCGCGCCGGACTCGCCGCTGCTCGGGCTCGTCTCCGTGGTGGCCCCGGTGATCGTGTCGGGGAACACGTGCGTCGTCGTCGCGTCCGAGCCGGCGCCGCTGCCGTCCGTCACTCTGGCGGAGGTGCTGGCCACGTCCGACCTGCCGGGCGGGGTCGTCAACGTCCTCACCGGGCGGCGGGACGAGATCGCGCCGTGGCTCGCGTCCCACATGGACGTCAACGGCGTCGACCTCGCCGGCGCGGACTCGGGCGACGTCCCCGACCTGGAGGGCAAGGCGGCCGAGAACCTGAAACGCGTCCTGCGACCCGGAAACGGAGCCTGGACGGACGACCCCGGAACCGCCCGCATGACCGCGTTCCTGGAGACCAAGACCGTCTGGCATCCCGTGGGCCTCTGAGCTGATATGACTCGGCGTGTGTAGAGCATCACAAACCGTGGAATAGATCTCCCCGTAACTGATCATCACTGGGGGGAGATCAGTGCCTACCAAGACAGCTTCACGTACGAAGAGCACGTCAGCGAACAAGAGCACATCAGCCACCAAGTCCACCACGACCCGGAAGCCGGCGGCCAAGCGCACGTCGGCCGCGAAGTCGCCCACGCGGGCGACGGCCAGCCGGACGACCAGCCGGACCGCCGCGGCGAAGCGCGGCACCACGAAGCGGCCCGCCGCCAAGTCCGGGACGGCGCGCAAGACGACGGCGGCGTCGAGCCGGTCGTCGTCGGCGGCCGCGACCCGGGTCACCAAGGCCGCGAGCCAGGCCAAGACCGCCGCGACGCAGATGAAGTCGGTGGCGACCAAGGCGTCCACGTCGGCGAAGGCCATGACGGCGATGACCAAGGCCATGACCAGCGCCACCAAGGCGATGTCCGACGCCGCCAAGGCGATGGACGCCGCCGCGAAGGTCATCACCACCACGGCCAAGTCGACGACGGCCAGGTCCGCGGGGACCAGGAGCACGGCGGCGAAGAAGAGCACGGCCGCGAAGAAGAGCACGGCGTCCAGGTCCGGGACGGCGCGCAAGTCGACGGCGGCGGCCAGCCGGTCCCGGACGACGGCGTCGGCGCGGACGGGTTCCACGGCGCGGAAGTCGACCGCGTCGAAGAGCACCGCCAAGAGCGGCACGGCGAAGAAGACCGCGCCGAAGTCGCGGACGGCCGCGGCCCGCAAGCCGGCGTCGCGGACGACCGCGAGCGCCAGGACCGGCGCCGCGAAGCGGTCCGGCGGGCGGACGGCCGCCAAGTCCGGCACGTCCCGGCCGGCGGCCCGCAAGTCGCCCGCCGGCCGGGCGGTGGACGCCGCGCGGAGCGCCGCCGCGACCGCGGCCTCGCCGATGGTCGAGCCGAAGACCGGCTCGCTCCAGCACTCGACGCGGACGGACGGCGGGTTCCTGAGCGGGCTCACCGGCTCCGGCCGCGGGCGCTGAGACCGATCCGCGATGCCGATGGATGAGAACGACATCCTGGCGCGCATCAACGAGTTCGTCGGCGAGGAGCAGCGGCTCCGCGAGCGCTACCAGCGCCGCGAGCTGAGCCGCGAGGAGGAGCACCGGCGGCTGGAGCGGCTGGAGGTCGCGCTCGACCAGTGCTGGGACCTGCTGCGCCGCCGCCGGGCCCGGCTGGAGGCGGGCGAGGACCCGGGCGAGTTCCCGGGCGAGGGGGAGGTCAGGCCGCCGGGCGAGGTCGAAGGCTACCTGCAGTGACGCCCGCGAGCGGGCGCGGGCCGCTGCGGTTCGGCGTGTCCCTCGCCCCGGACGCGTCGGTCCCGCTGCTGCGCACCGCCCAGGAGGCGGACCGGTACGGCCTCGACCTGCTCGGCGTCCGCGACCGGCCGTACCGGCGCGACACCGCCGACGCGCTCACGCTGGTGGCGGCGGCGCTGGCCGCCACGTCCCGGATCCGGGTGCTGCCGGCGGTGGCGTGCCTGCCGCTGCGGCCGCCCGCCGTCCTGGCGAAGGCGGTCGCGACGATGGACCGGCTCAGCGGCGGCCGGGTCGAACTCGGCCTCGGCGCGGGCACGTCCTGGGACGGCGTCGAGGCGTACGGCGGGACGCGTCCCGGCGGCGCTTGCGCTGGGAGCGCGGCGGCGGCGCGGCGTGCGCTTGAGGAGGCCGTGCAGATCATCCGGCTGCACTGGAGCGACCAGAGCGGGCTCAGGTTCCAGGGCGAGCACTACGGGTTCACGGCGCTGCAGGCCGGTCCGGCGCCCGTCCACCCGATCGGCGTCTGGCTGGGCGTCACCGGGCCGCGCGGCCTCGACCTGGCCGGACGCGTCGCCGACGGCTGGATCGCGCCGTCGTCCCTCGTCCCGCCGAAACGGCTCGCGGACGGGCAGCAGCGCCTCGACGACGCCGCCGCCCGCGCGGGCCGCGACCCCGGCGAGATCCGCCGCGTCTACGTCCTCGAAGGGTCCCTGGACGCCTCGGCGGAGCCGCGGGGCTTCCTGCACGGGCCGCCGCGCCAGTGGATCTACGAGCTGACCGAGCTGGCGATCGGCCACCGCGTCGACTCGTTCCTGTTCGGCGGCCGCCCGGAGCAGATGGCCGAGTTCGCGCTGGAGGTCGTCCCAGCCGTCCGGGAGGAGATCGCCCGCGAACGCGGGGCGCCGCTCAGGGCCTGACCCTCACATGCGTTCCGGAGTCGGGACGCCGAGGAGGTCGAGGCCGGTGACGAGCGTGCGCAGCGTCGCCGCGCACAGCGCCAGCCTTGACGCCTTCGTCGCCTCGTCCGGGGCCTTCAGCACCGGGCAGTTCTCGTGGAACGTCGTGTAGGCGTCCGCGACCGCGAAGACGTAGTTCGCCAGCCGGTGCGGCTCGGCCGTCTCACCGGCCTGCTGCACGACGGTGCCGAACCGGAGCAGCTCCAGCGCCAGCGCCCGCTCGGCCGGATGGCCGAGGACGATCGGGCCCGTCGCGTCCTCCGGGGCGACGCCGCCCTTCCGGAAGATCGACCGGATCCGCGCCGTCGCGTACTGCAGGTACGGGCCGGTCTTGCCGTGGAACGAGATCATCCGGTCGAAGTCGAAGGTGTACTCGCTGTCGCGCGCCACCGACAGGTCGGCGTACTTCACCGCGCCCATGCCGACGTCCCGGACGATCGCGATCCGGTCGGCGGCGTCGAACGAGGCGTCGTGCTGGACGTCGTCGAACGCGGCCCCGGCCCGCTCGACGGCCTCGTCCAGCAGCTCGGACAGCTTGACGGTGCGGCCCGCCCGGGTCTTGAGGATCTTGCCGTCGGTGCCGAGGACGTTGCCGATCACCGCGTGCTCGGCCCGCACGTCGTCGCCCAGCCAGCCGGCCTCCCGGGCGACCGCGAACACCATCTGGAAGTGCAGCGCCTGCGTCGTGCCGACCACGTAGACCATCCGGTCGACGTGCTCGGTGTCGACCCGGTACCGGATCGTCGCGAGGTCGGTGGTCGAGTAGTTGTAGCCGCCGTCGCTCTTGCGGATGATCACGGGCAGGGGCTCGCCCTCGCGTCCGGTGAACCCGGGCGGGAACGCGCACAGCGCCCCGTCGCTGATCACCGCGATGCCCTTCTCCTCCAGCTCCCCGGCGGTCTGGGCGAGCAGGTCGTTGTAGAAGCTCTCGCCCCTGATGTCGTCGTCGGTGAGCGTGACGCCGAGCTGCCCGTAGACGGCGTTGAAGTACCGCTTGGACACGTCCACGAGGACGTTCCAGAGCCGCAGCGTCTCCGGGTCGCCCGCCTGGAGCGCCACGACCCGGCTCCGGGACCGGTCGGCGAACGCCCCGCCGTCGCTGGCACTGTCGTCGAACTTCTGCCGCGCGGCCTGGTAGAACGCGGTCAGGTCGCTGACGGACGAGTCGCCCCGCGCGGCGGCGTCCTCGCCGAGGTCGAGCAGGTGCTCGATCAGCATCCCGAACGGGGTGCCCCAGTCGCCGACATGGTTGTCGCGGACGACGTCGTGCCCGAGGAACGCCAGGATGCGGGCGATCGCGTCCCCGACGATCGTGGTCCGCAGATGGCCGACGTGCATCTCCTTCGCCACGTTCGGCGAGGAGTACTCGACCACGACCTTCTGCGGCTTGTCGGCGGTCGGGACGCCGAGCCGGTCGTCGTGCAGGATCTGCTGCGCCGCGTCGGCGATCCAGCCGTCGCTGAGCGTCAGGTTGATGAAGCCCGGGCCGCTGACCTGCACGTCCGACACCACGCCCGCGGTGTCGAGGTTCGCGACGATCTCCTCGGCCACGTCTCGCGGCTTGCGGCCCAGCTTCTTGGCCAGCGGCAGCGCCACGTTGGCCTGAAGGTCGGCGAACGACGACGGCCGGATGACCGGGTCGGCGTCCGCGTACGACGGTCCGAAGGCGGCGGCCAGCGCGGCCTGGACCCGGGCGGCGAGTACGTGTTGCGGATCGGGCATGTTCCAAGGTTATCGGCGTCGCGCCCGAACCCGGACCCGGTTTCCCCGCGCGCGGGCGTCGTGCCTAGGCGCCGGCCGGGGGTTCTCTGGGCTCGGGCGCGTCCGGTTCCTTCGCGGGCGTCTCGGCGCCGTCGCGGTCGGCGTGCGTCGTCCGGCGGCCGAACCTCGACGTGCGGGTCAGCGCGACCTGCTCCCGGATCCGCTCGACGATCCGCCCGGCGGCGAGCCGGTGCGCCAGCTCGCACGCCGACGTGATCGCGCGGGCCTGCGAGGCGCCGTGCGCGATCACGACCGTGCCGTTCAGGCCGAGCAGGACGCCGCCGCCGTAGGTGTCCGGGTCGAGCCGGTCCCGGAGATCCTGGAGGCGGCGGCGCTGCAGCAGCGCGCCCAGCCGCGCCGCCGCGCCGTCCGACATCACGTCGCGGACCTCGGTGAACGCGGTCCGGATCGTGCCCTCCATGGTCTTGAGCGCGACGTTGCCGGTGAACCCGTCGGCGACGACGACGTCCACCCGCCCGCTCAGCAGGTCGTGGCCCTCGACGTTCCCCGCGAACTCGATGCCGTGGCTGCCCCCGGCGAGCAGCTCATGGGCGCGTTTCGTCAGCTTGCCGCCCTTGCCCGGCTCGGCGCCGATGTTGAGGAGCCCGACCGTGGGCCGGTCCAGGCCGAGCAGGATCTGCGCGTAGGCCGTGCCGAGCGCCGCGTACTGGACGAGGCCCTCCGGCTTGACGTCCGTGGTGGCGCCCGCGTCCAGCAGGATCGTCGGGCGCGGACGCGTCGGCAGCGTCACCGCGATCGCCGGGCGCATCACGCCCTGCTGGCCCTTCAGCCGCAGCCGCGACGTCGCCACCACCCCGGCGGTGCCGCCCGCCGACACCAGCGCCGACGCCCGCCCCTGCCGGATCAGATGGCACGCGATCGCGATGGACGAGCGGGGCTTGCGCCAGCTCGCCAGCGCGCCCTCGCCCATGTCCAGGGCCTCGTCGGCGTGCACGATCGGGATCTTGCCCATGAAGCCGTGCCGGTCGAGCTCGCGGCGGATCCGCGGGGCCTGCCCGACGAGCACCAGCCGGACGCCGTGCTCGCGGGACGCGTCCACCGCGCCCGCGATGATCTCCCCGGGGGCGTGGTCGCCGCCCATCGTGTCGACGGCGATCGGCAGCGGACGCACGGTCGCCCCGGGATGGGGCGCCGTCGTCCCAGTGCCGGTCATGGCCGCTCCAGGAGGGGTGAAGGGAAATGCGGTGCGCCGTGACGACGCAGCTCATCGCATCGTAGGACGTTCCCTCACCCGTCTTGACGGCGCCGGGCCGGAGGTGGCGATCGTCACCCTCGCCCGGCCCGTCCGGTCAGGTCCTTCCGGTCAGCTGTCCTGCGTGTCGCAGTCGGCGCCCAGGCACGACACGTTCTCCACGAGCGGCTGCCCGTCCACGAGGATCGTGTAGTAGCTCTTGTCCGTCTCCTGCTCGCCGCTGCCGAGGACCTCGACCGGCTTCTTGTCGGACGTCGTCCCGGTGCACGACACGCGCATCTTCGTCTTCGTCCAGCCGGGCAGGTCCTCGCACTTCAGCGGGGACGCCAGCGTCACGCCGCGCTCCTGCAGCTCGGCCGCCGCCGTCGCGGGCATCGCCTTGCGCAGCGCGGACTGCGTCTGGTACTTCAGGTCATCGCCGCCGGTCACCACGAACGCGACACCGCCGCCCACCAGGACGAGCACGAGCAGCGCGGCGGAACCCAGGATCAGGGCCTTCTTGCGGTTCGTGCCCATGACCCGGCGACTCATCTCCACGGCCTTGCGACGTATATCCACACCAGCAACGTCACCGACAGTGCGTAGGCATATGCGTTGGGTGGTTGATTTTTCCACTCCGTATGCGGATTCGTTGCCCTGTCAGCGCTTTTCGCAGCCCAGGGAGAGGCAGGTCTTGCGCAGCACTTCGCGTCCGGCGACGGTGACGACATAGGACTCGCGTGGACGGACGGTGTCCGCGTCGTAGGCGACACCGTGCACGATGACCGGTTCGCTGGTCTGGGTCAGGGCCGTGCACTTCACGCGCACAACTGAGTCGGCGCTGGTCTGCGGCGTCGTGCACAGGGGTCGCTCTTGCAGTTCTATGCCCTGCAGTTGCAGCTCGTCCTCGACGCCGTCGCTCACGGCATTGCGGTACGCCCCATCGGAAATGCGTTGCGTCAGGTTGCAGCCGGTGACCAGGAGCAGGACGATGCACGCGCCCAGAACCTTCTTCACGCTGCCTCCCTTCACGCCGCCTCCCTTCACGCTGTCTCCGACGACGTACGGTTGATCTCGGACACCGCGTCCGCGAGCACGTCGGGCCGGTCGAGCGGGACCATGTGCAGGGCGTCCTGGAGTTCGACGTGGCGGCCGTGCGGGGTCATCGCGGCGAGCCGCGCATGGCCCTCGGCCCATTCGCGCTGCTTCTCGGGCGTGTCCAGGTCTCCGAGCGCGGTCACGACGACCAGCGGTAGGGGCGGGAACGGCCGGCGGTCGCGGAGCCGCGCCAGGTCGGCGGCCATCTCCCGGTAGGCGATCTCCTCCCCGATGACCGTGCCGATCACCGTTCCGCGCCGGTAGACGGACCGCACGACCTCGTCCGGGACGGCCTCGCCGCGGCGGCTGGTGCGGCGGAGGATCTGCCGGCGTCCGAACGGCCCGGCGACCGTCGCGAGCCGGGTCGCGCCGAGGACCGCGCCGGTCGCCGCGGCCAGCGGGTTCAGCACCGCCCCGAGCGGGAGCGCCCGCGCCGGACGCCGGACGGGCTCGCAGCTCGGATCGGCCAGCACCATCCCGAGGACGCGCTCGGGCGACGTCCTGGCCAGCGCCTCGGCGGGGAACGCGGCCATCGAGTGCGCGAGGACGATCACCGGCCGTCCGGCCCGCTCCGCCAGCGCCTCCATGACCGCGGTGTCGCGGCGCAGCGTGGGCCGGGACGACGCGGCCGGGCTGAGACCGAGGCCCGGACGGTCGAACACGGTGATCCGGTACTCGTCCCGGAGGCGCTCGACGGTCGGGGTCCAGTCGAACCAGGCGCCGCCCAGCCCGGACGTCAGCAGCAGCGGGACCCCGTCCGCCGGCCCGGACTCGACGACGTGCACCTGCTCGCCGCCCGCGGTCACGATCTCGGTCACGCGCGTGCCTCGTCTCTCGCCATCGCCACGGGCCCCGCGGCGTGCGCCGCGCCGCGCCGGTCGGCGCGCAGGCCCGGGTCGGCATGCAGGCCCGGGTCGGCGTGCAGGCGCCGGTCGGCGTGCAGCGCCCAGGCGATGAGGAGGAGGCCCAGGCACAGGGCGGCGACCTGCGTGCGCTGGACGGCCCCGAGCCACTGCCCCGTGAACATCGCCGCCATCATGGCCGCCGCGAGCATCGCCTCCGCCAGCGCGAGCGGCAGGCCCCAGCGGGCGAGGGCGGGCCACCACCCGTATCGGCGCGCGGCCAGGGACAGCAGCAGCAGTGCGACCACCCCGCAGATGACCACGCCGCTGCTGGTCACCGCGTGGAACTCGTGAGAGAAGGACACGTGCGCCGAGCGTTCCCGCAGGGCGCACCAGGTCGCCCGGCTGGGGGCGCAGTCCAGCGGGAAGGACGCGTCGCCGACGGCGCAGACGCCGAACAGGCCGAGGAACGTCCATCCGGCGGTGGCGAGGCGCCTGCGCCGGAGCGCGCGGACCGCCCCGGCCGCCACGATGACCGCCAGGACGCCGGTGACGAGGTCCCCGCCGCCGAAGAAGGCGCGGTAGGGCTGGTCGGCGGCCGACAGCTCGCTCACGTAGCCGTTGAAGACGTCGAGGTCGCGGCCGAGCACGCCCTCCAGCGGGAAGGTCGCGTAGGTGATCGCCGCCACGGCGGCCAGGACGACCACAGGGGCGGGGACGGCGCCCGGTCCGTCGTCGTCGTCCACGAGCCCCTCCCGCCGTTCGGTCCTCGCCGGTCCGCCCAGTATTTCCGAAGATCGCGACGTGGCGTGACGGGAGCCGGAGATCGGGGGCGCGTTCCGGACGCTCCCGGGACGCGTACGGGGCGCGGCGTCCCGGACGTCTGACGTCGCAGAGTCTCGTGACGCAGAAGTTAACGTGCCGTTGTCGTTGTACTAGGGGCGGGACGTCCACGATGATGTCGGGGCGATTTGTCGGGATCGTCCTTGACCAGCTTTTGTTCCTACCGGTCAGGGGGCATCAATTCGGCATGAACCCGTGTTGAAGGGTTGAATAGGGGGTGTCCTGAGCAGTTCCGATCACGGTCCGTGACGACGCATCTCGGGGGTGCGCCTCCCCGCTGACAGCAAGGAGAACCAACACGTGACACTGGTGAACGACGCGGCTCCCGCAGTGCGATCCACAGGTCGCAAGTTCCGCGCCTTCACGGCGAAGCACCTCGACGAGCTCACCGCTCGCGCGGGGCTCTCGCCCGCGCAGCGGCTCGCGACCCGGGCGGTGGCCACCGTGCTGCCGTTCCGGACGAACGCCTACGTCATCGAGGAGCTCATCGACTGGTCGGCCGCGCCCGACGACCCGATCTACCGGCTGGTCTTCCCGCAGGAGGACATGCTCCCGGCCGAGGACGTCGCGCACCTGTCCGATCTCCTGCGCCGCGAGGCGCCCAAGGCCGAGATCGAGGCCGCCGCCCACGCGGTGCGGATGAGGCTGAACCCGCACCCCGCCGGGCAGATGGAGCTGAACATCCCCAGCTTCGGCGACGGCAAGATCCCCGGGATGCAGCACAAGTACGACGAGACCGTCCTGTACTTCCCCAAGCAGGGGCAGACCTGCCACGCCTACTGCACCTACTGCTTCCGGTGGGCCCAGTTCGTCGGCGAGCCGGACCTCAAGATGGCCGGGGACGACGTCACCGCCCTGCGGGACTACCTCGTTGAGCACACCGAGGTCACGAGCGTCCTGTTCACCGGCGGCGACGCGATGATCATGGGCGAGCCGGTGCTGCGCCGCTACATCGAGCCGCTGCTGGATCTGGAGCACCTCGAGTCCATCCGGATCGGCACGAAGTCCCTCGCGTACTGGCCGCAGAAGTTCGTCACCGACCCCGACGCCGACGAGATGCTCCGCCTGTTCGAGCAGGTCGTCGAGTCGGGCAAGAACCTGGCGTTCATGGCGCACTTCACGCACCCGCGCGAGCTCGAACCGCTCATGGTCGCCGAGGCGTGCCGCCGCATCCGCGACACCGGCGCGGTCATCCGCACCCAGTCTCCCGTCATCCGGACGATCAACGACGACGCCGCGACGTGGGAGACGATGTGGCGCGTCCAGACCCGGATGGGGCTCGTCCCGTACTACATGTTCGTGGAGCGCGACACGGGGCCGCAGGACTACTTCGCCGTCCCGCTCGTCCGCGCGTACGAGATGTTCCGGGACGCCTACAAGAGCGTCTCCGGGCTGTCGCGGACCGTCCGGGGGCCGTCCATGTCGGCCACGCCGGGCAAGGTCTGCGTGGACGGCGTCGTCGACATCAACGGCGAGAAGGCTTTCGCGCTCCACTTCATCCAGTGCCGCGACTCCGACCTCGTCGGCAAGCCGTTCTTCGCGCAGTACGACCCCAACGCGGTCTGGCTGGACGACCTCAAACCGGCCTTCGCCGACCGTTTCCCCTGGGAGAAGTGACGCCGGCGGCGTGCCCGGACGACGGTTCGGGCACGCCGTTCAGCGCAGATGCCGGTACAGAGCCAGGCTGACGGCGATGGCCGAAGCACCGCAGATCGCGATGACCCGTCCCGGCGCGACGAACTCGGCGAGCGCCCCCGCCGCCGCGATCCCGAGGGCCTGGCCGGTCATGAGCCCGGTGTTCGCGAGCCCCATCGTCTGCCCCTGAATCTCCTCCGGGACGGCGTCCGCCAACCGCCGCTGGACGGTCAGCTCGTAGCTCAGCCCGCAGGTGGTCGCCATCATCAGCAGGCACGCCGCGACGACTCCGGGACCGAACGCGAAGAGCAGCAGCGGGGCGCCGGTCAGCAACGCGAGCGGCAACGTCAGCCGAGGCCGCAGCCCGGACGGCACCAGCCGGCCCACCACAAAGTTGCCCAACCCCATCCCGATCGCCGCTGCGGCGAGGATCAGCCCCGCCGACCCCGCGTGCCCGAGGCCGGTCGCATAGGGGACGAGCACGCCCTCCGCCCCCACCGACATGGCGATCGGGAGCCAGACGGCGAGCAGCAGGCCGCGCGTCGTCCGTCCGCCCAGCAGGACGCGGTTCATCCGCCACGTCTCCCGCAACGTCCCGGACGCCCCGCGCCGCTTCATGACCGTGTCCGGCAGGCCCAGATGGGCGATCAGGGCCGCCAGCCCGGCGGTCCCCGCGGCCAGCCAGAGCGTCCCGGACGGCGTCAGCACCGACAGCAGCAGCCCCCCGACGCCCTGGCCCGCGACCTGCGAGCCCGCCGCCGTCATCGTGAACAGTGACCGTCCCAGCACGTACTGGTCGCCGGGCAGCAGAGCAGGCAGCCTGCCCTGCACGGCCGCCGACCCGACCGGCGCGAACAGCCCGACCACCACGAGCAGCAAGATCGTCACCGGCAGGGGCACGGCGTCCAGCGCGAACACGGCGATGACCGCGAACCGCAACAGATGGAACGCCGTCAGAAGCCGGCGGCCCGGGACGCGGTCGGCGAGCGACAGCAGAAACGCGCCGCCGACCACGTACGGCAGCATGCCGGCGCCGAACACGACGGCCGACGCGAACGACGAGCCCGTCTCCTTGAAGGTCAGCACCGCCAGCGCGATGATCCGGATCGACTCGCCCCCGGCCTGCAGCGTCTGCAGCGCGAACAGCACCCGGAACTCGGGCACGCCGAAGATGTCGCGATACCGCGCGGACGCCACGGGGGGAGCGCTCATGACCGCAACTGTGCGTCCGCGCTCCCGGCACCGGACAATGTTTCGGGGAGGAGCGAAACATGTACCGGATCGAGGTGGACCAGGCCGACCTGGCGGCCAGCCGCTTCGGCATCGCGCCGCTGCTGGAGACCCTGAACGCGCTCGGCCTTGCGGCGGGCCGCGTTCCCGCCGGTCCGCTGGGCCCGTGGGTGGAGCGGGCACGGCCCCGCTACCTGCCCATTTCCGGTGACCCGGCCATCCGGACGCTGACATTCCTGCGCCGCCGCGCGGGCTACATGGCCGACTTCATCAGCCCGCCGCCCGCCCGGCCGAACCTCACGATCGCCGAGCAGCTCGCCACGATGCGGGCGACCCCGCTCGACCAGGCGCGCGAAGAGATCGCCCGCAACCTCGTCGGCCTCCCGGCCCCGGACGCCGTCGTCCGGGACGTTCTGGACGCGCCGGACATGGTCGAGCGCCTCGCCACCGCCCTGGAGACCGCCTGGCACGCCCTGCTGGAGCCGGACTGGCCGGTGCTGCGGTCGATCGTGGAGCGCGACATCGTGCACCGCGCCGGACGCCTCGCCGCCTACGGCTGGGCGGAGGCGCTGGACGGCCTGACCCGCCAGGTGCGCTGGCGCGACGGCGTGATCGAGGTGGACATCCTCGGCGGCGGCGACGCCACCCGCCGGCTGGGCGGTGCCGGACTGATGTTCGTGCCCGTGGTCTTCTCGGAACTCGGCCTCGCGGTCGAGCAGAACTGGCCGTACACGCTGATGTACCGGGCCAGGGGAGTGGCGGCGCTCTGGGAGGGCCGCGCGCCGCGCTCGCCGGAGGCGGGGCCGGACGCCCTCGCGAAGCTGCTCGGCCGCACCCGCGCCGACCTTCTGCGGCTGCTCGCCGAACCGGCCACGACGACCTGGCTGAGCGCCCGGCTCCGGATGAGCATCGGCGGGATCGGCGACCACCTCGCGGTGCTGTACGCGTCCGGCCTGGTCACGCGGGAACGCAGCGGCCGATCGGTCCTCTACCGCCGCACCGCGGTCGGGGACATGCTCGTCGGCACGTCCTGACGGCGCGGCGCGCGGGCGCGTGCCCTTACTCCTTGCGAATGCCGTGGAGCGGACGGGCTCGTAGCCGGGTGTCGGGGTGTCGGGGGTGCCGGGGTGCTGGGGGTGCCCGGTGTCGGGGTGCCGGGGTGCTGGGGGTGCCGGGTGTCGGGTTGCCTTGGCGCAGGAGGTTCTAAGGTCCGAGATTTATGGTCGAGTGTTCGATTTTCGAGTTTTGAGGCTTTTATGTTCTAGGGTTCGGGTGGGGTGGCGCTGCGTACGGGGCCGCCCCCTCCAAAGTCAAGGGCGCTTCGCGTCGCTACGCGATGGACTTCGTCCACCCTTGACTTCGGAGCCTCTGCGGCCCCTGGGAGCAGCTTACGTCGGGCAGGCTCCGCCTGCCCCCCGCCCGACGCTGCCACCCCACTTGTCCAGTTCCCTGAATTCGAAGATCCAACAAAAGAGGGGCAGGCTAACCAACCGGTGATAAAAGTCCAACCCCAGTCGGCCACGAATAGAAGACCGCCCCTGATATCATTCGAATATGAGTTCGATTGAAGTTGATCTCGGAGCGGCGTCCACCATGGAATTGGTGAACGCCATCGCCGCGATCACACACGAACTCGCCGGACGCGACGCACCCGAATCACCCGCAGCATGCATGGAACTCGCCGAAACTCTCGCAGCGGCCTCCGATCAGCAGGAAAGCGCACTGGCCGAACTGATCGGCCGAGTGGACGCCTCCGGTGAAATGCGCCGCTGGGGCCTGCCGTCCACCCAAGCGTGGCTGCGGTCCCGCCTGGGCATGCGCGAGTCCCGCGCCAAGGAACGCATCACCCTGGCCCGGCAACGGCACCGGCTGCCCCGCGTCGCCGAACTCCTGGCCACCGGCGAACTGAGTCACGGTCATGCCTCCACCGTGGCCGATGCCGTCGCCCGCTTGGACGACGAGGATTGCGCAGCCGCTGAGAAGGTGCTGCTCGACATGGTCGACCAGGGCTTCTCCGCCGGGAAGGTCGCCTCGTTCGGCCGCCGCATCCGAGACGTCATCGCCGAACGCGACGACACCGAAACCCCCGACCAGGACACCCAACGCGGCTACCAGAGCTCGTGGATCACCTCCACCCGCTCCCTGGACGGCGGCCGCTACATCAAAGGCTGGCTCAACGCCGAAGACACCGCCATCTGGGACGGCACCCTGGCCCCACTGGCCAAACCCGCCGGACCCGACGACCGCCGCGACCTGCCAGAGCGCACCGCCGCCGCCCTCACCAGCGTCCTGGCGGGCGGGCACCGCGCCACCAAAGTCACCGTCATCTGCGACCTGGACACCCTCACCGGCGGCACCACCCCCGCCCGCCTCACCGACGGCACCCCCATCCCCGCCGAGCAGGCCCGCCGCATCGCCCTCAACGCGGGAGTCTCACCGCTCCTACTGGGACGCGGCCATGTGCCGCTCTACCTCGGGCACCGGGCACGGTTCGCCACCCCCGGCCAACGCCAAGTCCTCGAAACCCTCTACCCGACATGCGCGGTACGGGGATGCGAGGTACCCGGCACCCTGTGCGAGGTCGACCACGTCACCGGCTGGGCCCTCGGGTCCCCCACCGACATCGACCAACTCGCCCTGTGCTGCGGATGGCACAACCGCTTCAAACACACCAACGCCGAACAGATACGCATCGTCCGCGACACCACCGGACGACACATCTACCGCGTTCTCCCGCCACCGGACGCCAACGCCCCACCCACCCAACCCACCCAACCCACCGAACTCGCCCAAGCCGCCTAGCCATTCCCGCTCCTAAACCGATGGGCGGGCGGGTGCAACGTCCAACTCACCCTGTTCCGCATGGGCGAAGGCGCGCCGCTGACGGGATCCGGCGAGCTTCCGAAACACCACCCTTGGCATGACCGCGCACCCTTTTGGCCATAGCGCTGTGCCCTGCGCCCCCCGGGCCGCGACGAACCGAATAGACGGGCCCGCGCAACGTCGCAAGCCCTCGACCTGTGGCAGGTCGAGGGCTTGTTGGTGCGGGGGATGGGTCAGGCCAGGTCGTGGTGGCCGTTCTTGATCTGGTGGGCGAGAGCGCGCCAGGCGGTGGCGTCGAGGGCCAGCTTGGTACCGTCCGGGTCCTTGGAATCCCGGACGGCGATCACCGGGGTGAGGTCAGCGACCTCGACGCAGTCTTGGCCGCCTGCGCCACCACCGCCGCTGTGACTGCTTTTGAGCCACTGCGTGGTCGGCAGGTCCGGGGTGAGGTCGGCAACTTCTACGCAGTCTTGGCCACCCACATTGCCGCCGCCGCTGTGGCTGGACTTGCGCCAGGTGATCATGCGAACCGCTCCATCGCTTGTGTCATAAGGTCGCGCGAAGCATCCCACGGGAGGGCGCTTGCACATATCCGCGCCCAACGTGTCCCGAAATCCCGGACCTCTGGGGCGTTTTGTACAAGTCTGCCACCGTTCGGCGCCTCGACGAACACCAGATCGCCCGCCTGCATGGTCAGGCTGTTGAACGAGCCGTCCAGTCCCATGTAGTAGCCGCTGGACTGCGGAACGATCTGGATCGTCACGGTTCGCATGATGGCGGCTTCACGTAGCAGTGCGAGTTGCTCCCGCATCACGTCCGGCCCTCCGATCGGACGGAACAGCGCGCTCTCGTCGAGGATCACCCACACGAGCGGCGGGTTCTTCTGCGCGAGCACCTCCCGCCGATTCATTCGATCTTGGACGGCCGTTTCGATGTCCTCGATCGCACGTGCACCCCTGATCAGGGCGCGGGCGTACTCCGGTGTCTGAAAGAGACCAGGTATGAAGGAGAGCCGGTATAGGCGGATCTGTAGCGCCTTGGCCTCGTATTTGGCGTATTCGGCGAACCAGTCCGGGTCGTGGGCAGTGCGCGCATAGCGGACAAGCCGAGCGAAATGGCCGTTGAGGTTCAGGTGGCGATCAAGTCGGTCGGCGTGGTCCTCATTCATGTTCCAGCCGTCACGCGCGTGCTCGATGTTCGACACAGTGTGGCGACTCGCTCCCATGACCTGGCCCATTTGCGCAAGGGACAGCCCCTCTCGCTCGCGCCAGAAGCGCAGGTCAGACGCTATCCAGTGCTTGAACGACGCATCTGCGTTCAGTGACGCGATGGGGGCCACGGATCACGCTCCGGTGTGTCGGATGTTTTATCGACACGCGACAAACTAGCTCGATGGCGCAAGTCTTGTCTCAGGAAATGACAAGACGAAGAGGCAATGTCATGGACATGCGCACACATCCCGAAGATCTGGCACTTGCGCGACTTCGCGCGGAATTTATCGGGCATCGGATATTTCGGGCGGTTCGGGCGGATGGGTTGCTGGGGGAGTGGGTGGCGACCTTGCATGACCCGGCGGCCGGGGTTGATCCGACCGTCATGTGCCCCACGCCGGAGGCGCTGCGTGCCGCGCTGGTGAAGGAGGCCGAGCGCGCCGAGTGCAAGCGGGCGTGGGTCCGGTGACGCGCGGAAGAAACTCCAGGCTCCGCGCTGGTCGCCGGGTGCGGGATCGCCGCCGATAGCGGCGCGGTCCCGGAGGGGGGAGGTGGAGGCGGCGCGGCGGTGCACATCCGTCCCCCGGGTGCCCCGCCGCGCCCCTTCACCGGCAAAGACGACCTGACATTAGTGAGGTGAATGCAGTGAATTTCGACAAGGGACGGCACGCGGCGACCTTGGACGTCCCGCCGCCGCGCAACGACCGGCGGATGCACCTGTCCGAGCTGGACGAGGGCGTGCGAACGCACCCGGAGCTGGCGGGCGGGTTGATCGAGCGGCGCGGGGTGACCTGGGTGAGCGTGGTGCGGTACGGCGGGCCGCGGCGGACGGTCGAGATCGGGTGCGACTTCCGCGACGGTCAGTGGTGGTTCTGCTGGGCGGCCGACGGGCGTCCCATCCGGCCCGCTTGCGACGTCAGCGCGACCCTGGACGCCGTCGCGAGCGAGCTGGCGGGTGTGAGCGGGTGATCGTCGCGCCGGGGGTGTGGCCGTACTCCTTGGTGAACGCCGTGATGAAGGCGGACGGGCTCGCGTAGCCGACCTGGTGGGCGACCTTGGTCACCGGGTGGGAGTTCAGGAGGACGCGGGCGGCGCTCAGGCGTAGGCGGGTGCGCCATTGGGTGTAGGGCATGCCGAACTCGCGGACGAAGTCGCGCTGCAGGGTCTTGACGCTGACGCGCAGGTGCTCCGCCCATTCGTCGAGGCGGGTCGGGTCGGCGGGGTCGTGGGAGAGGGCGCGGGCGACGGTCAGCGCGAAGCCGGTGCCGTGGACGTCCGGGGACGGCGGGACGGTGTGCGGCGCGGCTAGGCCGGTCAGGATGCGGCGGCGGGCGGCTAGGGCGGTCGGCTCGTCGCAGGTGCGGCGGGCGATGGTCTCGATGAGCCGCGCGGCCTCGTCGTCGATCGTCGCCGGGCCTGCGCGGAGGGCGTCCAGGGCGGGTGGGACCTCGCGGAGGCAGATGCGGTAGACGGTCTGGCGGTCGCCCGCGCGCACCTCGTGGCTCACCGCGCGCCGCACCCAGAACGCCTCGCCGGGGCCGGTGAACCGGATGGACGAGCCGTGCAGCGTCGCGAGGACGCCGTCCGGGGACCAGTAGAGCTGGTGCAGGAAGTCGTCGCGGCTGTCGCCGAACGTGAGGCCGCCCGACGAGCGGTACTTGAGCAGGAGGATCCCGTCCGGCGCGCCGAGGCCGTAGGCGTACTCCTCGCAGGACTCGGGGTCGTTACCGAGCTGACGTGTGACCGGCACAGGATGTCCTCCCAGCGATATGGGCGCGGCGTAAGTAAGGCTAACCTAACCAGGCATCGGGCCATGTCAGTGGGGGTGCCGACCCCCGAACCTCCCCCTGGAACTAGGAACGCGACCATGCACTCTCGTAAGCCCTTGAGGCTCGCCGGCGCGGTGGCCGCCGCGCTCGTCCTCGCGACCGCCTGCGGGTCCGGCTCGGACTCCGCGTCCGGCGGCGACGCCGCGACACGGGCCTTCGAGGCCGACAACGGCAAGGTCACGATCCCCGTCGCGCCGAAGCGGGTCGTCGCGACCGGGTACGCGGTGCCGGTCCTCATCGAGGCGGACGCGAAGCTGGTCGGGATCTCGTCCTGGAAGCGCGGCCTGGCGATGATGACCCCGGAGGACCGCACGAGGTACGACGGGCTGACCAAGATCGCCGATGAGACGGCCGCCTCGACCAACTACGAGGCCATCGCCAAGGTCAAGCCGGACCTCATCGTGATCGGCGTGCCGAAGCCCGTCCTCGGCGACCTGGACCTGAAGCGCCTCGAATCCATCGCGCCGGTCGTGGCCATCGGGCCGACCGTGCCGTCCGCGTGGCGTGAGCTGTCGCAGCGGCAGGCCGACGCCGCGGGCCAGGCGGGGCGGCTCGCGGAGTCGAAGTCCGCGTACGAGAAGAAGGCCGCGGCGCTCAAGGCCAAGTACAAGGACGCCGTCGCCGGGGTGAAGTTCGGGCACGTCGGCGAGTACGGCGACGTCTCGGCCGGGACGTTCATGCGCGAGTTCGCCGGGTCGTGGGGGACCAACATCGCCCAGGACATCGGCGTGACCTACTACGGCCAGGTCAAGAAGAAGGGCGGCGGCTCGAAGGACGTCAGCGAGACCTCGTCCATCGAGGAGCTGCCGCAGAGTCTCGGCGAGGCCGCGGCGATCACCTACACGCTGGAGCCCGACGGCCAGCAGGGCGAATCGGTGCGGTACGTCCTCGGTTCGAAGTTGTGGAAGAACCTGCCCGCGGTCAAGGACGGGCAGACCTTCGGGCTCCGCTACACCGAGGCGGCGACGTACGAGTCGGCGACGCGGGCCCTGGACGAGATCGACAAGGCGCTCGCGCCGCTGCTGGAGAAGTGAGCGCGCATATGGAACGCCACGACCCGCGCGGGCGTGTGCTGGAGCATCACCGGAACGGCACCGAAGTTCGCCGCATCGGGTATCCGATCGGCATCCGGACGCTTCAGGTGCTTCGCCGGGAGCAGATCACGCCCAACATGCTGCGGCTGACGTTCGGCGGGCCGGAGCTGGCGGGGTTCCACAGCTACCAGGCCGACGACCACATCAAGCTCGTCTTTCCGGACGCGGACGGCGCGCTGCGGCTTCCCGTGCCCACCCACGACCTGGATCTGGACTGGCCCAAGCCCTCGCCGCCCAGCCGCCGGTACACCATTCGGCGTTACGACGCGGACGCGGGCGAACTCGACATGGACTTCGTCCTGCACCCGGGTGGGCTGGCCGCGGAGTGGGCGGCTGACGTCAAGGTGGGGATGGATGTAGCGGTCGCGGGGCCGCCTGGCGCCAAGGCGTTTCCGCACAACTACGGCCACTATGTGTTCGCCGTTGATGCCACCGCGCTGCCCGCCGCCGCTCGGTGGCTGGAGGAGTCCCCGCCGGACGTGTCCGCCCGGCTGGTGATCGAGACCGCCGACGCCGCCGACCACGCCTACCCCCTCGCCGCCCGAGACGGGGTGGAGGTCACCTGGCTCGTCCGCGACGGACGGGAGTCGTCGCTGGCCGACACGGTGCGGTCGCTCGGCCTTCCCGGCGGGCGGACGTTCCTGTTCGCCGCCGGGGAGACGGGCGCGATCAGGCCGCTGCGCGCCTGGGTGCGCGACCTGCCCGGGATGGACGCGCTCTTCACGGGCTACTGGAAACTCGGAGTGGCCGGGCTTGAGGAAGACGACTGAGCCCGCGCGGCGGGTGGCGGTCCTGCTGGGGGCCGTCCTGCTCCTGGCCGTGCTCGCGGGCCTGAGCCTGGCCGTCGGGGCGGGGAACGCTCCGCCGCACGAGATCTGGCGGGCCCTGACCGACTACGCGGGGACGGACGAGCAGGTGATCGTCCGCGACGTCCGGCTGCCGCGGACGGTCCTCGCCGTCTGCGTGGGCGCCGCGCTCGGCACCGCGGGGACCCTCGTCCAGACGCTGACCCGCAACCCGCTCGCCGAGCCCGGCATCCTCGGGGTGACCGCGGGCGCCGGGCTCGCGATCACCGGCGGGACCGTGCTCGGGATCAGCGGGTCGCAGGCGGGGCGGCTGGGGCTCGCGCTGGCGGGGGCGGTGGTCGCGTCGCTCATCGTGTACGGCATCGGACGGGCCGTGCCGCTGCGGCTCGTCCTCGCCGGAGTCGCCTTCACCTTCGTGCTGACCGGGATATCCCTCGGGCTGCGCATCGTGTACCCCGACGTGCTGGACCGGTACCGGTTCTGGTCGGTCGGATCGCTCGCCGGACGTGAGCAGACGCCGTTCGGTGTGGCGCTGCTGGCGATCGTCCTCGCCCTCGCGGGCGCGATGCTGGTCACCCGGCCCCTCGCGGGTCTCGCGCTCGGCGAGGACGTCGCGCACGCGCTCGGCGCGCGCGTCGCGCGGATCAGGGTGGCGGTGCTCGCGCTCGTCACCGTCCTCGCCGGCGCCGCCACCGCGATCGCGGGGCCGATCGTGTTCGTCGGGCTGATCGTCCCGCACCTGGCGCGGCGGGCCGCCCGCGGGTCGGTCCCGTGGCTGATGGCGTACACGATGCTGCTCGGCCCCATCCTGCTGCTCGTGTCCGACATCGGGTCGCGGGTGCTGCTGCCGACGGGCGAGGTGCCGGTCGCGGTCGTCACCGCGTTCCTCGGCGGACCGGCGCTGATCTGGGTGGTCCGCCGGTACGGGGCGGTCGAGACATGAGCGTGCTGGTGATACGCGCGGGACGGGTGTCCGCGCTGATCGAGCGGCGGACCGCGCTGACGTCGATCGCGCTGGCGGGCGTCACGCTGGCGCTGGCCTTCGTCGCGCTGTGCCGCGGGGACTCCTGGGACCCGCCCGGCGAGGTCTTCGCCGGGCTCGCGGGGTACGGGGACGCGGCGCTGGTCGTCCAGGAGTGGCGGCTGCCCCGGGTGGCCGGGGCGCTGGTCTTCGGCGCGGCCCTCGGCACCGCCGGGGCGATCTTCCAGAACGTGACCCGCAACGCGCTCGGCAGCCCGGACGTGATCGGCCTGGACGCCGGCGCCTACACCGGCGTGCTGATCGCGATCACCGTGTTCGGCGGGACGGCGGCGGGGCTCGCCGCCGGTTCGCTGGCGGGCGGGCTCGCCTCGGCCGCCGCCGTCTACGCGCTGTCGCTGCGGTCCGGGCTCAGCGGCCTGCGGCTCGTCGTCATCGGGATCGCGGTGAACGCCATGCTGACCGCGCTCAACTCGTGGATCGTGCTCCTCGCCCAACTGGAGGTGGCGACGGCCGCGACCGCGTGGAGCGCCGGCTCCCTGAACGGCCTGGACTGGGACGAGGTCCGCCTACCGTTCCTGATCATCGCGGCGCTGGCGCTGCTGGCGGCAGTCCTGTCCCGGACCACGGGGCAGGCCGCGCTCGGGGACGACGTCGCCGCCGCGTCGGGGGTGGCGCTGAACCGGTACCGGCTGCTGATCATCCTGGCGGGCGTGGGCCTCACCGCGACCGTCACGTCCGCGACCGGGCCGATCGTGTTCGTCGCGCTCGCCGCGCCGCAGATCGGCCGCCGGGTCGCGGGCGCCGCCGGGACGCCCGCGCTGCCCGCCGCGCTGACCGGGGCGCTGCTGCTCCTCGCCGCCGACCTCGCCGCCCAGACGGTCGTGGCCCCCGTCCAACTGCCCGTGGGGGTCGTCACGACGGTCATCGGCGGCGCCTACCTCTGCTGGCTCCTGATCATGGAGATGAGACGGAGATGAGACAGCCGTGAACGGACGCCCGACCCCCGCCGGTCGCCTGACCGCCGCCGACGTCACCCTCGCCTACGGCGACCGGGTCGTGTCGGCGAACCTGACCGTCGACGTCCCGGACGGCGCGTTCACCGCCGTCGTCGGCGCCAACGCGTGCGGCAAGTCGACGCTGCTGCGCTCGTTCGCCCGGCTGCTGGCGCCGTCGTCCGGGCATGTCGAGTTCGACGGGCGGGACGTCCGCGACTACCGGCCGAAGGCCATCGCCCGCGAGATCGGGTTCCTGCCGCAGGGCCTCGTCGCGCCGGAGAACATCGTGGTGCGGCAACTCGTCGCGCGGGGCCGGTACCCGCACCAGACGCTGCTGTCGACCTGGTCGCGCGAGGACGAGCGGGCCGTGACCGCGGCGATGGAGGCGGCCGGCGTCACCGACCTCGCCGAACGGCCGGTGGAGAGCCTGTCCGGCGGGCAGCGGCAGCGGGCGTGGGTCGCGATGGTCCTCGCCCAGGAGACGTCCTACCTGCTGCTGGACGAGCCCACCACGTTCCTCGACATCACGCACCAGTACCAGCTGCTCGCGCTGCTGGCCCGGCTCCGCGACGAGGGCCGGACGATCATCGCGGTGCTGCACGACATCAACCAGGCGTGCCGGTTCGCCGACCACCTCGTCGCCATGCGGGACGGGCGGATCGTCGCCGAGGGCGCGCCCGCCGACATCGTCGACGCCGCCCTGATCAAGGAGGTGTTCGACCTGCCGTGCGTCGTCGCGCCCGACCCGGTCACCGGCACCCCGATGATCGTCCCGACCGGGGAGGAGTTCGGGGCGCCTGTCAGGTCCCGTACTCGGGGATGATCGAGGCGCGGGCCAGGGTGTGGGCGGTGAGGTTGAAGCCCACCGCGGCCGGGGGCGTGTCGGGGCCGATGCCGAGCGACTCGACGTCCAGCGCGTGGACGGTGAACACGTAGCGGTGCGGGTCGCCGGGCGGCGGGGCCGCGCCGCCGAACGCCCGCACCCCGTAGTCGTTGCGCGCCTGGACGCCGATCTTGGCGTCCTCGGCGCCCGCGCCGGTGGGCAGCTCGGTCACGTCCGCCGGGATGTCGAACAGCGACCAGTGCCAGAAGCCGCTGCCGGTCGGCGCGTCCGGGTCGTAGCAGGTCACCGCGAAGCTCTTGGTCTCGGCGGGGAACCCGGACCAGCTCAGGTGCGGGGACTCGTTGCCGCCGCCGAGCCCGCTGAACACGTGCTTGTCCGCGAGGCGCTCGCCGTCGGCGACGTCGTCGCTGGTCACGGTGAACGACGGGACTTCGGGCAGGAACTCGTGGGGAAGCGGCGGCTTGCCGGCCATGGCGGCCCTCCTAGAAACGGGGATCGGCTGTGCTCCTCCATCTCTATCAGGGGCCGCCTCCGTCAGGGGACGCGCGTCCAGGGGCCGCACGTCAGGTCTTGACGGCCCCCATCGTGAACCCGGTGACGAAACGGTCCAGGAACAGGTTGAACAGGAACGCGATCGGCACCGCCGTGATCACCGTGGACGCCTGCAGCGACTGCCAGAAGAACACGTCCCCGCGGATCAGCTGCGTCGGGACGCCGGTGCTGACCACCATCTCCGGGCTCGCCGACACGAACGCCAGCGCGTAGACGAACTCGCTGGCCGTGAGCGTGAAGCTGAACACGACGACCGCGACGATCCCCGGGAACACCAGCGGCAGGACGGCCCGCAGGAACGCGCCCAGGCGGCTGTGGCCGTCCACCATGGCCTGCTCCTCGACGTCCTTCGGGACGGCCTTCAGGAACCCGATCAGCAGCCACACCGACACCGGCACCGTGATCGTCGGATACACGACGATCATCGACCAGAGCGTGTCCTCCAGGCGCAGCCACACCACGACGCGGGTCAGCGACAGGAACAGCAGCGACGGCGGCACCAGGTACACCATGAAGATCGCGATGCCCATCGGGGTGCCCCACGGACGGTCCAGCCGCGCGAGCGAGTACGCCGCCGGGATCGACAGCGCCAGCGTGATCGCCACCACCGCCGCGCCGACGATCAGCGTGTTCGCCACGAACGTCAGGAACGGCGTGTCGGTGAACAGGAACGTCACATGGTCGGGCGTCGCGGGCTTGTTGTAGAAGAACGGGTTGCTCTCGGGGTTGTACAGGTCCTGGTTCTGCTTGAACGCGCTGATCACGCTCCACAGGAACGGCATCGCGCACACCAGCGCCGCCAGGACCGCCGCCCCGTACACCCCGCACCGCGCCGCCACATGCCGCCGCGCATACCGCTTCCGGAGCCCTTCGACGTGTGCCGCGGTGCTCATCGGGCCTCCAGCCGTCGGACGGCGCGCAGGATCGCTATCGCGCCCGCGAACAGCAGCGGGAACAGGAACAGCGCGATCGCCGCGCCCTGCCCGACGTCCCCGCCCTCGATGCCGCGGAAGTACGCCCACGACGCCAGCACGTCCGTCGAGTGCGTCGGGCCGCCGCGCGTCAGCACGTACGGGACGGTCATGTCCGTGAACGTCATGATCGCGCCGAACAGCCCGGCGACCGCGATCACCGGGAGCGTCAGCGGGATCGTCACCTCGAACATCCGCCGCCAGAACCCGGCGCCGTCGATCCGCGCCGCCTCGTCGATGTCGCGGGGGATCGCGACCAGCCCGGCCATCACGATCACGGCGGCCAGCGGCGTCAGCCGCCACACCTGCACCATGATCACCGACGCCATCGCCGTGCCGGGACGGCCCAGCCACACGACGTTAGCGTCGATCAGCCCGAGGTTGCGGAGCACCCAGTCGACCGGCGAGAAGATCGAGTCCAGGAACCACAGCCACGACACCGTCGACAGCGCCACCGGCGTCGTCCACGGCAGCAGCACCAGGAACCGGACGAACCACTTGCCGTGGAAGTCCGCGACCAGGATGTTCGCGAGGATCTTCCCGAACACCACGATCAGCACCATGCTGACCAGCGTGAAGAACAGCGTGTTGCGCAGCGACCGCCAGAACACGCCGTCGTCGAACACCTCGGAGAAGTTGCCGAACCCGACGAAGTCGAACGACGGGTCGCCGGTGGTGACGTCGGAGAACGCGAACGCGATGGCCAGCAGGAACGGGACGCCGACCAGCGCGATGATGTAGACCACCGACGGCAGCAGCATCACCCACGCGAGGAACCCGTCCCGGTCGGCGAGCCCGGCCCGCGGCGCCCGCTTGGACTCCTTCACCGCGGCGGCCGGCTTGAGGTCGGTCGTCACGGCGATTCCCCGATCGGCACGGGCGCCGCGCGTCTCCCCTCGTCCGCGTCGAAGAACCGCAGCCGCTCGGACGGGACGGCGAACTCGCGCGTCTCCCCGGCCTCCAGCGGCGTGCCCACGGTCGCGGGCAGCCGCGCGATGACGCGGGTCTCCTCGCCGATGCCGGTCACCGTCCCGTACACGTGCCGGTCGCCCGACAGGTACTCCATCCGCTCCACCTGGAACGGCATCGTCACCCGCGCGTCCGCCCGGACGTTCTCCACCGGCAGCAGATGCTCCGGACGGAACCCCACCAGCCGCCCGTCCCGCCTGACCAGGTTCATCGGCGGCGATCCGATGAACGTCGCAACGAACGTGTCGGCCGGGTCGTCGTACACCTCCTGCGGCGTCCCGACCTGCCGGACGCGGCCGTGCTCCAGCACCGCGATCCGGTCACCGAGCCCCATCGCCTCCGCCTGGTCGTGCGTGACGTAGATCGTGGTGGTGCCGACGCGCTCCTGGAAGCGTTTCAGCTCGTCGCGGGCTGTCGCGCGCATCTTCGCGTCGAGGTTGGAGAGCGGCTCGTCCAGCAGGAACACGGCCGGGTCGCGGACGAGCGCACGCGCCAGCGCCACCCGCTGCCGCTCACCGCCCGAAAGCTGGCGCGGCTTGCGGCGCAGCAGCGGCTGGATCTCCAGCAGCTCCGCGGCCCACTTCGCCTTGCGGTCGCGCTCGTCCTTGGGCATGCCCTCCGCGCGGAGCGGGAAGACGATGTTGTCCATCACCGTCTTGTGCGGGTACAGCGCGTACGACTGGAACACCATCGCGATCTGCCGGACCCGCGGCGGGAGCCCGTTCACGACGTTCCCGCCGATCAGCACCTCGCCCTCGGTCGGCTGCTCCAGGCCCGCGATCGTGCGCAGCAGCGTCGTCTTCCCGCACCCGGACGGCCCGAGCAGCACCAGGTACTCCCCGGGCTCGGCCGCCAGATCGACGCCGTCCAGCGCCCGGACTTGGTCGGACCGCCCCCGCCGCCGGGCCCTGACGTGCCCGTCGAAGGTCTTGACCAGCCCCTTCACCTCTACGGTGTTCATAGGCGCGCCTCAGCCGCCGACGAGACCGCGGGAGCGCCAGTTCTTGAAGATCGCGTTGGCGCGTCCCTCGGCGTCCGCGACCGCCTGCCGCGGGGACGTCTGGCCGCGGGCGGCGCGGCCGAACATCGTCGGCAGCACGTTGGTGTTGAAGATCTCGCCGATCGCCGGGTTGGACGGGCCCGGATAGCCGATGTTCGCGCTCCACGACGTCGCCGTCTTCAGCAGGCTCAGCTTGTTCGCGGGCTTCGCGCCCCACGGGTCGTTGTCCAGCCAGCCGTGCAGCTGCGGGACGAGCGACGGCCACCCCGGCAGGTCGTACAGCTCGGAATGGAACGTCACGGCCGGGAAGTTCGCCGTGTAGTGCAGCAGGAACTCCTTCGCCGCGTCCGGATTCCCCGCGTACTTCGGGACGATCCACTGCTGGATGACGTGCTGCGCCGCCAGCGCCGCCTTCGGCCCGCGCAGCGCCGGCACGAAGAAGATGTCGTCGCCGATCTCCCGGTTGGTGCCCATCGCGGTGCGCCACGCCGAGATCGAGTTCAGGATGTACGACGACTTGCCCGCGATGAGGGCCTGGTTGTTGGACGCCGGCGTCCACGAGAACACCTCGCTGGTCTCCGCGTCCTTGAACAGCCGCGCCATGTACTCCACGGCCGCGACGGTCGCGTCGGAATTGAGGACGACCCGCTCGTTCTCGTCCTGGACGGAGCCGCCGAACGACCACAGCAGCGCCCGCGCCGCCATGTTCGAGTCGGTCTCCGGGGACAGCCCGATCCCGCACGGCACGCCGGTCTGCTTCTTGATCTCGGTGGCGCCGCGGAGCAGGTCGTCCCACGTCACCGGGCCGTTCGGCATCCCGGCCTTCTCCCACATCGACTTGCGGAAGTCGCCGGGGTCGGGCGACCAGCCGGGGCAGTAGCAGTAGAACCGCTTGGTGTTGGGGTTGTAGCTCGACTTGCGGCACAGCTCCAGCTGCTGCCCCCACCGCCGGTTCGCCTCCTGGACGAGGTCGGACAGGTCCAGGACGGACGGCTCGTACTGCGAGAACGGCGCGATGTGCTGGATGAGGTCGTGGCCGCGTCCCGCCTGGATCTCGGACGCCGCGCGGCGCGGGACGTCCACCGTGTTGATGTGGTCGACCCGGACGTCCACGCCGACCTTCTTGCCCCAGTCGGCGACGAACTTGTCGAACCACTTGTCGTGCCGGGGCACGAAGTGGCTCCACATCAGGATGCTGAGGGAGCCGCTCAGCTTCTTCGCCGGGGAGGTGAACACCTCCTTCGGAGCGTTCCCGGAGTTCTTCGCCTGCGGGCCGCTGGTCTCGCTGGCGCACCCCGCCAGGACACCGTACGCACCAGCCGCGAGAGCCGTGGAGGATAGGAAGCCTCGTCTGCTGAACCGGTCGGCCATGGGAGCCTCCGTCGCCGTGGGTCTCCCTTGAAGGTAGATCGGCGAGGCCGTCTCATCCAGAGACGATCCGGTAACTCCGCGTCACTGTGACCTCTCCAGTCACACGGGCCGCTCTACTTGCCGGTGGCCTCGGTGTAGGCGGCGACGACCTCTTCGGGGTCGCCGTCCATGCGCATCCGGCCCTCTTCGATCCAGATGACCCGGTCGCACATGTCCTTGACCGTGTCGAGCTGGTGCGCGACCAGGAACACCGCGCCCGCCTCGTTGCGCAGCTCCTCGACCCGGCGCTTGCTCTTGACCCTGAACTTGGCGTCGCCGGTGGCGAGAGCCTCGTCGATCAGCAGCACGTCGTGGGTCTTGGCCGCGGCGATCGCGAACCGGAGCCGGGCGCCCATGCCGGACGAGTACGTCCGCATGGGGTACTGGATGAAGCCCTCCTTCAGCCCGGCGAAGTCGACGATCTTCCCGTACCGGTCCCTGACCTCCGCCGGGGACATGCCCATCGCGAGGCAGCCGAGGACGATGTTGCGCTCGCCGGTGAGGTCCTTCATCAGGGCCGCGTTCACGCCGAGCAGGGACGGCTGGCCGTCGGTGTAGACGCCGCCGCGGTGCGGCGGGAGGAGCCCGGCGATGGCCTTGAGCAGCGTCGACTTGCCGGAGCCGTTGCTGCCGATGATCCCGACGGCCTCGCCCCGGTAGACGACGAACGACAGGCCCTTGATCGCGTGGACCTCCGTCATCGACGGACGGTGCTGGCGCCGCAGGACGCGGGAGAACGCCGTCGCCGCGTTGCCCTTGCCGCCCGCGCCGTACACCCGGTACACGATGTGCAGGTCGTCGACGACGACGATCGGCTCACGCTTCGGGTCGATCTCGAGGGCGCCGCGGACCTTCGTGTCAGTGTCAACCACGGCCGTACCGCTCCTCGGCTCTGTAGAAGTACATGAACCCGCCCACCAGCATCACGACAGACCAGATGCCGGCGGAGAGCCACAACTGCCCCGCCTCGTTCATTTTCAGGTCGTGCGTCACATGGTCGCGGTATTCGCCCAGGAGCACGTACCGGCTGAGCTCGACGTACACGTACGCCGGGTTGAGCTGGAGCAGCTCGCCGAGGACGGGGTACTTGGCCAGCTTGGAGCCCGGCTCCATGAGCGACGGCAGGCTGAAGATCACGCCGGACATGTAGAGCCACGTGCGCATGACGAACGGCAGGAGCTGGGTGATGTCGCGGTTGAACGCGCCGAGCCTGGCCATCACCATGCCGATGCCGACGTTGAACATGAGCTGCAGCGACACCACCGGCACGAACAGCAGCATGTTGAAGGTCCACGGCTCGCCGAACGCCACGATGATCGCGAACAGCACGACCAGGGCCATCAGCAGCTGCTGGAGCTCGACGACCGCGATCGCCAGCGGCAGCGTGGCGCGCGGGAAGTGCAGTGCCCGGATCAGCGACAGGTTGTCCCCGACGGACTTGGCGCCCGAGGTGACCGACCGCTGCGTGAAGCCGAACAGGAAGACGCCGGTCACCAGGAACGGGATGAAGTCCGGCACGCCGCGGCTCGTGTCCAGCAGCAGCCCGAAGATCAGGTAGTAGACCGCCGCGTTCAGCAGCGGCGTCAGCAGCTGCCACACCTGACCCAGCCGCGAGTCGGTGTACATCGAGATGTTCTTGGCGGACGCGAACGCCCAGATGAAGTTCCGGCGCGCCCACACGCTCTGGAGGTATTTGCGCAGCGGGGGGCGCGCGGCGCTCTGCCTCAGCCCGTGGCGGGCGGCGTAGTCGGCCAGCGTCTCGTTCACGTGAGGAGGCTCCGCGATCGTTCCGACCGACTCGCCACCCGGGGAACCGAGCCGTTCCGGGTGACTCATGCCGGGAAGCCTATTGCAGTCGCTGACTCGAGCGTGACGTTCGCCCGCATGTGACCCCCGATTTGAGATCTTTACGGAATCATGTCGCCGTCCAGGGGGATACCCGGGGCATGCGCGTCAACCATGCACGGCGTAGGTACGTGCCGTCACGGACCGTGATACCGCCACGTCGGCAGGCGGTTCCGGAACCACGATACGGCCTGCTGCGCAGGCTCGGGCGGGCGGACCGGTGGGCGTTCGACCGGGTGGCGGCGGCGCGGCTGCGCGGGCTGGAGTACGTCCTGCCGAGGCTGTCGCGGTTCGCCGACCACGGGGTGCTGTGGTTCACGACGGCGGGCGTGCTGGGCGCCACCGGACGGCCCCGGCTGCGCCGCGCGGCGCTGCGCGGGTCGATCGCGATCGCGGTGGCGAGCCCGGCGGTGAACGTCCTCGGCAAGCAGGCGTTCCGCCGGAAGCGTCCCGTGGTGGATCTGGTGCCGCCGATCCGGATCAGGTGGAAGCTGCCGACGTCGCACGCTTTCCCGTCCGGGCATTCGGCGTCGGCCGCCGCGTTCGCGGCCGGGGTCGCGCTGGAGGCTCCGCGCGGGGTGGCGGCGCCGGTGGCGGTCACGGCGGCGGCGGTCGCGTTCTCCCGCGTCTACACCGGCGCCCATTACCCGGGCGACGTCCTGGCCGGGGTCGGGATCGGGGCGATCGCCGCGCTCGGGACGCGCCTCGTCTGGCCGGCCCGTCCTCCGGTGGCCCGCGTCGCCCCGGCCGAGGACGCGGCGGACCTGGTCGCGGGCGACGGGAACGGCCTGGTCGCGGTCGTCAACCCGGGGTCGGGCGGCTCCGGCGGGGCGACCGCCGCGATCCTGCCCGGCCGCCCGGAGCTGGCGATCGAGCTGCTCGAACGGGAGCTGCCCGCGGCGGAGATCGTCCGGCTGGGCCCGGACGAGGACGCCGACAAGGTGCTCGACGAGGCCGCCGGACGGGCCGCGGTGCTCGCCGTCATCGGCGGGGACGGCACCGTCAACGCGGGCGCGCGGGCCGCGCTGGAGCACGGCGTGCCGCTGCTCGTCGTCCCGACCGGGACGTTCGATCACTTCGCGCGGGCGATCGGCGTGGAGTCGGCGGCGGAGGCGATCGCGGCGTACCGGGGCGGGCGGATCGGCCGCGTGGACGTGTCCTACGTCACCCCGGTGTCCGGTGATCCGGCGGGCGAGGAAGAGCGGCTCTTCCTGAACACGGCGAGCCTCGGCGCCTACACCGAGCTGGTCGTCCGGCGGGAGCGGCTGGAGAGGCGGATCGGGAAGTGGCCCGCGCTCGCGGTCGCCGCCGTCCGGACGCTGCGGCACTCCGAGCCGGTCGCGCTGACCGTGGACGGCCGGGAGCGCCGCGTCTGGCTGGCGTTCGTCGGCAACTGCGTCTACGGCTCGCGCGGCGCCGCGCCCACGTGGCGCGACCGGCTCGACGACGGGCGGCTCGACGTCCGGATGATCGCGACCGGACGCCGCGTCCCGCGCGCCCGCGCGGTCGCCGCCGTCCTGGCCGGGCACCTGCACGTCATCCCCGGGTACCGGGCCTGGCGGGCGACCGGCCTGGAGGTGGTGTCGCGGTCCGGGGATCTGCGGCTGGCGCGCGACGGCGAGGTGTCGTCCCTGCCCGCCGCGGTCCGGTTCGGCAAGCACGCCGGGGCACTGGCGGTGTTCACGCCGGACGACGCCGGGTAGGGGACGGGCGCCCACGGAGATCCACGGAGGACGCAGGGTGGCCGCAAGGAGGCCCGCGGAGGAGGGAGCGGACATGACGAGTGACGGCGCCATGCTGGGAGTCGACCCCGGCGACCTCACCGATGACGACCTGTTCCGTGAGCTCGGCCACCTCTACACGACGAGGCTCGACGCGCTCAGGCACGCCGCCGACCAGGCGTACGGGGAGCACACGCGGCGGATGAACCAGCTTGAGGCCGAGTACCTGCGGAGGTTCCCGGGCCGCGAGATCGACCCCGAACGCCTCCGCGAGGGCGCCCGCGCCCGCTGACACCCGGGCTCGGCGACGCCCGGGGGCGGCGACGGGGTCGGCTTCGTTCTTGTTCGGGTCTTCTTCGGGTAAAGCCGCGGGCGTCGGCGGCGGGGGCGGGGCAGGGTCCGTTGCAGGATCCCGTTCGGGGGATCTTCGGGGGGTGTGATCTGTGGGGCGGACCCGGCCCGGCCGGAACGGACCCGGCCGGCGGAGACCCGGTGCCAGAAGGGCCGGTGGGAGGCGAGCCGGCCGCAGGCGGCGGTGTCAGGGACGCCGCCAGTCGGAGCTGCGCGAATACGTCCGGCAGTGGTGGCCGTTCGCCGCGGGCGCGCTGGCGACGACCGGGCTCCTGCTCGGCGCCTACCTGGGCGTTCCCCGGGACCCCGGCGCGTCCGCGAGGCTGGCCGTGCTCGGCGCGGCCCCGCCGGTCCGCTCCTTACCGAAGAACATCGTGCCGTACCGGCCGCCGTCCGTCCGGCCGATGAGCACCTACACCACCCGGTTCAAGCCGGGCGAGCCGCGGGTGCGCAACATCGAGCTCGCCGCCCACATCCTGGACGGCCACATCGTCGCTCCCGGCACGACGTTCTCCTTCAACGCCGTCGTCGGCCCGCGCACCGAGAGCCGCGGCTACGTGCCCGCGCCCGCCATCGTCGGGCCGCGCCTGGTGAACGACGTGGGCGGCGGCATCTGCCAGGTGTCCGCGACCTTGTTCAACGCGGTGTTCCGGGCGGGCCTGGACATCCGGAAGGCGCACGCGCACAGCATGTACATGCCGGAGTACCCGGCGGGGCGGGAGGCCGCCGTGGCGTATCCGGGCCTGGACTTCACCTGGCGGAACGACACCGGACGTCCTGTCCGGCTCCGGGTCTCGTCCACGGCGTCGTCGCTGACCGTCAGCCTGTACGGCGAACGCAGGTACCAGGTGCGGTCGAAGACGTCCGAGCGGTACGGGTTCGTCCCGTACACGAGAGGCGTGGGACGGGGGCCGGAATGCGTGCCCACCGCCGGACGCAGGGGCTTCGAGATCGACGTGTGGCGGACGCTGCTGCAGCACGGCCGCAAGGTCCGCCGGGAGAAGTTCCACACCGAATACCGTCCGCAGCCGCAGGTGCGATGCGTCTGAGCGTGCGATGGTGAGGGCATGGCGGTACGAGAGGGAACGTACGAGCTGGGCCCGGACGACGGAACGCTGCTGGTCAGGACGGGCCGCAGCGGGCTCGGACGCCGCGCCGGCCACGACCTGACCATCGCGGCCACGCGCTGGACGGCGGCGGTCGAGGCCCGCGAGCCGCTGGGCGATTCGTCCGTCAGGGTGATCGTCGAGGTGGACGGCCTGGAGGTCCGGGAGGGCACCGGAGGCGTCAAGCCGCTCACCGACCAGGACCGCGCGGAGATCAGGAAGACGCTGCGCGAGGTGCTCGACGCCCGCCGCTACCCGGAGATCACCTTCACGTCGTCGGCCATCGGCGCGGACGCCATCGAGGGCGACCTGACGATCATGGGCCGGGTGAAGCCGGTCAGGGTGCGGGCCGTCCTGGACGGCGGCCGGGTGCGCGGCGGCGTCACCGTGCCGCAGAGCCGGTGGGGGATCAAGCCGTACTCGGCGTTCTTCGGCGCGCTGAGGCTCGCCGACGACGTCGAGATCGCCTTCGACATCGCCCTACCTGCTTAGCGCCCCTTCCCGCCTGGCGCCCCTTCTTCAAGATCGACATGTACTAGGGTCCGAGATCGGAACAATTCGGACAGTAGATCTTGGGGGTCGCGGTGGTAGGCACCGAGCGGGCGGGACTGACCAGGCGGGAAATGGGGAAGGCGGCCGGGCTGACGGTCGCGGGGGCGACGCTGCTGACGGGCTACTCGTCCGGCACGTCCCGGGCCGCCGCCGCGGCGCCTTCGTGGCGGGTGAGCGGCAAGGCGCTCGCCGGTCTCGGGAGCTTCGACGCGACGCTCAAGACCTTCATGCAGGAGCGGAAGATCCCGTGCGGGCAGCTCGCCGTCGTCCGCAAGGGCAAGCTCGTCCTGTCGCGGGGCTACACCTACGCCGAGGCCGGCCACCTCACCACGCAGCCCACCTCGCTGTTCCGCGTCGCCAGCCTGTCCAAGCCGGTGACGGCGACGGCCGTGCTCCGGCTCGTCCAGGACGGGAAGCTGAAGCTCACCGACCGCGCCGCGACGCTGCTGAGCCTGCCCACGTCCGCCGACCCGCGGTTGAAGGACGTCACGGTGCTGCGGCTCCTCCAGCACCTCGGCGGCTGGGACCGCGCTGTGTCGCCCGACGTGATGTTCCAGGACGCGGCGATCGCCCAGGCGCTGGGCGTCCCGCTGCCGGTCACGCAGGCGAACGTCATGAAGTACACGTCGGCGCGCAAGCTCGACCACGCGCCGGGAACGAAGTACGCGTACTCCAACTACGGGTACCTGCTGCTCGGACGGATCATCGAGAAGGCCGCCGGGAAGAAGTACCAGGAGTACGTCCAGCAGAACGTGCTGGCGCCGCGCGAGATCACCCGGATGCGGCTCGGACGGACGCTGACCAAGGCGACCGGCGAGGTCCCCTACTACTCGACCTACACAGGGCCGACCGTCTTCGACAACAGCGGCAAGACGGTGCCCTACCCGTACGGCGCCTTCAACCTGGAGAACATGGACGCGCACGGCGGCTGGCTCGCCACCGCCATGGACCTGACCCGTTTCGCCGGTATCTACGACGGCGGCACGTCCGTGCTGAACGCGTCGTCCATCACCAAGGCGTTCGCGCAGCCGGAGACCGGCATCAACGACAACGGCTATTACTACGGATGCGGATGGCTGGTGCGGCCCGTGAGCGGCGGCGGCCGTAACACGTGGCACGACGGGAGCCTGTCCGGGACGTACACGCTGTTGGTCCGGCGGCACGACGGCCTGTCGTGGGCCGTTCTGTTCGACCAGCGTCAGGAACGCGACGCGCCGAGCTACAGCGCTATCGACCCCCTATTGCACCAGGCAGCGAACGCGGTGACGACGTGGCCGTCCGGTGACCTCACGCCTGATTACTTCTAGCCCGGGTGGCGCGGGTGAATTGGTCGTCGAGGGTGCGGGGGAACGGTAGTACGCGGTGAAGGTCCCGCCAGGGCGCGAACTGCCGGACGGCGTTGAAACCGGCGGCGGTCACGATGCGTTCGACGTTCGGTCCTGGCGCGCACGCGGGGTAGGCGTCCAGGTGCGCGACGCCTGGGGGCAGACCGTCCGGCTTCTGGGGCGACACCAGCGTCATCGGCGGATTGACCCCTTCGACGGACGCCATGTCACGCGCGTAGGCGACGAGTTCGAGTGTCTCTGGGGCGGGACCGCTGTGGACGATGAGCCAGCCGTCCACGTCTAGCGGCTCCGAAGGGGGATCGGTGAGCGCCAGTGGGGTGACCTCGTCGGAGACTGCGTGCAGGTAGGCGTGGTGAGGCGGGGCTAGCGGTTCTAGGACGAATGTGCGGTCGAAGTGTGGCGGGTCGGCGGGGAGGAGCGGTTCGTAGGCGTCCCAGCGCAGGAGGCGTGCCAGGTGGGTGACCCTGGGCGCGGAGGGGATGTGCGTCAGGTCGCCTTTCAGCCCGGCGGGGAAGGCGTCGATGATCACCTCGTGGGCGTCCGCGTCGGCGGCATCGAGGGACGGGACGATGCGCCAGCCGCCGGTGATGCGCGGGTCGTTCGCGAACGGCGAGGCCGTCACCACCGTGACGGGGCCGTCCAGGCGCAGGGTGTGCAGGACGGACCGGAGCCTCGTCAGATGGCCCAGCCCGTCACCGGCCGCGTAGCAGACGATCAACGGACGGCGTCGAGGACGGCGAGATACCCGGCGGTCTCGGCGGCAGGGGTGAAGTCGTGGCGGATGCGTTCCGCGGCTGCTGCGCCGAGCTTTGCGAGTTGCTCGTCGCCTGCGCGCGCCGCGCGGTCGATCGCGGCGCGGCAGGCGTGCGCATCGCCCGCCGGGAACGTGAAGCCGATCTCGTCGTCAGCGACGTCCGCGAGCCCGCCGCCGTCCGACGCGATGAGCGGCACGCCAAGGGCCGCCGCCTCCAAAGCCACATTCGGCATCCCGTCGTAGAACGACGGCAGCGCGACCAGGTCGCAACTCGCGTAGACGGCCGGAAGGTCGTAGCGCTCAAGGAATGGCAGGAACGAGTGCGGGACGGTGTCCTCGCGTTCAGCCAGCCATTCCGTCACCGGCTCCTCGACCTCGCCGACCAGCAGCAGATGGAACGCGTCCGCGTGCTTGGACGCGGCCAGCGCGTCCAGGAAGAACCCGATGCCCTTCTTGACCTTGAGCTGCCCGATGAGGCCGATCGTGCGGCGTCCCGCCCGGACGTTCTCGTCCCGCCACGCCCGGCCCTGCTCCCGCTCGGACGGCAGCACCCGCCACTGCGAGGTGTCGACGCTGTTGGCGACGAACGTAACCGCCGCGTCCGGGGCCAGCGCGGACACCAGCGGCGCGTGCGAGCGGGCGACGACGCACACGCGGGACGAGGCGCGCAGCGCGTCCGCCAGCACGCCGCGCCGCCGCATCGAGAACACGCCGACGTCGATGTCGTTGCCGCGCAGTAGCGTGACCAGAGGCGCGTCCAGCAGCGCGGACAGGACGGGCGCGGCGAGCGTCGCGTACACGCCGCCGAACGCGACGACGTGGGTGTAGCCGGTGAGGTCCTCGGCGGTGATCGTCGTCCACAGGCGGCGCAGCGCGTGCTCGGAGTCGTCGCCGAGCGGTGCCGAGATGAGCCGTCCGCCGTGCTCGCGGGTGACGCCCCACGGGCGGGCAGGGCGGGCGCGGCGCGTCAGGTGCGCGACGTCGACCTCGACCCCGGCCGCGCGCAGGCCCCGCACGATCCGGTCGGACGACTGCGACATGCCGCCCCGGCTCGGCGGATAGTGCTCGGTGATCCACAGGACGCGGTGCATCAGCTGTCCACGAAACCGGTGTCGTCGTCGCCCCAGTCGCCTCCGTGCGAGTAGTCGTCGCCCGGGTTGAACGCGCCGCGGTCGTAATCGTCGAACGACGAATACCAGTAGGTGTCGCCGTAAACGTGGGAACTGCCCTGGTAGTAGCGGCGCCGGAAACCGCCCGTCCAGGCAGGGTGATGCGGGTCCTGCGTCCCGTAGCCCTGGGCCGTCGCGCATTCGCTGCAGAGCCCGCCCTGCACGGCGTGCGCGGCGCAGACGGGCCGCGCGCACTGCGGGCACGACGCGACGGCCTGCTGCCCGCAGCGTCCGAGAACGAAGAAGCCGGTGGTCACGGTGCAGCGGTTCATGACGTCGTCCTTCCAGCCGCCCGGCCTGGCGGTGTCCAGCGGAACGGCTCCGTCGACACGTGCAGGATCCGGTCGGTCAGCTCCGCCTCGCCGAGCGGGCCGGGAAGCTTGCCGTTCGCGCGGAACAGCATCCGGCTCCCCTGCTTGACCTGCACCCTGATCCAGGGCGGCGGCGGTGTGCCCGGCCGCTGGACGGTCGCGCCCTTCGCCAGCCGCCGGGTGACCCGCACCAGATGCGTCGTCTTCGTCTTCGTCTTGATTTTGATCTTGCCACGCGGGTTCCGCTTCCGGCGGCGGCGGTACCGCACCCGGTCGGTGACCGACAGCTCCAGGACGCTGCCGTCCCGCAGTTCCGCCCGCAGGCGCAGCCACGGGTCCATCGCGTACCACTGCTTCATCGACAGGACCGGACGCTGGACGGGCACGTCGTACTGCGGCCCGGTCTTCTCCGGGAGCTGCGGGCCGCGCATGTCCGCCGCGACGGACAGCACCCCGTCCGGCCGCATGTCGGACGCCAGCACCCGCAGCATCGGCACGAGGACCCCCGGGACCCGGTCCGACAGCCGCCACTTCCGCCGCCGGATCTCGGCGCGGTGCCGCGCGAGGCTCTGGATCACCGGCTCCCAGTCGTCCCGCCGCAGCGAGACCGCGAAGCCCTTCTCCAGGGTCAGCGCCCGGTGCAGCGGGTGGAACCGCTCGATGGCGGCCTTCTGCTTACGCCAGAACATGACGAACCACCTATCGATCAGACGGCGTGATCGTACGGTAGACATCGGCCAGCAGCGCGCGTGAACGTGTCCAGGTCAGGTCCTGCTCGATGCGCTGCCGGGCCCTGCGGCCCATCGCGGCTGCCTCGTCCGGGTACTCCAGCAGGATCCGGACGGCCCTGGCCAGCTCGGCGGGACGGTCGGCCGGGACGAGCCGTCCGTGCTCCCCGTCCGCCATCAGCTCCCGCACCGCCGGCAGGTCGGAGGCGACCACCGGCACGCCCGCCGCCATGGACTCGATCACCTTCAGCGGCGCGCAGCCCTGGTCGAGGTTGCGGGCGCAGCCGGTCAGCGGCGCCACCGAGACCTCGGCGTGCGCGAGCCAGGCCGCGATCTCCCGGTGCGGCAGCATGAACCGCCAGTCGGTCCGCCCGGCCACGCCGAGCCGCTCGGCCAGCCGCCGCACCGGCTTCGCCCGCCGTTCCGGGACGGACGCGCAGATCACCAGCCGCAGCTCCGGCAGGTCGGCGAGCCGCGCGAACGCACGCGTCAGGACGTCCAGGCCCTGCCAGGGCTGCAGCGCGCCGACGTACACGATGTAGCGCTCGGGCGCGTCCGCGGGCCGCTGCGGCTGCTCGGGGATCTCGGCCCCGTTCGGGACGAGATGGATCCTGCCCTCCGGCACGCCGAACCGCGCGACGGCCGCGCCGATCACCCGCGACGGCACGACGACGGCGTCGCTGCGCTCCAGGCAGTACCGCTCCAGCTCCCGGATCTTGTCGAGCGTCCTGGGCGCGGCCCACGGCCACGTGTGCGCCATCTCGATCGACGGAAGGCCGTTGACCTCGTACACGACCTTGTGGCGGCGGCCGTCCGCGATCGCCGGCAGCGCGCTCCACGGGTCCCGGACGTGGCACACCTCCAGGGTGTCGCGGTGCGGCTCCAGATGTCCCGCGACCCATTGCGAGAACGCCTCCGCCCGGTCGATCAGGTTCGGGACCTGCGCGTCGAACCGGGCGATCTCCCGCGTCCCCTCCCGCTGGTAGCGCGGCAGGTCACCGCCGCCGATCACGCCGAGCAGCCCGCCGCCGAACCGCGTGAACAGCTCGTCGGCCATCTGCGCGATGTGCACCGCCGACCCCTTGCTGGACGGGAACCGATCGAACGCGACATAGGCCGCCCGATGCCTCATCATCCGACCCGCACCTCCTGAGCCCGCCGCGCACGGTGCCAGGCGATCTGGTCGGCGAGGCCCTCCGCGAGCCCGGTCGCGGCCGTCCAGCCGAGGAGCCGCCGGGCCCGGCCCGTGTCGGCCCACGTGCGCTCGGCGTCGCCCGCCACCGGCGCCTCCCGCCGGATCTCCGCCCGGACGCCCAGGACGCCGGTGAGCAGCTCGATCGCGTCCGTGACCGCCACCGGCTCGCCATGGCCGACGTTGACGGCGATCCCGGGCGGAAGCTCCTCGGCCGCCGCGACCAGCGTGGCCGCCACCACGTCCCGGACGTGCGTGAAGCTCCGCGTGCGGCGGCCGTCGCCGAACACGGGCAGCGGGCGTCCGTCCAGCGCCGCCTCCGCGAACCGGTGGAACGCCATGTCGGGCCGCTGCCGGGGCCCGTACACCGAGAAGTACCTGAGCAGGACGGTGCGCAGCCCGTCCCGCGCCGCCAGGCCCGCCAGCCGCTCCACCTCGACCTTGCTGACCGCGTACGGGCTCGCCGGGCTGAGCGGGTCGTCCTCCCGGTTCGGCCGCCGCCCCGCCGACCCGTACACCGACGAGCTCGACGCGACGATCACCCGGGGCCTGCGCCGCGCCGGGCGGCCCACGCAGGACGCGAGCAGCCGCCGCGTCGCCAGCACGTTGTCGCGTTCCGCGACGGCCCGTCCGGCGCCCCACGAGTCACGGACGCCGGGCCGTCCCGCCAGGTGGACGACCACGTCGGCGGCGGTCACGGCGCCCAGATCGTGCACCGCGAGGTCGACCTCCGCCGCGACGACCCCTGGCCGGGCGGCCACCCGGGCCCACGTCCGCCGCGCCACGTCCGGGGTCGGCGACCGCCCGGGCGCGTCGACGGCGAGCACCTCATGCCCGGCGGCCGAGAACGCATCGACCACATGGCTCCCGATGAACCCCGCCGCACCTGTGACAACCACCCGCACCCGGGCACCCTACCCACCGCCGGACCAATGTGGACAGGGTCGTCCGTCCCTGGTCACACGGCACACCGCCCGGCCGTCATCGATGGCGGGCCAACATCCGCCGGCGGTTCGCGCGCGCGGCGAGCTTGGGCCAGAGCACGAACGCCCCCCACGGCATGTCCGAGGCGTAGGGCCCCATGGCCCGGTACTGGCGCGCCGCGACGGCTCCGGCCCCGATCTTCGCGGCGGCGAACGCGAGATGCGCCCGGTCGGGCACCGCTCGGGCGTGCGGAGGCGTCCCGCTCGCGGCGGCCGGCGTCTCCCAGCGCTCCACGGCACCTTCCACCGCCTGGACGGCTCGGGCGCTCTCCCAGAACTCGGACTCGAGCGCGCCCTCGACCCGGCCGTCCCGCACCGCCATCGCGTACTCGATCGCCGCGTACACCGGAAGGATGTGCAGCGGCGAGCCGGGCGGCGCTTCCGCCGACGAACGATCGGCGAAGCCGAACATCTCCTCGTGCGAACCGCTCCATTTCGCGCACAAATACTGCAGCGCGTGGTGATGCCCGGCAACGTGCCCCACATCGCGCCGGACGAGCTCATTCCAGCGCGCGTCGAATTCGCGCCGGGGCATTTGCAGAGCACGGGCGAGCAGGACGGAGATTCCCCACGGGGTGGGATCGTCCGGTGCTCGTTCGATCGCGCTCAGTAACGCGGTTTGCGCGTCGTGCAGGCCCGCGAAAAAGCCCGCCCAGGCACTCTTGTCGACGTGTCTCGCATAGGAGCTGCCACGGATCTCCCACGCCTGGACGACCTTGGCGCCGGCATCGACCATATGGGCGTCCGCGTTGTCCCGGTCGGCGGCGACCCATTCCGCTAACGCCGGATGGCAGTCGGCGTCCTCGGCGAGCCGGTCGACGCGATGCGCTTTGCGATCCCAGTCACCGGAGGTCTCCTTGAGCAGCCCGGCGGCCGGTCGCCAATCTCCCGTCCGAAGCGCCGCCACGCACTGGAGCACCGCCAGATCACCGTAAGCAGTATCGAAACTCAAACCCATCGCCGTCTCCTCGCAGATCACCGAATAAACGGCCCATCCTAGAGCCGCTTCAGTTCCGCCGTTTTGACTTAGCGGAGTTCTCGGCGAAGGCGGCTTCGATGTCGCCCTGCTTGATCTCCGGGCCGGGGATGTCGAGCGGGCCGCGTCCTGCCAGCGAGTTCAGGAAATGCGTGATCTGGCGCCGCGCCAAACGCGGCCAGTCCGGACCGTAGGAAAGGGGCTGGGTGATGAGGGCGGCGAAGACGATGACGTCGGTCGCGTTGGCGTCCGCGCGGACGCTGCCGTCCTTTCGGCCCCGGTCGAGGAGGGCGTCGAGGCGGTGATCGATCGTCCGGCGGGCGTGGACCGCCTCCGGGGTCGTCAGCGGCGGCGCGCCGTGCAGCGGCAGGACGAGCTGGTCCCCGACCGCGAAGCAGCGCGTCAGGTATTCGCCGATCGCCTCAAGGCCGGTGCCGGGCAGCTCGTCGATCTCCTCCAGGATGCCGACGAGCAGGTCGTAGGCGCGGTGTTCGAGAGCGTGCAGGAGGGCCTGCCGGTCGGCGTACCTCCGGTACAGCGTCCCGATGCCGACCCCGGCCTCGGCGGCGATGGCGGCGAGCGGGGCGTCGCGTCCCTCGCGCAGCATCACGGTGACGGCGGCGGCGAGCAGCCGCTCCCGGTTGGCCTCGGCGTCGCGGCGCGGCCGCCGACGCGCCTGCCCCTCGTCGCTCATGGGACGCGCCCTCCCTTCCCGATCAACGGTAGCCCCGGCCGCCGGGAATCAGAGCGCACCGCCGCACGTTGAAGCGGACGAAATGTTCCGCTTATCTGGAGTCCGCTTATCTGGAGGTAGAGCGATGTCCATCCCGTATCTGGCGCAGCCCGAACAGCAGCAGAAGCTCGAATGGCTGGACGGCGGCACCTTCTCCGTCCTGCTGGACTCCGCAGCGACGGACGGCCAGCTCACCGTGGGCCGTTTCGACGTCGGCAAGGGCGAGGCGCCGCCGTTCCACATGCACACCCGCGAAGACGAGATCTTCATGCTCATCAAGGGCACCGCCCTGCTGTGGGCCGGTGACGATGAGATGGAACTGTCCGAGGGCGGCATCGTCTACCTGCCGCGCAACATTCCGCACGGCTACCGCATCACGTCCGACCGGGCCGACCTGCTCATGATCGCCACGCCCGGCGGGATCGAGGGGATGTTCCGCCAGGCCGGGCGCGACCTGTCCACGCCCAGGCCGGACGGCTTCGAGATCTCCAAGGAGGCCCTGTCTGCGGCGGCCGACGCCTACGGCCAGGTCGTCGTCGGCCCGCCGCGCTGAGCCTTCCGGGACACGGCTACGGCTTGCGCGCGACGGCGCCGTACCCGTGGACGTGTTCGGGCTCGGGTTCCCCTTCGGCCTGGTCGGGCCGCCACCGCGAGATCGTGACCAGGCCCGGCTCGACCATCTCCAGGCCGTCGAAGTAGGCGTCGAGTTGCTCGACGCTGCGCAGGTTGTAGGGCACGGTGCCCGACTCGGCGTACCTCTCGGTGCTGCGCCTGGCCTCCTCAGAGGTGTCGGTGCAGTCCCACAGGACCAGGAAGCTGCCCGAGGGCACGCCCGCCATGGTGTCGGCCACGACCTGCTTCGCGGTCGGGTAGTCCTGGCAGAAACCGAGCACGCCCATGAACATCACCGCGATCGGCTCCTTGAAGTTCAGGACGTTGGCGGCCTCGTCGAGGATCTGCCCCGGATTGTGGAAGTCGGCGTCGAGGTAGCCGGTGACGCCCTCGGGCGTCGTGCCGCGCATCAGGGCACGCGCGTGGACGAGCACCATCGGGTCGTTGTCGACATAGACGATGCGGGAGTCGGGCGCGGTCTGCTGGGCGATCTGGTGGGTGTTGGACTCGGTCGGCAGCCCGGCCCCGATGTCCAGGAAATTGCGGATTTTCTCCTCGGCCGCCAGGTGGCGGACGGCGCGGATCAGGAACTTGCGGCCCTCCCTGGCCTGCCGGATGAGCTCCGGGTTCACCGCCGCGGTGGCGTCCCCGACGACCCGGTCGACCTCGTAGTTGTCCTTGCCGCCGAGCCAGTAGTTCCACGTCCGCGCGGGGGAGGGGACGTCCGTCCGGAACCGGGCCTGGGCGTCGTCGGGCAGGCGGGGAGGCTTGTCCCCGGGTGGGGTGCCGCCGGGGGGTCGGGGCATCGTCGACTCCTCGCCTCGTCGTAGCCGCCTTCGAGGATCCTACGACGGGCGGGTGACGCGGGCTTCATCCCAGATTGGTTCGGAGGATTCATAGACGGAGCCGTCCGCGCCGAAGACCAAATAGCGATCGAACGAACGGGCGAACCAGCGGTCGTGGGTCACGGAGACGACGGTGCCCTCGTAGGTCTCCAGGCCCTCCTGGAGCGCCTCGGCGCTGGCCAGGTCGAGGTTGTCGGTGGGCTCGTCCAGGAGGAGGAGCGTGGCGCCGCCCAGTTCCAGCAGGAGGATCTGCAGGCGGGCCTGCTGGCCGCCGGAAAGGGTCTCGAAGGGCTGCTCCGCGCAGAGGTTGAGCTCGTAGCGGGCCAGGGCGTTCATCGCGTCGTTGCGGAGGCGGGCGTGCTCGGTCATGACGATCTCGCACGGGGTGCGTCCGGCCAGGTCGGGACGGGCGTGCGTCTGCGCGAACAGGCCCGGGACGACGCGCGCGCCCAGCCGGGCCCGGCCGGTGTGGGCGACGGGCGCGACCGGGGTCGCGCCGCGCGGAAGGGTCTCCGCGACGGCGGAGAGCAGGCGCAGGAAATGCGATTTGCCCGAGCCGTTCGAGCCCAGCACGGCGACGCGCTCGCCGTACCAGATCTCGGTGTCGAACGGCCTCATGAGGCCCGTCAGTTCCACGCTCTCGCAGATCACCGAGCGTTTACCGGTGCGTCCGCCGCGCAGGCGCATCTTGATGTTCTGGTCGCGGGGCGGGATCTCGGGCGGGCCCGCTTCCTCGAACTTGCGAAGCCGGGTCAGGGCGGCGCGGTAGCGGGCCCCGGCCGCCATCGAGTCAAAGGTCGTCGCCCTGTTGCGAAGGGTGCTGACCAGTTGTTTGAGTTTCGCGTGCTCCTCGTCCCAGCGGCGGCGCACTTCCTCCAGGCGCTCGTTGCGGTCGCGGCGTGCGGCGGCATAGGTCGAGAAACGGCCGCCGTGGACCCAGACCTGCGCGGCTTCGACGGTGACGATCCGGTCGGCGGAACGGTCGAGCAACTCGCGGTCGTGCGACACCAGCAGGACTGTTTTGGACGTTTCCCGCAATCTCTCTTCGAGCCACCTCTTGGCGGGGACGTCCAGATAGTTGTCGGGCTCGTCCAGGAGAAGGACTTCGTCGGGGCCGCGCAGCAGGGCCTCCAACGCCAGGCGTTTCTGCTCGCCGCCGGAAAGGGTGCGGACCTCGCGCCAGCGGCACGAGTCGTACGGGACGCCCAGGGCCGCTATGCAACACGCGTCCCAGAGCACCTCGATCTCGTAGCCGCCCGCGTCGCCCCAGCCGGCGAGGGCCGTGGCGTAGCGGAGCTGGGTCGGCTCGTCGTCGCGCTCCATCATCGCCAGCTCGGCCGCCTCGACCGCCGCCGCGGCCTCGCGGACCCTCGGCGGCGCGATCGACAGGAGCAGATCGTGGACGGACGAATCGTCCCGCAAACCCCCGATGAACTGCCGCATCACGCCCAGCCCGCCGCTGTGCGCGACGGTCCCCTCCTGCGGCGCGCCGTCACCGGCGATGAGCCGCAGCAGCGTCGTCTTCCCGGCGCCGTTCGGCCCGATCAGCGCGGCGACGACACCGTCCCCGACCCGAAACGACACGTCGTCGAGCAGAACGCGCCCGTCCGGGAGGGTATGGCGGACGTGCCCCACCTCGACGTGGCCCACGGCGATCCCCCTTCGATACGTGCCGAGTCTGGGAAATCCCCGGGTGGCCCGTCAAATGGTTTTCCGGCTCACATGCGCCGGAGAACGGCCTGCTTCGCGGTGGCGAATTCCTCTTCGGTGAGGATGCCTTCCTTGTGTAGATCGCCCAGTTCCCGGAGCCGCCGCAGGAGCGTGTCGTGGTCGTCAGCGGGGGCCGCTTGAGGTTCGGGAGGCGATGGCGGGCCGTCCGCCGCGACCGGCGGCGGATCGTCGACCGCGTTCGGGTGCGGGAGCCGCGCCACGACGGCCGCGGCCAGCGCGATCGCGGCGGCCGCCTCCTTCTTGAAACCCCACAGCATCACGCAGCGCGGGTCGAGGATGGGCTCCGGCTGCTCGGCGCCCTCGGTCCCGCCCTCGGTCCCGCCGCCGTTCACCCGGAAACGCAGATGGCCGTTGTCCAGGCCGACCGCGGGATGCAGTTCCACGCCGACGATTTCGCGCAGTGGCAATTGCTGGGGCCCGGCCTCTTTCTTGGCGGTCTCGGCCATCCAGTTCCACTCCAGCCGGACGGATTCGCCGTCGAACGACGCCGATCCGTCGCCGCCGGACGCGCGGATCGGCACATCCGGCCCGGGAAGCAGATAACGGTCCACCGGGCCGCTGTCGATTTCCTCGATCAGTAGCGAGTTCCGCACCTCGTCCACGAGGTATTCGGCCACCGACGTCCGGCGGCCTTCCACGTTCAGGCGGTACGGGTCGGACGCGTCCTTCAGCGCGCCCGCGGCGGCCTGCAGCAGCGGGTCGGCGCCCTGCCGCAGCCGCACCCGCACGACGCCGCCCTTGGACCCCGACTCCACCGCGATCCCCGCGACGGCCGCCAGCGGGACGGTCAGCTCGCCGAGCAGGCGCCGCAGCCGGTGAACGCCGCGCCCGTGGCCGGGCACGATGCGCAGCACCTCGCCGTCGAACGTCCAGGTCCCGTCGGATCCGATGATCTCTGCCATGGCCTCTTCCCGCTGGATCGACCCCGGTGCGGTCCCACCATTGTCAACGACCGGCGAGTGTCAACGACCGGCGAGTGTCAACGACCGGCGAGGGACCGCACGTGGGAGATCACGGCGTCCAGCGGCAGCTTCTCCGTCTCGCCGGTGGCGCGGGTCGTGACCTCGGCGATTCCTTCGGCCAGGCCGCGGCGGCCGATCGTGACGCGGAACGGGATCCCGGTCAGCTCGGCGTCGCGGAACTTCACGCCCGCGCGCTCGGGACGGTCGTCGATCACGACCTCGACGCCCGCGGACGACAGCGCCGCGTAGACGTCCTCGGCGGCCTTGGCGACGTCGGCGTCGTCCGACTGCGCGGCCACGACGGCGACCTGGAACGGGGCGACCGGCAGCGGCCACACGATGCCGCGGTCGTCGTGGTGCGTCTCGACGATCGCGGCCATCGCGCGCTCGATCCCGATGCCGTAGCTGCCCATGATCACCGGGACGCGGCGGCCGTCCTGGGCCAGCACCTCGACGCCGAGGGCGCGGGCGTAGCGGTCGCCGAGCTTGAAGATGTGCCCGACCTCGATGGCGCGCCGGGTCTCCAGGGGCTCGCCGCAGCGGACGCAGGGCTGGCCCGCCTCGACCTCGCGCAGGTCCGCCCACAGTCCGACGTCGATGTCGCGGCCGACGTCGACGCCGCGCAGGTGGACGTCGTCGGTGTTGGCGCCGGTGAACATGTCGCGGCGGCCGCGCAGCGCCTCGTCCGCGAGCACGGGCAGGGACGCGCCGACCGCGCCGAGGCTGCCGGGCAGCGCGCCGAGCGCGTCCTGGATCTCGGCCGGGTCGGCGGCGCGGATCTCGGCGGCGCCCGTCGCGTCCATCAGCTTCTGCTCGTTGAGCGGGTGGTCGCCGCGCAGCAGGACGAGGGTGAGGGTGCCGTCCAGGATGTAGACGAGCGTCTTGATCTGCCGGTCGCCCGGCGCGTCGTAGCGGTCAGACGACCGCAGCGACGCGCCAGCGGCGCGAGGATCGTCTGAGCCGCCTTCGGGGGTCTGGGGATCGCCCCCCAGAAAAGCAGACAGGTCTTCGATCGTGCGGACGCCTGGCGTGTCGAAGCGTTCGGGGGAGGGGAGGCCGGGGCCGTCGGACACGCCCGGCAGGACGGACGTCGCCCGTTCGATGTTGGCCGCGTAACCGCAGGCCGGGCAGTGGACGACGACGTCCTCGCCGACGTCGGACGGGCACATGAACTCGGTCGAGCCCGACCCGCCCATCGTCCCGCTGGACGCCTCGCACGGCAGCGCCGGGATCCCGAGCCGCTCGAAGATCCGTGTGTACGCGCCGTGGTAGGCCTCGAACGAGGCGTCCAGCCCTGGACGGTCGATGTCGAAGCTGTAGGCGTCCTTCATGGTGAACTCGCGGGTCCGCATGAGGCCGCCCTTGGGGCGCGGCTCGTCCCGGAACTTCGTCTGGAACTGGTACCACTGCTGCGGGAGCTGCCGGTAGGAGTTCAGCTCGCGGGCGACCGTCGCGAAGATCTCCTCGTGCGTCATGCCGAGGGCGTGGTCGGCGCCGCGCCGGTCCTGGAGGCGGAACATCTCCTGGCCCATCAGCTCCCAGCGGCCTGAGCGCTTCCACGGCTCGGCCGGGTGCAGGGCGGGCAGCAGCATCTCCTGCGCGCCGATCGCGGCCATCTCCTCCCGCACGATCTGGATGATCTTGGTGCGGACGCGGACGGCCAGCGGCAGCAGCGAGTAGTGGCCGGCGGTGAGCTGCCGGACGTAGCCCGCCCGCAGCAGCAGCCGGTGGCTCGGCGCGTCCGCCTCGGCGGGATCGTCGCGGAGCGTGGGCGCGAACATCTGGGACCAGCGCATCACGCGAGGGTAGCGAAGCGCCCGTGAGCGGGTGGAAGCGTTCGCACGTGCCGATGAAAGCGTTCGTGCCCCGTCGCGGCAGTCAGTACCCTGATGGCCGTGAGTCGAGAAGGTGTGACGCCGCAGAGCGAGGATTTCTCCGCCTGGTACAACGAGCTGGTCGTGCAGGCCAAGCTCGTCGACCGCGGACCGGTTCGCGGCACGATGGTCATCCGGCCGTACGGGTACCGGGTGTGGGAGCTGCTCCAGGCCGACCTGGACCGGCGCATCAAGGACGCGGGGCACGACAACGCCTCCTTCCCGATGCTCATCCCGGAGTCCTACCTCAAGCGCGAGGCCGAGCACGTCGAGGGCTTCTCGCCCGAGCTGGCCGTCGTGACGCACGCGGGCGGCAAGGAGCTGGACGAGCCGCTGGTCATGCGGCCGACGTCCGAGACCGTCATCGGCGAGTACATGGCCAAGTGGATCGACTCGCACCGCGACCTGCCGCTGCTGCTGAACCAGTGGGCGAACGTCGTCCGGTGGGAGATGCGGCCCCGGCTGTTCCTGCGGACGACCGAGTTCCTCTGGCAGGAGGGCCACACCGCGCACATCGACGAGGACGACGCGATGCGCGAGACCATGTGGGCGCTGGACGCCTACGCGGGCGTCTCGCAGGAGCTCGCGGCGATGCCGGTCGTGGCGGGGGAGAAGACGCCCGGCGAGCGGTTCGCGGGCGCGGTCCGCACGTACACGATCGAGGTCATGATGCGGGACGGCCGGGCCCTGCAGTCCGGGACGTCGCACTACCTCGGCACCAACTTCGCCAAGGCGTTCGAGATCCAGTACCAGGACGAGGCGGGCAAGCTGACCCTCGCGCACACGACGTCCTGGGGCATGAGCACCCGCATGCTCGGCGGCGTCGTCATGGCGCACGGGGACGACAAGGGGCTCGTCCTGCCGCCGCGGCTCGCGCCGTACCAGGTCGTGATCGTCCCGATCGGGCGCAAGGAGCAGGGCGAGGAGGCCGCGGCGGAGGCCCGCAGGCTCGGCGCGGCGATCAAGTCGATGGGCATCCGCGTGCACGTGGACGACAACCGCCCGCAGCTGTCGCCGGGGTTCAAGTACAACGAGTGGGAGATGCGCGGCGTCCCGGTCCGGATCGAGCTGGGCAAGCGCGACATCGAGGCCGGGGTGGGCACCCTCGTCCGGCGGCTGCCGACCGTCGAGGGGCAGGGCAAGGAGCAGATCCCGCTGGAGAAGCTGCCCGAGCTGCTGCCCGGCATCCTCGCCGACTTCCAGTCGTTCCTGCTGGCCAGGGCCGAGAAGTTCCGCGACGACCACACCGCCGCCGTGGACGGCTGGGACGCGTTCACCGCGCAGGTCGCGACCGGCTGGGCGCGGGCGTTCCACTGCGGCGACACGGCCTGCGAGGACGACATCAAGGCCGAGACCGCCGCGACGCCCCGGGTCATCCCGGCCGACGCGCCCGCGGAGACGGGCGAGTGCGTGAAGTGCGGACGCCCGTCCGAGTACGGCAAGCGCGTGATCTTCGGCCGCGCCTACTGAGCACGGCTCGCGGGCACTGAGCACGGCCGCGCTTGGAGGACGGCACGCCAGGGCCCTGGCCGCGCGGGGCACGGTCAGGGCCCTGACGGGATCATGGGCCGGGCATCAGGCGGCGGCGTCGTCCCCGTCGGCGTCGCCGTCCGGGCGGCCGTTCGCGGTCAGCCGCGTCAGGTAGGGCTGGACGAACCACGCCCACCCGCACAGCATCAGCACGACCACGGCCGTGACGATCGTCAGCGCCGCCTTCTCCTCCAGCGTCTCGACGATCAGCGTCGTGGCGGCGGTGATCGAGACGCCGAGCGCGAACGCGCCGAGGATCCCGAACCGGTTCGCGCGCCTGATCAGCAGCGCCTTCTGCCCGAGCTGGAACAGGATCCGGTGCTGGAACACGGGCGCGATGAAGCAGATGGACGCGAGCGCCGCCCCGAACAGCGAGATGTAGAACAGCGGCAGGCCGTGGCCGTCCACCTTCTCGAATCCGGCCGCGAACGGCACCGTCAGCAGGAACGCGAACAGCACCTGCACGCCGGTGACCGCGACGCGGAACCCCTGGAGGAGCTCCATCAGCTGCCGGTCGAGGCGTTCGTGCCGGGTCTCGTTGCGGGGCTTGTCCGAAGGGTCGACGCTCATGAACCCGACTTACCCCGCAAAACGGTCATCAGTCGGCCAAGCGACGCCGGTCGGCCAAGCGACGCCGGTCGGCCAAGCGACGCCGGCCGGGACGGGAACGGCCGTCAGGCGAGGGACGGGGGCTCCACGCGCAGCGCGAGCATCGACACGTCGTCGCGCAGGTCGCCGTCGCAGTACTCCAGCAGCGCCCGCTCCACCCCCGCGAGCATCCCCTGCGGCGTGTCGCCCGCGTGCGCGGCGAGCGCCTCCATCAGGCGTTCCTGGCCGAACTCCTGCCGCATCATGTCGCACGCCTCCAGGACGCCGTCCGAGTGCAGGAAGAGCGTGTCGCCGACGGTGAGGTCGACCGCGTCCAGGCCCGGCTCGAAGTCCTCGAACAGGCCGAGCGGGACGCCGCCGCGAGCCGCCGACCTGATCACTCCATCGGCGCGGACCACGACCGCCGGGGGATGGCCCGCCGTGCCCAGCGACACGATGATCTTCTCGGTCTCCATCGTCAGCCCGGCCATCACGGCGGTCACGAACCGGTCCTCGTCCAGCAGCGCCTCGTTCACGATCCCGAGGACGTCGCCCGGACGCGCCTTCCACCGCGACGCCAGCCGCACGCAGTGCCGGGCCGTCGCGGTCACGGCCGCCGCGTCCTCGCCCTTGCCGCACACGTCGCCGAGGACCAGGCCCCAGCCGTTCTCGGTGCGGAACACGTCGTAGAAGTCGCCGCCGACCTCCGAGCCGTGCGTCGCCGTCAGGTACTTCGCCGCCACGGTCACGCCCGGGATGGACGGCAGCGACTTCGGCAGCAGCCCCGCCTGCAGCGTCTCGGCGACCTCGGCGCGGCGCCGGTACAGCCGCGCCGCCCTGATCACCAGCGCCAGGTACCGGCCGAGCCGCTGGACGACCCCGAGGTCCATCAGGTCGAACGGGCCGTACTCGCCGCTCGCCGTCAGCGTGATCGTTCCGATGGCGCGGTCGCCGTCCTCGATCGGGACGCTCAGCACCGATGTCGCGCCGATCTTGCCGCAGACGGGATTGCCGTCCGGGCAGACGCCGAGCACGTCGAGGTTCTCCACATGCGGCCGCAGCGCGCTCTGCCGGGTGACGAACACCGTGTGGGGCAGCGTGCCCTCGGCCGGGTCGACCTCCTCCAGCGTCCGGGCGGCCTCGATGGAATGCTCGTCCTCCGGGCCCATCACGACCTGCCGGCGCAGCAGCGGCGCCGCGCGCGACGCCGTCCCCGCCACGTGCGCGCCACCCTGCGGGGCCGGTCCAGGGCCGCCGTTGGCCGGCCCGGTCAGGTCGATGAACGCCCAGTCGGCCAGCTCGGCGGCCAGCAGCCGGGCGCACCGCCGGACGGCGACGGTCTCGTTGAAGACGGGCTCGTCCAGCAGCAGCTCGCTCGCGGTGGCGAGGACGTCCATCCGGTGGACGATCGTCGCGACGGCCTCGTCGTCGGGCGGCGCGCCTTGGCCCGCCCTCGCCTGGGCGGAGCCCCGCTTCGCTTTGGCGCGTTCCGCCCGGGCCGTGCCGTCGGCGGGGGAGTCGTCAATCGGGGTGTCCGTCGAACCGGCGGCCACCACGACCATCGGGTCGGGTTCGCCGCGGATCCACACGCGGGCGAGGGTCACCACGGCGTCGACCGGATGATCCCGGCCGAGGAACCTGACCTGGACGCGGCGGCGCCGTCCCGTCCGGACGACCGCCGCGAGCTGCGACCGCACCGCCGCGCGGGTCGCCATGTCGCAGAACGCCGTGAACTGCTTGCCCGACACGTACCCGGACGAGGTGCCGAGCAGCGTCGCCGCCTGCCGGTTCACCCGCCGGACGCTCGTGTTGCGGTCCAGCAGGAACAGCGGCACGGGGGCGTCCTGGAACACCGTGCGCAGCACCCGCCGCTCGGTCTCGGCCGCGGCCGACCCGCCCTGCTCGCCGGCGTGCTCGGCGCCCATCGTCCGCAGCGCCGTCAGCGCCAGCTCCAGCTCGACCAGCGCCGCGTCCAGGGTCGCCCGCAGGTCAGGCTCCGGCAGGCCGGCGGCCTGGCGCAGCTCGCCGATGCGCCCTTCGAGATCGGCGATCTCGCGCAGCAGGGACTCGGGTTCCAGCTGGTCGGGCTGATCGTGCATCTGGTCTGCCTCTCGTCCGCGTCACACGGTGGAACCAGGCCGGCTCCCGCCCGCGGGGCCGGACCACGATCACCGGGGCCGCTCCGCGCGGTCTGGCTGTCCGCAGCTTATGCGCCTCACCCTCATGCGCCTAGATTCATGACCCGCGCCCAGATCCATGGCTCCGCGTCCGATGTCCATGGCCTAGGGAAGGCCCTGATGACCGACGATACGCTGGGCGAGCGCGGTGAGCTTCACGTGACGCGTCTGCGAGATGCGCCGCAGCTCGGCGAACGCCTCGTCCGCGTCGCAGCCCAGTGCGTGCATGAGGATGCCCTTCGCCTGGTCGACGACGGCCCGCGCCTCCACCGCCTCCTGGAGCTGGACGGCCGTGCGGTGCACGTCGTCGTACTGCCGGGTGTTCGTCACCGCGGCGCTGCCCTGGGCGATCAGCAGCGACGCGAGCGCCTGCCGTTCATGGGAGATCGCCTTCGGCGACACCCCGTACAAGGTCAGCGTGACGAGGACGGGCGGGTTCAGATGCGGCGTCGTGGTGAAGCAGCGCACCCCGCGCCGCAGCATGTCGGACACCGCCTCCGGCCAGCGGGTCTCGCCGAGGATGTCGTCCGACGTCAGCGCCCGGCGGTCCATGACCACGTCGAAGATCGGCCCGTGCCCGCGGGACAGCTGCCGGTCGGTCACCTCGGCGAGGTCCGGATGGCTGGCCGCGGCGGCCAGCGGCTCCGGCCTGATCTCCTCCGGCGCCGGGACCTCGGGCGGGGCGGCGTCGGGCCCCGGGTCCTGCGGCGGGACGCGCGGGACGTCCCGGGCGGCGTCCGGCGGCAGCCCGAGCGCCGAACCCGGATCGTGCCCCGGCATCTCCGGCAGGGCCCAGCGCACGCTCGCCGCGCCCGCGCATCCGGGCACCGCGCGCGAGGCCAGCTCCGTCACCCGGTACAGGGTGCCGATGTCGGACGACTCCCCGACCATCCCCAGCCGGGCGATCTCCAGCGCGAGCTGGTCCGTCAGGACCGTTTCGGTGGGCGTCACCTCTCCGACACTATCCGCTGCCCGCTCAATTGTTCGGGGGAGCCTTGCTGATCTCCGACAGCGGCCCGACCTGCCCGTCGGCCATGGCCAGGTCGCCGATGCAGATGATGCCTACTGGGCGGTGCTCGTCGTCCACGACGGGCAGGCGCCGGACCGCCTGCTCCGACATCAGCCGCGCCGCCGTCCCGGTGTCGTCATAGGGGCGGACGGTCGTCAGCTCCGCCGTGCACACGTCGCCGAGGGGGGTGAGGGAGGTGTCCCGGCTCTCGGCGACGGCCCGGACCACGATGTCCCGGTCGGTGATCACACCGCAGAGCCGTCCGGCGTAGGTGACCAGGACGTCCCCGATCCCCTCGTCCCGCATGATCCGAGCCGCTTCGTACAGCGTCGCGTCCAACGGCAACGTCAGCGGCTCCACCGTCATGACGTCGCTGACGGTACTCATGGCATTTCTCTCCTCCTTCGGCCCTGGCGGGCCTCCATCGTCGAGAAACGCGTGCGATCCCTGCATCGCTCCGGTTCTCGGGTGGTTGCGGCGATGACTGAGGTTGACGCGGACGGACAAGTTTCGCTCTCGTTACCCGTTGAGCGATCCCTCATGCACCGAACGCGGCGATCCCGCAGCCATGGGGTAGCTGCGGGATCGGATAGTGCCACGTAGCCGTGGCGGGGGGCCCAGGGGCTATGCGGCGAGCACGTGCGCGGCGCGGTGGTCGGCGAGGGACTCGCGGAGCTGCTTGCGGCCGCGGTGGAGGCGGGACATGACCGTGCCGATGGGGGTGCCCATCATTTCCGCGATCTCCTTGTACGGGTAGCCCTCGACGTCGGCGAGGTAGACGGCGTCCCGGAAGTCCTTGGGGAGCGCGCGCAGGGCGGCGACGACCTCGGAGTCGGGGATGCGGTCGAGCGCCTCGGACTCGGCGGACCGGAAACCGGACGAGCGCGCCTCGGTCTGGGCGAGCTGCCACTCCTCCAGCTCCTCGGAGCCGGCGCGCTGGGGCTCGCGCTGCCTCTTGCGGTAGGTGTTGATGAAGTTGTTGGTGAGGATGCGGTGCAGCCACGCCTTGAGGTTCGTGCCTTCCTGGAACTGGTGGAAGTTCACGTAAGCCTTGGCCAGGGTCTCCTGGACGAGGTCCTCGGCGTCGGCGGAGTTGCGGGTCATCCGGACGGCGCTGGCGTACAGCGGGTCGGCGAGCGGCAGGACGTCGCGCTCGTAGCGCTGCGTGCTCTCGATGTTCACCGTGTCATCGGCGGTTCGGGAGCCGCCCGCGATGCGGGCGCCGCTCGCGGTGCGGGCGTCCTTCGCACTGCGGCGGACAGGTGTGGTGACAGCGGTCATCGTCGCTCCCCGTAGATAGTGGCCCCGCGGGAGGGCCGGTTGCTGGCGCGTGTTCGGGGGCACGCGCGGACCGGGCGGACGAACCGCCCACCGTCAGGTAATACGTGCCACCGTTCCCGGCGGGTTCGCTCGTCCCTCATGGGTGGGCCGAGGCGTTTTCGTCGCGATCGGCGGTGCCAGGGCGACCCCGTTCTGCGGGACGTCGCGGGCCTTGCTCGATCAGGGGGTTCCACCCGCCGGTGGTCTTCCTGCCCTGTAAGACGCCTGGGAGCGCTCGGATGGTTGCACGTGGCCGCGTGTCGTTCGTCACATGGAGCTGCGAGTTCTCTGATCTTGCGGTATAGAGCCCCGGGAGCCCGGAGGGGGCGGGCTCCCGGGGCCGGCGCGGATCAGCCGATCAGGTGCCGGAGCGCCCTGATCATCAGTGTCCGCTGGTCAGCGGCCTGCTCGATGCCGAATCCGAGCAGGACGGTGTCCCCGGTCACGACCGACGAGACGGAGTCGATCTGGGCCTGGGAGCGGGTGAACTCGGCGCCGTTTCCGGGGCTTCCGGTCGGGGCGCCCTGGACGGTCCAGGCGCCGAGGCCGGTCTCGAAGCCCTCGGCGTCGGGCTGGCCGCCGGACGTCGTGAGCTTGGTGTCGTCGATGAACAGCCCGGTCCCTCCGGAGCCGGGGTCGCTGACGTAGGAGATGGACACCTCGACCTTCTTGCCCGCGTACGCGGACAGGTCGTACGCGACCGGAACCCAGCCGTTGGAGTTGCCGGTGATGGCGTTCCACTTGCCGGACGATCCGGTGTTGCCGCAGGGGTTGCCCCTGGTCAGGTAGTGGCCGAGGAACGGGTGCATGTCGAGGAGGTAACCCTGCTCGCACTGCTCCGGGACGGTCGTGGTCGACCGGCCGTTCTTGTCGGGCAGCGTCGTCCAGTCCTCGGTGCCGGCGGTGTGCGCCTCGACGATGATGTTGTCGAAGCCCGTCTCGGTGCTGTAGGAGAGCTGAGCCTCCAGGGCGGGCACCTGCGCGGCGGTGACCGTGGACAGGTCGATCGTCCTGGTCAGGCGCCGGTAGAGGCCGTCCTGGTGCGGTCCGGCGACGTACCACTGGCCCTCGACGGGCTCGGTCGGCGCCGCCGCGCCGGTGTAGTCGCCGGCCTTCCAGCTGGTGAACTGCGGGAAGTCCGCCTTGGGCAGGACCGTCGAGGTCACCTGGAAGCCGCCCGCCTCGTTCAGCGGGTTGGACGCGGGGCCCGCCAGCTTCGAGTTGACGCCGTCGAACGGCGATCCAGCCCCCGTGAACGCGGTCGGCGCGCCGACGCGCTGCCGGTCGTACGCGCCCAGGTAGTACTGGAAGAAGTCGTCCGACAGCAGTTCGCAGTCGTCGCGGAAATTGCTGGTGACGACGCAGGGCTTCTCCGGGTGGCCCTTCAGCCCGTAGTAGATGCCGCCGCCGTTGAGGCGGCTGACGGGGCCGTAGTACCCGGTCGTCTCACCGGTGTGCAGGAGTTTCCCGCCCTCGTTCAGGTAGGAGCGGACGGAGAGGAGCAGGTCCTTCTCCCGGTCCGCGACCTGCGAGTCGGGCTGGTCGCCGAGGTAGGTCTTGATCGGGTCGTCGGCGGCGTCCTGGGTGAGCCGGTTGTCGCCCAGGTACCAGACGACGGCGTCGAAGTGCTTCAGCACGCCGAGGTCGTGCGGGACGCCGTCCTTGTCGATGTCCCAGACGAGCGGCTTGTGCTTGGCGGACTTGACGAGGTCGGCGTACTGCTGCGCGTAGCGGGGCTTGTTCGTCCCGGGCGGGTAGGTCGGGTTGACTCCGGTGTAGTCCTCGTCCGCGATGACCAGGACGTCAGCCTTGTTCTGGTCGCGGACGGTGTAGGTGAAGTGCTTGCTCTCGACCCGTTTCCGGCCCTTCTGACCGGTGAACCACACCTCGACCTTGTCGCCGGGCCGCTGCCTGATCTTGCCCCGGTACTCGGCGTAGTAGTGGTCGTTCTCGTCCCCGAACCGTTCGCCGCCGCGCCATTCGCGCAGGTCGCCGCTGCGCTCGCGGCCGCCGTTGATCCGGTACCGGAGCTCCTTGCCGCGCAGCGACCGGCGGATCACCGAGGCGACCTCCTGCGAGGAGCCGTAGGACGTGGTGAACCCGTCGGTCTCGAAGTCGGGCGCGGTGCGTCCGACGGCGGACACGGGCTCGTCCGGGTTCTGCGCGGACTTGGCGACCGAGAACGCGAACGGGATGTTCTTCTGGAACTCCTTCTGGATGAGCGTCTCGTCGTCCGGGAACTCGAAGCCGCTGGCGCAGTCGCCCGGCTCCCACTCGTCATTCGGGTCCGACCGCGCGGCCGACTCGCAGGTCGCCATCTCCGGCGTGATCGACAGGGCGCCGTAGACGTTGTCGGCCTGGCCGTCGGTGTCGCCGTTGGTGGTGTAGAGCTGGGCGCCCAGCTCGGGGGTGTAGCCGGGGACGGCCGGGTGGTCGATGTCGCCGAGCAGCGCGTCGTGGATCGCGTCGTCCGGGCTGCGGGTCAGGGCCTGCCAGCCGACGCCGTGCAGCAGCAGCTCCGCCGCCGAGTGGTAGTTGACCAGGTAGGCGGGACGGACCTTCTTGTAGAGGCCCATCTGCGCCTGGGTCTCCGGCTCGGAGCCCGGCGCCGTGCCGCGGTAGGTCTGGCTGGTGCGCAGGTTGGACGAGCCCTCGTTGTCGTAGCCCCACTTGTAGGGGAAGTTGCGGTTGAGATCGATGCCGTCCTGGCCCGTGATCTGGCCGTCGCCGTCGTTGTCGCGGACGTTCTTGCGCCAGAGCCGGAACCCGTCCTGGAACGTCAGGTCGTAGCCGTCGACGTTGACGACCGGGACGAACCACAGCTCGGTCGAGTCGATGATCTTGGTGACCTCGGCGTTCTGGCCGTAGCCGTCCACGTAGTGGTGCAGCAGCCGCCGGACCATCTCCGGCGTGATCCACTCGCGGGCGTGCTGGGCCGCCTGGTACACGACCACGGGCCGCTGGTGGGGCCGCACGCTGTTCACGTCCTTGGTGACGCGGACGGCGGTGATCGGCTGCCCCGTGACGGACTTCCCGATGTCCACGGCCTTCGCGATGGACGCGTTGGCGGCGGCGACGTTCAGCAGCTCCTCGCGGATGTTGCCGGGGCCGCTGTACGGGCGGAACACCTTCGGCGCGGCGGCCATCGCGCGCTGGCGGGCGTCCTTGCCGCCGATCTTCTTCACGGTGAGGCCGAGGCCCTGCCGGTTGAGCGCGGCGGCCTGCGCGGCGCTCATGACGGCTTCGACGTGGACGCTGCCCTTCTCCTTGCTCGTGGAGAACCGGACGTCCTCCCGGTCGAGGCCGAAGCCGTTCAGCAGCTTCACCTGGCCGGGGCTCAGCTCGGCCGCGTAGAGGTCCACGGCGGCGCCGGCGGACGCGGGTTTCGGTGCGGCGCTCGCGGGTGTCGCCACCAGCGTTCCGATCAGGAGCGCGGCGGCGGCGAGGACGGGGGTGAGTCTTCGCATGGGCTTTCGAAGCGGTGGCCGGAACTGTGTGCGCGGCATTGCGCCTCCAGGCAGGATCACGATTGGGGGTTGCGTGATCTTCTGCCGGGGGACGAAGGGTGTCAATGGGGCATTAGTGCGCTATGCCGCTTTCGGCCAATTAGGGGATGGACAGGGCGGCCGGGCAGGCACTTCAGGCGCCCGCCGGAGGGACGCGGCCCGCCAGGACGGCACGGACGAGCCGCCCCGCGAACACCTCCGCCGCGGCGGTCGGCCGGGCACCCGAGACCACCGCGTCGGTGCGGCCGTCCGCGTCAGAAGGCGTGCCGCTGGCAGCCTCCGAGCAGGGCCGCGGCGATGAACGGCAGCGGAGCGTCCTCGGCCGGCCGTCCGGCTGGCCACCCCGCCTCCAGGTATCCGATGAGAGCACCACGACCCATCACCGGACCACTCGTCGGGCCCCTGGACACCTGCCGGAGGGCCACAGGGAGCGCCGGACGGGACGTCCCGCCGCCCTGGCCACTCCTGGCCCGCACCCGCATCTAGGCGAACGACTCCCATCTGTGCATCCGCTGAATGGTCGTAGCTCCTTGGCAGTAGCGGTGGTGAGCGCGCGTCGGTGCAAGTTTCACGGACTCCCAGCGCGATCTTCTTACAGGGGGTAACGTCTCCTTTACCAGGAGTTGCCGGGAGCGTCGTGCATCCTTCGCTCCGGGAGGGGGGACCGCATGGTCATCGCCGACCTGCTGGGTGTGGCGCGGATGACCGCCATCACCCTCAACGGTCGCGGACGCATCAGCAACTGGGACGGCACCGCGGCTGGCCTGTTCGGCGTCGAACGGCTCCAGGCCGTGGGCCGGACGCCGGGCTCGCTGCTGCGGCTCCCGCCGGAGCACCGCGGCGTCTTCGAGCCCGGGATCTTCGGCCACGTCTGGTGCGGCGCCTGCACCGTGCCGCGCGTCGACAACGGCGAACTCGCCGAGATCGGCTGGTGGATCTACCCGATCGAGGCCGGCCCCGGCGACCACGACGTCGGGGTGCTCGCGCTGGCCGCCGACCTGCGCCGGCTCCGCCAGGACGGCCCCGGCGTCACCATCGGCGAGCTGCCCGTCCAGCCGCCCGACGACGCCTGCCGCGCGTCCGGGACGCGGCTGCTCCGCGTCGAGCCCGCGCTGGCGACGCCGTCGTCCGGGCCGGACGACGCCCCGTACGCCGCGCCGTTCACCGCGCGGCTGACCGAACTGCTGCCCGCGATCGGCCCGGACACGTCCGAGCGGATCGCCTCGCGGGTGCTCGGCCTCGGCTGCCCGGCCGTCTCGCTCGGACTGACCGTCCGGCTGCCGATCGTCCCGTGCACGGGAGGCGCGCCACCCGCCGCGCCACCCGCCACGCCACCCGCCTCGCCACCCACCTCGCCACCCGCCTCGCCACCCGCCTCGCCACCCGCCTCGCCACCCGCCTCGCCACCCGCCTCGCCACCCGCCTCGCCACCCGCCTCGCCACCCGCCTCGGCGCACGGCCCCGCCTCGTGGCC
>NZ_JBIRAY010000018.1:0-131920 GCF_044326405.1 Actinomadura sp. 1N219 | reverse complement strand
GGTTGCTCACGTGTTACTCACCCGTTCGCCGCTCGAGTACCCCCGAAGGGGCCTTTCCGCTCGACTTGCATGTGTTAAGCACGCCGCCAGCGTTCGTCCTGAGCCAGGATCAAACTCTCCATTAAGGCCAAACGACCAAGAACAGGGGGCGAACCCCGAACCCGGCCAAACCTCGGAAACAATCCCAGCATCGCCACCCTCCCCAACGAGGAGGGTCGCATTGCCTCAAAGAAATCCCCGACCACCCCAAAGAGGGACAGTCGCGGGGACGGGCCGGCCAACAATCGACCGGACCGTATAAAGGCACTGGCTTTTAACACGCTGTTGAGTTCTCAAGAAACGGACACCCACCGCGCCAGACCCGCTTCCGCGTTTCCAGCTCCGGGGCAACCCTTCTAACTTACCCGACTCGCCGCCGTTGTCAAGTAGATCCGGGAAGATCTTTTCGACGAAAGCGGAGACGAACCGAGACCCCACACGACAACCAACCCGCAGGCAAAGAACCTACCGAGATCGTTTCGAAGGGAGGCACCCTACGGGCCGGCCACCTTCCGGCGTCCTGCATCCCGTCTTGGGCTGTGCAGTCCATCTTACATCAGTCCGAGCGTGGCTCGAACCGTTTTCCGAGGCCTGCTTTCCCCGAGTCCGGCCGCCTCACGGCGTCCCACATCCCTCGGGGCAGCAGTGACATTAGGGGCCTTGGCCTGAGGCGTCAAATCGCTGATTTCCGCCTCTCCTGCGGCTCTTCGGCAGGGGTGCCGAGTCCTTTTTCTCACGCCAAGGAGGGCCTGGCGGCGCTGAGGTACCGTGCCGCAGACCGTACGGCCTCGGAGTCCCGGCGTCGTGGTGTGCGGTGGCTCCCGGCAGGTCAGCCGGTCGAGGTCTGGAGGAGCGCCTCGTGAACGGGTCCGCCGCCGTACGTGCTTCGGCGGAACGCCTGGTGGTCGCCGCGACGATCGGGCCGACGATTCACGACGTCCACGCCTGGCGGTTCGCGGTCGTGCCCGGGTGATCGAAGTGCGCGCCGATCCGGTTCGATTCCGGGCGCAGCGCGACCCTGTTGGACGGGACTTGCACCTCAGCAGTGGGGCGGCGCTTGTGAATCTGCGTCTGGCCGCGGCTCAGCTCGGGCATGCGGCGGTGGTCCGGCTGCTCCCGGACGCCGGACGTCCATCAGTGCTCGCGTCGGTACGGCTTGCGGGCCGTCACCGGATCACGCGCGAGGAGCGGTTGCTCTATGCCGCGTGCATGCGGGCCTTCAGCACCGCTAGGCCAAGGGTTGGGGAACGGCCGCGCATCTCTGTCGTCAACGAGCTGGGTGAGGCGGCGAGGCTGGAAGGCGCGGCGTTTCACCCGCTGCCCACCACGCAAGGGGCGTCGAGTCAGCGGGCTGTGCTGACCACCTACGGTGATTCTCCCGTCGAGTGGCTTCGGGCGGGACAGGCGCTTCAACGTCTTCTGCTGGTCGGCACGATTAGCCGGGTATCGGTCTCGTTCGGTTTTCAAGTCGTCGATGTGCCGGGTGTGGAGGACGTGACACAACCCGGTGAAGTGCCGCAGGTGCTCGTCGACCTCACCCAGGGCGTGCACTCGCGCCTACTCCAGCCGCCGGTAGGTAGACAGCACGAACGACAGGGGCGCTGGGAGCGGGTCGGGTAGCCGCACCAGCCTTTCCTGGAGCTGCTCTTCCGGGACGTGGTGCGCGCTTGGCCCCATTCCCACGAGTGTCACGATTTCCGCGTGGGTCAGGACGGCCTCGGTCTCCAGTTCCTGGCGCGAGTCCAGCTTGAAGTATCCGGCGAGTGCGGCGTCCGTGCGTTCGGTCTTGCGCTTGTCGATCGAGAGGAGTCCGAGCGACTCCACGAGCGGGCCGAGGTGCCGGGGCGAGGGCGTCACCGTGAAGAGCAGGCCGTCGTCGCTGAGGACCCGGTGGAACTCCGCCGCGTTGCGGGGCGCGAAGACGTTGACGACGGTGTCGGCGGCGCCGTCGCGGAGCGGAAGCGGCCGCCACAGGTCCGCGACGACCGCGCCGGCGCGTGGATGCGCCTTGGCCGCGCGGCGTGCGGCGTGCTTGGAGATGTCGAGGGCGAGGCCGACCGCGTCCGGTGAGCGGTCGAGCGTCCGGCTCAGGTAGTGCCCGGTGCCGGCGCCCGCGTCCAGGACGAAAGAAGGCCGGACGCGTGCAACGCTCCAGGCGAGCCGATCCGCTGGGATCGCGAAGTGCCCGGCGCTGAGGAACTCGTCTCGCGCGCGGACCATCTCGGGGGTGTCCGCCGTTCCCGGACGGGCGTTGCCCGGCAGGAGGTTCGCATACCCCTGCCGTGCGATGTCGAAGGTATGCCCGCCGGGGCAGAGCAGTCCGCGGTCAGCCAGTTCGAGATCCGCTCCGCACACGGGGCACACCAGGTATTGGACGACATCGGCGAGCACCCGTCCATCATCCTGCATGATGGCCGCGGAACGGGCGGTACCGCACGGTTCTTTGCCGTCGCGCCGTCCACGCGCCGTCCGGCCGTCAGCGGCGCTTCCCGGGCGGGCAACCCATCACCGTTGGTGAGCGGGGCGTTACATGGCGCCGGTTCAGGACTCGGCGCGGCGCTTGACGTCCTCCATGTCGAGGCCCTTGACCTGCTCGATCACGTTCTCCAGCACCGACTCCGGCAGGGCCCCGGGCTCGGCGAAGACGATCATGCCGTCGCGGATCGCCATCAGGGTCGGGATCGACCGGATCCCGAAGCGCTCGGACAGCTCCGGCTGCGCGTCGGTGTCGACCTTGGCGAAGGTGATGTCGTCGTGCTTGCCGGCCGACCGCTCGAACACGGGCGCGAACCTCTTGCACGGACCGCACCACTCCGCCCAGAAGTCGACCAGGACGATCCCGTCGGCCTGGGCGACCTCATCGAAGTTCTCCGCGGTGAGTGTGACCGTCGCCATGTCGGTTTCTCCTCAGTCGGGGTATCAGGTCCTAGAGCGGCTAACAGGTTCGCAGTATTCCCCACCCGGGAATCACAGAGCGGTAATTAGCGTTCTCCTCTTAGGGAGATCGCACCGGAGAAGGGTCAGGATGGCTGCAACCCGTACCAAGGGCGACAGGGTCGACGTCCCGGACAAGGACCTTGTCGGGGCATACCTGGACCGGATCGGCCGCACCCCCCTGCTCGACGCGCAGGAGGAGGTCGATCTGGCCAAGGCGATCGAAGGGGGACTGTACGCCGAACAACTCCTCGAGGACGGGAACGTGCCCGAGGGCGTGTCCCGCGAGGAGCTGGCGGAGCTGACCGCGGCGGGGCTGCGCGCCAAGCAGCGCTTCGTCGAGGCGAATCTGCGCCTCGTGGTCTCGATCGCCCGGAAATACCCGACCGACTCGTTGCCCCTCATCGACCTCATTCAGGAGGGGAACCTGGGGCTGATGCGCGCGGTGGAGAAGTTCGACTACCGCCGCGGCTTCAAGTTCTCCACATACGCGACCTGGTGGATCAGGCAGGCGATCGGGCGCGGGCTGAGCCATACCGCCCGCACCATCCGGCTGCCCGTCCATGTCGAGGAGGAGCTTTCGCGGCTGCGGCGCGCGGAGCGGCAGCTCGGCCGCGAGCTCGGCCGGGAGCCGTCCCGCGACGAGCTCGCCGGCGTGCTGGGCGCCGACGCCGACCATGTGGACGAGCTGCTGCGCTGGCGGCGCGACCCGGCGAGCCTGGACGCGACCGTCGACGACGCGGGCGAGACGCCGATGGGCGACCTGCTCGAGGATCCGGACGCCGTGACGCCGGAGGCCGAGATCCTCGCGCTGGACGACATCGAGGGCCTCGGCCGTCTCCTCGAACGGCTGCCGGAACGCGAGTCCGCGATCCTGCGGGCCCGTTTCGGGATGGACAACGGCCAGCCGCTCTCGTACGCGCAGATCGGCGCCCGGTACGGCCTCAGCCACAACCGGGTGAGGCAGATCACCGACCGTTCCCTGCGGCGGCTGCGGCAAATGGCGAACGAGGCCGACCTGAGCGGCCGCCGGACGCTGGCGGGCGGGCAGGGCTCCCCCGAGCCCGTACGCACCGCGGCCGGAAGCCGAGCGGCCTGAGCACGATCCGACCGCACCTCCCCTGAACGACGAAACGGGCGGCCCCACAGACCCTGGGGCCGCCCGTTCGCGTCTCCGGCCGTTCCTGTCGCCGCCGGGTCGTGCGTTCGTTCGGGGGGTGATCTTCGTCTGGTTTGCGGCGGGCTGTGTGTTCGTGCCGGGTTCTTGTTTGTGCGTGCCGTGCCTCTGTGTGGTAGAGCAGTGATTCTGAGTGGTTGATTCAGGGTCCGATGCGTCGGGTTCCCGGTTGTTCGTGTCGTGTTTCCGGTTCTGGCCGCGGCTGCACTCGGACAGGTCGTCCGGCGGGGTCGGGCGTGCCATAGCCTTTTCAGCGTGAGTACACCCGCCATCGGGGACCTGGACGCCTGGCGCGCCCTCCCCGCTCTCCAGCAGCCCGACTGGGACCCCGACGAGGTCCGCGCCGTCGCGGCCGAACTCGCGGCGCAGCCGCCGCTCGTCTTCGCGGGCGAATGCGACAACCTCAAGGCCCAGCTCGCGGACGTCGCGCGCGGTGAGGCGTTCGTCCTGCAGGGCGGCGACTGCGCCGAGACGTTCGAGGGGTCGAACGCCGACGCGGTGAAGAACAAGCTGAAGACGCTGCTGCAGATGGCGGTCGTGCTCACCTACGCCGCCAGCGTGCCGGTCGTGAAGATCGGCCGGATGGCGGGGCAGTTCGCGAAGCCGCGGTCGAAGCCCATGGAGGCGCGCGGGGGCGTGGAGCTGCCCGCGTACCGGGGCGACGCGGTCAACGGGCTCGCGTTCGACGCCGCGTCCCGCCGCAACGATCCGAACCGGCTGCTGAAGGCGTACCACTGCTCGGCGGTGACGCTGAACCTGTGCCGGGCGTTCACCAAGGGCGGGTACGCCGATCTGCGGCAGGTGCACGCCTGGAACCAGGACTTCGTGGCGCAGAGCCCGGCGGGCAGGCGCTACGACCGGCTCGCGGGCGAGATCGACCGGGCGCTGTCGTTCATGAAGGCGTGCGGGACCGACCCCGACGAGTTCCACGAGGTGGAGTTCTACTCCAGCCACGAGGCGCTGCTGCTGGAGTACGAGCGGGCGCTGACCCGCATCGACAGCCTCAGCGGCCTGCCGTACGACGTGTCGGCGCACTTCCTGTGGATCGGGGAGCGCACCCGGCAGCTGGACGGCGCGCACGTGGAGTTCCTGCGGCACATCCGGAACCCGATCGGGGTGAAGCTCGGCCCGTCGACGTCCGCCGACGACGCCATCGCGCTGATGAAACGGCTGAACCCGGACCACGAGCCGGGCCGGCTGACGTTCATCACCCGCATGGGCGCGGGGCGGATCCGGGACGCGCTGCCGCCGCTGATCGAGAAGGTGCACCAGAGCGGCGCCCCGGTGGCGTGGCTGTGCGACCCGATGCACGGGAACACGTTCGAGGCGCCGAGCGGCCACAAGACCCGCAGGCTTGACGACGTCCTGGACGAGGTGGCCGGGTTCTTCGAGGTCCACCGGGCGCTCGGGACGCATCCCGGCGGCATCCACATCGAGTTCACCGGCGACGACGTCACCGAGTGCGTCGGCGGGGCGCAGGGCCTGGCGGAGGCCGATCTGCACCAGCGGTACGAGACGGCGTGCGACCCGCGGCTCAACCGGGGCCAGTCGCTGGACCTGGCGTTCATGGTGGCGGAGCTGTACCGCAAGTCCGCCTGATCAGCCCGTCCGGGCCGCGAAGTCTTCCGGGACGGCACGTTCCAGATGCGAAACGTGCCGCCGGACGGCGTCAGATGTCGACTTCGGCCCAGACGACCTTGCCGCCGGTGACGGGGTCCGCGCCCCAGGAGTTCGCGAAGCGGTCGACGATGAACAGGCCGCGGTGCGACTCGTCCAGCGGGCCGGGGACGGTCAGCCGGGGCAGCTGGGCCGCGCGGTCGCGGACCTCGACGCGGATGCGCCCGGTGCCGCGCAGCAGCCGCAGTTCCAGCGCCGTCCCGGCGTGCCTGACGGCGTTGGCGACCAGCTCGGCCACGATCGCGGTGACGAGCTCCTCGCGGTCCATCAGGGCCCAGGTGCGCATCGTGCGGGCGGCGAGGCGGCGCGCGTACTCGACCGCCTCGGTCTGGGGCGCGGCCCGCAGTGTCGTCTCGGTCATCGGGTCGGTCACCCCGCCCGCTCGCCGTTCTTCATCGCGTTTCCCTCACCGTCCATCGGCGGAAGCCTCCTCCGCTGGGCCCTCGATCAGGAAGCGGTCGAGGCCCGTGGTCCGCAGCACGTTCTCGACCCGGCCGTAGGCGCCGGTGACGGTCAGCGTGGCGTTCTGCGCACGCGCGTGCTTGTACGCCCGGACGAGGACGTTCAGACCGGAGGAGTCACAGAAGTCGACCGCCGTGAGGTCGACCACGACCGCCCGCTCGCCGGCGTCCACCAGCTCGGTCAGCCGGGACCGCAGCTCGTCGGAGGAGTGCAGGTCGATCGAGCCGCGCGCCGATATGGTCGCGCGGCCGTCCTGTCGTGTCGTGTGCAAGGCAAGCCCCACGCCACCCCACCTTACCGATTGTTGGTCTCCATCATGACGCCCGCAGAACGATGAGGGCAACGTCGTCGTTGGACGGCTCGGGCCCGAAGTCGCGCACGGCGCGCTGGATGCGGGCGGCGACGGCGCCGGCGCTCAGGCCGGTGCAGTCGGCGAGAAGGCGTTCGAGCCCGTGGCCGTCGCCCAGCAGCCGGTTGCCCGAACGGCGTTCGGTGACCCCGTCCGTGACGCAGAGCAGGACTTCTCCACGGCGCAGGTCGACCGTGTCGGTGTGGAACTCGACGCCGTCGAACACGCCGAGCAGCGGCTGCGGGGAGGCGGCCTCGCGGACGCCGCCGTCCGGGTCGAGGATCAAGGGCGGCGGGTGTCCGGCACTGGTCAGCCTGATCGTCACGCCGTCGCGGCGGCGCCGGGCGGCGATCTCGCCGTGCAGCAGGGTGAGCAGCCGCCCGCGCTCGCCCTCGCCGAGGATCAGCCGGTTGAGGCGGCCGAGCACGGCGGGGACGGACATGTCCTCGGCGGCGAGGATGCGCAATGCGTGCCGGGCGAGGCCGGTGACGGCGGCGGCCGCGGGGCCGGTGCCGCACACGTCGCCGATGGCGAACCGCCAGCGGGACGCGGGGGCGGGGCCGCCGGGCCGCAGCCCGCTCTCGAAGACGTCGTAGAAGTCGCCGCCGACCTCGCTGCCCTCCCCCGCGGGCTCGTACACCACCGCGACCTCCAGGCCCGGGATCTCGGGGATGCCGGGCGGCAGGAGGCTGCGCTGCAGCGCGCTGCTCATGGCGGTCTGGGCGGAGAACAGCCGCGCGTTGTCGACGGCGAGGGCGGCGCGGCGGCTGAGCTCCTCGGCCAGCTCGACCGCGCTGCGCGGGAACCGGTCGCCGGCCGGGCGGCCGATGACGATGGTGCCGATGCGGCGGCCGCGGGCGATCAGCGGGAACGCGTAGACCTGGTCGGCGGCGGTGTCGCCGGCGGCGGCCCGGACGTCGTCGCGCGCGGTGGCGAGCCCGTTCCAGGGGCCCGGGACGTCGGTCGGCGGGGCGGCGCCCGCGTGTTCGAGCAGCTCGCGGAGGCCGTCGGCGCGGTTCTCGTCGGCGTGCCACACGTAGGCGAGCCGGTCGGGCTCGGCCTCGGTGACGGTGTAGACGGCGCACCAGGTGGCCAGGCGCGGCACGACGAGCTGCGCGACGAGCGCCATCGTGCGCTCCTGGTCGAGGGTGCCGGCGAGCAGGTCGCTGGCCTCGGCGACGAAGCTGAGCCAGCCGCGCCAGGACCGTTCCAGTTCGCCTACCCGCGCCTTCTCCAGGGAGAGCGACATCTCGTCGGCGAGGCGTCCGAGCCGGACGCCGTCGGCCTCGGCGAACCGCCCGGAAACGGACGAGACGGCCACCACGAGCCCCGTGAGGCGTCCCTGGGACTCCAGCGGGGCCGCGGCCAGGGACCGGGCCTGCAGGGCGGCGGCGGTCGGGTCGGAGGCGTCGGCGGCGACCCAGGCGGACCCGGCGCGGGCGGCGGGGCCGAGAGCGCCCACCGACAGCTCGCCGAGGGGCATCTCGGCGGCGGTCCCGGCGGACGCACCCATGATCAGGCGGCCGTCGCGCTCGGTCAGGAGCACGGCCGCGCCCTCGGCGCCGAGGACCTCCCGGACGGTGGCGACGCCGTCCTCCATGGACTCAAGGGCCGCCGGGGAGCGCAGGAGGCGGTCTCCGGCGGCGGGGACCTCGCCCACGCCTTCGGCCAGCCGGGCCTGGCCGCCGGGGCCCGCGCCGTCGCGGGAGGCGTCACCCCCGCCGTCGCGGGCGATGCGCTCACGGGCCCATTCGCGGGCGGCCTCGCGCCTGGCGGCGTGACCGCCGGGCGACGTGCCGGGAAGCCCGGCGCCGGATTGGGCCGCCTCGGAGACCGGATCAGATTCGGCGCCCTCCCCGGTCAGGGAGGAGGCGGCGCCGGGCCGGGGCAGCCGGAACCAGACGCCCTTGGTACGGCGGTCGTAGGAGACGCCCCAGGACGCGGCGAGACGGGAGATCGACGGCAGCCCGCGCCCGCTGGAGGCGGTGACGCCGGGCATCTCGATGCCCCGGGTCGGGTGCCGGTCGCGGACCTCGATCCGGACGTCGCCCTCCTCCAGGTGGCAGGAGACCTCGAAGGACGTGCCGGCGTAGGCGATGGCGTTGGTGGCGAGCTCGCTGGTGGCGAGGACGGCGTCGTCGGCCACCTCGTCCATGCCCCAGTCGGCGAGCACCTTCCGGACGAACCGGCGCGCGTCCGCCACCGCCGCGGCGGCGGACGGGAAGGTCGCCGACGCCGTCTGCCGCTCCAACTGCCGTCCCTCGTTCGATGCGTCACTGCTTGGTCTGGCCATCGTGTCAGACTCGCCGGCCGCGCGACGCGGGAGCCGTCAACCGGGGGGCGCGGCTGTGCGTCCGGCCCGGTGCGGCCCCATGCCACAACACGACAGACCGTAACACGAAGGCTACAAGGACGGATGCACGGTCATTGCCGTCCGTTCACCGCGGCGTGACGACCGGCCCGGTGCCGCACGGCGACGTAGAGTACAGGGTGCGGCCAGGTGAAGGCCCAGGGAAGGAGTCCGTGTCATCCGGGTGTCCGCCGCCGTCCGGATGCCGACAATCGCGGGCCAGGAGGATGAAGAGCATGCCGCGTACCGCGTCTCGCGCCCGCCCCGCCGGCGGGTACCGCGACACCGCACCGCGCTACAGCGACGCCGATCTCGAACCGCTCCTCAAGGCGCTCATCGCCGTCCGGGACGGGAAGGCGAGGACCGAGCTGAACGTGCCGGGCGAGGGCGCCGTGGCCGAGGCCGCGGCGATCTTGGAGGAGATCCGGCAGAACGGCCGCGAGCTGTCCTCGGGGCTGGCCCGTGTCCGGCGGGAGATCGGCCGGGAGGGGCAGCTGCGCGGACGGCTCACGCCGGGAACCCTGCGCGGCTCCTGGGCCGCCGCCGTTGAGGACGCCAACGCGATCATCGACAAGCTGACCGACCTGTCGACGGGCATGAGCCAGGTCGTGGAGGCGGTCGCGGCCGGCGACCTGAGCCAGCGGGTCGAGCTGCGGGTGCGCGGCCGTCCGATGCGCGGGGAGCTGCTGCGCATGGCCAAGTCCGTGAACGGGATGGTCGAGCTGCTCGACCAGTTCACGTGGGAGGTCACGCAGTTCGCCCGGGAGGTCGGCACGGAAGGCCGGCTCGGCGGGCAGGCCCCGGCGCGCGGGATGACGGGCCGCTGGCGGGACGTGACCGCGTCGGTGAACGTGATGGCGTCGCGGCTGACGTCCCAGGTCCGCGACATCGCCGAGGTCACCACGGCGGTGGCGAAGGGCGACCTGACCCGCAAGGTCACGGTGGAGGCGACCGGCGAGCTGCAGGAGCTGAAGCTCACCGTGAACACGATGGTCGACCAGCTGTCGGCGTTCGCCGACGAGGTGACCCGCGTGGCCCGTGAGGTCGGCACCGAGGGCCAGCTGGGCGGCCAGGCGAACGTGCCGGGCGTCAGCGGCGTCTGGAAGAACCTGACCGACAACGTGAACGCGATGGCCAACAACCTGACGTACCAGGTCCGTGGGATCGCGCAGGTCACCACCGCGGTCGCCGAGGGCGACCTGGCGAAGAAGATCACGGTCGACGCGCAGGGCGAGATCGCCCAGCTCAAGGACACCGTGAACACGATGGTCGACACGCTGTCGGCGTTCGCCGCCGAGGTCACCCGCGTCGCCCGCGAGGTCGGCACCGAGGGACGGCTCGGCGGCCAGGCCCGGGTGCCGGGCGTGAGCGGCGTGTGGAAGGACCTGACCAGCAACGTCAACGGCATGGCGTCCAACCTGACCTACCAGGTCCGCAACATCGCGCAGGTCACCACCGCGGTCGCGCAGGGCGACCTGGGCAAGAAGATCACGGTGGACGCGCAGGGCGAGATCCTGGAGCTGAAGGACACCGTGAACGCGATGGTGGACACGCTGTCGGCGTTCGCGTCCGAGGTCACCCGCGTCGCCCGCGAGGTCGGCACGGAGGGGCGGCTCGGCGGCCAGGCGATCGTGCCCGGCGCCGGCGGCGTCTGGCTCGACCTGACCGACAACGTCAACTCGATGGCCAACAACCTGACGAACCAGGTGCGCGGGATCGCGCAGGTCACCACCGCCGTCGCGCAGGGCGACCTGGGGCGCAAGATCGAGGTGGACGCGCAGGGCGAGATCCTCGAACTCAAGACGACCCTGAACACCATGGTCGACACGCTCTCGGCGTTCGCGGACGAGGTCAGCCGCGTCGCCCGCGAGGTCGGCACGGAGGGGCGGCTCGGCGGCCAGGCCCGGGTGCCCGGCGCGGGCGGCATGTGGAAGGACCTGACCGACAACGTCAACGGCATGGCGTCCAACCTGACCTACCAGGTCCGCAACATCGCGCAGGTCGCGACGGCGGTCGCGCACGGCGACCTGACGCGGCGCATCGACGTGAACGCGCAGGGCGAGATCCTGGAGCTGAAGACGACGCTGAACACGATGGTCGACACGCTGTCGTCGTTCGCGTCCGAGGTGACCCGCGTGGCCCGCGAGGTGGGCATCGAGGGACGGCTCGGCGGGCAGGCCGAGGTCGAGGGCGTGTCCGGCACGTGGAAGCGGCTGACGGAGAGCGTCAACGAGCTCGCCGGCAACCTGACGACGCAGGTCCGCGCGATCGGCGAGGTCGCGAGCGCGGTCGCCACCGGCGACCTGACCCGGACGATCACCGTGGAGGCGCGCGGCGAGGTCGCGGAGCTGTCCGACAACGTCAACCTGATGGTCGCGACGCTGCGCGAGACGACCCGCGCCAACGAGGAGCAGGACTGGCTGAAGACCAACCTGGCGCGGATCGGCGGCCTCATGCAGGGCCACCGGGACCTCCAGCAGGTCGCCGACCTGATCATGCGGGAGCTGACGCCGACGGCGAGCGCGCAGTACGGCGCGTTCTACCTCGCTGAGAACAGCGGCGAGGAGACGGAGCTGGCGCTGATCGCCGGGTACGGGACGCGGCGCGGCCGGTCCACCCGGGCCGGCGGATCCGGGGAGGCCAACGCGGCCAGGTTCGCGCTGGGCGAGGGGCTCGTCGGGCAGGCGGCGCAGGAGCGCAGGCCGCTGCTGATCGCCGACGCGCCCGCCGACTACGTCAAGATCGGCTCGGGGCTCGGCGAGGCGTCCCCGGTCAACATCATCGTGCTGCCGATCGTGTTCGAGGACGAGGTGCTCGGCGCGATCGAGCTGGCCTCGTTCGGCCGGTTCACCGACGTCCACCTGGCGTTCTTCAGCCAGCTGATCGAGACGATCGGGGTGACGCTGAACGCGATCCGCGCCAACACCCGCACCGAGGCGCTGCTCGGCGAGTCCCAGCGGCTCGCGCAGGAGCTGCAGGAGCGCTCGGACGAGCTGCAGCGCCAGCAGGGCGAGCTGCGGCACTCCAACACCGAGCTGGAGGAGAAGGCGGCGCTGCTGGCCCAGCAGAACCGGGCGATCGAGATCCAGAACTTCCAGATCGAGCAGGCCAGGCGGACGCTGGAGGAGCGCGCCGAGCAGCTGGCGATCTCGTCGCGGTACAAGTCGGAGTTCCTGGCGAACATGTCGCACGAGCTGCGCACGCCGCTGAACAGCCTGCTCGTGCTCGCCAAGCTGCTGTCGGAGAACCAGGACGGCAACCTCACCGGCAAGCAGGTGGAGTTCGCGCAGACGATCCACGACTCCGGCACCGACCTGCTGGAGCTGATCAACGACATCCTCGACCTGGCGAAGGTCGAGGCCGGGAAGATGGAGGCGCATCCGCAGCGGATCGCGGTGTCGGCGCTGGTCGACTACGTGGAGGCCACGTTCCGGCCGCTGTCGGTCGACAAGGGGCTGCAGTTCGGGGTGGAGGTCGCGCCGGACGTCCCGTCCACGCTGAACACCGACGAGCAGCGGCTGCAGCAGGTGCTGCGGAACCTGCTGTCCAACGCGGTGAAGTTCACCGCCGAGGGCGAGGTGCGGCTGATGATCGAGCGGGCCGGCGACATCGACTTCACGCTGCCCGCACTGTGGAACACCCCGGACGTGATCGCCTTCCGGGTGATCGACACCGGCATCGGGGTGAGCGCGGACAAGCTGCAGGAGATCTTCGAGCCGTTCCAGCAGGCCGACGGGACGACCAGCCGCCGCTACGGCGGCACCGGGCTCGGCCTGTCGATCAGCCGGAACATCGCGCGGCTGCTCGGCGGCGAGATCCACGCGGAGAGCCGGCCCGGCCGGGGCAGCGTGTTCACGCTCTACCTGCCCGCCCAGTACAGCGAGCGCGACGGGCGGCGCCGCTCGGCGCTGCCGGACGAGGCGGCGGCCGCGCAGGAGGCGATCCTGCCGGGCGGCGCCCCGAACGGCGGCCTGACCGGCGCTCTGACCGGAGGCGTCCCCGGCGGCGTGTCGATCCAGCCCGGAGAGAACGGGCTGCCGGTGGAGCGGCGCACGCCCGGCGGGGAGCGTCCAGGGGAGCCGGAGCCCGCGCTGAACGGGCTGCTGGAGGAGCCGCCCGCGGACTTCCTCGACACCGTCCTGTCGGGCCGCAAGGTCCTGATCGTGGACGACGACGTCCGGAACGTGTTCGCGCTGACCAGCGTCCTGGAGGGCTACGGGATGGAGGTCCTGTACGCCGAGGACGGGCAGGCCGGGATCGACGTCCTGCACCGCAACCCGGACGTGGCGGTCGTGCTGATGGACGTGATGATGCCGGGCCTTGACGGCTACGCCACGACGGCGGCGATCCGGGAGATGCCGCAGTTCGCCGAGCTGCCCATTATCGTGATCACGGCGAAGGTGATGAAGGGCGACCGGGAGAAGAGCCTGGAGTCGGGCGCGTCGGACTATGTGCCGAAGCCCGTCGACGTGGACCATCTTCTTGACGTGATGAGGAACTGGCTGCAACCCTCCATCGTCCGCTGAGGAGAGGGAGAGGAGACGCCTGGACGCAGGGTCGTCGTGGCCGCGGACGCGGCCGTGGAGCGGCGGGGACCGGATCGGAGAGACGCGCGTGGACGACAAGGCGAAGATCCTGCTCGTGGACGACCGCGAGGAGAACCTGATCGCGCTGGAGGCCATCCTCAGCTCGCTCGATCAGGACCTCGTCCGGGCGCGGTCCGGTGAGGAGGCGCTGAAGGCGCTGCTCACCGACGAGTACGCGGTGATCTTGCTGGACGTCGTCATGCCGGGCATGGACGGGTTCGAGACGGCCCGCGACATCAAGCGCCGCAAGAAGACCCGCGACCTGCCGATCATCTTCCTCACCGCGGTGAACAGCGACCCCGACTACGCGTTCCGGGGCTACGCGGCGGGCGCGGTCGACTTCATCTCCAAGCCGTTCGACCCGTGGGTGCTGCGCGCCAAGGTGTCGGTGTTCGTGGAGCTGCACAACAAGAACAAGCAGCTCCGCGACCAGACGACGCTGCTGCGGGAGCAGGCCGCGCTGCTCCGCGAGCAGGCGACGCTGCTCAAGGCGCGTCCCGCGAAGGCCCCGCGCGACGCGGAGCGGCCGCGGGACACGCCGCCGGGGCGGGTCGGCGACCACCTGGTGTCCGTGGAGGAGCAGGCCGAGATCGTCGGCAAGCGCGCCCCGGCGTCGCTGCGCGGCGAGTTCGAGGAGCTCGACCGCCGCCTCGCCGACCTCCGCCACGCCCTGAACGGCGACGAACCCGCGTCCTGACCGCCCGGCTGTTATGCCTGCGCGGCGAGACGCGCCCGTGCGGCGGCGATGCGGGCGACGGTGCGGTCGCGGCCGAGGATCTCCAGTGATTCGAAGAGCGGCAGGCCGACGGTGCGGCCGGTGACGGCGACGCGGACGGGCGCCTGCGTCTTGCCGAGCTTGAGGCCGTGCTCGGCGCCGACGCGCTCCAGCCGGTCCTTCAGCTCGGCGGCGTTCCACGGCGCGTCCTGGTAGGCGGCCTCGGCGGCGGCGAGGATCGCGGCGGCGGGCTCCTTCATGGCCTTGTTCCAGGACTGCTCGTCGGACGGCGGCTCGTCCAGGAACGCGAAGTCGATCATCTGGACGATCTCCGACAGCAGCGCGACCCGGGTCTGCGCCAGCGGCGCCAGCTCGGCGAACACGGCGACGTCCACGTCGAACGGGGCGTCCTGGAGGAACGGGAGGCATTCGGCGATGAACTTCTGGAGCGGCAGCGCGCGGATGTACTCGCCGTTGAACGCGCGGAGCTTCTTCTCGTCGAAGAAGGCGGGCGAGGTGTTGACGTCCTCGATGCGGAACTCGTCGACGACCACGTCCCACGGGACGATCTCGCGGTCGCCGGACGGGGCCCAGCCGAGCAGCATCAGGTAGTTGCGCATGGCCTCGGCGAGGTAGCCCTCGTCCCGGTAGGCCTCCAGCGCGACCTTGTCGCGGCGCTTGGACAGCTTCTGCCGCTTCTCGTTGACGATGACGGGGACGTGCGCCCAGACGGGCGGCTCGCCGCCGAGCGCCTCCCACAGCAGCTGCTGCCTGGGCGCGTTGGACAGGTGCTCGTCGCCGCGCACGACGTGGGTGATGCCCTGGCTCATGTCGTCGACGGCGTTGGCCAGCAGGAACGTGACCGACCCGTCGGCGCGGGCGATGACGAAGTCGTCCAGGACGGCGTTCTCGAAGGTCGGCTTGCCGCGCAGCAGGTCGACGACGGTGGTCTGGCCGTCGTCGGGCGTGCGGAAGCGGAGGGCGCGTCCGGGGCCGGGCTCCAGGCCGCGGTCGCGGCAGAAGCCGTCGTAGCCCCTGGGCTGCTCGCGGGTGCGGGCGAGCACGGCCTCGCGGGCGCAGTCGCAGTAGTAGGCGCGGCCCTGGTCCTTCAGCGTCTGGACGGCCTCGGCGTGCCGGTCGGCGTTGGCCGACTGGAAGTAGGGGCCCTCGTACTGCTCGCCGTCCATCCCGAGCCAGGCCAGGGCGCGGATGATGCCCTCGGTCCATTCGGGGCTGTTGCGGGAGGCGTCGGTGTCCTCGATCCGCAGCACGAGCGTCCCGCCGGACTGCGCGGCCATCACCCAGTTGAACAGCGCCGAGCGGGCGCCGCCGACATGGAAGATGCCGGTCGGGGACGGGGCGAAGCGGACGCGGATCGGTGAGGTCGGAGACATGCCTCAAGCGTAGGGCGCGCGGGCCCCCGCTCGCGCCGGGACCCGCGCGCGCCCCCATGTGGGAGTCACGGTTTCCAGTGCGGATCGCGTCCGGTCAGGCCGATCAGGCGGTCGAGCAGCGGCGCGTCCTCCGGGACGGGCACCTCCTCGCCGAACAGCTTGTACTCCCGGGTCATATCGGCCGTCGCGAGGGTCCGCTCCCAGGCCGCCTGGACGGTCTCCGGCGGAAGGGCGGGGTCCTGTCCGGTGGCGACGGCGAGGTCCCAGCCGTGCAGGACGCATTCGCCGTGCAGGATCCCGGCGATGAACTCGGCGGGCATGCCGTCCTTGTTGCCGGTGAGGCTGGTGTTCCCCTCCCAGGCGGCCGGGTCCTGCCACGCTTCGGCGGCCTTGCGCGCCTGCTCCTCGAACCGGTCGGCCCAGCCCGGCTCGGCGGTGTGGTCGTGTCCCTCGTCCGGGCCGGTGGGCGGGAGCTTGCGGGCGGCGGTCTCGCCGCGTCCGACCCAGAGGACGAGGTGGTTGATCAGGGCCCGGACGTCCCAGTCGGCGCAGGGGGTCGGCGCGTCCATCAGCCCTTCGGGGACCCGCCGGACGATCCGCGCCGCGGCCAGGGACGCGGGAAGCATCTGGTTCCGGATATCCACGATCTCTCCTTCGCATGCGTGTTCGAACTCGTTCCGCACGTTAGGGCGGGCCGCGACGTCCGGTCTTGTAGGAACGCGACACGGCTAACCTGGGGTGATGGCACGGCTCCTCCCCCAGGACACGCGGGGCATCCTGCGGGCGCGGACGGGCCTGGAGCGGTTCCAGGTCGAGCGGATCGCGCCGCCTGACCCGCTCGCCCCGTTCGTCGAGTTCTTCTGGGTGCTGCACTGGGATCTGCGCGGGCGGGCACCGCATCGGCAGAAGGTGCTCACGCGTCCGAACGTCCACATGACCTTCACCAACTACTGGACGAGCGGCGCGACCAGGGGGCGGATCGTGGGCGTCGTGCGGGACGAGTTCGTCGAGGAGATCGCCGACGACGGGCGCGTCGTGGGGGTCGGGTTCCGGCCCGGGGGTTTCCGGCCGTTCGCGGGCGGGCCCGTCTCGGCGCTCACCGGCCGGTTCGCGGGCGTGGACGAGGTGTTCGGCGCGGCGGGCCTCGCGCTCGGCGATGAGATCTTCGCGACGGACAGCGCGGACGACGCCGTCGCGCGGCTGGCGGCGTTCCTCACCGGGCTGCGTCCGGAGGCCGACCCGTCCATCGAGCGGGCGGCGGAGATCGTCGAGCGGATCGCGGCGCTGCCCGCCCTGGTGCGGGTGGACGGGCTCGCCGCCGACGTGGGGCTCAGCGCGCGCGGGCTGCAGCGGCTGTTCCACGAGTACGTCGGCATCGGCCCGAAGTGGGTGATCAGGCGGTACCGGATGCTGGAGGCCGCCGGGCGGGCCGAAGCGGGCACGCCGGTCGACTGGGCGGGGCTGGCGGCCGAGCTGGGCTACACCGACCAGGCCCACTTCACCCGCGACTTCACCGCGGCCGTCGGGACGCCGCCCGCCCGGTACGCCCGCGAGGCCGGCGCCGATGGCACGGCTGGCAAGATCGACGTATGACGGACCTCCCCCTCGACCCGTTCGACGACCTCACGGCGTTCCGCGCGCTGGCCGCCGAGCGGCTCGGCTCGTTCGCGCACACGACCGTCCCGGACGCGCCCAGCCTCCGGCGCGCCGGAGTCGTGCTGTGCGTCGTGGAGCATGAGGGCGCTCCGTCGGTGATCCTGATCAGGCGCGCGTACCGGGGCCGGAACGCCGGGCAGTGGGGACTGCCCGGCGGGCGGCTGGAGGACGGCGAGACGCCCGAGCAGGCGGCGCTGCGGGAGCTGCGCGAGGAGATCGGCCTGACGGCGGGGGCGGGCGACGTCCTCGGCAGGCTGGACGACTTCCCCGCCACGTCCGGTTTCTCGATCACGCCGATCGTGCTGGTGCTGGACGACCCGGGCCCGCTCGCGCCGAGCCCGGACGAGGTCCACTCCGTCCACCACACGAGCCTGCGGAAGCTCGCCGACGACGACACGCCGAGATGGGTGCCGCAGCCCGACGGCGGGCGTCTGCTGCAGATGTGGCTGGGCCCGGACTGGCGCGTGCACGCTCCGACCGGCGCGATGCTGTGGCAGTTCCGCGAGGTGGTGCTGCTCGGACGGCACGTCAGGGTCGCCGACTTCGTCCAGCCCGACTGGACCCGCGACTGAGTCAGCCGCCCGGACCGGCCTCGATGACGGTGTAGCCGAAGGGCTCGATCGGGCCGGTCAGTGAGGCGTCGGCGAATCCCGCGGCGTCCAGAAGCGCGCGGAATTCGGCCTCGGTGCGTTCGCGTCCGCCGGTGCAGACGAGCATGTTGAGGTCGTTGCGGACGACGCCCTGCGTCTCCGGGGTGACGATCTCCGGCATGACCTGCTCCAGCAGCAGGATCCGCGCGTCCGGACGCATCGCGGCGCGGCAGTTCCGCAGGATCGCGGTGGCCTTCTCGTCGTCCCAGTCGTGGATGACGCTCTTGAGGACGTAGGCGTCCGCGCCTCCCGGCACGTCCTTGAAGAAGTCGCCCTCGACGATCTCCACGCGGTCTTCGACGTCGGCGAGCGTGCTGGACGCGGCGGTGAGCCCGGGGGCCTGATCGAACAGCAGGCCGCGCAGGTCCGGATGGGCGCGCAGGATCGCGGCGAGCAGCGTGCCGTCGCCGCCGCCGAGGTCCGCGACCGTCCCGTAGCGGCCGAAGTCGTGCGCCTCGACGATCCCGGGCGCGACGGCCCGGGTGTGCTCGGACATCGCCGCGTTGAACGTCGCCGACAGCTCCGCGTTGGACGGCGACTCGAAGAACTCGAACGGCGTCATCCCGGTCGCGCGTTCCCAGGCGTACTCCCCCGTGCGCAGCGTCTCGGTCATGTCGCCCCAGGAGCGCCAGACGTCCGGGCCGCAGAACAGCCTGATGAGTGAGCGGATCGAGTCGGGGGCGTCGGCGCGGAGCCGCTGCCCCTCGGCGGTGAGCGCGAACACGTCGCGCTCCTTCTGCTCGACGACGCCCAGCCCGGCAAGGCCGCGCAGCAGCCGGTGGAGGGACGGCGCGTGGGCGCCGGTCTCCCCCGCCAGCTCCGTGCTCGTCCTCGGGCCGCCCGCGAGGGCGTCGGCGATCCCCAGTTCGGCGGCGGCGTGGAGCATCTGCGCCGGCATGTATCCGAAGGCCAGGTCCAGCAGCGGCGATCTCGACATGGTCGGCTCCCCCTTCTCGTGGCGTGCTTCGACTTGGTGACCTGCCACGACGCTACGGACCGCGGGACGCGCGGTCTTGGACGAATGGCACCACCGCGCCGGTGATCTTCCCGTCCCTGCCGACCCTCGCCAACGCCGTTACCTGATCGTGTCGTCCGCTAACCGAACGGTCACATCGGGTTTATCGAACTGTTCGAGACTGACGGCTCCTGCTCCCAAAAAGCGAAGAAGGAGCCTTCCGTGAGACGCACGGGGATCGCCACCACCGCCACCGCGATGGTCATGCTCGCCACCGCGACCACCGCCATCACCGCCGCCAATCCCGCCAATGCCGCCCCGCCGCCGCCACCCGGCGCCGAGACGGCGAAGCGGAATCTCGCCGCGCTCACCGTGCGCGCCGAAGGCTCCGACTCCGGCTACGACCGCGACAAGTTCCCGCACTGGAGCGACCAGGGCAGCAGCTGCAACACCCGCGAAGTCGTCCTCAAGCGCGACGGCAGCAACGTCAAGACGGGGTCGAACTGCTCTCCGACGTCCGGCACGTGGACCAGCCCCTACGACGGCGGCACCTGGAAGCAGGCGTCCGACGTCGACATCGACCACATGGTCGCGCTCGCGGAGGCGTGGCGGTCGGGCGCCTCGTCCTGGACGACGTCGCGCCGCCAGGCGTTCGCCAACGACCTGACCAGCTCGCAGCTTTGGGCGGTCACCGACAACGTCAACCAGGCCAAGGGCGACAAGGACCCGGCCGAGTGGACGCCGCCGCGCGCCTCGTTCCACTGCATGTACGCCAGGTCGTGGATCGACGTGAAGCACCGGTACGGCCTGACGGTCGACTCGGCGGAGAAGACGGCGCTCGGCCGCCTGCTCGGCACCTGCTGACCCGTCCGGTCTCCGGCTCCGGCGGGGCCCGCGGCGTCCTCCACGGCCCCGGGCCCCGCCGGTCCGCGTGAAGATCGGGCGGTGGGGCGCGCTAGCAGGTGAGAGCGCGCTAGCGGGTGAGGACGCGCGCTAGCGGGTGAGGGCGCGGAGCCAGGTCGCGGCGGTCGCGAGGTGGTCGTCGGTGAGGCCGGTCAGCGGGTCGATCTCCACCAGCAGGTGCTCGGCGACGTCCGGCTCCCCGGCGATGCACTCGGTGGCGTCGGGCTCGTCCTCGAACCAGACGAACGGGCGGCCCTCCGTCCAGGAGGCGACGTGCCGGGCCTTCCACGCGCCGAGCGTCCCCGCCTCGTCGACGCCCGGGAACTGCGGGATCGGGACGAACGGCAGCTCAGGCAGCCCGACCCGCGGCGAGATCCACACGTTGGCGTTGTCGCACCAGTAGCTCGCCCAGGCCAGCTCCGCGCCGGTGGACTCCGCCAGATCGAGCAGGGACGGGCCGTGCGCGGGATTGAGCCACAGCTTGAAGGTCATCCCGTTCGGCGAGCACCGCTGCCGTTTGTAGCCGCGGTGCGGCCTCTCAAATGGGTTGAGAACCCCGTCCACGTCGAGAAGAACCACCGGCGACCCCATACCCGTGACCGTACGACATCGGGGGCCGCCCGTCGAAGGTCATTTTCCTTCGCGCCCGCTCACCGGGGGCCCGGCCGAGTAATAGGTCGCGGCTGTGCGGGCATCGTGCGGTCATGTGCCGACTGTTCGGGATGACCACCGGCGGGCCGCGGGTCCACGCCACGTTCTGGCTGCTCGACGCCGCGGACAGCCTGCGGTCCCAGTCCCGCCGGATGCCCGACGGGACGGGGCTCGGCTGGTTCTCGCTCGGCGAGGAGCCCGTCCGCGACCGCGCGCCGATCGCCGCCTACGAGGACGCCGACTTCAACTCCGAGGCGCGGACGGTCGTGTCGCACACGTTCGTCTCGCATGTCCGGTACGCGTCCACCGGGGTGCCCGACGTCCACAACTCCCACCCGTTCGTCATGGACGACCGGCTGTTCGCCCACAACGGCGTGGTGAAGGGCCTCGACGTCCTCGGCACGTGGCTCACCGACGTGGACCGCGCGCAGATCCGCGGGGAGACCGACTCCGAGCTGGTGTTCGCCTACATCACGGCGGAGATCAGGCGGCACGGCGACACCACGTCCGGGCTGATCGCGGCCGTCCGGCGCATCGGCGCCGAGCTGCCCGTCTTCGCGCTGAACATCCTGCTGGCGGAGTCGCGGCGGATGTGGGCGCTGCGCTACCCCGGCACGCACCGGCTGTGGGCGCTGCGGCACGAGCTGCGCGAGCCCGGGGAGGGGCGGCGGCTGGACGCGGGCCGCGAGCCGGGACGGCTGAGGGTCGCCGCGCACCGGGAGCCGTCCGCCTCCTGCGTCCTCGCCAGCGAGCGCCTGGACGACGACCCGGACTGGCGGCTCCTCGCGCCCGGCGAGCTGCTCGTGGTCGACGGCCCGGACACGTCCTCCATCCACCCGTTCGACGAGCCTGCGCACCCGCTGTCGGTGGACGACCTGTCGGCCGCGGAGTCCACCTCCCAAACCTGATCAACTCGGGCGTCCGGGACGTAGAGTGGACGGCCGAGACTGGAGGGGTCCCGGATGAAGCACGAACTCACGCTGATGGCCGTCCACGCCCACCCCGACGACGAGGTGCTGGGCACCGGCGGCCTGCTCGCGCGCTGCGCCGCGGAGGGCGTCCGCACGGTGCTGGTGACCTGCACCAACGGCGAGCAGGGCGACGACTCCGGCGGCGTCAAACCGGGCGAGCCGGGGCACAACGCCGCCGAGGTCGCGGAGCGGCGCCTCGCCGAGCTCCGCGAGTCCGCCGGGCTGCTCGACATCGGCCACCTGGAGCTGCTCGGCTACCGCGACTCGGGCATGGTCGGCTGGTCGACCAACGATGATCCCGAGGCGTTCGCGAACATCCCGCTGGACGAGTCCGCCGGGCGGCTGGCGGAGCTGATGGAGCGATACCGTCCGCAGGTCGTCGTCACCTACGACGAGGACGGCGGCTACGGCCACCCCGACCACGTCCAGGCGCACCGCATCGCGCTCGCCGCCGCCGAGAAGACCGGCATACCCGACAAGCTCTACTACACCGCCATCCCGCGCTCCGGCATCCGCCGCATGTTCGACGCGGTCAAGGAGGCGGGCGTGGAGATCGACTTCGAGCCGCCGGAGGACTTCGGCACCCCCGACGAGCTGATCACCAGCACGCTGGACGTGTCCGCGCACGTGAAGGCCAAGGTCAAGGCACTGGAGGCGCACGCGAGCCAGGGCGAGAACATCTTCCTGCTGCGGCTGCCGGAGGAGATGCAGCGGATGGTGTTCTCGTTCGAGGCGTTCGTCCGGCACTACTCCCGCGTCCAGGGCCCGGACAAGGAGGAGGACCTGTTCGCCGGGCTCAGGTGACCTTTTTGGCCTGGGCCCTGTAGTGGTCGAGGACGTCCTGGCGCAGGAGATAGCCGAACCCCGCCCGCTCCAGCCGCAGCGCCAGGCCCGCCTTGTCGGCGCCGAGCGCGGCGGCCGTGGCGCCCAGCCGCCAGTCGTGCTCGGCCAGCCGCTTGAGCAGGTATCCGCGCCTGACCTGCGCCTCCGATAGGCGGAACGTCTTCAGGTACGCGATCCGGCCGTCCTCGCCGGTGATGGTCTCGCCGATGTGGTTCTCGCGGCGCAGCCCGAACGACGGCAGGAAACGCGCCAGCTCGAAACCGTGCAGGTACTGCACGACCTGGCGGGAGCCGCCCTGGTCGAAGAGCTGACCCGCCATGGCCTCGTCGTGGAATTCGGCCCATTCGGCCTGGCGCAGTTCGGCCGCGGTCCGGAGATCGTCCAGGGACTTGATCTCGGTGTCGTCCAGCGGGGCCGACAGGTCGCCCGCGGGCATTCCCAGCAGCCCGTGCATGTAGATCAGCTCGCCGAAGAGGTCCTCGACCAGCGTCGGATGCAGGGCCCGGTAGTCGTCCGGGTGCGGGACGGCGAACGCGCTCGCCAGCGCGTCGCCGACGTAGACCAGCACGCCGCACTGCCCCGGATGGATCTCGAAGATCCTCAGCGCGTCCTCGAGCCCGCGCACATGGAGCCCGAGGTACGTCTCCTCGCACCGCGGCGACAGCCCGCGCGCGACCGCCCGCCGCGACCACTCCTCCCAGACGATCTCCGGGCCGCCGAAGTGCAGCGCGAGGTAGCCCTCCACGGCCAGGTGCAGCGGCAGGAAGCGGAGGCGGTCCCGGCCCACCTTCCGCGCCATCCGACGCGTGAACCGCACGGGCATGCGCGGCGGCGCGGCCCTGGTGTCGCGCTCCAGGAGGCGCGTCCCGTAGGAGGCGGCGGGCGTCTGGTCGCCGTCGCTCCACGTCGCGACGAACGCGTGCGGGACGAACGACACGTACGCGCGGCCGTCGCCGGACTCCACGACCGACACCGGCTCCTGGTAGATCCTCCGGTGCATCCGCAGGTACGGGACGGGCTCGTCCCGGACGAGCGGGACGAGCCGCACCGAGCCCCACACCTGCGCCGGCCTGGTCTCCAGTCCGAGCATCGTCTCCAACCCGAGCATCATGCGCGATCTCCCAGGAAGCGGGCGGTCCGGTCGTCCAGGTGGGCCCGCAGCTTCGGCAGTCCGACGCGTCCCTCGGCGAACCGGGCCAGCTCGACCAGCGTCGGCAGGTCTTCGGCGTCCCTGATGCCGGCGGTCGGCACGGTCGGCGCGAGCCGCCGGACGTCGAAGTCGTCGGCGTCGTACACCGGGTTCAGGTGGACGATCATCACCCGCTGACCGGGCGCGAGCCGGTGCCCGGGGTCGAGGCGCGTCCGCCAGATCCGCAGGACGTCCGCCGCGAGACCGGGCGGCGCGTTGTCCCAGCCGTCCGACACGATGAGGAGCCGCTCGGGCCCGGTCTCCAGCGCGTCGATGATCCGCGTCCCGAGCGGCGTGGGCCCGGACGGGTACGTCAGCAGCTCGTCGGTGCGCCCGGACGTCCACAGCGGCGTGTACTCCTTGGCCAGCGCCTCCAGCAGGTAGTGCGAGGCGAGCGCGACCGCCAGCGGGCGCCGCCGTTTCTGCCCGGAGCCCAGCGCGGAGTAGCTGTCGTCCAGCACGGCCGTGACCCGCCCCCACGAGCCGCGCGCCGCGCCGGCCACGCGCCGGGCCGCCGTGCGCAGCGCCTCCGTCAGCTCGGCGCGCCGCGCGGCCCGCTCGTCCAGCGTCAGCGACAGCACGTAGGAGGCGAGCCGGGTCAGCGGCATCCCCCACAGATCCCGCAGATCCGCGCGGACGCCCTCCACCTTGGCGGCGCTCGTCTGCAGGCGCAGCCGCTCCAGCCGCGTCATCCGGGGCTCGATGCGCTCAAGGAACGTCTCCCGCGGAATCTTGTGCAGGGCCGCGAATCCCTCAGCCACCGTGTAAGGCAGTTCGTAAATGGCGGCCTGCGTATAGTGCGCCCGCCGCCACTGCTCGAATATCGGCGTCTTGAACGCCTTCACCGAGAACGGCGCGAAGAGGAAGTTCCGCTGCTCCCCGCGAAGCCGGAGATGCGCATGGCGCGCCGCGACCTTCACGAGGCTCCGGTACTTGACGGAGTCGAACGCCGGGTCACGCCGCGCGGCCATCCAGTCGCGAACGATGGCGCGCGTCCGCCGGTTGTTCACCCCGCGCCGCCTCAGTTCACGGAAAACCCGGTAAACCCGCTGCTGCGGCATCGATTCCAGCCGCCGCGCGATCAGGCGTCCTTCCGCCTTGCGCTGGTCGACCCCGACGTCACCCGCCCGCACGAGCAGGTTCACGATGATGAGCGCCGCATTGTGGTCGTTGATGTCCAGCGCGAGGACGGCCGCGTACATCTCCCGGTAGTTCGCCAGCATGTACTCGTGCAGGAATTCCAGGCTGAGCCGCTGGTCACCGGAATGGTGGTGGAACTCCCGCTGCCCGGTCGAGGTGATCGCCGCGTTGGCGAACATCAGCACGTCCTCGCACGCGATCAGCTCCGCGAACGTCTCGGTCATGCGTTTCCCAGCCTGATCGGGGGGACGAGGGCGCCGGCCGGGGAAGGAGGGCGCGAGCAGCGAATCATCGCTTCAAATGCGGGTTCCGGAAGTCACACCGAAGTCCCGCGGCCGGCACCCGCACCGTAACACCGGCGCGTCCCGCCCGGCCTCCGAATATCCGCGCGACGGCCGCGCAACGGCCGCCTGCCCGTGCTCCGGGACGGCCTTCTACCGGACGCTCGGCGAATTCGGCGGGGCCAGGTCGGTTCTCGGGTCGATGATCCAGTGGTTCGCCCGGACGATCCGCCCGGCGAAGACGACGTCCTGCTCGTCGAGGAACGTGAAGCCGAGCGAGCGGCAGATGCCGTTGGACGGCGCGTTCGTCGTCGCCGGGAAAGCGTGGACGAGCCCCCAGCGGTCCTCCTGGCGCGCCCTTTCGAGCAGCATCCGGACGGCGCGCTTGCCCACGCCCCGCCCCTGGAACTCCGGCATGACCATCCAGCCGATCTCGGAGAACACCGCCCCGTCCACGTGGTGGTGCCAGAGCGTCACCGTCCCGGCGACCGCGCCCGGGCTGCCCCTGCCCGGGACGATCATCTTGATCAGGGCCGTGCCGGACGCCGCGTCCTCGACGTCGCGGCGCACCTTCTCCTCGATGCCCTCGCGGGGCAGCGGGCCGCCGAGCTCGGCCATCATGACCGGGTCGCAGCGCATCCTGACGTAGGCGTCGACGTCCCCGGGCTCGACGTCGCGCAGCCGCACCTCCGGATCCACGCCTGCAATTCTCTCAAACGCGCGCGCCGCGGTCGGGTAAACGCCTGCCGCGATCAGGGGCGATAAGTGCCGAAATACCACTCGTTGCCGTCGATATCGCGGGCCGCGTAGTCGCGGGAGCCGTAGTCCTGGTCGCTGAGCTCGCGGAAGATCTCGGCGCCGGCGGCCTTGGCGCGGTCGTGGTGGGCGTCCGGGTCGTCGACGGCGACGTAGACGGCCGTCTTGCCGGGTTCGCCGTTGCCGAACATGAACAGGCCGGTGTCGTACCTCATCTCGGCGTGGACGACCTTCCCGCTGTCGTCCCGGTGCTCGTTCACCGTCTCGAAGCCGAACGCCTTCTCCAGCCACTTCATGGACGCGGCGGGATCGGCGCAGTTGATCAGCGGGTAGAAGGTCCTGCGAATCTCCAAGGTCATGGCGTCCTCCCTGGTCGTTGCCTCTATGCCCAGTCTGCGCGGTATGGAGCCGGCCGTCTTGGACGAATGTGACCTCGGCTCCCGGGCCCCACCATGATCGGCTGTTACTCTCCGGTCGTCGTCGTCCGTCTGTCGGAATCCGTGTGTCGGAAAGGGACCCGCACCGTGCAGCCAGAGCAGATCGACCGCGCGCTCGTGGACTTCGACGTCCTGGCGGGCTGGATGGACGCCGAGGGCCTGCCGGGAGGCGGCCCGTTCGAGGACGTCCGGCCGCTGGCCGGGGGCACGCAGAACACGCTGATCCGGTTCCGCCGGGCGGGCCGCGACTACGTGCTCCGGCGCGGCCCGAGCCATCTGCGGGCCCGGACGAACGACGTGCTGCGCCGGGAGGCCCGCGTCCTGGCGGCGCTCGACGGCACGGACGTCCCCGCGCCGCGCCTCATCGCCGCCTGCCCGGACGAGTCCGTCATGGGCGGCGCGGTGTTCTATCTCATGACCCCGGTGGAGGGCTTCAATCCCACGGTCACGCTGCCGGAACCGCACGCGGGAGACGCGTCCGTCCGGCACGAGATGGGGTTGAACGCGGCCCGTGCCCTGTCGGCCCTGGGCGCGGTCGACCACGAGGCCGCCGGGCTGCGCGACTTCGGCAGGCCGGCGGGGTTCCTGGAGCGGCAGGTGAGCCGCTGGCTGTCCGAACTCGACTCCTACAGCAAGCTGGACGGATACCCCGGCCCCGACATCCCCGGCGTGGACGGCGTCGCCCGCTGGCTGGAGGAGCGCCGTCCCGTCCGGTGGCGGCCGGGGATCCTGCACGGCGACTACCACCTGGCCAACCTGATGTACTCCTTCGACGGGCCCGAGGTCGCCGCGATCGTCGACTGGGAGATGTGCACGATCGGCGACCCGCTGCTCGACCTCGGCTGGCTGCTGGCCACCTGGCCCGACCCGTCCGACGACAGCGCGTCCCTGGCTGGTCCCCTGGGCGAGGCGGGCGGCCTGCCCTCGGCGGACGAGCTGGTCTCCGCCTACGCGGAGCGCCCGGACGCCGTCGCCGGACGCGATCTGACGTCCATCACCTGGTACGCGGTGCTCGCGTGCTTCAAGCTCGGCATCGTCCTGGAAGGCACGAACGCCCGCGCGCACGCCGAGAAGGCGCCCAGGGAGACGGGCGATCTGCTGCACTCGATCACCCTCGGACTGTTCCGCCGCGCCCAGCAGTTCATCGACTCCTAGCCCCGAGCGGCCAGGCCAGGCCCGGCTCGGCTTGGCGGGATGCGGGTTGCGAAACCACGCTTCGCGACGCAGCCTGGTAAGTAACCGGCGAGAACGGGGCAGTCGGTGACGCCCTTACGCCGCACGGACGGCGAATCGAGCCACTCGCCCCGTTCCGCCGGTCACCGCCGAAGCAGGGCGCGAGGCCCATGTCGGATTCCTGCCAGCACAAGGACGGCCCCGCGGGGCATGCTCCCCGCATGGACAGGAACTTCCGCTTCGGCGTCGTCGGCGAGTCGATCCGCTCCGGCGCCGCGCTGGCCGGCACGGCGCGGCGCGCCGAGGACCTCGGCTATGACGTGCTGGTCCTGCGCGACCACTTCGTGGCCGAGCCGTTCGGCGATCAGCTCGCGCCGATGGTGGCGCTGGCGTCGGCCGCGTCCGTCACGAGCACGCTGCGGCTGGGCACGATGGTCCTCGCGAACGACTACCGGCACCCGGTGATGCTCGCCAAGGAGGCCGCGACCCTCGACCACCTGTCGGGCGGACGGTTCGAGCTGGGCGTCGGCGCGGGCTGGCTGCGCGAGGAGTACGAGGCAGCCGGGATGCCGTTCGACCAGGCCGGCGCGCGGGTCGGACGGCTGGAGGAGTCGCTGCGGATCCTGCGGAGCCTGCTCGCCGGCCACAAGACCACGTTCGCCGGCGAGCACTACCGCGTCGAGGGCCTGACCGTGTTCCCGCCGCCCGGACGGCGCCCGCCGCTCGTCGTCGGCGCGGGCAGCAGGCGCATGCTCGGCATCGCCGGCCGGTACGCCGACACGGTCGGCATCCTGCCCCGCGCCCTCCCGGACGGGACGATCTCCGACGAGATCACCGAGCGGCTCCCGGAGACCATCGCCCGCAAGGTCGCCTGGGTCCGCGAGGCGGCGGAAGCCGCGGACGGACTGGCCGGACGCGACGCACGGGACGTCGAGCTGAGCATGATGGTCACGCCCACCTTCGGCCCTGACCCGCGCGCCCTCGCCGCGAAGATCGCCGTCATGCGGGGCTGGGGCGCGTCGTCGGCCGAGCTCGTCCTCGACATGCCGTCCCAGTTCGTCGGCCCGCCCGAGCACGTCGCCGAGCAGATGCTCGCCCGCCGGGACCGCTACGGCTTCACCTACTACCAGGTCCCGGACGCGGCGATGGAGGAGTTCGCGCCCGTGATCCCGCTCCTCACCGGCTGAGCGGCCGGGCCAACGGCTGAGCGGGCGGGCGGCCCCAGGACTCGGGACCCGGGACTCGGCGTCCATGAGGAGGCTCCGATCCGGTGGAGGGGCCGGAGCGCGACCGGCGCCCCGCCGGGGCGGCGCGGGGCGACGGCCGTCTGCGCCGCGCGCCGGGCGCGCCACCCGAGCCGCCCGAGCATCGCGGTGCGCTGAGCATGTGACCGGCCACCCGCCGTCACAAGCCCCGCGTTCCGGTGAGTGAAAACGGTGTCTTGTCCGTTCGAGCCAGGTTGGCGCACTCTGCCACCCATGAGCGAAACGCCGTCCAACGACGCATCCCAGCGGGTCGCACTCGTCACCGGCGCGGCCGGCGGGCTCGGGCGGGAGTTCGCCATCGCCCTCGCCGGCCGGGGGCACCGGGTCGCGGGCCTCGACCTCGCCGACATGTCCGGCACCGCGGACCTGATCGGCGACGCCTTCCACCCCGTCCGCGCGGACGTGACGGACCCGGTCGAGGTGGAGGCCGCCGTGGAGGAGACCGCCGCCCGGTTCGGCGGCCTGGAGATCGTGGTCAACAACGCCGGGATCTACCCGCCGCTGGAGTTCGAGAAGACGACGCTGGACGACTGGCGCCGCATCATGCGGGTCAATCTGGATGGACCGTTCCTGGTGTCCCAGGCCGCGCTGCCGCACCTGAAGGCCGCCGGGTGGGGACGGATCGTGAACATCGTCTCGGCGGTGGTGTTCCTCGGGCCGCCCGACCTGGTCGCCTACACCACGTCCAAGTCCGGACTCGTCGGGTTCACGCGGGCGCTGGCCAGCGCGGTCGGCGCGTACGGGATCACGGTGAACGCGATCTCCCCCGGCCTCACCCGCACCGACACGGCGGCGCGCACGACCGGCGCGGACGGCGGCTTCGAGCGGGTGCGCGACAAGCAGGTCGTCCCGCACGTCGAGGAGCCGGGCGACCTGGTGTCCACGCTGCTGTACGTGTGCGACGAGGGCAGCGGCTTCCTCACCGGCCAGACGATCAACGTCGACGGCGGCTCCGCCATGCACTGACCCCGCGCCCCCCGCTCGGCAGCCGCCGCCCGGCACACGCAGCCGGCAGCCGCAGCCCGGCAGCCGCTCGGTGGGACGCCGCCCGACCCGCACCCGACCGCCCCCGACCGGGGCACCGAAAGGCAGGACATGAGGCCGATCGAGGCGCTGCTGGAGATCGCCCGCGACGAGGGCGTGAGCCGGATCTTCGGCAATCCCGGCACGACCGAGCTGCCCCTGATGGACGCGCTGGTGGAGGCGCCCGATCTGCAGTACGTCCTGGGACTGCAGGAGGGGTCCGTGGTCGCGATGGCGGACGGGTACGCCCGCGCCTCGCGCAAGACGGCGATGGTCAGCCTGCACGTCGCGGCCGGCGTCGCGAACGGGCTGATCGGGATGCTGAACGCGATGCGGTCCCGGTCCCCGATGGTGATCGTGGCCGGGCAGCAGGACCGGCGGCATCTCGTCCAGGACCCGATGCTGTCGGGCGACCTGGTGGGGCTCGCCGCGCCGACGACGAAGCACGCGGTGGAGGTCCAGCACGCCTACGACCTGCCGATCGTGCTGCGCCGCGCGTTCGCGCTCGCGGCGCGTCCGCCCGCCGGCCCGGTGCTGGTGTCGGTCCCCATGGACCTGCTGGAGGAGGTCGCCGACGTCGCCGTCCCCGCGCGCTCGCCGATCACGGGCCCCGGTCCGGCGGCGGCCGGGGACGCGGCGGCGCTGCTGGCGGGCGCGGAACGTCCCGTGGTGATCGCCGGCGACGGGGTCGGGCGGGCGGGCGCCGTCGCCGACCTGGTCGCGGTGGCCGAGCGGCTCGGCGCGGCCGTCTACCACCAGCCGATGAACGACGGGATCGACTTCCCCACCGGCCATCCGCTGTACGCGGGGATGCTGCCGCCGCACAACGCCGTCATCAGGGAGAAGCTCGCCGCCTACGACGTGGCGTTCATCGCCGGATGCCACGCATTCATGCCGCACCACTACACGCCGGGGCCCGCCGTCCCGGACGGGCTGGCGATCGTCCAGGTGGACGAGGACCCGTCGGAGATCGGCCGGAACTTCGCCGTCCGGCACGGCCTGACGGGTGACCTGCCCGAGACGCTGTGGGCCCTCGCCGGGCACCTGGACGGGCTCGTCCCGGACGTGCGGGAGCGGATCGAGCGGCTCGGCGCCCAGCACGCGGAGGCCCGCGGCAAAGCAGAAGCGGCCGCGCGGGCCGCGTACGGGCCGTCTCCGATGGACCCGCGCGCCGCCGCCCACGCCGTCGCGTCCGGGCTCCCCCACGGGACGGTGGTCGTCGAGGAGGCGATCACCGTCGGGCTGAAGCTGCGCGAGGTGCTCCGCCAGGACCTGCCCGGTTCCTACGTGCACACGGTCGGCGGCGGGCTCGGCTGGGGCATCGGCGCGGCGATCGGCACCCGGATGGGCGACCCGGAGCGCCCGGTCGTCTCGGTGCTCGGGGACGGCTGCGCGATGTTCGGCCTCCAGGGCCTGTGGAGCGCGGCCCGCTACGAGGTGCCCGTCGCGTTCGTCGTGATGAACAACGGCGAATACCGGACTCTGAAGAACACGCTCGATCAAAGTGGCGGAGCGTCGGCGAAACACGGAGAATACGTCGGCATGGACCTCGCACCGCCCGCGCTCGACTGGCAGAGCGCCGCCCGCCTGTTCGGCATCGACGCGGTCCGGGCCGGCTCGGCGGCCGAGCTGCGCGACGCCGTCGCCGGCGTCAAGGCGCTCGACGCCCCGCTGCTGATCGAGGCCCCGATCACCGGGCACCGGGACGACGCCTGATGCCGCTGACCAGGCCCTCCGCCCGCTACCCCGCCCGGTTCCCCGCGCTTGCCGACAGGCACGATCGCGGTGACCATCGGGGTATGGACCTCCAGAGCACGGGCGAGGCGCCGCCGAGGTCGGTGCTGGCGCGCGGCCTCAGCCTGCTGGACGCGTTCGGCTCCGCCGACACGGAGCTGAACCTGACCGAGCTGTCCGCCCGCACCGGGCTGCCGAAGCCGACCGCGCACCGGCTGCTGAGCGAGCTGGTGCGGTGGGGCGGCGTCGAGCGGACGGAGTCCGGCTACCGGCTGAGCATGCGGCTGTTCGTGCTGGGCCAGCGGGCGCCGCGTCCGCGCGGGCTCCGCGAGGCAGCGCTCCCCTACCTGGAGGACCTGTACGAGGCGACGCACGAGAACATCCATCTCGCCGTCCTGGACGGGACGGACACGCTGTTCCTGGAAAAGGTCAGCGGCCGCCGTTCCATGCCCATCGTGTCGCGGGTGGGCGGGCGGCTGCCCGCGTACTGCACGGCGACGGGGAAGCTGTTCCTCGCCCTCGGGCCGCCCGAGCGGCTGCAGAGCGTCCTGGACGCGGGCCTCGTCCGCTACACGCCGCACACGATCATCATGCCGGGGCTGCTGCAGCGGGAGCTGGCCCGCACGGCCGACCGCGGGTACGCGGTCAACAGGGAGGAGTCCGAGGCCGGGGTGTCCGCGGTGGCGGCGCCGGTCCTCGACCACCGGCGGCGCGTGATCGCGGCGATCTCCATCACCGGGAACGTGTGCCGGCTCGATCTGGACCGGCTGGCCCCGGCCGTCCGGACCGCCGCGCTCGCGCTGTCGAGGGAACTGGCCCGGGAGAGCGCCGGTGACCTGAAAACGGGGATCCCCCGGTGATCTTTCGATACCGGGGAATCCCCGATTTTCCATGCACCGGCAGCCCTGTGCCGGGTCTGGACGAGACCGCGCGCGCTTCGTGAGCCATTTCACCCACGGCTCGTGGGCGGCCTCACGTCATGAGCCGAAAGGCCGCGGCTTGCCCTTCTTGCCGGCGCCGGGGCCCCACTTGATGACCTCCCACTTGATGCCCTTCAGGTGACCCTCGCCGCCACCGGCGTTGTACTTGCTCTTCGGCTTCTCGCCGTCCAGCAGGTACCGGAAGGTGTAGGTGTCGAGGTCGAGCATGACGCCCTTGTGCGACGGCCTGCCCGGCCCCCGGTCGCCGACGAAGCCGGTGACGCTGCGGCCGTTGTAGCTGACCTTGACCTTGGTGTGCATGGGCCAGCTCGGGCTGGCGAACAGGCCCTTCTGCATCGGCTTCCCGCCGGCGGGGGCGCCGGTGTCGCCGTTCACGCCGGACCCGTCGTCCCAGAAGTAGGACGCGGTCGTCGTGCCGCTGAGCAGGACCCGGGAGTCCTTCTTCTCGCGCTTGCGGTCGGAGGCGGAGTCGCCCTTGCCGGAGCCCTTGTCCGAGCCCTTCTGGGCGTCCTTGTGCTGGCCGGTGTTCGCGGCCTCCTGCGACATGTACTGCTCGCTGGGAGCGGAGTCATCGCTTGCGGCGGCCACGCCTGCCACGAGCATGCCCGCGAGGGCGGTGCCGGTGACGCCGGTCAGGATGACATTGATCGCTCGCTGCTGCATGAATTTCCTTCGTTCGGGGTACAGGGCTGCCGTTCCGCGCCGGGCGGCCTAGGCCGGGGATCCGGGCATGGGAAAACGGCTCCGAGACTCAGGACTCGGGAGATGCCGCCGCGAGGAAGACCCGCTTGGAACGATCCACAGACATGGCGGACCGCGCCCGCGATCAAGGGCGCACATCCGTCCTTGGACGTGCGTGAATCACGGGCTTGGATGAAGCGGGAGAAACGCCGACCGGGGGCTCATTGGCTCCACACGGTGCGCGGCCGGTGCATGGTACGGCCGCAGTTCGGCGCGGTGGATCCCGCCTGGCGGGCGGGAAGCGACGGCTATGCGATTGGCCAGGTCAACGGTTCATGACCCTGACCTGGGGTTGACTATATACGGCATTACCGTGCTTTCGCCAAACGGGCGATTTCTTTACCTTTGAGAAGGTAGATCTTTTTCCGGGGAAGTAAGCGGGAACGCCTTTCCCATAGGGCTTCCGGTCCAGTCGACATGGGCCGCCCGCAGAGAAAAGGATCTTTAACATCTCATGGACAAGGCGTCCGCGGGGCGGGTCAAAGCCGCGAACCGGCGGGGTGACGGGACCGCTGGATCATGAACGCGCAGGGGTCCGGGCCGTCCGGAGAGGAGCTCTGGCGGCCGGTGGCGGGCGCGGCGGCAGGACGCCGGGTTGGTTGCCGACCAAACGCCGAAAACCCCCGCGACCAGGACGGTGCGGGGGCGGCTGTGACATCGCGCAGGCGAGGCGCAGGCGAGCTCAGGTGGGGCGGAGCGCGGGTGAGACAGGTGCGAGCCGTGCGCAGGCGGGGCGGAGCACGGGGTCAGCGCGTCGGGTAGCCCGGCGAGGGCACGAGCGGCGTCGGACCCGTCCCGTTGATGAACATGGAAGCGTCCGTCTGCGGCGGGACGAACGGTGACTCCGCGTAGGCGGGCTCCCCGAACGGGGACACCGCGGCCACCACGGGCCCCTGCGCCGCCGGGACGCCCTGCGTCGCGGGCGGCGAGGCGGACGGCGGCATATGGGCGCCCTCGGCCCAGGGCGGCTCCCCGGACGGCGCGGCGCCCGGCCCCAGGCGGCGTTCGGCCAGCAGGGCCATCAGCGCGCGTGCGGCGTCGGCGTCCAACCGGAGCAGGACGCTGGGCGTCCCGGACTGGTCGACGAACGGGGAGACCGATGGTGCGGTAGGCACCTGCGGCAGCGCCGCCCGCATCTCCTCGCGGAGATCCTGGGCAAGTCGCAGCGCCTGTCGGTCACTGTCGCTCAAGTGTGCGTTCATCGCGATCTCCGGGGAGTTCACGTGCGGGAGGTCCGCGCTCATCCTGCTAGGGATGGCGTGCAGGTGCAAGAGCTGATGCACGTGCATTTTGGAAAAGTTCCCCCCGTAACCCGGGCGTCCCTCGCTCGTTCCCGATCACTCCATCCCGCGCTTGCCCGGCGTCCAGAACGCTTTGACCAGCACGGATCCGCGCGGCCAGCCGCGGTCGCCCACCAGGTGGGCGCGGACGGCCTGCACGGTGCGCGCCTCTCCGGCCACGTAGGCGACCCCCGGCTCCGCCGGCAGCTCCAGGCCGCGCACGGCGTCCACGAGCGTCTCCGAGCCCGCGGCGGAGGCGTCGCCGCGATGGCGCCAGGTCAGCTCGTCGCCCCGCGGCAGCGGCAGCCGGTCCTCCGGCCGGGCGATCTCGATCACGCCGTGCACCGGCTCGTCCGGCCCCGCCGCCCCGGAGCATGGCGCCGAACGCCACCGAGGCCGTCTCCTCGCCCGCGAACAGATGGTAGGCGGCCGGACGCAGCCCGAACGTCCCTTCCGGCTTGCCGAAGACGACCTCCTGGCCCGGCCGGGCGTCCCGCAGCCAGCGCACGCCGGGCGCGTCCGCGCCGTGGTCCATGACGCACAGCTCCATGACGCCGCCGTCCGCGTCGTAGTCCCACACCGAGTAGGTGCGCAGCGCATGGCGGACGGCTCCGCTCACCCACGTCCGGCCTCGCGATATGTCTCGTTCATGGCAAAGACACGATATATCTCTAGTGGCGCCGGTGCCAGGGATCAGCGGCGGGACGGGCATCCTGGACGTGTGACAGACACCCTGAGCATCCGCGCTCTCAACCGCGCCACGCTCGCCCGGCAGTTCCTGCTGGCGCGGGAGCCGATCACGGTCACCGAGGCAGTGCGGCGGCTGTGCGGGATGCAGGCGCAGGAACCCAAGCCGCCGTTCCTGGGGCTGTGGACGCGCCTGACCGGCTTCCAGGCGTCCGACCTGCACGCCGCCCTGCACGACCGGTCGCTCGTCCGCGCCACGATGATGCGCGCCACGCTGCACCTGATGACGGGCGACGACTACACGGCGTTCCGCACGGCGATGCAGCCGATGCTGGACGGCGCTCTCCGTGTCCTGGGCGACCGTGCCGAAGGCTTGGATCTGCAGAAGGTCGTCCCGGCGGCGCGCTCACTCCTCGAAGCGGAGCCCCGCACGTTCAACGAAGTGCGTGCGCTGCTCCAGGAAGAGTTCCCGGACGTCAACGATCGGGCTCTCGGCTATGCCGTCCGGCTCTGTGTGCCGTTGGTCATGGTCCCCACCCAAGACAGGTGGGGCTTCCCCCGTACGTCGCGGTTCACTCTGGCCCCTGGCTGGCTGGGCGCCGCCCCCGCGGCAGAACCGGCGATAGACGAACTGATGCTCCGCTATCTGGCCGCCTATGGGCCCGCATCGGCCGCTGATGCGCAAACATGGTCCGGGCTGTCCGCGAGCGGCGAAGCATTGGATCGGCTGCGTCCAGGCCTCCGCGTATTCGCCGACGACAAGGGCCGGGAACTGTTCGATCTACCCGACGCCCCACGGCCCGGTGAGGACGTTCCAGCCCCCGCGCGATTCCTGCCAGAGTTCGACAGCCTCGTCCTAGCGCACGCCGACCGCAGACGAATAATCGCCGACGCGCACCGGCCGTCCCTCACCACGAAGAACCTCCGCGTCCGGGCGGTCTTTCTCTGGGACGGCTTCGCGCGCGGCATCTGGGAGACGGAGTACAAGCGCAAGGTCGCCACGCTGCGGTTGCGCCCCTTCGAGCCCCTCCCCCAGGCCGCCCTCGACGAACTGACCGCCGAGGGAGAGTCGCTCCTACAGTTCATCGAACCGGACGCAAAGGAGACTGTCGTGTCCGTGGCGGACGACGCCTGATGCACGCCTCTGACAATCGTCCGCCCCTGCCATTTGAAGTGGCGTTCGGACGTGCGCGGCGGACCTTATCGATCCGGCGCGCCCAGGGGAAGCGTCCATACGCCGCCACATGCGGACATGACGCTGTGAGCGTGGACAACTCCGAATAGTGATCAATCCGATACCTGCACTGATTGAAAGATCCACAAATTGGGTTCAAGCTGTCTCCGAAGTCTGGAATGCCCGCACGTTCCTACCGACCCGCCGACAGGACACGACCAATGTTCGAGATCTGGGAGACGAGCGAGCCGGCCCGGCTCATCAGCGACGCGGGGAGCCTGAAGGTGGCGCTGGAGAAGGTCGACACGATGTGCCGGCTCCGGCACGACCAGGCCGTGGCGCACATCGGCGAGGTCAGGGAGGGCTACCACTTCGAGATCAGGAACCGTGAAGGCAAGGCGCTGGCGCGGCTCAGCTACGTCCCGGACACGTCCCGCGCCTACCAGAGCGTCGTGATCGAGGAGATGCGCGGAGACGCCGAGGAGTAGGACTGCGAACCGCCCTCCAAGCCCCTGGACGCAACGCCGGGGGCTTTCGCATGCGGGCGCCCTCGCATGCGAGCACCGCCCCCCGCCGTGTACCGCGATTCTGTCGCCGCCGGATGGCAGGATGCGTGGTGCCCATGTGACGCGGAGGACGGGAGTGGCCGTGCGAAAGGCGTGGCGCCGTTCACACCCCGACGAGACGACCGGAGACGCGCCCGGAACCTCGTCAAGGACCTCACTCACGGAAGCCGCGAACGCCCTGACAGCCCAGGCCATCCGCGCGCTCACGCAAGGCGACGCCACCGCCTTCAACCGCCGAGTAGCCGACCTCTCCACACCCCCCAGCACAGTCAGCGGGGATGCATGGAGGCTGGCCACCGACCGGTGTCTCGCCACCCAGATGCAGCAGAGAGTCACCGCGGCCTGGGGCCGGAACTGGCAACCAGCCGATGTGGTCAGATTCACGTCCCGCCGCCGGACGCCCAGGCACGCACGTCTAGCAACGGACGCGATCGCAGCCGAAATGAGGGCCTACTCCGCCGCGACCGTGGACGACCGATGGCGCGAGCAACTCGCCGTCCTCGGAGCCGAAGTGTGGTGGGAGGACGACAACGAGCATCCGGACGCCTGGTGCAAGCGCGAAGGCGTCGAACGTGCGCTCTACGTCGCGTGTGCGGTCGAACTCGTCCATCTCCTGGAGTACCTGCCAAGGCTGCCGAGCATGGGCCCTCCCCCAGGCACGCACAACACCACCGAAACGCCAGAACGCTCCACAGGCACCCCACGCGAGGTCGACCAGCGAACGCTCAGCAGGGTCAGGGCGCTCTTGGCCAAGGCCGAGTCCACCGAGTTCCCCGAGGAGGCTGAGGCGCTCAGCGCGCGCGCCCAGGAGCTGATGGCGCGTCACAGCATCGACCACGCGCTGCTGGCCGCGGAGACGGGCGACACGGCCGGTCCGGCCGGACGGCGCATCCCGGTGGACAATCCCTACGAGGCACCCAAGGCGGTGCTGCTGACGGTGGTGGCCGAGGCCAACCGCTGCCGGGCGGTGTGGCATCGGGAACTCGGATTCTCCACGGTCCTCGGGTTCCCGGCCGATCTGGCGGCGGTGGAGATGCTGTTCACGTCCCTGCTCGTCCAGGCGACGGGAGCCATGGTCCATGCGGGTCCCAGGCGGGATGCGCGGGGACGGTCACGGACGCGTTCGTTCCGCCACGCCTTCCTGAACGCCTACGCCGCCCGTGTCGGGGAGCGGCTGCGGGACGCGGCGGGACGGGCGGCCGCGGGCGCCGGCGGGAAGGATCTGCTTCCCGTGCTGGCCGCGCGCGACCGGGCCGTCGACCACGCGGTCGACACGATGTTCCCGAACCTCGCCAAAGGACGGGCGGGCTCGGTGTCCAACTACGAAGGCTGGGTGGCCGGGCGGGCGGCCGCGGACCTCGCCAGCTTGAACGGCCGCCTCGAGGTCACCGGGGCGTTCCGCCGTTCCTAGCGCACGGCGTCCCCCCGGGGGGCGAGGGGGACATCCGATCATGTGCTCGTTCTTCCTGTCTCGATCTAGGGAGCGGTCAGGCCCTCTTGCGCCTGGTGTTGCCGCCACGGCCCCGCAGCGGCACGCCCGCCTCCTTCAGGACGTTGTAGATGAACCCGTACGACCGGCCGGTCTCGGCCGCCAGGTCACGGATGCTCTCACCGGCGGTGTACCGCGGGGCCAGCTCCGCGGCGAGCCGCGTGCGTTCGGCACCGGTGACGCGGGTGCCCCTGGACATTGTTCGGGCCACGGGGACCTCCTCTTCCCAAGGCTGTGCGGCGGGGGCAGTCCCCGCAGCTCACAGCAGTGTTGATCTCCCCAACGTACACATTCCCCTGATTTGAGCGTCGATGCCGCGCGAATCACCGCGAATTCGGCCGAAGCTGGTCTTTTTCGTGGTGAACGGCGTGTCGCCGCCTGACGTACGGCCTCCAGGACCGCAACAGCCCGGCCGTCCCCCTAAAACACCCACCGCACCACTCGACACCGCGCCCCAGCACATGCCCCCCAAACCGCCGCCGGCCCACTGCCGCAACTTGCCGCAAGCCAGAGCGCTCCCCAGGCCCCCAACCGGCAACCGGCAACCGGCAACCGAGCGTCGCCCCCGAACTGAAGCCCCGCGCACCCCTTCGCGGCAGAGATGGGCAGAATCCCAGGCAGACCGGGAAGACACGGCCGGTTCTGGCACGATTCACTACAAGCCATCGGACCCCGCGCATGCTGGAGGACGCCATGCCCGACGACGCGACGACAGAGTTCTGGAAGGACCTGAAACCGCTCGAGAACTCGCAGAAGCCGGACGCGCTGCCGGAGGTGTACCTGTCGAAGGTCGCCACCGACGACGACCGCTACTACGTGCCGTTCACCGAGACCGTCGGCTCCCGTCCGCTGTGGATCAACGTCAAGGACAACACCTGGTCGGACATCCTGCGCGCCACCAGCGCAGGCCTGGTGAACCGGCACTACCACCCGCACGAGGTGTTCGCCTACACGATCTCCGGCAAGTGGGGCTACCTGGAGCGTCCCTGGACCGCCACCGCCGGCGACTTCATCTACGAGGCGCCGGGCGAGGGCCACACGCTCGTCGCCTACGAGCACGAGGAGCCGATGAAGACGCTGTTCATCGTGAAGGGCCCGCTCATCTGGCTGGACGAGAACGGCGAGCCGGACGGCTACTTCGACGTCCACGACTACATCGCGATGTGCCGCGAGCACTTCGAAAAGGTCGGCCTGGGGGCCGACTTCATCGACCCCCTCTTCCGCTGACGTCCGAGGCCTCGACCTCCTCCTCCTCCGTCGGAGGAGGAGGAGGTCGAGCCGCCTCGCAAGACCTCCCGCCGCGCCCAGCCCCACTCGCCGACCAAACGAAACACAAGCCGCACCCTCTGGCCGCGGGCCCTGGCGCGACGCACGAATCCACATCCCCAAAGCCACCAGCGAAGACGACACCGCAAAGCTGGCTCCGCGGATCCGCATTACCGTCCTCCGAAGAGCCCAGGCAGGGCCGCACCACAAGTCACCACGCCCCCGCCGACCAGGCCGCGTCCCACCCGCGCGCCATCCCGGACACTCGGGATGCGCATCCAGCACCGTCGGGGCTCTCGACGGAAGTTATCCCCAGAACGAGGTTCTACTGCTCCCGGCCGGGACGCCGCCGCATGCTGGGCACACCATGTCGCGGCAAGGAAGGAGCGGCCTGATGGCCACGATCACGTTCCCGGTTCCGTCCACCACGACCTCCCGGTTCGCCGTCGCCGCAGAGAGCGTCCCGCAGGACCTCGTCGATCTGCTCCGCCGAAGCAAGCCCGCCCCCTTCCATGCCCACATCGCCGGACGGCTCGGCTCGCCCCAGCTGCAGGTCACCCGGGAAGACCTCACATGCCTGCGCTGGGACCCGGGACGCGTCAAGGCGGCCCGACCCGAGGACCGGCAGGCCGCGCTCGCCTTCAACGACGCAGCCGAGTTCGCCGTCGTCACCGCCTTCGCGCCCGTCACCGACCAGCCCCGCGGCGTCCAGGTCGCCCGTTCGGCCGCGTACGCCATCGCCGAGGCCATCGGCGGGATCACGGCCGACCTCGTCACCGGCCACATCCTGTCGCCGTCCACCATGGAGAGGACGCGCTTCGTGCTCTCCGACCACTGGCTCGGCGACGTCCTGCCGCCGTATCGCGCCAACGGCCACTGCACCGCCGCAGAGCCCGAACTGGACCCCGAGGGCGTGAACGGCTGCGCCTGCGTCCGCCTGCGCACCCGGGGCCTGCGCCGCTTCGGCCTTCCCGAGGTCCAGATCAGCGACGTCGCCTGCCCGCACGACCTGGCGGCCCTCAACGTCCTGCGCACCACCGCCCGGCGCCTCCTCACCGACCACTGGTCCTGGCTGGCCACCGGCCCAGCCGCCCGAACCCGGACGATCGCCGCCGACCTGCACCTCGCCCAGAGCGACTTCAACGACTTCTGGGGCACCACACGCCGCGTCCACATCACACCCCCGGCCCCGTTCGGAGTGCACCTCTCCCTCCTGACTCCACGCCTTCTAACCGTTGCCCCACCCGCAGACTTCGACGGCACGATCAACGACTGGCTATGGAGCGACACCCTGCCCCTGGGCATGTACGACCTCCTAGAGTCCCCCGCAGACCCCTTCCCATCTGCCGCCTAACCCCTTCGCGCCCCAAGCGAAGCCCAACACGCCTAAGCGCAGCCGGAACCACCCGAACAAGCCCCCTCACCCCACACCCACACAGACCCTCGGGGCCCTCCCCACAGCCGGGCAGCAAGCTGGACACCCAGAGGCACCGCACAACAACCCGCCCAGAGGCCGACCGACGACGTTCGCACAGGTGAACGCCAAGTCCCCAACGAGCCCAGAGCCGCCACCCATCAACTCGCACGTCTTGGCCACCACGCACACATACACCGCCGCGCATCGCCAAGGTCTGAGGAGATCTCACCCATGGACGCAGCCGGACGGGTGGCGTCCACCTGCGCCTGTCCGACCGAGCACCAACTTCGCTTTCGTCGCATCGAACCGTCACCTGCCCCTCGCCCGCCGACCATGAACGCACAAGCACACAAGTTCCGAACACGACGACCCGTCCAGAGAACTCCCGACCACGACAACCTCGACACCGGCGCCCCGCCAACACCGTCCCGCATCACCTTCGCCCAGACCGCCACCAAGGAGACGAGCCCCCACACGGGGTCGCCCGACCCAGACAACACAACCACCGGCACACCTAGCCCCGCCTGACCCAACCGCCAGCCGGGAGGAGCAAGGTAGGGACAACGCCCCGCGTGTCGTCGGCGGCCCGTAGGCGGGACGGTACGTCGCGTCGGTCTGAGGGCGAGTCGTGGTGCCGGCCGGACAGGGCGGCGCGGGCGAAGCCCACTCCCAGCCTCACGCAACCGCCGCTTTCCCAACCCATCACCCGACGACATCAACCTCGACACCCGCGTCCCACCAGCGACCAACCACGCCCAGCCCACCGCCAACAAGACGAACGCCCACGCGGCGGTCGACCGGCCCCACAACAACACACCCAACCATCACATTTTCCCCGACCGCTCCCCCGACCATGTCAACCTCAGCACCGGGGCCCCATCAACCGACCGTCCCACATCAATCTCGACCAGACAGCCACCAACGAGAGGAACCCCCACGCGGAAGGCCGACCGACCCGATCAGCACAACCATCAGCACACCCAACCCGACCTCACCCGACCAACACGCTCGCCCCGACCCCTCACCCGATCACGTCAGCCCGAACACCGGCACCCTGCCAGCCACCGTCCCTGCACCAACTTCGTCCAGACTGGCGCCAAGCAGATGGACACCTTCCGCCGGGCAACCGGCCCGAACGCCCCATTCTGGGCCCCTAGCCGGCACCGCCCCAACGTGGCCGCACAACCGGCACCGCCTTAATCGTGACTACCCGTGCCCTCGACCGGCGTTGCCGCAGCCGACGAGCGGACGTCGTGGTCGGTAGCTTCGAGTGAGACTTACGGCACCGCGCCGCTACCCGGCCGTGCACGGCAGGGCCTCTGTGGCAGGTCGGCGCCTGGGGGGTCCTCGCACCCTTGGTCACGGGACATCGCCAAGTCGCTTCTCCGGTAAATCCTCTGTAGTCAGGCCAACTGCTCGGATTGCTTTCTTCTCTAGCCGTGTGAGCCATGCGATGAGCACGGGTACAAAATTTCGGGCAATTAGGATATGGCAGTCATATCGATCCGGGGATGACAGAGTCGACTCCGAATGATCTTCCATTCGACTGCGCGCATTGCTCAACGCTCCGTAGCCGGAGTGACTACGATCGGCATTCTCACGGTGACCGACGCGATCCCCCGGGGCGAAGATGAACCGTTTCCTCACACAACCCATACCTGCCGTAATGATCAGCGACTTGATTCGCTGCACCGGCGGGATCTTGGGTTATACGGCCTTGGCCGGCGCCATCTCCATTGGCGTGGCCACCCCAGCGGACGCGGTCACCCCCGCCTCGCCCGAGCCGCGCGGGTCGATACCGCCGATCTGCCGTCACGCCGTGATCGTCGGTGACCGGCACACCGCCCACAAGTGCAAGGAGGCATGGCTGGCGATGTACGAGAGGTCTCGCAGACGATCAGGACGCGGTCGGGAATTCGCCCGCAGAGGCGACCGATTCGACTGGAATTTCAAGGCCAGACGATGGCCGCCGTCGTCAGGACAGCACAAAGAGCCCGCCCCCCGGCAGCCCACTGCGCCGGACGCTCCGAGCACCTCTCCCTCCAGACCGACGCAGTCGAAGACCACGACTCCGCACGTCTCAGCCCCAACACCGACGCGCACCCGCAGCCAGGCACAGGATCTCGAGTCGCGCCCGTCCTCGCTGCAGCCGGTCCTGCTCCTCGGCCTCCTCCTGCCTGCTGCAGCGGCGATCTGCTATCCGTTCCGGCACCGCATCTACGCCGCCGCCGGACTGCCCGCGTTCTCCACGGCCACGACCACAGCGGCGCCGCCCGCTCGGCTCACCTATCACCCCGTCGTCGACCCGTTCGCCGCTCCCGCCACGGGACTGACAGGCCCGGGAGCCGTCTCCACTGCGCGGGTACTGGCCCTGACCGCCCTCGACGAGCACAGCGAGAGCTCGCTCGTAGTCGTCCCCCGGCCGGACGCCACCGTCCTCTTCGGTCTCGGCGAGGACGAACTCCTCGACGACGACACCGCCGGCCTCTTCATTCCCGGCAACCTCGACGCCGCCCTGGCCTATCTGGAGACCGAACTCGCAATCCGCAAGAACACGGGCACCGAACAGGGACGACGTCTCCTCTTGGTGGCCGACTGCGCGGAGGAGTCGGAGAGGATCAAAGCCCTCATCGGTCGGCACCCCGGCGGCGTCTCCGCGGTCCTCCTCGGCACCTGGACGGGAGATCGGGCCTCGATCGATGACGAAGGTCTGGTCGATGCCCCTTCGACATTGACCTCCGCACTCCCCGAGCGGCTACCCGCGATATCCCGCACTGAGGCCCGCGACCGCCTCCTCGCAGCCCTGGCCCGCCAACAACAGGACCAGAAGTCCGCCTCCAAACGCCGCTCCACCCAACGCCGCCCCTGACCATCGCAACCCGCCGCACCCAAACTCCACCCCACCGCCTCACAACAGAACGCCCGATCGACTTGGAGAAACGTCCACGCGGGGCGCCCGCAGGAGTGACCGCACGGCTCCACCGGCGCCAGAGGGGGCGTGATCATGAATCCCAGGGAACTGCTCGACGCCGTGGCGGCGCTGCTGAGACCGCTGGCGGAGCGCGGTGACCGACCCGACCTGTATCAAGTCGACCTGCGGAACAGCCGACCCGACCTATAACCAGCCGACCTACCAGAATGTCCAATCGACCCTGCCGCTAGCCGACCTGCAAAACGTCCGGCTCAACGCAGTCCCGCCCGACCCACCAAGCGCCCAGCCATCCCAAGGATCGTCCAGCAAACCCAGGCGATGCCCAGCCGATCCGAAGGCGATCCCAGCCGACCCAAAGGCGAGCCCGGCCGATCCGAAGGCGGGCCCCGCCGATCCGAAGGCGGGCCCGGCCGATCCAGAGGCGGGCTCGGCCGATTTAGGGATAGCCCAGCCGACCCGGGGCGTGCAGTCGACCTTGGAGACGTCTAGCGCAGCTAGGAGCGTTCAGTCGCAGCCGGCCTCGCCTCGGCTGGGCCGATACCGGTCCAGCCGCGCATCCCGTGGGGAGCGGCCCCCACCCCCTGTGACGGGGCAATCAGGTCTCGTGATCTGGTGCGGCGCCGACGACTACGCGGCTGGGGAGTGACGGGATGGCCGACCTTCGTCCTCCATTCCTGGCGTTCCAGCTTTAGCCGAGATCGCAGGATCGAGCGTGAATGCGGTGGGCGTCTCTGAGTCAAGTGGCGCAGTGAGTATCGCGGGATGCGATTCGTTGGATCGGTGGTGTTGAGCGCGTCTCCGGCCGAGACGGTTGTATGAGAGGCACGCTTGAAGTCGGGGTCCACCTCTAGATGCTCGTGCCCTCTGGCAGGGCGTGGGGGTCAAGATTGGTCGTTGGACGTCGGTCGTGCTGAGCGGCGGCTTGCTGGGCGCGGGGCGAGAGGAGGGTGCGCGCTCGTCTAGGACGGTGTTCGTTCCTGTCTTGTGAGCTCTGCCCTGACGGACGTGAGGCCTCGCATCGCGCGGCTGAGGGAGCCGATGTCCGGCGGCTGGTCGGCGTCTCGGTCCAGGTAGGCGGTGCAGCGAAGCATCCAGCCGCGGACGACGTCCTCCATCCTCGTCTCGGACCGTCGCGTCCTTTTCATGGCCGTTTCGCGTTTCTCATCGGCGACCCGCCGTACCAGGATCTCGTCCGCGCCGAGAGCGCGGACGTCGGCGAGGGCGTAGCGTCCGAGCTGGTCTGTCGTGAGGTGGCGTTCGGCGGCGATGCGGTCGAACGTCTTCCGCGGCCAGGCGAGGATCACGGCGGCTCCGCCGGCGTCGACGGTGTCGGTGAGCGGGCCCTTCCGGGCGGAGACCACCGAGCGCACGGCGGTGGGGTCGAGCCGGTCCAGGTCGTGCAGGAGGTAGACCGGGTATCCGCGGAAGTTGCTGATGACGGTGAGATCTCCCTGGGCGACCAGCACCTCGATGTCCCGCCGCTCGACGTCGAGTCCCAGTCGCGCGGCCAGCCTGGCGGCCGCACGGGCGGATCCGATCGGTGGATCGTCGCCGAATCTGGCGATGACCTGCTCGCCGAGTCCCCGACACTCCTCGGCGAGGTCCGCGGACCATCGGTCGCCGTCGAAATCGGGTTCCGGCAGGATTCCGTGCTCCACGCCGAGGCGCATCTGCCACCGGGTGAGCCCGAGGTGAACGGCGAACCGGTGACCCCCGAATTGGCCACGAGTGATCTGTGCGGGCATCGTCTTGCCTTTCTTACGACAGCGGGACCTTGACGTGCACAGCCTCGCCGACAGGTTCCGCCCAGTGCAGTAGAACGTGATCCTGTGGATAACTTGGCGGGGTGATTTGTCACGTGTTGTCGGCGAATTTCGTGGCTTGGGGTGGAGCGCGGCATGCCAGGCTGTGAGGATGAACGCGGTACATCGGTTCGGGATCGGGTTGGCGGCGCTCGGGCGTCCGGCGTACATCAACGTCGGCCGGGCGGACGAGTTGCCGCCTGGCCGGAGCGTGGAGCAGATGCGCACAGCGACCTGGGACGTTCTCGACGCGGCCTACAGCGTCGGCATCCGATGGGTGGACGCGGCGCGGTCGTATGGCAGGGCTGAGGAGTTCCTCGGTGGTTGGCTCACCGCACGAACCCTGGAAGACATGACGGTCTCGAGTAAGTGGGGATACACCTACGTCGGCGAATGGAAGACTGACGCGCCGGTGCACGAGGTGAAGGAGCACAGTCTCGACCGTTACCGGGCCCAGTGCGAAGAGACTCGCGCCCTTCTAGGCGGATACCTGTCGGCCTACCAAGTGCATTCGCTCACGGAAGAGAGCCCCTTGTTCCAGGACGTGCATCTACAGGCGGCTCTTGCGGAAGCGGCCGCGGACGGTCTCCGCGTCGGCTTCTCGACATCGGGGCCGGGGCAGGCCGACACGATCCGCAGCGCGGTAGCGCTGGAAGTGTCTGGGCAGCGTCTCTTCAGCACCGTTCAGTCAACGTGGAACGTCCTAGAGACCTCTGCTGGGGAAGCCCTACGGGAAGCGCACGATGCGGGCTTGCACGTACTGCTCAAGGAAGTCCTTGCCAACGGGAGACTCGCCACACAGCCGCCCGCGGGTTTGCGGACCGTGGCGGCCAGGAACCTCGTCCAGCCGGATGCTTTGGCGCTTGCCGCTGCTCTTAGTCGGCCGTGGGCGGACACCGTCCTTATCGGCGCGGTCAGTCCCGCCCAGTTGGACGCCAACCTGGCCGCGGCAGAAGTGTCGCTTGATGAGAACGACCTCGAAGTGCTGGCCCGCCTGAGCGTCCCACCGGAAATCTACTGGGCTGAACGGAGCGCCCTCCCCTGGACGTGAAGGGCCATTCGGCCGGACGAGCGGCGAGTGCATGGGACGATTGAGCCCGCCCCAGCACGATCGGATACCCATGCAGTCAGAGCTTCCGGAAAAGATCGGCCCTTACCGCGTGGTCGCGCGGCTCGGCTCCGGCGGGATGGGCGAGGTGTTCCTCGGGGCGTCGCCGAGCAGACGGCTGGTCGCGGTGAAGGTCATCCGGCCGGAACTCCTGGACGATCCCAGGTGGAGGACGAGATTCCGCCGTGAAGTGACCTCCGCGCAGTCGGTCAGCGGCTTCTACACGGCGCCTGTCGTCGACGCCGATCCGGACGCGGACCAGCCGTGGCTGGCGACGCAGTACATCCCGGGAGTGAGTCTCTCCACCGTCGTCCAGGAGAAGGGGCCGCTCCGCGAACAGGCCGCCTGCCGGCTGGGCGCGGGGCTGGCCGAGGCTCTGATCGCGATCCATCGGGCGGGGATCGTCCACAGGGATTTGAAGCCGTCGAACGTCCTGCTGGCCTCGGACGGCCCGAGGGTCATCGACTTCGGTATCGCACGCCCACTTGACGCATTGCCCCTGTCAAAAACGGAGATTCTGGGGACGCCGGCGTACATGTCACCTGAGCAGGCACTCGGCGATCCCGTCGCACCTGAGAGCGATGTGTTCTCCCTTGGCTCGACCCTTGTGTACGCCGTTACTGGTGCGGCGCCGTTCGGGACGGGCCACAAGGTACGCGCCCGAATCGTCCATGGTGAACCAGACCTCGCTCGGTTGCCCGACCCCATGCGCGGGCTGGTGACGCGCTGCCTGGTGAAGGATCCTGGAGAACGTCCTTCACCGGAGCATGTCCTCGTCGCCCTGTCCACGCTGCTGGACGCTCACTACGGCGAAGAGTGGCCGCCCGTAGACGTAGAGCAGTTGATCGGCGTGCAGGAACGGACGCTCGTCGAAATCACAGCCGAGCTACCGACTCTCCGGGAACCGCACCCGTAAGGGCTCAGGAAAGACCCTCCGCTAGCGCGTCCCAGAAGGCCGTCTCGTACGCGTGCAGGAGGCGGGCTGCACGGAGTGCCTCCTCCGGGTCGTCGCCAGAGGCGAGACCGGACGCGATGACCTCCAAGGCCTGTTCCTCGAAGCCGGGCGGCGACTCGGCGAAGAACGTGAAGAATCCGACGTCCGCCTCCCTGAAGCCGTACTGGGTGCGGAGGGCTTTCGCGGTACGGGAACAGTAGGAGCCCCACTCCTCCAGGTTGGCCAGCATGGCGAGGGCGACCTCGCTTGCGGTTCCGAACGCCGCCCGCTGCGCGAGGTAGGCCGGATAGACCTGCGCGAACGGCTTCGGCTCGTATGCGCTGAGATTCTCGTCACTTTCGCCGAGCGCGGCTGCGAAGTCGCCGAGGAGCGTCAGCGCCTGGCCCTCGCCTTGCGCGAGCCCGAGGAACAGCTCGCCGGACGGCCTGTCGGGGAACCGCGCTGCCAGCAGCGCGAAACTGCGCCGGTCGCTGCTGACGATCCGGTACTCCTCTCCGGCCAGCCAGACCAGGCGTTCCCTGGGCATCTCGCCTGATTCCAGCAGCTCGACGAAGCGGTTCTGGGTCGTCGCGTCCGCGATCTCCCGGCGGGCGCGGGCGGCGAGCTCGGTGGTGCTGTGGCGGGTCATGGTTCCACCGGAGCACCCGCGCGTGCCCGCCGTCAACGAGGCGGCCACTGAAAAGCGCCGGTGATCACGTGGATACGATGATGAACGGAACGTCTACGCAGGTGTGGGACGCAGTTGGGAGTGAGCGCGCATGTCGGATTTCGAGCTGGGCCACGCGGGCGGCCGGATGCCTCTGGAGGTGACCGAGTCGACTGAGGGCCCCTCGGGACTGGTCGTGGGCAGCCTTCTCAAGGAGACCGGTCACGTCACCCTCGACCCCGGCTTCACCAACACCGCGTCCACCACGTCGGCGATCACCTACATCGACGGTGAGGCGGGCATCCTGCGCTATCGGGGCTACCCCATCGAGGAGCTGGCGGAGAAGTCGTCCTTCCTTGAGGTCGCCTACCTGCTCATCTACGGCGAGTTGCCCACTCCCGACCAGCTGAGCGAATTCACCGACCAGGTCCGTAACCACACGCTGCTGGACGAGAAGTTCCGCGCATTCTTTTCGGCGTTCCCGCGTAGGGCGCATCCCATGGCGGTGCTGTCGTCCGCGGTCAGCGCACTGTCGACGTTCTACCAGGACAGCTTGGATCCGTTCGACCCGGAGCAGGTCGACCAGTCCAGTGTCCGGCTCATCGCCAAGCTCCCCACCATCGCGGCTTACGCGTACAAGACGTCCAACGGCCAGCCGCTTCTGTACCCGGACAACTCACTGGGTTACATCGAGAACTTCCTGCGCATGACGTTCGGGCTCCCAACGCAGCCGTACGAGATCGATCCTGAGATCGTGCGCGTCCTGGACATGCTGTTCGTGCTGCATGCCGACCACGAGCAGAACTGTTCGACGTCCACCGTGCGGCTGGTCGGGTCGAGCCAGGCGAACCTTTTCTCGTCGGTGTCCGCAGGCGTCGACGCGCTGTTCGGCCCTCTGCACGGCGGCGCCAATCAGGCCGTCCTGGAGATGCTGGAGCGCATCCACGAGAGCGGCGACGACATCGACTCGTTCGTAGAGCGCGTCAAGCGCAAGGAGCCCGGCGTCAAGTTGATGGGTTTCGGGCACCGCGTCTACCGCAACTACGACCCGCGCGCGGCTGTCGTGAAGAAGGCGACGGGCAAGGTCCTGGACGCCCTCGGCAAATCCGACCCGCTGCTGGACCTCGCCATGCGTCTGGAGGAGGTCGCGCTGAGCGACGACTACTTCGTCGAGCGCAAGCTCTACCCGAACGTGGATTTCTACACCGGCGTCATCTACAAGGCGATGGGCTTCCCGACCAACGCGTTCACCGTGCTGTTCGCACTCGGACGGCTGCCCGGCTGGATCGCGCAGTGGCGCGAGATGATGAACGACCCGTCCACCAAGATCGGTCGTCCACGCCAGGTGTACGTGGGGCCGGGAGAGCGTCACTACGTGGAGCCGTCCGCCCGCTGACTGGGTCTGCCCCACGCAGCCGCTCCGACTGGAGCCGTTCAGCGTCGTCTCGTGCAGAGCGGGCGGGTTCGCTTACCCGTCCGCTCTGGACTGCGTTCTGCGGTGTCCGGGGTTAGCCTGAAGACGGCTACTCCCAACGGAAGGCGGCTCCCACGGATGCCCTCCCTTGTCGAGCAGAACCTGTCGAGCCTTGATTTCTGGGCGAAATCCCAAGCCGAGCGGGACGACTTCTTCACCGAACTCCGGGCGGAGGACAGGCCGGTGTTCTGTCCCCTCCCCGACGAACCTGGTTTCTACGCACTGACCCGGTACGAGCAGGTGGCCGAGGCGAGCCGCAAACCCGAGGTGTTCAGTTCCGCGCCCACCGCCGTCAGCCTCGTCGATCCGCCGCCGCAGCTCACCGAGTACATCGGCTCCATGATCAGCATGGACGATCCGCGACACGCCAGGCTCCGGCGAATCGTCTCCCGCTCCTTCACGCCACGGCTTGTCGAAAGGGTCACGGGAGACGTCGCGGCCCTTGCGCGTCGCATCGTGGACGAACTGGCCGAGCGGGGGCCGTGCGACTTCGTCGAGCACGTCGCCATGCCGATGCCCCTGCAAATCATCTGCTCGATGATGGGAATCCCGGACTCGGCGTACGACGACGTCATCGACGCCACCAACGTCATCCTGGCCGTCGGTGATCCGGACCACGTCAGCGCGGACGGCAAGGACCGTCCAACGGTCCTCGCGGAGAAGTTCTCCTACCTGCACGGGCTCATGGCCGACCTCGGCCGCCTGCGCCGGGAGAAGCCCGCAGACGACCTGGTCACCGCGCTGACGAGCGCGAACGTGGACGGCGAGGCCCTCGACGACCGTGACCTCGGACGCTTCTTCTCGCTGCTCGTCATCGCCGGCAACGAGACGACCCGCAACGCGCTGTCGCACGCCGTCGCCCTGCTCACCGAGCACGCCGCCCAGAAGGACGTCCTCGTCGCAGACCTGGACGGACGGCTGCCAAGCGCCGTGGAGGAGATCGTCCGCTACGCCTCGCCGGTGACGTGGATGCGCCGCACCCTGTCCCGCGACTACGAGCTGCAGGGCCACGTCTACCGTTCCGGTGACCGCGTGATCCTCTACTACAACTCGGCCAACCGGGACGAGAACGTGTTCAAGGATCCCCACCTGTTCGACATCACGCGCTCCCCCAACCCGCATGTGGGATTCGGCTCCCCCGGACCGCATTTCTGCCTCGGAGCCCACCTCGCCCGCCGCGAGGTCACCGTCCTGCTGCGCGAGCTGTACACGCGTCTCCCGAACCTTCACGCCACGGATGCGCCGGTCCGGCAACGCAGCAGCTTCATCAACGGGATCAAGGCCCTCCCCTGCGCTTTCTGACCACCTTTATTCCGACATTTCCGATAGTTCCCAGAGGCGTTATCCACAGGACGCGATTTCACTTCTTCCGCTCGTGAATCTCCTCGAAGCTGGACTGCACCAGCCGGTTCAAGGCCCGAGGAGAGCGCCATGTCCGTCACGATCACCGTTCCCGATGAGACGACCGCCGGCTTCGTCGTCGCAACCGACAGGGACCCCGCCGACCTTCCGGCGGCGATCCGGCAACGGCTCCCCGGCCCGTTCGCCGCCGCGGTGTCGATCCGCCTCGGCAGTCCCCGACTCATGGTGACCTGCCACCGCGCCGCCGACTCGCCTTGGGACCTGAGCGGCGTGACGGGCGCCGACGAGGATGACGCCGACCGGGTCCGGCAGGCCACACGACACGTCGGCGTCACGTCCGTCCTGCCGGTCAGCGACCTCCCGTCGGGGCCGCATCTCGCGCGCGCCGCCGCCATGGCCGTCGCCGAGTCGCTCTGCGGCGTCCCCGTGGACGTCGCCGCCGACGAGGTCCTGCCCGTCACGCCGTTCGGACGCTTCGACGAGTTCGTCCTCGCCGACAACTGGCTCGGCGCCTCGCTGCCGCCCTACCGGAACTCCGGCCTCTGCACGGCCAAGGAGGACGACATCGACGGCTGCGCCTGCGTCGACCTCGCCACCCGCGGCCTGTACCGGTTCGGGCTGCCCGAACTGGAGATCACCGGCGTCGCCTGCCCGCATGACCTGGGCGCGCTCAACGTCCTCCGCACGACCGCGCAGCGGCTGCTGCCCCTGGGCAGGCACCCGGGCGAGCACACCCTGCCCGCCGAGCTGATGCTCACGAGCGTCGACTTCGCGACGTACTGGGGGAACCACGACTCGATATGGGACGACGGGCCCATCTCGATCCGCCTGGCGGAGGCGGCCCCCGGCCGCCTGGCCATCCGACCGCCGGCGGACTTCCCCGGCACGCTCAACGAATGGCTCTGGGACGAACTCCCGCCCGTGCTGCACGAACTCCTCAGCTGCGAACCCGACCACTCCGTCCCCACCTGACATCTGCCAGTACCGGGGCGCCGTGCGCTCCGAGCACGAGCCAGAAGTCGAGACCCACCTCTGCCGGCCGAGACCGCGCACCTGCTCCGCATACCGCCACATCCGAAGGAACCAGTCCCCCTCGGACACGCGCTGCGGGACGGTCCCGTGCTCATGACGCCGTCCCTCTGCCTCGGTCTTGAGCACCCGCGATGTCGGCTGGGCGGGCTTCGTTCTGGCCCGGAGATCGTTCCCTGCCGTGACCAGTGCCAGCGGTGGCAAACAGGTCGCCCACGTCGGAAAGGACCCTGCGGGCGCGGGCGAAAGCGTCAAACAGCGAGGTCAGGGCGTGACGCTGTCGAAGGCCGCGCCCGGTGCCCTCGAACTCATCACAGAGATCACCCCTCAACGGCACGCACCAGAAGAGCAGCCATCGAACATGTATTCGATATTGAGCGTTGCAACTCGGTGCGGGATAGGAGACGTCCAGATCGGCAATGGCACGCATGAGGCTGCGCGCCACACCAATTTGGCCAAGTAAGTGGAAACGGCGCAGTTCAGCCTACATAGCGCGAATTTATGGCCAAATGTGATGGTCCGCACGCGTTCATGAGGTGTCAATCTCGTCTTTGCAGGACGCGACGGCCGGCCACGCGCGCCGCACAGCTCCCCAAACCGTGTGCGCGCCGCCACTCCCCCGGTCCGTCGTCGCGTCGGCCGCCGCCCCGCCCCCGCGGGGCGGCCTCACCCCCGCTCTGATGGAGGCATGCGGCTGTGAAACGCAGAAATCATCTCCTGGTGACCACGGTGGTCGCCGCGCTCGCGGTGACGGGCATGGCGGCTCCCGCCATGACGTCCACCGAAGGCAGTCGAGGCTCCGGCGCCGATCCGAAGGCGGCCGCGATGGCGTCGGCGGACCGGCTGATCGCCGGGAACGCCGCCGACCTGTACACGGGAAAGGACGAGAAGTACATCCGGACCCAGGTGGTCGGCACACCGTGGGACCAGTACTACGTCGCCTATGAGCGCACCTACCACGGGCTTCCCGTGGTCGGCGGCGACTTCGTGATCGCCACCGACGGGAAGGGCCGCGTCCGCACCCTCTCGGTGGCGCAGAACCAGCAGGTCGCGGTCGGAACCACCCCGAAGGTGAGCGAGAGCGCCGCCGCGGGACGCTCCCGCACCGCGCTGACCAAGCCGGACAAGGCCGAGCTCAAGCCGCGCCTGGTCGTGCACGCCCTGGCCAAGCCCAGGTTGGCGTGGGAGACGGTCGTGTCCGGGCAGGACGGCGAGCAGCCGAGCCGGAAGAAGGTCTACATCGACGCGCTGACCGGCAAGCGGTTCGACGCGCAGGAGACCATCCAGGCGGGTACGGGCACCGGCATCTGGGGCGGCCCGAACCTGACCATCGGCACGACCCAGTCCGGCAGCACCTATTCGATGCGCGACCCGAACCGGGCCGGCATGTCCTGCGCGGACTACAGCGGCAACCGGGTCTTCACCGGCCCGGACGACGTCTGGGGCAGCGCGTCCAAGACCGACAAGGAATCCGGCTGCGTGGACGTCATGTACTCGTCCGCCGGCTTCTGGGACCTGCTGAAGTCCTTCGGGCGCACCGGCCTGCGGAACAACCAGTGGGCCCCGGCGAGGGTCGGCCTCAACGCCGTCAACGCCTACTGGAACGGCACCGACGCCCAGTTCGGCCACAACCAGCGCAACCAGTGGATCACCTCGACCGACGTCGTGGCCCACGAGTTCGGTCACGGGCTGGACAACTTCACCCCCGGCGGCATGTCCGGCGGCGGCACCCAGGAATTCGTCGGAGACGTGTGGGGCGCGGTCGTCGAGCACGCCCTCAACAACCCTTCCGACACCCCCGACTACACCGTCGGTGAGCTCGTCGACCTGGTCGGGCGGGGCCCGATCCGCAACATGTACAACCCGTCGCAGGTCAACAACGACCCGAACTGCTACTCGTCGTCCGTGCCGCAGATGGAGGTGCACAAGGCGGCGGGGCCGGGCAACCACTGGTTCTACCTGCTCGCCGAGGGCTCCCAGCCGGGTGGCGGCAAGCCGAACAGCCCGGTCTGCCAAGGCGGCCAGGTCACGGGAATCGGCGTCATGAACGCCGCGAAGATCTTCTACAACGCGATGATGCTCAAGACCTCCGGCACCAGCTACGGCCGGTACCGGACGCTGACGCTGACCGCGGCGAAGAACCTCGACGCCACCTGCGAGTCGTTCAACAAGGTCAAGGCGGCCTGGGACGCCGTCCAGCTCGGCGCGCAGTCCGGTGAGCCCACCTGCACCCCGGGTGCGACCGACGCCACCGCCTACACGGTTGGGGGCGGTCACCCAAAAGCGGCGGCGCCGCCTGACATCAACGTCGAGAGTGTCAAGGCGCACCTGCAGCAGTTCCAGACCATCGCCAGCAGCAACGGCGGCAACCGCCGCTCCACGGGCCCCGGCTACACCGCGTCGGTGTCCTACATCGAGCAGAAGCTGAAGGCCGCCGGGTTCACCGTGGCCCGCCAGGCCTGCGCGTCCGGATGCAGCGGCGGAGCCGGGCCCAACCTGGTCGCCGACTGGCCCGGCGGAAACGACAACAACGTCTACATGTTCGGCGCCCACCTCGACAGCGTCGCGGCGGGTCCAGGCATCAACGACAACGGCACCGGGTCCGCGGCCCAGCTGGAGGTCGCGCTACAGCTCGCCCAGTCCAAGCCCAGCATGCTCAACCACGTCCGGTTCGCCTGGTGGACCGACGAGGAGCAGGGCCTGCGCGGCTCGCAGTACTACGTGAGCCGCCTGTCGGCGACCGACCGGACGAAGATCAAGGGCTATTTCAACTTCGACATGGTCGGCTCGCCGAACCCGGGCTACTTCATCGACGACATCAACTCGCCGCTGGCGAAGAACCTGAAGGAGTACTTCGACTCGATCAACGTGCCGACGGAAGAGGTCGCCGAGTGCTGCAGTGACGACGGGTCGTTCCGCAGCGCCGGGATCGCCACGACGTTCCTGTTCACCGGCGCTCCGGCGCGCAAGTCCGCCGCCCAGGCGCAGAAGTGGGGCGGCACCGCGAACCAGGCGTTCGACCGGTGCTACCACCAGTCCTGCGACAGTTACCCCGCCAACATCAACACGACCGCACTCGACCGATGCTCCGACGCGATCGCCTACGCCCTATGGAAAGTCGCCGTAGGCGCCCAGCCGGCGTCCGGCAACGGCAAGCGATCGTGACCACCCCTGGGACCGGCGACACCCGGTCCCGCGACGGCTGGAGCACCGGCCGTCAGCACAGCTAGAGCGTGCCCGGTCCGGCCTTTCTCCACAGGGGGTAGGGAGGCTGGACCGGACACGCTCGCCTGAGCGACAGCCCAGAGCGGCTGTCGTCAGGCCCCTCACACCCACAGATCCTCACCGCGCTACCCGCCTGTCCCCCCGCGCGGTCAGCGAACGGCGGCAACAACCCCGCGAGATGTACGCTGCCCATCCCAAAACGCTGCCCATCCAGCCCACGCTCCCCCACCCGCCGGGCCCCGTCCGCCGGCCCGCTCGGGACCGCCGCCACCCGCCGGCATGCCGCCTGCCCCCCGATCGGCGCCGGGGGCACCGGCCCCGGCCGGACCGGCGGCCACCGCTACCCGTCCGAAAGCGCTACCCGAACCAGCGGGACGACGACGCAGCCGACTTCACAGCGACCGCGTTGCACGTACCCGTGTTTCTCCAGCTACGGGCGAAGGTCTGGGGCGCGCCGGGACCAGACGCCCGAATGAGCTGATCGGCGTGGCTGATGAGAGGACCGGAGATCGTCGCACCGGCCGCCCGGGCAGCAAGGGCCACGCGCGAGTGGAGTGCCAGTCACGTGCAGGCGGCGGTACCCGGCCGCGATCGTCTCGGGATCGTCGTCCACGTCGATCATCTCGCCCGCGGCGTCCTCCACCCCAGCGAGGGTGACCTGCGGCCCGCCGCAGCGGGTCACCAGGACCGGCAGGCCCGCGGCCACCGCCTCGACGACCGCCACCCCGAAGGTCTCCCCCCGGGACGGGTGGACGAGCACGTCATGTTCCCGCATCCGCCGCAGCGCGTCGGTCGGAGGGACGGCGCCAGTCAGTGTCACGGCGTCCCCGACGCCGAGCTCGGCCGCGCCCAGAGGTGTGCGGGTGCAGCAGAACGGGTGCAGCAGAAGAGGAGCGGTTCGGGCTGGCGGGCTGGCATCGCCGCAGGTGCTCAGGGTGATTGATGGGCGGACCGGGCACTCCCGCACCTGCCGTCGGGGCCGCCTAGACCAGGTGCAGAGCCAGAGCCCTGGTCACGGACGGAGGCGTGCGAACGAAGGGGGTGGAGTGTGGGTTGTTGGATCGGGAGCGCCGCGACAACTAGCTAAGACCGGTCGGTGAGAGGCGCGGAGTTTGAGGGCGTGGCGCCGCGGCACCAGGCTCGGGTTTCGGTCACGCCATCGGACAGCTCTCAGGGAGGGGAGGAAGTCGAAGCAGTGAGGTGCTCGTCCGTGCGGGGGTGCAGCACAATGACCTCGCGGTCGTTCGGTGGGGTCGTTCCGGGAGGGGGCGGTCTGGCGGGCGGCTGTTTCAGGCGCGGAGGGTTTTTAGCCGCGGTTCGACCTGTCTCCAACCAATTGCGGAGCACGCTCTGTGACTGCTTCATGGAATTCGAGCGAGATCCCTGGAATGGCGAACGATTCGGTGCCGGGGGCGTTGGCGAAGGTGCTGGCGGATGTTGCGGCTGAACGTGAGGCCCAGGATCGGATGTGGGGCGTCCAGGAGTTCCCGGACGGGAGCGGGCCGGAGTTCACCGAAAGCGCGGAGGAGGCCAAACGCGAATGCGCCGCCGCATGGACGCGCGGAGAGTTGACGTGGCGTCACATCCTGGCGGAGGAGTTCTTCGAGGCGCTTGCCGAGTCGGATCCTCGTGCTCTCCGGACGGAGCTCGTCCAGACGGCGGCGGTCGCGGTGAAGTGGGTGCAGTCGTTGGACCGGCGCCAAGGCGCTACGACGCATCACGGCAAGGAGGGCACCGGACACGCTGAGAAGCTGGTCCGGGATCGCATACCCGAGATCATCCGGAAGGACGGGCGGAGACCGGAGACCCGCGTCGCAGGTCCTGATGAGCATGCGGCACTGTTGCGCGCGAAGCTTTACGAGGAGGCCGGCGAGTACGTCGCTAGTGGAGATCCCGGTGAGCTTTCTGATCTGCTGGAAGTCGTCCATGCACTTGCGGCGGTTCACGGAATCTCGCCGGAGGAGTTGGAGGAACAGCGTTCGGCCAAGGCGGTGATTCGTGGGGGTTTCGTGAATCGCATTGTGCTACGGCTGCCTAGGTGATTTTGGCTCGCGCGGAGGCGCGGTAGCTGTTTCCTGGAGGCTGCGCGGGTCAGGCCCAGACTCGGCGGAGTGTCCATTGGGAGGTCGCGGCTGCGGTCACTTCGGCGACCGCTGGACCGTCCGGGGTGGCGACCTGGAGGCGGTAGTACCTCGCCTCTCCGGGCGCCTGCCACTCCTCAAGGACGCGACGCACCCGGTAGCAGCCGCGTGGGCCGGTGATCTGGGACGGTCGGCCCGTGGGCGTCGTCTCTGCGGAGACTGGTTCATCGATGAGCACGAGACGTCACCCTAGCCCGAACAGATGTTCGAGGGAAAGGTGACGCGGCGCGCTGTCAGCCCGAAGCGCAGTTCGCGGGCGACCAGCACCGCTCGTCGTTCTTCCACCACGTCGAGCGTCCGCGCGGGGCCGCATCGTCGTCTGTCCTGCGTCCGGCCGCCTTGGAGGTTGCTCCTAGATTGGGAGTGGACGCTCTGGAAATGTCGGGGGCGATCGGTAGCGTCCTCCCATCAAGGACCACCCCACGGGACGGAGACCCATGGCGACCTACACGCTCATCCCAGGCGCAGGCGGGCAGGCGTGGTACTGGCATCGGCTCGTCCCGGAGTTGCAGGCTCGGGGCCACGACGTCCTCGCCGTCGATCTTCCGGCCGGGGATGATTCAGCCGGGCTCCGCGAGTACGCCGACATCGTGGTGGAGGCGATCGGCGGTCGGACGGACGTGGTCCTGGTGGCGCAGTCGATGGGCGGCTTCACTGCCCCGCTCGTCTGCGAACGGGTCCCTGTGGACTTGCTGGTCCTGCTCAACGCGATGGTGCCGTCCCCCGGTGAAACGGGCGGTGCCTGGTGGGACAACACCGGGCAGTCGAAGGCCATGGCCGACTACGCGGCGCGGGAGGGGCGCACTCTGTCCGCGGAGTTCGATGTCAAGGAGATCTTCTTCCACGACGTCCCACCGGATGTGACGGCGGAGGCGTTCGCCCAGGGCGAGCTAGCGCAGTCGACGACACCGTTCGCGGAACCGTGGCCGCTTCAGGGTTGGCCGAGCACTCCGACCGTCTTTCTGCAAGGACGGGACGACCGGCTCTTCCCGCTCGAATTCCAGCGCCGCGTCGTGAGCGAACGGCTGGGCATTCCGGTGGACGACATACCCGGCGGACACACGGTGGCGCTCAGCAGACCGCAAGAACTCGCCGAACGCCTTGAGGAATACCGCACCCGCCTGTAGGTCAGGTGGTTTTCGCCCTGCGGTGGGCCTTCTGGCGGCAGGCGGCGCTGCAGAAGCGGGCGGGACGGCCCGTGGCGGCGGGCGTGAATGAAGTCGCGCAAAGCTCGCAATGCGTTTCGTTACGGGCCGCTATTTCGTTACGTTTCGTTGCGGGGCGCAGCGCGTCGCAGGCCAGGGACGCCATTCGTCCCGGGGGGCCGTCGCGGCGGCGGAGGCGCTCCATGAGCATGGCGCCGACCAGGAGAGTCCGGACGTCCTGCACGCTCACGTCCGGACGGACGGCGCCAGCGGACTGGGCTCGCCGGAGCAGAGCGTCAAGGGCCGTGGTGAACTCCGCGTCCTGGCCGGACTCGTCGAACGCGCCCATCTCCATCGCGAGGGCGTCGCACAGGGCGTGGTTGAACATCGCGCGCTCGACGACCCAGGTGAGGAAGCCGTAGAGGGCCTCCGCCGGGTCGTCGTCCGCGTCGATGAGGGCGTGCGCCTCGGCGATGATTCGCTCGATGCGGTCGGTGACGACGGCCTTGAACAGGGCCTCTTTGGTGGCGAAGTTTCGGTAGACCGTCCCGGCGCCGACGCCGGCCCGGCGGGCGATCTCGTCGAGCGGGACGAGGCTGCCGTCCGCGGCGAACGCCTCGAACGCCGCCTGGAGGATGCGGTCGCGATTCCGGCGGGCGTCGGCGCGCTGCGGCTGGCCGCTCACGATGTTCCCCTCCCACGGATTGACAAGCGGGGCGTACGTTCCGCTAACGTCGCTAGAAGCGGGTTGTACGTTCCGATTATAGGGAGAGCCGATGACGACGGTGGACGAGGCGAGGAAGCGGCTGGGACGGATCGGCGTGGGGCTCATGACGCCCATCGCGCCCGCCGAGGAATGGCGGCGGGCGGCGCGGCGCATCGAGGACGCGGGCTACGGGTCGATCTGGGTGAACGAGGGCATCGGCGGCCGCGAGGTGTTCACGCAGCTGAGCGTGATGCTCGCCGCGACCCGGGACGTGGTGCTCGGGTCGGCGGTCGCGAACCTTTGGGCGCGGCATCCGGCCGCCATGCAGGGCGCCGCGTCCGTGCTGGCCGACGCCTACCCGGGACGCCTCGCGCTCGGCGTCGGCGTCAGCATGGGCGTGATCGTCGAGCAGAGCGGGCAGAAGTGGACGAGCCCGCTGAACCGGATGCGCCAGTATCTGGACGACATGGACGCGGCGGTTGAGGCCGCGCCGACGCCCGAGGTGCCGTTCCCCCGGCTGGTCGCGGCATTGGGACCGAAGATGCAGGACGTGGCGCGGGAGAAGGCGGACGGCGCGCTCCCGGCGGCCATGCCCGTCGAGCACACCAGGCTGGCCCGCGAGCGGCTCGGCCCGGACAAACTGCTCGTCGTCATGCAGACCGCGATCCCGGAGACGGACCCGGAGAAGGCGCGCGGCATCGCGAGGGGGACGCAGATGCTGGAGCTTCCCGGTTCGCCGTACGTCCGCTCGCTCAGGAACCTCGGTTACGACGACGCGGCCCTCGCCGGCGGCGGGTCGGACGAGGTCATCGACGCCTGCTTCCCCTGGGGCGACGAAGACGCCATCCGGAGCAGAATCCAGGACCATCTGGACGCGGGCGCCGACCACGTGTGCGTCACGGTGTTCACCCCGGACCTGGCATCGTCCGCCGACGAGTACGAGCGCCTCGCCCGCACCCTCCTCTAGCCCTCAACCAACCAACGAACCTCCCCCGCCCGGCCGACGAACCTCCTGGGCTGATCGACCGGCCGGGCCTGCCGGACGTGACGCGATGTGAGGTGATGCCGTGCTTGGGGCCAGCGAGGCGTCGGGCGGCCGGGCAGATTCGTTCGAGCGCCTCGCCGCCGTCTCCTCCGGCCCGCGCTGGTCGAGCCCCGCCGTCCTTCTGCTCGCCTTCTAATTCCCGCTCCTCGGCGACGGCGAGCAGGTGAGCGGGCGGCTGACTCGGGCCTCGGCAGGCGAAGGCAGCAGGAGGGGCCGCCGCGCAGACCGCGGCAAGCATCTGACTCGCCGTCCCGTCCTACTCAGCCCACGCTCCCCCACCCCTCTGGCCGCCGGTCCCCGTTCGCCGGGCCCCGTCCACCGGCCCGCTCGGGGCCGCCGCCGCCCGCCGGCATGCCGCCTGGCCCGCCACCGATCGGCGCCCGGCAGCGGCCCCGGCCGGACTGCCCCGAGCCGGCCCTGTCCACTGGCCCGACCGGTGATGCTCGGCGCGGTGGTCCGGCAGCTCGCTGGGCTCAGGCCGGGCGAGCTCGATCTACGGCGATCTGTTGCCGCTTGGTGCGGTGGAGGGTGACCCGATCGGCGCCCGGCACCGGCCCCGGGCCGGACCGCCCCGAACGGGCCCCCGTCCACTGGCCCGCTCGGTGATGGTGGGCGCGGTGGCCCGGCAGGGTCGCTGGGCTCAGCGTGGACGTGCTCGATCTACGGCGACCTGTTGTCGCCTGGTGCGGCGGAGGCCGGTGATTCGCTCGTGCTGGCCGGGTTCGTGTCTTCGTGCCGGGACGCCTGTTCCCTGGCGGCGGGCCCGGAGTGTGGGGCGCCGCCGTCAGGGAGTGCGGGGCGGGGCGCGCTCAGCGTGCCTGGAGGGTGGACGCTCGGACCGCCAGGCGTTCGCGGAGCAGGTCTATGGCCTCGACGATGCGCGGCGCGGCGGCCTGGGCGCGGACGCGGCGGCCGTCCAGGTCGACGACCGCCTGGGCCAGCGCGGGGCGCGGCAGCGACGGGTCGGCCACGACACTCAGCGTGACCTGAATGGACGAGACGCCGTGCACGGAGCCCAGCGCCCGCCGGACGGCCCGTTCCGCCGCCGCCCGTTCGTGCGCCGTGACGTCGCCCGAGGTCAGGAAGCGTATCTCCGGTCTCTCACGAGTTGCGTTCATGACTCCCCCTGTTACGGTCGCCTCGGCGGTGAGGCGACTGCGGTGCGGAGTGGCGACGATGATGATCGCCTCTCTGAACAATGAAACGTCTCGTCCGTCCCAGAACTCACCCGCGCCGGACGAGAGCTTCATCACCCGCCCGCCGCGCCGGCCTCAGTGCACACGGGGTTCTGGCATGATCTGCATGACGGCGGGTCCCCGAATATTCACCGGAATGCGGGAGATCCTTCATTCGGCCGTCATACCGGTGGAACACGAAATGGCCGAGTCTCCGGATTGGCCGTCCGCGGCGCCGGAGAACACAGGCCAATTCGTGCACCATCGGCGACCCGGACGCCGAGAAATGATCAGCCGTTCGCAGGGCCGTCGGGGTTCGCCACGTTCCGCAGCCGGTCAGCCACTGACAGCACTGGTCACAGGCCGTATCCGCCGGTCGGCACCGGGACGGCCGGGCGGCGACCTTACGCCTCCGAGGTGCTATTCGTACTTCCCAAAAAGGCCGTCCCATCCTCTAACATAGGGCGGTGCCGTTGAGTGCTCCGAAGTAGACCGTCGACTGGCTGGTGACCCCTTGGCCCAGGATTCAGCTGCCCCCACACCTCCGTCCGAAGGTGATCCGGCCGGACGGCTGATCGATTATCCCCGCCGCGGCGGGCCCACGGTGCTGCGCATTCTGCTCGGCGCTCAGCTCCGCCGGATGCGCGAGGCGCGCGGAATCTCCACCGAGCAGGCGGGCTACGAGATCCGCGGTTCGCATTCCAAGATCAGCCGGATGGAGCTCGGCCGGGTCGGGTTCAAGGAGCGACGTCTCCGATCTGCTGACCCTGTACGGCGTGTCCGACCCCGCCGAGCGCGCGCCGCTGCTGGAGCTGGCGAAGGAGGCCAACACCCCCGGCTGGTGGCACCGGTACGGCGACGTCCTGGCGAGCTGGTTCGAGGTGTACCTCGGCTTGGAGGAGGCGGCCTCGCTGCTGCGCGCCTACGAGCTGCAGTTCGTCCCCGGCCTGCTGCAGACCGAGGACTACGCCCGCGCCGTCGTCCGGCTGGGCTTCTCCGACGCCGCCGAGGACGAGGTCGAGCGGCGCGTGCAGCTCCGCTCGATCCGGCAGGAACGATTCACGTCGCCGGGCGCGCCGACGCTGTGGGCGGTCGTGGACGAGGCGGTCGTCCGCCGTCCGCTGGGCGGACGCGAGGTGATGCGGCAGCAGCTCAAGCATCTGATCGAGATGTCGGAGCTGCCCAACGTGACGCTGCAGATCGTGCCGTTCGGCGCCGGCGGCCATGCCGCCGCGGGCGGCCCGTTCACGATCCTGCGGTTCGCCGAGCCCGGCCTGTCCGACGTGGTCTACCTGGAGCAGCTCACCAGCGCGCTCTACCTCGACAAGCCGACGGACGTCGACACGTACATGCGCGCCATGAACAACCTCTGCATCACCGCCGCCCGTCCAGACCGGACCGCCGACTACCTCACCACCATCCTGAACGACCTCTGAGACGTCCTCGGCGATAGCCGTCAGGTGGCGGGAGGGTCGAGGACGGGCTCGTCGCGGCTGCGGCTCCCGCCCCGGAACTCCGCGACGACTTCGCCGCCGGGGACGCGGCGCACTGTGACGTCGTAGATTCCGCTGCGCCCGTAGCGGGTGCGTTCGACTGCGGTCGCTTCTAGGACGTCCCCGGTCCGGGCGGGCGCGACGAACACGACTTCTGCGGACGCCGCGACCGTCACCGCGTCATGGGTGTTGCACGCGTAGGCGAACGCCGAGTCGGCCAGCAGGAAGACGTACCCGCCGTGGGCGATTCCGTGGCCGTTCACCATCGTGTCGCCGACCGTCATTCGCAGCCGCGCCCGTCCGGGTGCGATCTCGGTGATCTGCATGGCGAGGTCCTGCGCCACCTTGTCCCGTGCGTACATCGTCTCTGCGCATCGCCGCGCCACCTCTGCCTCGTCCACGAGGACAGGGTAGGAGAGGCGGGAATCTGAGCGTCCCGTCCGGGAAGACGATCTAGGGTTCGGCCGTTGTGGAGAAAGGTCGTGCCGGCTGCACGGCGCGTACTTGATCCGCCGAACGCGACCCCCTAGGAGAACGATGCTGCACGGGAAAGAGCACGTCGCGCGGTACCAGGAAACGGACGGCGAAGAAGGACACGAGTGGAGGGGCACCGTCACGCTGCTGCTCACCACGACGGGGCGCCACAGCGGGAAGGACCGCACGACGCCGCTCATCTACCAGCTCGACGGGGACGCCCACGTCATCGTGGCGTCCGACGGCGGGGCCGACGACGATCCGCTCTGGTACAAGAACATCCAGGCCGATCCCGAAGTGAAGGTCCAGGTGAAGGGCGACAGGTTCACCGCGCGGGCCCGGACCGCGACGCCGGACGAGAAGCCCGCGCTATGGGCGAAGATGACGGCCGTCTGGCCCGACTACGACGTGTACCAGACGAAGACGAGCCGCGACATTCCGGTGGTCGTCCTCGAACGCGTCTGAGCCGAGCGAGTTCGAGCGAACCTGAGCGAGCCTGAACGAGTTCGAGCGGAACCGGGCGAGTCCGAGCGAACCGGGCGAGTCCGAGTGGTTTCACTTTCGCGGTGCGGGGCGGGCGTGTAGCGTCGTTGTAGAACATTCATTCGACCATCGTCCGTCCGACGCAGCCGAGGTGCCGGGGTGCCGACGTCACAGAGTGCTGACACCGAGCCGCCACGACGGCTGCTGAGGCGCTGGGAGATCGACGCGCCCGGCAGCACCAGCCCACACGACGGCGCGGGCGCGCACAGCGGCGCGAGGCCACACGACGGCACGGGCGCGCGCAATGGCGCGGGCACGCATGATGTGGGCGCGCATGGCGCGGGCGCGCATGGCGCGGGCCTCGGCGACGGCGTCGGGGCGGGGCGGCGGTGCTGGCGGGTCGACACGGCGGACGGGGCGTTCTTCCTCAAGGAGTACGCCGAGCCCGACCGCCGCCGCCTGCGGTTCCGGCACTCCGTGACCGCCGCGCTGGACGAGGCCGGCCTGCCGGTCCTCGCGCCGATGCCGGCGCGCGGCGGCCGGACGCTGGTCACCGCCGCCGGGCGCGGCTACGTCCTGCAGCCGTGGGTCGGCGGACGCGGGCGCGGCGGGCTGGAGCTCACGTTCGGCCAGTGCGAGGCCCTCGGCGAGCTGCTCGGACGGCTGCACGCCGCGCTCGACCAGCTGACGCCGCCCGTCCAGCAGAGCCTGCTGATCCCGACGCCGCGCGCCGCCGACGCGGCCGCCGCGGTCGAGGAGATGCTGCGGGACGTCCCCGGCGACGGCGACGGCACCGACTTCGACGCGCTGACCGGACGCCGCCTGCGGGAGCGCCGCGACCTGCTCGCCGAGTTCGCCGACCATCAGCCGCCGGAGATCGAGGTCACGACGGTCGGCCATCTGCACGGCTCGTTCCACGCCGGGCATCTGCGGTACGGCGGGTCGGGCAATGTCACGGCGGTCCTCGGCTGGGGGTCGCTGACGACCGGTCCCGTCGCGGGCGAGGTCGTGCGGGCGGCGGCGCGGCTGTTCGCGTGCGACGACGAGCGCGGGCTCGACCTCGACCGCGTCCAGGCGTTCGTGCGCGGCCACCGCTCGGCGTTCCCGCTGGACGCCGGGCAGATCCAGTCGGCGGTGCACCGGGAGTGGTGGGAGCGGCTCTGCGACGTGGCGCCGCTGCGGCACCGGTACCTGGGCGAGGACGGCGAGGACGGCGCGGACGGCGCCGCCGGGCGCGGATCCGCCGCTCTCGTGTCCTGGTGGTCGGCGCAGCTCGACCGGACGCTGGACGCGTTCGCCGCCCCGTACGCCGCCGCCTACGCGGACGCGCCCGGCGACAGCCCCGCGTTCGGCTAGCCTGCGGCCACACTCCGGCGCGACCTGGGTAGGGACGCGTCGCGTGAGAGAAATTCTGGAACGAAACAGTCTAAAAGGAGTGCACGATGACCGCAGTCGCGATGCTCGGCACCGGGATCATGGGCGCGGCGATGGCCCGGAACCTGCTCAAGGACGGCCATCGGGTGGCGGCGTGGAACCGCACCCGGTCGCGCGCCGAACCCCTGGCAGCCGACGGCGCAACCGTGACCGACTCCCCCGCCGAGGCCGTCTCCGGCGCCGACGTCATCATCACGATGCTCGACGATGGCGAGACGGCGATGTCGGTGATGGCGCAGGCGGTGCCGGAGCTCCGGGCCGGGCAGGTCTGGGCGCAGATGGGCACGGTCGGCGTCGCGAACGTGCCGCGCCTCGCGGGGTTCGCCGCCGAGCACGGGCTCACGTTCGCCGACGCGCCCGTCCAGGGGACGAAGCAGCCCGCCGAACAGGGGAAGCTGGTCGTCCTCGCGGCCGGGCCGGAGGCGGCGCGGACCGTCCTCGACCCCCTCTTCGGCGCGCTCGGGTCCAGGACGCACTGGCTGGACGAGGACGGCGCGAGCGGCGCGGGCACCCGGCTCAAGCTCGCCGCCGTGAGCTACGCGATCTCGCTGACGTCCGTCATCGCCGAGTCGGTCGCGCTGACCGAGGGCCTCGGGCTCGACCCGTCCCTGTTCGGCGAGGTCCTCGCGGGCGGCCCGCTCGACTGCGGCTATCTGCAGGTGAAGATGAAGGCGATGCTCGCGGACGACTTCGAGCCGAGCTTCGCCGTCCGGAACGCGGAGAAGAACACCCGGCTGATCCACGAGGCCGCCGAGTCCGCCGGGATCCGGGTGGACGTGAACGACGCGTCCGGGGCGCGGTTCCGGCGCGTCATCGAGCAGGGGCACGGCGACGAGGACATGGCCGCCACGTACCGCGCGAGCTTCCCGGCCTGATCCGAGCACCAGAAGCCGCCGGAGCGCGTGGCGGTGCCGGACGGGCGGCCGGCAGGGGCCGAGGATGAGGGGCATGGACGTTCTGAGCAGCCGCATCCTGCTGCGACCGGCCGATCCGGCCCGCGCCCAGCGCTTCTACCGTGACGTGCTCGGGCTCGCCGTGTACCGCGAGTTCGGCCCGGCCGACTCGCCCGGCGTCGTGTTCTTCCTCGGTCCCGGGTTCCTGGAGGTGTCGGGCCACGGCGCGGGCGGGACGGGCTCGTCCCCCATGATCTGGCTCCAGGTGCGGGACGTCCGGGCGGAGCACGAGCGGCTCGCGGCGGCCGGGGCGCGCGTCACGCGGGAGCCGCGCGAGGAGCCGTGGGGCCTGGTCGAGATGTGGATCGAGGACCCCGACGGCGTCAAGATCGTCATCGTGGAGGTCTCGGACGCCCATCCCCTCCGCCGCGACCCCCGCTCCTGACCACGGCGACCACGGCGACCACGGCGACCACGGCGACCGCGACGACCGCCGCGACCGCCGCGACCGCGGACGAAAGCTGGAAAAGGCTGGAAGTGTCGGGCGGCGGCTGTACTGTCGGCCGCATGTCCAGGCCCCCCGGCGTTCCGACCCCCGACGAGCTGGAAGCGCGCATCACCGAGCTGCGCGCCGCCGTCCGGCGGGCCGTGGCGGCGGGCGACCGGCGGAAGGCCCGCGAGCTGCGCGCCGAGCTGCGGAAGGCGGAGCGGGCTTGGGACGACGCCGTCCTCGGCGACGCCACCGACGACCCCGGAGCCGACGGACGCGGCGACGCGGAGCGTGGGCTCCTGCCAGTCCGCGAGCAGGTCCACCAAGCGCTGACCCTTCTCGGCGCGCCCGCCGCGCCGAAGCTGATCGGGGCGGTGTACTCGGTGTTCTTCCCTGGCGAGATCTCGTCCACCCGGTTGACGAGCCTGCGGCGCGACGAGGAGCGCTCGTTCCGCACCGCCCCCTACGCGCGGCCCTACTATCTGTGCGCCGCGCTGACCGCCGACCTGCTCGCGCCCGCCCGCGGGCTGCTCACTGTGAGCACGTGGCCGTTGGAGCAGCGGATCGTCGGCCCGCTGAGCCCGCGCACCGACTTCCTGACCGCCGCCGCCCGGCTCGCCGAGCACGCCGAGCGCTCCGCCGGACGCGGGACGACGCCGTCCCCCGAAGTGCAGAGGCTCCTGTGGCGTTTCGCGTCCAACATTCCCGGTGCCGCGACCGGTACGGTCGGTACAGCCGATCCGGCCGTGCTCGCCGAGGCCGCCCGGGCCGAGCTGGACGTGCACCGGGAGCCCGACCGGCGGCGGCGCGAGTCCGCCGCGCGCCGCGCCCGGGACCGGCTCGACGACGCGGAACGGCTCTTCGGCAGCCGGCTCCGGGCCGTGCGGGGTTCCGGACGGAGCCCCGGCCGACGCCCAAGCTCCGCCGCCAGCCCCGCAATAAGTGGAGAGACGGACCGATGACCGATACCGCGCCTGACCTGGACCGGCTGCGCGGCGGGACGCCCCCGCGCAACCACGACGCCCGCACGATCGCCGCGCTGACGTCCAACCCCGGCTGCGCCCGCCGCGGCGTGATGGACGCGGCCGGCGTCGACAAGGACGCCGTCGCGCGGGAGCTGGGCTTTCCCGCGCCGTTCGGGCAGTCGCAGTTCGCGATCACGCGCGGGAACGTGTTCGAGGCGCAGGTGAAGGCGGACGGCTGCGCGGAGCTGCTCACGCTGCTGCGCGACCGGCTCGGCCTCGACGTCCCGGAGGTCGCCTACGACGACCTGGAGGTGGTCGCCGGGAACGAGGGCCGCGAGCTGCGGCATTCGCGCACCCGCCGGCTCCTCGCCCGTGCGCTGGAGACCGGCGAGGGCACGCTGTTCGACCATCCGCTGCTGCGGCTGGAGATCGCCGGGCGTCCCGCATACCTGGAGCCGGACGTCATCGCGTTCCAGCTCGCGGGCCGGCTGCACGTCATCGAGATCAAGTCGTTCGCCGTCGTGGACGGGCAGGCCGAGGCGGAGCAGGTCGCCGCGGCGGCGCGCCAGTCGGCCGTGTACGTGCTGGCGCTGCGCCGCCTCGTGACCGAGCTGGGACACGATCCGGGACACGTCTCGCACGACGTGTTCCTCGTCTGCCCGGAGAACTTCTCCAACCGTCCGACCGCGACGCCGCTGGACGTGCGGCCGCAGCTCGCCGTCCTGGAACGGCAGCTCGCGCGCCTCACCCGCGTCGACGAGATCCTGGCGAAGCTGCCCGCCGACCTGACGTTCGAGCCCGGGGAGGCGCTCGCCGCGTCCGTCCGGGCGGTGGACGCGCGGTACGCGCCCGAATGCATGGCGGGCTGCGAGATGGCGCTGTTCTGCCGGGACGAGGCGCGGGCGTGCGGCGAGACGGGGGCGCTCGGCCGGTCCGTCCGCGACGACCTCGGCGGGGTCGACACGATCGGGACGGCGCTCGGGCTGGCGGACGGGTCGCTGACGCCGTCCGACGACCTGGCGGAGACGGCCGGGCAGCTCCGCGCGGCGGCCCGGCTGCGCGCCGAGGCCCTGCACGAAGGCGCGCACGGCGCACCGCACGAAGGCGCGCACGGTGCGGTGCGCGAAGGCGCGCACGTCGCTCTGCACGGGGTCGCGTGATCCGACGATGAGCGCGCTGACCTCGCTCGCCCGGCTGGAGGCGACGGCCGCCGGGGTCGCGCGGCCGCTCGCGACGGTGCGGCACTGCCATGTGTCGGACGCGCCGCTGGTGCTCGTCCCGCTGAAGCTCGCCGGGGAAGCCGCCGCGCCGCTGGCGGTCATGGCCGGAAGCAGGCCGGACGACCCGTCGCTGCTGGTCGTGCCGCAGCCGCGCAACCGCGATCTGCGGTTCGCGTTCGCCGCCGGCTTCGCCAGGCTCGTCCTGAACCACGTCGAGACGAGCCACGGCGCGGTGGAGGAGCTGCCGCCTGCCAAGGACGGCGAGGAACGTATCCGGTACGGGAACGCGCCGCAGTTCCTCGTCCCGAACCGGGGCGGCGTCGCGTTCCTGCGGCTGATGGGACGCTCGACGCGGTTTCGCAGCACTGAGGGCCCGTACGCGGTAGACCCAGCGGTCCCGGTGCTCGGACGATGGCTGACGTGGTTCGCCGACCGGCACGACCATCCCGGGTCGTCGCTGCTAGGCGCCATGACGGAAATGCTGAGGCTGCACTGGGCGACGGGCCAGAGCTCTCTGGAGGACGGCAACCTCGCCGCCCTGATGGGCTGGATCGACCCGCCGGACGGCCTGGACGGCCCGTCCGCCGCGGCCCGCGCTGAAGACCCGGTGGTCAGCCCCCCGGCGGGCCCCGCGACCGACCCCACGTTCGACAACGAGGTCCTCGCCCCTGCGGTCGCCGCCTACGACCGAGCGGGCCCCGGCTCCGCCGCCGAAGAACGCCTGCGCACGGCCCTGGCCGGCCAGCTCACCCCGACCTGGGACCTGATGTGGCGCGCCGTCGAACTCCTGCGCGCCCTGCCGGAAGGCGCGAGCGTGCCACAGCGCTGGGAGCGCGACCGGGACGCCTTCACCTACTACCACCAGACGTTCGGCGAGGCGTATCCGCAGGCGCGCCGCGATCCTCCCGTCCGGGCGGCGCGGCGGCTGCACGACCTCGAACGCGCCCAGGACGCCTACGACGCGCAGCGCGCCTTCGACGATCCGCTGGTCATGGCCGAGCACCGGCTGTCGGGCCAGGCGTTCGGCGGCGTCGTCGCCGAATGCGACCCGACCCGCCTGGACGAGACGGGCAAGCGCCCCAAGCTCCGCCCGCACCTGCGCGTCAGCACGCAGGACCCGGTGCGCCTCGACGCCGGGACGACCGTGTGCAACGCGGCACGTCCTGCCCTCAAGGGAAAGATCATGGAGATTGACGACGGCGCGATCCTGCTGGAACTGACGGGCGGGATGGGGCGCAAGCTCACGCCCGAGCCGGGCGCCGTCCCCCAGGTCGGCGACCGGGTGTGCTTCACCTCCCTCACGGACGGCTCGTTCGGCGCGGCGAAGTTCCCCGACCGCGAGGACACGCCGTGGACGCACGGCGGACCGCCCGAGGAGTACGTGCCGACCAACGAGGACGCCAAAGAGGACTGGTCGTGACCGAACACGCAACCCGCCACCTCGCACCGGCTCCGGCACCAGCGCCGGCGGACGAGCTGAACCCGTCGGAGGCCGCGGCGCAGGTCGTCGGCGACGTCCTCGCCGACCTGGGTGGCGGACATCGCGGCGTGGTGGTCGACTCCCCGCCCGGCGCGGGCAAGTCGACGCTCGTGGTCCGCGCCGCCGCGCACCTGGCCGAGGCCGGCGAGCGGCTGATGATCGTCGCGCAGACGAACGAGCAGGTCGACGACCTCATCGAGCGGATCGCCGGCAAGCACCCCGGCATCACGCTGGGCCGCCTCTCGGCGTCGGGGTACGTGCCGTCCGAGCGGGTCCTGGCGCATCCGGCGGTTCGGGTCGCGCAGAAGGCCGGAGACCTCGCCGAGCACACCGTCGTGATCGCCACCGCCGCGAAATGGGCGACGCTGTCCGAGGGGTCCTGGCCGTGGGCGATCGTGGACGAGGCGTATCAGATGCGCTCCGACATGCTGCTGCGCATCGCCGGACGCTTCGAGCGCGCCCTGTTCGTCGGCGACCCGGGCCAGCTCGACCCGTTCTCCACGGTCGAGGTCGAACGCTGGGCGGGCCTGACCTGGGACCCGATGCGCAGCGCCGTGTCCGTCCTGCTGGCGCACAACCCGGACCTGCCCGTCCACCGGCTGCCGGTGTCGTGGCGGCTGCCCGCGTCGGCCGCGCCCGTCGTGTCGGACGCGTTCTACCCCTTCACCGGCTTCCGCGCCGGGACGGGCCCCGGCGACCGGCGGCTGGAGTTCGGGGCGCGCGGCATGGGCACCACCTATGACCGGGCGCTCGAAGAGGCCGCCGCCACCGGCTGGTCGCTCTACGAGCTGCCCGCGCGGCACACGCTCCGCACCGACGCGGAGGCCGTCCGCGCGACGGCGGCGCTGGCCGTCCGGCTGCTGCAGCGCGGCCCCGTCGCGCACTCCGAGCTGGGATCGAGGCCGGTGGACGCCGCGCGCATCGCGGTCGGCGCGGCCCACCGCGACCAGGTCACCGCGATCCGCGCCGCGCTCGGCCCGCACGGCGACGGCATCACCGTCGACACCGCGAACCGGCTCCAGGGCCGCGAATACGACGCGACGGTCGTCCTGCACCCGCTGTCGGGACGCCGCGACGCCACCGCGTTCCACCTGGAGTCGGGGCGGCTGTGCGTCCTGACGTCACGGCACCGGCACGCCTGCGTGGTCGTGGCGCGGGCGGGGATCCCCGAGCTGCTGGACGCGCACCCTTCCGCCGAGCCGGTGCACCTCGGCGTGCCGGTGAAGTTCCCGGACGGCTGGGAGGCCAACCAGTCCGTCCTCGCGCACCTGGCCCGGCACCGCATTCCGGGAGACTAGCCGCGCGGGCCCGGCCGTCGCGGGACGAAGATCTTCTTCGTGTCGAAGATCGCGCCGACGGGTACGAGCCGACCGCCCGGACGGATACTGTGAGTTCCGGGGTGCCTCAGCGATCAGGGGGAGGGACATGGAGGAGGACATCGGCTTCATGTGCGCCCGTTGCGGCGGCGAGGTGCACGACGTCACCCACAACCGCGAAGGGTCGCTCGACGGGGTCGGCTACCGCCACAACCGGCGCGTGGAGCCCTGGGACCACGAGCTGGAGCTGGCCGTCGGCGAACCCGCCCAGCACGACCAGGCCTGCGACTTCTGCGGCGCGCCCGGGCCGAGCTGGCTCTACTACCCCACGCTCGACCCCGAGGACACCGACATGTTCGAGGTCGAGCTCGACACCACGCACCTGTCGGACGACGACACCGCCGTCGCCGTCCTGAACATGCTCTACCCGTGGTACGGGTGCGACACGTGCTCCGTCCTCGTCGCCGACCGCAACATCGACGTCCTCATCGACCGCGCCCTCGACCGCACCCCCGTCCCCGCGGACGGCCCCGTCGACGAGGAGACCGTCCGCGCCCGCCTCCAGGGCTCCCTCTCCGTCTTCTTCACCACCCGCCCAGGCCGCCCCCAACCGTCCCGAGCTGTGTAAGCCCAGGGGGACGACCCCCTGGAACCCCCGTCACGGGCGACGAACCGTCCCGTCCGGGTGGGTGACCTGCGTGGGCGCGGGTCGGGATGAACGGTGTCGGTGGTCCGGATTATGATCGATGCCGTTTTGGGGTGTGGTGGCGAACACGGGGGAACCGACAGATGATCATCGATGGACGTTTTCGCGGGCCGGACGAGTCGGGGAACGGCGGGTACGTGGCGGGGCGGCTCGCCGGGCGGGTGCCGGTCGACACGGTGACGGTGACGCTGCGGCGGCCGCCGCCGCTCGACACCGAGCTGACCGTCACGAAGGAGAACGAGCGCGGGCACAGCATGCGGCTCTGGGACGGGGACGTCCTCGTCGCCGAGGCGCTCGCCGGGGCGATCGTGGTGCCGCCCATCGCGCCCGTCCCGTTCGAGGAGGCGCTCGGCGGGGCGGAGAAGTACCGGGCGGCGGAGCACCATCCGTTCCCGCGCTGCTTCGTCTGCGGGCCGGACCAGGAGCCGGAGGTCGGGCTCGGGCTCGAACCGGGCCCCGTGGCCGACGGCACGGTCGCGACGCCCTGGGTGCCGGAGCGGGTGCCCGAGCGGGAGCTGGTGTGGGCGGCGCTGGACTGCCCCGGCGGATGGTCGTTCGCCGTCGGGGGCCGTCCGGCCGTGCTCGGCACGATGACCGGGCAGGTCATGGACGTCCCGGACGCCGGCGAGCGGTGCGTCGTGGTGGGGTTCGCGCGCAGCAGCGAGGGCCGCAAGCTGCACGCGGCGACGGCGCTGTACGGGGCGGACGGGCGGCTGCTGGGCCGCGCCGAGCAGATCTGGATCGAGATCGACCCCGAGCGGTTCGGGCAGTGAACGGCCTTCGCGGCCGATGATCCGTCGGCCGTGAACCATGTGCGGTTCCGCCTGAAATCTTGAAATGTGTCGCCGGACATGGCCAGCCGGCCCGCCCCGGGTGTTCAATCTGGACTGCCGCGACAACGGAGGCGGGTCCTGATGAGCGGAGACGCTTTGCTCTTGGTCGGGGTCGCCGCCCTGGCCATCTACACGGGCGTCCACTGGGAACGCGCCCGCCGCGCCGTGACGGACCTGCGGAACGGCCGCAGGCGGGTCAGCGGCCTGCGGCAGGCGGTGGCACGGGAGCGCGGCCACGTGGCGATCATCACCATCGTGGTGGTGCTGACGCTCTATGTGGTGACGAGGTACGGCTGAGCCCGGCGGCGGCGCCGGGCCCGTGCCGTCTGAAAGGTCGCTGCCGCCGGTGCGTCAGGGGCCGGTGAAGAGCGGGTCCTCCCGGTCGGCGCCGTTCACCGGCCGGCCGCGGTTCGGCGGGCCGGGCGGGTTGGCGCCGTGCGGCGGGCGGTTCCCGATGCCGGGTCCGTGCGGGCCGTCCGGAACGGGCGCGCCGAGCGGCGCCGGGGCGGCATGCTGCGGCTGCTGCGGGGGCGGTCCGGCCGGGGCCGGGCCGCCGATCGGGGGCGGGCCGGGCGGCATGCCGGCGGGCGGCGGCGGTCCGGCGTGGCCCGCGGGCGGCGCCGGCGTGCCGCCGCCGAGCATCCGGCCGCCAGGCGGGACGTTGGACGACAGCGTGTTGTGGGTGAACTGGTCGATCTGGCGGCGAGCGCGGTCGGCCTCGGCGCGGGCGGCGTCGCGCTCCTCGGCGAGGGCGGTGAGCGCGGCCTGCTGCTCGGCGACCGACTGCGACAGCTGCCGCAGCTGGACGGCCTGATCGTTGATCTTGGCGGTGAGGTCCTCGCGCTCGGCCGTCACGGCCTGGGCGTGGGCCTGCGCGGCGTCGCGGTCCTTGACGGCGTCGTCGGCGCGGGCGATCGCGCGGACGGTCTCCGCCTCCGCCTCGGACTGCGCCCGCATCGCGGCGGTGCGCTCGGCCTCGGCCTTGCTGGCGGTCTGCATGGCGCGCTGCCGCTGCGCCTCGGTGTCGCGCATGGCGTTGCGCAGGTCCTCGGCGCCCTGCTTGGCGACGGCGGCCTCGACGCGCTGCGCCTCGACGGCGCCCTCCGCCTCGGCGAGCTTGGAGTGCAGTCCGACGAGCTCGGCGCGGGTGCTCTCCAGCGCGGCGAGCAGCTCGGTCTCGCGGGCGGCGACGCGGTCGCGCTCGCTCTCGGCGGCCAGCTTCGCGGTCGTCGACTGCTGCGCGACCTGGTGCGCCTCCTCCCACGCCTGCTGCGCGGCGTCGCGCTTGGCGGTCGCGACCTTGGCCTCCTCGCGGAAGCGGGCGGCGTCCTGCTCCGCGGACTCGGCGCGCTGCCGGGCGGACGACGCCTCGTGCCACGCCTCCTCGGCCTTGCGCTGGGACGCGTCGCGCTCGCTCTGCGCGATGGCGAGCTCGCGGGCGGCCTCGGCCCGCACCTCGGCGACGCGCCGCTCCACCCCGGCGACGCTCAGCTCGGACGTCAGCGAGTCGGCGAGCACGTCGGCGGCCTTCTCCAGCCGCTCGACCATCTCCCATGCCGCGGCGACCTGCCCGGTCAGGCCCGGCGCGTCCCGGCCGCGGTCGCGGCGGTCGCGGGCCTCGCGGGCGCAGGCGCCCTCGTTGTCCTGGCAGTAGCGGACCGCGCGGACGGCCCCCATGGGCTGCGCGACGGGACGTCCGCAATTGGCGCACGGCCACACGGTGACCGGGTCGCCCATCCGGGCGACGGCCGTCTCCGTGGATCCGCCGGAGCCGGTGCCGGCGACCCTGACGTCGCCCTCGTCGGCGGGGCCGGTGTCGTTGAATCCGGCACTGCCGGGGCTCGATCCGGCGCCGCCGGGGCTCGGGCCGCCTGCGCCGGGGCCATGCGTCGAACCGGCGCCGGGGGATCCGGCACCGCCGTCCCCCGCGCCTTCGGAGACCGCGCCCTGGGGAGCCGCGGCCGTCCCCTCGGGGCCGCTATTGTCGCGCTCTTCGCTGTTAGGCATGGAATGAACCATACGCACTGATCCGGGTTGCTGCAGTGACTTGGGAGGGACATGTGGGCATGCACATGTCGTGTCGGACACGACACCAATGGTCACGGCGGAAGAGGGGATCTCGGAAACGCCCGCCGCGTAAGGGATCCGGTGATGCGGGCGGGGCTCAGCGTCCGGCGAAGCGGTCGGTGGCCTCGATCAGAAGGTCCCGGACGCCGGGCTCGGACCCGCCGTGGCCCGCGTCCTCCACGATGTGGAAGTCCGCCTCGGGCCAGGCCCGGTGCAGGTCCCACGCCTGGTCGGGCGGGGTCTTCATGTCGTAGCGGCCGTTCACGATCACGGCCGGGACGTGCCGGACGCGGTCCACTCCGGCGAGGAGTCCGCCGTCCGGGAGGAAGCCGCCGCTCGCGATGTAGTGGTGCGTGATGCGGGCGAACGCCATCACGTCGGCGTCGTCCAGCGCGGGCGGCGGGACGGGCAGGAGCGTGTTCGCGGTGAGCTCCCAGCCGATCCACGCCTTCGCCGCCGGGAGGTGGACGGACGGGTCCGGGTCGCCGATGCGGCGGCCGTAGGCGGCGAGCAGATCGTGCTGCTCGGCGGGCGGGATCGCGTCCCGGAACGCCGCCCACTCGGCCGGGAAGAGGTGCGCCGCGCCCGTCGGCGTGAACGCCCACGCCTCATCGGCCGGACGGACGAGATACACGCCGCGCAGCACCATCTCCGATACGCGCTCCGGGTGAGTCTGCGCGTAGGCGAGGGCGAGGGTGCTCCCCCAGCTTCCGCCGAACACGAGCCAGCGGTCGACGGACAGGTGCTCGCGCAGCCGTTCGATGTCGTCCACCAGATGCGGTGTCTTGTTGCGCTCCAGCGACACGGCGGGGTCGCCGGCGTGCGGGAGGCTCCGTCCGCAGCCCCGCTGGTCGAACAGCACGACCCGGTAGGCGGACGGGTCGAAGAACCGCCGGTGGTCGGGCAGGATCCCGCCGCCGGGCCCGCCGTGCAGGAACACCGCGGGCTTGCCGTCCGGGTTCCCGCAGGTCTCCCAGTAGATCCGGTTCCCGTCGCCGACGTCGAGCAGCCCGGAGTCGTACGGCTCCGCGGGCGGATAGAACTCTCGCAACCCCATGCGTCCAGTCATACCCGACGTTTGATCATGGTTCGCCCAGGTCGCCTCGCCTAGGATGCGCGGCGTGACGGAGCTGAAGTGCACGCTGTGCGGGAGCACGAACATGCAGGAGGGGTTCGTGGAGGACTCCGGCCAGGGGGCCCGCGGGTTCGCCCGCTGGGTGGCCGGTCCGCTGGAGCGGGGTGTGTTCGGCGCCGCGAAGCTTTTCGGCAGGCACAGGCAGCAGATCCACGCCTTCCGCTGCGGGAACTGCACGCACCTGGAGCTGTTCGCCTACGACGACTAGAGGGCGAGGCGGCGGCCAGGCAGTTAGAGCGCGGCCATCGCCTTGCGGATGCGCTTGTCGGAGACGGGGAAGCGCGTGCCGAGCTGCTGGGCGAAAAGGCTGACGCGGAATTCCTCCAGCATCCAGCGGATCTGGCGTGCGGGCTCGTCGTCGCGGCGGGACGAGTGCAGGCGGCGCAGGGCCTGCTCGTACTCCTGCGTCAGGACGTCGACCTGGTTCGCGAGCAGGCGGTCGCGCCCGGGGTTCTCGGGGAGCTTGTCGAGCCTGACCTGCAAGGCGCGCAGGTAGCGGGGCAGGTCGGGCAGCCGCGCCCATCCGGTGGCGGTGACGAAACCGGGGTGGATGAGCGCCGCGAGCCGTCCGCGGACGTCGGTCAGCGCCGGGACGAGCGTCAGGCTCGTGGTGCCGCGCACCCGCCGGTCGACTTCGTGGGCCTCGGCCAGGACGCGCTCGACGAGCGCGACGATCTGGGCGGTCGCGTCGTGCAGATCGGCGCGGACGCCGTCGTACAGGGCGCGGAAGCCGTCCTCGTCCCAGGCGGGGCCGCCCGCTTCGGCGATGAGCCGGTCGGCGGCGGCGGTGACGCAGTCGTCGAACAGCGCGGCGACGGAGCCGTGCGGGTTGTGGCTGAGCGCGAGCTTCCCCTGGTTGGTGAGGCGGCCCTGGACGAGCTTCACCGGCGACGGGGCGTTCAGCAGGATCAGCTGTCGCGTGCCGAGCCACATCGCGCGGGCCTGCTCGGCCTCCGTCTCGTACATGCGGACGGAGACGCTGTCGCCGTCGTCGGTGAGCGCCGGATACGCCTTGACGTCGTATCCGGCCTGGTTGCGCTCGTAGGTGCGGGGCAGTTCGCCGATCGTCCATTCGCGGAGGCCGGAGCGCTCGACGGTGGACGCCGCCTTGGACAGCGTCCCGCGCACCTTGCCCGCGAGGCGGCGTTTCAGCTCGTCCAGGTCGGTGCCCTCGCCGAGCGTGCGGCCCCCGGCGCCGCCCTTGTCGTCGACGACGCGGAACGTGATGCGCAGGTGTGCGGGCAGCCGGGACGGGTCCCACGCCTCGCGCGCGACCTGGACGCCCGTCATGTCGGTCAGCTCGCGTTCGAGGGCGTCAAGGAGCGGCTCGGTGCGGGGCGCGACGCGGTCGAGGACCTTGCGGGCGTAGTCGGGCGCCGGGACGAAATTGACCCGCAATTGCTTGGGCAGCGACCGGATCAGCTCGGTCACCAATTCCGTGCGCAGGCCCGGCACCTGCCATTCGAAGCCGTCCGGCCGGACCTGGTTGAGGATCTGCACCGGAACGTGGACGGTCACGCCGTCCGCGTCCGTGCCCGGCTCGAACTGGTAGGTGAGGCGGAGACGCAGCGCGCCCTGTTTCCACGCGTCCGGGTAATCGGACTCGCTGACGCCGCCAGCCGTCTCGTTGATGAGCATCGACTTCTCGAACCCGAGCAGGTCGGGTTCGGCGCGGGCGGCCTTTTTCCACCAGGAGTCGAAGTGCCGTCCGGACACGACGTCCTCGGGGATCCGCTCGTCGTAGAAGTCGAAGAGGGTCTCGTCGTCCACGAGGATGTCGCGGCGGCGGGCGCGGTGCTCCAGTTCCTCGACCTCGTCCAGCAAAGCGCGGTTGTCGTGGAAGAACCGGTGGTGGGTTTCCCAGTCGCCTTCGACGAGGGCGTGCCGGATGAACAGCTCGCGGGACAGTTCCGGGTCGACGCGGCCGTAGTTGACGCGGCGGTCGGCGACGATCGGCACCCCGAAGAGGGTGACCTTCTCGTGCGCCATGACGGCGGCCTGTTTCTTCGACCAGTGCGGCTCGCTGTAGTTGCGCTTGACGAGGTGCTCGGCGAGCGGCTCGATCCAGTCGGGTTCGATTTTGGCGTTGACGCGCCCCCACAGCCGGGACGTCTCGACCAGCTCCGCCGACATCACCCAGCGCGGCGGCTTCTTGAAAAGCGACGATCCCGGAAACACGGCGAACTTCGCGCCACGCGCCCCGAGATACTCCTGGCCGCGGCGCTGCCTGTCCTTCTTCTCCGCGTCCGCGAGGCCGATGTGCGACAGCAGGCCCGCGAGCAACGACATGTGGACGCGGTCAGGCGCGGCGTCAGCGGTGTTGAGCGTCACGCCGAGCGACTTGGCGACCTGCTTGAGCTGCCCGTGCAGGTCCTGCCATTCCCGGACGCGCAGGAAATGCAGGAACTCGCTCTTGCACATCCGCCGGAACGCGCTCCCCGACAACTCCTTCTGCTGCTCGCGCAGGTAATTCCACAGATTCACGTAGGCCAGGAAGTCGGACGTGGGGTCGGCGAACCGGCGGTGCTTGTCGTCGGCGGCCTGCTGCTGCTCGGCGGGCCGCTCGCGCGGGTCCTGGATCGACAGCGCCGCCGTGATGATCAGCACCTCGCGGACGCAGCCGTTCTTGTCGGCCTCCAGGATCATCCGCCCGAGCCGCGGGTCGACGGGAAGCTGGGCGAGGCGGCGGCCGAGCGGGGTGAGCCGCTTGCGCGGGTCGTTCTGGGACGGGTCGATGGCACCCAGCTCGTGCAGCAGATCGACCCCGGCCTTGACGTTGCGCCGGTCCGGCGGCTCCACGAACGGGAACGCCGCGATGTCGCCGAGCCCCAGCGACGTCATCTGCAGAATGACGGACGCGAGATTCGTCCGCAGGATCTCCGGGTCGGTGAATTCGGGACGCGACTCGAAATCGTCCTCGGAATACAACCGGACGCACACGCCCTCCGACACACGGCCGCAACGTCCCTTGCGCTGGTTCGCCGAAGCCTGCGACACGGGCTCGATCGGCAACCGCTGCACCTTTAGCCGGTGGCTGTACCGAGAAATACGCGCGGTGCCCGGGTCGACGACGTATTTGATCCCTGGGACGGTCAGCGACGTCTCCGCGACGTTCGTCGCCAGCACGATTCGACGTCCCCGATGCGCCTGGAACACGCGATGCTGCTCGGCGGAAGAAAGCCGCGCGTACAGCGGCAGGACGTCCGTTGCCTCCCGCCGCCGTGTGAAGTGCTTGGTCAGAGCGTCGGCCGTATCGCGGATCTCCCGTTCACCGCTGAGGAACACCAGGACGTCCCCGGGCGCCTCACGGCCCAGCTCGTCCACGGCGTCCAGAATCGCCTGGATCTGGTCGCGATCAGGGTCGGCGGCCGGATCGTCGGGGTCGACGACGGGCCGGTACCGCACCTCGACCGGATACGTCCGCCCCGACACCTCCACGATCGGCGCGTCGTCGAAATGCTCGGAGAACCGCTCGGGGTCGATCGTCGCCGACGTGATGATCACCTTGAGGTCGGGGCGGCGCGGCAGGATCTCCTTGACGTAGCCGAGCAGGAAGTCGATGTTCAGGCTGCGCTCGTGCGCCTCGTCGATGATCAGCGTGTCGTACTGGCGGAGCAGCCGGTCGGTCTGGATCTCGGCGAGCAGGATGCCGTCCGTCATCAGCTTGACGAGCGTGCCGTCACTCGACCGGTCGGTGAAACGCACCTTGTACCCGACGGCCTCGCCGAGTTCGGTGCCGAGCTCCTCGGCGATGCGGTCGGCGACCGTCCGGGCCGCGAGCCGCCGCGGCTGGGTGTGCCCGATCGAGCCGAGCACGCCCCGGCCCAGCTCAAGGCAGATCTTCGGGATCTGCGTGGTCTTCCCCGACCCCGTCTCCCCCGCGACGATCACGACCTGGTGGTCGCGGACCGCGGCGAGGATGTCGTCCTTCTTCTGCGCGACCGGGAGCTGCGCCGGATAGGTGATCGCGGGCACGGCGAGCCGCCGCCGCTCGACCCGCCGCTCCGCGGCGTCGACATCGGCGGTGATCTCCTCGGCGGCCTTCGCGCGGCGCCCGGCGTCCCGCATCTTCTGGACGCCGTCGATCCGGCGGCGCAGCCGGTGCTGGTCGCGCAGCATCAGCCGCGGCAGCCGCGCAAGCACGTCGGCGAGCGGCGATCTCACACTCGTCCTCATATCCATCGACAAAGATAGGGGTCAGGCCCTGTCCGCCCGGCGGGCCCCGCGCCCTCGCAAACCTACGAACCGTAGCCGGAGCGCCCCACAGAAAGCGATCCGTTTTCCGGGCAACCTTTTAGAACGTCCCCGTCCAAGACGACATTCCGGCCCTACCGCATACGCGACGCGTTCGGCCGTTCACGGCAAGACACTGCACGCGCCGACGCCGATCGTTCATCATTGGGAGGCGTGGACTACCCGACAGCCGCCGGCCGCTACCGGATCGACCGCCTCCTCGGATCGGGCGGGTTCGCCTCCGTCTGGCTGGGGCACGACCCGGAGCTCGACTCCCCCGTCGCGATCAAGATCCTGGCGGAGCACTGGACGCTGCGCACCGACGTGCGGGAGCGGTTCGTCCAGGAGGCCCGGCTGCTGCGGCGCGCCGACTCGCACCGGGTCGTCCAGGTCTTCGACATCGGCGAGCTGCCCGACGGCCGCCCCTACTTCGTGATGACCTACGCCGACCGCGGCACCCTCTCCGAACGGCTCGCGGACGGCCCGCTCCCGCTGAACGAGGCCCTGCGCACCGCCCGGGAGATCATCCGGGGCGTCCAGGAGCTGCACGACCTGGGCGTGGTGCACCGCGACCTCAAGCCGTCCAACGTGCTGCTGCGGTCGTCGTCCGGCGGCGGCGAACGGCTCATGATCTCCGACCTGGGCATCGCCCGCACCGAGGACCGCCTGTCGAGCCTCACGCTCCCCGCCGGGTCGCCCGGCTACATGGCCCCCGAGCAGGCCCAGATCGACGGCGCCCCGGACCGCCGCTCGGACGTGTACGGCCTCGGCGCCCTCACCTACCACCTGCTGACCGGCGAGCCGCCCGCGAGCCCGGCCCGTCCGCCCAGCGAACTCCGCCCCGGCATCCCACCCGGCGTGGACGTGACCGTGCTGCGCGCACTCGAACCCGACCGGGAACAACGCTGGACGTCGGCAACAGAGTTCGGAAACGCGCTCGGCGAGGCCACCAGCGAGATCGACACCGACCCGCTCCCCGAGCCCCCACCCGCCAAGCCCGCCCGCCGCCGCCCCCGGCGGCGCACCACGCTGATCGCCGGTGCCGGAGCGGCCATATCCGCCATCGCGGCCGCCGGAGCGTTCTGGGCCCTCGCCGGAGGCGGGGACGACGGCTCCGCATCGGACGGAAAGGACGGCCGGTGGCTGCGCGCCGAGTCCGACGTCCCCGCGCGGTACCGCGACCTGATCGTCAAGGCGGGCACGTGGTGCGAGATGCCCGGCCTGAGCCCGGCCCTGATCGCGGCGATGCTCAAGACGGAGAGCGGCTTCAACCCGACCCTGTCCGACCCGGCCAAGGACGAATACGGCATCGCACGCTGGACGCCCAGCGTTCTGGTGGCCTGGCAGCCGGGCGGCCTCAACAACCCCGAGCCGAGGCCCGAGCAGATCACCCCGGAAATGTCGATCCCGGCGATGGGCCGCTTCCTCTGCTACTGGGGCAAGGACTTGAAGAACGTCCCGGGCGACCCGGCCCTGAACCTCGCCGCGACCTACCGCAGCTCGTCCAAGACGGTCGTCAAGGAGGGCGGCGTCCCCACCAGATTCAAGCCGTACACAGACAAGGTCAGCCGCTACCTACAGGACTACCGCCCCCGCTGACCCGCCTTGATCTGGCTGATGAACTCCGCGAACTGCGCCCGTCCCAAGACCAACCTCGGCCCGCCCGGATCCTTGGAGTCACGCACGCCGACAGCCGGAGCAAGGTCGGCCAGCTCGACACAATCGCTTTCACCGACACTGCCGCTGTAGGTGGACTTGCGCCACTGGAGGGTCCTGTTCACATGCTCTCCATGATGGTCCGGATGAGCTCCCCGCTCGCATCGGCGGGAAGGGCATCTCCAAGAATGCGATCGAACCACATCGAGAGCAAGTTCACCTGTTCAGGCGGTTCGACCACGTGCCCGCCAATGGCGGTTTCCACGTAGCCAAGGTCCGCGTCCACGTCGTAGGTGAGCAGCCTGAACATTCCCAGCGGGAAAACCCGCCCGCCCGTGGGGACCACGTGAATCCCCACGCACGGCAGCTCGGAGATCTCAAGCAGCCGGGCGAGCTGCTCCTGCATGACCTGCGATCCGCCGACCGTCTCACGAAGTACCGACTCGCGGATGACCGCGACGATCTGCGGCGGGTGGTCACGGGCGAGGATCTCCTGGCGGCTCATTCGCATGGCCACGTACTCGTCCACCTTGTGAGGCGGCTCGTAGGAGCTGAGGAGTTCGCGAGCGTATGCCACGGTCTGGAACACCCCGTAGATGTGCAGCGGGTCATAGGAGCGGATGGAGCGGGCCAATGCCTCCTGCGCCTTGTAGAGCCGGAACGGCGACCATGTGGCCTCGCGGACGATATCGTGGTAGGCGTCCTCGAAGTAGGCCAGCTCGGTGAGGTCGAACAGCTCGTCAAGGAACTGGGCCGTGGCAAGTCGCGGCGGCAACTGCCGGGTCTCGATGGCGGAGATGGTCTCGCGGGAGACGTAGCAGGCCGCGGCGACATCCTTCGCGGACATGCCGCGGTCGACGCGCAGCTTTCGGAGCCGATAGGAGAACTTCGCAGCCGCGGATTCGTGTGGATTCTCGGGTACGGGCATGAACACAGAACGTAGCGACGTCTCCAAGCTCCCGCTGCCAGAAGAAAGCTGAAAGTAACCTCGCAGTCACGCTGGGCGGCGGTATTTCTGCGGATACCACCGCCGGGGCTAGGCGTCCTCGTCCTTCACCTCGAGGGCTTCTCGCGCCAGAGCGATGAACGTGACGTAGGACTCCCGGAAATCTCGGTAGGCGGCGTCGTACGCGTCCCGCCCGTCCGGGCTGTCATCACCGATGAGCGCCTTGAGGAGCGACTGCACCTGCCGCGCCAAATTCCGCGTGTGATCCGCCGCATCGGAGACCTCGGCAGGACCGTCCAGCCGGACTTCATGGATTGCTCTGTTCATGTCCGCGATGGCCGGGCCGATGCGCTCGTACATCTGCGACAGGAGCCGGTCCTTGCTCTCACGGTCGTGCGTCGCGTCGACCTCATCGATCTGCCACGTGACCGCGTTGAATGCGTGTACGCAGCTCATCATTTCCCGATAGGACGACCGGCGCCTCTCGTGCTGCTGGCGAAGGGCCTCCGCGCGTGTGGTCGTCCGGGCCTGGGTCAGCGCTGCGCGCAAGGTCGCTCGCGAGGTGATGTAACTGGCTCCGAGTGCGGTCAGCGCGGTGAGGACGCCAACCCACAGTCCGCTGTTCGCCATGATCGAAAAGTCTGTCAGCCAGGCTGCGCCGACACAGCCCGAATGGGCGAGTGCGGTGCGACGGTCACGGAGGGGCTGTGACCTGCACGAACAGACGGCCATATTAAACTGAGCGTCATGGAGCGACTACGGATGGCGACGTGAATGCCGGCATTTCGGCCGCGGCCCGGGAACTGAGCGGCCGCTTGGGCCCGGACGCTGTGGCCACGTCCGGTCCGCTCTACGAGAGGACCCGCCGGACCTGGAACGGCGCTGTGACCAACCGTCCAGCCCTGGTCGTCCACGCCCGCGGGACGGCGGACGTTCAGGACGCCGTGCGCGCCGCCCGCGACCATGACCTGCCACTGTCCGTCCGCGGCGGAGGACACGACTGGCTCGGACGCGGCGTCCGCGACGGTGCGCTGGTCATCGACCTGGCCGGAATGCGCCGGGTCGAGGTGGACGCACGAGCCGGGGTCGCCACGGTCGCCGGGGGCGCCACGGCGACCGACCTCGTCGGAGCGGCATCGCCGCACGGCCTGAGCGCCGTGACCGGCACGGTAGGCGGCGTCGGTGTGGCCGGCCTGACGCTCGGCGGCGGGTACGGCCTCCTGAACGGCCGCTTCGGCCTGGCGCTGGACAACCTCCTGGCTGCCGACGTCGTCCTGGCGGACGGACGAGCGGTGACCGCGGACGCCACCCACGAGGCCGAACTCTTCTGGGCCATCCGTGGCGGCGGCGGCAATTTCGGCGTCGTGACGTCCATGCGCCATCGCCTGTACCGCGTCGACCCGATCCTCGCGGGCATGATCTTCTACCCGCTGCCGCAGGCCGCCACCGTCCTCGACCGGCTGAACGAGATCCTCTCCACCGCGCCGGACGAACTGACCATGGCGGTCGCGATGCTGACCGACCCCGGCGGCGCGCCCGGCGTGGCGCTGATCCCGGCATGGAGCGGTGACCCGGCATCGGGAGGGGCGCACATCGACCGGCTGCAGCGCCTCGGCAGCCCGGCGTTCGCCAAGGTGGGGCCCACGACCTGCGTTGACATGCTGCGCGCCAACGACGAACAGGGCGAGACGATCGGACACCACGTCGCGTCCCGCACACGATCGCTGCCGCACTTCACGCCGGGCACCGTCTCCGCCCTGGTCGAGGCCGCCGCCACTTTCACGTCGCCTCTGTCGCGCGTGCTCTGCGGCCAGTTCCACGGCGCCGCGGCCCGGGTCCCCGTGGAGAGCACGGCCTTCGGCCTCCGCCGGGAGCACATCATGGCCACGATCATCGGCTGGTGGCCGCCCGGCGACGCCGAGCCGCACCAGACCTGGGCGGACACCGTCTCCGAGGCCCTCGCAGGAGACGCCTTGCCCGGCGGCTACCCCAACGGCCTGGGCCCGGCCGACACCGAGCAGATAGCCCACGCCTACGGCCCGAACGCCGCCAGACTCCGAGCCGCCAAAACCCACTACGACCCGTCCAACACCTTCACCGCCACCCCGCTCCCTTGACAACGCCAGGCGGCCACGACCGCTGACGCGCCAGGTTCATTGAACCGACGCGGAGACCACCCGGTCCTTGCGGATCATGGCGCAGGTCGGCGAACGACCGGCGCGCCTCCTCCACATGCCAGCCAGGCACCAGATCACCGCCGGGTTGGCTATAATTCTGTACATGACCACGCTTCCTGTGGCGGAGGCCAGGCAGCAGTTCTCCAGCCTGGTCGAAGAGGCCGTCAAGACGCACCAACGCATCCATGTCACCCGCAACGGCAGGCCCGCCGTCGTCATGATCGCTGACGACGACTTTGAAGCGATCATGGAGACGATCGAGGTCCTGTCCGACCCGACACTCATGCGCGGCGTGATCGAGTCCGAGCACGACGCCGAAGCCGGACGCCACATCACGGGCGACGAGATGAGCGTGATCATGGCCGCTCGCGCCGACGGGATCGATCTCGGAGACGAGACCGATGTGATCTCCGATATGCACGCGGCCGGGGTCCCCGACGAGGTGTGCATGGCCGCGCTGAAGGCGATCATCGCGCGCCACCGCCAAGAGGTCGCCGAATGACAGGGCCTTCCCAAGAGGTGAGCCCAGCGCGCTACCGGGTCGTGCTGCGTCCGGCGGCCGCCCGGGCGCTTCAGCGGATGCCGGAGAAGATCGCCGCCGCCTGCTGGGAATTCATCAACGGTCCCCTCGCCGACAACCCGCACCGGGTCGGCAAGCCCCTCGTCGAACCCCTCGCTCCGCAGTACAGCGCCCGGCGCGGCGAGTACCGCGTTCTGTATCTCATCGAAGATGAGACCGTCGTCATCGCCGTCACCATGATCACGCATCGCGCCGATGCGTATCGGCGGCGGTGATCTTAGGCGCCGTAGACGGGCTCGGGGGTGGGGGCCTTTGCTAGCAGGGCTGTTACCGCTTCGCCTATTTCGGACGGGTTCCAGCGGGCGCCCTTGTCGGTGGACGGGCCGTGGCGGAAGGCGTCCATTACGCAGAGCTTTCCGGCTTCGGCCTCGAAGATGCGGCCGGTGATGTTTCGTGATTCCGCGGAGCCTAGCCAGACGACGAGGGGCGAGACGTTTTCGGGGGCCATCGCATCGAATTCGCCTTCGGTAGGGGCCGCCATTGTTTGTGCGAAGACGTCTTCGGTCATGCGGGTGCGGGCAGCGGGGGCTATCGCGTTGACCGTCACTCCGTATCGGGCTAGTTCGGCGGACGCCACCAGTGTCAGGCCCACGATTCCGGCTTTGGCGGCGGAGTAATTGCCCTGGCCTACGCTGCCGAGCAAGCCCGCGCCTGAGGATGTGTTGATTATGCGGGCGTCCACCGGGCGGCCTGCCTTGGTTTCGGTGCGCCAGTGTCTGCCTGCGTGTTTGAGCGGCAGGAAGTGGCCCTTGAGGTGGACGCGCATGACGGCGTCCCACTCGTCCTCGTCGAGGTTGATCAGCATGCGGTCGCGGAGGAAACCGGCGTTGTTGACGAGGGTGTCCAGGCGTCCGAATGTTTCGAGCGCGATGGTGATCAGGGATGCGGCCCCTGTGTCGGTGGCTATGTCGTCGGTGTGGGCGACTGCCTCGCCGCCTAGGGATTGGATTTCCTGGACGACGTCGTGCGCCGGGCCGGAGGAGGCGTCGCCTGTGCCGTCTCGGGCGATGCCCAGGTCGTTGACGATGACGCGGGCGCCCTGGCGCGCGAATTCGAGGGCGTGCGCGCGGCCTAGGCCGCGTCCGGCTCCGGTGATGGCGACGACCCGGTCCTTGCAGATCATCACTGCTCCTTGTTCACGGTGGCGGCGTCCAGGAAGGCGGGGCGCTCTCCTCCGCCGTGCAGCAGCATCGTCGAGCCGGTGACGTAGGAGGCCAGGTCGGACGCCAGGAACACGCAGGCCGCGCCGACCTCGTAGGGATCGGCGAGGCGGCCGAGGGGGACGGTGTCCGCGACGGCCTGGACGCCCGCCTCGTCCCCGTAGTGCAGGTGCGCCAGCTCGGTGCGGACCATGCCGAGGGTCAGCGCGTTGACCCGGATGTCCGGGGCCCATTCGACGGCTAGCGACTGGGTGAGGTTGTGCAGGCCGGCCTTGGCGGCGCCATAGGCGGCGGTGCCGGGCGAGGGGCGCACTCCGCTCACGCTGGAGATGTTGATGACCGAGCCGCCGCCGTTTTCGAGCATGCGCGGGTGGAGGGCTCGCGCCATGATCAGCGCTGCGGTCAGGTTCAGCTCGATGATCTTGATGTGGGTGCGGACGGGGCCGTCGGCGATCGGCAGGAACGGGGCGCCGCCCGCGTTGTTGACCAGGACGTCGACGCGGTCGAGGCCGTTCGCGAAGGCTTCGGCGGCGTCGGGGTCGCGGGCGTCCAGGGACACGAACCTGGCGGTCCGGCCGCCTGCTTCGGGGAGCGTCTCGGGCTCGCGGCGGGCGACCGCGACGACGTCGGCGCCCGCGTCCAGGAGGGCGCGGCTGATGCCCGCGCCGACCCCGCGGACGCCCCCGGTGACCACGGCGGTCTTGCCGCTCAGGTCGAGCGTGAGTGACATTCCGTCTCCTCTGGGAGGCTCTGCTACCTTCTGTTCTAACAAATGTTTGGTGGAAAGGTAGCGCATGGGAGTCTCCACGACGACCCTGGACGGGGTCGCCGAGATCGTCGTAGCCGCGCCGCCGGTCAACGCGCTCACCGTCGCGGGCTGGTACGAGCTGGCCGACGCGGTGCTCGCGGCGGGCCGCGATCCGGGGGTCGGCGCGGTCGTCCTCCGGGCGGAGGGACGGGGCTTCAACGCGGGCGTCGACATCAAGGAGATGCAGAGCACGGACGGCCATGCCGCGCTCGTCGGCGCCAACCGTGGCTGTTACGCGGCCTTCGCGGCTGTGTACGACTGCGAGGTTCCGGTCGTGGCGGCCGTCCACGGGTTCTGTCTTGGGGGCGGCGTCGGGCTCGCGGGCAACGCCGACATCGTGATCGCTTCACAGGACGCCTATTTCGGGCTGCCCGAGGTGGATCGCGGTGCGCTCGGTGCTGCCACGCATCTGGCGCGGCTCGTCCCGCAGCATCTGATGCGCGCGATGGTCTATACGTGCCGCAACGTCACGGCCGATGAGTTGCACCATTACGGGTCGGTGTTGGAGGTCGTCTCGGCGGACGAATTGCGCGGCAAGGCTATGGAGGTCGCCGCGTCCATCGCCGCCAAGGACCGGTATGTGATCCGGCGCGCCAAAGAGTCGCTGAACGGGATCGATCCTGTCGACGTCAAGCGGAGCTATCGGTACGAGCAGGGGTTCACGTTCGAGCTCAACCTCGTCGGCGCCGGAGATGAGCATCGTGACGCGTTCGTCGCCAAGGGGGCCGCGGAATGACGGGCAAGGTGATGTCGGCCGAGGAGGTCGCCGGGTCGCTGGAGGGCGGCATGACGGTCGGGATCGGCGGCTGGGGGTCGCGGCGCAAGCCGATGGCGCTCGTCCGGGCGATCCTCCGCTCCCCCGTCACCGACCTGACCGTCGTGACCTACGGGGGGCCGGACGTCGGGCTATTGTGCGCGGCGGGCAAGATCCGGCGGCTCGTCACCGCGTTCGTCACCATGGACTCGATTCCGCTGGAGCCGCATTTCCGGCGGGCGCGGGAATCGGGGGCCATCGAGCTGACCGAATACGACGAGGGCATGTTCATGTTCGGGCTTTACGCGGCGGCGCACCGGCTGCCGTTCCTGCCCACCCCGGTCGGGCTCGGCTCGGACGTGATGAAGGTCAATCCCGAGCTGAAGACCGTTGTTTCGCCGTATGAGGACGGGCGCGAGCTGGTCGCCGTCCCGGCTCTGAGGATGGACGTGGCGCTCGTGCATATGAATCGCGCCGACGCCCGCGGCAACGCTCAATATCTCGGCCCTGACCCCTATATGGACGACCTGTTCGCCAAAGCGGCTGATCGTACTTATGTGTCGTGTGAACGGGTCGTCGATACCGCTGATTTCGCCAAGGAAGGGCCCGTGCAGTCGCTGCTGATCAGCCGGGCGCAGGTCGCGGGTGTCGTGGAGACGCCGAACGGCGCGCATTTCACCGACTGCGCGCCCGACTTCGGACGGGACGAGGCGTTCCAGAAGCTCTATGCCCAGTCGGCCGCCGATCCGGAGAAGTGGGCGGCGTTCCGGGAGCGGTTCCTGTCCGGTGACGAGGCCGCCTATCAGGACGCCGTCCGCGTCTGGCGGGAGGAGAACCGGTGAGCGACGTGACGAGGGCGGAAGTGTGCGCGGCGGCGTGCGCCGATCTGTTCCGCGGCGACGGGGAGATCGTCGCGGCGGCGGTGGCCGGGTTCGTGCCGATGCTCGGGTCGCGGCTGGCGCGGGCGACGTTCGCGCCCGATCTGCTGACCACGGACGGGGGTCCGTCGCTGAGCGCCGAGCCCGTTCCGTTGGGGTCGTCCGCGACGGTGGTCGAGGGGTGGCTGCCGTTTCGGGACCATTTGTGGCTCGTCCTGAATGGGCGGCGGCACGTGGTGATGGGGCCGAGCCAGATCGACGCGCACGGCAACACCAACATCTCGTGCATCGGGGATTGGGAACGTCCGTCGCGGCAGTTGCTCGGGGTGCGCGGAGGGCCGGGCAATACGTTGCTGAACCCGACGAGCTACTGGGTGCCCAGGCACTCGACGCGGGTGTTCACCGCGAAGGTCGACATGGTGAGCGGCGTCGGCTGGGACCGGGGCGCGCACGAGATCCGCGCCGTGGTGACCAACCTCGCCGTGCTCGACTTCGACACCCCTGACAAGCGGATGCGGCTGCGCTCGGTGCATCCCGGCGTGCGTGTCGAGGACGTGGTGGCGGCCACGGGGTTCGCGCTGGTCGTCCCGGAGCGGGTGCCGGAGACGCGGCCGCCGGACGGGGAGGAGTTGCGGATCATGCGCGACGTCCTCGATCCGAAGGGGTTGCGGGAGCGGGAGGTCCCGTCCTGATGGAGCAGGTCCTCGACACTCCGCTGACGCGGCTGACGGGTGTGCGGCATCCGGTCGTCCAGACGGGCATGGGGTGGGTGGCGGGGCCGCGGCTCGTCACCGCCGTCGCGAACGCCGGGGGCCTCGGGATCCTGGCGTCGGCGACGATGTCCCTCGATCAGCTCGCGGACGCGATCCACGAGGTGAAGGACCGGACGGACGCGCCGTTCGGCGTCAACCTCCGGGCCGACGCCGGGGACGCGGGCGACCGGATCGACCTGCTCATCAAGGAGGGCATCAAGGTCGCCTCGTTCGCGCTCGCGCCCAAGAAGGAGCTGATCTCCAAGCTGAAGGACGCGGGCGTCGTCGTGATCCCGTCCGTGGGAGCGCGGAGGCACGCGGAGAAGGTCGCGGGCTGGGGCGCGGACGCCGTGCTCGTGCAGGGCGGCGAGGGCGGCGGGCACACCGGCGCCGTCGCGACGACGCTGCTGCTCCCCCAGGTCGTGGACGCGGTCGACATCCCCGTGATCGCGGCCGGCGGCTTCTTCGACGGACGCGGCCTCGCCGCCGCGCTGGCGTACGGGGCGGCGGGCGTCGCGATGGGGACCCGGTTCCTGCTGACGTCCGACAGCTCCGTCCCGGACGCGGTCAAGCAGGTCTACCTGGAGACCGGCGAGACCGTGGTGACCCGGCAGGTCGACGGCATACCGCACCGGGTGCTGCGCAGCGGGCTGGTCGACGCGCTGGAGGGGTCCGGACGGGTCGGCGGCCTGGTCCGGGCGCTGCGCAACGGGGCCCGGTTCAAGAAGCTGTCCGGCATGTCGTGGCGCGAGATGATCGCCGACGGGAAGGCGATGAAGCACGGCAAGGACCTGTCGTGGTCGCAGGTCCTGATGGCCGCGAACACCCCGATGCTGCTGAAGGCGGCGATGGTGGACGGCCGTCCCGACCTGGGGGTGATGGCGTCCGGCCAGGTCGTCGGCGTCATCGAGGACCTGCCCGCCTGCGGCGAGCTGATCGACGGCATCGTCCGGCAGGCGGCGGAGGCGATCGCCGCCCAGCAGGCCCTGCTGGCGCGTTGACCCGCGGCGAGACCGCGCAGCAGAGCCTGGCCGGCCGTCCGAGCGTCAGTAGCGGCCGCCGACCGGTGCGGGGACGCCGTCCAGTTCGGCGAGGTCGGCGGGGGTGAGGTCCAGGTCGGCGGCGGCCGCGTTGTCGCGCAGGTAGCGGGGCTTCTTGGTGCCGGGGATCGGGAGGACGTGGTCGCCCTGCGCGAGCGTCCAGGCGATGGCGACCTGCGCCGGGGTCGCGCCGTGCCGCTCGGCGACCGCCTTGACGACGTCCACGATGCGCAGGTTGGCCTTCAGCGCCTCCTCCTGGAAGCGCGGGTTGCGGCCGCGGAAGTCGTTGGTCTCGAAGTCGGCGCTGGTGACCGTCCCGGTGAGGAAGCCGCGGCCGAGCGGCGAGTACGGCACGAACGCGGCGCCGTTGGCGGCGCACCAGGAGACCACGTCGCCCGGCCCGTCCGCGGTGGGCGGGGTGTCGCCCGGGACGGCGCCCGCGAGGCCGCCGGGCGCCCCCATCGCGTCGCGGGTCCAGAGCGACAGTTCCGACTGGACGGCCGCGACCGGGTGGATCGCGTGCGCCTCCGCGGCCTGCGCCACGCTGACCTCCGACAGTCCCAGCCTGCGGACCTTCCCGGCGGCGACCAGCTCGGCCATCGCGCCCCACGTTTCGGCGAGCGGCACGGCCGGGTCGACCCGGTGCAGGTAGTACAGGTCGATCACGTCGGTGCCGAGGCGGCGGAGGCTGTCGTCGGCGGACGCCTTGACGTGCTCGGGCGTGCCACGCCTGGCGATGCCCATGCGGTCCACGTCCGTGACGACCAGGCCGGTTTTGGTGGCGACGACCGCCTCGTCGCGGCGGCCGGCGAGCGCGCGGCCGACGAGCGTCTCGTTGTGGCCGTCGCCGTAGGGCTGCGCGGTGTCCAGGAACGTGACGCCGATGTCCAGCGCCTCGCGGATCAGCGCGATCGACACGTCGTCGTCGCGCTCGGACGCGGCGTACGCCCAGCTCATCCCCATGCAGCCGAGGCCGACCGCGCCGACCGGCGTGCCCGCGAATTCGCGATTCCTCATGGTTTTCTTCCCCTTCGTTCTCAAGCCGTCGCGGTGGTCAGGCGGGAGGGTCCGGCGACGGCGGCCACCAGGCCGCCGTCCACGATCAGGTCCTGGCCGTTGACGTAGGCCGCGTCCGCCGAGGCGAGGAACGCGACCACCCCCGCCACCTCCTCCGGCGTGCCGATCCGGCCGGACGCCACCTGCGCGCGGATCGCGTCCGCCTCGTCCTCGGGGACGGCGCCACGGTACATCGGCGTGTCGATGTAGCCCGGGCTGACCGAATTGACCCGGACGCCCCGCGGCCCCAGCTCCGCCGCCAGTGTCCGGGTCAGGCTCTGCACGGCCGCCTTCGTCGCCGAGTACACCGAGCCGATCGGCAGGCCGCGGTGCATCGTCCACGACGCGTTGATCACGATGGCGGCGTCGGCGGCGAGCAGCGGCAGCGCCTTCTGGACGGTGAAGAACACGCCTTTGAAGTTGACGTCCACGGCGTTGTCGAAGTCGGCCTCGGTCGTCTCCGCGGCCGGGCCGAACACGGCGATGCCCGCGTTGGCGAACACGACGTCGAGGCGGCCGTGGCGTTCCCGGACGGTTTCCATGAGAGCGTCCAGGTCGGGCAGGCTGGCGGCGTCGGCTCGTACTGGCAGGACGCGGTCTCCGGCGTCCAGCTCCTTGGCGGCGGCGTCGAGGCGGGCCTGGTCGCGGCCGGTGATGACGACGGACGCGCCCTCGTCCAGCAGCCGTCGCGCGGCGGCGAGGCCCATCCCGCTCGTCCCTCCGGTGATCAATGCGGTCTTGCCTGCGAATCGTGCGTCAGGTGTCATGCCGTTGATCGTGCCGGGCTCGGAGGACGGGCGGCAGAGTCCGTTTATCGTGGGTGTGGCACCACCAGGCTCGCCGGGCCCCGGGCGGGTCAGCCGGCGGCGGCCAGGCCCCGGCGGGCCGTCAGGCGTTCGAGGCGCTCCAGCGTTCCGGTCCCCGGACGCGGGTTGTACAGGACGAGGTCCTGCCCCGGACGGTCGGCCAGCGGCAGCACCGTCGACTCGAAGATCATCTCACCGGCGTCCGGATGCCGGATCGCCTTCACCGCCTGCGTCGCGGCGCTGACCTCGTGCCGGTCCCACAGTTCCGCGAACTCGTCGCTGACGGAAAGGAGGTCCCCGGCGATCCGGGCGAACTCGGGGTCGTCGGGGTAGCGGGCGGCGTCGGCGCGGAACCGTCCGACGACGTCGGGCGCGACGGCGGCCCAGTGCATGTGCAGGTCCCGGTACCGGACGCTGGTGAAGAACGTGATCAGGCAGTTGTGGTCGGTGCCGCCGTAGCCGAACACGTCGCGGGCGGAGTCGTTGAACGCGATGAGGTTCCAGTGGCGGTCGCGGATGTAGGCGGGGCGGGGCGACCAGGCGTCCAGGAGCCGCCGCAGCTCCGGGGTGAGCGGCGCGACGGGACCCGCCCCGGCCCGGGGCGGGTTCAGGCCGGCGAGGAGGTAGAGGTGCTCGCGTTCGGCGCCGTCCAGGCGGAGGGCGCGGGCGATCGCGTCCAGGACGTCCCCGGACACCCTGATGTCGCGGCCCTGCTCCAGCCACGTGTACCAGGACACCCCGACGCCCGCGAGGACGGCGACCTCCTCGCGGCGCAGGCCCGGCGTGCGGCGCCTGCCGCCGTCCGGCAGCCCGACGTCGGCGGGCGTGAGCCGGGCGCGGCGCGTCCGCAGGAAGTCGCGGAGCTCGTCGTGGCGGCGGCCGGAGGCGGGTGTGGGGCTGGACATATCGCCCACGATATCCGCCGCCCGCACGGTCAGCCCTCCAGGAGGCGGCGGCCGATGATCATCTTCTGGATGTCGGCGGTGCCCTCGCCGATCAGCAGCATCGGCGCCTCCCGGTAGAGGCGCTCGATCTCGTACTCCCTGGAGTAGGCGTAGCCGCCGTGGATGCGGAACGCGTCCTCCACGACCTCCTTGCAGTACTCGCTGGCCAGGTACTTCGCCATTCCCGACTCCAGGTCGTTGCGCTCGCCCGAGTCCTTGCGCCGCGCCGCCATCACCATCATCTGGTGCGCGGCCTCGACCTTGGTGGCCATCTCCGCCAGGCGGAACAGGACGGCCTGGTGCTCGGCGATCGGCTTGCCGAACGTCTCGCGCTGCCGCGCGTAGGCGAGGGCCAGCTCGTAGGCGCGCATCGCCACGCCGCAGCCGCGCGCCGCGACGTTGACGCGGCCGACTTCGACGCCGTCCATCATCTGGTAGAAGCCGCGTCCGGGCGTCCCGCCGAGGATCCGCGCGGACGGGATCCGGTAGCCGTCGAAGATCAGCTCGGTGGTGTCGACGCCCCGGTACCCCATCTTGTCGATCTTGCCGGGGACGGTCAGGCCGGGCGCGACCTCGCCGAACCCGGGCGTCTTGTCGACCAGGAACGTCGTCATGCCGCGGTGCCCGGCGGCGGGGTCGGTCTTGACGAGGGTCGCGACGAGGTTGGCGGACGCGCCGTTCGTCAGCCACATCTTCTGGCCGTCGACGACGTGGTGGCCGTCGCCGTCCGGGACGGCGCGCGTCGTGATCGCCGAGACGTCCGAGCCGCAGCCGGGCTCCGACATCGAGAACGCGCCCCTGATCTCCCCGGTCGCCATCCTCGGCAGGTAGTGCGCCTGCTGCTCGGCGGTGCCGTGCTGGGCGATCATCCAGGCGACGATGAAGTGGGTGTTGACGATGCCGGACACGCTCATCCAGCCGCGCGCCAGCTCCTCGACCGCGAGCGCGTACGTCAGCAGCGACTCCCCGAGCCCGCCGTGCTCCTCGGCGATCGTCAGGCCGAAGAGCCCGAGCTTCTTCATGCCGTCCACGATGGCCTGCGGGTACTCGTCGGCGTGCTCCAGTTCGGTCGCGACGGGGAGGATCTCCCTGTCGACGAACGCGCGCACGGTCGCGATGATCTCCCGCTGCTCGTCCGTCAGCCCGTGGGTCTGCTGCAGTCTCATCGTCAGCGGCCCTCGAAGCGGGGCGGGCGGCGTTCGGCGAACGCGGCGCGGCCCTCGGCGAAGTCGGCGGTGCCGAACAGCGCGGCCTGCGCCTCGGCCTCGGACTCCAGCAGCCGCGCCAGGTCGCCGTCCGTCCGCGCGAGCAGGCGCTTGGCGGCGGCGACCGAGAGCGGGGCGAGGGCGGCGGCCTCGGCGGCGAGGTCCAGCGCGGCGTCCAGGGCCTTGCCGGACGGGACGAGCGAGTCGGCCAGGCCGATCTCGTAGGCGCGGGAGGCGGGGACCGTCCGGCCGAAGACGAGCATCTCCTTGGCGCGGCCCGTCCCGACGCGCTGGGGCAGCGACCAGAGCAGGCCGCCGTCCGGGACGACCCCGACCTTGCCGAACCCGGCGACGAACCGGGCGTCCTCCGCGGCGACCACGTGGTCGCAGACGGCGGCGAGCGAGACGCCGAGCCCGGCGGCGGCGCCCTCCACGGCCGCGATCACGGGCTTCGCGCAGGTCGCGATGGTCTGGACGGCCTCGTGCAGCGGCGCGAGCCTGGCCCTGACCTCGTCCGGCCGGGCGCCCTCCATCGACCGGACGTCGCCGCCCGCCGAGAACGTCCCGCCCGCGCCCGTGAGCACGATCGCCCGGACGGCGGGGTCGTCGGCGGCGCGCCGCAGCTCCGCCGCGAGCCGGTTCCGCGTCGGGACGTCGATCGCGTTGCGCGCCTCGGGACGGTTGAGCGTGATCACCCGTGCCGCACCGTGGTCGGCCACCGTGACCACGTCGTGGCCGGACGCCTCCGGCCCCTCCGACACCTCGGACGCCTCCGCGTCACCCATCGACCCCTCCTCAGAATTTTCTATACAATATCGGATTGCCCGGCCGGGTCGTCGCCGGTGCGGATCCAGTCGAAGGTGCGTTCCACGGCGCGCTTCCAGTTGTCGTACTCGGCGGCGCGCCGTCCGGGCTCCATCGCCGGGACCCACCGGGCCGCGCGGTGCCAGTTGCGCCGCAGCCCTTCGAGCCCCGCCCAGTAGCCGACCGCCAGCCCGGCGGCGTAGGCGGCCCCGAGCGACACCGTCTCCACCACCATGGGACGTTCCACCGGCACGTTCAGCATGTCGGCGACCATCTGCATGACCAGGTTGTCCGACGTCATGCCGCCGTCGGCCTTCAGCTCCTTCAGGCCGAGCCCGGAGTCGGCGTTCATCGCGTCCACGACCTCGCGGGTCTGCCAGGCGGTCGCCTCCAGCACGGCCCGCGCCAGGTGGCCCCGCGTGATGTAGGACGTGAGGCCGACGATGATCCCGCGCGCCTCGCTGCGCCAGTGCGGCGCGAACAGGCCGGAGAACGCCGGGACGATGTAGCAGCCGCCGTTGTCGTCGACCGAGCGGGCGAGGGTCTCGATCTCCGGGGCGGTGCTGATCAGGCCGAGGCCGTCCCGGAACCACTGGACGAGCGCGCCGGTGATCGCGATCGAGCCCTCCAGCGCGTACACGGCGGGCTCGTCGCCGATCTTGTAGCCGACGGTGGTGAGCAGCCCGTTGTCGGACTTGATCGGCGTGGTGCCGGTGTTCATCAGCAGGAACGCGCCCGTCCCGTAGGTGCACTTCGTCTCGCCCGGGGAGAAGCACGTCTGCCCGAACAGCGCGGCCTGCTGGTCGCCGAGCGCAGCGCCGATCCGGACGCCGGGGAACACGCGGCGGGCCGTCCCGTAGGTCTCGGTGGACGACCTGATCTCCGGCAGCATCGCGCGCGGCACGCCGAAGAAGTCGAGGAGCCCGTCGTCCCAGCTCAGGGTGTGCAGGTCCATCATCAGGGTGCGTCCGGCGTTGGTCACGTCGGTGACGTGGACGCCGTCGTCGACGCCGCCGCTGAGATTCCAGATCAACCAGCTCTCCATCGTGCCGAACAGGACCTCGCCGCGTTCGGCGCGCTCGCGGAGGCCGGGCGTGTGGTCGAGCAGCCAGCGGACGCGCGGCGCCGAGAAGTAGGTGGCGAGCGGCAGCCCGCTGCGCTCGGCGACCATCGCGGCGCCGGGGGCGCGGGACAGCTCGTCCACGAGCGCGCCGGTCCGCATGTCCTGCCAGACGATGGCGCGGCCGATCGGGACGCCGGTCAGCCGGTCCCACAGGACGGTCGTCTCACGCTGGTTCGCGATCCCGACGGCCGCGATCTGCGCCGTCGTGACGCCCGCCTGGGCGAGCGCCTCGGGAGCGATGCGTTCGAGGTTGCGCCAGATCTCCATCGGGTCGTGCTCGACCCAGCCGGGCTTCGGGAAATGCTGCCGGTGCTCACGCTGCGCGACCGACACCAGGCGCCCGGCGTGGTCGAACACGATGCAGCGCGTCGAGGTGGTGCCCTGGTCGATCGACATCACGAAGCGCTCGGTCACGACCGGCCCACTCCCCCGGAAGGCGCGGCCGCGGCGTCACCAGCGCGAGCCGCCGAGGTCCCGGGAGACCGCGCGGGCCGCGTCCCGCACGAACGCGACGAGCCTCGGCTCGGGGACGCGGCGCGCGTCGCAGACCCGCTCGACGGCGCCGGAGACGCCGATCGCCCCGACGACCAGCCCGCCGTACCCGCGGATCGGCGCGGCGACCCCGGCCTCGCCGATGGACAGCTCCTCGATCTCGGCCGCCCACCCGTTCTCCCGCACGCGCGTGGCGGCCCGTGCGAGCTGGCGCGGATCGGTGATGGTCCGGCGGCAGTACGACTCCAGGACGGTGTCGCGGATGGACGCGGCGGCGTTCGCGTCGTGCGCGAGCAGCGCCTTGCCGAGCGCGGTGGCGTGCAGCGGGAGCAGGGAGCCGACGTCCATGGCCTGGAGCGTGTCGTCGGGACGGAACACGTGGTGGACGACCAGGACCTTGCCGTCCAGGAGCGTCCCGATCCGGACGGCCTCGCCGCTGCGGGAGGCGAGGGCGTCGGCCCAGTTGATGGCGCGGGACCGCAGCTCGTTGACGTCCAGGTAGCTGGTGCCGAGGTGCAGCAGCGCGGCGCCGAGCTGGTACTTGCCGCTGCCGCCGTCCTGCTCGACGAACCCGACGCGCTCCAGCGTGCGCAGGATGCCGTGCGCGGTGCCGCGGGCGAGGCCCAGGGACGCGGCGATCTCGCCGACGCCGAGCCGTCCCGAACTCGCGGCGAGCAGGCGCAGGATCGCGGCGGCGCGCTCGATCGATTGCACAGGTCCGGGCACGAATCCGATGCTAGTTCCGCGACCAGGGTGCCGACAATGTCGGCACCCGCCGCCATGACCGCCCAACATGGCCTGAACTGCCCGGATTCTGGGATCTGGTGCACGTACTGGAGGGTAACTGCCGCCGGGCTCCGGCGAAAGTGTTCGACATTGTCGGCGGGCTCCCGTTGTCCGCCGGTCCGTCCCGGCTTACCGTCCTGCCCAACCTCACGGGGCCTGCGTCCAGCCCAGTGTCCAGGCCGGCCTTCACCAGGAGTGCCCATGGCGGAACGACCCAGAATCCCCGCGCTCGCCGGCGAGCTCGCAGCCGAGTTCGCCGGCACCATGATCCTCATCCTGTTCGGCGTCGGCGTCGTCGCGCAGGCCGTCGCCGGCAGCGGGCTCGGCGATCCGCAGAGCCTCGGCGGCCACGACAGCATCGCCTGGGCCTGGGGGCTCGGCGTGACGCTCGGCGTCTACGTCGCCGCCCGGATCAGCGGCGCGCACCTCAACCCGGCCGTGACCGTCGCGCTCGCCGTGTTCAAGGAGTTCGCCTGGCGCAAGACGGTCCCGTACATCGCCGCGCAGACCGCGGGGGCGTTCGTCGCGGCGCTGATCGTCCGGTGGAACTACAGCGAGATCCTCAACAAGTTCGACCCCGGCCTGACGATCAAGTCGCAGGGCGTCTTCTCGACGCTGCCGGGCAACGGCGGCCTTCCGGTCGGGACCTGGGGCGCGTTCCGCGACCAGGTGATCGGCACCGCCATCCTGCTGTTCCTGATCAAGGTCCTCACCGACGCGCGCAACAGGCCGCCGCTGGCGAACCTGACCCCGTTCCTGATCGGCCTCGTGGTGGTCGCGATCGGGATGGCGTTCGGCTCGGCCGCCGGGTACGCGATCAACCCGGCCCGCGACTTCGGCCCCCGGCTCGCCTCGTTCCTCACCGGCTACGGCGGCGCGTGGCGGGACCAGTACGGCGACCTGTACTTCTGGGTGCCGATCGTCGGGCCGCTCATCGGCGGCGTGCTCGGCGCCGGCCTCTACAAGCTCCTCATCGGACGGTTCCTGCCCGATGACGGGTCTTCCGGGGAGCTGCCGACGAAGGCCGAACCCGAGTACGAGAAGACGTGAGCCGTCCCGTCCCCGCCTTCCTCCAGGAGGATCCAGCCATGGCCGACTTCGTCGGAGCGCTCGACCAGGGCACCACCAGCACCCGCTTCATGATCTTCGACCACGGCGGCAACGAGGTCGCCCGCCACCAGCTCGAACACGAGCAGATCCTGCCCCAGGCGGGATGGGTCGAGCACAACCCCACCGAGATCTGGGAACGCACCCGCGCCGTCATCCAGACGGCGCTGCACAAGGCCGATCTGAGCCACACCGACCTGGCCGCCCTCGGCATCACCAACCAGCGCGAGACGACCGTGGTGTGGAACCGGCGGACCGGGCGTCCGTACTACAACGCGATCGTCTGGCAGGACACCCGCACCGACCGCATCGCGTCCGCCCTGGAGCGGGACGGCAAGGGCGACGTCATCCGCCGCAAGGCCGGTCTTCCTCCGGCCACGTATTTCTCCGGCGGGAAGATCCAGTGGATTCTGGAGAACGTCGACGGCGTCCGCGAAGCCGCCGAGAACGGCGACGCGATCTTCGGCACGACCGACAGCTGGGTCCTGTGGAACCTCACCGGCGGGACGGACGGCGGCGTCCACGTCACCGACCCCACCAACGCCAGCCGCACCATGCTGATGGACCTGGAGACCCTCGACTGGGACGACCAGCTCCTGTCGTTCTTCGGCATCCCGCGCCAGATGCTGCCGCAGATCAAACCGTCCTCAGCCCCCGAACCGTACGGCGTCACCCGCGCCGACGGCCCGCTCGGCGGCGAAGTCCCTCTCACCGCCGCGCTCGGTGACCAGCAGGCGGCCACGGTGGGGCAGGTGTGCTTCGCGCCCGGCGAGGCCAAGAACACCTACGGCACCGGCAACTTCCTGCTCCTCAACACCGGTGAGGAACTCGTCCGCTCCTCGCGGGGCCTCCTGACGACGGTGTGCTACCAGTTCGGCCAGCAGAAGCCCGTCTACGCGCTGGAGGGGTCGATCGCGGTGACCGGGTCGGCGGTGCAATGGCTGCGCGACCAGCTCGGCATCATCTCCGGCGCCGCGCAAAGCGAAGCCCTGGCCCGCCAGGTCGACGACAACGGCGGGGTGTACTTCGTGCCCGCCTTCTCCGGCCTGTTCGCCCCCTACTGGCGCTCGGACGCCCGCGGCGCCATCGTCGGACTGTCACGCTTCAACACCAACGCCCACCTGGCCCGCGCCACCCTGGAATCGATCTGCTACCAATCCCGCGACGTCGTCGAAGCCATGCGCGAAGACTCCGGCGTCGCCCTGGACGTCCTCAAAGTCGACGGCGGCGTCACCGCCAACGAACTGTGCATGCAACTGCAGGCCGACATCCTCGGCGTCCCGGTCTCCCGCCCCGTCGTCGCCGAGACCACCGCCCTGGGCGCCGCCTACGCCGCCGGCCTGGCCGTCGGATTCTGGACCACCACCCAAGAACTGCGCCGCAACTGGAACGAAGACCGCCGCTGGGAACCCACCTGGAACGACGACCAACGCCACCACGGCTACGCCGGCTGGAAGAAGGCCGTCACCCGGACGCTCGACTGGGTCGATATCGGCTAGGGCCGTCTCGCCGGGTCGCGGCGCGTTGTCGTCCGGTTGTCCGGGACGGTTGTCCGGGACGTCCTCCGGGCGACGGCTCGCCGCAACCCGGCCGCACGACACTCGGACTGATCTCTCGTCGGGAGCATGCAGTGACATCCGTAGCCCTCGGACCGCGATACCGGGAGGACGCCCTGCGCGGCCTCGCGGACGCGGAGTTCGACGTCCTGGTCGTCGGCGGCGGCGTCGTCGGCGCCGGCACGGCCCTCGACGCCGTCTCCCGCGGCCTGTCCGTCGCGCTCGTGGAGGCGCGGGACTGGGCGGCCGGGACGTCCGGACGCTCCAGCAAGCTGATCCACGGCGGGCTGCGCTACCTCGAACAGCGCGACTTCGGCCTCGTCCGGGAGGCGCTGCGGGAGCGGGGCCTGCTTCTGCATCGGCTGGCGCCGCATCTGGTGCGTCCCGTCCAGTTCCTGTATCCGCTGCGCAACCGGGTGTGGGAGCGGGCCTACGTCAGCGCGGGCGTCACCCTGTACGACTCGCTGGGCGGGGCCCGCGCGCTCCCCCGGCACCGGCAGCTGACGAGGCGCGGCGCGCTCCGTGAGGCTCCGGCGCTGCGCTCGGACGCGCTGGTCGGCGCGATCCAGTACTACGACGCGCAGGTGGACGACGCCCGCTACACGATGATGGTCGCCAGGACGGCCGCGCAGTACGGCGCGAAGGTCGTCACCCGCGCCGAGGCGACCGGGTTCCTGCGCGAGGGCGAGCGGGTGACGGGCGCCCACGTCCTGGACCTGGAAGGCGGCCGGGAGATCGCCGTCCGCGCCAGGCGCGTCGTTTGCGCGACCGGCGTGTGGACGGACGGCGCCCAGGCCATGACGGGCTCCCGAGCGTCGTTCGCCGTGCGGGCGTCCAAGGGCGTCCACCTGGTGGTGCCGCGCGACCGGATCCCGATGGAGACCGGGCTGATCACGCGGACGTCCAAGAGCGTCCTGTTCATCATCCCGTGGGGGCGGTACTGGCTCGTCGGGACGACCGACACCCCGCACGAGGACGGCCCGGACGAGCCGATCGCCGACCACACCGACATCGGCTACCTCCTCGACCAGGCGAACGCCGTCCTGCGGACCCCGCTCACCCACGACGACATCCAGGGCGTCTACGCGGGCCTGCGCCCGCTCCTCTCCGCCGAAGTGGACGACACGACGCGCCTGTCCCGCGAGCACGCCGTCGCCGAGCCCGTGCCGGGCCTCGTCGTCGTGACCGGCGGGAAGTTCACCACCTACCGGGTGATGGCGCGGGACGCGGTCGACGTCGTCGCCGAGGGCCTGGACGACGCCGTCCCCGAGTCCGTCACGGAGCGGCTGCCGATCATCGGCGCGGTCGGGTTCGAGGTGCTGTGGAACGAGCGGCGCCGCCTCGCCGCCGAGTCGGGCCTGCACGTCGCGCGGGTCGAGCACCTGCTGCGTCGGTACGGCTCGTGCGCCCGCGAGGTCCTGGAGCTGGTCGCGGACGACCCGGCGCTCGGCGGCCCCGTCCCCGGCGCTGAGGACTACCTGTGCGCCGAGGCCGTCTACGCGGCGACGCACGAGGGCGCCCTGCACCTGGAGGACGTCCTGGCCCGGCGGCTGCGCGTCTCGATCGAGCAGCGGGACGGCGGCGTCGCGGCCGCGTCCCATGTCGCCCGCCTCCTCGCCCCGGCGCTGGGCTGGGGCAACGAGGAGATCACCGACCAGATCAAGCGGTACGTCCTGCAGATCAGGACCGAGCGCCGCGGCACCCCGTCCGCCGCCTGACCCGCCCCGGCGGCCGCGCGTCTCAGGGTCGCAGGAAGCGTCGGCCCACCAGTTCGGCGCGGCTGCGCACGCCCGCTTTGGCGAACACCGACTTCAGGTGCGCCTGGACGGTGTGCGGTGAGATGTGCAGGCGGGCGGCGATCTCGCTGGTCCGGTGGCCCCGCAGGACGAGGGCGACGAGTTCGCGCTCACGGGCCGTGAACCCGTAGGAGGCGCAGATCAGCGCGGCGATCGAGTCGGGCGGGGCGGCCTGCACGACGACGGCGACGCCGTTCGGTTCCCGGCCCGACGCCGGCTCGGCGTGCAGCTGGATCCACCGTCCCGAGGAGCCCAGGACGCGAATGTCGACGGCCCGCCCGGACTCCCGGACCCGCTCGACGGCCGTCAGCATGGGGAACGGCAACGCCCCCGCGCCGGGGTCGCCGGGCGCACCGGCGGAGCCGAGGTCGGCCAGCCACGTCCGGGCGGCGTCGGTGATCGACACCACCTGGCGTGCCGCGTCTAGCACGACGGCTCCGGGCCACGGCACCGGCCCGGTGCCCTCGGTCCTGCCCCGGAGCCCGGCCGCGCGGATCAGCCGGCCCAGTACCGACGCCAGCAGGTGCGCGTAGTCGCGTTCGTCCTCGGTGAAGTCGCGCGGCGCCTCGCGGAACAGCGCGAAACAGCCCCAGCAGGCGCCGTCCGCGACCAGGGCGGTGCGCAGCTCGCCGCGGATGTTGTTGGGCCGGAGCAGCTCCCGGTAGCGCGGGCTGCGGTCCAGCCGGCCACCGGCCGCCTCGCTGAGCACGCCGCTGTGCCTGGGTCCCTCGACGAGCGCGGCCAGGGAGTTGAAGTCGGTTGTCAGGTACGCGAACTCGGCGACCTGCGCGTCCGGGTGCGGCATGGCGTACGCCCGGTAGCCCGTCTCGACGAGGGTCGCGGGATCGGTGGTGTGCCAGCAGCTCGCGTCGTGCGGCAGCGCCCTGGCGATCAGCCGGTTCGCCTCGTCGGCGACGTCGGCGAGGCCGAGCTCCGCACTGCCGAGCACCATCAGACGGTCCAGGACGCGCTGCCGGGCGACTTGACTCACCCGGTAAGCATCCCACCGCGCCGGCCGCCGGCGAATACCAGAAAAGTGGTATGGACCGTAATCGATCGACTACCTAGCGTCATTGGCGTCGCGTATTTCACAACGGGCGACGACACCCGACGCATCGATCGAAAGGATCATCATGCGCACATCGACACGGCGGGCGACCAGGCTGGGGTCAGTGGCCGCCGGCGGCCTGCTCCTGGCCGGCCTTACCGCCGGAACCGGCGGCACCGGCGCCGCCTCCGCCGTCACGACCGGACTCGCGTCCGCTCCCGGGCCGCAGCCCGGGGCGGTGCTCGCCGGCGTCCAGATCAAGCCGCGGACGGCCGCCGGTCAGTGCCTCGACGTGGCCGACGCCAACGACGGCAACGGGGCCATGGTCACCCTGTGGACGTGCAACGGCAGCCAGGCGCAGCGCTGGAGCCTGGTGGACGGCAGGATCCAGAGCGATCTTCCCAGTCACCGGTGCCTGGACGTTCGCGCCGGAAACCGCGGGCAGGGAACCCTCGTCGGCATGTACCAGTGCAACTCCTCACCCCAGCAGCAGTGGCACTTCGACAGAGACCGCCTCATCAGCGGCCTCAACCGGATGTGCATGAGCCTCCTCAACAACTTCAGCGACGGCGCGGCCGTCGTGAACTGGCCCTGCAACGGCAACACCGACCAGTCCTGGGAAACGTCCTGACGAACCGCCCGACGGACGGCCCGCGCCGTCCGTCCGCTGAGCCGCGCCCCGCATGCCGGGGCGCGGCTCAGCGCGCTTGCCTTTGCGACCGGTCCGCCGCCGGCGCGAGGTCAGAGGCGTTCGAGGATGGTCGTGTTGGCCTGGCCGCCGCCTTCGCACATGGTCTGCAGGCCGTAGCGTCCGCCGGTGCGCTCCAGCTCGTGCAGGAGGGTGGTCATGAGGCGGGCGCCGGTGGCGCCGAGGGGGTGGCCGAGGGCGATGGCGCCGCCGTTGGGGTTGACCTTCGCCGGGTCGGCGCCGGTCTCCTTGAGCCAGGCGAGGACGACGGACGCGAACGCCTCGTTGATCTCGACGGCGTCGATGTCGTCCATGCTCAGGCCGGTCTTCTTGAACGCGTGCGCGGTGGCGGGGATGGGCGCGGACAGCATCCTGATCGGGTCCTCGCCGCGCGCGGAGAGGTGGTGGACGCGGGCGCGCGGCGTGAGGCCGTGGTCTTTGACGGCCTGCTCGGAGGCGATGAGGAGCGCGGCGGCGCCGTCCGAGATCTGGGACGAGAGCGCGGCGGTGAGCCGCCCGCCCTCCACGAGGGTCTTCAGGCCCGCCATCTTCTCCAGCGACGTGTCACGGCGCGGCCCCTCGTCGGCGGCGACGCTCTCGAAGGGGACGATCTCCCGCTCGAACCGGCCCTCGTCGATCGCGCGGATCGCCCGCCGGTGCGACTCGTAGGCGAACGCCTCCATGTCCGCGCGGGAGATGTCCCAGTCGCGGGCGATCATCTCGGCGCCGTTGAACTGGGAGACCTCGGCGTCGCCGTAGCGGCGCGTCCAGCCCGCCGAGCCCGCGAAGGGGCCCCGGGTGAAGCCGAGCGGCTCGGCGGCGGTCATCGCGAACGCGATCGGGATCTGCGACATGTTCTGCACGCCGCCCGCCACGACCAGGTCGGACGTCCCGGACAGGACGGCCTGCGCGGCGAAGTGCACGGCCTGCTGCGACGACCCGCACTGCCGGTCGACGGTGACGCCCGGCACCTCCTCGGGCAGCCCGGCGGCGAGCCAGCAGGTGCGGGCGATGTCGCCTGCCTGGGGGCCGACCGCGTCCACGCAGCCGAACACGACGTCCTCGACGGCCGCCGGGTCGACCTTGGTGCGTTCCATCAGCGCGGTCAGCACGTGCGCGCCGAGGTCGGCGGGGTGCACGCCGGACAGGCCGCCGCCGCGCCGCCCGACGGGCGCGCGCACCGCGTCGACGATGTATGCCTCGGCCATGGGGGTGTCTCCTTCGTACGGGGGCCTAGCTCGCCTGGATGCCTTCGAGGAACATGGCGAGGTACTGCTTGGCGATGTCGTCGGCGGACAGCCGCCCGCCGCGCTTGTACCAGTTCGCGGCCACCCAGACGGTGTCGCGGATGTACCGGTAGACGAGGTCGGGGTCGAGGTCGGCGCGGAACGAGCCCTCCGCCACGCCCCGGCGCAGCAGCTCCAGCCACATCTCCTCGAACCGGCGCCGGGAGTCGTGCAGGTAGCGGAACCGCTCGCTGGTCCCGAGGTGCTTGGACTCGTTCTGGTAGAGGACGACGGCGGGACGGTGCAGGTCGATCGTCCGGAACGACTCCACGACGATGCCCTCGAGCGTGTCGCGGGCGCTGAGCCCCGACTCCAGGACGCGGTCGTAGGCGGCCCACATCTCGTCCAGGAACGTCGACAGGATCTCGTCCGCCATCGCCTCCTTGGAGTCGAAGTGGTAGTAGAGGCTGCCGCCGAGGATCCCGGCGGCGTCCGCGACCTTCCGGACGGTGGTGGCGGAGTAGCCCTGGGAGGCGAACACCTCCGCGGCCGTGGCGAGCAGCTCGGCCCGCCGTACCGCGCGGGCGGCGGCGGTGCCCTCGGCGTCGCGCCGTCGTGGACTCATCAGTGGGTTTCCTATGGGTGCTGGGAGGAGACGGAGACGACCTCGCCCGTCATGTACGAGGAGTAGTCGCCGGCCAGGAAGACGATGACGTTGGCCACCTCCCATGGTTCCGCATACCGGCCGAACGCCTCGCGGCGCGTCAGCTCGTCCAGGAGATCTTCGGACGTCACCTTGACGAGATGCGGGTGCATGGCGAGGGACGGCGACACGGCGTTGATCCGGACGCCGTACTCGGCGGCCTCCAGCGCCGCGCAGCGGGTGAGCGCCATCACCCCGGCCTTGGCGGCGGCGTAGTGCGACTGCCCCTTCTGCGCCCGCCAGCCGATCACCGACGCGTTGTTGACGATGACGCCCGAGCCCTGGCCGCGCATGACGCGGAGGGCGGCGCGGGTGCAGCGCATGGTGCCGTTGAGGGTGATGTCGAGGACGCGTCCCCACTGGTCGTCGGTCATGTCGACCAGGTCGGCCGTCCCGCCGAGGCCGGCGTTGTTGACGGCGACGTCGACGCGTCCGAACCGCTCGACCGCGAGGGCGTAGAGGGCCTGGACCTGCTCCTCGGACGTGACGTCGCAGGGCAGCGAGGCGACACGCGCCGCGCCGAACTCCTTCTCCAGTTCCCCGGCGGACGCGCTCAGCCGCCGCTCGTGCGTGTCGGAGATCAGGACGCGGGCGCCCTCCTCCAGGCAGCGGCGGGCGGTGGCGCCGCCGATCCCGGCCCCGGCCGCGGCGGTGATCACGACGGCGCGGTCCTTGAGGAGATCGTGCCCGGGGACGTATCGGGGCGGGGTCATCCACGTGCCTCTCTGGGCAGGCCGAGGACGCGCTCGGCGATGATGTTGCGCTGGATCTCGTTCGACCCGGCGTAGATCGTGTCGGCGCGGGAGAACAGGAAGAGCCGCTGCCAGTCGTTCAGGTCGTAGGGCTCGCCGTCCGCGACGAGTCCGGCGGCGCCGAGGATGTCCATGGCGAGCTCGCCCAGCTCCCGGTGCCAGGTGCCCCAGGCCAGCTTGGAGATGGACGACTCCGGGCCGGGGGCGCCGGCGGCGACGCCCGCCATCGTCCGCACCGCGTTCAGACGCATGATCTCCAGCCCCATGTACGCCCTGGTCAGCCGGTCGCGCAGCAGCGGATCGTCGATCGCGCCGGTGCGCCGGGCCAGGTCGGCGACGCCGTCGAACTCGCGCCGGAAGCCGACCTGCTGGCCGAGCGTCGCGACGCCCCGCTCGAACCCGAGCGTGGCCATCGCGATCTTCCAGCCCTCCCCCGGCGCGCCGACGATGTTGGCGGCGTCCGTGCGGGCGCCGTCGAAGAACACCTCGTTGAACTCGGAGGTGCCGGTGAGCTGGACGATCGGCCGGATGTCGACGCCGTCCCGCCGCATCGGGACGAGCAGGTACGACAGGCCGTGGTGGCGGGACGAGCCCGGCTCGGTGCGGCAGACGGCGAAGCACCAGTCCGATTCGAGGGCCAGGGACGTCCAGACCTTCTGGCCGTTGATCACCCAGTGGTCGCCGTCGAGTTCGGCGCGGGTCTGGACGTTGGCGAGGTCGGAGCCCGCGTCCGGCTCGGAGTAGCCCTGGCACCACAGCTCCTCGACGGCGACGATCGGCGGCAGGAAGCGGGCGCGCTGCTCGTCGGTGCCGAACGCGATGATCGTCGGGCCGAGCAGGTTCTCGCCGATGTGGCCGACCCGGGCGGGCGCGTCGGCGAGCGCGTACTCCTCGTGGAAGATCACCTGCTGCTCGACGGTGGCGCCGCGCCCGCCGTGCTCCTCGGGCCAGCCCACGCATGTCCAGCCGGCGGCGGCCATGTGCCGCTCCCAGGCGAGCCGCTCCTCGAACGCCTCGTGCTCGCGTCCCGGCCCGCCGAGCCCGCGGGCGTGCGCGAACTCGCCCGCCAGGTTGGCGCGGAGCCAGTCGCGGACCTCGGCGCGGAACGCCCGGTCCGCCGGGGACTCGTTCTCCTTCACGCCGCGCACTCTACCAAACACTTGTTAGAAAGAATCACTCCAGGGCGGGTTCCCGCTCGCCCGCCACGGGCTCCTCCGCCATGTCGCTGGACGCCGGGCCGGACGCCGGGCCGGACGGGAGATCCCGGTGGAGCAGGTCGAACAGGCGGTCCCAGCGTTCCAGGACCGTGTCCGGGTGGAACCTCAGGACCGAGGCGCGGGCTTCGGCTCCGAGGGTCCGGCGCAGGTCCGGGGCCTCGATGAGGCGGTCCAGCTCCCGGGCGAACGCCGTGGTGTCGCCCGGCTCGACCAGCACGCCGCCGCCGTGCTCGGCGGCGAGGAGGGCCCGGACGCCGGGCGCGCAGTCGAACGCGACCGTCGGGAGCCCGTACGCCATCGCCTCCAGCACCGACATCGGGAAGCCCTCGGCCCGGGACGGCAGCGCGAAGATCGACGCCTCAACGAGCGCCTCCTCCACGTCCGCGACGACGCCCCTGAACTCCACCGAGCCGGACAGGCCCGCCGCGTCCGCCTGCGCCTTCAGCCGCTCTCCGTCCGGCCCGCCGCCGTAGACGTGCAGCCGCCAGCCCGGATGGCGCGCGGATACCCGCTCCCACGCCTCCAGCATCAGGTCCACGCCCTTCTCGTAGGAGAGGCGGCCGACGCACGCCACGACGGGGAGGTCGAGCGTGGGATGGACGTCCGGCGCGACGTGCAGCGCGTTGGGGATGTAGTCGACGTTGGTCATGCCGTTCCGGGCCCAGGCATCGGCGTCCTCGGCGGTGAGGACGAGCATCCGGTCGGCGTCCGCGTAGTTCTCCCTGACCCGGCGGTACCGCGACGACGCGCGGGTGGCCGCGTACGACTCGTGGCTCATGCCCACGACCCGCAGCCCGGACGTGTCGGCCAGCCGGACCCACTCCATCGCCCACACCTGCGCCGCGATCACGACCGCGCCCGGCCGGGCGGCGGCGAACAGCTCCGTCAGGCGGGCGGCGCCGCGCCGCTGGGCCGCCCTCCGCCGCAGGTCGCGTGCGCGGGACGCCGCGTCCAGGCGCTGCCGGAGCGTCGCCGGACGCCAGGCCATCGCGGGCGGGCGCCACTCCCCGTGCAGCACCTCGACGGCGTAGGAGCCGTCCCGGCCGTGGTGGTGCGGCCGCGTCCCGCGGGTGATCCCGACGAGGGTGACGCGGTCGCCGCGCGCGGCGAGCAGCCGCGCCATGTGATGCGCCCAGCGCTGCAGCCCGCCCAGGTCGTCGGCGTTGTTGCACACGATGAAGACGTCACGCGGTGCGGCCATTGCGATCCCCCCTGTGGCGGCGTTCTCCCCTGCGGCGGCGTTCGCCCCTGCGGCGCGGCCGGGCGGCCGGGAAGTAGCGGTCCGCCACGGTGCGGGCGGCGGCGCCGCGGTCGTGCTCGCCGAACCGCTCGGCGAACGCGCGGCGGCGGGGGGCGTGGACGGCGTCCGCGGCGTCGAGCCCGGCGAGCGCGGCGACCAGCTCGTCCGCGGTGCGGGTGATCGGGCCCGGGGCGTGCCGTTCGAGGTCGAAGTAGCCGGGCGCGCGGTCGCGGCCGTCCGGGAGGTGCAGGACGATCGGCCGGTCGAGCAGCGCGAAGTCGAACATGATCGAGGAGTGGTCGGTGATCAGCGCGTCCGCGAGGAGGAGCAGCGGGGTGACGTCGGGCACGTCGCCGACGTCCCGCATGACCGCGCGGGCGCCCGGCGGGAGGTTGGCGCGGCACAGGTAGTGCGGCCGGACGAGCAGCACGAACTCCTCCCCCAGCTCCCGCGCGAACAGGCCGGGGGCGATGGGGGGCTCCAGCAGCCGGACCGGGCGGCCCTTCGGCCCGGTGGCGAACGTCGGCGCGTACAGGACGGCGCGCCGCCCGTCGCCCGCGTCCAGGCCGAGCGAGCGGCGGAGCCCGGCGACCTCGGCGGCCAGCTCCGGATCGCCGTCCACGCCGTTGACCAGCGGATCGTTGCGCGGATACCCGGCCGCGAGCAGCTCCGACCGGACGCCGAGCCCGGCGCACAGCGTCGCCACGTCGTGCCCCGACCGGACGAGGAAGCAGTCGAACCGCTCCGCCATCCGCCGCAGCCGGGCCCGTTCGGCGGCGGGGCCGCGCTTGACCCGCGGCTGGTCCTGGCCCATCAGCTTGAACGCCGACCCGTGCCAGGTCTGGATGTAGGTGGTCTCGGGGCGCTTGCGGAGACCGTCCGGAAAGCCCTGGTTGTCCACCCAGTACCGGGCGCGCGCGAGCGCCAGGAAGTAGGCCCACGACCCGCGCCGCACCAGCTTCGCGTCCTGCGGGAAGCCTTTCGGGGACGACGCGTACGACCACACGGCCTCCACCGGCCGCCCCGACCTGCGCAGCTCCCGGTAGATGTACTTCGGGTTGTCCGAGTACTGCCGGCCCAGGTGGCTCTCGAAGACCGCCAGGCCCTGCCGGACGGGGAGCCGGCTCAGCACCCGGTTGAACACGGCGACCTTGGTCTTGCGGGACGTCAGCGTCCGCCGGACGGCCTGCTCCGTCCGCCTCGCCCGCCGCCCGATCAGGCCCCGCGCCAGCCGCCCCGCCGGGGACGTGACGGCCCGCCGCGCCGCGGCCCCCGTGAGCCGCGCCCACGGCGTGCCCGTCTCCAGGACGAACGCCAGATGACCGCCGCCGGTGACGTACGAGCGGAGCCGGTCGGCTGCGAGCCTCGTCAGCCGGGGCCGGACGGGCAGTTCCACCCCGCTCAGCGGCGGTGATCCACGGCCTTCGCCGAGCCGGGTGACCACGTCCTCGCCGTCCACCCGGACGCGGAGGCGCACGTCCCACACCGGGTCGACGAACCCGACCGGCCTGATGCGCTTCCTCGGGTCGAACTCGGCCCGCCAGGCGAGCCGGTCGCCCTCATGCCGGACGGCCGCCCGGACCCGCCCCTTCCGGGCGCGGCGACGCCGGTCGCCGAACTCCAGGATGGCCGACAGCCGCGCGTCCGGACGGATCCGGCCCAGCGGGTTCAGCACCTGCCCGGCCATCCGGACGCGCTCGCCCCGCGCCTCCAGCAGCGTCACCGTGTTCGCCGGACGCAGCTCCTTGAGCGGCCGCAGATGGAAGCCGAAATCGGTGACGTCCAGGATGCGGCGCCCGAGCGTCCCGCGCGGGCGTCCCGTGCCCCAGTACACGCGCCCGTCCCGCTCCACGAGCTGCGCACGAAGCTCAGGGCGCTTGACGCCGCCGCCGTGCTCGGCGGCGGCGAGCGCGGCCGAATGGTCGCCCTCGCGGATCAGGTAAGCGGCGATCGCGGGCAGCGGGTGCGCCTCCTCGAACACCCTGGGATCGAGCTCGGCCAGGTAGCCCGCCGCCAGATCGAGGAAGCGCGACCGGTAGGCCGGATCGCGGTCGCGCAGTTCGCGCAGGTAAAGGACAAGATCATGGTTGACGAACTTGACGTCCTTGGCCCGGCGGAGGTCGTAGGCGCCGCGCAGCGCGAACAGCATGTCGATGCGGCGGTGGATCTCCAGCCGGTCGGCGAAGTTGGCCAGATCGGCGCGCCGGTTGGAGATGGACGGCGCGGGCGTCCGCTCCCGCACCAGCCAGTTGTAGACGCGGTGCGGGATCAGCGCCGTCCGCCCGGCCGCCAGGTACGCCTCGGCGGTGAACAGCAGGTCTTCGTAGTGGAGCCCCTCGACGAACCGGAGGCCGTGCTCGTCCAGGAAATCGCGCCGGTACGCCTTGTTGGTCGACAGCGTGTCGTAGAGCAGATCGGGGTGGTCCTTCAGCGGCCCGTACACGGCCCTGCGCCGGTAGAGCCACGGATACCAGGGGCGGACGCGTCCCTTCGCGCCCGCGGGCACGTCCAGGAAGATCCGGTCGCACCGCCCGGACGCCAGGTCCGCGCCGGCGTCCTCGGCCGCGGCGAACAGGTTGAGGCAGGCGTGCCGGTCCAGCAGGTCGTCGCTGTCGAGGAACATCACGTACCGGCCTGCGGACGCCTCGATCCCGGTGTTGCGGGGCCGCCCGCAGCCGCCGGAGTTCGACGCCAGGTGGACGGCCCGGACCCGTCCGGCGTGCGCGGCGGCCAGCCGGTCGGCGGCCTCGCCCGTCCCGTCGGTGCTCCCGTCGTCGACGATCACCGTCTCGACGCCGCCCAGCGACTGCTCCAGCGTGGAGGCGACCGCCCGTGGCAGCCGCCACGCGTCGTTGTAGGCGATCACGACGACGCTGACGTCCGGGCGCACCCGCATGGGCCCCCCTCCCCGCGCGTCCCGGCTCCGATCGGACGCGCGCACGGATTCCTTTCCCGGAACGCCGTGATGAGGTCCAAGAGCAGTCAAAGGCTGTCAATGCTTGGCATTACCCGCCTTCACCGGCGACATGGGTGACATCCCCCTGGAACGCCCGAAGGCGCCCGGCCGGAACCGGACGCCTTCGGATGACGCCATTCTGATCACGCGGTCCGCGCGACCCGGATCTCGCGATTCCGGCCGGGCGGCCGCAATCGCGCGGATCGGGTCAGGACGCGTAGTCGGGATACCCGTAACCGACGATCTCGGACTTGTCGCGGGTCTTCTTGTTCACCGCGTTCTCGGTGTTGCCCTCGACGGTGTTCACGGTGCCGTTCCCGTTGTCCTTGACGACGAGGCCGACGTGGTCGATGTCGCCGATGTCACCGCGCGAGCCCTTGTCCCAGTCGAAGAACACGACCGCGCCGGGCTTGGCGGTCTTGCCCCAGCGGTCGGTCTTCTTGAACCACTTGGCGTGCTGGACGGTGTACGCGTCCCAGCCCATGTTCTGCACGCCGGTCTGGGCGCCGAGCCACGAGACGAACATGTTGCACCACTGGGCGCCCTTGTAGTCGTTGACGGAGAAGCCTCCGTCCCGCTCGGCGGTCGCGGCGGCGTGCGGGGTCGACACGTACCACTTGTGGAACTTGGTCATGCCGCCCTTGCCCTCGGAGATCCCGACCTGCTTCTCCGCGAGCTTGATGACCTCGTTGGGCTTGACCGCGCGCGGCGGGACCTTGAAGCCCTGCGCGCGGGCGTCCGCGGCCGAGAGGGTCCCGGCCTTGTCCGACTTGGCGGACACGCCGCCCTTCTCGGCGACCGCCGCCGCCTGGGCCGAGGTCTGGGCCACGGCGCGGTCGTCGGTGAGCGGGTTGAAGATCGCGAGCCCGACGGCTCCCGCCAGCACGGCGCCAAGCGCGACGCCGACGGCCTTGTCCTCGGGCGTGAGGGTGTTCAGGGAAAGTCGATCGAAACGACCGGTCATGCGGGGAATCTCCTATCTCCCATGACGCCTACCGGGTTAGCTGACGGATTCGGGCATGGAAGCAGCCCTACGGCGCGACTCTGGGACGCGCCGATTCACCCCTGGAACCTGGGTCCCCGGCTCCGTTCCGGTCAGGTCGACCGGACGGACTCGGCCTCGCACCGCGTGCGCGGCGCATACGGATTGATCTCAGTGACTGATCTTGATCTGACCGCGCGCCTCGGTGGGCGCGCATCGCGGGCGGGATCCGCTCCGCGATCCTCGGCCGCGCTCGGCACGGCCGGAGCAACGCATGGGACGCGTTGCGTGATTCGGTAAGAAGGTACCAACCTTCTCAAAGAAAGCAAACCAGGCACAAAAGTCGGTCTTGCCTGCTCAAAGCCCTCTCAAGGAAGCACCAACACCGTCACGGCGCGGGCTGTTCCCGATCTTTCCAGAACTGCCCCGCAGCCCTTTGCCCGCCGGGCTTACCCGCCATCGCGCAAATGGTAAAGAACCGCTGCTCCACGCCGCCCGGCACACGCCGATCCGGCCCGGTCCGGGCCGTCCGGGCCCGTCCAGGCCCGTCTAGGTGAGGCGCACATCACAGTGGGTGATCATCACAGGTCAAGGATGGTTCCGGTCACTCCACGTGCACGGCGAAGAGCGTGGTGTCGTCCGCCGCCCGGTCGTGCTCCATCCGCGCGAGCACGTCGTCCAGCATCAGCTCGGGCTGCGTGGCGCAGTCCCGCAGGATGCCGGTGAGGCGGGCGATCCGCTCGTCCAGGTCCGCGTCCCTGCGCTCCACGAGGCCGTCGGTGTAGAGGAACAGCATGTCGCCGGGGCTGAGCCTGGTCGTGATCGTCATGTACTCCCAGTCGGGCATCGCGCCGAGCATCGGGTCGCGGACGACCTCCATCGGCACCGCCCGCCCGTCCCGGATCAGGATCGGCGGCGGATGCCCCGCGCACGTCCACTCCAGGACGCGACCGCGCGCGTCGAACTGGGCCACGACGGCGGTGCCCGTCGCCGGCGGGTCCATGCTGCTCACCAGCTCGTTCAGCCAGCCCACCAGCCGTCCGGCCGGCTCCCTCGTGCAGGTCAGGCCGAGCAGCCCGTTGCGGGTGCGGGCCATCGCCGCCGCCGCGGGCAGGCCGTGCCCGGCCGCGTCGCCGATCGCGAACATCGACCGTCCGTCCGGCAGCGTCCTGGTCGCGAACCAGTCGCCGCCGATGCGGGCGGTGCTCTCCGCCGCCAGCGCGCGGATCGCGGTGCGCAGGCCCGGCAGCTGCTCCACCTCGTCCTCGTCCGGCAGGATCGCGCGGCGCAGCGTCACCGCCACCCGCCGCTCCTGCGCCATCCGCTCCTGCTGCTTCAGCATCTGCCGCCGGGTCTCCGCCAGCGCCCGCTCCACGCCGCGCCGCCGCGTGATGTCCTGCGAGACGATGTTGATCGACACCGGCAGCCCGGACTCGGCCAGCACCGGCTCGGCGAACACCCACAGGTGCCGCGGCGCCCCGTCCTGACCGATCACGCGGTGCTCCGCCTCCACCGGCTCCCGGCGGGAGAACATCGTCTGCACGGCCTCCTCGACCAGCGGGAGGTCGTCGTCCGCCACCACCTTCGGCAGGTCGTGCGGCATCGGCGGCACCTGGTCGGGGGCCAGCCCGTAGTTGGCCAGCATCTGCGGCGTCCAGGCCGCCTCGCCGGTGGCGAGGTCCCACTCGCCGAACCCGATCAGGGCCAGCCGCTCGACCCGCTCCAGCCGCCGCGCGACCCGGTCCTCGCGATCGTGGTAACGCCAGGTCACGCACACGCCTGTCGGCACGGCGACGCACCTCACGCTCATCCTGGACGTCCGGGACAGCCCGCGCTGCGCGGTCGTGTACTGGTTCAGGGAACGCTCCAGAGGCGTCCCGCTCTCCAGCACCTCCACGTACTCGTCGAAGAGCCCGCTCAGCACCGCGCCGGGGTCCGTCTGCAGCAGCCGGCGCCCGGCCAGCTCCTCCCGGCCCCGCCCGAACATGTCCCGCGCGACGCCGTTGAGATCCACGAACAGGAAGTCGGCCACCTTCCCGTCCTGCCCCCGGACCGGCACCATGTGCGCGGACGAGTCGAGCGCCCCGTCGAGCACGGCCTTCGCCGCGGGGTCGTCCGGCACCCGGGCCAGGACCTCCGCGTCCCCCGCGGTGTCCTCGGCCGTCACCCGGCGCAGGACGTCCTCGGCCTCTGACAGCACGGCCTGACGCTCCACCGCGCCGCTCTCGGTACGGGGCGCCTTCCGTCCCGCCGCCACGGCCCCCATCGGCCCGACGCCGCCGTCCTTGACCAGCAGCGACGCGGCCTCGCTGAGCTCCACGTCCAGATCGCGCGCGAGCCAGATCAGATGCTGCAGAGCCTCGCCGGGCGGCACCCCGAGCCGCCGGGCCAGCACGACCCGCGCCTCGGACAGCACCGCCCGGTCGTGCGCGGCGTCCCGCAGGTCGTCAAGATCCGCAACGTGCACCCCGGGCTGCGCCCAGGTGCCCTCCGCATCCGCCAACCCTGTCCCCCGTTCGGCGCTGGTGCCTGGGAGAAAAAAGCTACATACGTCAGTGACAAACAATCCGCTCAGAACAGTACAAATCGCCCAGTTCTTTGCCCGACTTTTCCCTTCACGCCCGAACTTGACCGGTACCGGTGACCGTCCCCGGAGACAACTGTGCCCCGCCCTGTGACTCAGGTCACACCAGTTGCGCCGTGAGCTCCGTGACCCGCGCGGCCGCCGTCCGGAACGACGTCCCGGCCGGATGCAGCGTCAGCACCACCACGATCTTCTCCCCCACCACTCCCGTGGTGTGCAGCACCGGCCGCCCGATCCCGAGATCCGTCCACGCCACCTGCTGCGCCCGCCGTCCCCGGCACGGCTCCGCCGGCGAGTCCCCGAACCCCGACCACCCCTGCTTCACGGCCCACGGCCTCTCCGCCGCCCGCGGAATCCCGAACGTCTGGTCGAACCCGTCCGTCCCGCACGGCGTCGACTTCCTCAACTGCTCCAACACGAACTCCCGCTGCGCCTTGGGCGCCTCGTCCAGCAGATACCGGTACGTCCGCAGCACATCACCAGCGCTGAGCGCCGTATACCCCCAGAACCCCGGCTTGTCCGCAGGCGGCGGCGCCGTCTCCCGCAACCCCACCCTCCGGACCATCCGCTCGATGACCCGCCCCTGCCCGCCCCGCCTCCAGAACTCCGTAGCCGCCTTGTCATCACTGGACCGCAACATCACACCCAGCAGCTTCCGATCAGCCGCCGACACCTCGCGCCCCTGCATGTAGTCGAGCGCCACCAGGATCTTCACCACCGAAGCCGACCGGAACACCTGCCGCGGCCGCCGCTCCGCCACGACCCGCCCGGCCACCCGATCGAACACCACATAGGACGTCCGGACCCCGTCCGGCACCCGCACACGAACCTCCGGCGCCGAAGTCCGGACCACAGGACTCTCACTCACCGCCCGAGCCCCTCCCCGGCCCCCGCCGCCACCCCCGCACCCGCACACCAGCCCCAGGCAGACCACCCCAGCCAGCCCCGCCCGCAAAGTCACCATCAGGCCTGCCTACCAGAGCCCCACGGCCCCGTATCTCGTTACGCAAGACCCCGCGGACTGCGCTACAGTAATCAAGCCCGCTCCAACGGGCACCGGGACGTAGCGCAGTTTGGCAGCGCACTTGACTGGGGGTCAAGGGGTCGTGGGTTCAAATCCCGCCGTCCCGACAGCAGGTCAAAGGCCGGATCCGATCTAGCGGACCCGGCCTTTTCCCGTCCGTACAGCAGCAAAGTACAGCTAGGCTCCCTGATCGCTGGTCCCCGACTGGTCCCCATCGGGGCCGGTAAGGCTGTCCCCCAGACGCTTCAGGGCCTCCCTGGTGACCTCGGTTGGTACCTCCGTGTAGACCTCCATCGTGATGCTGATCTGGCTGTGTCGGAGGATCTGCATCGCCGTTCGGGGATGGATGTCCAGCGCGGCCAGGAGTCGCCCGCAGGTGTGCCGCGTGTCGTGCACCCGGATAGAACGGACGCCGGCGCGCTTGCACCGGTGGGCAAAGCTGCGATTGACGTTCCGCGGCTCGATGGGGCGGCCCGGCCGCGTGGTGAAGACGAGTCCCTTTCCGGTCCACTGCTCGTCACGCGCGGCACTCTCGGCTTTCTGCCGTTCCTCGCGGAGCCGTAGCGCGGTAATGCAGATGGCGGGCAGTGGCATGACGCCGGTCGAATCCTCGGTCTTGGTTCGTTCCTTGTGTACGAGCTGGCCGCGCACGCGCTGAAGCTGCATGCTGACGGTCAACTCCCCCGCGTCCATGTCGATGTCTTCCCACCGCAGGCCGAGCACTTCGCCCTTGCGAAGGCCCATCACCAGGATCAGCACCCACGCGGCATACAGCGGGTCATTTCCACTTTGGGCCGATTCGAGGAATGCGCGCGCTTCTTCCACGCTCCAGGACGCCTTGCCACGCACCCGCTTGCGCATCGTCGGCAGCTTCACCATGCGAGCGACGTTGCGCGAGAGGATTTCCTCGGTCTGGGCATGCGTGAGCGCGGCACGCAGCGTGTTCCGCGCGGCCTGGATCGTGCGGCGGCTCGGATAGGCCCTGCAGCACCGGCCGATCGCGCAGCATCTCTGCCTCTTGCGCGGGTCCGAGTGCTGTTCCGGCCTGGCGGCATCCTTGCCCTGCGCACAGCATTGGCACGTCTTGGGCAGCTTGTTCACCCACGCTTGGACGTCCCGAACGGTCAGCCGATCGAGGCGCTTCCGCCCGAGTGCTGGGATGACGTACAGGCGCGCGAGGGTCTCGTATTGCGCGTAGGTCTGCGCTTCGCGGTTCGGTTCGATTACCTCACTGAGCCAGTACGTCAGGTACTTCTCGACGGTCGGCACCGTCGTGGCGATGGGCCGTTGCTTCGCCTCGTTCAACAGCTTCACGTACTTGTCGTGGACGACGTCGCGCGTCTTTCCGTACACCCAGCGCTTCTTGCGGTCCCCCGCTGGCGTCGTCACCCACACGTAGGCGGCGTAGCCGTTGCGGTAGGGGAAGATCGATCCTTCGCCGTTGGCGCGGGAACGATTGCGCCGTTTGTGCTTGCCGTCGCCCTCTGGTTCATCGGGGTTGCCGACAGCAGTCTTTGTCATGCAGAGAGCCTTTCTTGGCGGATGGACGGGAATCAGGCGGCGTGTTCGGCCTCCCGCTCCAAGAGCTGGATGTACTCGGTGATGGCCGTCCCGGGGATGAGGCGGGAGCGCCCTTCCTTGACCGATCGCAGGCGGCCGGAGCGGATGAGTTCGAAGATGGTGTTGCGGCCGAGCGACAGAAGGGTCATGACGTCTTCGACCTTGAACAGGCGCATGTCGGGCGGCACGGTCAGCGGCTGTTCGGACATGATGGGGCGACCTCCATTGGTGAGGGAGGCCCCGGCGGGTGTGCTTGGTGGTGTGTCCGCCGGGGCCGTCTGAGCGTGGGTGAACGAGGAACGGCCGCCCCCGGAGGTGGGGGCGGCCGTTGCTCTGTGTGGGAGGGGCTGAAACATCTCCGAAGCTCCGAAGCTCCGAAGTTGCGGGCCTGACCTGCTGGGACGTCTTCGGAGATGGGTGTGGTGGGGCTCTGGCCATCTCCGAAATCGGGGGTCTATCTCCGGAACCGGCTCGGAGCTTCGGAGATGGGCGACTGCTGGCTGTTGCTATCTCCGAAGGTGTTTGTGCAGGTGGCGGCACAGTCTTCGGAGCTTCGGAGCTTCGGAGATGTTTCAGCGGGTTCCGGGACCGGTCACGCATGGGACTCTCCGTCGTGGTGTTCGACCCAGAACACGTTGCGGTCGCCGGACTCGGCCTTGCCCGTCCGGATGACGTAGTTCCCACGCCACCGTCCGGCCTGCCCGGTGAGCAGGCGGCCGAGGGACAGCGCGTTGGGCAGGCGGCCGGTGTGGGTGGTGATGAACTGGCCGTCCCACCGGTCGTCTTCGTCCAGCCCGATCCGGTCGGGCTCCCCGGAGCGGCGCAACTCGGCGGCGGTCATGCGTCGCGCGCCGTGCAGGCTGTGCCAGCAGGCCATGAACGCCCGCCACCGGGTTTCGTCCTCATCGATGCCGCGCACATCGGCGGCGTTGGCCAGGAACCCCTCGATGCCGTGGTGGGCCAGGAACCCGCCGAGGGCTTGCGCCCATGGGGTGAACTGCCGCATCGAGACCGTGTCGGCGCGCGGCGCGCCGTTGCCGGTCCAGTCCAGGACCAGCACCAGCAGGTGCCACAACACTTTGAGCTGATTGGCGGGGGCGGTGATCCATTGGTCCAGGTGCGGGATCCCGAACCGGGATTGGTCGCGTTGCTCAGGCCGGGGCATGTTGGGGTCCAGGTGCACCCGCACGGTGCGCGAGGCCATGTCCCCGCCGACCTGGAGGTTGTTGCCGGTGGCCATCCACAGCCGGTCGTTGACGGTGGCGATGTTGCGGGACGCGCCCAGCTGGCGATCGGACCACACCCCGGCGGTGACCAGCAGCGCCAGGGTAGCCGAGTCGATCACGGTGCCCTCGGCGAGGTTGTCCCAGACCACCACGCCGACCTGTTCGGCCAGGACGGCGGTGATGGACTTGCGGAGTTCCTCCTCGGTGTAGGCCCACGGGATGACGCGCTGCCCGTAGAGCATGCCGGGACCGCCGGTCAGGATGCTCTTGCCGGAGGCGGGCATGGTGGCATCGATCAACGCGAACGGCGTCAGCGACCGGGTGAAGTGCCGCAAGATCGGCGTGACCAGCAGCGCGAGGTAGTTCGCCCGGTCGGCCGGGCTGGACCACGGGAAGTCCCGCAGGAACCGGTTCAGCACGAAGTTGCGCGCTTCGTTGACTTGGTCGGTGGTGGGCCGGTCCGGGACGAGCGGCAGCGCGACCTTGGATGCCAGGTACAGGCCGGTCGCGGGGTCGTAGCCGGGTCGTTGCAGCAGGGTGCCGTCGCGGCGGAGCACCGGGGCGCCGATCACGCCGCGCAGCGACGCCAGGTCGGGCCAGGTCTTGCCGGCCAGCACCGAGGCCAGGATGTCGCGGGGCGGGGTGACCTCCTCCTCGTAGGTCTCGGTGTCGCCGTTGCTGGTCTTGCGGGACCGGAGCCGGTAGACGTAGGCGTGTTCGGCCAGCAGCCCGGCCAGGGTGGCCGGGGTGATCGGGCTGGCGGTGACCGGCAGCGGCGAGTCTTCGTCGGCGGCCGGGCTGGTCTGGCCACCGGAGACGGTTTCCATGTGCACCAGGGACCCGGCGGAGACGTAGGTGTCGGGCAGCGTCCCGCGCGCGAGTTCGGTCTTGAGGACGCGGATGGTTTCGGGGCCGGAGCCGACGTGCAGGCTCGGGCGGTCGGTGTTTGGTCCACCCTCCTGGGTCATGCGGGCACGCTCCTCGGGCGTTGGGTGCCGGCGCGGAACCCGGACCGGATGGTCCGGCGGGCGGGCCGTTCGGCCAGCCCGGTGCGCACGGCGGCAGCAGTCAGCAGTTGCTCGGTGTCGTCGGGGTCCAGGGCACCCCCGGCCACCAGCTGGCCGAGGGCGACGGCGGCGCCGTACAGGGTGGCGTTGCGGTTGCCCTCGGGCGCGGCGGCCACGGCGTCCAGGCTGGCCGTGACCGCCTTGTGCAGGTAGGCGCCGCGGCGGCCGGTGGCCAGGGCGACGGTGACCGGGCGTTGGGGCGGCAGCGGCGCCGGGCGGAGCCGTTCGGCCAACCATCCGGGCAGTGGTGCCGGGGTTACCTTGTGGATCGGCTGATAGGTGCCGGTGCCGTCCGGCTGGTCGACAAAGGATCCGGGACCGACGACATATCCGCCGTCGCCGCGGGTGTCGACCTTCCATCCCAGTCCGTTCCCTCGGTCGTCGGAGGTGTTGGTCAGCCGGATGCCGTCCGGGGCGGTGAAGTACAGGTGAAACCCGCCGCGCCGGGTCCGGACCTGGAAGGTCTCCAGCGGCATCGGCTCCCCGGCCTGTTCGCACACCAGCGCGAACACATCGGACCCGTCGTTGACGCCGGGCACCGCCCACTCGGGCGGCGGTTGCTGGCCGGGCTTGGGCATGTCGAGGTCGATCACCAGCAGGCGGGACGGTCCGCAGGCGATCCCGATGTTGTAGGGGCGGCGCGCCCACATCCGTCGGATCACCTCGGGGTCGGTGGTGGCGGTGCGGGTCCACCGCACCCCGTGGGGCGGTTCCTTGTCGCCGGGGGCGAGTGGGAAGACGCGCCAGCCGCGGGCGGCGCACGCCAGCGCGTAGCGCACCAGCAGGCCGGGGGGCGGTGGTTGAAGGTTGGTCACGCTGGGCTCCCCTCGGGTGAGGTCGGCAGCGGCGCGGGCTATGCCGCGCCGCCCATCGCGAGCTGTACCGGCCCGGTGGTCAGGTCCCGGTACCACCGGTCGATGTCGGTCAGGAGATCGCCCCGCCACAAACCCGCCCACACCGGGCAGTTCGCGCAGTTGCCGTCACCGGTCACGCCGTGGCGACAGCCGGGCAGGCGGAGGCTGCGACGCCGCGCAAGCGCGGACCACGCCATGCTGTCGGTACTGACCAGAGCGTCTATCCGGCCGATCTCGGCCAGCGCTCGCAGGATCCGCAGGATGGCGCGGGTGTGGACGCCGAACCCGTGCATCCGCAAACCCGCCCTGGCCAGCGTCGCGAAGATCGCCGCACCGATCGGGGTGTCCGCGCGGCGGCAGACTGACCCAACGCCCACCAGTGGCTCGGTGCGCAGGTCAACGCCGTGGGCGTCATACAACTCGACACAGCGCTCGTACTCGTGGACCTCCCATCCCTGCACCACGGGGATGATCGGCAACTCCGGTGCGAGGGTCCGCAGGGTGAGGTAGTTCTCCACGGTGAGCCGCTGGTGTTCGGCCACCGACAGCCCAGTTCCGGCGTAGACCTCCAGCCCGCGCCGCCCGCCAGTGATGATCTCGGGCTCGCACATCCAATCCTGCGGAGAAGCCCAGACGAGACGGCCCGACTCGGCGGTGTAACGGCGCAGGAACCTCACGTACTGCGCAGGGGTGACCGGCCACTCCCCATACTTGGACACCAGCGTGAACCCGCCCGAGTCCATCGCGGCATCGGTCAGCGCAGGCCGCAGGTTCCGGACCTGGCCCATCGTGGTGAACGACGGGAACGCGGGCCAGTCGATGGCGTAGGGCTCTGTCCGGCGGGTCCCAAAGACCCAAGCCGGGGCAGGAACGCCCGTCCAGAACAACGGTGGCAAGGCCCGGGACAACATGACCGCGCCGAGACCGTGCTGTTCGGCGTCGATGCTGTGTGGTGGCGCGTCCAGCTCGTCCTCGGCGGGGCGCGCGGAGACGACGCGCAGCGGCGCGAGGTCGGTCATGGCATGTTTCCGTTCAGGCGGCGGAGACGGCGCGGGAATGGGATGACGGCGCGGGCGCCGTTCGGACGGCGGATGAGCACGTTGCGCGGTCCACCGCCGGGTCCCCACCGGGTCAGGACCGTCACGACCTCGGGCGGGTGCTTGCGGCCTGACAGCCGGTCGCCGGGGTCGAGGTAGCGGCGGCCGATCATGTCCGTCATGCGGCATCACTCCCGGCGGGTCGGTAGGTGTCGGGTTCGCCGGCGGGCACGACGCGTTGCGATCGCGCGGGCGATGCGTCGGCTTCACCTGGTGGTGACGACGCGTCGGATTGCGCCGCGGCGGGACGCGACGCGTCTGCCAGGGCCTCAGACGACGCGTCAGGTAGGGCCTGAGGCGTCGCGTCTGTCGTCGACAGACGCGACGGGTCGGGCGGGGTGGTGAAGGCGGCCCAGGCGCGGGTCACGGCGCCGGAGCCGGGGAACAGGTCGTCGAGGGTGTCGCCGGGGGCGGCGCCGAGGAGGTCGAAGATCCAGCGGCAGAACGCGGCCGGTTTGGCGCCGATCACGCGGCCGGGCAGCGTGGTCATGGGCGAGACCCCGTGCACCAGGGAGTCCACTCGACGCGTCGCGTCTGTCGGCGACAGACGCGGCGCGTCGGTGGGGCGGCCGTGGGTGTAAATGACCGGTTCCCAGGCGTTCAGCGGCCACCGCGCCGCGGTGGCGCGCTCGCCGCGGTGCCAGGCGGCCACCCGGACGCCGGGCGGGCACAGGGCCAGCACGGCGGGCAGCGCAGCGGCCGAGGTCGACAGCGCCCACCCGTCGTAGCCCGCCAGGCCGTCGATGAGGGCGGCGTGGTCGACCTCACCGGCGTAGTCGGGGTGGTCGCGGTACAGCCGCGCGTTGCCCGGATACGGCGGGTCGGCGTAGGCCAGCCGTATCGGGCGGCCGCCCGTGACGCCTTCACCGGGCCCACCGGCGCCGGTGGGGGTGCCGACGGTGCGGTTGAACCGGTGCCGTGCCTGCCGGCAGCGCACCGAGCAGCACACCGCATCCCGCCGCATCGCCGATGGGATCGGCTGCTCGCACCAGGCGCACAGCCGTAGCGTCGCGCCGGTCCTACGCGACGCGTCGCCTCCAGCTCGTCGCGACGCGTCGGGAGCGGCCACGTTCGACGCTTGCTTGGGTGGGCGGTTCATGCGGCACTCCCGGCGGGCGTGTCGTTGTGGATGTGGCCGTCCAGCATTCGCCCGGCGTGCTTCTTGCCGACGCGCCACACCGGCGCCCACTGTCCGGATTCGGGCACGTCGCCGGGCGGGCGGGTGGCGCCGGTGGCGGCGTTGACGTACAGGGCCGGGGCGTGGCCCGGGGCCGGGGGCTGCCAGGTGTGCGCGCCGTGCTGCTTGTGGAAGTAGGCCACCCCGGCGGCGGCGCACTGGTCACGCAGGGACCGGAACCAGTCGGGGTGCGCGGGCCGGGCACCGGGGCCGGACTCGCCGCCGGTGATGACCCAGTCCAGGCCGTGGAACCGGTCGCAGCAGCCCCAATGGACGTAGGAGGCGGTGAGCCCATGGCCGCGTTCGCTGCCGCACGTCCACACCGCGCGTGTCAGGTCGATCGGCCCCAGCAGCGGTTCGGCCGACACGAACCGCACCGCGGCTGGCGTCTCGATCAGGGCGGGAACGCGGATCTCGGCCCACCGCTGGTTCTCGGCCGACACCCCGAGCCACACGTTCGGCAGCGGCCACCGCCGCAACGGCGCCGGCACGGGGTCTAGCCCGTAGTCGGCGGCGGCCCGCTCGTACACCGCGGCGGTGAGCCGGGAGTCGCGCAGCAGGGACCGCATGCGCGCGTGCCGTTTGGTGAGGACCTGGAAGGTGTGCCAGGGCGCGGTGAGCATCACGGCGAGCACGCGGGCGATGAACTCGTCCGGGACGGCGGGGTGGAACAGGTCGGACATGGAGTTGACGAACACCCGCCGCGGCGCCCGCCACTTGAGCGGCTGGCCGAGCCGCTCGGGCCGCAGCGTCAGGTCGAACCCGTGCTCGAAGTGGTGGCCGGGCACGCCCCGCCAGCGTTCGGCGAATGTCTCGGCGTAGCAGTGGTCACACCCGGGCGAGACCTTGTCGCAGCCGGTGACGGGGTTCCAGGTGGCGTCGGTCCACTCGATCGCACTGCGCTCGCTCATGCCGGGTCCTTCGGCTGGACGACGTCGCCGCCGGGGGTCAGGACGAACTCGTGGGCGTTCTCGCACGTCCACAGATCGCCGGGGGTGTCGGGGGCGTGCGCGGCCCAGCAGGTGTCCTGTGTGAGGCAGTAGGGGCAATCTGGGCCGCTTTCGACGGGCCAGCGGGTGACGGGAATGTGCCAGTCGTGGCGGCAGCCGTGGCAGTGCCAGGCGTTCACTTCGGCGCCGTCGTGGTAGGTGGCGGGTCCGATCCACGTCACGTCGGCAGGGCGTTGGCAGAGGGGGCAGTCGGGCGGGGTGACCATCGGCCATTGCTCGACGGGCGGATAGTCGTGCGGGTTGGGCATGATGGCGCCTTCCTGGTGCCGGGGGTGAGGTAGGGAGCCCCGCACCGGGCTGCTGGCGGGGGCTTCAGGGGCCGGTGGGACGTGGCGGGCATAGGAAGACCCGGACCGGCCTATGGCTGGTCCGGGTTCTGGCGCTGGTCAGGGCCGTTCGCCGGTCAGGTGTCCGGGGTGGTGGCGCGGTTGCGGAGGTCGGCGAGGCGATGCGCGTCGCCCGTGTTTCCGGTGCGCGACCCATGGGCGTGGTGATGCCGTTCCGCCCGCCGGGTCCCCGGCGGGCGGAACAGATTCTCCTTATCGCACGTGCACGCCCTCGTGGCCATTCCTGCAGATCAGTTTGCCCCCCCGTATCCTGAGCGGGTCGGGGCAGCCCGGGTGCTGACACTCAAACTTCCACCTGTGGCCGGAGGGGCACGTGAACCAGCCGTCGCTCCCAAGCCGGCCTTTGCGCCGGAAGTTGCACCTCTCGCACGGCACGAAGGGGACGGGGAATGGGTCGTCGTACACGTAGCCACTCATTGCTACCTCCATTTCTGGCCCGGCTGCCCGGATGGCACCGGTGATGGTTCTGGTGTTCCGTGAGGCGGCCACCACGGGGCGATGGCCGCCAGGACGCAGCACCAGAGACGGCTAATTGCTGCTCGTCACTGAGCAGATCTCATCGAGACTGACCCTGTGCCCCTCGGTGCGCATCTGATCGAAGATTTCCTCCGGACCCCAATTGGGGGTTCGGGCCAGTGCCACGATCCGTGCCCGAACTCTGCGAGGGATTCTGCCGACGTCGACGCTGGAGCGGTCGGAACTCGTGATGTCGTTAAATGCCAGATGCCGTTCGTCATGTAGTGCCATGCTGTCCCTTTCTCTTGCCTTTCTGGCGCTCTTGTGTTCTGGCGAGAATTTCGTTCGAGTCTCGTCGGCCGAGGTGCGCTGGTCCCTTGGGTGGAGGGGAGGCGCCGGTGGGCTGGGTTACCGGATCCTGCGGATGGTCCATCGCTGGTGTTTGCGGGGTGCCAGGGGTGAGGTCTTGACGACGTCGCCGGTTTGGGGTGCGTGGATCATGCGGCCGTCGCCGATGTAGATGCCGATGTGGGTGATGCCTTGGCCGTGGTCGAAGCCGATCAGGTCGCCGGGCCGCATCGAGTCACGGGTGACGGGTTTGCCGCGTCGGACTTGGTCGTGGGCGACGCGGGGCAGGGTGATGCGGCCGTTTGATGCCTGGTAGACGGCGTATTGGACGAGTCCGGAGCAGTCGAACCCGGTGGTTTCGCGGCCGTCGTATCCGCCGGGTGAGCAGCAGATTCCGCGGCTTTTGCCGCGGGGGCCGCCGCCGCCCCAGGAGTAGGGGACGCCGCGTTGTGTTTTGGCTTCGGCGATGATGCGCCGGCCGAGTCCGGCTCCGGCCGCGGCCTTGGGGCGGGCGTGGTCGGTGTCGTCGCCGTTGGCGTCGTCGCGGGCGATGGTGCTGATGTGGTAGGCCAGCACGCTGACCAGGGCGATGCGGGCGAACCGGCCTGCGGCATGGGCCACCGGGGTACCTCCTGACGGATCGGGGGGCGTGTTTTCGCGCAGGGCGCGGCCCCGGGGCGGCGGTGTCGTCCGTCGCCCCAGGTGTGGCCCCGGGTTAAGGGATCTCGTAGTGGTCTGCGGGCTTGACGACGTAGCCGAACCGGGTGAGCTGGCTCAGCAGTTCTTCGACCTGGTGTTCGGGCAGCCCGGTGCGGGTGTGGATCTGGGCGGTGGTCGCCGGTGCCGCTCTGATCACCTGCATGACCTGCTCTTGGGTCGTGGTCAGCGGGTCGGTCGCGGTCTGCGGGCCTGGCCCGTCGGGGTCCGGGGGGTTCAGGTCGGTGTGCGGCGGGGTGGCCGGGTACGCCGATTGGGCCTGCTGGACGACCTGGGTGATCTGGTCGCCGGTGATGAGTGCGCCTTGCAGGCGGGTGTGCTGGGAGGCCCCAGCCGGTGCCAGCAGCGCGTCACCGGCGCCGAGCAGTTTCTCGGCGCCCGGCTGGTCGAGGATCACACGGCTGTCGGCCAGGGAGGAGACCGCGAACGTCAGCCGGGACGGCACGTTGGCCTTGATCAGCCCGGTGACCACGTCCACGCTGGGCCGCTGGGTGGCCAGCACCAGGTGGATCCCGGCGGCGCGGGCGAGCTGGGTGATGCGCACGACCGAATCCTCCACATCGCGTGGCGCGATCATCATCAGGTCGGCGAGTTCATCCACGATCACCAGCAGGTAGGGGTAGGGCGTGTACACCCGGTCCGACCCGGGAGGCGCGGTCATCTCGCCCGCGCTCACCGCCCGGTTGAAGTCGTCGATGTGCCGGTATCCGGAGGCGGCCAGGTCGTCGTAGCGGCGGTCCATTTCGCCGACCACCCATTGCAGCGCCTCGGCGGCCTTCTTGGGGTTGGTGATGATCGGCGTGATCAGGTGCGGGATGCCCTGGTACATCGTCAGCTCGACCCGTTTGGGGTCGATGAGGATCATCCGCACTTCGTCCGGGGCGGCGCGGACCAGGATCGAGGCGATGATGGTGTTCAGCGCGGTGGATTTGCCTGCGCCGGTGGCGCCCGCGATGAGGATGTGCGGCATCGTGGCCAGGTTGACCACCACCGGACGGCCCTCGACGTCCTGTCCGAGCCCGACGGTCATCGGATGGTGCTCGCTGGCGGCGGCCGGTGAGCGCAACACATCGGCCAGGTGCACGGGTCGCCGATGGGGGGTGGGTACCTCCAGGCCGACCACGCCCGGCTGTCCGGGCATGGGGGCGATGAGCCGTAGGTTGGCGCGGCCGAGCGCGACGCCGAGGTTCTCCACCAGGGCGCGGACCTTGGAGATCTTGATGCCATCGCCCAGCGCGAGGCTGTAGCGGATCACCTGCGGGCCCGCCGTCGCCCCCACCACGGCGGCGCGCACCCCATGCCGTCGCAGTTCGTCGACGATCACCTGGGGTGCGTCATCGTCGGCTCCGCCGTCCGCGGGGCCGGCCGCAGCGTCGTCTTCGGCGCTGGCCGCAGGGGAATCTTGGGGGGCGGGCAGTGCCGTATCGAGGTCGACGGTGGCATTCACCTGCCGGTCGGGGGGCACGGCCGGATCCTGCTCCGGTTCCGGGGCCGGTTCGGCGGCCGGTTGGGTCGCCTGGTGCCGGTCGTCGGCGTGGGTATGGGGGTGGTCGGCAGCAGGCCGGGATGGGTCGGGGTATCCGGGGCGGTGGTGCTGCCACCATCGGGCGGCCAGCATGATCTCTGCGGTGACCAGCGCCGCGGCCAGGATCGGGCCCAGGCCGGTCAGTGCGGCGGCCGTCAGCCATCCGGCCACCGCGGCGGCGGTGATGGCCGCGCGTGGGGTCCACGGCCGCCATCGGGTCGACCGCATCCGCCACATCGCCACCCCTGCCACAACGGCGGTCAGGCATGCGGCACCCAGTGCGGTGCCGGTGGCCGACACATGCGCCGGAAGGTTGGCCACGGTGAGGCCCGCCGCCAGCACCGCGGCGGTGAGGTAGTGCGGCAGCATCTGGGCGCGCAGCCGCCACTCCACGGTGGTGTGCAGGTCCCGCCCGAGCCGCTGGAGTCGCTGGTTCACTTCGGGGTTCCCCCTTTCAGGTGTGGTCGGCTGGGCGGTCAGCGCAGCCGGTCGGCCACGGCCAGGACGTGGTCGACGTAGCGCTGCGAGTGGTTGTAGTGCCACAGGGCCTTGCGCAGGTCGGTGGCGGCGCCGTGCGCGCACAGGTAGGCGGCGGCGGCCGGGATCGCGTCGGCGGGGTCGTGGACGTCCTTGTCGCCGTCGCCGTCGCCGTCGCGGCCGTAGGAACGCCAGGTGGCGGGCATGAACTGCATCGGCCCCAGCGCCCCCGCCGAGCTGGGACCGGTGTTGGCTCCGTGCCGCGATTCGACGTAACCGATCGCCGCCAGCACCTGCCAGTCCACACACGAATCGGCGGCGGCCGACTTGTACAGCGCGCGGTAGGCCGCCGGGACACCGGGACCGCCGTCACCGGCGGCGCCGTCCGGCCCGTCCTTGCCGTCCGCGCCGGGGTCGCCTCTGCGGGGTTTGCCGCCCCCGCCGTCTCCTTCGCCGGCACCAGCGGCGTCGGTGAAGGAGACGACGGCGGTGGCCAGCTCGCCCAGCATCGGGATCTCGCGGAACACACCGGGGTTGATGCAGGCCACGGCGAGCGTGCCCGCCACTGCGGCAGCGGCGGCGACCCTGCTCATCGGCCCTTCTCACCGTTGTCCGGCTCGTCGTCCTTCTTGTCGTCGGAGGGTTGCTCGGCGTCGCGGTCCTGCACGTCCGTCTTGGCCTGGTCCACGACCATCCGGGCAGTCTTACCGGCCTGGTCGGTGATCTGGTCGGCGACCACCGGCGCGACCCAGACCAGCAGCGCCAGCAGCGGCACCGGCGCCAGCCACAAAAGCGGCCGGTCGACCTTGCCGTCCATCAGGTCGCGGGCCATCACCAGTCCCTTGACCAGCAGCACCGCCAGCACGATGACGCCGACCACCGCGGGGGCCGCCTCATCGACACCGGCCACCAGCTCGTAGCCCGCCCTGACGAGGGGGACCAGGCCGAGCCCGGCGGTCAGCACCGCGACGATGGTGACGAGGGAGGCGACCTGCCCGCCCGCCCGCTGCAGGTGCGCTTTCGCTTGGCCGCCGCGCCCGCCGCCGCCCATGCCGCCGGGGTCCTGGCTGGGGGTGCGGAACCGCTTGAGGCCCTTGGCCAGGGCCAGCCCGGGAAGCGTCAGGAACACCAGGTTGAGCACGATGCTCGGCAGGTCCACCCCGTCGAGCCCGGCCACCAGATCGGCAACAGCATCCATTGATCGGCTCCTTTCTCTTGGGTGTCTCACAGCAGGTGGAAGAAGACGGCGATGTTGAGCAGCCACCACCAGACCTGGACGATCAGGAACGGCGCGCCGCGCAGAGGGCGCTCCAACGCCCACGCCTTCCAATAGGCCCACGTGGTGATCGGCAGGCACACCAGCCGGAACCACCAGATCTGGCCGGTGCGCAGCGGCCCGTTCTCGGGTGCGCCGGCGCCGTGCCGGGCGTAGGCGGCCAGCTTGGCCAGCCCGGGCCGGTCGTCCCAGATGTCGGGTGGGTGGGCACCGGCCACCAGCCGGGAGAACGATCTGCCGATCCGGCCACCGGCAACAACCTGCTCGGCCGCATCGCACCCGGACACATCCGGCACCTCGTCGGCGGGCACGCCAACCCAGGGCACGCGTCGGGTGTCACCGGCGCGATCGAGTTCGTCCACTGGAGGCCACAGCCCGTCCGCGGTTCCCTCAGCCCCGGCGTGGTGCGGCCGGGTCATGACCCGGCCGCCCTGGTCCGCTCCTGCTCGGTGAAGGAGTAGTCACCCGACCTGGACCCGCGCGCCACGGTGTGACCCGCTGAGGTCATCGAGTCGCGGGTGTTGCGGCTGGAGTACGACAGCGATGTTTCGGCGCCGATGCCGATTCCGTGCGCCACGGTGATCGCGTCCTGGTCCGCACCGAGGAACACGAACACGCGGCCCCTGCCGCGCTGGCGGGTGATGGTGTCCTTGACCTGCTGCGCGGTCCACTCACGGGAGGCGTTCTCGTACCCGTCGGTGACGATCACGTAGACGACCTCGCCGGGACGTTCGTGCGCGGTCATGTGCGTGGCCATGTGCTCTTCGGTCGCGGCGACGGTGGACCCGATCGCGTCCAGCAGCGCCGTAGTGCCGCGCGGGTGCAGCGTGAAGTCCGGGACGTCGTACAGCGGGGTCCGCTCGAAGACGGTCTCGACCTGGTTGTCGAACTGCCGCAGCGTGACCAGGGTCAGGCCGGGGGCCTCGTGCTGCGCCTGCAGGAACGCTTTCAGGCCGCCCTCGGCGTCGTTCTTGACGCCCTGCATGGAGCCTGACCGGTCCAAGATGACCGTGACCAGGCGAAGGTTGTCGTTACTCATGAGATCTCCTCAAAGAGGCTTGTTCGAGGGGCTGGTGGGTGCGCATGGCCAAGCGCAGAG
>NZ_JBIRAY010000017.1:0-132555 GCF_044326405.1 Actinomadura sp. 1N219 | reverse complement strand
TTCAACCGGCTCAAGCAGTTCCGCGCGATCGCCACCCGTTTCGACAAGCTGGCCAGCCGCTACCGCTCCGGACTACTGCTGGCCAGCCTCATCCTCTGGCTCCGCGAATTGTCAGACACGCCCTAGTCCGGTGCGGGTGGGCGGGGGTGGTCGCCGCCCTTGATTTGGTCGACGGTGTGGGCTAGGACGCGGCCGAGGACCGTCATGCCGTCGCGGACGCCGCCGGTCGAGCCCGGCAGGTTGACGATGAGCGTGCCGCCCGCGACGCCGGCGAGGCCGCGGGACAGGATCGCGGCGGGCACCATCTCGCGGCCCTCCAGCCGGACGGCCTCCGCGATGCCCGGGATCTCCCACTCGATCACCCGGCGGGTCATCTCGGGGGTCTGGTCGGTCGGGGTGAGGCCGGTCCCGCCGGACGTCACGACCACGTCGTAGCCGGTCGCGACCGCGTCCCGCAGGACGTCCGCGACCGGCTCCCCGTCCGGGACGACGACCGGGCCGTCGACCTGGCAGCCGAGGTCCTCCAGCATGGCGACGAGCACCGGGCCCGACTTGTCCGCGTAGACGCCCGCCGCGGCCCGGTTGGAGACCGTGACCGCCATCGCCCTGATCATCGCCGCCTCCTCCCGATCGTCATCGCCGCCATACCCCGGTCTTGCCGCCGGTCTTCTCCTCGACGCGGACGTCGGTGATCACCGCGGCGGGGTCGACGGCCTTGACCATGTCGACGAGGGCGAGCGCGGCGACGCTGACGGACGTCAGCGCCTCCATCTCCACGCCCGTCCGGTCGGCGGTGCGGGTGACGGCGGTGATCGCGACGCCGTCGTCCCGGATCGCCAGGTCGACGGTCGCGCCGTGCAGCGCGATCGGATGGCACAGCGGAACCAGGTCGGGGACGCGTTTCGCGCCCATGATTCCAGCGATGCGGGCGACGGAGAGTGCGTCCCCCTTGGGAATGTCGCCGGCGCGCAGTAGAGCGACGCACTCGCTCGACAGGCGGACGAACCCCGTCGCCGTCGCCGTCCGGGACGACACGTCCTTGGACGACACGTCGACCATGCGGGCCGCGCCCGTCTCGTCCAGATGGGTGAATTCGGAGCCCATGGCACTCAAGACGGCAACCTCATGACTTCGACCTGGGAACCGGCAGGAAGGGCTTCGACGTCCTCCGGCAGTTCGATTAGCGCGTTCGCCGATGCGAGGGAGCCGAGCTGGTGCGAGCCTTGCGTTTCGGCTGCCGTGACGGTGTAAGAGCCGCGGCTGAATGACAACAGACCACGCAAGTAGTGGCGGAGCCCTGGTGGCGACTTCACGTCATCCGTCAGGACGGCGCTCACCGTCGGCAGCGGGTCGGCCGCCAATCCCTGCATGGCGCGCAATGCGGGACGCACGAAAACCTGAAACGACACGTACGCGCTTACCGGGTTCCCAGGAAGAGTGAAGACGGGCACACCTTCCAGAAGGCCGAACCCTTGAGGTTTGCCCGGACGCATCCGCACCTTGTGAAAATCCACCGTCCCTGTGCCGGCCAGTACTTCCTTGACCACATCCCTAGTGCCCATGGAAACGCCGCCAGTGGTGACTATGGCGTCGGCCCGGACGAGCTGGTCTTGGAACATCTCCAGCACCTTGGCGGGCTCGTCCTCGACGGTCGCCTGCCGGTAGCCCACGCCGCCCGCCTCGACGACGGCGGCGGTGAGCATGTAGCTGTTGGACTCCCAGATCTGGCCGGGAGCCAGCGGTTCGCCGGGTTCGCGCAGTTCGTCGCCCGTGGAGACGACGACGACGCGCGGCCGCGGCCGGACCGTCACCCGGGACCGTCCCACCGCGGCGATCATGCCGAGCTGCGGGGCGCCGAGCCGGGTGCCCGCGTCCACGACGACCTGGCCTGCGGGGACGTCCTCGCCCGCGCGGCGGATGTAGTTGCCGGACGGCGCGGCCCGCGAGATCCGGACGGTGGCGTTGCCGCCGTCCGTCCACTCGACCGGGATGACCGCGTCCGCACCGGCCGGGAGCGGCGCGCCCGTCATGATCCGGGCGGTCAGGCCGGGACGGATCGCCGACACGCCTGTGTCGCCTGCGACGATGTCCCCGACGACGGGCAGCGCGACCGGGTCGGCCTCGGTGGCCGCCGCGATGTCGGCCGCGACGACGGCGTAACCGTCCATCGCGGAGTTGTCGAACGGGGGCAGCGGAACGGGCGCGGACACGGCCTCCGCCAAGACCGTGCCGTGCGCCTCCAGCAACGCCAGGTCAAGTGGCGACAGCACCGCGACGCTGCCGAGGATCTCCGTCAGATGCTCGTCGACCGTTCTCATGCCCACCGCCCCAGTGTGACCACCCGTCACGCGCCGCCGGCAGCGTCCGCGGCGTCCTGCCGCCGGACGAATTCGCGCAGCCACGGCATGAACTCCGGCGCCAGATCAGGGCGTTCCGAAGCGAACTGGACGACCGTGCACAGGTATTCGAGCTTGTTCCCGGTGTCGTAGCGGCGTCCGCGGAACTTGATCCCGTAGACGCCGCCGCCCTGGTCGGCGGGCATGTCGGCGAGGGTGCGCAGCGCGTCGGTGAGCTGGATCTCGCCGCCGCGCCCCGGCGGTGTCTTCTCCAGGACGTCGAACACCGCGGGGTCGCAGACGTACCGGCCGATGATGATCCAGTTGCTGGGCGCCTCCTCCGCCGAGGGCTTCTCGACGAGGTCGGAGATCCGGACGACGTCGTCCTCGTCCGTCGCCTCGATGGCCGCGCAGCCGTAGGCGGAGACCTGGTCGGGCTCGACCTCCATCAGCGCGATCACGCTGCCGCCGTACTGCTGCCGCACCTCGATCATGCGCCGCAGCAGGTTGTCGCGGGCGTCGATCATGTCGTCGCCGAGCAGCACCGCGAACGGCTCGTTCCCGACGTGCTGGCGGGCGCAGTGCACCGCGTGCCCGAGCCCGCGCGGCTCGCCCTGCCGGACGTAGTGCATGATGGCCAGGTCGCTCGACTCGTGGACGGCGCCGAGCCGTTCGTCGTCGCCCTTGGCCCGCAGCGCCTCCTCCAGCTCGTACGCCCGGTCGAAGTGGTCCTCGATGGATCGTTTGCTGCGTCCGGTGACCATCAGGACGTCGCTGAGGCCGGCGTCGACCGCCTCCTCGACGACGTACTGGATCGCCGGTTTGTCGACGATGGGCAGCATTTCTTTGGGAGTCGCCTTGGTGGCGGGCAAGAATCGGGTACCGAGGCCGGCCGCCGGGACGACCGCCTTGAGCACAGGTGCAGAGTCGGCCATGTAGAGACCCTAGCCATCCGTGAGGACAGCAGCGTGCACGACATCGCTTCGAAGACCGGCCTCCGGGCCGAACTGCTCGGCAGACGTGCGGCGATGCCGCCCGAGGCCCGCGCCGCGGCCGCACGGTCGATCCGGGACGCGCTGCTGCCGGTCCCGGAGATCGAGATGGCGGGGACGATCGCGGCCTACGTCTCGATCGGCTCGGAGCCGGACACGCGGAGCCTGCTGTTCGCGCTGTGGAAGCGCGGCACGTACGTGCTGCTCCCCCGGCTGCTGCCGGACGGCGACCTGGACTGGGCGTCCTACGAGGGGCCCGACTCGCTCGTCCCGGGGCCGCGCGGGATCCCGGAGCCGTCCGAGCCGCCGCGCGGGCCCGGCGCGGTGGCCAGCGCGGACGTCGTCCTCGCCCCGGCCGTGGCCGTCGACCGGACGGGCATGCGCCTCGGACGCGGCGGCGGCTCCTACGACCGGGCGCTCGCGCGTGTCGGACCGGCGATCCTGACCGTGGCGCTCCTGTACGACGGGGAGCTGGTGCCGAACCTGCCGTCGGAACCGCATGACCAGCGCGTCCGCGCCGCCGTCACGCCGTCCGAGGGCCTGGTGCGCCTCGGCTGATCGGCCCTTGATCGCGGCCTCTAGGGTTGCAGGACGGAAGATCACGGCCTGAGTCGCCGTTTCGCGGCGGTCACCGACGTCGCGTCTCGCGGACGAAGGTCGCGCCTCGCGGTCGAAGTGGCTGTGATCCGACATCGCTGGCCAAAACGGGAGGTTCGCAATGACGGCGCCGTGGCGGATCCTGTCCCTGCCCCCGATCGGGGAGGACGTCGTCCGGGGGCTTTTCGCGCCGCTGGGCGACGCCGTCGAGATGACGTTTCCCCAGACCAGAGACCGCGCCGGCCTGCTCGCCGCCGTCGCCGACGCCGACATCGTGATCGGCGATTTCACGGGGCGGCTCGCGCTGGACGCCGAGGCTCTGGCGGCCGCGCCGCGTCTGGCGTTCGTCCAGATGCCCGCAGTGGGGACGGACAGTATCGACGTCGCCGGGCTGACCGCTGCGGAGGTGCCCTTGGCCAACGCAGCGGGATTCAACGCGCGCAGCGTCTCCGAGTGGGCGGTGGGCGCGGCGCTTACGCTCTGCCGCAACCTCGCCTGGGGCGACCGGTCTGTACGTGCGGGCGGGTGGCCGCAGATGGAAATGGCCGCGCGACGGCCGCTAGAGATCCACACGCAGCGGATCGGCATCGTCGGCTTCGGTGCGATAGGCGCGGAGACGGCACGGCTGTTCGCGGCACTCGGCTGCAAGGTGTCGTACTGGACGAGGCGGAAGCGTCCAGAGGCGGCGGCCACGTATCGCGAACTGGACGACCTGTTGGCGACGTCCGACATCCTCATCCTCGCCCTGCCGCTGACAGACGAGACCAAGGGCCTGATCGGCCCCGAACGTCTCGCCCTACTGCCGGACAACGCGTTGCTGGTGAACGTGGCCCGCGGCGGTATCGCACCTGACAACGCGGTACTTGACGCTCTGAAATCCGGACGGCTGGCGGGTGCGGCCCTGGACGTATACGACGAGGAACCGTTGGCACCAGACCATCCGCTGCGTTCCCACGAGGATGTGCTGCTCTCACCGCACGCGGCTGGGACGTCCGTCCAGTCGCAGATGAACCTCGTGACGCTGGTGCGCGACAACGTGACCGCGGCCGTCCAGGGACGCGACGTGCGGAACGTCGTCAACGGGGTAAATCCGCAGGTCAGACGGCGATAGTCAGCGTTTCCGACATACCGTCCCTCAACCGCAAATGTGCGATCGGCCGGTGAATCTGTAGGATTCCTAAACGATCAAGTTTGACGACCCCGAAGGGTGGGATGTGCATCTCGACATCTGGCTACTCCTCGGGGCCACGCTCGTACTCAGCGCCATCGTCGCGGTCAGGCTGTCGCACAAGGCCGGCCTGCCGACCCTCCTGGCCTACATGGGCCTCGGCCTGCTCATCGGCGAGTCCGGCCCCGCGCACATCCAGTTCGACGACGTCGAGCTCGCCGAGACGCTCGGCCTCGCGGCCCTCGTCCTGATCCTCGCGGAGGGCGGCGTCACCACCAGCTGGCGGCACGTCAGGCCCTCGGTGCCCGCCGCGCTCGTCGTCTCCACCATCGGCACGCTGATCAGCATCGTCGTGGTCGGGCTCGCCGCCATGTGGCTGGTCGGCCTGGACTGGCGGCCCGCGTTCCTGCTCGCCGCCGTGCTCGCCCCCACCGACGCCGCCGCCGTGTTCTCGGTGCTGCGGCGGCTGCCGCTGCCGTCCCGGCTGAGCGGGCTGCTGGAGGCCGAGTCCGGCTTCAACGACGCACCCGTCGTGATCATCGTGGTGACGCTCAGCGCGCACACCGGCATGCCCAACCTCACCCAGCTCCTCGGCGTGATGCTGTACGAGCTGATCGCGGGCGGCATCGTCGGATTCGCCATCGGCTGGCTGGGCGCGCAGGGGCTGCGCCGCATCGCGCTGCCCGCGTCCGGCCTCTACCCCATCGCAGTGCTGTCGCTGTCGGTCGGCGCGTACGGGGCAGCGTCGCTACTGCATTCCAGCGGGTTCCTTGCCGTGTACGTCAGCGCCCTGGTCTTGGGCAACGCTCGGCTACCGCACCGTCCAGCCACCCGAGGTTTTGCCGAAGGCGTCGGCTGGCTCGCCCAGATCGGGCTGTTCGTGATGCTGGGTCTGCTGGCCTCCCCCAGTGAGCTGCCCGCCCAGATCGTGCCCGCGCTCGTGGTCGGGTTCGTTTTGCTGCTGATCGCACGTCCCGTGTCGATCGTGCTGTCCACGATCGGATTCAAGCTGTCGTGGGGCGAGAAGATGTTCGCGTCCTGGGCGGGTCTGCGCGGCGCCGTCCCGATCGTCCTCGCGACCATTCCGATGGTGGAGCACGTCGAGAGTGCCGACCGTCTGTTCGCGATCGTCTTCAACATCGTCGTGGTGTTCACCCTCCTGCAAGGCCCCACACTGCCGCTGGCGGCGCGCCTGTGCCGGCTGAAGAGCGACGAGCAGACACGGGAACTGGACGTGGAAGCCGCGCCCCTGGAGGAACTGCACGCCGACCTGCTGGAGGTGCGGATACCGCTCGACTCCATGCTGAACGGCGTGGAGATATTCGAGCTGCGGCTGCCGCACGGCGCGTCCGTCACACTTGTCGTGCGGAACGGGTCCAGCTTCGTCCCGGAACCCACCACGCCTCTGCAAGCGGGTGACACCCTCCTGGTCGTGACCACCGACGCCGTGCGCGACGCCACTGAGCGCCGACTGCGCGCAGTAAGCCGGAAGGGACGACTGGCAGGCTGGTTCGGCGAAACGGGCGCGTGACGGTGCGTTTCCGTGACCAGGCTCTTCCCTGCCCTGTCAGCTGATGACGGGTCAGGGAACAGACCGGGGGCGAATCCTGTTCCAATCATCGGTACCATTAGCAGTCGTCTAAAGTGAGTGCCAGTCCGGGTCTGCCGGGTTGAGTCAGCGAGGAGGAACCGTGCCGACGTATCAGTACGTTTGCACCGAGTGCGGCGAGCCTCTTGAGATCGTGCAGAAGTTCAGCGACGACGCGCTGACCGAGTGCCCCGCGTGCAACGGCAAGCTTCGCAAGGTCTTCTCCGCCGCGGGGATCATCTTCAAGGGGTCCGGTTTCTACCGCACCGACAGCCGCGGCTCTGGGAAGACCGCCACCGCGGGCGCCTCGTCCAACGGCTCCTCCGGCGGTTCGTCCTCCAGCGGCGACTCGTCCAAGTCGGACACGTCGTCGTCCTCGTCTTCCTCTTCGTCGTCTGGGGGCGACTCGTCGTCCTCCAGCACGTCGTCGTCTTCGTCCTCCGAAAAGGTCGCCTGACCTTCCACGGCCCGGACCCGACTCCGCGTCTCCAAACCGGGGGCTCCACCGGCCAGATCCGGCCGCACGGACCCCCGGTTCAGCCATGCCCACCCACCCCCTCGACGCGCACCCACGCCAACCCCAGTGCACGGCCCACTCAACGCCCCCACCCCACGCCCACGCCTGACGCCCGCCCACGCCCGCCCACGCCAGCCCACGCCAGCCCACGCCAGCCCACGCCAGCCCCAGCGCACCCCATGTAAGCGCCTGGCGTCCACCCACGTAAGCGCCGCCCGGGTCATATAGGCGCTTGGCGCTCCACGCCAGCGCCGCCTCCGCGCAGCTCAGCGCCGCCCTCACATCCCCACGCCAGCGCACGCCCACGTGAGCGCTGAGGCTCGTGCACGTCAGCGCGCGTGCGCGGCTCGTCGGCGGCGGGCGTCCTCCCAGGTCAGCGGACGCCGGTGCCGGTGAGGCGGAGGTGGGTCTCCTATTCAGGACCTGTGCCGACCCTCCGTTTCTACATCTCAAGAGGTAGCCGCGGGTCGGCTCATGCCTCAGCCGGGGTAGCCCAGGTCCCGCCTAATGCCGGACGCGCTCGCGGTGCCTTCTCGCGACGATTGAGTGCGTGGGAGGCGATCGGCATGCACCCTCTCCTCAGTTGACAAGACTCTCGTCTTCAGAGAGACTCTAGATCAGAGAAGCTTGCCCAAGCGGTAGCGGAATTTCGCGATAGTACTTGACATGTCTCGGCATTCGAGACACTCTGGGCGAACGCGACATATCTCGACCGCAGGATGCACAGGAGAGGTACATGAGCGAACACAGCCCGGCTCCCCCCAGGTCACGGACCCAGCGCCTGGCCGGACTCATCGCCGGCCGGCGCACCAAGTGGGCCGTCCTGGCCTTGTGGATCGTCCTGCTGCTCGCCCTCGGCCCGCTGGCCGGCAGGCTCGGCGACGTCGAGAAGAACGACGCGGCGTCCTGGCTCCCCGGCGGAGCCGAATCCACGCAGGTCGTCGAGCTGGAGGAACAGTTCCGCAAGGACGAGACGATGCCCGCGGTCATCGTCTACGAGCGTTCCGGCGGAATCACCGCGCAGGACCGCGCGAAGGCCGCCGCGGACGTCTCCGCCTTCCAGAAACTGCCCGGCGCGCAGAAGGTGCAGGGCCCGTTCCCGTCCAAGGACGGCAAAGCCCTCCAGACGTTCGTGCCCCTCACCGACGAGGACATCACCAAGGCAGTAGACGAGGCACGCGACGTATCCAAGCGCGGACCGCCCGGACTGACCGCACACGTCACCGGACCCGCCGGCATGGGCGCCGACCAGTTCAAGGTCTTCGAGACCATCGACGGCTTCCTGCTCATGGCCGCGGGCAGCGTCGTCATCGTCCTGCTGCTCATCATCTACCGCAGCCCGGTTCTGTGGTTCGTCCCTGTCCTGAGCGCCCTCTTCGCCCTTGGGCTGGCCCAGTCGCTGGTTTATCTGCTCGCCAAGTACGGGGACCTCACCGTCAACGGCCAGAGTTCCGGAATCCTGACCGTCCTCGTCTTCGGTGTAGCAACGGACTACGCGCTACTGCTCGTCGCGCGATATCGGGAGGAACTGCATAGGCACGAGGACCGGCACGAAGCGATGGCGTACGCGCTGCATCGCGCCGCGCCCGCGCTCATAGCGTCCGCCGCCACCGTCGCGGTCGGGCTGCTGTGCCTCCTGCTCGCCGAGATGAACTCCACTGCGGGCATGGGTCCCGTTGCCGCCGCGGGCGTCCTCACCGCACTCGGCGCCATGACCACCCTCCTGCCCGCCCTCCTCGTCATCTTCGGCCGCTGGCTATTCTGGCCGCTGATCCCCCGGTACGACGCCAAGTACCTGCAGCCGGAGGCGTACGAGGCGGAGCACGGCATCTGGAGCCGCATCGCCGCTCTGGTCGCCAGGCGCCCGCGCGCGCTCTGGGCCGCCACCATGCTGGGACTGATCGCCCTCACCCTCGGCCTGGGCTCGCTCAAGGCAGACGGACTGTCCGACGCGGGGCAGTTCACCGGACGTCCCGACTCCATCCAGGGGTCCGAGGTCGTCGCCCGGCACTTCGCCGCCGGATCGGGGTCGCCGGCCGTCGTGATCGGCCAGGCGTCGGCGTCCGACCGGATCGCCGAGACCGTCCGCGGGACGCCGGGCGTCGCCGAACTCGGCCCGGCCGCCACGGCGAACGGCCTGGTCAAGTATGAGGCGACGCTGAAGGACCCGGCCGACAGCGAGGCGGCGCGCTCGACCATCGACCGGCTGCGGGCGGCGGCGCACGCCGTCCCGTCCGCGGACGCCAAGGTCGGCGGCACCACCGCGACGTATCTCGACATCAAACGGGCCTCCACCCGCGACAACCAGGTGATCATCCCGATCGTGCTGGGCGTGGTGTTCCTGATCCTCATCGCGCTGCTGCGGGCGGTCGTCGCGCCGCTGCTGATGATGGGCACCGTGGTGCTGTCGTTCCTCGCCTCGCTCGGCGCCTGCGCGCTGATCTTCGAGCACGTCTTCGGCTTCGAGGGCACCGACGCCGGATTCCCGCTCCTGGCGTTCATCTTCCTGGTGGCGCTGGGGGTCGACTACAACATCTTCCTGATGCACCGCGTCCGGGAGGAGTCGCAGACCCTCGGGACCCGCCGCGGCATCCAGCGCGGCCTCACCGTCACCGGCGGCGTGATCACCTCGGCGGGGCTGGTCCTGGCGGCGACGTTCGCGTCCATGGTCACGCTGCCGCTGGTGTTCATGGTCGAGATGGGCTTCGCGGTGGCGTTCGGCGTCCTCCTCGACACCCTGATCGTCCGGTCCCTGCTGCTCCCGGCGCTGTCGTACGACATCGGCCGGCGGATCTGGACGCCGGGCCGCCTGGCCAAGGAGGAACCGTCGCCCGCCGAGCGGCCCAAGGTCCTCGACCCGGTCGGCTAGCCCGCGCGGACGGCCGGCGCACACCCCGGTGGCGGACCGGCTGACGTGCGCAGACCCCCGGCTTCGGCCGGGACGGGGAAGGGAAGGGGCCCGGCTCAGGCCGGGCCCCTTCTCCATGGTTATCCACAATTGGCGGACGGTCTCCCGGGGCCGCGGCGGGGTGGCTAATGTCGGCGCCATGTCCACTCAGCCTTCCGGTTCCCAGCCCGCCGCCGAGATCGGGGTCATCGGCGGCTCCGGGTTCTACTCGTTCCTCGACGACGTCGAGGAGGTGCGGGTCGAGACCCCGTACGGCCCTCCCAGCGACACCGTCGCCGTCGGCGAACTCGCGGGCCGCCGCGTCGCCTTCGTCCCGCGGCACGGCCGCGACCACCGGTTCCCGCCGCACAAGATCCCCTACCGGGCCAACCTGTGGGCGCTGCGCTCCCTCGGCGTCCGGCAGGTGCTGGCCCCGAGCGCGGTCGGCTCGCTCACCCCCGACTACGGCCCAGGCACGCTCGCCGTGCCCGACCAGCTCGCCGACCGCACGTCCGGACGGGAGCAGACCTACTACGACGACGGCGCCGCGGTCCATGTCTCCTTCTCCGACCCGTACTGCCCGGTCGGCCGCGGCATCGCCGTGACGTCGGCCCGCACCGCCGGCTGGGATCCCGTCGACCGCGGCACCCTCGTCGTCATCGAGGGGCCGCGCTTCTCGACCCGGGCCGAATCCCAGTGGTTCGCCTCCCAGGGCTGGACGCTGATCGGGATGACCGGCCACCCCGAGGCCGTCCTGGCCCGCGAGCTGGCGCTCTGCTACACCCCGCTGTGCCTCGTCACCGACCTCGACGCGGGCATCGAGGAGGGCGAGGGCGTCACGATGGAGGAGGTGCTCCGCGTCTTCGGCGAGAACATCGGCCGCCTCCGCACCGTCGTCGCCGACATCGTCAAGGCGCTGCCGTCCGGCCGCTCATGCCCGTGCCCGAACGTCCTGGACGGCATCCAGCTGCCCCTGGAGCTCCCGTGAACGTCCGTTTAAGCCGCCTGCGACGGCCGCTGGCGGCACTGCTCGCCGCGGCCGCCGCCGGGCTCGCCCTCCTGGCTCTGCGCCCCGCACCGCCGCCGTCCGTCCGCGTCCTCGCCGCCGCCCGCGACCTCCCGGCCGGAAGGACGCTCACCCCGTCCGACCTGCGCCCGGTGAACCTCCCTCCGGGCTCCGTCCCCTCGGGCGCCCTCCGCTCGCGCGCCGCAGGCCGCACCCTCGCCGGGCCCATGCGCCGAGGCGAACCCCTCACCGACGCCCGCGTCGTCGGCGCCGCCCTCCTCCGCGGCTACGGCCCCGGCACGGTCGCCACCCCCGTCCGCATGGCCGACGCGGACGCGGCCCGCCTCCTCCACCCCGGCGACCACATCGACGTCCTGACCACCCGGTCCGCGTCCGACCCGCTCGAAGCGACACAACATCAAGGCCCGGCGCGAATAGTGGTCTCGTCGGTCCCCGTCGTAGCCGTCCCACCCCCGGCCGAGGACGGCACACAAGACAGCGGAGCGCTGATCGTCCTAGCCACCGACCGAGCCCAGGCCGCCGCACTAGCAGGCGCCAACGGCCCCCTATCCCTGACCATCACCGCCCTCTAACACCCGTGAGGGACGGCGCGCAGGGTGCACTGATCGACCCGGCGACCAACCGAACCCACCCCGCCGCACTAGCGCACGCCAGCGGCCGCGGCCCCTATCTCTGACAGTCACCCGCCTCTGACGAAACGCCGCACCACACCCGCAGAGGGACGACACACACAGCAGGGCGGACCTGTCCTCTCGCCCACCGGACCGAACCCAAGCGGCCGCACCAGCGCACGCCAGCGGCCCCAATCTCTGGCAATCACCCGCCACTGACGAAACGCCGCACCACACCCGCAGAGGGACGACACACACAGCAGGGCGGACCTGTCCTCTCGCCCACCGGACCGAGCCCAAGCGGCCGCACTGGCGGGCGCCAGCGGCCCCTCTTCCTGACGATGACCCGCCTCTGACCACCACCCTCGCCACACCCGCAAGAAGGACGACGCGCGGGAGAGGCGCACTGATCGTCCCGGCCATCGGCCTCGCCCAGGCCGCTGCGCTGGCGGGCGCCGGCGGTCCCTGGCTCTGACGGTCATCGGTCTCTGACTGGTGCGGCGTCGCGTCCGTAAGTCCGCACGTCATAGATCGTTTCTGTCCTGACTTGGCGAATGCCGGACGGTTTCATTACGATCCGTAGCCGTTCCTGCGCAGATCCGTATGCGCACCCCCGACATCCCCGGAGACTCGACATGAGTGGATTCAAGAAGTTCCTGTTCCGCGGGAACCTCATCGATCTCGCGGTCGCGTTCGTCGTCGGCGCCGCCTTCGCCGGCCTCGTCAAGGACTTCGCGAACTCGTTCATCACCCCGCTGATCGCGCTGATCGGCGGCAAGCCCGACTACACCCGGCTGTCCGTCACGATCAACGGCACCGCGTTCCCGTACGGGATCTTCGTCACGTCCGCGATCGCCTTCACGATCACGGCCGTGATCGTCTACTTCCTGGTGGTGCTCCCGACGACCAAGCTGATCGAGCGGATGGACCGGGGCAAGGAGGCCACCGAACGCGAATGCCCGCAGTGCCTCGGCGAGATCCCGATCAAGGCCAGCCGCTGCCGCCACTGCACCGTCGAGGTCGTCCCCGCCACTGAAGCCCCGCTCTAGACCGAACCCCCGAGCAGCCGCGCAGGACGAGACCGCACGGTCAGCCGTCCGACGATCACAGCAGGAGATACGGGGCCGAGGCGGCGAACGACCTCAGCGTCATTCGTCGTTCTCGGTGCCGTACTCCCAGTGCCACGGCTCGAACGGGCTGCTGTACGCCCACGCCGGATGGATCCAGCCGTACTTCCCGGCCTTGGCCTCCAGCCAGTTGAACTGGACGGACCCGGAGTTCTGCACCCCGCCGCACAGATCGACGGCCTGGCCCTTGCCGTGGTTGCTCGTCCCGGGGACGGCGGCGAAGCCCGGCCTCTGCGCGTAGATCCGGTGCTGTTCCGACAGGTTCCGGTACGCGTCCGTGACGCACATGTCGCGGCCGAACCGGCTCTTGTACGCCGCGTTCAGCTTGTAGAAGGCCTGCGCCGCGTCCGCCCGCAGCTTGTGTCCCTTCTGCGGCAGGACGCACAGGTACTTCGACGGGATCAGCCCGTTCGGGAACTGCTTCGCATCGCTCGAAAGGCCCTTGTCACAGCCGAGCTGGAACCGCTTGAGGCGGCTCACCGCGAGCTTGTCGAGCATCGCGTTGAGCTGCTCGGTCAGCTGCGCCGACTTGCTCTTCAGCCCGTCGACCTCCTGCTGCAGGCGGGTCTGCTCGACCGCGTTGCGCGACTGCAGGTCCTGAGCGGTCGTGGCGAGCCGCTTCCGCCGCTCCTGCAGATCGTCGGCACGGTCCACGAGCGCCTTCTGCGTCTGGGCGAGCAACGTGACGTCCGCCGTCGACCGCAGCGCCTGCCCCGGATCACCGCCACCGAAGATCGACATCGACCCGGCGGCCCCCCGCTGCTGGTACGACGTGTTCGCCAGCCTCGCCAGCGGCTCCCGGATCTCGTTCAGCTCGGCCTCGGCCGCCGCCAGATCCTTCAGGGTGTCCCGCAGCTTGACCTGTGAAGCGGCCAGGTCCTTCTTCCGGCCCTCCATCCGCTTCGTGGCCTTCTCGAGTTCGGCCCGGGCCTTCGACGCTTCACGGCGCAGCGACTCCAGAGGATCGACCCGACCCTCGGCAGCCGTGGCGGCGCCATGCGGTGAGATCATCGTCATCACCAGGAAGACCGCGGTCAGCGCCGCCGACCGGGGATTCGGCACGGTGGTTTTCCTCCTGATGCCCAAATGCGGAACAGCGGCAGAACGCTACTACAGGTTCTACGATGACCTGTGCGTAATCGGTTCAGCGGCCACGGTGAGCATGCTGCGGTTCGCACCACCGGTGCATCCACCAGACGTCCTCCCAGCCCGGCGGGCACGGCCGCCGCGTCCTGAAGGACGGCGACGGCTTGGGAGTCCTGCTCTTCCGCGGCACCGCCTCCTGCGCGGGCGCCCGCTTGGGAGCCTTCGTCCCCGCCTGCGGCTCCGCTTCAGGCGGCACGTACTCCCCGTACGTCGGCTCCCCGGGCGTCACAGCCGGGGTAGCGCTCCGCGCCGACCCCACCGTCCCCGGCCGCTCCCGCACCGGCTCGTCCCGCAACCCGAACGCGACCAACGAGGCCAGCACGACGGGCACCGCAAAGGCACCGGCGACGACGCCGATCCGCACACCCCGGGACGACCGCTCTTCCACCTCGTCCTCGGCAGCCCATTCCTTCGGCTCACCGCGATGCCGACCCGTCACGGCACCGAAGCGTACCCACACCGCCCCCACCCGGCCTAGAGGCGGGAGCCCCCATAAGAAGGAGCGCTCAACACTCCCCGTCCCCTACCCTGGAGGGGCCGTCCGCTACGCTCTTGCCGCAAGCGACGACACGCCTCCGTAGCTCAGGGGATAGAGCACCGCTCTCCTAAAGCGGGTGTCGCAGGTTCGAATCCTGCCGGAGGCGCCCTTCCCACCACATGAACCGCCCCTGACCAGGATGGACGTCCGTCTGGGCTCACCGAGAAGTGCCTCTGGATGTGCCTCTATGGGCAGCTCTACGCGGCGGGCTGCGCTTGTTCGTTCCCATAGCGGTCCCACGGGGACCGCTCCCGGGAGGAGCAGGCGGGTCAGAGGCGGAGCGGTGACATGGTCCCGGCACACCCATTCGGTTTCGACTTCAGTGTCGACGCCCCTGGAGGTGAGCGGGCCGCCGCCCCGGTTTCTCTGAGGTCAGGTCCTTGACGCTGAGGGACAGGATCTCGGTGGCGGGGGCAGCGGTCTCGCACAGCATCCGGTAGACGGTCTCGCGCAGCGGGACGTCGCGCCGCGACAGTGACTGCTCCGGCCGGTCCTGGAGACGGCCTTGGTGGTCGACGTTCTCGCGGCACCGTTCGGCGTCGGCCTGAACGGAGGAGCGACCTTCAGTGGGCGCGTTAACAGGGCAGGCTTTCGATGCGGGGTGGTTGCCTCGGCCATCAGGTCCCTCTTGCACATCGTTGACTTTGGGTCATTCGATGATCCTTCTGTTGAGCGGAGGGGAATGACAGCGGCCGTGACGGGGATCGCCAGTGGCTGAAGGTGGCGATCAGGAGGACATGCCTTTTGTCGATCACTGATCAAGAGGGATTTGATCACTGTTTCCGGCGTCCACCAGTTGGCATGATTCCGGGCGCCACCATGTGATCGTGGCGAGGTGGCCGGTCCCGGGACTCTTTGAGCGTCCTGACCTGGGCGCCCGGCCGGTCCCTTCTTCATAACGCGTTAGGCGCCTCGGCTGCTGTTGTCGTTGAGTGGGGGCTCGTGGCTTCGAGAGCTGAACGATCAGACACGCCAGTCCAACGTTGCTGGAGGGACGGCGAATGGGGGTTTTCTGGTCTGAAATTGAACCGTGCCATCGGTATGGCCGTGGTGGTAGGTGAGGGATTCGACGTCACGGAGAATGTCACATGCGACGATTGATCGCGATGGCGCTGGTCCTTGCGCTGTCACTTGTGCCCACCGCAGTTGCCACTGCCGATGAAACGCTCACTCGTCCGCTGTATGTCACCAACTTCGGCCCGCGGCCGGGCAGCGATGTCGGTCCGCCCCCTGGGATCTCCGTCTTCGCCATGACCCGGGACGGGCAGGCCGAGTTGACCGGCCCTCTGGTAGAGGCCGGTAGCAAGCTGCGCGGCCTCGTGCTCACTCCTGACGGGCGACACGCTTATGTGGCGGGCATGACCGCCGGTTCGGCGCCGCAGCTCACCACGTTCGCCGTCGGTGACGACGGAGGTCTGACCCGCACTGCCTCGACGCCGCTGCACGACACCGAGCCGTTCGGCATCGCCATCGCGCCGGACGGGCGCACCCTGTACATCACCGGCCTCCTCCGGAATGTGGTCGAGATCTTCCAGATCGCCGGAGACGGTTCCGTCCGGCCGCTGGGGGATCCGGTGACCGTACCCGTGGCGAACCCGCGAGGGGTTGCCGTCTCCCCCAACGGCCGCTTGCTGTTCGTCAGCCACGGCCTGCCGTCCGACAGCGAACCCGACGTACTGACGGTTTACGAGCGCCGAGTCGACGGCGCAATACGTCCGATTGGCGAGCCCGTTTCGGTGGGCGCCGCCGCCACCGGGATTGGGGTCACTCCCGACGGCCGCTTCCTTTATGTTGCCAACCACCGGTCGAACTCGGTGTCCGGCTTCGCCGTCGGCGCTGATGGACGACTCACCGCGATCCCTGGAAGCCCGTTCCCGGCCTTCGAACTTCCGACCGACGTCGCGATCACGCCCGACGGCCGAAATCTCTACGCCTCGGCCGGCGGGTCGCACGACCCGGAATTCCAGGGATTCGTCCTCGGATTCTCCATCGCCGCCGATGGCCGGCTCACCCTGGTGCCCGGCGGCCGATTCCGCGCCGGGCAGGCCCCGTCCAGTCTGTCGCCGACCCCGGACGGACGGCATCTCGTCGTGTCGAGCCATCTCAGTAGCGGCATCACCGTCTTCCGCGTCGCGCGCAACGGCACGCTCGACCGGCGCGGGCCCGACATCCCCACCACCGGGCAGGATCCGGCCTTCCAGGCGGTGACCTTCCTGCCCAACGCCGCCCCCGGCGCCGCGTTCAGCACCGTCCAGGACGGCACGACCGCTCGTTTCGACGCGACCGCCTCGTCCGACCGCGACGGCCGGGTCGCCCGCTTCGACTGGGACTTCGGCGACGGCACGCGGGTCGGCGACGCGGGGCCTCGGCCCGTGCACGAATACGCCGAACCCGGCGTCTACCGGGTCACGCTCACGGTGACCGACGACGAGAAGTGCTCCACTACGCAGATCTACACCGGCCAGAAAATCCTCTGCGACGGCGACTCCGCGGCCCGGACGTCACGGGAGCTGAAGATCACGTAGGCCCCCGTGATGTGCGCAATCATGTCTCTCAGTCACCTGAACCGGATTGGTCGCATGAACGCCGGCCGGTCGAACCCGTCCGAGGAGTAGGCGACGAGTTCGCGGAGGGAGGCGAGGTCGGTCCCGAGCGACCATCCGGTGTCCTCGGGCGCGTCCGGCCAAAGCGGGGTGCGGCGGCGGGAGTGGAGGTCCTCAGACGCTGTTGGCAAGGTTCCGGGGTGAGCACCCGTCTCCCCGTCCCTCGCCATCGTCGTCAGCGCCGCCCTGGTGCTGGCCGGCGTCCAGATCAAATTGGTGCCGGGGCGTCCGACATGGGGTTCGTCCTGCGCGAAGCGACAGCGTGGCGCGCTGCGGGGGTTCGGCGCAGTGGCGCGTGCGGACGGGTGTGCGGTCGGCGTCGCGGGTTCGGGATTGCGAAGCGGTCGGGGCAACGGGTGGCTGGCGGGTGGCGCGAGGGCTAGGGGGATTGTGGCGGCTGGTCCAGGCCGATCACTGGGGGGGCTGCCGGGTCGGGGTCGGGGAGCCACCAGTTGATCGAGATGTTCGCCTGGTACTGGGGTGTGCCGCCTATCACCGGGGGTGAGACCTCGGACGTCTCCTCAGGGCGAGGGGTGGCGGGCGGCGGGACCGGCGGGACCGGGACGGTCGGCCGGACGGGTCCGTCCGGCGGGTCGATCCCGCCGAAGGGCAGGTCGACGGCGAGGCGGGTGGGATAGCCGTCGGCGACGTCGCGGTACCGGGCCGTCAGGTCGTCGAAGGCCCGGGCCAGACGGTCGTCGCGGTCGCGGTTGGGGACGAGCGCGCGGCCGGGCGGCAGGTCGCCGAGCACCTGCTCCAGCGCCTCGGCCGTGTGCCGCTCGACGACCTCAAGGGCACCGGTGAACGCCGCCAGGCCGGTGGTGGTCGCGTGGATGCGGCGGAGTTTGTGCTGGGCGTGCGGGGAGGCACGGTCGCTCCAGGCGTAGAGGAGCCGATGCGCCTGCGCGAACAGCGTGTCCCCCAGTGCGTGCAAGGTCTTGGTGGCCGTGTAGAGCTCCCGCGACGTGGCGTAGTGGGCGTCCCAGGCCCGGGCCTCCTTCAGAGGACGCAGCCACATCGCGATCTGCTGGGGCGTATACCGTTCGGCGAACTCGGCCACCGGCCGGTCTCGGTGCACTGTCAGCTGCGTCGTGACGGGTCGGCCCGCAGGTGGAACGTCCGTGCGCGCGGTGCGGGCAGGCATCGGCTGGGGCGGTGCCGAGGTGCCGAGCCGCGGCCACACCGACCCGGTAGAGGACGGCTCCCGCTGCCACACACCGGTGTGCGCGAGCGGGCCCAGGTATTTGCGGATCGCCTCCCGTCGCGGTCTCGGCCTGGTGGTAGTTCTCCGAGGTACGGGCGAGCCGAGCCGCGACGTGCCACAGGTTGCGGTCGATCGCGCCGAGAACCGCGCCCGCGTTCCCGCGCGCCGACATGTAGAGCCCGTTGAGGGTCACCGCGGTGTGCCAAGTGCCGAAGTACGCAGGCGCCTGCACGCCCACCGGCACCCTGGTCGCGTTGGACGCATGCCAGACGCCGGCCAGCGTGCCGCGCTCGCCGGACAGGCTTCGAGTCACGCCGTCCATCTGCGCGGGCAGATGGACGATGTGGCCCGGCTGCGCGGTCAGCCCTGGCCAATCATGGCGGTATTCGAGCATCGCACGGATTTCTCGGTCGGCGCCGACCACGGGGGCCACGCGAGTTGATCATTTCCGGGGGACAATGAAAGATCAGAGTACCTTAGGCACCCGTGGGACGAATGTGTCGCCCTGCACCTCTAGGATGCGTGCATGCCGATGCCTTTGCTTCCGGCCGAACACGCCCTTGTGCAGCACATTGAATCCGGACAGGTAACCGCTTTTGGGCCTAATGGGTCACATCGGGGTCAGGTAGGCGCCGGGGACGACGTCGTGCGGGCGGACGTCCTGCGCGACCTGCTGCTGGGGCGCAACGGCATGGAGCCGCCCCCGCAGCCCGGCGTGATCCTAAACGGCGTTCGGCTGGCGGGGATCATGGACCTGCGAGGCGTGGAACTGGGGGTCGGCCTTTTCCTGGAGGACTGCACGGTTCTGCAGCCGATCAAGATCAGCCACGCGCGAATCCCCCGCCTGGTATTGACCCGTTCCAAGCTCGCCGGAGTGGAGGCGAACGACGCGCGCATCGACAACGGCCTGGACGCACGCGAGATCATTTGCACGGGACCGGTGGAACTGCACGGAACTCGCATCGGCGGGCAGACCAATTTCACCGGCGCAAGGATCAACGCGGGGACACGGGTCGCGCTGCTGGCCGACGATCTGCGCTCCGACGGGGACCTGCTGCTGCGCGCAAGCTTCCGCGGAGGCGGAGGCGGAGGCGGTGGCGCCGGGGCGGTGCGGCTGGTCGGCGCGACCGTCGAGGGCAATCTCGACCTGGTCGGCGCCGAGATCACCGCCGACGGCGGGGCGGCGCTGCTGGCCGAGCGCGCCGACGTCGGCGGCAACCTGCTGCTGCGCGGGCTGCGGGCGCGCGGCCGCGGGGACGGCGGCCGCCCGGACGCAGCCGAGGCCGCGGTGGTCGTGCTGCGCGGAGCCACCGTGCGCGGTCAGCTCAGCCTGGAGGACGCCGACCTGACCGGAGGGGGGATGTGCGCGCTGGCCGCCGAGGGCGTCCGGGCCGAGACGGACGTCTTCCTCACCCGCATGCGCGCCACCGGCGCCCATCCCGACGGTGTCGTGTGGTTCACCGGCGCCGAGATCGGCGGAAGCCTGGTCTGCGACGGCGCCACCGTGACCGGCGGTGCGGGAGGGCGCGCCGTCGACCTTCGCATGGTGACGCTCGGCCGCACGCTCAGCATGCGTCCCGACCTGGCCGGAACGTCCGGTCGCGACCTCGTCGCCCTCGACGGGCTCACCTACCGGATGGTCCCGCATGGCATGACGTGCGCCGAATGGGTCGCCTTCCTCCGCGACCGGGCGTGCTACGCGGCGCAGCCCTACCGGCAGCTCGCCGACGTCTACACCGCCGCCGGATGGGACGACGACGCCCGCAAAGTGCTCATCGCCCAGCAGGACGACCTGCTGGCCGGCGGACGCGGCCTGTCGGGCGCCGAACGGCTGCGCCTGCGCGTCCTGCGCATCGTGCTCGGCTACGGCTACCAGACCTGGCGCGCCCTGGTCGGCCTTGCCCTGACCGTCGTCGCGACAGTGATCTTGACCGTGGTGGCGGCGCAGACGACCGACGCCGTCCAGATGCCTCCGCGCCCCGGCCCCGCCCCCGCCCCCGCGGACGCCCCCGCCGCGGTCGCGGCCGGAGAAGGCGCCTCGGGTCAGGGTGAGGACGGGCAGACGCGCCACTGCCAATTTGTCGACCAAGTGGGACTGGGGATCGAATTGGCCATCCCACTGCTGAACACGACGAGGCGGACGCGGTGCAACCTCATCGCCACGTCCGACGGAGAACAATGGATCGTGGCGGCCGGATGGGCACCACAATTTCTGGGATGGGCGTTCGCCACACTGTTCGTAGCAGGCTACACAAAGCTGATCCGCCCCGCCTGACCCCACCGCCTACCTGAGATGCTTTTATTTAGCACTCACAGCCCTCTTCCAGACCCCAATATCTTGGGATTTTGGCCGAGATGGGTTAGGGACGTGCGATTGCAAAAGATGTGCAAGTTGCTTGGCGCGGCTGTTCTGGGGAGAGAACATGTCTGGGTTCGGGGTCCTGCCGCGACCTTTTGTCGTGCCGGCCAAGGCGAGGGCGGCGACGGCGGGGCCTGGCGAGGACGTCCTGGTGGAGTAGGCGGTTGCCCGTGACGGCGACGCAGCCTCGGCTTTTCGGTGGCGTGCAGCGTTGGGGCGGGGTCGTGTGTCCTTGGGTGTTAGGAGGTGCATCGTGTCGGACGAGGAACTGGCCCGGTTCGACGACTTCGTGTCGAGCCGGTTGCCTGCGCTCTACCGATACGCCTGCGCGCTCACGGGCAACCGGCACGACGCCGAGGACCTCGTCCAGGAGGCCCTGACCAGGACTGGCGCCGGGTGGCGGCGGGTGCGGCGCAAGGACGATCCGGAGGGCTATGTCCGCATGACCATGGTGCGGCTCATGATCAACCGGAGGCGGCGCAACCGTGAGCAGTTGATGGCCGACCCGCCGGATCGGGCGGCCGATGACCAGCAGCTGGACGGTGTGACGGCGCTTGCCTCGGCCCATGCGGTGCTGGCCGGGCTGCCAAGGGGAATGCGGGCCGTGCTCATGCTGCGCTACGTCGATGGGTTCAGCGACGAGCAGATCGCGATCGTGCTCGGATGCAGCGCCAGCACGGTGCGGAGTCAGGCGTGCCGTGCGCTCGCCAAACTGCGAGCCGCCGCGGACACTCAGGAGGAGTCACATGGATGAGCTTGAGCGAAAGCTCGGGGAACTGCTCACCTCGCCGTTCAAGGACGAATATCCGCCGGCGTCGCTGCGGAGCGAGATCCTGCGTCGCGCGGCGGCCCGGCGGCGGAGGGTGGCCGCTGGAACCGTGGCGCTTGCGGCGGTCGCGGGCCTTACTCCGGTTGCGGTCATGCAGGCCGTCCCGGAGCAGTCTCCTGTGGACGATCCCGCGACCGTGACGACGACATCAGGCCGGACGAATTTGAGCCCCATGGTGGAGCCCGGCACGATCGTCGAGATCCCGAGAGATCTGCCGGGCAAATCGCCGTTCGAGGCAATGGCGCTTAACAAGAACGGCACAGTTCTTGGGGCTCCGCAAGCAGGCAGCAGCGGTAACAGTGAACAGGCAACCGGGATTTGGCGTGCGGGCCCCCAAGGGGGTATTCCTGCGCTCGTTACGGAGACCCGTCCCGCAACTCGCGCGTACCTCTGGGCAATGGCGGTCGGGGACGCCGGGTACCTGTGGCCCGATGGTGAGCGGCTTTCCTGCCGGGGGCCTGGCGGCGAGGGCCCGACCCGGACCCTCGATGCATCCTGGGGCGGACGAGAGCGATTCCTCGCCGATGGCCCGGCTTTTGTCTGGGGCGGCAATGCCGGCGCTTTGAATGTGGCGACTTCTTGCGGTGGCCAGACCCGAACTCATCGGGTCGGCGGAACGTTGGAAGCCTTCTCTTATCCGCATGCGATCGTGCGGGCGGGAGCAGACCTTCGGCAGGTCGATGTGCGCGATGGCTCCGTACGCGACCTTCCCCGGCTGGGATCAGCATCGGCGGACTTGGTTTTCGCGGCGAACTCGCGTCTGGTCGCCTGGGCAGGCGGCGGAACCCTCACGGCGCTCAACAGGGACACCGGCGGCTCGCGCAAGATCCTTCGCACGCTGCCTCACGCGACGGACACCGCCTATGCGGGCCGGATCACCGCTGGTGATCGAATCGTCGTCTACACGGCCGCGCATCAAGACGAGGATGAGGCCGAGTCGGTCGTCTACGACGTCCGGACCGGTCGTGAGGCCAGACTCGACGGAGAGGCCTGGGCAGCGGGCGGCTGGCTGCTGTGGCGAGAGGGCGCCGACTACCGACTCGCCCGAGTGCGCCCCTGACCGTCATCGGCCCGCGCGGCTGGACGCCATCGAACTGCGCAACCCTCTGCGAATCGGCGACGTGCAGGCAATCATCCGACATCCAGGCCGCCCGATGAAGCGGCGCTTCGTCCACACGTACACACGCGAGGTCCTTTAGGGCGCGTCCACGCCGGGGGCGAGCGGCACGGTGTCCAGGATCCCGACGACGACGAACCAGCGGTCGTCGAGCCAGACCTGCGTGCCCGCGGCGGACACGCCCAACCGCCGCGCCGCCACCGAGCCCAGCACCGCCGCCTAATAGTTCCGCTGCGCCGGGTTAACCAGGTGCCGCTGCGGAGCCGTCCGGGAAGTAGCCTTGGTCGGTGTTCTCGGCTCAAGGTCCGTCTCTGCGTGAATTGGCGATCCAGGCTCTGTCCTCGGTTGAGGACGCTTATGACCTGCTCGCGCCCAAATTCAACCACACGCCGTTCCGCACCCCCGACCGCCTGCTCGGCGCGACCGCGGATGCGCTGCGTCCGCTCGGGCCTTTCGGTGAGGGGCTGGACGTGTGCTGCGGTACCGGCGCGGGGATGGAGGTCCTTCAGCCGCTGTGCGAGGGCCGGATCTGCGGTGTCGATTTCAGCAGCGGAATGCTCGCGCAGGCGCGCAGCGCACGTCCGGACGCCGAGTGGGTACGGGCGGACGTCCGGGCCCTGCCTTTCGACGAGGGCTTCGACCTGGCCGTCAGTTTCGGGGCGCTCGGACATTTCCTGCCCGCCGAACGGCCCGCGCTGTTCGGCGGGGTGTACCGCGCCTTGCGGCCTGGAGGGCTCTTCGCCTTCCCGATCGGTGCGCCGCCGCCCATCGCCTCGGCCTGGTATTGGGCGCTGCTCGGATTCGACGTCGTCATGCGAATTCGCAATGCGGTGTGGCGTCCTCAGTTCGTCATGTACTACCGCACGTGCCCGCTGGGCGCCGTCCGCGACGATCTGACGGCGGCCGGATTCACCGTGACGACCGCTCCCTTGCAGGCCTTGGGGCAGCGCGCGGACGGGAGCCCGCGATACCGGCTCGTCCTCGCCCGCAAGCCCGCGAACGTCCGTTAGCTCTTCCTCCTGTGCGCCACGACCCGTTCCCTGGCGGCCCAGCGGCGGGATCAGTACCGGCGACGCGGCCCGCTGCCCTGGGTCAAATAGACATTCATGCACGCGGACGCCACGCAGATACCGCCGGACGGCGCGCGGCCAGGCGCAGGGGCGCGGGCGCTCGTGTGGGGCGTGGTGTGGCGGGGTCAGGTGCGGGCGCCGAACCATCGGGGTAGGTGGTCGAGGAGGTCCTGCTGGTTGTCGCCGGTCCAGGCCACGTGGCCGTCCGGGCGTATGAGCATGGCGGGGGCGGGCAGGTCGGCGCTGACGTCGACTACGTGGTCGACGCGTTCGGTCCAGGCGGCCGTCGAGAGTTGTCCGGTCTGGTCCAGTAGCAGGCCGCGGCCCTTGTGCGTCAGCTCGTAGAGGCGGGCCCGCTTCAGCGCCACGTCCCGCATCCGGCGGCCGACGAGCGGGTTCTCGTCGCCGAGGTCGTACCGGACGCCGATCGCGATGATCTTCTCGACCAGGTACCGGTTCACCTCCGCGAAGTCCATCAGCTCCGACACGAGCCGCCGCACCGCCCGGGAGCCCGGCTCGTCGGACATCAGCTCGGTCTGCGCGCGGGTGTTGTTCAGCACGTCGCCCGCCACCGGGTGCCGTTCGGCGTGGTAGGTGTCCAGCAGCCCGTCCGGCGCCCAGCCGTTGACCTCGGCGGCCAGCTTCCAGCCGAGGTTGAACGCGTCCTGGACGCCGAGGTTGAGGCCCTGCCCGCCCAGAGGCGGGTGGACGTGCGCCGCGTCGCCGGCCAGCAGCACGCGGCCGACGCGGTAGCGCTCGGCCTGCCGGGTGGCGTCGCCGAAGCGGGACAGCCAGCGCGGCGAGTGGACGCCGAAGTCGGTGCCGGCGTAGGCCCGCAGCTGCCGCTTGAACTCGTCCAGGGTCGGCGGCGTGCCGCGGTCCTCGGCGACGCCTTCGGCGGGCACGACGACGCGGAACGCCCCGGCCATCGGGCCGACGCCGAACCTCAATTGGGTCTTGCGGACGTCCGCGACGATGGCGGCGATCTTCACCGGGTCTTCGGTCACCTCCATTTCGCCCAGCAGGGTTTCGGCCTTGGTGGGCTCGCCGGGGAACCCGACGCCGAGCGCCTTGCGCACTGTGCTGCGTCCGCCGTCGCAGCCGACGAGGTAGCGCGAGCGGAGGCGGGTGCCGTCGGCCAGTTCGACGGTGACCCCGTCATCGTCCTGGCTCAGCCCGGTGAGCTCGCGGCCGCGCCGGATCTCCGCGCCGAGCTCGGTGGCGCGCTCCGTCAGGATGCGGTCGGTGATGGGCTGCGGGATGCCGAGGACGTAGGGGTGCGTGGTGTCCAGCCGGTCGGGCGAGGGCTTGGGAATGGCGGCGAAGAAGCCGCCGATCGGGACCTTCCGTCCGTTCGCGAGAAACCGGTCCAGCAGGCCGCGCTGCTCCATCACCTCGATGCTGCGCACATGCAGGCCGAGCGCGCGGACGAACGGAGTCGGCTCGGCCTCCTTCTCCAGGACGAGCACGCGCACGCCGTGCAGCCGCAGCTCGCTCGCCAGCATCATTCCGGTCGGTCCGCCCCCGGCAATGATCACGTCGATCATGAACCGCCCATTCACTGAGGTCGTTTTCCGGCCGGCCGCTCCGTGCACACGTGTTATTCGTGAGCCCCGGATTTCCACGCGCGCCGGCCTCGGACGGAGATTCTGCGGCACGACCCGGGTCTTGCCGCAAGCCCCCCAGTGCGCTATACATTGAAAGTGGCAGGGAGTTGCGGTCTCCCTGCCTTTTTTCGTGCGGTGTGGACGAGCGAGCCCATCGGCGAATGCAATGTCCGGCCGGTTTATGGCTTCAGTGCCTCGATGATCGGTCCCACGACGGCCATCACGTCGCGTCGCGCGGCGGACGTGTCCTCGGCGGCGCTGACCAGGAGGGCGGCCTCGTCCGCCACCGCGAGCAGCGCGTGGGCGAGCACCTTGACCGGCAGTTCGCGGACCGTCCCGTCGGCCATTCCCTGGGCGAGGACGCCCTCGACCATGCCGAGGATGTGCCGCTGGCAGATCTCCCGCCAGCGGGCCCAGCCGAGCACCGACGGCCCGTCGACCAGCAGGACGCGCTGCAGTTCCGGCTCCTCGCAGGCGTCGAGCCATGCCAGCAGGGCCCGGGTCATCGTCTCGCCGAAGTCGCCCTCGGGGGCCGTGGCCGCCGCGTCCGCCACCTGCCGTGCGGCCTCGCCCTCCAGCTCGTCGAGGACGGCGACGAAGAGGCCGGTCTTGTCGGCGAAATGGTGGTAGAGCGCGCCGCGGCTGACGTCCGCCTCACGGACGATCGCGTCGGTGCCGACACCGGCGAAGCCGTGCTCGGCGAAGAGCCTGCGGCCGGCGCGCACGAGGGCCGCCCGGGTGGTGGCCGAGCGGTCTGCTTGCGTTCGACGAGGTTGTTTCATACAGTCTGTCCGTAAGATACATGCAGGTTGTATGTTACTTGAAAAGGAGGTGGGCCGGATGGAGATGATCGATCTGCCCCACGGCACCGTAAGCTACCGGGCCGCCGGACCCGAGGACGCCGCGTCCCCGCCGGTCGTCTTCGTCCACGGGTTCCTGGTCGACGGATCGCTCTGGTCCGGCGTCGCGGACCTCCTGGCCGCGAAGGGCGTCCGGTCCTACGCCCCCGACTGGCCGCTCGGCTCGCACCGCAGGCCGCTGCCGCGCCCCGCCGACCAGTCGCCGCGGGGCGTCGCCCGGCAGATCCTGGCGTTCCTCGAAGCCCTCGACCTCACCGACGTCACCCTGGTCGGGAACGACACCGGCGGCGCGCTGTGCCAGTACGTCCTCGACACCGACGCGAGCCGCGTCGGCCGCCTGGTGCTCACCAACTGCGACGCCTTCGACACCTTCCCGCCCTTCCCCTTCAGCGTGATCTTCAAGCTCCTCAAGGGCCCGCGCCGCCTCCAGTTCAACCTGCAGCCGATGAAGCTGCGCGCGTTCCGCCACTCGGTGCTCGGGTTCGGTCTCCTCGCGCGGAGATTCGATCCGGCCCAATCCCGCTCATGGATCGAACCGTCGCTCACCGACGCGGGCGTGCGGTCGGACGCGGCCCGGTTCCTCCAGGCGGTCGACCCGGGCGAGCTGAACGACGTCTCGACGCGGCTCGCCGGCTTCCGCGGCCCCGTCCGGCTGGCCTGGGGCACCGCCGACCGGGCGTTCAAGCCCGCTCTCGGCAGGCGGCTGGCGGGCGCGTTCGGCGACGCCGAGTTCGTCGAGATCCCCGGAGCCAGGACGTTCGTCCCGCTGGACGCGCCGCAGGCCCTCGCCGACCAGATCGCCGACATCGCCAACGCCACCTCGTCACCGAAGGAGCCGACATGACCCGCGAGACGCCAGGACGGAGCCTCGTCCAGGGGCCCTCTCGCCGCGCCCTGATCACCGGCGGCACCGCCGCGGCCCTGGGGCTGGCCCTGCCGCAGACCGCCCGCGCCGCCGCTCCGGCCGCCGCCGCGAGCGACCTGCGCGCCTGGCTGGACCGGCACGCCGTGCCGCTCCCCCGCCTCGACGCCGGAGGACCGCTGGACGACCTTCGCGCGCTGCGTCCCCTGATCGGCGACGCGCGCATCGCCGGGATCGGCGAACCGGTGCACGGCGGCCACACCGTGACCACGCTCAAGCACCGGGTGGCCCGCTTCCTCGTGGAGCGGCTCGGCTTCCGGACGATCGCCTGGGAAGAGAGCTGGGCCGCCGGAACCGCCGTCGACCGGTACGTCACCACCGGCGCGGGCGACGCCGCCTCGGTGGTGGGCGACGCGTTGTTCATGCTCCGCAGCCACGGCATCCTCGAATTAGTGACGTGGATGCGGGAGTTCAACGAGGGCCGTCCGCCGCACGACCGGGTGCGCTTCCTCGGCGCCGACATCCTGGAGCTGCGGCCGGTCCTGTACGAGGAGATCCGCGCGTACGTCAAGGACGTCGCGCCGCACCGGTACGCCGACCTGGACCGCCACCTGACGGAGATCGCCATGCGCGGCGGGCCGCAGCAGCATCTGGTCTGGTACAACAACCCCGAGTTCACCGACGAGCTCAAGCGTCCGTACATCGAGCACGCCCGCGCCGTCCTCGACCTGGTGCGCAGCGCGGGCCCCGGACGGTCGCCGGTCTCGCGGGACGACGCCGTCCAGCACGCGCAGGCCCTCGTCGGCTGGTACGAGTCCTACACCACCGCCGGTGACCGGCAGGACACCCGGGAGCGGTACATCGCCCGCTTCATCGAGACCTGGCGCCGCCGGACCGGCCACCGCATCGCCTACAGCGCCGCCAACGCCCACACCGCCGGCGTCGAGGAGCAGGTGATCTCGTTCCCCGACGAGTACCCCGGGCCGGACGTCACCCGGCGGCGGATGGCCGGCGGCATCCTGCGCCGCGTCCACGGACGGCGCTACCGCTCGATCGCCACCGTCTTCGACCACGGCGACGTCCTCACCGGCTGGGAGAAGGGCGGCCCGAGCGTCTACACGATGCCGCCCCCGCACGAGTCGTTCATCGACCGCGACCTCGGCACGGCGCGCCTCCCCGACTACCTCGTCGACCTGCGGCACGCCGCCCCACCGCCGGTCCGGCGCCGCCTCGACGGGCCCGCCAAGCTGCGGACCGTGAGCGCCGCCTACGTCCCCGAGAAGGACGCCGAGTACTACCACACGGTCGGCTCGCTGTCCGGCGCGTTCGACGCGATCCTGCACATCGACCGGATCACCCCGACCCGCCTCCTGAACGCCCCTCCCTCCTGATCAGGCGCCACCTGGCCTGACCAGGGACCACGTGGTCTGAACAGAGGCCACCCCGCCTGAGTAGGGGCCACCCCGCCTGAGCGGGGGCCGCCTGGCCTGAGCGGGGGCCGCCTGGGCGTCCGGTCTGCCGTTGACCTCAGAGCACGACCGTGAGTTCCGCAAACCCGCAGGACAGAAGAGTGCCGGGTCGCCATCGAAGCTGCCGATGGCGACCCGGTCTCCGTCCGATCACCCATGCCGTGGACGCAGGCCGAAGTGGGCGCTGACGCAGGTTGAACAGGGCGCTCGGCCGGAAGCGTTCTGCCGCCCCTGGGGTTCGGTGATCAGGTTGCGGGCTCGCTGGGCCATCCTTGTCGGTATGAAGGTGATCGTTGTCGGAGCGACCGGAACCGTGGGACGCGCTGTAGTGGGCGCATTGGAACCGGCTCATGAGGTGGTGCGGGCTTCCCGCCGTGGACCGGTCCGCGTCGACCTTGAGGACCCGCGTTCCCTGGACGCGCTGTTCACAGCTGTGCCCGATCCCGATGCCGTGGTCTGCTGCGCTGCCAGCGGCCCACTGGTTTCGTTGGAGTCTGTATCGGACGAGGAGTTCGTCCAAGGGCTGCAGGGCAAGCTTCTGGGGCAGGTCGCGCTGGCGCGGCGGGCGCTGCGTCACCTGCGCGACGGGGGCTCGATCACGGTCACCGCGGGCACCTTCGCGGCTCCGCTGGCCGATGGTTCGCTGGGCGCTCTGGTCAACTCCGGCTTGGAGGGCTTTGTCCGCAACGCCGCAGATGAGCTTCCGCGCGGACTTCGCATGAACGTCATCAGCCCGGGTTGGATTCGCGAGACTCTCGAACACTTGGGAATGGACGGCTCGTCCGGCACACCGGCCGCAGACGTGGCTCGTGCCTATGTCGAGGCAATCGAGGGAACCGCTCAAGGCCAGACGTTCGTCCCGTAATGGTGAGAGCCGCTTCAGTCGATTCCGCCTAGGAAAGTCTTGGTTTCGGGGTCGATTTCGAGGTAGTACCTGATCCAGGCCCTCTGGTACTCCTCCCTGGAGATCGTGCCGTTTCCGTCGGTGTCCATGTCGGCCGCGGCTTGGCGTGCCTCGTCCGGGGCGAGGCCGGCGTTCTCAAAGAACTTCTGGAGTTCGGCCAAGTCGACCTGTCCGTCGTCGTCGGTGTCGATGACCGCGAACTCCGCGTCAGCCGCGTTCGCGATGCTCTCGGAGAAGAGCGGGCCGGCGCTCATTCCACCGGCCATCGCGTTGACGAATTCCTCGCGCGAGACGCGTCCGTCGGAGTCGGCGTCGGCGTAGTGGGTGACGACCTCCCAGAAACGCCGATACGCGGCGTGGAGCGCCTGGCTCTCGGCGGAGTCGACGGAAATGTTCCCCGCCTGCACGACGCCGCTGGCCAGCGCGGACAGATCGTCGGCCTCGATCACTCCGTTCTGGTTGGCGTCGAAAAGGTCGAAGGTACGGCCGTATCGGAATGCCGCACTGTCGCTCATATGAGTTCCTCCCGAGGTTCACCGTGCTGGACGCAGAACGTCACCGTATCCCTACACACGGTGCCTGACACATGGCGGAGAGTGGTCCAGGCCCTAGCTGCGGATGGACATTCGCACTACCTCGGCTCCCACCGCCCTCGGGGGACGGCGTCGCGGCTACTACGGTTGTAGCAGGTCCGTTAGTGTCGGGTGGGACGACCAACGAGCGGAGGAAGCAATGCCTTTCTGGGACAAGCTGCGCGAGTCGACCCAGACCATGCAGACGCAGCTGCTCAGCAGGAAGAACGACCTGAAGAGCGGGGCGTTCCGGGACGCGAGCATGGCGATGTGCGCCCTGGTCGCCGCCGCCGACGGCAGCGTCGACCCGACCGAGCGGCAGAAGACCGCGTCCCTCATCGCGAGCAACGAGGTACTGCAGAACTTCCCCGCGGACGACCTGCAGCGCCGCTTCAACGACAACGTGTCCAAGCTGACCGCGGACTTCGACTTCGGCAAGGTCGCCGTCCTGCAGGACATCGGCAAGGCCAAGAAGAAGCCCGCCGAGGCACGCGCCGTGATCCAGATCGGCATCATCATCGGCGGCGCGGACGGAAACTTCGACAACTCCGAAAAGGCCATCGTCCGCGAAGCCTGCTACGCCCTGGGCCTGGACCCAGCCGAATTCGAACTCTGACCCCCGCCGCCTTCCCCCACCTGCACACCTCTTGACCAGGCCCAACACCCCACCGGCCCATGCCCGGCAGCTGACCGCGCCCCAGAGGCCAAACCGCACCCAGAGGCCAAGTGGCGCGCGTGGTGGGTGGGGGGCGCGCGGCGGGTGGGTGGGTGTGGCGTCTCGGGGGTGGGGGGGTTTCCTTAGCGGAGGGCTAGGAGGGCCAGGAGGCAGGAGATGGCGGCCTGGTCGAGTTGGAGAGTGGCGGCCGTGAGGGAGCTTGTGACGAAGCCGTTGCCCATGAACAGGAGCGGGCCGGTGACCGTGTTCCGGTCCGGCGGCGTGCTGAGGAGTGCCTCGACGCGCTGGACGACGCCGGACTCGGCGAACGGGGTGGCCGGTCCGGGGGACGGAGGGTGGGCGAGGGCGGCCTTGGCGATCGTGCGGGCGACGAGGGCGCGGTCGCCGGTCGCCTCCGCGGCGTCCTCGTCCGCCCATCGCTCCACCGCGAGCCGCAGCCGCTCGTTCAGCGGCCGGAGCGGCGGGAGCACGGCCGCGCCCAGTGCGCCGGCCGCCGCATAGCGATGGTGGCGGTGCCGCAGGTGGGACGACTCGTGCTGGAAGACGACGTGGAGTTCCTCGGCCGTGAACGTCCGGAGCATGCCCTTCGACAGCAGCACTCCGCCGTGCCTGCCAGGAACCGCGACGGCGATCGGAACCTCGGTGTCCAACGGCTCCTGGGCTTGTGCTCGTGCGGTGCGCAGTTCGTCCAGCCAGCTGATGGCGGCCTGGGCCGCGAAGAGCAGCCCGGCGGCGGACAGGACGGTCGCCGGGATTCCCACCAGGCCCGGGACCGGCTCGTCGTCTCCGAACAGCGCCCACTCGGGGACGTGCGCGGCGGCGGACGGCGCGAGCGTGGCCGCGTAGTTGATCGCGACGAAGACGCCGGTGCCGAGCGCGGCGACCGCCGTCATCGCGCCGGTCGTGGCCAGTAACCGCGCCGACCAGGACGGATGAAGGGGCAGCCGGGTCCGGCCGAGCGCCGAGCTCAGCGCCAGCATGATGGCGAGGGGCAGGAAGGTGAACCAGTTCACCCGCGGTCCTCCGGCCGGTCGAGGAAGCCGCGCAGCTGGCGCGCCTCCTCGTCCGTGAGCGTCTGGACGAACCGGTTCAGCACACCGCCGGGGTCGCTGGCGTGGCGGAGGTGCTCGCGCATACGGTCCGCCACGAGTTCCGACTCGTCGACGGCGAGCCGGTACCGGTAGTGGCGGCCGGCTCGTGTCCGCGAGACCAGCTTCTTCTCGTACAGCCGGTGCAGGATGGTGTTCACCGTCGTGTACGCCGGGTTCCCTTCGAGTCGTTCCACCAGCTCAGCGGTCCGGGCGGAGCCGCCGAGCCCGGCCAGCGCCGCCAGCACCTCCGCCTCCAACTGCCCCAACGGCCTACGCGACAACGGCTTCTCCCTGCACGGTCGCCTCCCACACGAGCCGCGGGCATTGATGACCAGCTACAACTGCCAGAACGGCAGGTAGTTTAACTGCCCGGACGGGACGCCACGGCGTTTCTGGGGGCGGTGAAAACGCCGTGGCGGCCCGTTGTCGCCCATGGTCTAGGGCTGTCGCAGCCGTGTGCGGGCTACCGCAGGTGTTGGGTCACCTGCGGGTGCGCGGTCACGGTGCGTCGACCACGAGGCTCCCGGCGAAGGGGCTGCTGGAGGTGGCACCAGTGCGGTAGTTGGCCTCCACCCGCGCCTTCTCTGTGCTGTTCGGGACGGGGTTCTTGCAGGGCACCCCGGCAGTGGACCCGGACATCAGCGACGTGCACGGACCGGGCTTCATGTCGGGCAGGCCGAGGCTGTGGCCCAGTTCGTGGGAGGCGATCCGGGTGGTGTCGTACCCCTGGGTGACCGCCTGGCGGCCGAACCACACCTGGACACGTCCACCGGGACGGACGGGGCCGACGATGGCGCGCGGCCAGCCGTTGTCCGCGATGATCTGGATCTCCGCCCGGGCGCCGGGCTGGGCCTCGACGAGCTTGACGTTCTGGACGTTGTCGTTCCACACCTTGACGCCGGCGGCGACCGCGTCCTGGAACTCGGCGGCCTGGCTGTCGTCGTAGTACAGCGTCGTCTGCAGGACCGGGCGGGGAGCCGGGGCCTTGCTCGGCGCCGCCGTGGCGGTCGGTGCCACCGACAACGTGATCGCGGCGGCGCCGATCATGGCGCCGATACTCAACTTTCGCAGCATGCGGGGGGCCTCCTCTGGTTCGAGGTTTGGGAGCTACTGCGGGCGACCCGTGTCGGGTCGGGGCGAGCATATTGGCGTCGCCTCCGCATAACAAGTGGCGTGAACTGTCATAGATATCGCCTTCGTTATGGCAGTTCTGCGCCACGTGCTGGACAGGTTGGTGACCACATTGGCACAGGAATTGACTTGGCCATCAAACCGGTTAATGCGTCATCATCCCGACTGGAAATGGGCCCGGCGGGATCAGACGGTTCCTTTGTAGGAATCGCTGACGTCCTGGCTGGCGCTGGAGCCTCCCGCGCTTGAGCGCTCGGTCCCGTCCACGATCACTTTGGTGACGTAAGTGCCCGCGCCAAAGCGGTAGTCGATCCGCCAGGCAACGCGCTGCGGCTCTGCCGGTATTTGGACCACCCTTCGGTAGGGCAGCCGTTTGTTGCGTACCGTCACTCTTTGCCCGTTCACCGTGGTGGTCAGCGATCTGAGCATGCTCGTGCCGAAGATGTAGAACTCCAGCGTTCGGGTGGTCGGGGCGGACGCCGGGGCCGCTGAGCTGGTGGTGGACGGGCCGGCGCTCGGCTCGGCCTTGGCCGTTTCCGGTTCGTCGTCCAGCGACAACATCGGCGGGATGGCGAAGGCCAGCGCCAAGGCCGCGGCGCACGCCCCGCCTGAGATCGCCAGCGTCCGTCGGCGGACGATCCGGCCCGGGAACGGAACAGATCCGCGTGGAGTCGGGGTCGCAGGCGGGGTCGCAGGCGGGGCCGAGGAAGGGGGCGGGATTGGCACTGGTGGGTTTGCTGCTTCGCTCGTCCGGCGGTCTATCTCTGCCGTCACGATCGGCGGCAACTGGAGGGCGGAATGGTCTTCGGCGCTCGCGAGGGCCAGTGCGGCGGCCAGTTCGGACATGGTCGGGCGGGCGGACGGGTCGGGACGCAGGCAGTCGGAGATCAGCGTCCGGAGGCGGTCGTCGGTGATCCCGTCCAGTTCCTCGCCGGACGGCGGCATTCCCGTGCAGGCGTATGCCAGCGTCGCGCCGAAAGAGTAGACGTCGCTCGCCGGAGAGACGGGTGCTCCCGCTGCCTGCTCGGGTGACATGAAACCCCAGGTGCCCGCCGGTTCTCTTGCGGCCGGAGCGCCGGCCGGAGTCGCGGCGGGAGGTAGGTCGGCGGCGATTCCGAAGTCGATCAGGCGGGGTCCGTCGGCCGTCAGCAGGACGTTCGCGGGCTTCAGGTCCAGGTGGACGATCCCGGCGCCATGGACGGACGCCAGCGCCTCAACGACACCCGCGGCCAGCGGAAACACCAGGTCAGGCGGCAACTGACCGAGCAGCCCGACCGCTTCCCTGAGCGACACGGACGGCAGGAACTGCGTCGCCAGCCAGGGAAGCTCGGCGTCGGGGTCGGCGTCCAGGACCCCTGGGCTGTAGCGTCCGCTGACGGTCCGGGTGGCCGCGACCTCGTGGCGGAAGCGGTCCCGGTACTCCGGCTCGCGGGCGAACTCGGCGTGCATCAGCTTGACCGCCACGGGACGGCCGCTCCCGGAACGCCCGAAGTAGATCATCGCCATGCCGCCCGCGCCGATCCGGGCCAGGATCCGGCAGCGACCGACCGTCCGAGGATCGTGTGGCTCAAGAGCCTGCACGGGGGGCTCCGTCCGGAGGCTGCGGAGGGGCGACGGCTTCCACGGCGCCCTCACGGGTGCCGAGGAAGACCAGTCCCGCGGTGCTCGCGATCACGGGATCGCGGTCTATCTGGGCTTTGTGCGTCCACAGAATGCGTCCGTCGGCCGCGTTCAAGGCGTACACCGTGCTGGTGTGGGTGCAGGCGGCGAAAAGCGTGCCGCCGAACAATGCGAGTTCACTGTCGGCGTTAAGAAAGCGGGACCAGCGCTCCTCGCCGGTCGCTGGGTTCAAGGCGACCACGCTGCCGTATCCCCCGTCGGCGTACAGCACGCCGCCGGATGACAGGAGCGACGAACCGTTGAACCAGGTCGGGCCCCTTCCCTTACGCCAGGCCAGCGTTCCGTCATCGGCGCGCAATGCGTGCAGGACGCCCTGCCGATCGCCGACGAAAACGAAACCGTCGCTGACCAGGAATGCGTAGACCAGGTAATTTCCGAGGTTCAGCGGATAGGTCCATCTCTTCCGTCCGCTGGACGGGTCGAGCCCGACCACCGCAGTCTTGTTCACTGCGGCGACCAGGCCGGAGTCGGCTGCCAGCCCCGTCTGGGGGGACACGTCCGCGACCCAGCGCGTGTCGCCGTCGCGGACGCCCACCGCTCTGATCGGGCCCTCGTACCCGAAGCAGGCAACCGGCCCGGAGACGGCCATGTGCACCAATCCCTCCCGGTAGTTGCGCTCCCAGCGAGTCTCGCCTGAGACGGCCTCGACGGCCTTCATCCACGGTTGTATGGGATTGCTGAGGTATACCGACTTGCCGAAGGTATGGCTCCCGTTCCCCGCATGCTTCTTCCACAGGGTTTTGCCGGTTTGAACATCCAGGGCGCGGACGTCGCTTTCCTGGCCTTCCGTGACCACCACTCCGTCCGCTGCGAACACCTTGGGGTAGTAGTCGCTCACCTTGGACTTCCAGCGCAGGACGCCCTGCGGGGGCGGGGTCGTCGACGCGGATTTCGGTGATCGCGGGGCGCCGGCGCGTGGCTGCTCGGTATCGCAGGCCCGGACGAGCGCCACCGCACCGAACGCGGCGAGCGCGACCGGCGCGGAAACGATCAACGCCCGGCGGCTGAGCTGCGGCGATGGGCCTGAAGGCGGGGTGGGCGGGGCGTCTGTCGGCGCATCGCCGGATGCGGGTTCGCGACTCGGCTGCGGCTGCGGCTGCGGCTGCGGCTGCGGTTGATCGCGTCCGTCCATCGGCTCGGCGGTTTGCGCGTCTTGCGGGTCGGCCGTCTCCAGGTCGACGACGTGTGCCGCGTCTCCCGCCAACGATTTCGCTGGACGCCCCGTCGGGCGGACCTCGGCGATGCGGCGGTCGATCGCTTCCGCCAGAGCGGCGGGCAACCATCCGGTGCCTTCGTCCGGCCACGGCGCGTCCTGGCCGATGCGGTCGAGCATGTCCAGGATCTGGACGGCGGACGGCCGCTCCCCCGGTTCCTTGCGCAGGCACGCCACGATCACACCGGCCAGCCCGGGATCGGTGATGCCCCCGAGATCCGCCTGCGCCTCGATGACGCGGCGACGTGTGGTGGCGCTGTCGCCGAGGCCGAACGGTTCCCTCCCCGTCGCCGCGTACGCCAGGACGGCTCCGAACGAGAAGACGTCGCTCTTCGGACCGGCCACACCCCCGGACGCCTGCTCGGGCGACATGAATCCCGGTGTCCCCAGGACGGCGCCGACCTTCGTGATCGCCGTGACGTCGTCCGGCCGGGCGATCCCGAAGTCGATCACCCGTGGGCCGTCGGCGGTCAGCATGATGTTGCCGGGCTTCAGGTCCCGGTGCGCCAGGCCGGCGCGGTGGATGTCGGCGAGCGCCTCGGCCAGGCCCATGGCCAGGACGCGGGCGGGCGCCGGAGCGAGGGCGCCGAACGTCCCGACCGCCTCCCGGAGCGTCAGCCCCGGCAGGTAGGCGGTGACCAGCCACGGCACCGCGGCGTCGGGATCGGCGTCCAGGATCGGCGCGGTGAACGTCCCCGTCACCTTGAGCGCCGCGGACACCTCGCGCCGGAACCGGGCGCGGAACTGCGCGTTCGCCGCGAACCGCGCCTTGATGACCTTGACGGCGACCGGCCGGCCGCCGGGCGAACGTCCGAGGTAGACCGCGCCCATGCCGCCCGCGCCGAGCCTGCCGAGCAGCCGGTAGTCGCCCACCTGGCGCGGGTCGCCCGGCTCGAACGGGTCCACAGCCTGCCCTCCGTCGCCCTGGTGCCGCGATGCCGCGATGCCGCCCGATGGGTCCGGTTTCTTCCGACGCTACGTGGACGACTGGACCCGGCACAGCAGGATTCCACAACTCCTTGGGAGGGCCTATTCGTCGACGCCAGGGGCGCGCTCCTTACAGCCGTGTGTGGGTTCGCCGCGACTCACCGGCCTAGGGTCAGGCCGTTCGCAGGGCCTCGGTCGGTGAGAGGCGGGCGGCGCGGAGGGCGGGTATCAGGCCGGCGATCGCGCCGATGACGATGGCCGAGCCGATTCCGCCCGTCCACGCCTCGGCGGGGATGACGACCGTCCAGCCCTTGACGCCCGCGTAGACCGCGGTGGCCAGGGCACCGGCGGCCACGCCGACCACGCCGCCGAGCACCGCCAGCATGATCGCCTCGGACAGGAACTGCGTGCGGATCTGTCCCCGCGTCGCGCCGAGCGCGCGGCGCAGGCCGATCTCCGAGCGGCGTTCCAGGACGGAGATGATCATGATGTTGGCCACCCCCACCGCCCCGACGAGCAGGGCCACCACGCCGAGCCCGAGGAACAGGCTGTTGAACGCCCCCTTCGCGGCGGCGCGCGCGGTGAGCGCGTCGGACGGCTGGCTCACGTTGACCTCGTTCGGCGCCTCCGGGTTCGCGGTCTGGGCGAGCACCGACTGCACCGCGCCGACCGCGTCGGGCTGGGCCCGCACGTAGAGCGTGCTCGGCGGGCCGTCCGCCAGCTCGCCGCGAGTCATGCTGGTGTGGCCGAGGTAGCGCCGCGCGGCCGGGTATCCGACCAGGGCGCTGGTGTCGACGTCCGGCGCGAGCGTCGCCGGGGTGAGGATTCCGGCGATATAGAACCACTGCCCGTCCAACCACACTCGCTGCCCGGGATACACGCGGCTGATCCCCAGTCGCGCCGCGGCGGCGGCGCCGAGGACGACGGCGGGCTGCGTCGCCGTCGCCTCGTTGAGCCAGCGGCCGTGGGCGACGCCTGCGCCGGCCACCCGCGGCAGGTTCAGGCTCGCCGCCTGGACCTTCAGCCCGTTGGTGTTGACCGGGGGTATCAGCGGGCTCCGGTACACCTTCGCGTCGCCGACCGTCCCGGTATGCGCGACCTCCTCGACGGACCCGAGCCGCAACACCCGGCCGGGCGCGGCGACCGGCATGACCGCCGCCTCCTGGGTGAAACTCTGGCCGGTCTTGGCGGTCAGCAGGTTCGTGCCGAGCCGGTCGATCTCCGCCAGCAGACCGGCCTGCGACGACGCCGACAGCCCGAGCACCGCGACGATCGCCGTGGTGCCGATCGCGATCCCGAGCGCGGACAGCGCCGCCCGCAGCGGCCGGGCCCGCAGCCCGGTGCTCGCCACCCGGGCCTGGTCTCCGGCGCGCAGCCGCGCCGGCACGAGATGGGACGGGATCGGCATGTCATCCCACCTCTCCGGGCCCGCTGTACGCACCGGCGGCGGAGGCGGCGCCGCTGTCGGTGATGATCCGTCCGTCCAGGACGTGCACCTGGCGGGGCAGCCGTGCGGCCAGGTCGCCGTCATGCGTGATCATGACGATCGTCGCGCCCTCGGCGTTGAGCTCCCGGAGCAGTTCGAGGATCGAGGCGCCCGTGGCGCTGTCGAGGTTGCCCGTCGGCTCGTCCGCGAGGACGAGCGCCGGCCTGCCCACCAGCGCGCGGGCGATGGCCACGCGCTGGCGCTCGCCCCCGGACATCTTCGTCGGACGGAAGCCGCGGCGATGCGCGAGCCCGACCCGGTCGAGCGCGTCCGCGGCACGGCGCCGCCGCTCGCCGACCTCGACGCCCGCGTACAGGAGCCCGTTCGCGACGTTCTCCAGGGCGGTGGAGTGCTCGGCCAGGAAGAACTGCTGGAAGACGAACCCGATGCTGCGGGCGCGCAAGGCCGCGAGCTGCCGGTCGCCGAGCCCCGCCGCGTCGACTCCGTCGATCCGGAGCAACCCGTCCGTGGGACGCTCCAGCGTCCCCATGACGTGCAGGAGCGTCGTCTTCCCCGACCCCGAAGGCCCGACGATGGCGACCAGTTCGCCATGCCGGACGGTGAAGCTCACGCCCCGCAGCGCGGGCACGGGCGGCTGCCCTCCGTAGATCTTGGTGACGCCCGCCAGTTCGAGCGCGGGAGCCCGGCCGTCTCGACCGCGAGTCGCGCCCATGGGGCTTATGGAGTTCATGGGGCTTGTGGGGCTCATGAGGCCGGCACCACCACGTGATCGCCGACGGACAGGGGCCCGGATACCTGGACGAGCCCGTTGTCGTTGTCGAACATGCCGAGCGTCACGGGAACCAGCCGGCGCCCCTGGCCGCCCGCCGGGTCGCCCACCTCGACGACGTAGCCGCCCCCGGCCCTGCCCATGAGCGCGGTGACCGGGACGATCAGCGCCTTCTCGACCCCGTCCGTCGTGATCTGCACCTGGACCGGGGCCTCGTCCAGCTTCCCCGCGTCCTTGGGACGCGTGAGGGTGATGTACACCGGGATCGTGGATCCGGACGACTCCTGCTTCTCGTCACCGGATTTCGCCACCGTCCCGATGCGGGTCACCTTGCCCGGGGTCGTCCTGTTGTCCGGAAGCGTGATCTGGGCGCGGTCGCCGACCTTGACCTGGGACTGCTGACCTGGGTCGAGTTCCACCGTCACCTGGCGTCTGGCCGAGGTGGCCTGGGCCGTCTGGGCTCCCGGCGCCGCCCGCGTCCCGGCCTTGGCCGTCGCCTTCGTCACCAGGAGCGGGCCTGGCAGGAACACGGCGTCCCCGAGGTCCAGCCTCCCGGTCTCGGCGACGCCCAGTTCGTCCTGCAGTTCGGCGACCGCCTCCGCCGTCTCCGACCCGTAGTAGTCCGAGCGGGGATCGAGCTCGGACCTCTCGGCGTACCCGAGCTTCACGAGGTTCTCGTTGAGAGCGCGCACCTCGCGGCCCTCGTCGCCCACCGACAGGGCGCGGTAAGCCGGTGTGCCCCCGCAGATCAGCACCACCGGCTTCTCGTCCACCCGGTAGAGGGCCTTGCCGCAGCCGATCTCCGTGCCGGCGCCGGGGACCCAGGTGTAGACGCCCTTGGCCTGGTTGACGACGGCGTACGGGGTCCCGTCGCTGAGGGCCGCGTACGAGAGCGTCCCGCTCTGCGTCACCTGCGTGGACAGCGGCCCTTCCCGGACGGCCACCAGCGTGGTGCCGTCGGTCGAGGACGCTGGCTGGGCGTTCCCGTCATCGAAGGGATTCGTGACGGCGACGGCGACACCCGCCGCGGCCAGCAGCACCAGGACCCCCGTCCCAGCGAGCACCTTCCGCCGTCCGCGCCGACGCGGCTTCCGGCGATCCGCAGCCAGGACGCCCTGCGCGGCGTCGGCAGCGTCGGCGGCGGCGGGCGTGCCGGACGGCGCTTCGTTGACCTCGGTGCTCATCCTCCGGCGCCCCGCGGCCGCAACGACTTGCATTTCTCGTCCGCGGCCTTGAACTGCGGCGATTCGGGATCGAGCCGGCTCGTGTCCAGCGATCCGCTGTCGGGGAACTGGGGCACCCCGTTCTTGCGCATGCACTGCGCGTACTTCAGCATCTGGGCCTGGACGGCCGGGTCCTGCGGGGAGCCGTCCCATCCCGGCGGCGCGATCGACTTGCATTTCTGCGACGCGGCCTTGAACTGCGGCGTTTTGGGATCGACCAGCGGGGTGCCGTCGCTCGCCCTCGGCATGCGGAACTTCGTCCCGTCAATGGGGTCGGGCCAGTTCGGGACTCCGTTCTGGCGCATGCATTGCGCGTACTTCACGTACTGGTCGCCGCCCGTGCCGCCCGTGCCTGCCGCGGCACCGCCACCGCCACCGCCCGTCGCCGCACCCGAACCGCCGGACGAGTCGTCCGATCCCCCGCAGGCCGCCAGCAGCGGCAGGAAGATCGCGAGCGCCGCCAGCGGCGGCGCCAGGGCCCGTCTCGCCTTCGTCGTGGGCATGTCAGGGTCTCCTTCGCGTCAGGGGATGGGCGCTGGAGGCCATTTCTAGGGAAGGGGCGGTCACATCACGGTCAGAGCGCCTGTGACCCGGCTGTGACCGCGGCGATGGCTAACCTGATTGACACGATGAGAGTGCTGGTGGCCGAGGATCACGCCGAGCTCGCGGCGTCCGTGGCGAGAGTCCTGCGCCGCGAGGGAATGGCCGTCGACGTCGTCCACGACGGTGAGGCGGCCGTCGAGCGGACCTCGCTGCTGGACTACGACGTCGTCGTCCTCGACCGGGACCTGCCGGCCGTCCACGGCGACGACGTGTGCCGCACGCTCGTGGGCCGGGCGGGCCGCACCCGCGTCCTGATGCTGACCGCGTCCGGCACGATCGCCGACCGAGTGTCGGGCCTGAGCCTCGGCGCCGACGACTACCTGCCGAAGCCGTTCGCGTACGCCGAGCTGGTGGCCCGGATCCGGGCGCTCGGCCGCCGGGCGCAGCCGGCGCTGCCGCCGGTCTTCGTCCACGGTGACCTGCGGCTGGACCCGGCGCAGCGGATCGCGACCCGGGCGGGAATGCGCCTGGCGCTGAGCCCGAAGGAGTTCGCGGTCCTGGAGTACCTGCTCGGCGCCGGCGGCCGCGTCGTGTCCGCCGAGGAGCTGCTGGAACGGGTGTGGGACGAGATGGCCGATCCGTTCACGACCACCGTCAAGGCCACGATGAACCGGCTGCGGTCCAAGCTCGGCCGGCCACCGGTGATCGAGACCGTCCAGCAGGGCGGCTACCGGATAGGGGACGCGCATGCGCCCTCATGAACTGCTCAGCCCGCACCTCCCCCCGCATCATTCGCTCCGCACCGTGCGCGTGCGCCTCACGGCCCTGTACAGCGCGCTGTTCACGATCTCCGGCGCCGTCCTTCTCACGATCACCTACTGGCTCATGCGCCGCTCCAAGTGGGTGATCATCGTTTACGACGACAGCGGCCCGGAGATCCGCGAGCATCTGGAGCGGCTTCGGGCCGCGCAGCTGCGCGCGCTGCTGACGCAGTTCGGGTTCGCTTTCGCGGTCATGGTGGCGATCTCGATCGCGCTGGGCTGGCTGGTCGCCGGGCGCGTCCTGCGGCCCCTGCGCACGATGACGGCCACGATCCAGCAGATCTCGGCCCGCAACGTGCACGAACGCCTCGCCGCCACAGGACCCCGCGACGAGATGAAAGACCTCGCCGACACCGTCGACGGCCTCCTCGGCCGTCTGGAAACCGCCCTCAACGCCCACAAACGCTTCGTCGCCAACGCCGCACACGAGCTGCGCACGCCGCTCACGCTGGAGCGTGCGCTCCTGGAGGAGATACTCACCGACCGCGAGGCCGGGCTGGAGTCGTACCGGGCGACCTCGGAGCGGCTGCTCGCGCTCAGCAAGGACCAGGGACGGCTGCTGGAAGCGCTGCTCACGCTGGCCAGCAGCGAGCGCGGCCTCGACCGGCAGGAACCCTTCGACCTGTCCGATCTCGCCCGTCAGGCCCTCGACTCCGCACACCTTGAGGCGGACGCGCGCGGCGTGCGCATCGACACCCGGATCGCGCCCGCCCCGTCCGCGGGTGACCCGGCGCTGGCCGGACGCCTGGTCGCCAATCTCGTGGACAACGCCGTCCACCACAACGTGACCGGCGGCCGCATAGAAGTCGCGACCGGCTTCAGGGCCGGGCGAGCGTTCGTCTCGGTGGCAAATACCGGACCGGCAATCCCCCCGCAGCAGGTCGGACGGCTCTTCGAGCCCTTCCAGCGGCTCGGCGAACGGACGGCTCGCAGCGACGGCCACCACGGGCTCGGCCTCTCGATCGTCCGCGCCATCGCCACGGCACACGGCGCCGCCATCACCGCACACGCGCTTCCGGACGGCGGCCTCTCCGTCGAGATCTGCTTCCCCACGACCGCCGCACCCGGGGACCCGCACATGCCGGACACCCCGCAGCCACACGGCCTGCACACGTCCGCGACCTCCTCCCCCGGGCATCGTCCGAACCACCCGGACAGGTGAGGCTCGTGCCCGCCTGCACCGCCCCCGTCGACGGCGACCGCACCGGGAACGCGATCACCCTCCGGCCTCGCCGACTTACCGGCGAAACCGAAGGGTGATCAGCTACTCGATCCGACCCGTCCTCGATGCGTTGACGACCTTGGAGATCAGGCCGTACCCGCCTCGAGAGCGAGGCCGGATGCGACCACTATCCAGTCGTTTCCCTCATGCAGATCGCATGAACGGTCATGTTGGTGGCCGCCGATGATCTGCCCCACGCGCTCCAGGCTTGCTGGTTCTGGAGCGGCTCGCTGCCAGAGAGGATTCCCTGGTTCGTGAGGCCCATGGTCGCTCCACCCCCGGTAACGGTGTAGCCGAAGGGGCAGTAGGCGACGCCCTGGGTAGACAGGTCGACATTCCCTGGGATATTCACGATCTCGTCCACGAAGACGGTCTCGGTCACCCCCTCACTCGCAGGCCCCGTGGGTCCGGTAGGCCCGGTAGCACCATCGGAACCCGCCGGACCAGTCGCGCCGTCGGAACCAGCCGGACCGGTAGGCCCAGTGGCGCCGTCCTCGCCATCGGCACCGGGCAGACCCCTCGGGCCGGTAGCGCCATCAGCACCCGCAGGGCCGGTAGCGCCATCCTCCCCAGCAGCACCCGTCGGACCAGTCGGACCCGCCGGACCCGCCGGGCCCTCTGGACCCGTCGCGCCGTCAGCGCCCGTTGCACCAGCGGGACCCGTCGGACCGGTGGCACCATCCTCGCCATCGGCACCGGGCAGACCCCTGGGGCCGGTCGGGCCGGTAGCGCCGTCGGCACCCGCGGGGCCAGTGGCACCATCCTCGCCGGCAGCACCCGTCGGACCAGTCGGACCCGCAGGACCCGCAGGACCCGTCGCGCCATCGGCACCAGCGGCACCCGCCGGACCCGTCGGACCGGTGGCACCATCCTCGCCATCAGCGCCGGGCAGACCCCTCGGCCCGGTCGGACCGGTAGCACCGTCAGCACCCGCCGCGCCAGCAGGACCCGTCGGACCGGTAGCGCCGTCGGCACCCGCAGGACCAGTGGCACCAACCTCGCCGGCAGCACCCGTCGGGCCTGTCGGGCCCGCAGGACCCTCGGGGCCCTCTGGACCCGTCGCGCCATCGGCACCAGCGGGACCCGCAGGACCGGTAGCGCCATCAGCACCCGCCGGACCCGCCGGACCGGTAGCACCGTCAGCACCCGCCGCGCCAGCAGGACCCGTCGGACCGGTAGCACCATCCTCGCCATCAGCGCCGGGCAGCCCCCTCGGGCCAGTCGGACCGTCTGCGCCCACCGGGCCAGTCGGGCCGGTCGCGCCATCAGCACCCGCCGGACCCGCGGGACCGGTCGCGCCGGCAGCACCTGCAGGGCCAGTGGCACCATCCTCGCCGGCAGCACCCGTCGGACCAGTCGGACCCGCAGGACCGGTAGCGCCATCGGCGCCCGCCGGACCCGCAGGACCGGTTGCGCCGTCAGCACCCGCAGCGCCAGCAGGACCCGTCGGACCGGTGGCACCATCAGCACCATCAGCGCCGGGCAGACCCCTCGGGCCAGTCGGACCGTCTGCGCCCACCGGGCCAGTCGGGCCGGTCGCGCCATCAGCACCCGCCGGACCCGCAGGACCGGTAGCACCGTCAGCACCCGCAGGGCCAGTGGCACCATCCTCGCCGGCAGCACCCGTCGGACCAGTCGGACCCGCAGGACCGGTAGCACCATCGGCGCCCGCCGGACCCGCAGGACCGGTTGCGCCGTCGGCGCCCGCAGCGCCAGCAGGGCCAGTGGGACCGGTGGGACCGGTGGCACCATCAGCACCATCAGCGCCGGGCAGACCCCTCGGGCCAGTCGGACCGTCTGCGCCCACCGGGCCAGTCGGGCCGGTCGCGCCATCAGCACCCGCCGGACCCGCAGGACCGGTCGCGCCGTCAGCACCCGTTGCACCAGCAGGACCCGTCGGACCGGTAGCGCCATCAGCACCCGCAGGGCCGGTGGCACCGTCCTCGCCGGCAGCACCCGTCGGACCAGTCGGACCAGTTGCGCCATCAGCACCCGTCGGGCCCGCAGGACCCGCCGGACCTTCTGGACCCGTCGCACCATCGGCACCAGCGGGACCCGCAGGACCGGTAGCGCCATCAGCACCCGCCGGACCCGCAGGACCGGTAGCGCCGTCAGCGCCCGCAGCGCCAGCAGGACCCGTCGGACCGGTGGCACCATCGGCACCATCAGCGCCAGGCAGACCCCTCGGGCCAGTCGGACCGTCTGCGCCCACCGGGCCAGTCGGGCCAGTCGCGCCATCGGCACCCGCAGGGCCGGTGGCACCATCCTCACCCGCTGGGCCAGTCGGGCCCGCAGGTCCCTCTGGCCCCGTCGCGCCGTCCTCGCCCGCCGGGCCGGTAGCGCCATCGGCACCTGCCGGACCCGCAGGACCCGCCGGACCGGTAGCGCCATCAGCACCCGCCGGACCAGTAGCACCAACCTCGCCGGCAGCACCCGTCGGACCAGTCGGACCCGCAGGACCCTCGGGGCCCTCAGGACCCGTCGCGCCATCGGCACCCGCCGGACCCGCAGGACCGGTAGCGCCGTCGGCACCCGCCGGACCGGTTGGACCGGTTGCGCCGTCAGCGCCCGCCGCGCCAGCAGGACCCGTCGGACCGGTGGCACCATCAGCACCATCAGCACCGGGCAGACCCCTCGGACCAGTCGGACCGGTAGCGCCATCGGCACCCGCAGGACCGGTAGCACCGTCCTCGCCGGCAGCACCCGTCGGACCAGTCGGACCAGTTGCGCCATCGGCACCCGTCGGACCCGCCGGGCCTGCCGGACCAGTGGCGCCGTCGGCACCAGCCGGACCGGCGGGGCCGGTCGCGCCGTCAGCGCCCGCTGCACCAGCGGGACCCGTGGGACCGGTAGCGCCATCGGCACCCGCAGGACCAGTGGCACCATCCTCGCCGGCAGCGCCCGTCGGGCCAGTGGGACCCGCAGGACCCCCGGGGCCCTCTGGACCCGTCGCACCGTCAGCACCTGCCGGGCCAGCCGGACCAGTGGCTCCGTCGGCACCCGCCGGGCCGGCTGGACCGGTTGGACCGGTCGTGCCGTCGGTGCCGTCGGCACCGGCAGGACCCGTCGGGCCGGTCGGACCGGTCGCGCCGTCCGCGCCAGCGGGACCCGTAGGACCAGTGGCACCGTCGGTGCCGTCCTCGCCGTCGACACCTGCCGGACCTGTGGGACCGGCCGGGCCCTCTGGACCCGTCGCACCGTCAGCACCTGCCGGGCCAGCCGGACCGGTAGCTCCGTCGGCACCCGCCGGGCCAGCTGGACCGGTTGGACCGGTTGGACCGGTCGTGCCGTCGGTGCCGTCGGCACCGGCAGGACCCGTCGGACCGGTCGCGCCGTCTGCGCCGGGAAGACCTCTCGGGCCAGTCGGGCCGTCCGCACCCACCGGGCCCGTCGGACCGGTCGCGCCATCGGCACCCGCGGGACCGGTGGCACCATCCTCACCGTCGGCACCCACCGGACCCGTCGGGCCCGCAGGACCCACTGGGCCTTCAGGGCCCTCGGGGCCGGTCGCGCCATCGGCGCCGTCAACTCCCGCTGGACCCGTTGGGCCGGTGGCACCATCGGCACCAGGAAGACCCATCGGACCAGTCGCACCTACCGGGCCGGTCGCGCCATCGGCACCTGTTGGACCCGTGGGACCGGTCGGTCCGGCGGGGCCGGTCGCGCCGTCCGCGCCATCGGCACCGGCAGGGCCGGTGGGACCGGTCGCGCCGTCCTCACCGTCTACGCCGTCGGCACCAGCGGGCCCCGTAGGACCAGTCGCGCCGTCCGCGCCCGCCGGGCCGGTGGGACCGGTGGGACCGGTGGCGCCATCCTCACCGTCTACGCCGTCGGCACCAGTGGGGCCTGTCGGGCCCTCCGGGCCCATTGGGCCCGTCGCACCGTCGGCGCCCGCTGGGCCTGCTGGACCGGCTGGGCCGGTGGCGCCGTCGGCGCCCGCTGGGCCGGTGGCACCGTCCTCGCCCGCCGGGCCGGTCGGGCCGATCAGGCCGTCTTCGCCGGCAGGGCCCGTCGGGCCAGGGGCGCCGTCAGCGCCTGCTGGGCCTGTCGGGCCATCGGCGCCTGCCGGGCCTGTCGGGCCAGGGGCGCCATCGGCTCCGGCTGGGCCCGTCGGGCCTGTCGCGCCGTCTGCGCCATCGATGCCGTCAGCACCCGCCGGGCCCTCGGGGCCGGTCGGACCGGTAGCGCCTTCCGCGCCTTCCGGGCCCATCGGGCCGGTCGGACCTGCCGGGCCTGTCGCGCCATCCGCGCCGTCCGCGCCGTCCGCGCCTGCCGGGCCCGTCGGGCCGGTTGCGCCGTCTGCGCCAATCGGGCCGGTCGGGCCGGGTAGGCCGTCGGCGCCGTCTGCACCCGCCGGGCCGGTTGGACCGGCCGCGCCTTCCGGGCCCATCGGGCCGGTCGGACCTGCCGGGCCGGTCGCGCCGTCCGCGCCATTGATGCCGTCGGCACCCGCCGGGCCCGTCGGACCCTCGGGGCCGGTTGGGCCGGTCGCGCCGTCCTCACCAGGAGGGCCGGGTGGGCCATCGGCGCCCGCCGGGCCTGTCGGGCCGGTCGCGCCGTCTTGTCCGTCGGCGCCCATCGGGCCGGTCGGACCGGTGGCACCGTCCGCGCCGGCCGGGCCCGTCGGGCCTGTCGCGCCGTCCGCGCCATTGATGCCGTCGGCGCCAGCCGGGCCTGTCGGGCCCTCGGGGCCGGTCGGGCCGGTCGCGCCGTCCGCGCCGTCCGCACCGTCCGCGCCAGCCGGGCCCGTCGGGCCGGTTGCGCCGTCAGCGCCGGTCGGGCCGGTCGGGCCAGGTAGGCCGTCCGCGCCGTCGGCGCCGTCTGCGCCCGTCGGGCCGGTTGGGCCAGTTGGGCCGTCTGCGCCTTCCGGGCCGGTCGGGCCTTCCGGACCCGTCGGGCCTGCCGGGCCGGTCGCGCCGTCCGCGCCGTCCGCGCCATTGATGCCGTCAGCGCCCGCCGGGCCTGTCGGGCCCTCGGGGCCGGTCGGGCCGGTCGCGCCGTCCTCACCAGGAGGGCCGGGTGGGCCATCGGCGCCTGTCGGGCCGGTGGCTCCGTCCTCGCCGGCGGGGCCGGTCGGGCCGGTGGGACCGTCCGGTCCAGGTGGGCCTGGTGGGCCCGGCTTGCACTTCTTCTTGCAGCATTTCTTTTTGCAGCACTTCTTCTTGCAGCACTTGTGCTTGCCGCAGCCACCACCGCCGCCGCCCATGCGGTCGGGCTGGTGCTGGCTCGGCTTGGGCCCGTCGCTGATCGGCTTCCGTGTCGCGCTACTCGTCGAGGCGGAGGTACTCCGAGAGACCAGTGGCTGAATCAGGGCAAGCAGGAGCAACGTAGCCATGATCACGGCGATTCTGGTCTTATGTCTTCGCCGCAGGATCCAGTAGAACACGCGATTGATTCCCCCTTGGCAATGGGCACGCCAAATGGTGCGCTCGGAGCGGCCCACTCTTCTGTGAGCCCTTGGTAGGAGCCGTCGGCAAGCCGAGCGGCAAGGACCGAAACGTTGTTAACGGTCCCCGCATCCTGATCAAGCATGACGACGGAGCGCACTTTTGAAGATCTTTTACATGTCCCGTTAGGACGCATTGATGAAGCCGCGAAAGCGATGACGAAGACGGAGCGTCATGGATAGCGTTCCACTACGGGGTCAGCTCTGGTCGGGCCCATTAATTGATGCCTGTTTAGGGTGATTTATCCGACCTGGCAGTGTGACCCGCGGCGCGCTCTGCTGGCGGTTCTGAGATGTCGCACTATGGGGTGGCGCGACCGTAATATGTGCACGCCGAGATGCGCCGTCGGTGTGTTGAAGGCATGCCTAGGGGCTATACGAGGGTGGGTTGTATAGGGCTGCCTATTTGCAGGGCCTTGCCGGTTCTCCTCCAATTGGAGATTAGGCCCGCAGATGTTGTTATGGTGTGGTGGCGCTGTTCATTCGGCGCCACGCCGCCCAGCCGCCGAAGCCGGGCTTGCGGGCCGAGACGATGCGCCAGTCCGCCGGAGCCGCCGGCCAGGTCTTCGCGAGCGCCGTTCCCGGAGTCCAGGGGACGACGACAACGGTCAGATCCGCGGGGATCGGGAAACGGCCGAACCGGTCGATCGGCACCAGGCCGTGGCGGGATTGAAAGGCCTGCAGCACCCAGATCCGCCAGCCGAGCTCGGGGAAGTTCACACCGACCTTGTCATTGGCCCGAAGCTCGTATTTCAGGCTGGCCGTCGCGGCGTAGCGCTGATCCCAGTAGCTGACGACGTGATTGGTGGTGGCGAGCACGGCGGCGATGTTCAGGACGGCGATCAGCCCGGCGGCGCCCAGAATCGCTCGCCTGCCGCCGTAGACGCTCAGCGCGGCAATAACCGCGAGGAGCAGCAGTGCCGCAATGGTCGCCAGCCACAGGTGGAACTCTTCCCAATTCCAGGTGAGGAAGCTGATCTCGGCGAAGTCGGTGGAGAGGAAGAAGTCCCGGGAGAGCTGGTCACCGGCGTGCAGCCACACGATGGCGCCGGCGGCGAGGGTGATGGCCGCGGCGAGGGGCACCGCCCGAAACGCGATGAACCCCGGGCCGCGAGTGACGAGGACGACGGCGGCGAGGAAAAGAATCGGGGCGAAGCAGGTCAGATACCGGCCGTAGACGAAATTGGCCACCGTGCCCTCGTCCGGAGTGGCGGCGGAGGTGGCGAGCGCGACGCCGACCATGGAGACGGCGGCCTGGACGGCGACGACGCGCGTGCCCAGTGGAACGCGATCGCGCTTTACGGCGACGGCCAGGGCGATCAGTCCTATTCCGGCGATCCCCCAGGTCGAGACGATCAGATACCACAGCTTTCCGGCGCTCAGCGAGAGCGTCCACCCGAGCCCGGAAATGCTGGTGATCCGGTCGAGCAGCAGGTCTTCCAGCCCGTAAGCTCCCCGGGGATACAGCTGTGAGCGCACCCAGTCGTTGAGCTGCATTCCGGCGACGGTGGTCATGATGAGCAGCCAGGCCGTGACCGTGATGCCGCGCCGGTTCGCCCAGCGCCGCCACCACGCCACGCCCAGCGTCCCCGCGAACACGAGGACGACGACGAAGCCGCGGACGTGGACCCAGGACATGTAGGCCGCCAGAACGCCGGCCAACGCACCGTAGATCTGCCGCTCGGACGTGAGCCAGGAATGCACCAGCAGCAGCCACCCGAGGACCATCACCGGCAGGACGGCATCGGTCAACGCGAACTGGCTGTAGTGGACGTTCGACGTTATGAGCGCGGTCAGCGTGGCGGCGATGTAGGCGGGAATCTGATTCATCCCGAGCCGCCTGAGCGCGAGGTACGCCAATGGAAGCAGCGTCGCGGCGATCAGGGCGTTGGTGACCAGGACGGCCCGGTACACGATCGCCGGATCGTCGCTGATCCAGTTCGCCGGCGCCAGGAGGAGCGAATAGCCGCCGTAGTACAACAGCCGTCCGGTCAGGTCGCCGTCCGCTCCGCCGGCGAACAGCCGGCCTCCCAGCAGATATCCGACCTCGTCCGGCACGTAGAGCGGGACGCTGCGCCAGGTCTCCAGCACCACCCGGAAAAGCACCTGCACCAGCCAGCCGACCGCCAGCAGCACCGTCCACCAAGGGACTCGTCCGGTCCCCTTTTCCGGTGCGGTCGCCCGCTCACGGAGAGCGACCGACTTAACCCGATCGCGTAGTGCCGAGTCGTTACCGAACATTGTTAGCCCCCCGGAGTATTCCGCCGCCCCACCACGGCCGGATGTCCGTTATCCACCTAATTCTTCATACATTTATAAGGAACATTGCCTGCGAGCCTTTTGCTCTGGTTGAGGCTTTAGCCCGCATGGCCGTCCTATGGATAACATCGCAGGTGAGAGTATCCACGACTCGGACAACTCGAACGCTTCCCGAGTCGCTATTGGTGAAATCCATAGGCAACTCTTCGCCTATCAAGACCCAACTCGTCGACACCTCACCGGTTCCCGGTGGCGGCCGCTCCCGGCATCGCCCAGCAGGCGTCCTCGATGTCGTCCAGCGGGCACCCTTGGCGCCGTCCAGTGGGCGCCCTTGGCGTCGTCCAGTGACTACCGCTCGGTGCTGGTCAGCGGCTACCGCTCGGTGCTGGTCAGCGGGTGAGGCTCGCGGTGGCGGAGGTGTGAGGTCCCCGAGTGGCGCCGACGGGGTCCATGTCGAGCCCGGATACGCCGCCCGCAGAACTCGTTTTCGAATGGCGAAATAACAGATCCTTATGACGCCATAAGGCACCCGTATAGCGCCGGTGCGAACTTATGCGACCAATAATGCGCAGGTGAGAGGCCGTTGTTCGCGTCCTGGTCGCTTCGGTGTCAGCATTCACGCCTGCCGGAGTTCACCGATCTGCGATCATCCTCCTGTATTGATCACAAGGAGGGTGTATGTCGGAAATGTATCCGCGACGCCGGTTCCTGGCCACCGGCGGAGCCGTGTCGGCGCTGGCCACGGGCCATATTCTGGTCGGCCCGGCGCTGCTGGGCCAGGACGGAGCGGTCGCAACCGTCCGCTCGCACGGCGGCGCCCCGCTGCCGAATGACCTGTTCACTCTCGGCGTCGCGTCCGGTGACCCGCTGCCCGACGGTTTCGTGCTGTGGACGCGCCTGGCCCCCCGGCCGGTCGACGGCGGCGGCATGCCCGACCGGCAGGTGCCGGTGGCCTGGCAGGTGGCCGAGGACGAGCGCTTCCAGCGCGTCCGCGCCCAGGGCGTCGAGGTGGCGCGGCCCGAAAGCGGGCACGCGGTGCACGTCGAGGTCGGCGGGCTGCGGCCCGACCGGGTCTACTTCTACCGGTTCCGGGTCGAGAAGGAGTTGTCGCCAGTCGGCCGCAGCCGGACGGCGCCCGCGCCCGGAACGGTCAACCAGCAGCTGCGGTTCGCGTTCGCGAGCTGCCAGAGCTGGCAGGACGGCTACTACACCCCCTACCACCACCTCGCACAGGAGGATCTGGCGTTCGTCGCCTTCCTCGGCGACTACATCTACGAGTCCGTCCCACGGACGACTACCGTCCGCACCCATGAGGGCAAGGACGAGCCGTACTCGCTGGTCCAGTACCGCAACCGGCACGCGCAGTACAAGACGGACACCGACCTGCAGGCCGCGCACGCCGCGTTCCCTTGGATCGCGACATGGGACGACCACGAGGTCGACAACAACTGGGCCGACGAGATCCCCCAGGACCCCGACAAGCAGCCGCGCGAGAAGTTCCTCGCCCGCCGGGCCGCCGCGTTCCAGGCCTACTACGAGCACATGCCGCTGCGCCGGTCCGCCCTTCCCAAGGGCATCGACATGCGGCTCTACCGCAGGCTCGCCTTCGGCAGGCTCGCCACCATGCACGTGCTCGACACCCGGCAGTACCGCAGTGACCAGCCGGCCACACTCGCCGAGGCCAACGACCCGGCCCGCACCATGACCGGCGCGGAGCAGGAGAAGTGGCTGATGGACGGCATGTCCCGCTCCGGCGGCCGCTGGAACCTGCTGGCCAACCAGCTGATGTGGGCGTCCAACGACCGCAAGGCGGGGCCCGACCAGGTCTTCGACTTCGACAACTGGGACGGCTACCGGGTGCAGCGCCGCCGCATGCTGGAGTTCTTCGGCTCCGGCCGGACGTCCAACCCCGTGGTGCTCACCGGCGACCGGCACGCCACCTGGGTGTGCGACCTGAAGCCCGACTTCGACGACGAGAAGTCCCCGGTCACCGGCGCCGAGATCACCGGGACGTCGATCAGCTCGGGCGGCGACTCCGACCCCGTCGCGTTCCACCGGACGTACGACCCGATCATGGCCGAGAGCCCGCACTGGAAGTACATCGGCAACCGGCGCGGATACGTCGTCTGCGACGTCACCCCGTCCCGGCTGCTCGCCTCGCTCCGCATCGTCGACACGGTGTGGACGCCGAGCGACACGAAGATCGCCACGGCCGCGCGGTTCGAGGTCGAGGCGGGACGTCCGGGAATCCGCGTCGTCGACCAGATCCCGCCCGAGACCGAGGCGCGGACCCTCAAGAAGACGTCGCGCCATTACGACGTCGACGACGACCAGTTCTGACCGACCTCAGTTCTGACCGACCTCAGTTCTGACCTACCCCAATACTGACCGACCCCCAGTTCGGGCGACCGGGCAGGGCTTGATCCTCCGGGCGTGGACCCCACCCAGAAAGCCACGCCCGGCCAACGACTCCCCGCCCCCGGCTTCAGGCGTGGCCGCCGACGGTCACCGGGCCGATCGTGAGAGTGGTCTTAGCGGCCTCCAGGACGTGCGCGACGCGCTCGACCTGCTCCTCCAGGTCCGCGTGCTGCGCCTTGGTCAGGGTGACGAGCGGCTCCGCGGTGACGTCGATGCGGCGGCCGGAGCGGCGCTGATGCCATAGTCCGGCGACGACGCCGTCCACCAGCAGGAGCTGGAAATTGCCGCGCAGCGCCCGTTCACCGGCAGGTCCCGGATACAGCAATTCCGGGGGCTGATTGCCGACCCGGTAGGCGTAGACGTCGAAATACGGCAGCAGGCGGACGCCGCGTGGCGCGTCCGACGACAATTCGGTGTCGCCTGCCGCGACCCACGCTTCCGTGCCCTCCACCTCCACACGTTCCAGGTCGAGCGATGCGAACAGGTCGGCCGCCCACCCGGCGGGGGTGCCCAGCCAGTGCGCGAAGCGGTCCGACGTCGAAGGCCCGAAAGCATGCAGGTAGGAGTGGACGAGCCAGCCGAGCGCCGCGTCCGCCGGAGCGGGCTGGAAATCGGGGAGCAGGCGCCGCGGACTGGAGTAGGTGACCTTGCGTCCCCGCATCGGCCCGAAGCACATCGCGCCGCGCTGCCCCGCCTGCGCCATCGCCTGCCGCCAGCGCGGCCACAGCGTCTGGAACGCCGGCATGACCAGGTCGCCCGCCCACGGCCCGGTCCGCTCGACCACGGCCTCGGTGAGCTCGTCGACGGTCAGGTCGGCCTCGTCCACGGCGCCGGCGATGGCCGCGACGACCTCCTCGGTCTGCTCCGCGGTCATGCGCACGGCGTCCTGGAACGGGCTCGGCGCCGGGGGCAGCGCCGACAGCGCCGCGACCCACATGGGCAGGTCACGCGCGGGCAGCACGTGCACCGTCCCGCGCGGCCCGTGGGCCTTGACGAGGCTCCGCTCCTCCCACAGGGCGCGGCGCACGTCGGCGCGGGTGGCGCCGTCCAGGCGCAGCCCGATCCCGAGTTCGGCCGCGGTCATGACCTGCGCGTGGACGCCGGCCATCCCCGCCGCCACCTCCGCGCAGCCGTCCTTGGACGGGACCGACAGCGCATGCCGCTCCAGCCGCCGCGCGCACACGTCCTCCCAAGACATCTGCACCGTCATCAGGGCTCCTCAGCGTCCGTTCCGCGGCGGAATGTCGCGTCCGAGCTAGGCTACTTGGAGTGGCCGGACGTCCGTCCCGCATGACCATCGGCCCACGCCCCATGATCCCGTCCGCCGCGGACCTCGCTACCGGAAGGACGCACATGGACATCGGAATCGGCCTGCCCGCGACCATCCCCGGCACCCCGGGCACGCGGATCGTCCAGTGGGCCAAGGCCTCCGAGGAGCGCGGATTCTCCACGCTCGGCGTGATCGACCGGCTGGTGTACGGCAACTCCGAACCGCTCGTGACGCTGGGCGCGGCGGCGGCGGTCACCGAGCGGATCCGGCTGATGACCTCGATCCTGCTCGTGCCGTTCCGCGGCAACGCCGCGCTGGTCGCCAAGCAGGCCGCAACCGTGAACCACCTGTCGGGCGGACGGCTCGTGCTCGGCATGGCCGTCGGCGGATACGAGGACGACTACGCCGCCTCGGGCGTCCCCTTCTCCGGGCGGGGCCGCCGCTTCGACGCGATGCTGGACGAGATGACGAGCATCTGGGCCGGCGAACCCCGCGGTGTCGCCGGGCCGATCGGTCCGCAGCCCGGTGTGCCGTCCGAGCGGCTCGTGTTCGGCGGCCACGGCGAACGGCCCTTCGCCCGGGTGGCCGCCCGCGGCGCCGGCTGGATCGCGGGGAGCCGCGGCGTCGGGACGTTCCGGCAGGGCGCGCGTGCGGTGCGGGAGGCGTGGGCGCGGCACGGCCGCGACGGCGAGCCGCGCCTGATGGCGCAGCCGTACTTCTCCCTCGGCCCCCGCGCACGGGCGGACGCCGAGACCTTCCTCACCGACCACTACGCCGTCGAAGGATGGGACGCGGAGAAGGTCGCGTCCCTGGCGCTCACCGACGCCGAGGCCGTCCGCGACGCCGTCGCCGCCTACGAAGAGGCCGGCTGCGACGAACTAATCCTCTTCCCGTGCAACCCCGACCCACAGCAGGTAGAGCTACTGGCGAACGCCGTCCTATAGGCGGGCGAAAGCCGAAGGCTTAGACAGGGCGAGCGGCCGGACAGGCGGCGCGGCCGGCGTAGGACGCGCAGGCATCCACGGACGGGCAGGCCACGTGAACGGGCGGGTGAGGCGGCCCGGACAGGCGGTGCGGCCGGCCGGGGCGAACGCCTGAGCAGACCGAACGCGTGGCGGGCGAGCGGCCAGGGAGGCACCGCGGTCAGCGGATGCACGGGCAGACGGGTGCACGGGCAGACGGGTGCACGGGCAGACGGGTGCACGGCCAGGCAGCGCGGTCGGCGGGGCGGCTGGGCAGGCGGGGCGGCTGGGCGTGACGCGGCCTGGCGGGCGGGGGTTGGACGGTAAATGGGGGGGACGCCGAAACCCCGCCGGTCGCCGGGGCGGCGGGGCGGCCGGCGGCTCGGCGGGGTGGCCCGCTCATGCAGACCGGGCCGCGTCCTTCTGGCTGAAGGGCGCGGCCCGATCAGTCCGATCAGATGCCTAGCACTTCTTCCAGGAGATGTGGTAGATCGTCTTCACGCTGCCGTCGGTGGAGTCGAAGGACATGAAGCTCGTCTCCTTCGAACTGCCCTTGTTCACGCGCAGCTCGGTGTTGACGTTGAGGTTGCGCTCCTCACCACAGGGCTTCCACACCAGCTCGGCCACTTCGGTGCGGTCCGTGAACTGCCAGTTGTTGGAGTACGGGCCGTTGACGTTGTGGGTCTTGGGCGTCGTCTGCGACATGCCCTGGAAGTAGTAGTTCGCGCGTTCCATGCCGGATGCGCCCTTGGCCAGATGCGCGAAGCCGCGGTAGTCCGCGCTCGCGATCGCATACGTGAATCCCTGCGGGATGTTGATCTGCATGCTGATCTGGCAGTTCTTGCGCATGTCGGTGGGGTTGGAGTCCCCGCCCGCCTGCGCCATGTAGTCGCTGTAGGTGACCGTGAACGCCGTGGCGTCACTCGACGGTGCCACCGCGGCGGTGCCGGCGGGGCAGCCGGAGCCGTTCACGGTCTTCACGTCGATGGTGATCTTGTCGGGAGCCGAGAGAGCGTTCGCCGAGGCCGACGGGACGACGCCCGCGGTCAGGGCCAGGGCCGCGAGGCTGGCTGCCGAAGCAGTCACTCCTTTGCGCATGGATTTCTCCTTTGGGGGTTGCGCGGGGTGATGCGGGAGGTTACGGGCAGGTCTTCCACGAGAAGTGGTACTTGGTCTTGATGCTGCCGTCCGCCGAGTCCATGGCGATGAAGCTGGTCTTCGTCTTGTCGGTGCCGGCCGTCGCGCGGACCTCGGTGTTGATGTTGAAGTTCCGCTGCTCGCCGCACTTCTTCCACACGAGCGCGTCCACCGGGATCTTGTCGGTGAACTGCCAGTTGTTGTCGTAGGCGCCCGGGATGTTGTGCTGGATGACCCCGGTCGGCGAGTTGCCCTGGAACCAGTAGCTGGCCTTCTGGACGCCCGAGGCGCCCTTCTCCAGGTAGGCGTACCCGCGGTAGTCCGTCTGCGCGATGGCGTAGGTGAAGCCCTGCGGGACGTGCACCTTCATGCTGATCACGCAGTTCTTGCGGCCGTCGGTGGGCTTGGAGCTGCCGCCCGCCTGCGCCATGTAGTCGCTGTAAGTGACCGTGAAGGCTTCCTTGTCATCCGAGATGGCCACCGCGGTGGTGCCGGCCGGGCAGCCGGAGCCGTTCACGGTCGCGATGTCGATGGTGACGCCGTCGGGCCCGCGGTCGAGCAGTCGCGAGGACGCGGCGGCGGCCGGGGAGATGGACGCCGCGGTCAGCCCAAGCGCCGCGGCGGCCGCGGCGGTAATGGCGATCCCTTTACGCATGTGATTCCCTCTTCGCTGGGAGTGGACGCATTTTTTTCTTCGGCGACCGAAGAGGCGAGTGCCGCTAATCCGGATTAATCGGCACTCGTCAATGGACGTAGATCCAGGATCTGGAATGGAGCGTAACTTTCACCCCAGGTGCTGTCAATCATCGGTTTTTAACTTTTCTTGACCCGCCTTCAATTGCTGGGGGCCGGAACGGCATCAAGCTTGATCATCGATTATCGAATGTCAACGGCCAAGTTTTTGACAAGGACCGTTCCATTAAGGTGATCATCATCGATAAACGCGGCGGCGGCGGCCGTGTGCGGACACCCTCCGCAGGTCACGGGGCCCCTTCGACGGCGGGCCGCGCGAGTTGCGACAGCCGCGCGCGGAGGTCTTCTGGGGTGTCCGCGTCCACCGCGTCGACCTCGTTGACCTGGTCGAACGGCAGCGGGCCGCGCAGCGCCCACCACCGGCGGCGGTCGGAGACGAGGACCCGCCACGCGGGAAAGTCGCGTTCCAGTTCGGCCTTGGCGGCCGCGTGAGATGTCGTGCCGGCAGGACGCATGACCTTGTCTCTCTTCGTGTTTTCCTCTGCGCGCATTGCGACTGGAGCGATGCGAACGCCAGTACGGCGCGCTGTTGAAAACGGTGAGCTGTTAAATGATTCGCCGCTGGAAGCGGCTCGGCGGCCCGCCCTGTGGATGGGAGCGGGCCGCCGCGCCGTGGGGAGACCGAACGGCTAGCGGGTCACTGGCCGATGGTCCGGTCGATCCAGCTCCGGTACCTGGTGATGTCGCTGTACGCGCCGAAACCGGACCCGTCCGTGGGCTTGTTTCCGGCGGTGCAGGTCCCGATGAGCCGGCCCGAGTCGGTCAGCATCGGCCCGCCCGAGTCGCCGCCCGCGGTGTCGCCGTCGTTCTCGATGCACAGGGTGGCGCCGAGCACATTGCAGCGGGAATCGTAAATGGTCCCTTCGGAATACTTGAGAACCTCCGAAAGCTGGGACCAGTCGGATCGCGTGTAGCCGTATCCGTAGACCCTTTCCCTCGTTCCCGTCGCCGCGTCGCCCGGGCCGCCGAGCGTCGGGTACTGGGCCTGGATGTCCTTGTCGATCCGCAGCAGCGCGATGTCGGACCCGGACGGCTCGCTCACCTGCTGGGTGACGTTCGCCGTCTGGCCGCCGCTCTCGCGCTGCAGGGAGCCCACCCGGACGGAGAGGGAACCGCCGATGCAATGGTCGGCCGTCAGGACCCAGTGCGCCGCCACGAGCGACGCCGTGCAGGCGAAACGGCCGCCCTTGTAAAGGGCGGTGATGAACGGGGGAGCTTGGGTGGCGTTGTGGCCGCCGACTATCGGCACCCGTCCGCCGCCGTTCGCCGCCGTCCCGGGAGCGGGAGCCGGGACGGCGGCGGACGGCGGCAGCGCGGGAGCGTGGACCGCATTGGGGTAAGGGTTTTCACCGGCGGGGCCGCCGCCCGGTCCACCGGCCGTCGCCGGCGCCGTGAGGGCCACGGCCATGATCAGGACGGCGGCACCGGAAATTGCGCCGGCGCGCCCGGACGTTCGCTTAGTGCGGGGCATCCGATCCTCTCTTCCGCTTCGCGATTGATGCACACCACACCATCGAATGGAAAGCGGACCGGAACAATCCGGGAAAGGGTACGCGGCCCTACCTATCTATTGTCGCCGGATTCATACGGGCACTTGGCTACGAACGGCCAATTGGCTTTCACGCCGAATTGGCAGGCGGCGGCGACCCGCCTGGAATTGCTGGGCGGGTCGCCGGCGCCGTCCGCCTGCCCCGATGCGCTACCGCCCGGAGAGGGCCGGGGGCGTGGCGGCCAGTTTCGTCACGTTGAGCAACCGGTTCGGCGAGCCGCTGCCGGGGTTGCTGATCACCCCGGTGTCGGCGGCCGCGACGATCGCGTCGTGGGCCTCGGCCGAACTCGCGCCCGGATGGCCCTCAAGGAAGATCGCCAGCGCGCCCGCCACGTGCGGGGCCGCCATCGACGTCCCGCTCATCGTGGCCCTGCCGGTGTCGGACGAGTGGCTCGCGGAGACGATGTTGCTGCCGGGCGCGAAGACGTCCACGCAGCGGCCGTAGTTGGAGAAGCTCGACCGGCCGTCGCCGCTGGTGCTCGACGCGACCGTCACGGCCTCCGGGACGTCCGCGGGCGTGCTGCCGCAGGCGTCGGCGCTCTCGTTGCCCGCGGCGACGCCGAACTGGATGCCGGCGGCGACGGCGGCCTTCGTCGCGTCGCGGATCGCCTGCGGCTCGGCGTCGTCGCCCCCGGAGGCGAGGCTCATGTTGCCCACGGACGGCCCCTTGGCGTTCTTCAGCACCCAGTCCAGGCCCTCGACGGTGTCCCTGTCGGGCGCGCTGCCGTCGCAGCCCAGCACCCGGACGCCGACGAGCTTGACGCCCTTGGCGACCCCATACTCCTTGCCGCCGATGGTGCCGGAGACGTGCGTGCCGTGGCCGTTGCAGTCCTGCGCCTCGGCGTCCTCGTCGACGAAGTCGTGGCCGTGGGAGGCGCGGCCCTCGAACGTGCTGTGGCTGATGCGGATGCCCGAGTCCACGACGTACACGGTGACGCCGGCGCCCGTGGCCGGGTAGGCGTAGGAGCTGTCGCTCTTGCCGTCGACGCGGTCCAGGCCCCACGACGGCGGGTTCGGCTGCTTCCCGGGGCCGGCCGCTCGCACCATCAGGGACTGCTGGACGTAGCGCACCCGAGAATCGGCGGCGAGCCGCCGGGCCTGCGCGGCGCTCATCTCGGCGGCGAACCCGCGCAGCGCCGCGCTGTAGACGGTCTCGACGGAGCCGCCGTAGCGGTCCGTCAGCTCCTCCGCCTGCGCGGACACCGCCGCCTCGGCACCGGAGGCGAGGGACGTCGCGCCGTGCAGGGCCACGATGTAGTGCCCCTCGATCGCGCCGGACGCCCCGGCGTTGAGGACCGCGCCCCCGGCGGCGGTCCCAGCGGCTTCGGCGGCGGCGAGCGTGGGCGGCCCGGCGAACGCGACGCCACCCGCCAAGGCGGCGACCGCCCACCCCGAGTACCAAGCCCTGAGCCCTGGACGTTTCGTGCGGTGGGGACGATTCGTGCGGGGGGCGTTCATCCTCGCTACCTCCTGTGTGGGGCGGCGCCACGGCCGGTCCGGCGGTGGCGCCACCACGATGAGGCGCGGCGGAGGACGTAACAATCCGGGGAACCGTAGGTAGGCCTACGTATTGCTCGCGCTCACGGCCGCCCGAACAGGAGCGATACGGAAACACCGTTACGAAACGGCGATGCGGAAGCACGGCACGGGGCCGCGGCTAGAGGGCGCCGGTCGTCGACCGGCCGCCGCCGCGGCCCCTCCCTCTCCGTCGTAAGCGCTGCTCGTCCGGAGACGTCAGCAGTACTGGTCCTGCTTGCCGATCGCCCGGTACGGGCAGTCCGCGTACCCGGTCAGGGCCAGCACCGCCGCCTTGTTCCGCGTGGTCTCCCGGACGATGACCTCGTCCGGCGGGTAGAAGTCGGCGTTCCGCGGATACATCTCGAACGTGTACGAGAAGATGTCGTGCTCCGCCCACATCCAGTCGTTGACCGACCCGTCGGTGATGTACAGGTCGCTGGACTGCTGCGGCGTGTAGCGGTTCGTCCCCGCCATCTCGCGGCCGATCGTGGCGAACGTCCGGTTCGCGTCCGCGCTCATGTCGGGCCCGGTGTCGTCATAGGTGTGGCCCATCGGCCACAGCACCAGCTCGCTGTAGGTGTGGAAGTCGATGTGCGCCTTGATCTGCTGCTTGCCGCCCACGACCCGGCCGCGGACGAAGTTGGCGACCGCCTTGGTCTCGACCCCGGCCTCCGGCGAGGGCCCGCGGTACGTCTCCGCACCCGGAGTGCCGGACGACCCGCCGCAGCAGCCCCACTTGTAGGCCCAGTTGCGGTTGAGGTCGATGCCGGTCGCGCCCGTGACCGGCTGGCGGTTGTGGCGCCACATGCGGTACTGGCCGGTCGCGATGTCGTACTCCAGGCCGTCCGGGTTCACCGACGCGACGATCCAGATCTCCCGGCCGTTGACGAGCTCGGTGATCTGGTTGTCGGTGCCGTGTCCGTCGGTGAAGAGATTGGCGGCGTAGAGCGCCATCTCGGGGGTGAGATGCTCGCGCGCGTGCTGGTTGGCGGTGAACAGGACTTCGGGCTCGTCCTCGTCGGTCGCGACATTGTCGCTGATCTTGATGGCGGGGATTTCGCGGCCCTGATAGGTCTTGCCGACGGTCGCGCGCTGCGCGATGGCGGGATGCTCCCGGACGATCTTGTCGAGCTCGGCGACGATCTCCGGGTAATCGTGATAGAGCGCGTCCTCAGGCGGATAACCCAGTTTCAGCGCGAGTTCGTCGACGCGGTGGCCGAGTTTCCTGATCTGCGCGGCCTGGGAGGGCTGCCCGGTGATCACGACGAAGTCCTTCTTGACCTCGTCGATGGAGACGCCGGTGCCGGCGATGGCCGTCCGCTCCTCGCGGGTGTCGGGGCCGGTCACCTTGTAGCGGTGCGGGACGGGCTCGCTCTGAGCGGGCGTCTTGCCGTAGGAGCCGTACGAGCCGTAGGACCCGCGTGGGCCGTTCGCGTCGGCGAGCGCCGAGGGGAGCGCGAGCGAGGCGCCGGCCAGCAGGGCGGCCACCGCCATGGCGAGGGGACGTTTTCGCATAGGGAATCTCCGTTGTCTTCCGTGAAGCACGGCTGCTTTCCGTGAAGCACGACGGCGCGCCGGCGAGAAACCCCCGGGTATGCGGCCCGGCCCGCCTAACCATTCCCCGTGATTTGCTATATTGAGGTCATCGCATGATGGAACAATCCGCGATGAGCTGAGTGGGCATCCCGTATTGTTACGGCGGCTGCGCGCATCGGACAAGGCCGCGGAGCCCAGAATTTATTGACGCTGTCAGGTAGTGCCAAGACGCGGAACAAGGACGCGCGGGACGCCGACCAGAATGTGCCAGGCGGCTGAGAAGTGCGGTCGGCATTGGCCGGGCCGGGCCCAGTCGGGAGGGGTTCTGGGCCCGGCCCTCGGTGGGCGGTCGCTGCGCGGGAGGTCCCGGTCAGGCGCCGCTGAGTTCCCAGATGGCGTGGGCGATGGCGTCGGTGTTGCGGTCGAGCGCGGTCGCGTCGATGTTCGCGGTGGTGTCGCAGGCGCGGTGGTAGCACCGGTCGTAAGGCTGGCCCGCGGTGCCGCCCCACTTGCGCGCCTGCTCCTGCGTCTTGGTGCCCTCGGCGCCGGTGAACAGGCCGCCGGTGGCGACGCCGGCCCGCTGGAACGCGGCGTGGTCGCTGCGCCCGTTGATGACGATGCCCTCCGTCTCGACGCCCTTGCCCTTGAAGAACCCGGTGAGCGGCGCCATCAGCGCGGGGTCGTCGTCGTAGACGAAGTAGCCGGGATTCGGCGAGCCGATCATGTCGAAGTTCAGATAGCCGCTGATCTTCTCGGTCTCGCCGTCCGGGAGGGTCTCGACGTAGTGCGTCGACCCGATGAGGCCCAGCTCCTCCGCGCCCCACCAGGCGAACCGGAGGTGCTTGCCGGGCTTCAGGTCGTTCGCGGCGACCGCGAGGGCCACCTCCAGGACGCCCGCCGACCCGGAGCCGTTGTCGTTGATGCCCGGCCCGGCGCGGACGGAGTCCAGATGCGACCCGGCCATGAGGACCTGGTTCGCGTCGCCGCCCGGCCAGTCGGCGATCAGGTTGTAGCCGGTCGCGCCGCCGTGCGTGAATTCCTGGACGCGGGTCTCGTACCCGGCTGCGTCCAGCTTCTGCTTCACGAACGTGATGGACGCCTGGTATCCGGGCTGGCCGTGGGCGCGGTTGCCGCCGTTGGCGTCGGCGACGGCCTGCAGCTCCTTGAGGTCCTGCTGGACGCTCGCGACGGGGATGTCCGGTGCGGCCGCGAGCCCGGCCGGGGCGCTCGCCTGCGCGCCGCCGGTGAGGAGCGCGGCCGACAGCGCGACGGCGGTGGCGGGGAGGGCGAGTGCGGTGCGTCGTCTGATCCCGTGTATCACGATCAACTCCTGTGAGCCGTGGACGGTGGAGGGTGCGGACAGGAAGACGGGCGGATCCCGTGGACGCATCTCAGGGAGCCGAGGGCCGGGAGAGCGCTGCCCTGCGGAAGATGCGGCCACGGGACGTCTACCCGCCGGGGCCGGGAGTTGGAACGCTCCCGACCGCCGCCTTCTCCTACCGTCGCCGGATAGGCCGGGCCGCGACCGGCCGGGCCCCGATCAGCCGAGCCCCGAGCGACCGGGGCCCGACCAGTCGGGGCCCGAGCAGCCGGGCCCCGGCCGGCCGAGCGCCGGTCGGCCGGGCCCGGAGCGGCCCGGCGCCGGTCAGCCGAGCCCGGTCACGTTGAGCAGCCGGTTCGGGGAGCCGCTGCCCGGGTTGCCGACCTTGCCGGATTCGGCGGCGGTCGCCAGCGCGTCGTGGATCTGCTGCGCGGTGGCGTTCGGGTGGGCGGACAGGTACAGCGCGGCGGCGCCGGCGACGTGCGGCGACGCCATGGACGTGCCGTTCATCGTGGCCGTCCCGCCGCCCATCCGGGTGGAGACGATGCTGCTGCCCGGCGCGAACAGGTCGAGGCAGCGGCCGAAGTTGGAGAAGCTCGACCGGGCGTCCCCCTGGGCCGTCGACCCGACCGTGACCGCCGAGGGCTCCCGCGCCGGGCTGGAGCCGCAGGCGTCGGTGGACTCGTTGCCCGCGGCGACCGCGAACACGACGCCGTCCTGGGCCGCGCCGCGCACCGCCTGGTCCACGCTGGCGGAGCCGGGGCCGCTGAGGCTCATGTTGCCGACGGCCGGGCCGGAGGCGTTCTGCGCCGCCCATTCGATGCCGGAGATGACCCCGGAGTACGGGCCGCTGCCCTGGCAGTCCAGCACCCGCACGGCGACGATGGTCGCCTTCTTCGCGACGCCGTAGTCCTTGCTGCCGACGGTGCCGGCGACGTGGGTCCCGTGGCCGTGGCAGTCGTCGGCGTCGTTGTCGTCGTCGATGAAGTCGTAGCCGCTCTTGGCACGGCCCTCGAAGTTGGTGTGCGAGATGTCGATGCCGGTGTCGGCGACGTAGACGGTCGTGCCCGATCCCTCGTTCGGGTAGGCGTAGACCTTGTTGATCGAGCCGTCGATCCGGTCGAGGCCCCAGGACGGCGGGTTCTGCTGCTCGCCGGCGGCGTGGGCGAGAACGTCCGCCTCGACGTAGCGCACCTCGGGAGCGGCGGCCAGCTTCCGGGCCTGCGCCTTGGTGGCCTTGACGGCGAAGCCGCGGAACACCGTCGAGTACACCTGGGCGACCTGACCGCCGTGCGCCGCGACCAGGCCCTGCGCCTCGGCGCGGACGGCCGCCGCACCGCCCTTGTGGACGGACGGCGCGCCCTTCAGCGCCACGATGTAGCTGCCGGGGATCACACCGGGCGCGGCGGCGTTGCGGATCTCGGTCTTGGCGGGGGGTGCCGGCGGGGCCGCCTGGCCGTCAGTGCCGGTCTGTCCGGCTACAGCGGTCCCGCCGGCCAGCGTGAGCGCCGCCAGTACGGCGGCGCCCATGCCGAGCGTGCTGAGTCTCTTCTTCACATGCATCCCTCTGCTCCTCCGTGGGGGTTGCCTGAGCCGTGGGAGGAGGGCTCAGGCCGGGGGCGAGATTCACCTTCGCCGCCCGGGCAGAGGCTTACAATCCGTGATGCGGTAGGTAGAGGTACGCAATCATGTCCGGCGCCGCGTCACATGCGGCTGACTTCGGCTCGCGAACTCACGTTGAGCTTGCGCAGCACTTTCGCGACGTGCTGCTCGACGGTCCGCGTCGACAGGAACAGCGCGTCGGCGATCTGCCGGTTGGTGTGGCCGAGCGCCACCAGCCGCGCCACCTCGCTCTCGCGGGGCGAGAGCTGGTCGCCGTAGCCGCGGCGGCCCCGGCGGGACGGCAGGTTGACGCCGTGCCCGCGCAGCACCCGGCGGCAGCGGGCGGCGTCCCTGAGCGCACCGAGCGCGGTGAACTCCTCCGCGAGCAGCGCGAGGTCCCCCGCCCCGCCGTCGTCGCCCGCGGACATCCGGCACCGGGCCGCCGCCTCCGCCGCACGGGCCGCCTCGTACGGCTGCGGCAGTGCGGCGTAGGCGGCGTGCGCGGCGGTGAACGCCTCGATCGTCTCGGCGGTGCGGCCACGTGCCAGGGCGAGGACGCCCCGGCAGGCCGGCAGCGCGGCCGCGGCCATCGGGGCGTCCCGGCCCGCGATGCCCTCGGCGAACTCGTCGGTCACCCGCTCGGCCTCCGCCGGGCAGCCGCCGCGGGTCAGCGCGACGACGGCCATCGGCACCAGGTCGCCGGACCACGCCCAGATGCCCTTCCGCCGCAGCCTGGCGATGCCGCGCTCCGCTTCGGCGCGGCCTTCGTCCAGCTCGCCGCGCGCGATCCGCAGCCGGGTCATGGCGCCAGAGGCGGTGGCGAGGACGGTCACGGGCGCGTTGCCCGGATCGGCGAGCCCGGCGGCGTTCAGCTCCGCGGCCGCCGTGTCCCAGTCGCCGACGGCGGACGCCAGCAGCCCGAGGACGAGATGCGCGTCGGACGCGATCCCGGAGACGCCGTGGACCGTCTCCAGGGTCCGCCTGGCCCGTTCGGCGAGCCCGTCCCAGCGGCCCGCGTACCAGTCGAGACGCAGCGCCGTGCCGTCCATCATGCCCTCGTAGAACGCGGCGCCGCACTCGGCGGAGAGCCGTCCACCCTCGGCGAGGAACCGCTGCGCCCGCTCGTAGTGCCCGAGCCAGGTGGCGGCGTCGGCGAAGTTCCCGCAGGCGCGGGCGGTCTGCTGGCGGTCGGCGTCCGCCCCCGCGCCGCCGATGAGGGTCTCGGCCTGATCCCAGACGGCGGGGTCGCCCGCGGACATCAGCAGCGCCAGATGGTTCCCGCGCACCGCCGTCCGCACGGCGGGGTCGCTCTCCCCCGCCACCAGCTCCTCGGCCCGCTCGATCCAGCGCCGGCAGACGTCGTAGGGCTGGTCGTCCCAGATCGTCATCGCCAGCGCCGCCATGCCGCGCGCCGCCAGCGCCGGACGTTCCCGCAGCTCCTCGACGGCGGCCTCGATGCAGATCCGGCCCGCCTCGTAGTCGCCCATCTGGTTGCGGAGGAGCAGCCCCACGTTCAGCCTGATCTCGCCGCGCACGTCGTCGGGGACGTGCTCGTCCCGCACGACGGTGCTCAGCAGCTCGACGGCGCGGCGGTGGGTGAGGCCGAGCACCGCGTCCCGGCTCAGCTCGACCGCGATCCTGGCGCGTTCCGCGCGTCCGAGCCGCGCGTCGGACAGCAGTTCCTCAAGGAGTTCGACGGCGACGGCCAGGTCGCCCATCTCGCGGGCGGTCGCGGCGGCGGCCTCGGAAAGGCGCTGCCACTCGTCCACCATCCCGGCTTCTCGCGCGTGGTAGGCGAGCTGGACGAGCGGCTGCGGGTCCTCGTCCGCCAGCGCCCGCATCGCACGCCGGTGCAGCAGGCGCCGGTCGGGGCCGGGCAGCGCGGAGTAGACGGCCTGCTGGGCGAGCGTGTGCCGGAACCCGTAGCTGTCCTGGCCCCACTCGTGCAGGACGCCGGCGACCAGCGCCTCGCGGACGGCGGACGCCCCGTCCTCCTCCGCCGGGTCACCGCTCATGACGGCACCGATCAGCGCCTCCCCCGCCGAGACGCGGAGCACTGACGCGGCCCGGACGGCGTCGGCCGCCGGGGGCGAGAGCAGGCTCATCCGGTCGGCGATGGCCTCCTGGAGGAGGGTGGGCACCTCAAGGTCGTCGAGGACGCCGCTGTCGACCGCGGCCACGTCACCGGCCACGCCGCCGGGGAGGGCCAGGACGACCTCCTCCACCACGAACGGGATGCCCGCCGTCCGCCGGTGCAGCTCGTCGGCGAGGCACGTCGTGATCTCCGAGACGCCGGTGATCGCGGTGAACATGCCGCGCACGCCGTGCACGTCGAGCGGCTTCAGCGGGAGGAGCACCGCGGTGGTCCCCGGAGGGTGCCGGTACGCGCGGCCCAGCGGAAGCCGCGCGCCCGGCAGGTCCTCCCGGCGGTAGCTGAGCACCGTCGACAGCCCGGCGGGCGGGTCGTCCACGAGGAAGCGCAGCAGGTCGCGGGTGCCGTCGTCGGCCCAGTGCAGGTCCTCCACGATCATCACGGTGTCGCCGAGCGCGTCCAGCAGGGCCCGGACGGCGCGGAACAGCCGGTGCTCGCGGGCGCGGACGTCCTGCAGCGGCTCCGGCGCGGGCGGGAGCCGGTCGGCGAGCTCGGGCAGGTAGGGGCGCAGGGCGCCGCAGACGGGGCTGAGCCCGGCGACCCGGTCGCCCGCCACGCCGCGCAGCAGCTCGAAGACGGGCCCGTACGGGAACGGCTCGCGCAGCGGATGGCAGTGGCCGGTCAGGACCCGGCGCCCGCGCGCCGGCGGCTGCCGGAGCGCCTCGTGGATCAGGCGGGTCTTGCCGATCCCGGCCTCGCCCTCCACGAGGGCCACGGCCGGCGGGTGGGTCATCGCCTCCAGCAAGGAGTGCAGCTCTCCCGAACGGCCGATCAGAACGGGCGCTGCCGGGGTGCGAATGCGTGGGGGGTTCATGTGCGACTCCGGCGGGTCGTGCCGCGATGAACACCGTGACGTAGCGATACCGGGCGGTCACCGCGGTGACGTCGAAGCTAAGCCTTCTGGAGGGCCGCGACAACCCCGGGGCCCGGATTCGCTTGTCCGGGAAACGGTGTGTGCCCGGACGGTCACTCGGTAGGTTGGTCGCGCGACGGCGGGCATTGCCGGGTATGTCGCTTATGGGCCGCGTGCAGGGTCGGATCCGGACCGCGTCGGGCGGTGCCGGCTGAGAGGAGCCACGGTGCGTCTCGGAGCGCTGATCGCCGGACGGTACCGGCTGGTCAAGGGGCCCATCCGCGGCGGGACCGGCGAGGTGTGGCACGCCGCGGACACCCGCCTGCCGCGCACCGTCGTCCTCAAGCGGGCCGCGTTCCGCGACGACGGCTCCGGCGCGTTCGACCGGCTGTGGTCGGAGGCCCGCGCGCAGGCGCGGTTCGGCCATCCGCACGTGGTCACGCTGCACGACATCGTCGAGGAGGAGACGGACGGGCGGGTGACGTCCTGGCTCGTCCTGGAGCACGTGCCGGGCGGCAGCCTGGACGACTGGCCGCCGATGTCCCCGGCGGCGGCGGCAGGCGTCGGCGCGCAGATCGCCGAGGCGCTGGCGGCCCTGCACGTCCAGGGCATCGTGCACTGCGACGTCAAGCCGGGCAACATCGTCGTCACCGAGGACCGGACGGCCAAGCTCGCCGACTTCGGCGCCGCCTACCGGCTGGGCGGCACGGACACGATCACGCCGAACGGTCCCGTCAGCCACACGCCCGCGTTCGCCGCGCCCGAGGTCGTGCGCGGACATCCGGAACCGGCGTCGGACGTGTACTCGTTAGGCGCCACCGTCTACGCGCTGGCCGTCGGCGAGCCGCCAGGCGCCGAGCCGAGGTACGAGGGGCTGGGGCCGCTGGGCGGCGTCCTCGAAACGCTGATGCGGGTGGCGCCGGGCGAGCGGCCCGGCGCAGACGAGGCGCGCCGCATGCTGGACGAAATCGCCGGAACCGAGCAACCGAAGCTGCCCGGCCACTCCACTCCGACCGACAACGACGGGCCCGGCACCGAGCGGGGACGGGGCACGACGTGGGGACGGGGCACGACGTGGGGGCGTCCGGCGGCGTTCGTCCGGCGGCATCCGCGGCCCGTCGCGGCGGCGGCGCTCGCGGTCGCGGCGGTGGCCGTCGCGGTCACGGTCGTGATCCCCTCCGGCGGTGAGGAGGCGCCCGCGCGGCAGAAGCCCGCGTCGCTGATCGGCGACCCGCGCACCGCCGACCCCTGCGCGCTCGCCGACGCGGCCGCGCTCGGCAGGTTCGGCGAGGCGGAACTCGACAACGACTACGGCAACTTCGACCGGTGCGACGTGCTCGTGTCCGTGAGCGAGAACGACGTCATCGACGTCCGGATCGGCATGGCGACCGGCTCCGTGCCCGAGACGGGCGGCGGCCCGGCGCGGACGATGGGACGCGTCCGGGTGATCCCCGAAGCGCCCGAGGAAGGCGAGTGCGGCCGGATGCTCGTCCTGCCGTCCCCGGACGGCGGCACCACCATCTCCATCGACGCCCGGCAGACCGAGGAGCCGCAAGCCGGGGCCGCGCCCGCGCCGCTCTGCCCGATCGCCGACACCGCCGTCGCGTCCGCGGTCGCGGTCCTGAACCGGGGGCCGATCCCGCGCCGGACGCCGCCGTTCCCGCCGCAGTCGCTGGCGCACAAGGACGCCTGCACGATGCTCGGCAACGACGCGCTCGACGTCGTCCCGGGGATCGACGCGGGCGACCCGGAGATCGACTACGGCGGCTGGGCGTGCGAGTGGCACAGCACCACCCAGGACATCCAGGTCAAACTGCGGTTCGACCGCGGCCAGCCGATCGGCGCCGAGGACGGCAGCCCCACCCGGCTCGGCGGCCGCCGCGCCTTCGTCGAACCGGACGGGGAGGGCGACGGGACGTGCCTCGTCCGCGTCGTCCACCGCACATACGCCGACCAGCACGGCGACGACGCGATCGAGATGCTGTTCCTCGTCGTGCAGGGCGATCCGCCCACGGAGCGGCTGTGCTCGATGGGGACGCACCTGGCCGGTGCGGCCGCCGCGCAACTCCCGACCGTCTGAGCCGAGGGGACCGCGCTAGCCGTCGATGAGGGCGAGGTCCTCGGTGCGGAGCCTGGTGTGGACCAGCAGCGCGACGATCAGGTTGTGGTTGAGCGCGTTGCCGATCGGCGGCGGGATCTCCTCCTCGCGGAGCCCGCCCACGTGCGGGCTGAGCCGGTTGCGCACCTCGGTGACGACGCGGGCGGCCTTCCGCCAGTTCCAGTTCTCGGCCGGGCGGAGCAGCGCGATCTCGTCGGCGACCTGCGCCCAGGTGAGCGGCTGCGGCCAGGGCTCCTGCCGCAGGTACCGCTGGGCGAGGCAGACCAGGACGAGCCGCTCCTGATCGCTGAGCTGCCACGGGGACGCGCGCTCGGCGTCGGGGTTCTCCGGGTCGTAGGTCGCGAGCTCGTGCACGTCGACCGGGCCGGACGAGGCCCGTCCGGCCGCGATCCGCACTTCGAGGAGATGCTCCTGACCGGGCGAGACGATGAACAGCGGCGTGTACATGACCGGCAGCTCAGCCCGGTGCCCGCCGAGCACCAGCCGCGACCCGGGGAAGCGGATGGCGAGCTTGCCGAGGTTGTACAGCACCCAGTGCGAGTGCTCGCGGGTGATGATGCCGTGCTGGCGGCTGACGCGCGTGTCGTCCCCGCCGACGCAGACGTGGACGTCCGGCGCGCACCGTCCGAACACGACGTTGAACCGGGCGTCGGGCGACACCCGCATCCCGCCGTTGGAGCCCTTGACGAACAGCGTCCCGGGCTCGGCCGGGGGCAGGCCGGTGGCCAGGCTCCCGATCTCCTCCGGAAGGATGTCGACCTTGCCCGGCGGCTTCCGCATCATCGTCGACATGCGTCCCGTCCTCTCTGCGTGCGCACCCGCGCTCAGCGTAACCCGGCGCCGCGGGAGGGGTACCGCCGTCAATGTGGCAGGGGCCGGTATCGGCAGAGCAGGGCTCGGTATCCGCAGGGCAGGGGTCAGTAGACGCCTTCGGCGCCCAGGTTGGTGCCCGCGCTCCCCTGGCCGCCCATGACGTTGTTGCCGTCCACCTCGACGGTGAAGCTGCTTCCGCCGGACGGGGCGCGGTACGCCAGCTTCCATGTGATCCGCGGCGGCCAGAGCGGCATCGGGACCGTCTTCCGCCAGGGCAGCTTCACGTCCTCCACTTTGGTGGTCTGCTCGTTGACCATGTAGCTCAGCGAGGAGACCGTGCCGCTGCCCTCGACGTTGAAGGTGATCTCGCCTCGCGTCCCGGTCGGGGTGGGCGAGGGCGAGGCGGCCGCCGAGGCGGAGGCGGCGGTGGGCGTGCCGGACGACGGTGCGGCGTTCGCGCTGGTCCCGCCGTCCCGCATGACGGTCCAGAGGCCGGCCGGGATCCCGATGGCGACGAGCAGCGCGACGGCGGCCGCGGCCCCGACCAGCAGGGCGCCGCGCCGTCCCGTCCCGCCCGGGTCCGTCGGCGGCCCCGGCGGGAGCGGAGGCATGGTGCCGGGCAATGCGGGCGCGGGGGCGGGGGGTTCGAGCAGGGGGCGCGGGACGGGCGGGTTCTCGGCGGCCGTCCGGCGCCGGGCGATCTCGGCGATGACGGACGGCGGCAGCGACGCCGCACGCTCGCCCTCGCCGGTGGAGCGTCCGGCGACGCGCTCGGCCAGCTCCGCGGTGGTCGGACGGCGCTCCGCGTCGCGCCGCATCCCCGACTCGATCAGCGCGCGCCGCCCGGGGTCGCCGCGCCCGTCCAGCCGGGGCGCCTCGGACTGGACGCGGCGCAGCTTCAGGTGCCACACGCCGTCGCCGAACGGCTCCCGGCCGGTGGCGGCGAACGCCAGCGTCGACCCGAGCGAGAAGACGTCGCTGGACGCGCCGATCGTCTCCCCCGCCGCCTGCTCCGGCGACATGAACCCGGCGGCCCCGGCGCGCGTCCCGGGACGCGAGACGGACGCCGCCTCGATCGCGCGGGCGATGCCGAAGTCGATGACGCGCGGGCCGTCCGCCGTCAGCAGGACGTTCGCGGGGCTCAGGTCCCGGTGCACGACGCCCGCCTCGTGGATCGACACGAGCGCCTCCGCGATCCCGGCCGCGAGCTCCCACACCGCGTCCGCCGCGAGCGGCCCGGACGACCGGACAGCGTCGCGCACCGACACCGACGGCAGGTACTCGGTCACCAGCCACGGCAGCTCCGCCTCCGGGTCGGCGTCGATGACCGCGGCGGTGAACCCGCCGCCGACCCTCCGCGCGACGGCGGCCTCGCGCTGGAACCGGTCGCGGAACTCGTCGTCCGCGGCGAACTCGGGGTGCACCATCTTGATCGCCACGGCGCGTCCGGCGGCGGAGCGGCCGAGGTAGACGACGCCCATCCCGCCGGATCCGATGCGGGCCAGGACGCGGTAGCGGCGTCCTTCGGTCTCGACCGAGCGGGGGTCGTCGGGCTCAAGGGGTCGCACGTGGTCCTCCGTTGGTGCGCGGTGCGGCGTCCGGCTGCGCGACGGCCCGGACGTCGCCGTTCGCCGTGGCGATGAAGACGAGCCCGTCCGCGGTCACGGGCCGGGTGCGGTTGGGTTCGTCTCCGCCGTACGTCCACTGGACGCGGCCGTCGGCGGCGCTCAGCGCGTAGAGGACGCCATCGGTGCAGGAGACGTAGAGGGTGGGTCCCGCGAGGCCGAGCGCGGTGGCCTGGCCGCGCGGGTCGTCCGTCCGCTCGGACAGCAGCGCGCGCGACCAGAGCTGCTTGCCGGTCGCGCCGTCCAGGGCCAGGACCTCGCCGTCACCCGCTTCGAGGTAGCAGCGGCCGCCGCCGGCCTGGCTGCCCCAGCCGCTGACGTTCCGCCGCTGCCAGGCGAGCGCGCCGGTGTCGGTCCGTACGGCGTGCATCGTCCCGAACCGGTCGACGGCGTAGACCATGCCGTCGCCGACGACCTGGAAGTCGGGGTAGTCCATCGGGTGCTTCCATCTGGTCTTGCCGGACGCGGCGTCCAAGCCGACAAGCCCGTCCCGTGCGAGGACGATCAGGAGGTCGCCCACCCCGGAGACCCCGTACCGGCCGGGCAGCTTCGACCGCCAGCGCCGCCGCCCGCTGGACCGGCTCAGCGCGGTGATCTTGTCGAGGCCGAAGACGAGGACCGAGTCGGTGATCGCGAGTTCGTCGGTCGGGCCGTCCTCCTCGAAGGAGAGGTCGTACGCCCACAGCGTCTTGCCGGTCATGGTGCGGACGGCGCAGATCTGCCGGCCCTCGTTCTGGCTCAGGTAGGTGACGCCGCCGTAGGGGGTGGCGCGCATGCCGCCGTCGCGCGTCCATTTGATCTTGCCGGTGCGCGGGTCGAGGGCGTGGAGGATCTCGTTGCCGTCGTCGCCGTTCGCCAGCACCACCCCGCCGCCGGCGGCGAGCTCCAGGTACTTGTCCTTCTTGCTGACGTGGCGTTTCCACCGCGCGACCCCGTCGGGCGGCGGCCCCTCGGGCGTCTTCGGGGTGCCGGAACGCCCCGCGGCGACCGGGTCGCGGCTCCGGTCGCGTTCGTCGTCGTCGGTCAGCCGCCACACGAGCGACCCGAGGCCGCTCATGGTCAGGAGACCGGCGCCGGCGCCGATGAGGAGCGTCCGGCGGCCGGTCCCGAGGGGCGGCGGGATCGTCCTCGGGCCGCCGCCGGGGCCGGTGTCCGAGGTGGCGACGCTGCCGAGCGCGAGGTTCTGGACCAGCGGACGCGGCGCCGACTCCCCCGGCGGCGCGGGGTTCTCCAGCGGCGCGGCCTCGGCGGTGCGGCGGTCGATCTCCTCCGCGACCGCCGCGGGCAGCCAGCGGGTGCCGAGCAGGGACGGCGCGCCGTCGTCCGGCGGGCCGAGCCGTTCTAAGACGCCCGCGGCGGTCGGACGCCGCTCCGGATCGAGCCGCAGGCACGCCCCGATCAGGTCGAGCAGCCAGGGCTCGGCGATCCCGCCGAGGTCGGCCCGCCCGTTCAGGACGCGCAGGTCGCGGGACTCCAGCGGCCCGTCCCCGAACGGCTCCTTCCCCGTCGCGGCGTACGCGAGCGTCGCGCCGAGGACGAAGATGTCGGCGGACGGCTCGGCCTTCTCGGCGCGGAGCTGCTCGGGCGCCATGAACCCGGGCGTCCCGACGGGCGTGTTCGCGCGGGTGATGGTGACCGCGTCCTCCGGCCGGGAGATGCCGAAGTCGATCACGCGGGGCCCGCTCGCGGTGAGCATCACGTTGCCCGGTTTCAGGTCGCGGTGCACCACGCCGGCCCGGTGGATCTCGCCGAGCGCCTCGGCCAGCCCGGCGGCGAGCGGCCGGAGGGCGGACGGCGGCAGCGGCCCGAACCGCGTGACGGCCTCGCGCAGCGACAGCCCCGGCAGGTAGGCGGTGACGAGCCACGGTGTCGGGGCGTCGGGGTCGGCGTCCAGCACCGGCGCGGTGAAGGCGCCGGTCACCCGGCGGGCGGCGGCGGCCTCCCGGCGGAACCGGGCGGCGAACCGGGGCTCGCCCGCGAACCGCCGCTGGATCACCTTGATCGCGACGGGCCGCCCGCTCGGCGACCGGCCGAGGTACACCACGCCCATCCCGCCCGCGCCGAGTCGGCCGAGCAGCCGGTACGGACCCACCCGGTCGGGGTCGGCACCCTGAAGCGGTTGCAACGCCGTCCCCCTCCCGTATCCGATCAGTTGCACGATAGTCGCGGAGAGTGCCCCGGGACCGGTCCCGGCGTGACGGGAGTGTAATAACGACGTGACCGACGAACGCGAAAAGGACGGCTTTTCCGACAAAGGCCAGGTCGCGCTTCCAGCGCGTGCCCAGCGTGCGCCGCGTGCCCCGCGCGCCCCGCGTCCGCCGCGTCCGTTGCGGGTCCACGCGTTCGAGCCGTACAGCCGGGCCGACGGCCCCGGCGCCCGCGCGGTGGTGTGGCTGCAGGGCTGCACACTGGGCTGCCCCGGCTGCTGGACGCCGGAGACGCACCCTCGCGGCGGTCACGAGGTCGCCGTGGACGAGTTGTTCGCGCACATCGCCGGGCTCGGCGGGCGGATCGAGGGCGTGACGGTCAGCGGCGGCGAGCCGCTGCAGCAGTTCCGGCCGCTGCTGCGGCTGCTGACCCGCATCCGGGAGGAGACGTCCCTGTCGGTGCTGGTGCTCACCGGCTTCGGCTGGGACGAGATCGTCCGGATGCCGGGCGCGGCGGCGCTGCGCGAGCGCGTGGACGTCCTGCTCGCCGGGCGGTACGAGCGCGATCTGCGTCTCGGACGGGGGCTGCGCGGCTCGTCCAACAAGACCGTGCACCTGTTCACGGACCGCTACACGGCCGCCGACCTCGACGCCGTCCCGGACGCGGAGCTCATCATCCGCGCGGACGGCACGCCCGCGGTCACCGGCGCCGACCCGCCGCCCCGCGACGAGTGAGCAGTGGGCAGAATGCGGGGATGGCCAGGTGTCCTTGCGGAGTCGGTGACCGCTACCGGGAATGCTGCGGGCGGCTGCACAGCGGCGAGGCGGCCGCCGCGACGGCCGCGGAGCTGATGCGGTCGAGGTTCAGCGCGTTCGCGAGAGAGGACGAGGCGTACCTGCTGAACACCTGGCACCCGGCGACGCGTCCCGAGCGGGTCGGGTTCGAGGACGGCCCGCGCTGGACGCGGCTGGAGATCGTCCGCGAGGAGGCCGGCGGCCCGGACGACGACAGGGGCGTCGTTGAGTTCCGCGCCCACTACCTCGCCGACTCGGGACCCGAATCGAGACCCGGATCGCAGCCGGGCGTACTGCACGAGGTGAGCCGCTTCGTCCGGCATGACGGCGCCTGGGTCTACGTCCGGGGCAAGATCATCACCGGCGGGTAGGCTCCGCAGGCGTGGACGACCTGGACTGGGCGGCGCACCGTCCCGCGGTGTTCGGCGCGGCGTACCGGCTGCTCGGCAGCGTGGCGGAGGCCGAGGACGTCGTCCAGGACGTGTGGCTGCGCGCCGAGGCCGCCGACCGGTCGGACGTCGCGGACCCGCGCGCGTGGCTGGTCACGATCGCGGCGCGGCTGTCGTACAACGTGCTCAAGTCGGCGCGCGTCCGCCGCGAGGCGTACCCCGGCCCATGGCTGCCCGAGCCGCTCCCGACCGGCCCGGACACCGCCGACCAGGTGATCGCGGACGAGTCGATCGGCACCGCGATGCTGCTGGTGATGGAGGAGCTGACGCCGCCGGAGCGGGTGGCGTTCGTCCTGCACGACGTGTTCGACGTGCCGTTCGACCAGGTCGCCGGGGTGCTCGGGAACTCGGCGGCGGCGTCCCGCAAACTCGCGTCGCGGGCCCGCAGACGCGTGGCGGACGCCCGCGAACAGCACCCGACCGCAAGCCGCACCGAGCGGGAGCGAGTCCTGGCGGCATTCCGCGCCGCAACAGAACAAGGCGACTTCGACCAGCTCGTGAAGCTGCTGCACCCAAACGCCGTCTACACGGCGGACGGCGGCGGCAAGGTCGTCGCGTCCCGGCGTCCCGTGGCCGGCGCGGCCCGCATCGCACGCCTCCTCGCACGCATCACAACGCACTACCGGGCCGAACGAATCGACTTCATCGAATTCAACGGAGAACTCGCGCTGGCCACCTTCCGGGACGGCGAGGTCATCTGGGTCGACACGGTCGAGGTCGGCGACGACGGCCGGATCACCGCCGTGCGCCGCGTGGCGAATCCGGAGAAGCTCGGTCACATCTGAGCCGTCCGTCTTGTCTCCCTGGCGTTGATCGAGCTGAGAGGGAGAACGGAATGTCGCACGTGGTGATCGTCGGTGGCGGTTTCGCCGGAGTGTGGAGCGCCGCCGCGGCGGCCCGGGTGCGCGGGTCCGGCGACCTGCGCATCACGCTGATCGCACCCGGCGCGGACCTCGTCCTGCGGCCCCGCCTGTACGAGCCGGAGCCAGAGCGCGCAACCGTCGCACTGAAGCGGGTCCTGGACCCCATCGGGGTCGACCATGTCCGCGCGGCTGTCCAAGACATAGACGTGGACGCCCACCGAATCACAGCGGACGGTGTGGACATCGCCTACGACCGCCTGGTCCTCGCCGCAGGAAGCCGTCTCGTCCGTCCCGTCCTCCCGGGCGCCGATCGCCTCTTCGACGTAGACACCCTGCCCGCCGCCCAACGCCTCAGAGGTCACCTGCGAAGCCGCGACGGATACACGGCCGTCGTGGTCGGCGCCGGTTTCGCCGGCCTCGAAGTCGCCACGGAACTGGCCGGACAGGGACGGGTCGTCCTGGTCGAGCAAGCCGGAGAGATAGCCCCCGACCTGGGATTCGGCCCCCGCCCAGCGATCGAGGTGGCCCTAGACCACCTAGCCATCGAACGACGGCTAGGCACAACGGTCACCGAAGTGAAGGAGAACGGCGCGGTCCTGAGCGACGGCTCCTTCATCCCCGCAGACGCGGTCATCTGGACGGCCGGTCTCCAGGCGAACCCGCTCACCGCGCAGATCCCCGGCGACCGCGACCGCCTCGGGCGCCTCATCGTCGACGCGCGCCTCCGGGTGGACGGCGACGTGTTCGCTGCCGGTGACGTCGCCGCCGCCCGCGCGGACGAGGGCCACTGGACGGTGCAGAGCTGCCAGCACGCGGTCCCGATGGGCAAGACGGCTGGGCACAACGCGGTCGCCGACCTGCTAGGCGTCCCCCTGGTCGACTTCGCCCCGGCCCCTTACGTCACAGGCCTGGACCTGGGCGCGGCCGGCGCCGTCTACGCCCGCGGTTGGGACCGCCTGATCGCCCTCTCCGGCGCCGAAGGGAAATGGGTGAAGCGCTGGATCATGAACGTGATCCACCCACCCCTGGACGACCCCGCAACGATCTTCGCCCACGCCGGCGTCATCACAACCCCGATCCCGTTCTGAGCCGCCACCCGCACCGAATGAGCAGCACGAACAGCAGGAAAGGAGCGACGAGAACGGCAGCGCGCAGCGTCGTGAGATCGGCGAGCGTCCCGAGGACCAGCGGGGCGACGCCGATCGCGACACCGGACGCGAGCGCGCACCTCGCCGCGGCCCGGACGGGCTGGGACGGCCACGCCGCCAGCGCCTGCCCCAGGATGACGGGGTAGAGCAGCGCGACACCGAGCCCGACGACCAGGAGTCCGGCGACGGCGAAGGGCGCGGGCGCCGTCCACAAGACCGTGAACCCGGTGACGCCGATGAGGGCGGCCACGGCCAGCAGCCGGTCGGGCCGCCCGGCCGCCCGCACCATCGGCGCGGAAACAGCGCGTCCCGCCGCCATGCCCAGGACGAACGCGGCCGAGAACGTCGTCGCCGCGCCCGAGCCGAGGTCCTTCACCGACCGGAGGAAGTCCGCCGCCCAGAAGACCATGCAGAACTCGACGCCGACCGCGAGCACGAGGTCCAGCCAACGGCTGACGAAGCCGCGCGGCACCCGCTCCCCCGCCGCGTCCGGCACGGCCTCCGCGCTCATCGGCGCGACGGCCCGCCGGGTGAGGAGCAGCACGGCGGCCAGCGCCAGCGGCGGCACGGCGAACGCGGCCCGCCAGCCGAGCCCCTGCGCCAGCGCGGCGCCGATCAGCAGCGGGGACAGCACGGACGCGGTGCTCGCGACCGCGTTCGCCTCCCCGATCGGGACCGTTCCATCGCCACCGTGCAGCACCCGCAGCCCCGCCGGGACGAGCTGCACGAGCCCCGCCCCGCCGAGCCCGAGCACCAGGGCTCCGATCCCGGCCCCGGCCCGCCCGCCGCCGACGGCCATGATCCCCGCGCCGCCCACCAGCGCGACCAGGGCCGACGGAAGCGCGAACCGCCCGAGCCGCTCCGCCGCCCGGTGCCCGACGATCCCCACGACCATGAGCCCGAGCGCGAACGCCGACGGGTAGAGCGCGACCTCGCCGCGCGGCAGCCCGCGCTCCTCCCGCAGCTCGGGCAGGATCGCGCCGAGCGCGGTCAGCAGGTACCCGAGACAGGCGAGCGCCGCGTACAGCCCGTACGTCCCGGACGTCCGCCGCAGTGCTCCCGCATCCGCCACGCGCCCACCTCCAGAGGATTATCCTCGTTCAACGAGGATAAATCTCGAAGGCCAGGATGTCACCATGCACCCGAAGACCGCGCACTCGGCGCGGGCCCTGCGCAGCCAGGGGGCGCTGGCCGTGCTCCGGCACGTCCACGCGCACCCGTCCGCGACCCGCGCGGACGCGGCCCGCGCGCTCGGCCTGAGCAGCGGTTCCGCCACCGAGATCACGAGCCGCCTCAAGGCGTCCCGCCTGCTGGAGGAGGACGCGGCCCCGCGCACCGGCGTGCGCGGCCGCCCCTCCCCCAGGCTCGTCGCGCACCCGGAGGGGCCGCTCGTCTGCGTCGCCGACATCAGCCACGAGCGCTGGCGGGTGGCCTGCGTCGAACTCGGCGGACGCGTCCTCGCCGAGGAGTCCGGCCGCCACCCGGGCTCCCCCGGCGTCCTGCGCACCCTCGGCGAGCACGTCGCGGCGCTCCACGCCCGCCACGGCCGCCGCCTCCGCGCGGTCTCCGCCTGCGTCGCGGCAGCGGTCAGCGGGACGACGATCGTCCAGGCGTCCGGCATGGGCTGGACCGACATCAGCCTCGAACCGCTCCGCCCGCCGGGCGTCCCCCTCCTGGTCGGCAACGACGCCTCGCTCGCCGGCCTCGCCGAGGCGAGGCGAGGAGCGGGCGCCGGGGCGCGGGTCGTCCTGCACCTCACGGTCGAGGTCGGCGTCGGCGGCGTCCTCGTCGTGGACGGACGTCCGATGGGCGGCGCGACCGGCGCCGCGGGCGAGTTCGGCCACATGCCGTTCGGCGATCCCGCCCGCCGCTGCCCGTGCGGCGCGAACGGCTGCTGGGACCTGGAGATCGACGGCCGCGCCATGGCCCGCGCCCTGCACCGTCCCCCGCCCCGCGACCCGCGCACCGCCGCCGGCCAGATCATCGCCGCCGCCGCGTCCGACCCCGAGGCCCGTGCCGCCGTCGCCGCCGCCGCGCACGCCCTCGGACGCGGCGTCGGCGCCCTGGTCAACGCCCTCGACCCGGACGTCGTCACCCTCTCCGGCCTGGCCACCGACCTGACCGCCACCGCACCCGCCGCCCTGAACGACGGATACGCCAACGCCCTGATGAGCTACCGCCGCGCCGCGCCGCCGCCCGTCCTGCCGTCCACCCTCGGCCCGCGAGGCCCCCTGACCGGCGCCGCCGACGCCGCCTTCGACGTCCTCCTCACCGAGGAGGGCCTGGACGCCTGGAACACCCCGTAAACGCGGTCACCTTCGACGCCGCCGACTCGTCTGCCCTGCGGACATCCCCGACCATCGAGGAGCCGCTGATCATGCAGACCGCCTACATCGTCGTCACCATCGTCACCGTTCTGGCCAACGTCGCAATCGTCGTCGCCGATTTGATGAGAGCCAACTTCGTCCTCGCCAACGGAGCCGAAGTGGGAGTGCCGCAGTGGTCAATTCCAGCGCTGGCCGCGCTCAAGACCGCTGGCGCGGCCGGGCTCGTCCTCGGCCTGCTGGGCCTGGACATGATCGGTATCGCCGCAGCCACCGGCCTCGTGGCCTTCTTCACCGGCGCGGTCGCCCTCCACCTGCGAACCCGCGTCCTGCACAACATCGCGTTCCCAGGCACCTACCTCGCCTTGGCCGCCGCCTCCCTGACACTCGCCGCTGCCACACAATGACCACCCGAGGTGCATGCAAAACCCCCCGGCCTCAAGCCGGGGGGCTGCTGTGGGGGCTACAGGTCCAGGCCGCCGGTCTTGATCCGACCAACGAGACCCCGGAGAGCCTCGCGACCCACCACCAGGTGCCCCGCATTCACGTTCTTGGAGTCCCGAACGCCGATCTTTCCGTCCACGGCGGCTAGCTCAACGCAATTTCCGCCAGTCGAGCTGCTTCGACTGGCCTTGCGCCAGACCGGAGCCGACTCGTTCATGTGATGGCCTCCAGTGCCTTAGCGGGATGCTGTGGGGGTACTACAAGTCCAGGTCGCCGACCTTGATTCGACCGACAAGGCCCCGGAAAGTTTCCCGGTCGACCTCTAGGTGACCGTACTGGGGGGCGTTGCTGTCCCGGATGCCCACAGAGGTATCCAGAGAGACCAGCTCGACACAGTCAGACTGTGCCCCCGATCCACTTCGGCTGGACTTTCGCCAGGCGGGTTCCGCGGGGGTCATATCGCCTCCATCGCTTCGGTGATCAGGCGTCGGGAGAGGTCCTCTGGCAACGCCTTCAGCCCGATTTTGTCGTACCGTACCCCGAATTCCCGGACCTCAGCAGAGTCCATGATCAGTCGCCCACCTGTGGGAGCTTCGGCGTAGGCCACCTCACTGTCCGAGGTGAGGATCTTGAAGGCTCCATCCTGACCGATGTAGCCTCCGGCGGCCCACGGCACCACCCGAACCGCGATGTTCGGGAGTTCACTCATCCTGATCAGATGGTCGAGCTGTGCTCGCATGGTCTCCGATCCCCCGACGGGTCGGCAGAGTACGGCCTGGTCGAGGATGACCCATAGCAGCGGCGGGTTCGACCTCTGAAGGATTTCCTGTCGAGACAGCCGTGCGTCGAGTGCTGCCTGATGGGCTTCGGGACCGTCCACCTCGAGGGCCGCCCGTGCGTACTCAGGGGTCTGGAGCAGTCCAGGCACGTACATGGTCTCGAAGATCTTGAGGATCCTGGCCTTGGCCTCGTAAGTCACATGCTCTCGGAACCAGTCCGGGTCATGCGCGAGCCGCGCGAACAGGAGCAGTCGGCGGAAGTGACCTCCGGTGTCCCAGATCTTGTCCAAGACCCTGGCCTCGTCCTCGGTGATGGTGCGACGGCCGGCCTCGCAGTTGGAAAGGCCAGATTCTGACCTCCCGATGATCTTTCCAAGCTTTTCAAGTGTCAGACCGTACTTCTTCCTGTAGAAGCGCAGGTCGTGCGCCAACCAGGCGTACAGACTGCTGTCCGGATCGGGGGGATTCGTCTGCGGCATCAACCACACCGGCCTTTTCAATCTTTTCGGCAACCTAGCCAGGATACGACGTTGACGACACTCTGTCATCGAGTCACTACGACCGGAGATGGCAATGAGCATCGACACGCCCCGCCGAGGAGATCGCGAAGGAGCGATCCCGTACGTGGACGAGAGAGACCCGCTCCCTGCGCTGCCTGAGCCGGAAGGGCGTTGGGCCGAGCCCTTCCTGTCGGACAGGAGCGGCATGTGGACGGTCCTCACTCGGCATCCGCTGACACGAGGGCAGATCCACTTCGGCCTGCGGTCCATCGTCGCCGCCCAGACGCTGGAGCGCCTCCGCCGTCAAATGGCGGAGCAGGACGAGAAATGGGACGAATACAGCGCCCAGAAGAGGAGCGTCGAGTGATCACGGCCGGTGAAATGGTCCAGCAGGTCTTCGTCCAGCTGGCGGTCCTCAGTGTCGGCTGTGTGCTCGGCGGGATCGTGATCGGCCTCCTGCTGCACCCCAGGCTCTTCCGCCGTGGACGGCACGCAGCCAAGTCGAGCCACTCCCGCGCTCCGGTCGAGCGGCGTCTCCGGCAGAGAGACGTGGCGCCCCTCACCCGGTCATGGGAGTCCAGAGGCCGGTGGTGACCCCCAGTCGCCACGATTACCGATGACGGAAAGCGGGTGGTTTATCGACCTCAGAAAGCGTTCGATGTGCAGCATTGGGCCCCGCGGTGAGCGGCGGGGCCCTTCACTATGCAAGATAGGGAGCCCGGGCATGCCGAAGTACACACCGGAGATCGAGCCTCTCTTAACCCCGGCCGAAGTGGCGTCGGTGTTCCGCGTGGACGTCAAGACCATCACGCGGTGGGCGCAGGCGGGGAAGCTCAGTTTCGTCCTGACGCTCGGAGGGCACCGCCGTTTCCGCGAGTCGGAGGTCCTGGCACTGCTCACGGAAGGGACGCGTCGGCGGAACGTGTAGCACGGCCGTAGGTGCGAGGGTTCTCTGTGAAGCACTGGAAGGGGTGCGGTGGTGGAGCGTCAAGAGGAGCCGGGCGGGGTGGTGCGGCTGGGGACGCGTACTTCTCCGCTCGCGATGGTGCAGGCGCGGAGTGTGGCCGCGCGGCTGGAAGAGCTGGCGAATGTCCGGGTCGAGGTGATCGGAATTCAGACGGCCGGGGATCGGCATCGGGGCCACCTGGGTGAGCTGGGCGGCAAGGGCGCGTTCATGCGGGAGATCGACCGGGCGTTGGCGGCGGGCCGAATTGATATCGCCGTGCACTGCCTGAAGGACGTGCCCGGTGATGTGCCGCGCCCGGATGGGCTGGTGTTCGCCGCCTACGTGGAGCGTGACGACACCGCCGATGTGATGCTGTTTCCGATGGCGAGCAAGGTTCAGCGCATGGCCGATCTCGCATCGGCGGCGCGGGTGGGGACTTCGGCGGTGCGGCGTCGTGCGCAGCTCGGGCGGATCCGGCCCGATCTTCGGGTCGAGTACCTGCGCGGCAACGTCAATTCCCGGCTCGGGCGGCTGGACGCGGGTGAGGAGTTCGACGCCATTGTGCTGGCGCGGGCGAGCCTGGCGCGGCTGGGCATCGACCGGGCGGGCGAGGTGCTCGACATCATCCCGGCCGTGGGCGCGGGCGTGCTGGCGGTGGACTGCCGCCGCGCCGACCTCGACACCGTGGAACTGGTGCGGCTGCTGGACCACGAGGACACCCGGCGGTGCGTGAGCGCGGAACGGGCGATGCTGCACGGGTTGCAGGGGCATTGCAACAGTCCGATCGCGGGACATGCGCGGCTGGAGCGGGACGGGCGGTTGGCCTTGCGGGGAATGGTCTTCACCCGTGACGGGTCCGAGTTCGTGCACTCGCACGAGTGGTCGGCGCCGGATAAGGGCGAGGATCTGGGCGCATACGTGGCAGGTGATCTGCTACACAAAGGCGCCCGTGACCTTATCGACGGTATCCCGAACTGAGGAGAACCGGCTAAGCCTGGCGCCATTCTGGGATGGCGCCGGGGGCGTGGAGGCAGAAGTCGGGGGCGCCTTCCAGTGCCTTTTCCTCACCACCTGGGGTGTAGGTGACGATCAGGCGGAGGGGGCGCCAGGTCGTGTTGTACGTGGAATGCCACACGCCCTTCGGGATGTGGACGGCGTCGCCCTCGCGGATGATGAACGGGTCGCCGTCGTCCACCATCTGCGTCGCCTCGCCGGAGATCACGTAGATGACCTCCTCCGCGTTCGGATGGTTGTGCCGCGCGTGGCCCTGGCCGGGGTTGACGATCACCTCGCCGAGCGTGCTGCCCGCGCCCGGCACGCTGGACGGCGTGACGAACCATTTGATGGACCCCCAGTCGAAGGTCATCGTCGTCACGTCGCCGGGATTCACCAGCATTCAGAGCTCCAAATTCTTGAAGGCGGCCACCTGTCGGGTGATGGCCCGCTCGGTCGGCAGCCGTTCTACGGAGGAGGCGCCGAAGAAGCCCACGACGCCTTGGGTGCGGGAGAGGACGTAGGCGGCGTCGTCCGGCTCGGCGATGGGGCCGCCGTGGCAGAGGACGAGCACGTCGGGACGGACGGCGGCCGCCGCGTCCCGCATGGCCTGCACCCGCTCGACGGCCTCGTCCAGCGTCAGCGCGGTGCCTGCGCCGATGCTGCCCTTGGTGGTGAGCCCGACGTGCGGGACGAGGACGTCCGCGCCCGCCTCGGCCATCGCCCGCGCCTGGTCCTCGTCGAAGACGTACGGGGCGGTGACGAGGTCGCGTTCGTGCGCGAGCCGCACCATTTCGATTTCCAGGTCGTATCCCATGCCCGTTTCTTCGAGGTTCTGCCGGAACACCCCGTCGTAGAGGCCGACTGTCGGGAAGTTCTGCACTCCGGAGAAACCCATCGCCTTGAGCTGGTCGAGGAAGACGGGCATCAGGCGGAACGGGTCTGTGCCGCATACCCCGGCCAGGACGGGGGTTTCTTTTACTACCGGCAGGACTTCGGACGCCATTTCCACGACGATCTGGTTCGCGTCGCCATATGGGAGGAGTCCGGCGAGTGAGCCGCGTCCCGCCATCCGGTAGCGGCCCGAGTTGTAGATGATGATCAGGTCGACGCCGCCGGACTCCGCGCACTTGGCGGACAGGCCCGTGCCCGCCCCCGCGCCGACGACGGGCTGCCCCTCCGCGACGGCCGCCCGCAGCCGCGCCAGGACGTCCTGCCGGTTCATGCCGATCCCTCCGTGATCATCCGGTGCAGCCGGTCGGCCATCGCCCGGCCGAAGGCCGGATCGTTGATGTTCAGGTCGAGGCGTTCTGTCTCCACGGCTCCCTCCATCGCCGCGAAGCACGCCTCGTCCGCCTTCGGATCATGGAAGGGCAGGCCGGGCGCGTCCAGCGCCGACACGCCCCCGAGCGGGATGAACAGGCTGGTGGGGCCGGTCGCGGCGGCCAGCTTCGCCGCCACTCGGCGTCCCAGTTCAGCCATCTCGTCCGGGGTCGTCCGCATGAGCGTGACGGTGGGGTTGTGGACGTAAAGGTTTCGTCCCGCGAAACGTTCCGGGACGGTCTCGCGCGGCCCGAAGTTGACCATGTCGAGCGCGCCCGGCGCCACGACCTGCGGAAGCCCATGGCGGCCCGCTGCCGTGAGGCGGTCGGGGCCCGCCGACAGGACGCCGCCGACCAGGTCGTCCGCCAGCTCGGTCGTGGTCAGGTCGAGCACCCCGGCGAGCAGCCCGCTCTCCACGAGCCCCTCAAGGGCCCGGCCGCCGGCTCCGGTCGCGTGGAAGACGAGGACCTCGTAGCCCAGCTCGTCCAGCCGTTCGCGGGCGGCGTCCACCGCCGGTGTCGTGACGCCGAACATCGACGCCCCGACCAGCGGGCGCTCCTCCGCCGAAGGGGCCGGGACGTGCGCCTTCGCCATCCCGGCCGCCGCTGCCGCCGCGTTCCCGAGGATCAGCCGCGACACCCGGTTGACGCCCGCGATGTCGACGACGCTGTACATCATCGTGACGTCCTTGGCGCCCACGTAGGGCGTCACGTCCCCGGACGCCATCGTGGACACGATCAGCTTGGGCAGCCCGATCGGCAGGTCCCGGACGGCCCGCGCCGCGATGGACGACCCGCCGCTCCCGCCGACCGCGAGCACGGCGTCCACGCGTTCCAGCCCGGCGAGCACGGCCGCCGCGCCTTCCCCCATGACCGTGACCGCGGCGCCCCGGTCGCCCGCGTCCCGCAGCGCTTGCAAGGTCGCGCCGCCAGCCCGCGCGACCTCCTCGGCGGAGACGTCGGCGTCCACCTCGGACGGCCCGGTACCGGCGTCGACCAGCACCACATCGCAGCCCAGCGCCCGGAGCCGGTCACGCAACCACGCGTACTCCGCCCCCTTGGTATCGAGCGTCCCCACCAGTACGACAGTCGCCATACGCCCCTCCCATCCCGGTACCGATTCCCCGGACGCTCAGAGGGCAACCGGCATCAGCTCGGGGCGGGCACAGGTGTTTCGGTCGTCACGCCGTCCTCCAGGTTGAGGACGCGGTCGGCTTCGGCCAGGAGCGCCTCGTCGTGGGTGGCGACGATGACGGTGACGCCCTCGCTGGAGACGACCGCGCGCAGCAGCGGCATGATCGCGGCGGCCGTCTCGGAGTCGAGCTGGCCGGTGGGCTCGTCCGCCAGGAGCAGGCGGGGGCGGTTGGCCAGGGCGCGGGCGATCGCGACGCGCTGGCGCTGGCCGCCGGACAGCTCGTACGGGCGCTGAGGGGCGTGGTCGGCCAGGCCGACGAGGCCCAGCAGGATACGGACGCGTTCGTCGCGTTCCGCAGGAGGCGTCCGGACGAGACGCAGCGGCACCTCAACGTTCTCCGCAGCCGACAGCACAGGGATCAGCCCATGCGACTGGAACACGTAGCCGATGTGGTCGCGGCGCAGGGCGAGAAGCTCGTCCTCGCTGAGGGCGCCGACGTCGCCGCCGTTCACCCGGACGGTCCCGCCGTCCGGCGTTTCGAGGCCGCCGATCAGGTTCAGCAGGGTCGTCTTCCCCGAGCCCGAGCGCCCCTTGATCGCGACGAGCTCCCCGGCCCCGACGGTGAAGGACGCGCCGCGCAGGGCAGGGACCTCCAGGTCGCCGGTCCGGAAGGTGCGGGTGAGATCCTCCACCACCACCATCGGCTCAGTCATCGCTCTCCTCCCCGTCGGCGGCCGTCTGGTCGGGCCAGACGCCGACATGGTCGGGCTCCAGGTTGAGCCGGACGCGGTCGCGCATGTCGAGGGCCGCGGTGAACCCCTTGGGGAGCTGGACGCGCCCGGCGCGGTCGAGCACGGCGTACTCCTCGGCGGTCCGGGTGCCGTCCGCGGCGGAGCGGCGGCGGACCTCGCTGCTGGTGCGGCCGTCGCGGATGCCGATCGTCCGGTCGACGCGCTCGGTCACCTGCGCGTCGTGGGTGACGACGACGACGGTGGTGCCGAGCTCCTCGTTGACGCGGCGGAGCGCGGTGAAGACCTCGGCGCCGGTGGCGGTGTCGAGCTCGCCGGTGGGCTCGTCGGCGAGGACGACGTGCGGCTCGTTGGCGACGGCCACGGCGATCGCGATGCGCTGCTGCTGGCCGCCGGACAGTTCCTGCGGGCGGCGTCCGGCGCAGTCGCCGACGCCGAGCATGCCGAGCAGCTCGGCCGCGCGGGTGGCGCGGGCGCGGCGGGACCGTCCGGCGAACCGCATCGGAAGCGCGACGTTCTGCTCGGCCGTCAGGTACGGGAGCAGGTTGCGGGACGTCTGCTGCCAGATGAACCCGACCTGCTCGCGCCGGAACCGCAGCCGTTCCTTGGACGCCATCGTCAGCAGGTCGGACCCGGCGACCCGGGCTACCCCGGCGGTCGGCACGTCCAGCCCGGACAGGATGTTCAGCAGCGTGGACTTCCCGGAGCCGGACGCCCCGACGATCGCGACCAGCTCGCCCGCGTCGACGAGCAGGTCGAGGCCCTGCAGCGCGACGACCTCGACGCCGTCGGTCTTGTAGATGCGGACGAGGTTGTCGCAGACGATGTGGGCGCCCTCGCCGTACACGGGGCCGCGTTCGGCGGCGCGCCGCTCCAGCTCGGCCAGGTCGGGTGTGTTGATGCTGCCGGGTGCGCTGATGCTGCCGGGCGTGTTGGTGCTCATTGGTCCCCCGTTCTCAGGACGGTTCCGGGGCGGGCGTCGAAGGCGCGGTCCACGGCGACGGCCGCGGCGGCGCCGAGGAGCAGCGCGCCGAGGAGGCCGAGCAGCGCGGGCAGGCTCGGGACGTGGGCGGTGACGGCGTAGCCGCCGGTGTAGGGGCGCAGGTCCACGACCGGGCCGGTGATCTCGGGCAGCAGCAGCCCGAGCACCCAGCCGGCCCCGACCGCGCAGAGCAGCACGGGCGCGATCTCGACGAGCGCGAGGCCGCGGCTCTGCCGGCGGCTGAGGCCGAGGGCCCGCAGGTGCGCGACTGTCCGGCCGCGGGCCCTGGCCCCGACGACGAGGACGAGCAGGACGGCGAGGAGCCCGAACGCGCCGCCGATGAGGGAGCCGTCCCGGAACGTGTCGCGGACGACCGACACCAGCGGCACCCGGACCATGCTCCGCAGCACGTCCTGGCGGAGCTGGACGCCGCGTCCGGGGGCGGCGGCGCGGAGCTTCTCCGCGTCCAGGCCGGGCCCGAAGACGAAGACCTGCGACGGGAAGCCGGTCGCGGCCGCGACGTCCTTGTACGGGACGACGATGTACGCGCTGCCCGGCAGCTGCCCGGGGAAGTGCTCGATCACGCCGGGCGCCTTGACGCGGATCGGGTCCATGCCGGCGCGGCTGAGCGTCGCGTCGCCGGGGCCCATCGTGCGGGCTGCGAGCGGCGACGCCAGTGCGCCGGGCGCCGAGCCGGGGATTCCGGGCACGTCGGACGCCAGGTCGCGGTAGGCGCCGAGGTCCACGCCGACGACGGTCATCGGCGCGGTGTTCGACTGGGTCGTCACCTCCGTGATGACGCGGGCGCGGACGGCCCCGGTCACGCCGGGGACGGCGCGGACGCGGGCGAGGGTCGCGTCGTCCATCGGCCCGGCCTCGATGCGGGCGTCCGCGCCGACCTCGGCCCACGACGCGCGTTCCTGCCCGGTTTGCAGGGCCGTGTCGACGGTGGCGGTGAAGCCCGCCACGGTGGCGGCGAGCAGCAGGACGACGAGCGGGAGCGCGCCGACGACGGTCTGCCGGGACGCGCGGGCGATCCCGATGAACGCGACCGCGCCGCGGCGCCGCCGCAGGAACGGCCCGGCGGCGCGCAGCAGGTACGGGTAGGCGCGCAGGACCAGCACGGCGAGCGCCGCGCCGAGCAGCACCGGCACGGCGGCGATCAGCGGGTCGGTGCCCGCCGCCTCGCCGCGCTGCCGCAGCAGCACGACGCCGATCACGGCGAGCCCGACGAGCAGCGCGTCCAGGACGAACCGCCGCCGCGACGGCCGCGCGGAGACCAGGTCGTCCCGGCGGCCCGACGCCGACCCGACTCCGGCGTTCCGCTCCCGCAGCACCATGACGGCCGACACGGCGAGGACGGCGGCGACCGGCACGGCGACCACGTAGATCGAGGCGGCCTGCGGCGGCCCCGCGTCGAGGAGGCGTCCGGCGCCGTATCCGAGGGCGGCGGACGGGACGGCGGCCAGCGCCGTCAGCCCGCAGGCGGGCAGGGCGAGCTGCCGCAGCGACGCGCCGCGCGCCCGCATCGTCCACAGGACGGGCCGGAGCCGTTCGCCGAGCAGCCCGGCGGCCAGCAGCAGCACGCCCGCCGCGACGGCGACGAGGCCGCCGAGCGCCAGCCCGAGGACGGACTCGGCGGCGCGGAGCTGGCCGGCGAAGGCGTCCAGCCGGTCGTCCAGCGCGGTCACGACGGAGTTGCGGAAGATCCCGGTGCGGCCTTCGACGGCGGAGCGGAAGGCGTCCATGTCGCCGGCGACGTCGCGGGCGCCGGCCGCGCTGATCGCGCCGGGGCGCACCGGGAACCGCCAGCTGAAGGTGAAGTAGCGGCCGGGCGTGCGCGCGGCCCGGGAGTACCCGGCGCCGTCGATCAGCGCCGTGCCCGCGTCGGCCTCGAGGGCGTCCATGCGGTCGCCGGTCGACTCCCTCGTCGGGCGCAGGATCCTGGCGCGGGGCGACCAGTACCGGTCGGCGGCGTTCACCGGCTCGTACAGGCCGGTGATCTGGACGCGCAGCGTGGTCCCGGTGGGCGCGCCGCCCGCCATGACGCGGTCGCCGACCTTGTAGCCGAGCCTGTCGGCGTAGGTCTTGGAGACCATGACCCGCAGGTCCTCGCCGGGCTTCAGGTCGGCGCTGTGGGCGGGCGTCCCGGCGACGACGCGGACGCGTTCCCACGCGCCGAGGTCCCAGCCCAGGTAGAGGAGCCGCGGCCGCGGGAACCGCCCCTCGATCTCCATGCGGTCGCTGGTGGCGGACCCCTCGGGCTGGCCGGTCACCCCGCGCAGGGACGACGGCATCAGCTGCTGCCAGGTCAGGCCGTGGGAGACCAGCGCGTCCTCGCTCGGGACGGACGTCGTCGCGGCCAGGTCCGCCGCGCGGCCCTCGACCCGGACGTCGGCGCCTAGCCCGGCCGCCGCCGCCGCGCTCCGGTCGTATCCGGCGGCCATGCGCGCCGGGACGGCGACGGCGAGCAGCGCGGACACCAGCGCCAGCACGGCGAGGGCCGCGAGCGGCGCCCACTGCGCACGCACGAGCCGCATGCCCCCTCCGGTCACCGGTCCTCCCCCACACGCAGCCCGGCGCCGGCGTTCCTACGGCGCAGCACCCGGATCACCGGCGGTAGCACCAGGCCGAGCACCGCCGCCACCCCGGCGACCATGCCGAGCACCACCGGCCACTGGACGATCAGCTCCGCGGGCGGGTACGGCTCGGTGGCCTGCACGCTGAGCACGACGTGCGGGACGACCAGCCGCGCCACGACCAGGCCGAGCAGCGTCCCGCCGAGGAGGCCGAGCACGACCAGGTACGCCTGCTCGATCGCGAGGACCCCGGTGACCTGCCGGGGCGGGACGCCGAGCGCCCGCAGCACGGCGAACTCGCGGGACCGCTCGCCCGCCGTCACGGCCGCGTTCACGACGAACGCGATGACGGCGAACGCCAGCGCCGCGCCGAAGCCGAGGACCAGCGCGCCCTGGAGCGCCGCGCCGAGCGGGGCGTCGCGGAGGCGGGAGCGCAGCTCGGCGCGGTCCGCGGCGACCTCGCCCCAGCTGGGGTGGTCGGCCAGCGACTTCGCGGCCGGGCCGGTGCCGCCGCCCACGGACGCCCACCATTCGCCGGGCGCGATGCTCGTCGGGTCCGTCCCGTTCGCGGCGAGCCGGGTGCCGGTCAGGGTCGGCAGGTCGACGAGGATGCCGGGCTCGCCCGGCGGGACGCTCGGCAGCGCGGGCGCGATCCCCAGCACCCGCACCGGCTGCTCGCCGTCGACGGTGCTGACCGTGACCTTGCCGCCGACGCCGACGTGGGCGCGGCGGGCCGTCTCCGCGGTGATGACGCCCGGCACGAGCGGCTGGAGGTCGGTGTTCGTCCCGGCGGCCGTGCCCCTGGACGGCGGCGTCCCCGCGATGAGCATGGCGTGGACGCCCCCGATGGCGTCGGAGAAGACCACGTCCCCGGCCCAGGACGGGGGCGCCGGGATGGCGAGCTTCGTCAGCGCGCCCTTCGCGGCCTCCGCGGTCGCTCTCGGCATCGCGTCCTCGGGCTGGACGAACGCGTCCCAGCGGGCTCCGGCGGGCGATGCGGCCGCCCCGGTGCCGTCGCCCCGGACGTGCAGCAGTTCCAGGTCGAGCGGCCCGGAGAAGGCGTTGTCGTCGTAGGAGAAGTGGACGCCCCGGACCGACAGCGGATAGGACGGCACGCCGCCAGGGCCCGCCAGGTTCGCGGCGTCCAGCGCGAGGGTGCGCTCGCGGCCGTCCGCGAGGAGGCCGGGCAGCGTCACCTGCCGGGTCAGGCCGCGCGCGTCGACGATCGTCACGGCGATCTTGTAGGGATAGTCGGCGGGCGGCTTGTAGTTCCGCTCGGTCTCGGGCACCGGCCCGGCGCGGCTGAGGCGCAGGTCGAACAGCAGCCGTCCGGGCCTGCCAGGGACGGTCAGCGCAGGGGCCGCCGGACGTGCCTTGGCCAGCTCGTCCAGCCGCAGGTCGTCCCGCAGGCCGGGCTGGACGCGCAGGATCCGGCCGAGCGTCCCGGCGTCGGCGGCGAGCAGCGTCGCGGGGGCGTTGCCGAGGTCGGCGTCGGTGCGCAGGACGGGCGTCGCCGCGGTCACGCCGGGCAGCGCCGCGACCCGTGCGCCCTGCCCGAGCACGGACGGGGCCCCCGCGCCGTTCGTGCTCGCGCGGGTGACGCGCAGGTCGGCGGCGGCCTGGAAGTCGGCCTGGTCGGTCTGGGACCGGCGCCAGGTCGCCATCGTCGTCACCGACAGCACCCCGACCGCCATCGCCATGACCAGCAGCAGGACGGGCCCCGCGTACCGGAGGCGGCGCCGTCCGACCTGCCGGGTGCCGAGCGCGGGGACGAGCCCGCGCCCCCTCGTCGCGGCCCGTTCGGCGACCCTGGACGTCACCGGCACCAGCCGCAGCAGCAGCACCCCGCCGGCGAGCAGCGCGAGGGCCGGGCCCGACACGATGAAGGGGTCGATCCCCGACGTGCCGCCCCCGCCGCCCGTGCCGTCCGCGCCGTACCGGGTGAGCTGCCAGATCGCGAGCCCGGCGACGACCAGGAGGGCCAGGTCGGCGCCCGAGCCGCGCAGCCGCCCGGTCCGGCCGATCCCGGCCTGCGCCTCGACGAACGTGCGGTTCGCGCCGCGCAGCGTCGGGACCGTCAGGACGGCCGCGCAGGTCAGCGCGGTCGCCACCGACACGATCCAGAGCGGGGCGCTCGGCCCGGCGTCCAGCCGCAGCCCGGAGTCGCGGACCGTCGGGGCGTGCGCGGCGAGCCGCAGCAAGGGCCGCGCCAGCAGCGGGCCCAGCACGGCGGCGGGCAGCACGATCAGCAGGCCCTCGGCGAGGCCGAGCCGCGCGAGCTGCCGCATGCCCATGCCCCGGGTCCGCAGCAGCGCGACCTCGCCGCGCCGGTGGTCGGCGAGCAGCCGGGAGACCAGCAGCCACGCGACCCCGGCCAGCAGGACGAGCTGGATCACCGGGATCAGCATCGTGGACCGTGCCACGAGGACGGCGTCGTCGAGCTGCGCGGTCAGTTCGGGGAGCGCGGTCACGACGGAGAACTGCCCCCCGCCGCCGGCTTTCGTGAACGTCTCCTCCGCGTTCGCGACACGGTCGCCGAGGGGCCCGAGCTCGCCGGACTCCACGCCGCGCAGGTCGGGCATGACGGTGAACCGGGCGTCCGCGCCGGTCCCGGTGAAGCGGGCCGCGAACACGTCCGGCGGCACCACGAACGGCCCGTACGTCGTGTAGTCGAGCTTCTCGACGCCGGTCGTGAGCAGCCGGTCGCCCTGCCAGAAGTAGCTCTCCGGGTCGGTGACGTCGAACAGCCCGACGACGCGGACCTTGACGACGGAGTCCTTGTCGACCCGTCCGCGGAGGGTGAGGACGTCGTCCACGTCGGTGCGCATCGCGCGGGCGGCGGCGCCGGGAAGGGCCGCCTGGACCTCGCCGTCGCGCGCCACGGCCGGGTCGGCGCCGGGCCAGCGCCCGCGCGTCAACCGCGCGTGCTTCTCGATCCCGGTGTAGGTGCCGAACGCCGTCAGCTCGGGATGGTCGCTCTTCTCCTGCCCGGGAAGGGTGTAGGAGTCGCTGCGCACGCCCACCGAGATCGTAAGCGGGACGTCCCCGTACATCTGCTTGAGCGCCTGGCCGACCTGTCCCCGCACCTTGTCGAGCCCGTCGGCGGGGACGTTGGTGCCGACGGTGGTCCCGACCGACTCGAACGTCGCGTCGGCGAGGGTCTGGCGCAAGCCCTCGCGGGTCACCGACCCGGTGTAGCCGACCAGGGCGGCGAGGACGGTGGTGGCGAACAACGCGGTCGCGCACGCGGCCAGGATCAGCGTCCTGTCCCCGGCCATGCGCCTGAGAACCATCCCCCGTCGCCTCACGATCGATCATGATCATTCATGGGTCGCGGGCGTCACAAGGGGCCGTGATGATTCTGTGCCGATTCGCAACCCTCCTGAAATACGGACAAGTTACGTATTACCGGCCCAGATCGAGGGGCCTTCCGGCGGGACGCTCCCGGCCCGCCGCAGGATCTCCGCGGGCTCCAGCGCCGCCCCCGCCACGAACGCCGCAGCGAACGCGTCGCCGTCCAGCGCGCTCCTGGCGCGTCCTTCGGCGCGGTCGGCGCAGACCTGCTCCTCCCGTCCGGCCCGGACGCCGGACGACTCCCGGACGGACGCCGCCCTGCCGAGCGCCTCGGCCGCCTCCCGGTGATGTCCGGACAGCGTCAGCGCGCAGGCCAGCCCCTCCAGGGCCGCGGCCGTGTCCCTGGGCGCCTCCAGCCGGATCGCGACGGCCAGGGCGTCGCGCTGGTAGGTGAGGGCGGCGGCCGCGTCGCCGCGCGCCTCGGCGACCTGGCCGAGCGCGCTCTGGACCAGCGGCAGGTACAGCGGCGGGAACTCCTCCGGCGACGCGGCCCTGAGCAGGGGTTCGAGGCGGTCTTCCGCGTCGTCCAGGCGTCCTTCGGCGCACGCCGTCAGGCCCAGCCCGATCTCAGCGAACATGACCGCCCCCGCGTGGCCCTGCTCCACGGCGACCCGCAACGCCCGGCCGAAGAGCCGCCGCGCGGCGGACGGGTCGCCGCGCAGGTGCGCGACCCAGCCCCGCCACGCCATCCGGACGGCGGCGTCCGGCCACATGTGCAACTCCTCGGCCATCCGCTGCCCGTCGAGCTGCAGCCGGTCCGCCCGGTCGTAGTCGCCGGTCAGCTCCGCCAGCGCGCCGAGCCACTCGACCGTCTGGAGCTGCCCCCACCGGTCGCCCGTCTCGCCGAACAGCACGGCCGCGCGCTCGGCGTCGCGCCGCAGCGCGACCGGGTCGCCGTGCGCGTGCGCCTGCTTGGCCCGCAGGACCAGCGCCGCCGCCTCGCCCCACCGGTCGCCGCACGCGCGGAACCCGGCCAGCGCCTCGTCCACCGTCACCGCCCCGGCGGCGGTGTCCTCCACGTCGAAGTACGCGAACGCCAGGAACCAGCGCGCCCAGGCCCGCATGCGCGGGTCGCCGGACGCGTCCACGAGCGCCAGCGCCTCCTCGCGGCGGGCCGCGGCGTCGCCCCCGGCGCCCTTCAGGACCGCCAGGCCCGCCCGCCACGTCAGCGCCCGCGCCCGCACGCCGGACGGGCCGCCGTCCAGGGCGAGCGCGGCGTCCAGCGAACGCAGCGCCTCGGTCAGCCTGCCGCGCAGGAACCAGTACCAGGCCAGCGGGTTGACCAGCCGCAACGCGTCCTCGGCCGCGCCGTCGGCGACGGCCTCGTCCAGCGCGGTGCGGACGTTGGCGGCCTCGGTGTCGAGCGTCCGCAGCCAACGCGCCTGGTCGTGCCCGTAGAGGTGCCGCTCGGCGCGCTCGGCCAGGCCGATGTAGTGCAGCCGGTGCGCCCGCCGGACGTCCCCGCCCTCCCCGGCCTCGGCGAGCCGCTCAGCGGCGTACGCGCCGACCGACTCCAGCAGCCGGTACCGGGGCGCCTCGCCCGGACGCTCCGTCATGACGACCAGCGAGCGGTCGACCAGCCGGACCAGCACGTCCAGGACCTCGCCCGCGGGGACGTCCCCGCCCGCGCACACCGCCTCGGCGGACTCCAGCGCGCAGCCGTCGGCGTGCGCCGACAGCCGCCGCAGGACGGCCCGTTCCGGCGCGGTCAGCAGGTCCCAGCTCCAGTCGATCACGGCGGTGAGCGTCCGCTGCCGGGCCGGGGCGCCGCGATGCCCGGACGACAGCAGCCGGAACCGGTCGTCCAGCCGGGCGACGAGGCCCTCGACGCCGAGCGTCCGCACCTTGGTCGCGGCCAGCTCCAGCGCGAGCGGGATCCCGTCCAGGCGGCGGCACAGCTCCCCGACCGGCCCGGCGGTCGCGCCGTCCAGCCGGAACCCCCGGGACGCCGCCTCCGCCCGCGCCGCGAACAGCCGCACCGCGCTCGCCGCGCTCGCCGCCGCCGGGTCGGCGCCGTCGCCGGGCACCTCCAGCGGCGGGACGGCCCACACCACCTCGCCCGCCAGCCCGAGCGGCTCCCGGCTCGTCGCGAGGATCCGCACGCCGGGGACGCGGCGCAGCAGCCGTTCCGCCAGCTCGGCGGCCTGCTCGATCACGTGCTCGCAGTTGTCCAGGACGAGCAGCAGCCGCCGGGCGCCGAGCGCCGCCGCGAGCCGGTCCAGGGCCGCCTCCGGCGCGCCCGGCGCGTCCCGGATGTCGAGGCTCGCGGTGACGACCTCGGCCAGGTCGGGCACCGTCGAGCGCTCGAATCCGGCCAGCTCCGCCATCCAGACGCCGTCGCCGAACGCGTCCACCAGCCCGGCGGCGGCCTCGACCGCCAGCCGCGTCTTGCCGACCCCGCCGGGGCCGGTCAGCGTGACCAGCCGGTCGGTGCCGATCCTCGCGCGGATCTCCTTGGCGGCGTCCTCGCGTCCGATCAGCTCCGTCGCCGGGACGGGCAGGTTCGATCGCGGGCCGGGCTCGGGCGGCGCGGGCGCGCTCAGCCCAGGGTCCTGCCGCAGGATCGCGCGCTGCAGGTCGGCCAGGTCGGCGCCGGGGTCGAGGCCCAGCTCGTCGGCGACCAGCGTCCGGTGGCGCTCGAAGCTCTCCAGCGCCTCGCTCTGCCGTCCCGCCCGGTACAGCGCCAGCATGTGCGCGGCCCGGAGCCGCTCGCGCAGCGGATGCTCGGCGACCGCGTCCCCGAGCTCCCCGGCCAGCGCCCCGTGCTCGCCCAGCAGGAGCCGCGCCTCGGCGTGCTCCTCCAGCGCGGTCAGCCGCAGTTCCTCAAGCCGCGCGGAGGCCGCACGGGTGAACGGCTCGTCGGCGAAGTCGGCGAACGCGGGGCCGCGCCAGAGATCCAGCGCCTCGGCCAGCAGCGCCGCCCTCTCCTTCGGCTCGCCCGCCTGCCGCGCCCGGTCGACCAGGCTCTGGAACCGGAGGGCGTCGACCCGCTCCCGGCCCGGCCCGGCGCCCGGCCCGGGGCCTGGGTCGCCGCCCGGGTCGCCGCCCGCGGCCAGCAGGTATCCGGCGGGACGCGACTCCACCAGCGCCCGCGCGCCCGGCTCCGCGTCCTCCAGCACCCGCCGCAGTTGCGACACCTTCGCTGACAGGGAGCCCATCGGGTTCCCGGGCAGCGCGTCGCCCCACAGGTCGTCGATCAGCCGGTCGGCGGGGACCGGACGTCCCTCGTTGACCAGCAGGTCCGCCAGCAGCGCCCGGACCTTGATCCCGGGCACGGGGACGAGCCCGCCGTCGTCCGTCCACACGGCGAGCGGTCCGAGCACCCCGAAGCGCACGCTCCGCACCCTATCCGCGCCCTCGGACGGATAAGGACCGTAAGAATCCCGTAAACGGTCTGGACCATTGTGGTTCCAGCGCCGCCGGACGGCGAACGATCGACCACGGAGGACATCATGCGCAAGATCATCAACTCGACCTACATCTCGCTGGACGGCGTCATCGAGAACCCGCAGAACTGGACCTCGGCGTACTTCCAGGACGAGGCCGCCGCCTACGCCCGCGAACTGCTGTTCTCGTGCGGCGCGGTCCTGATGGGGCGCGCGACGTTCGACGGCTTCTCGCAGGCGTGGCCGGCGATGGAGGAGGCGACCGGCGACTACGGCGTCCGGATGAACACCCTGCCCCACTACGTCGTGTCCGACACGCTGAACAAGCCCGGCTGGGGCGACACCACGGCGATCCGCCGGGCGGACGCCGTCGCGGAGATCACCAAGCTGAAGGAGCAGGACGGCCAGGACATCGTCCAGTACGGCTTCGGCGACGTGACGCGGACGCTCGTCGACAACGGCCTGCTGGACGAGCTGCGCCTGTGGATCCACCCGGTCGTCGTCGGCACCGGCGACCCGGCGGAGCTGCTCACCCGCGCGGACTTCTCGGCGACGTTCGAGCTGGCCGACACCAAGTCCTTCAAGACCGGCGTCATCGTCGCGACCTACACCCGCGCGGCGAAGTAGCGGGGGGGCGCGCCGGGCGGCGCCTGCCTGCCGAGCGCCGCCCGGCCCCTCACCACCCCGCCCAAGGGGGAAGGCTTGAGGAGATCGGTCAGGGAAGCTGGTCGAGCATGCCGTCCAGGATTCCGGGCGTCCGGACGGGCGGCTCCGCCTGGAGGCCGAGCCGGTTGAGGACGTCCCTGTAGCGGGTGATGTCGGAGGGCTTGTCCGGATAGAGGGCGCCGGCGAGTTGCTCCAGATAGACGACGTCGGGCAGTTCCGGCTCGGCGAAGCGCAGCAGCGTCACCGGGCCGCACTCGGCGGCGTGCCCGCCGGACGCGAACGGCAGGACCTGCAGCGAGACGTTCGGCAGCCACGAGATGTCGATCAGGAACCGGAGCTGCGCGCGCATGATCTCGGGGCCGCCGACCGCGCGGCGCAGCGCCGCCTCGTCCACGACGGCCCACAGCTTCAGCGGGCCAGGCCGCTCGAACACGCGGCGCCTGCGGCGCATCCGCAGCTCGACCCGCCGCTCGATCTCGTCCGCGGGCGCCTCCGGATGCCGGGCCGTGATGAGGGCGCGGGCGTAGTCGGGGGTCTGCAGCAGCTCGGGGACGTCCTGGACCTCGTACACGCGGGCGACCACGGCGCCCTGCTCCAGCCCGAGGTAGGGCTCGAACCAGGCGGGCACCAGGTCGCCGTACTGCTGCCACCAGCTCGGCCGGTTGGCGAGGTCGACCAGTTCCAGCAGCGAGTCGCGGCGGTCGGGATCGGTCACGCCGTAGAGGGTGAGCAGGTCGCAGACGTCGCGCTCCTTGAACCCGACCCGGCCGAGCTCCATCCGGCTGATCTTGGAGTGGGAGCCGCGGATCTCGTAGCCGGCGTCCTCGGTGGTGATCCGCGCGGCCTCGCGGAACCTGCGCAGCTGCGCCCCGACCAGCAGGCGCGGCACCGTCGGGCCCGCCGTCCGCTGCCCGTTGCCGTGCGCGTGGCCGTACGCGTGCCCGTTCGGAGGGACGATCCGTCTCGGCGCCGAATCCGCCACGTCGTCCGGGTGCTCGCTCGCGCTCATCGCGGGATGCCTCCTCGAACGCGCAAGAACCTTTCTCTCCGCAGAAGTTACTCGTAAATCCCTGACTTGCCCAGCTATCCCGATTGTCCGGTTTCGTGACAATCTCGGTGGATATAGCCAACCATCGGGTGCTCACCCCTCGTGACCTGGCACGATACGGCTTCGAGAAAATCTTGGAAGAAGTCCGGCGGCGGTGTCGATCCGGCCGGGCCCTCTTCGACGCGTCAGTGAGGGCCGGGAGGGACCGGCCGCCACGAGACAGAGGAGACTGCGATGCGGTTCTTGCTGATGACCACGGACGACGACTCCGGCGACACGCCGCCCGACGAGGCGATGATGGCCGAGATGGGCAAGTTCATCGAGGAGACGTCCAAGGCCGGGGTGCTGCTGGCGACCGGCGGGCTCGAGCCGCACGGCACCCGGATCGCCTCGTCCGGCGGCAAGGTCACCGTCACCGACGGCCCGTTCGCCGAGGCCAAGGAGTCCGTCGTCGGGTTCGCGCTGGTCGAGGTGCGCACCCGCGAGGAGGCGATCGAGCTTTCCCGGCGGTTCTACTCGATCGTCGGGGACGGCGAGGGCGTCATCAAGCAGGTCTTCGGCCCCGAAGACCCCTTCCCCGGCGAGTGACCGCCGCGGCCCCGTGAGCAGCCGCTGAGCTTGCGCGGCGGCCGGTGCGAATGCTCTCATCGGCAGCGTGACGACTCCGGACAGGGGCCGCGTGCACGCGAGCGTCGACGCGGTGTGGCGGCTGGAGGCCGCCCGCATCATCGCCGGCCTCGCCCGGATGGTGCACGACATCGGGCTCGCCGAGGAACTCGCGCAGGACGCGCTGGTCGCCGCGCTCGAACAGTGGCCGGAGTCAGGCGTCCCGGACAACCCGGGCGCCTGGCTCATGGCCGTCGGGAAGCGCCGCGCGATCGACCGGATCCGCCGCCTCCAGCGCCTGGAGCACAAGCTGGAGGAGATCGGCCGCGACCTGGAGACGCAGCCGCCGCCGGAGGTCGACGTCCCGGGCGACGAGCACATCGAGGACGACGTGCTCCGCCTCGTCTTCACCGCCTGCCATCCCGTCCTGTCCACGCAGGCCAGGGTCGCGCTGACGCTGCGCATGCTCGGCGGCCTGACCACCGAGGAGATCGCGCGGGCGTTCCTCACGTCCGAGCCGACCGTCGCGCAGCGGATCGTCCGGGCGAAGCGGACGCTGTCGGACGCGGGCGTCCCGTTCGAGGTCCCCGAGGGGCCGGACCGGGCCGCCCGGCTGTCGTCCGTCCTGGAGGTCGTCTACCTGATCTTCAACGAGGGCTACACGGCCACGGCGGGCGACGACTGGCTGCGGGCGGACCTGTGCCAGGAGGCGCTGCGCCTCGGCCGGGGCCTCGCCGAGCTGGCGCCCGGCGAGCCGGAGGTGCACGGGCTCGTCGCGCTGATGGAGATCCAGGCGTCCCGCACCAGGGCTCGCACCGGCCCGTCCGGCGAGCCCGTCCCGCTCGCCGACCAGGACCGCGGCCGCTGGGACCGCCTCCTCATCCACCGCGGCTTCGCCGCCCTGCTCCGCGCGAAGGCCATCGGGGAGCCGCCGGGGCCGTACGTCCTGCAAGCGGCGATCGCCGCGTCCCACGCGCAGGCGCCCGCCGCCGAGGACACCGACTGGACGCAGATCGCGTCGCTGTACGAGATCCTCGCGAGCGTCGCCCCGTCCCCCGTCGTGGAGCTGAACCGGGCGGTGGCGGTCGGCATGGCGCACGGGCCCGAGCAGGGCCTCGCGGTCGCGGACGCGCTGCTGGACGAGCCGTCCCTGCGCGGCTACCACCTGCTGCCGAGCGTCCGCGGCGACCTCCTCGCCCGGCTCGGCCGCGCCGGCGAGGCCCGGACGGAGTTCGAGCGCGCCGCGGCGATGACCCGCAACGAGCCCGAACGCAAGGTCCTCCTGAACCGCGCCGCCGCACTGGGCGATCGCTCGCCGAGGTGACGCTCCCGTCCCCCGGTCAGCCGACCGGCGTCCGGGCGGCCGGGTCCGGTTCGGGCGGGACGGCGACCGGCCGGGACGGCTCCACCCGGAGGATCCGCGCGGTCCAGTCCGGCAGGTACCAGTTCCACCTGCCCATCAGCGACACCAGGGACGGCAGCAGCATCGACCGCACGACCGTGGCGTCCAGCAGGATCCCGAACCCCAGCGCGGTCGCCATCACCTTCAGGTCGGTGCCCGGGCTCGACGCCAGCGCCGCGAACGCCAGGAAGAGGATCAGCGCCGCGCTGGTCACCAGCCGGCCGGTGCGCCCGATGCCCCGCACGATCGCGGTCGTGGTGGACCCCGACGCGTCGTACTCCTCACGCATGCGGGCCAGGATGAACACCTCGTAGTCCATCGACAGCCCGAACAGGAAGGCGAACACCGTCAGCGGCACCCAGAACGTCACCGCTCCGGTCTCGGAGATGCCGAATACCACCTCCGATCCGATACCCTGCTGCCAGAACACCACGACCATCCCGAACGTCGCCCCCATCGACAGCAGGTTGAACAGCACCGCCTTCAGGGGCAGCAGCAGCGACCGGAACGCCCGCACCAGCAGGACATAGGTGAGCAGCGCGATCAGCGCGAGCATCATCGGGAAGTTGCCGTAGACCGCGTTCAGGAAGTCGATCTGCGCCGTCCCCGTGCCGGTGACGCCGAGGACGCCCGGGGTGCGTTCGGCGCGGTCGATGACGTCCTCGACCGTGCCGACGGTCTTGGAGTTGACCGTCTCCTCGTCCGGGATCAGCACCACCACCGTCGTGCCGGCCCGGTTGCTCGCGGCGTCGCCGGGCACGAGCGCCCGCTCGATCCCCGGCACCGTGCCCAGCTCGGCGGCCGCCGACCTCGCCTCGCCGGTGGACGTGAGGACCTCGATCGGGGTGAGGTTCCCCGTGGTCACCCCGCCGCGTTCAAGGGTGGCCAGCGTCTCGTGGGCGGGCCCGCTCTTGGCCAGCGAATCGCTGGAGGCCATCCCGATCCTGATGCCGGCGAAGGCGCCGACCAGCGCAAGCAGGGCGGTGATCGACACCGCGGCCGCGATCCAGCGGCGCCGCACCATCAGGGCCGCCCACCGGCTCCACGACCGGCTCGCGGAGTCCTCCCGGCGGATCCTCGGCCAGTCCCACCGCGGGCCGACGGAGCCCAGGATCGCCGGGGTGAGGGTGAGCGTGGCGGCCACGCTGGCCAGCGGGATCAGCGCACCGCCCACGCCGACGCTGCGCATGAACGGGACAGGCAGCACCAGCAGCGCCAGCAGCCCGATCGCGACCGTCACACCGGAGAACACCACGGCGTGCCCGGCGGTCCGCGTCGCGATGACCACCGCCTCGTGGTTGCTCACGCCGCGATGCCGCTCCTCCCGCCACCGGGTCACCACCAGCAGCGAGTAGTCGATCGCCACCCCGAGCCCGATCAACGCGATCAGGAACTGCACGAGGGCGGAGAAGGTGCCGAGCTCGCTCAGCGGCAGCAGCAGCAGGAACGTCGCCAGGATCGACGCCGCGGCGATGATCAGCGGCAGGAACGCCAGCATCGAGGCGAACACGAACGCCAGCACCGCCAGGGCGCCGATCGAGCCGATGAGCACCTCGATCAGAACACCGGGCCCCTCGGACTCCGAACCCGTGGCCAGCACGCTCTCACCGGTGACGCCGATCGTGGTGCCGGGCGGTTTGGCGGTGTCCAGCGCCCGGCGGACGTCGTCGGTCGGGATCTTGGCCGTCGCCGACGTGTCGTACTGGAAGAACACCATCGCGTAGGCGGTGCGGCCGTCCTTGGTGACGAACGCCGGATCACCGGTGTTGGCCTGATCCAGGATCCGCACGTTGGGGACCTCGGTCCGGATGTTGGCGAACGCGGCGGCCACCCCGGCCTGGTCCCCCGCCGCCGTCCGGCCCTCCGGATAGCTCACCGTCACCAGGTAGGGGGCGGTGTAGCCGCCGTTGCCGAACGTCTCGGTGATCTGTTCGGCGGTCTTGCCGCCCGGCTCGCCCGGCAGCGCGAAATCGGTCGTCATCCGTTCGCTGACCGGGCCCGAGACGGCCGCGCCCGCAATCGCCACGACGAGCCAGAAGACCATCACCAGCCTGCGATGGGCCAGCATGAATTCAGCCCAGCGACGCATAATCTCTCCTCCGTTGATCGACGACGGTCCGCGCAGCGGCGCGCTCGCCGCCGCGCGGACCGTGGTCTCGACTGGTTCAGCTCGCCGGCTGGATGAGGCCGAGAATGTTGCCGTCGGCGTCGCGCACCGAGGCGACGAGCTTGCCGTCGCCGACGTCCCGGACGTCCTGGACGGACTCCGCGCCGGCGTCCAGAAGCTCCTGGTACCTGGCCCGGATGTCGTCGACGTGCCAGTAGGGGGTCGGATGGGTCAGGCCCTTGTCGTGGGCGTTGGGGTCCAGGCCGACGTCCTGCCCGGCGATCTTGAAGCCGACGTAGTAGGGCTCGTCCATGTAGGGCTCGCCGCCGGCGACCACGGCCAGCAGCCGCTTGGCCCCGTCCAGGTCCTTGACTGGGAAGATGATGGTCTTGACGCCTTCGTTCATCTCTCGTGCTCCTGTGCCTGCTCGTCACACCGCCGCTGTTCGGGCGGTCATAGCTATCGACAACCCGCGACGCGAGGGTGTGACTGATGAACGACGACGAATACCTGGCCGCGCGGTTCGAGAGGCACCGGCCCCACCTCCGGAAGGTGGCCTACCGGCTGCTCGGATCGCCGGGCGAGGCCGACGACGCCCTTCAGGAGGCATGGCTGCGGGTCAGCCGCGCCGGGGCCGACGAGGTCGAGAACCTGCCGGCGTGGCTGACCACGATCGTCGCCCGGGTCGCGCTCAACATGCTCAAGTCCCGCTCCGCGCGCCCGGAAGGCCCCATGGCGGACGAGCCGCCGCACACCGGACCGGTGGACGGCGACGGCCGGCACGATCCGGAAGGCCAGGCGCTGCTCGCCGACTCGGTCGGCCTCGCGATGCTCGTCGTGCTGGACACCCTCACCCCGGCCGAGCGGCTCGCGTTCGTGCTGCACGACGTCTTCTCCGTGCCTTTCAGCGAGATCGCGCCCATCCTGGAGCGCAACCCGGCCGCCGTCCGGCAGCTGGCCAGCCGCGCCCGGCGGCGCGTCCGGGGCGCGTCCGCCGACCCGGCCGCCGACCCGGCCCGGCAGCGCCACGTCGTCGACGCGTTCCTGCTGGCCTCGCAGCAGGGCGACCTGTCCGCACTGGTCTCCGTCCTGCACCCGGACGTGGTGCTGCGGGCCGACCGGGCCACCGTGGACGCGGGCCTCCCCGCCATCCTCCGGGGCGCGGCCGATGTGGCCGGCGCCTTCTCCGGCCGCGCCCAGGCGGCGCGCCCCGCCTTCATCGACGGAGTTCCGGGGCTGGTGTGGGCTCCGGGCGGCCGGCCGCGCACGGTGTTCGCCTTCACCGTCATCGCCGGGGAGATCACCGAGATCAGAATGATCTCCGACCCGGACCACATCGCCCTGCTGGACATCCAGACGGCCCGGCACGGGTGACCTCGCGGGACAGCGACTCCGCCCCCGGCCCGGACCCTCGCCGGCCATCGCTGAGGGAACATGTCCGAAACGGTGTTTGCTGCTTAGGGGGATGCCGATGCTCGGAGAGGAACCCCGGTGATCGATCGCTCAGACGTCCAGGCCGCCGCCGCCCGGGTGGACGGACGCGTCCGCCGCACGCCCGTGCTCGCGGTGGACCCGGCGCCGCTCGCGCCCTCCGCGCGCATGTGGCTGAAGCTGGAGCTGACCCAGCACACCGGGTCGTTCAAGGCGCGCGGCGCGTTCAACCACATCCTCGCCGCGCGGGACGAGGGCCGCCTGCCGGACGCCGGGGTCGTCGCGGCCTCCGGAGGCAACGCGGGCCTCGCGTTCGCGTACGCGGCGTCGCAGGCAGGCGCCCCGGCCGAGGTGTACGTGCCGGAGACCGCGCCCCCGGTGAAGGTCGCCCGGCTGCGCGCGCTCGGCGCCGCGGTCGTCCAGGTCGGCACCCGGTACGCCGAGGCGCAGGACGCCGCCGTCAAGCGCGCCGCCGACACCGGGGCGCTGTTCTGCCACGCCTACGACCTCCCCGAGGTCTGCGCCGGGCAGGGCACGCTCGGCATGGAGATCCTGGAGCAGACCGGCGGGGAGATCGACACCGTGCTGCTGGCGGTCGGCGGCGGGGGGCTGATGGCGGGCGTCGCCGCCGCCCTCGACGGCCGCGCCCGCGTCGTCGGCGTCGAGCCCGAGCGCATCCCGACCCTCGAACGGGCCCTGCACGCCGGACGCCCCGTCGACGTGGACGTCTCCGGCGTCGCCGCCGACTCGCTCGGCGCCACCCGGCTCGGCCAGATCGCCTTCTCCGTCGCGACCCGGACCGGGGTGCGGCCCCTCCTCGTCACCGACGAGGCGATCATCGAGGCGCGCCGGTTCGTCTGGGACGAGTACCGCCTGGCCGTCGAGCACGGCACCGCCGCCGCGGTGGCCGCGCTCCGGTCGGGCGCCTACCGCCCGGCGCCCGGCGAGCGGGTCATGGGCGTCCTCTGCGGCGCCAACACCGACCCGTCCGACCTGGCCTGACGCGCTACGCCTTCACATAGGCGACGCGCTACGTCTTCAGGTAGGCGGCCAGGGCGCGGGCCTCGCGGACGAGGTCGGACGAGCCCTTCCGGGCCGCGAGCTCCTCGACCTCGGGGACGCCGCCGCGCGCCCCCGACCAGCGCGCGGTCCTGAGCCCGAGCGCGATCAGCCGCTTCAGCCCGTGCAGCGGACGCTCGCCCGGCTCCGGGCACAGGACGGGCAGCGCGGCGGCGATGACGTCCCAGATCTGGGGATAGGCGCCCGCCTCCGCGGCGCGTTCGAGGGCCTCGACGATCCTGACCAGCTGGACGTCGCCGTCGCGCGCGAGCCGCCCGAGGTGGCGTCCGAACTCGGCGGCGGGCAGGTCCCCGCGAGCGGCCATCGTGAGCAGCGCCCTGTCGGCCTCGTCGTGCCTCCGCAGGACGAGCTGCCGCGCCAGGAAGTGCCCCACGGCCTCCGCGAACGGCCCGTCCCCCGGCACCAGCCGGACGAGTTCCCCGACCGATGTCCCATAGCTGAAGGAGTACGTCCCGTGCCGCAGATGCGGCAGGACGTGCGACGCGACGACGTCCGGGTGGGACGGCAGCAGCCGCGGCCATGTCCGCTGGTACCAGCCGTGCTCGTCGTAGACGTACTTCGGCGCGCCCGTGAACACGGCGTCGACCAGCGGCAGCCCGGTCGCCGGCGCGCGGATCACGGCCTCCGGGCGGTCGTGCTCCAGCGGCCGCATCGAGACCTCCGGGACGGGCAGCCCGCCCTCGGCCAGCCATGACGCGACGGTCCGCCCAGCCGGCGAGGCCAGCGCGGCCGCGCGCCGGACCGCTTCGGGGGCGATGTCGCGGGGCAGCCGCAGCAGGGCCTGCTGGAGGTCGGCGGGTCCGGGGTCCGCACCGGCGGCCTGGAGAAGCTCCAGCCGCTCCACGAGCGCGAGCGGGTCGACGTGCCCGGTCGGTTCCGTGGGGGCGGAGAGGAGAAGCGGCGGCGGCGAGCCCTTCTCGACGGCGGCGAAGATCTCCGCGCAGCGGTGCAGGTAGAGCAGATGCGGGGCGGAGACGCTTCGGGACGACGGGAGCTTACCGCGCCAGTTCGGGGGCACCGGCGGCGCGGCGGTCAGTAGGTACGCGGCCGCGACGAGCCATGTGCGGGGCCGTATCCAGGGTGCGTCCGATTCCAGACCCGGGAAGGAATTCGGCCGCAGGACGGGCGTGAGAGCGGCCCGGACGGCGTCCGGGCCGTCATGGCTGAGCCGGACGAAACCGTCCATCATCCCCTCCATTCCGGCCCAGCCGAGATGGACGTCGCCGATGGCCTCGGCCAGGGCGGCGGCGGTGGTGATCGGCGGCGGAAGCGCGGGAAGCGGGTCCGCGGGCGGGGGTGGCGGAAGCCGGGGCGGCGGCTGGTCGTCCAGGTCGGCCTGTGTCACGTCGCCGCCGAAGCGGGCGGCGGCCTTGGCGCCGAGATCCGGCGGGAGCAGGGGGACGGCGTCGGCGATCGGCGTCGCGTCGGCCGCCTCCGGGAGCTTGAGCGCGACGCGGACGGCGCGCTGCTGCACGCTGTACGACTCGTGCGCGAACGCCTGGGCGAGGGCGGCGGCGCAGTCGCCGGCGAGCCCAGGCCGCCGCTGGACGGTCTGCTCCAGCCACGACAGCCCCGACTTCACCAGCCCGGACTCGGCGCGGAACAGCACCCCGTCCAGCGCCTCCACCACCTGCTGGGACGGCAGCCCAGGAACCTCCCTGAGCAGGTCAAGCGCGACATCGGCGACCGGGCCCGGCGCGGCCGGGAGCAGCCGCACGTAGTCGAGCGCGTGCTCGCGGATCTCGCGTTCCCTGACGGCCGGGTCGTCCGGCATGAGCAGGCCGTGCAGCCGGACGAAGAAGCGCAGGTCGTTGGCCGTCCCGCCGCGGAGGAAACGGCGGACGCAGCCGTCCAGGAGCATCCGCCGGGCGACGGCACCGCGGTCGGCCAGCGTGGCGAGGGTCCGCGGCCAGGACGAGCTGTCGCGCAGCCGCCGTCCGACGCCGTCCGCCTCGAAGACGCGCGGCAGCAGGAACGGCAGCAGCGGATCCTTCGGGCGGGGCGGCGCGGACGCGACCCAACCCACGACGAGCGGGTCGTGGTCGGGCGGCTCGATGCCCGTCTCGGTCAGCAGCGCAAGCACGAGGTCGAGCCCGATGTGCCGCGGGCCGCGCAGCCGGAGCGTGAGGCGCCGCGCGAGGTCGGCGAGCCACGCGTCGTCGCGGTCGGCCCAGAGGTCGAGGAGCAGGCCGGTGTCGTCGTGGTCGCCGAACCAGCGGGTGTTGAACTCGCGCCGGTTGAGCCAGGTCGCGACCGCGGACGCGCCGGTCAGCGTGCCCGCGCCCGCGGCGCGGAAGGCGGGCGCGTAGTCGTCGATGCCCTCCCAGGGCTCGCGCCGCGCCCGCAGCAGCTGGACGTGGCCGGGGAGCGCCTTGGCGACCGCGCGGCGTCCGGCGGCGTCGAGATCGCGGACGGCGTCGGCGACCACGTCCGGTTTCCGCTCGTCGATGAGGGCGGCGATCGTCTCCCACGCGCGGTCGCCGTCCAGGACTGGTAACTGCGTTGCGCTCGACATGCCCGGGACACTAGAGCCCGCCACCGACAGTTTGGCGTCGGGTCAACGCCCGAGTCAGCCCGGGGTGAGCACCGCCTCAGCCGAGGGTGCGGAGGGACTGCAACGGCAGCGGCCGGACGGGCCGCTCCGGCCCGCTGGACTGGATCTCGCGCCCGCTCCCGCACAACGCCTCCACCACGTGCGCGCTCAGCGCGCTGTCGATCGGATGCGGGACGGGAACGCCGTTGGAGTCGGGCTTCTGGTACTTCGAGAGGTTGAGCGCGAAGGTGATCTGGCGCGCCCCGCCCGCGGACGACAGCGACTGCGTCCCGGCGCCGAAGACGGCGCCGTCGTGGCCCCAGAACGTCCCGCACGGCAGGTCGGTGGAGTAGAGCCCGAGACCGTAGTTCAGCAGGACGTTGCCGTCCGCGTCCTTCGCGGGGACGGTGCGCTGCATCTCCCCCAGCGCGGTCTCGCCGATCAGCCCGCCGGTGAGGAGTTCGCGGTAGAAGCGGTTGAGGTCGTCCGTGGTGGAGACCAGTGCGCCCGCCGTCCACGCCCAGCTCATGTTGAACGTGCTGTAGTCGCGGGGTGGTTTCACGTGCTGGTAGAGCGACTCGTACATCCGCGAGTGCGGCTCGTCGATATGCGGACCGGACGGAAAGTACGTGTGCTTCAACCCCGCCTTGCCGATGACGTTCTGGGCGATGTACTTCTCCGCCTTCGTCCCGGTGACCTTCTCCAGGAGCCGTCCGGCGATGACGTAGTTGGTGTTGGAGTAGGACCAGCGCTCGCCCGGTTCACCGGTGCGCGGTGCCTGCATGCCCCACTTGATGAGCTGCTCGGGTGAGAGCTTCCGCAGGCGGTTCTCGTCCAGGCTCTTGGGAGAACTCTCCGTCAGCGACGGGAACGCCAAGGCGACATAGTCGCCGATGCCGCTCGTGTGGTTGAGAAGCATCCGGACGGTGACCTGCTTGCCGGGCCGTCCGGGGAACACGTCGGGCAGATACTGGCCGACCGGTACGTCGAGCCCGACACGGCCCTTCTCGACCTGTTGAAGCAGCGCCGTAGCGACGAACGTCTTGGTGATGCTTCCGGCCCGCTGATGCATGCGCGGCGTGACAGGACGTCCGGTCTGGGTGTCGGCGATACCGGACGCGCCGTCCCACGCGGTGCGTCCGTCCTGGACCGCCGAGAACAACCCGGGCATGCCCGCCTCGTGCGTGGCGTCGAGGGTGGCGCGCAGCTTCGCCGGATCGGACGGCGCGGTCGGCGGAAGCCCGGCGGCGGCGCCCGCGGCCGCGCTGGCGGTGGCCGGGACGGTCTCCGGTCCGGCGGCCGACACGGCGTGGACCAGCGTCGCCGTGAGCGCCACCATGACACCGGCCGCGGCGCCCCACGCCGCACCGGCGCCCGCGAGCCGCCCCCGCCGCCTGAACCGCTTCGCCATCGCCCTCATCTCCAGTCGTCCAGCACGTCCAGAGAGAGTCTCATGGAGATCATCGACGGTGTCATCCGACTACGGAAGGAACTCGGCTCCTCCCGCAGAGTGCCCCGTCCGGGCCTTCGGGCGGGCCCGTCCGGGCTCGGGTCAGCTCAGCAGGTCGGCGAGGGTCTCGCGCCGGGACGGGTGACGCAGCTTGTGCATCCCCTTGGACTCGATCTGCCGGATCCTCTCGCGCGTCACCCCGTAGACCTTGCCGACCTCTTCGAGAGTTTTGGGTTCCCCGCCGGACAGCCCGAACCGCATCGAGATCACGCCCGCCTCCCGCTCGGTGAGCGTCTCCAGGACGGCGTCGAGGCGTCCGCGCAGCATGGAGGTCGCGACGACGTCGGCGGGGTCGCCGCCGTCCGGGTCCTCGATGACGTCGCCGAGCTCGCCGTCGCCGTCCTCGCCGAGCGGGGTGTGCAGCGACAGCGGCTCGCGGGCCTGCCGGCGCAGCCACTCCACCTTCTCCGGCGTGATGTCCAGTTCGACGGCCAGCTCCTGCGAGGTCGGCTCCCGGCCGAGGTCCTGCATCATCCGCCGCCGGACGCGCGTCATCCGGTTCAGCACCTCGACGACGTGCACGGGGATGCGGATCGTCCGGCTCTGGTCGGCCAGCGCGCGGCTGATCGCCTGCTTGATCCACCACACCGCGTAGGTGGAGAACTTCAGGCCGCGGCGGTACTCGAACTTCTCGACGGCGCGGATCAGCCCGAGATTCCCCTCCTGGACGAGGTCGTTGAGCGGCAGGCCGTGGCCCATGTAGCGCTTGGCGAGCGACACGACAAGGCGGAGGTTCGCCTCGACCATGTGCTCCTTGGCGCGTCGCCCGTCGGCGGTGATCCACTCCAGGTCGGCGCGGTCCTGAAGGCTGAGGTCGTCGCCGAGCGTCTCGAGTCGTTCGCGGGCGAACAGCCCGGCCTCGATGCGTTTGGCCAGGTCGACTTCCTGCTCGGCGGTGAGCAGCGCGGTGCGGCCGATGCGCGAGAGGTAGTCCTTCATCGGGTCGACGAGGTTCACGGTCGCGCGCGGGATCCCACGGGGGGCCGCGCGGCGCGCGTCGGTGGCGTTCAGGGCGGTGTCCTTTGTTCGTCCGGCCGGGAGGGAACGGGTCACCCGTTCTCGGTACCCGATAGCCTTGCGACCTAAACTTAGGACAGACATAGAAATATGTCAATGACAAACTTGGGTCACGTATGAGATGATGGCGGCATGGGACTCCGGGAGATGAAGAAGCAGCAGACGAGGGAGAACATCTCGCACGAGGCGACGCGCCTCTTCCTGCGGCACGGCTTCGACCGGGTCACGATCGCCGACGTCGCCGCGGCGGCGCAGGTGGCCAAGATGACGGTCACCAACTACTTCCCGCGCAAGGAGGACCTCGCGCTCGACCTGCACGAGGCGTTCGTCCAGCGGCTCGCCCGCACGGTCGCCGACCGCGCGCCGGGCGAGTCCGCGCTGACCGCGCTGCGCCGCGGGTTCCTCCACGCCGCCGAGCGGCGCGACCCCGTGATCGGCTTCTCCGGCGCCGGCTTCGCCCGCATGATCACCGACAGCCCCGCGCTGGTGGCCCGGCTCCGCGAGTTCCACGAGGAGCGCGAGGACGCCCTCGCCGCCGTCCTCGCCGAGGACACCGGCGCGGCCCCGGACGACCCGCTCCCCCGCCTCGCCGCCGCCCAGCTCGCGGGCGTCCACCGCGTCCTGTTCAACGAGACCCTCCGCCGCACGCTGAACGGCGAGACCGACGACGAGATCGCCGCCGCCGTCACCGCGACGGCACGCCTCGCCTTCGACCTCCTGCAACCGTCCCTGGGGGATTACGCCCAGAGGGGCGTATTCGCCCAGGGGGGCGACCCCCTGGAACCCCCGTCGCGAGCCGGTCGATCCTCACGCCACAGTGCGGGTCCTCCGTGACCGTGCGGGTCTGTGACCGTGTCGCTGCGGTCGCCCGGCTCGGCGGGTCGTGCGGGTCCTGCGGGGCTCAGGTGATTCAGGTGATTCAGGTGATGACGAGCAGGAGATCGCCTGCCTGGACCTGGGTCGCTTCGGGGACGGCCAGGCGGGCTACCGTGCCCGCGGTGGGGGCGGTGATGGCGGCCTCCATCTTCATGGCCTCGATGGTGGCGACGACGTCTCCGGCGGCGATCTCGTCGCCCTTGGACACGCGGAGGGTCACCGAGCCGTCGAACGGGGCGGCGACGTGGCCGGGCTCGGACGGGTCGGCGCGCTCGACCGGCGGCGCGTCCGACACGACCGACTTGTCGCGGACGGAGAGCGTCCTGAGCTGGCCGTTCACGGTGCAGATGACCTGCCGGACGCCCGCCTCGTCGATGGCGCCCACCGCCTCAAGGCTGGCGAGGACGCGCACGCCGGGTCCGATGTCGAACGCGACCTCGTGCCCTGTGCGGAGCCCGTAAAGGAACGGGCCCGTGGGCAGGACGGACAGGTCTCCGTAGGCCGCGCGGGCTTCGCGGTAGTCCTTCGCTGGGCCGGGGAAGAGGAGGCGGTCGAGTGTGTCGCGTACTTGGGGGCTGTCCAGGGCCTTCTCTTCTGCGCCGTCCAGTTCGGCACGGACGGGCGTGTACTGGCGTCCTGCGAGGGCCTTGGTGCGGAAGGGCTCGGGCCATCCGCCGGGAGGGTCGCCCAGTTCGCCGTTCAGGAAACCGATGACGCTGTCGGGGATGTCGTAGCGCTCCGGGTTCTCCGCGAAGTCGTCGGGGTCGGCGCCTGCCGCGACCAGGTGCAGGGCGAGGTCGCCGACGACCTTGCTGGACGGCGTGACCTTCACGAGCCGTCCGAGGATCGCGTCGGCCGCCGCGTACAGGCGCTCGATCTCCTCGAAGCGGTCGCCCAGGCCGAGCGCGACGGCCTGCTGCCGCAGGTTGGACAGCTGCCCGCCCGGGATCTCGTGCTGGTAGACGCGTCCGGTCGGCGACGGGAGGCCCATCTCGAACGGTGCGTAGAGCTTCCGGACGGCCTCCCAGTACGGCTCCATGACGGTGAGCGCGTCCAGGTCGATTCCGGTGGCGTGGTCAGTGGAATCGGTCGCGGCGACGATCGCCTGCAGGGGCGGCTGGCTCGTCGTGCCCGAGAGCGGCGCGGCGGCTCCGTCGACGGCGTCGACACCGGCTTCGATGGCGGCGATGTAGGTGCCGATCTGGCCGCCCGCCGTGTCGTGGGTGTGCAGGTGGACGGGCAGGTCGAACCGCTCACGGAGAGCCCGGACGAGCGTACGGGCGGCGGGAGCGCGGAGCAGCCCGGCCATGTCCTTGATGCACAGGATGTGGACGCCCGCTTCGACAAGTTCCTCTGCAAGGCGCAGGTAGTAGTCGAGGGTGTAGAGCCGCTCACTCTGGGACGACAGGTCGCCGGTGTAGCAAAGCGTCCCTTCGACAAGCGCATGCGTCTGCAGGACGGCGTCGATCGCCGGACGCATCCGCTCCACGTCGTTCAGTGCGTCGAACACGCGGAAGATGTCGACGCCCGTACTGGCCGCCTCCTTGACGAAGGCTCGCGCAACCGAGTCTGGGTACGGGGTGTATCCGACGGTGTTGCGGCCACGCAGAAGCATCTGGATACACAGGTTCGGGGCGGCTTCGCGGATCGCGGCCAGCCTGTCCCAAGGCGACTCGCCGAGGAAGCGGAGTGCGACGTCGTACGTTGCGCCGCCCCACGCCTCGATGGACAGAAGCTGCGGAGTCATACGCGCCAGGTAGGGCGCCGCTGCGAGCAGGTCGTACGTGCGTACTCGGGTGGCCAGGAGTGACTGGTGCGCGTCCCGGAACGTGGTGTCGGTGACGGCCAGGTTGCTCTGGGAGCGAAGCTGCTCCGCGAACGCGCGCGCGCCGAGCGACAGGAGCCGGTCACGCGAACCTTGGGGGAAAGGGCCGTCCATGGCGAGCGGGGGCAGTTTGGTCGCCGGGTCCAGGTTGGTGGGCGGCTCGCCGTGCGGCTTGTTGACGGTCACGTCCGCCAGGTACCGGACGAGCCGTGTCGCACGGTCGCCGCTAGACCGGGCCGTGAGCAGCTCGGGATGGTCGCCGATGTAGGACGTCGTTACACCGCCCGCGCGGAAGTCCGGCTCGTCCAGCAGCGCCTGCAAGAACGGGATGTTCGACGCCACGCCGCGGATGCGGAACTCGGCGACGGCCCGGCGCGCCCTGCGCACCGCCTCCTCGAACGTCCTGCCGCGGCAGGTCAGCTTGACCAGCAGCGAGTCGAAGTGCGGGGAGATGATCGCGCCGCCGTAGGCGGTGCCGGTGTCCAGCCGGACGCCCGCGCCGCCCGGCGACCGGTACGCCGAGATCTTGCCGGTGTCGGGACGGAAGCCGTTCGCGGGGTCCTCCGTCGTGATGCGGCACTGGACGGCGAACCCGCTCACCGCCACCTCGTCCTGCGCCACGCCGAGGTCGGCCAGCGTCTCGCCGCCCGCGATGCGCAGCTGGCTCTGCACGAGGTCGACGCCGGTGACCTCCTCGGTCACGGTGTGCTCGACCTGGATGCGCGGGTTCATCTCGATGAACACGTGATCGCCGCGGTCGTCCACCAGGAACTCCACGGTGCCCGCGTTCTCGTAGCCGATCTCGCGGGCAAACCGGACCGCGTCCTCGCAGAGCCGCCGCGCCACCTCCGCGTCCAGGTTCGGCGCGGGCGCGATCTCCACCACCTTCTGGTGGCGGCGCTGCACCGAGCAGTCGCGTTCCCGCAGGTGGACGATGTGCCCGGCGCCGTCCGCGAGGATCTGCACCTCGATGTGGCGCGGCCGGTCCACCGCCTGCTCCAGGAACACGGTCGGGTCGCCGAACGCGCTCTGCGCCTCGCGGCGCGCGGTGTCGACGGCGGCCTCGAGGTCCTCGCGGTGGTCGACGCGGCGCAGTCCCCGCCCGCCGCCGCCGGCCGCGGCCTTGACGAACAGCGGGAACCCGACCCCGTCGGCCGCCGCCAGCTCCCGGCCGGGCTCGGGCGTCGCCGAGCCGAGGACCGGCAGGCCCGCGCGCCGCGCCGCCGCGACCGCCTCGATCTTGTTGCCCGCGAGGTTCAGCACGGACGACGGCGGGCCGACGAACTTGATCCCGTTGCGCTCGCACGCCTCCGCCAGCTCCGGGCTCTCCGACAGGAACCCGTAGCCGGGGTAGACGGCGTCGGCGCCGACCCGCAGCGCGGTCTCCACGATGCCGTCGACGTCCAGGTAGGCGCGGACGGGATGGCCGTGCTCGCCGATCTCGTACGCCTCGTCCGCCTTCTGCCGGTGCAGGGACAGCCGGTCCTCGTGCGCGTAGACGGCGACGCTGGCGATGCCGAGTTCGTAGGCCGCGCGGAAGGCGCGGACGGCGATCTCGCCACGGTTGGCGACGAGCAGCTTCGTGATCACGTGGGCACTCCAGGAGACGGCGGCGCGGGGGCGTCGGAATCTTCGGATACCTACCCAGTTGAGCGGTCGGGACAGCCACCCGGCGCGGACGAGAGTTGGGAACAAAGTGATAGATCATGCCTAGTGGGAAAAAAGCACGTCATTCACTGCGGCGGGTCCCTCGCCAGATGGTGACGCCCGCCACGACCGCCGCCGTGACGAGCCCCACCAGGGAGCCGACGAGGAAGCGCGTCCGGGACTCCGCGGGCGCGAACGCGACCCAGCCGACGCAGACGGCGATCCAGAAGCCGAAGTAGCAGGAGACGAAGACGTACAGGCGCCTGCTCCAGAAGAGGCGCTTGCCGGGCATCCTGGGCGGCAGCCGCAGGGCAGCGTCCGAACCGAGGCCGGCCGCCTTCGGACGTGTGACGTACTCGTGGTACCGCAGTTTCCCGCCCGGCTCCCAGCCCTCAGCCGGGACGAGCCGGGCGGCGAACTCCTCCGGCGTGCCGAACTCGTCGTCCGGGTCGGCCCCGGACTCGGCGACGTAGGCGGCGAGGTCGTCGACGGTCCCGGCGACCTCGTCCTCCGGGACGCCGCTGTCGCGCAGCCGTCCTGCCAGCTCGTCGAAATAGGCCGTCTTCACTGGGGAGCTCCTTGGGCGAGCACGTGGCGCACACTGATCCGTCGAATTCGAGCAACAGGCTAGGCGGCGGCGGAGGGACCGGCGAAGCGCGGACGGGCCTGGCCGGATCAGGACGCGGGGCTAAACGGAACGATCACTCGGAATAGCCGTAAAGATCTTGCCGTTGCAACTACCGTGCGGAATCCGGCGAACCGGGTAGCACCCATGTCCACGCCCCATGGAGGTGAACCGTGCCGAGCAGCATTCCCAGGACCCGCGACAACTCGCAGCGCGAACACGTGAAGACCACGTCGCTGCGAGCCCTCGCGGTCGCCGCGCGACTGGAACGCAATCACGCCCAGGAGGGACCGCCGGGCAACGTCGACGGCCGGGCGGAGCACGGCGCGGAGCGCCGCAGCCCCGACCCGGCCTGACCCAGCGTTTCTCCTGGCCCCTGCGCATACCGCAGGGGCCTTGGCGTTTTACAGGCCGCTATTCGGGCGCGGCTTGAGAACCCGCCGCGTTGAAGAGTGCGTGTACGGCGGCGCGCGCGCGTCCCGGACCCACGGTCTCCACCATCGCCGTGAGATGTTCCGCTCCGAGGACGGCCAGCAGCGCGTGCGCCTGGGCCTCCCCATCGGCGACGGTCTGGTCGAGCAGGATCGTCAGGTGCCGATGCCAGAAGCCGTAGGCGCCGATGCGGTACCGCGCGCCAGGCGAAGCCGTTTCCGACATGCGGACCAGGGACAGGTGGTCCAGGACGTAGTCGAGGTAAGCGTCGGCAAAAGCATGCAGCCGTTCGGACGGCCGGACGGCCGCGTCCCCACCACCCGGGCCGAGCGGGGCCGGGCCGGACAGGATCGCGTCCTGCAAATCACGTTCGCGTTCGTCGAGGAGGGCCACGGCCAAGCCCGCCTTGTCGCCGAACCTGCGGAAGAGGGTTCCCTTGCCGACGCCGGCGGCGGCGGCGACCGCGTCCATCGTGACCGACTCCACGCCGTGCCGGGCGAAGAGCGCGGCGGCCGCTTCGAGCACCTTGGCGCGGTTCCGCGCGGCGTCCGCCCGCTCCTTGGGCGGCGGCGTCCGCATCAGCTCCAGGTCGACGCGTCTCCCACCGGCCGGACCACGGTCCATCACGTCCCCTCCCCTCTCATGCGGACTGTAGTCCACTTACCTCGGTCATGCCACCGCACTAGATCAACACCTTTGCGGAGCACCTACCATCTTCTGGCCATAGGCTGGTGCAGGTCTGCCGACGAGCCGAAAGCGACGGGGAGCGAGTGGTGTGACGGACAGGACGATGCCGGACGCCCTTCCACTGCGGTCGGGCGACCCGACCGAGCTGGGCGGGTACGAGATCCTGGGCCGCCTGGGCGAGGGCGGTCAGGGCTCGGTGTTCCTGGGCAGGCGGGCCGGTGAGAGCGGGTCCGTCCCCGCCACGGAGCACGTCGCCATCAAGCTTCTCCACGGCGGTCTCGCCGGGGACGATTCCGCCCGCGCGCGTTTCGTCCGCGAACTGGAAGTCGCCAAGCGCGTGGCACGGTTCTGCACCGCGCAGGTCCTCGACGCCGACGTGGCGGGCGACCAGCCCTACATCGTCAGCGAATACGTCCCCGGAGTGACGCTGCACCACGTGGTGCGCTCGGAAGGGCCCCGCACCGGCGGCGCCCTGGAGCGGCTCGCCGTCAGCACCCTGACCGCGCTCACCGCGATCCATCAGGCCGGGATCGTCCACCGCGACTTCAAGCCGCACAACGTGGTGATGGGCCCGGACGGCCCGCGCGTCATCGACTTCGGCGTAGCGCGCGCACTGGGCGCAGCCGGGGAGACGCAGAACGTCGGCACGCCCGCCTATATGGCGCCCGAGCATTTCACCGGCGGAGAGGTCAGCACGGCGTCCGACATGTTCGCCTGGGGCACGACCATGGTGTTCGCCGCCACGGGACGTCCCGCGTTCGGCAACGACGAGATGGCCACGGTCATGCACCGGATCCTGACCGGCGAGCCGGAGCTCGGCGAGCTGTCCGGCCCGATGCGCGATCTGGTCTCCGCCTGCCTGGCCAAAGAGCCCGCGCACCGTCCCACTGCCCGCGAGGCCCAGGAACGGCTGGTGGGGGCGTCCACCGGGACGGCGCCGGGCGCGTCGCCCGTCCAGCCGCTGCCAGCGTTCCCCGGCCTCCCGGCCGACCTTCCGACGCCCCAGCCGCCGGGCACGCCGGTCGGGTCAGCGCCAGGGTCGACGGACCCGCACGCCAATCCACACGCGATGGCCGGGGCGGTCCTGCCGCCCGATCACGTCACGGACCCGTCCGCTCCAAGGCACAGGACGGCCCCGCAGCCCCCGCCCTACGAACCCGTGGGGCACCCGCAGGGCGCGCCTGGCATGGCGCCACCGTTCCCTCCTGGCCCGTCCAACGCTCATGGGTCGGGAGGCAGGAAGCGCGGCCGTCTGCTCCCCATCGCGGCGGCCGCCGCAGTGGCGGCCATCATCGCGGGCGGCGCCGTCTGGGCCGCGACCAACTCCGGTGAAGGCAAGGGCAAGGACCAGCAGGTCGCCGCGTCCAACGACGACCAGGACGCCCAAGGCGGCCCCGGCAACGCGTCCGGCCCCAGCGGCGACGCCCAGAACCCGGGCAACAAGAAGCCAGGCCAGCCGAACGGCAACCGGAACCCCTCGGACCCGAACTCGTCCCAGAAGCCCGGCGCACCGCCGGACGGTGGATCCACACCGTCGAAGGGCGGAGGGGGCGGCGGAGGAACACCGCCCAGGGAACCGGCCAACAAGTACACCCCGCAGCAGGTGTGCAACAGCGGCGGCCATGGCGGCGGCTACTACATCCAACGCTCGTTGAGCGTTTCCGGCGGCACCGCCTACCTGCTCTACAACAGCTCCACCTACAACTGCGCCGTCACGATCAAGACCCGCAACGTGGGGACGAAATCCTCGGTGTCGGTCTGGATCCAGAAGCAGGGCGGCAGCACGATCGCCGACAGCGGCTCGTTCGCCTGGTACGCGGGGCCGGTGTACGTGAAGGCGCCTGAGACCTGCGTCCGGTTCGGCGGCAACGGCCGCACCGCCCCCTACGGCAACTGCGGCTGAACAGGAAAGGCCACCCTCGCGCCGGGGGTGGCCTCTGCTCTGTCGGCGGACGTGTCTCTGTCGGCGGACGTGTCTTCGTTGGCGGACGGACGTGTCTCTGTTTGGCGGACGGGTCGACGCTCGGTTCCCCGGAGCCGACCCGTCGCGTTTTCAACTGACCGCCAGGGCGCTCGCCCTAGGTGAGGGTTCGGCCCTCTGTAGCGTGCTCGGGCGGCGGCCGTTCGGCGGGTTCCGACGTGTCAGTTACGGGAGGCGATGAGATGGTCGAAGTCGCCGTCCTTTGCACCAAGGATGAGCGCTTCGATCTCGGGGCGGGTGTAGATGAGGGCCGGGCCCTCGGGATGACGAGAGTTGCGCATCGCCACCTGCCCTCCGGGCAGCTCGGCGATCTCGACGCAGTTCCCCTGGGAGTTGCTTCGACGGGACTTCAGCCACCGGGCCCCTTGCAGGTCCGTGGCCGGCATCCCGTTGTCGTAATCGGTTTGGAGCATCATGTCTCTCTGAGAAAATCACCGAGAAGCTCGACGGTGCGTTCCGGGGTCGCACTGTCGACGCACAGGCGTTCCATCGCCTGCAGATAGGTGTCGACGTCGTCGCGCTTGTCCAGGTACATCGCGCCGGTGAGGTTCTCGACGTAAACCACGTCCGGCAGGTCCTGCTCGGGAAAGCGCAGGATCGTGAACGCGCCTCCCTCGGCCGCGTGGCCTCCGAACCTGAACGGCATGATCTGGATGGTGACGTTGGGCAGTTTGGACATCTCGATGAGGTGTTCGAACTGGCCCCTCATCACCTCCGGGCCTCCGATGGGGCGTTTCAGTGCCCCTTCGTCCACCACCGCCCACAGGCGCGGAGCTTCCGGGCCCGTGAGGCGTTCCTGCCGTGCCATGCGCAGTTCCACGCGCTGTTCGATCTCGTTTTCCGCGGCACCGGCGTTGCCCAGGCGGATCACCGCTCGCGCATACCCCTCCGACTGCAGCAGTCCCGGGACGAACTGCAGTTCATACGTGCGGATCAGCGCCGCCGACTCCTCCAGACCCACATAGGTCTGGAACCAGCCGGGCAACACGTCGTTGTACCGGTGCCACCAACCGGGGGTGTTGGCCTCCCGCGCCAACTGCAGCAGCGCTTCGCGTTCTGTCTTGTCGCTGACGCCGTACAGTGACAGCAGGTCGTCCACGTCACGTTCTTTGAAGCTGACTCGTCCGAACTCAAGGCGGCTGATCTTCGACTCCGACGCACGGATGACGTAGCCGGCGTCCTGACGGGTCACGCCCTTCTGCTCGCGCAGACGGCGAAGCTGTGACCCGAGCAGGATCCGGCGGACCGTCGACCCGCTTCCCGGCGTCTCTGGAGTCACGCCCAACCTCCCGGCTATTCGGCGGACAGCGAACCTAGTGTGCCACTGGCCTCTGTGTCCTGCGGTTACCTCCGATCACTTGCGTGCGGTCCACGCCGCCCCACACCCTCACGACGCAGATGCACGTGCATTGGGCCTTGCATTCGCACGCTACGATGCGCAGGATAACGCACGAGACTTCCAAGCCACGGCTGCACAACAAGATCACTTTGCGGGGTCCGGTTGGAATGACGTCACGCCACGCGCACGACGACACGCGGTGGGGGTTCGGTCCGCTCTGCGGACCGGCCGATCCGCACGGCCATGCCGCGCCGTCGACTCCCGTCCCGGAGTCGTCCGACCTGCCCCAAAGCCTGGACACGGCCGTCACCGCCCTGACCGAACTGAAGGACTCGACGGTCTCGTTCACCGTCAGGCCCGATCCGGAGTCGGTCACCGCGGCCCGGCATTTCGCCGTGTCACGCCTCATCGAGTGGGGCGTGCCCGACCTGGCCGACGACGTCGGGCTCGTCGTCTCCGAACTCGTCACCAACGCACTGCGGCACAGCGGCGGGAAGTCGCGCGGCCGGTCGGGCGACGACGTGCACCGCGAGGGCGTGTACGACGACCCGGCCGACCCGCTGGGCTCCGCGCCGTCCGCGATCAGGCTGCGGCTCAGCCTCGAACAGCCGTGGCTGCTCTGCGGAATCATGGACGCGAGCCCCGCGGCGCCGCGCCGCAGGGAACCCGACTACATCGCCGAGACGGGACGGGGCCTGCACCTGGTGGAGTCGTTCAGCGACCGCTGGGGATGGCGTGCTCTCCCGCAAGGGAAGGTGGTGTGGGCTCTGTTCCGTTCCTCCTAGGCCGCGCGTAACTGGCGCGTCACAGGGGTAACAAAGGAGTTCCCACTCGGACCCCGAGAACGACCGGCAGAGAGGAGCAGCGGTGGACTTCGCCGTCGAGCATCGCGTCGAAAAGGGCCTGACGGTCGTGAAGATCAGCGGCGAGATCGACGTCTTCACCAGCCCCCGGCTGCGGGAGGCCCTGCTCGGCATCATCGACAACGGCGGCGCGCACCTGGTCATCGACCTCGGCGAGGTCACCTTCCTGGACTCCACGGGCCTCGGCGTACTGGTCGGCATCTACCACCGGCTCCGCGCGCGCGACGGCTCGATGTCGTTCATGGGCGTCAACGACCGGGTACGGCGCGTCTTCCACGTCACCCAGCTCACCAAGATCTTCGTCCTGCACCGCTCCCTTGAGGACGCCATCGCGGCCCACGAGTCCGCGACGTCCTGATCGCCCCCTTGCCGCCTCCCGCCTCCCCGCTCCCCCATGCTTTTGCCGGTATTCGCCCCCTCTTGGGCGACTTCGTTCTCGCCGGTTATCCACAGTTCCGGGGGACGCGCCCGTCGTCGCGAGTACCCGGTACGGTGAGACCGAGATCAAGCCCGCCGCCTGGGCACGTCCCTCCGACGCGCGCGGTGCTGTCCGCCAGCCGACCCATCGAACGGACGGGAGCGCTCCGTGGCAGAACAGCCGCTGCATGAGCACACGCTCGGCAATGGCCTGCGCGTGGTGGTCTGCGAAGACCACGTCGTACCACTGGCCGCCGTGAACATCTGGTACGGGGTGGGTTCACGGCACGAACGCGCCGGCCGGACGGGCCTCGCCCACCTCTTCGAGCACCTGATGTTCCAGGGCTCGGCGAACGTCGCGGAGGGCGAGCACGCGGCACTGCTGGAGAGCGCGGGCGCGGCGTTCAACGCCAGTACCTCGTTCGAGCGCACGAACTACTACGAGACGGTGCCGGTCAGCCATCTCGACCTCGCGCTCTGGCTGGAGGCCGACCGGATGGGCACGCTGCCCGCCGCGCTCACCCAGGCCAACCTCGACAACCAGCGCGACGTGGTGAAGAACGAGCGCCGCCAGCGCTACGACAACCAGCCCTACGGGACGGCGTTCGAGCGGCTGTGCGCGCTGACGTTCCCCACCGGGCACCCGTACGCGCACACGCCGATCGGCTCCATGGAAGACCTCGACGCCACCACCCTCGAAGACTGCGCCGACTTCTTCGCCACCTGGTACGCGCCGGGCAACGCCGTCCTGTCCGTCGTCGGCGACGTCGACCCGGAGAAGACCATCGCCGCGGTGGAGCGCTACTTCGGCGGGCTCCCGGCGGGCCCGGACAAGCCCCCGGCGCGGCCCGGCGAGCTCGGCCCGCTGACCGGCGTCCGCGAGGAGACGCTGGACGAGGACGTCCCGTCCCCCGCCTACTTCGCGATGTTCACGCTGCCCACCGACGGCGGCGACGACGTCGAGGCCGCCGAGCTCGCGGTCGAGATCCTCGGCGGCGGCTCCGGCTCCCGCCTCTACGACCGGATGGTGCGGCGCGACGAGATCGCCACCGAGGTGTGGGCGGGGGTGACCCGGCTGGCGTCCGGCCAGTCCCTCGCCATCGTGGACGCGATCGGCCCCGAGCCCGACAAGATCGCCGCCGTGCTGGACGAGGAGCTCGAACGGTTCGCCGCCGACGGCCCCGACGCCGACGAGGCCGCCCGCGCCACCGCCCAGGCCGAGCGGGGCTTCCTGGAGCAGACCGAGACCGTCACCGGCCTCGCCAACGCGCTCTCGCAGAACGCCACCCAGTTCGACGACCCGGCCCGGGTCTTCACCGCCCCCGGCCGCGCCGCCGCCGTCACCGGGGACGCGATCAAGGAGATGGCGGGCCGCTGGCTCGCGCCCGGCGGCCGCACCGCCCTGACCTACGGAGGCGCCTCATGACCAGCGGCCTGGACCTGCAGCCCCGTCCCGTCCCGGGGCCCGTCCCGGCGTGGGCGTTCCCGGCCGCCGACGCGGGCCGCGTCCCGGCCGGGCCCGGCACGCTCCGCTGCGACCTGCCAGGGCGCCGCCTCGCGGCGGTCCGGCTCGTCCTGCACGCGGGCGCGGGCCGCGAACCCGGCGACCTCGACGGCGTCGCGACGCTCGCGGCGCGCGCGCTGATGGAGGGCACGGAGCCCGGCGGCGGCACCGCGCTGACCGCCGCCTTCGAGCGGCTCGGCGCCAGCCTGTTCGCCGCCGCCGACCTGACCGCGCTGCGGATCGCGCTCGACGTCCCGGTCACGCGGCTCGGCCCGGCCCTGGAGCTGTTCTCCTCGGTGGTGCGCCGCCCCGCGCTGGACGACGCCGACGTCCGCCGCCTCGTCCGCGAACGCCTGGAAGAGATCGCGCAGGAGGACGCCGACCCCGGTTCCCGCGCCATGCGCGAGCTCCGCGCGGTGATGTTCCCCGCGGAGGCCCGCGCGTCCCGCCCCACCGGCGGCAGCCGCACCTCGGTCGACGCCCTCCAGGGCTCCGACGTCCGCGCCTTCTACGGCTCCGTGGTGCCCGCTGAGGCCACGGCGGTCGTCGCCGGCGACCTGTCGGGGGCCGACGCCGACGCGGCCCTCACAGCCGCTCTGGAAGGCTGGGCGAACACCGGGGCGCCGCTGCCCACCGCCGACCGGATCATGCCGGAGTCCGCCGCCAGGATCGTCGTCGTCGACCGTCCCGGCTCGGTGCAGACCTACCTCAGCTTCGGCCACGGCGTCCCCGACCGCTCGCACCACGACTGGCCGTCCCTGATGGTCGCGTCGCACGTGCTCGGCGGCGGGCTGACGTCCCGGCTCAACGCGGTGCTCCGCGAGGAGAAGGGCTACACCTACGGCATGCGCGCCGGCCTGCTGCGGATCCGGCACTGCGGCCTGTTCATCGCCCAGGGCGCCGTCCACACCGAGGTCACCGCCGACGCCGTCACGGACGCGCTGACGGAGCTGCGCGGCATCCTGTCCCGCGGCATCGACGCCGACGAGCACGGCTCGTCCGTCCGCGCGCTGGCCGACCGCGCGCCCGCCGAGTACGAGACGGCCCGCGCCGTCGCCGCCGAACTCGCCGACGTGTCCGCCAACGGCCTGGGCGCCGACTACCCCAGCGCCTACCTGGCCGCCGTCCGCGCGTCCACCCCGGACGGCGTCGCCCGCGCCTACCGCAAGCACATCGACCCCGAGGCCCTGACCATCATCGCCGTCGGCGACGCCGCCCAGATCCGCGAACCCCTGGAAAACCTCGGCTACGCCCCCGTCACGGTCACCGCCAAGGAGTAGAACCGCATCGCCCGATCCCGGAACCGGCAGACGAAATCGGCCCGGTGATCCGCTTTCTGGCGTGAACCAATGGCATGGTGGACTAGGTCTCATATGCGTTGGCCGGGTCCGGTCGGACTCATGCCGGGAACGCGCAGGCTGACTTGCGCGGGGAACGTCCTCGCCGTCTGAAGAGGGGAACGGCCGGTGTCCTACGGGCAGATGGCGGGCGGCGGACCGTCCGTCGACACGATCCTGTCGGAGCCGAACTGCAAACCCGGCGGCGTCGTGGCGGGCAAGGTGCACCTGCGCGGCGGAGCCGGGCCCGTGGAGATCCGGCACGTGACGCTGGCGCTGATGCCGCGGATGCAGAACGGGTACGGCGGCGAGACGGCGGGCCCCGAGGTGTACCGGGGCGCCCTCACGCGCGGTTTCCGGCTGGACCCCGCGCAGCAGCGCGACCTGGCGTTCTCCATTCCGCTGCCGTACGAGCTGCCGTTCACGACCGTCCTCGGCCACGAGCTGCCCGGCTTCACGATCGGGATGTGCACCGAGGTCGACGCGAAGGGCCAGCCCGACCCGGGCGACGTCGACCCGATCTCCGTGGAACCCCTGGAATCGCAGCAGTGGGTGCTCGCCGCGATCGCCCGGCTCGGGTTCCAGATCACGAATGTCACGTTCGAGGAGTCCAAGCTGCGGGGCGTCTCCCAGCAGCTCCCGTTCCACCAGGAGATCCACCTCAACCCGCCGTCCTCGTTCCAGGGCCGGATCGGCAAGGTCGGGCTGAGCTTCGTCGCCAGCCCCCGCAGCATGTCCTTCGTCCTGCGCGCCGAGGACCGCGAGCCCCCGTCCGACCAGTCGTTCGGCGTGTTCCAGGTCCCGCACGCCGAGGCCGCCGAGACCGACTGGAACGCCAAGATCAACCAGTGGCTGGAGTCCGCGGCCGCACTGCCGCGCGCGTCCCGCCCCTCCCACGGCGCCCCGACGCCACCACCGGGTCAGGCTCCGCTTCCGCCCCCCGGTGGCCACTCGCCGTTCCCGCCCCCGCCTCCGGCCCACCACGCCGCCGCGTCCTACGGCGGCCCCAGCGAGTACGGCAACGCGGCCAACGCGAACTTCCCGCCGCCGGCCCCGCCCCCCGGCCAGTCACCACCCCCCATGCACAACCCGGCCCACGCCCCACCACCGGGCCCGGCCCACGCACCACCTCCCACCCCGAACCACGCCCCACCACCGGGCCCGGCCCACGCACCACCTCCCACCCCGAACCACGCCCCACCGGGGCCGGCCCACGCACCACCTCCACCCACCCCGAACCACGCCCCACCGCCACTCGGCCCCGGATACCCACCGGGCCCGTCCCACGCCCCCAAACCCGGCGGCCAGGCCTTCCCACCACCGCCTCCGGGAAGCCCCCCACCCCACTCCCCCATGCCCGGCCACGGCGGCCCACCGCCCCCGGCCCACCCCGCGCCCGGGGGTCCGCCCCCACCCGCGCCGGGAGGCCCCGCGCCGTACGGGCCCCCAGGCCACGCCGGTCCGCCACCGCCCGCCCCAGCGGGCCCCGCGCCCTACCCGCCCGCGGCACCCGGCCACGCGGGCCCGCCGCCCATGCACGTCCATCACGGCTCGCCCGGCTACCGCAGCCACCACCGCCACGGCGCCGCCGCAGCGGGCCTGGTCGGCGGCGCCGCCGCGGCCGGAATCGCAGGAGGCGTGGCCTTCGGCGCAGTGGGCGACGCGGCCGGATACGCGGGCAATGTCGCCGGCTACGTAGCCGGCCAGCCCGTGGACGCGTTCGGCAACGCGGTCGCCGGATACGCAGGCCAGGCCGCCGGCCAGATAGCCGGAAACGTGGCCGCGGACGTCGCCGGCGGCGTAGCGGGCGACGTGGCCGGCGAGATAGCAGGCGGCGCCGCAGAAATCCTCGGCGGCCTACTAGGCGGCCTCTTCGGCTGATCCCCGCCCATTCCCCGGCAGCCTGAAATGCCGACATGCCGCGACACCGGTGAGCCAGCCCATCGAGATGCAAGAGCACCGGCAGCTCAGAGCGCTTACGTTGTCGTTCGCGACATCGCGGAAGACGCGGCCGGCGAGATCCCGCGACACATCAGAATTCCTCGGCAAAGGCCAGGGCCTGTCCGGCGGATCATGCCGGGCGGTCCACCGGCGGTGAATCGCTGTGGCGACCCGCCGGACAAGGAGCCGGGTGGAGGAGGTTGGGCCCGTCGTTAAATACCTCGACATCGGTCGCGGTGATAGGGAACGCTTCCCGCGATGACCAGAATCGACGACACACCGCCCGCGTGGGACGAGCGCACCCAGCTCACCACGTTTCTCGACTACGCACGTGATACCGCCCGCGCCAAGTGTGATGGCGTCTCCGCGGAGAACGCCCGCAAGGCGCTCCTGCCGGGCTCACCGCTGATGACCATGAGCGGAGTGATCAACCACCTCCGCTGGGTCGAGTACTACTGGTTCCAGGTGGTCTTCCTCGGCGAGGACGACCGGGGCCCCTGGACCGAGGAGGACCCCGACCGCGAGATGCGCATCGCCGTCGACTTCCCGCTCACGCAGTTGCTCGACGAATACGCGGAACAGAGCGCCCGCTACCGCGAACTGGTCGCCGGGAACGGCCTGGACAATCGGGCCCAGCGAGCCGTCCGCGACGATCTCCATGTCGACCTGCGCTGGATCCTCCTTCACCTCACCGAGGAGACGGCCCGCCACAACGGCCACCTGGACATCCTGCGCGAGATGCTCGACGGCACGACCGGCGACTAGATCCGGCGGAGATCATGGGCGGATCCAGAGCCGGATCGAGGCGACGGAGGCGGCGTCGGATACATCGGGGCGGCGCGGCGGAAATCCTTCGGCGGACGCCAGGTGGCCGCTTCGTGTGGGTTGGGGCGCTCGCGGTGTTTGGCCAGTGGCGTTGCGGGCGGATCGGTGAATTTCGGCAGAGGTTTGGTTGACCGCGCCTGGTGCGCGCGTGGTGGGTTGGCGTCCTGTCTGCCAGGGAGTTGTGGTCTGGCGGGGGGTGGAAAAATGCGGGGCCTTTTGGACGAGATCTGTTGCGGTCTCGGCCAACGGGGCCGCGGGTGGTTATCGTCGTGACCATGACCACCGTGATCCTGGTCCTGCTGTGCCTTGCGATCGGCGGACGCGAGTTGTATCTGGCGTCCGACAAGCGGCTTCCCCGGGCGCAGGCGGAGCTGCGGGAACTGCGCAACCAGGTGTCCGAGCTGGCGCGGCGGCATGAGGCGCTGACGGCGCTGGTGGACGAGGCGACGGAGCCCGCCGGGATTCCGATCCAGCCGCCGCCGCTGCCCGAGGCCCCGTCCAGCGAGATGTTGGACAGGCTCGATTCTCTTACCGGCCGGGTGGAGCGGTTGGAGAAGCAGTTCGGCGACGTCTCCGGCGAGCTCGCGGGCGTCGATCTCGATCGCGACGCGCAGCACTCGCTGGCCCGGTCGCTGGACGCGGTGGAGCGGGACGTCCTGGAGCTGCACCAGGAGATGCTCGACCGCCTCGACCGCGAGGAGGGCATCGTCACCGGGGTCGTGCTCAGCGAGGAGGGTGAGGCGGAGGCGCTGCTCTCCGGTGCGTACGAGCGGTGCGCCGCCGAGTACGGGCTGCGGGTCCGCGTCCGCGATCAGCGTTCCGCGCAGGCCACGGGCGCCTATCGCGGGACCGTCTACCACCTTTCCGGACGCCGTCCTGAGGTGCTCGCCGAGGACCTGCTCTCGTATGTGCGGGGCCTGTACGACCCGCGTGACTCGTCCGCCCTCAACGCGCTGCTGACCGAGCTGGGGGCGCTGCGCGGCGGGGGCGTCGCGCGGTTCGGGCCGTTCACCGCCGTCGGCACGCAGAGCGCCCTGGTCTGCGGCGTCCTGCCGGATGACGGCGCGCCGCCGGCCGAGCCGTGGCAGCTCGTGGACCGGCTCCGCGAGCTGCCCGCCGACCGGCAGAGCGACCTGACCTGGCTGCGCTCCGACGACTAGGGGCGGACGAAGCGCGGCGCTCCTTCCGTGCGGTCCACGCCGAACGCGAGCAGGCAGCGGGGGACGCGGGCCGCGTCGATCCGCAGGCACAGGCCGAGCCCGAGGTCGGGGTCGACGAAGACCACGCGCCGCAACGCCCACAGGGTCCTTCGGGTCCGGGCCCGTGTTTCCGGACGCGCCGGCTCGTGCAGCGTTCCCGTGACGACCTGGCCCGCGTACCGCCAGAGCCCGGCGGAGTCCAGCACGCGGACGCCCGCCGATGTCAGGTTCGCGACGATCACCACGCCGCTGTCGTCGTCCTCCGCGGTCGACGGCATCGGTGTGCCCTGGCCGGGCAGGTCGCGCGGCGCCCGGGGGCCGCCCACCGCCCGGTGGTAGCGCAGCGGATCGAGCGTGTCGATCACGAATGCGCCGGCGTAGGGCTTCGATGCCCGGGGCGGGGCCGTCCGTCCGCCGGTCAGGGTCCGGACGGGCCGCGGCGCAAGGTGGGCGCTGAGGTCGAACACCATTCCGGCGTCGTCCAGCCACACGGGGACGCCGAGTTTGGGGGCCGCTGTCCGGTCGACGGCGTCCATCGTCCGCCACAACTCGTCGGTCTCGCGCGACAGCCTTGCGGCCATGCCCAGGCCGGGGAACGCCCCCTCCAGGACGGCGAGGGTGGCCCGCCACGTGGTGCTGTTCACGAACTCGGCCACGAACTCGTCCGCCAGCGCCTTGCGGCGGGCGGGGTCGGACATCGGGCCCGGGCGCGCGGGCGGGTCCTGCGCCTCTCCCCAGCGTGGCTCTGGGACCGCTGCCGACCAGCGCGAGTCCGGGGCCGTCACGTCCGGCGTGGTGAGTGGCGGTGGCTCGGACGCCAGTCCCTTCCCCGGGAGGAACGGCTCGTCGGCGGTGCGTTCGTGGCGGCCCGCTTCGTGCCGTCCCCACGATTGCGGGGGCTCCGGTGATCCCGTGCCGGCGGGCGGAGCGGTGTCGGTTTCGTGTTCCGGCCAACCCGGCGACGGCGCGCCTCCGAACGCCGGCTCTGATCCGGATCCGGTGCCGGATTCGAGCGGCGTCCACGACGGCGGCTCGGCGGACGCCTGGTGGCGGCCTCGTGACGGCGGGATCTCCGGTGGCGGCTCCGTCTCGGCGGACGGAGGCGGGGCGGGCGGAGGCGGGGCGGGCGGGTCCAGGGACGTCCAGGAAGGACCGGCGGGTTGTTCGTGGGGCGTCCAGGACGTGTCGGCCGGTGCGGCGGCGCCCCAGTTCGACGGCGGCTCGGGCGGTTGCTCTTCGGTGCTCGGGGGCTCCTGCGGCTGGACGGGGACCCAGTCGGAGGCGGGCTGGTCGTCGTCGGGGGCGGGGACCCCTCCGGCGGGGGTTTCGCCCGCGGGGGTTTCGCCCGCGGGGCTTGCGCCCGCCACGCGGACGTCTTCCGGGTAGGGGGCGGGACGCGCCGGTGCGGCGTCGTCCGGCTCCGGGGGGCCGGAGTCCTCGGGCTCGGGGCTTGGACGGTCACGCGGGCCGAATCTCACGGTGTCGATCCTGCGCTCAGATCAAGATCATCGGCAAGCTCATCGCCGGCTTTCGGGTGCGCCGAAGAGGGCCTCGCACAGGGCCTCCAGGGCGTCGGGGCCGCCGTGCGCGGGCAGGACGGTGAGGGCCGGCTCCGGGTCCGCGTCCAGGCGCAGCCGGACGGCGACCTCCCGCTGGAGCGGCTCATCCGTGCCCTGAGCGGCGGCGATGTCCCGCAGGCCGACGGAGATGATCTCGGGGACGTCGACGGCGAGGGGCTGTTCGCCGGCGGGCAGTTCGTCCAGCCAGAGGTCGAGGACGCGGCGGGCGAGGCCGTTGAGGAGACGTCCCCACGCCTCGACGAGACCAGGCGGGACGTCGTCCGTCTGCAGTTCGGGCAGCCCGAATCTGCCGAGGCCCTTGGTCGTGAAGTAGAAGCCGTGCGGGCCGGACGTGTGCGGAAGCAGCATCCAGTCGGTGAGCCGGACGGCGCCGTCTGGGCCGGGCAGGGACCGTTCGAGGTGGCCGAGCGTGAGGATCTGCGGGGTGAACACGTCCACGACGGGCGCGCCCAGTGCGGCGGCGATGGCGCCGGCGACCGTGCGGGCCGCCCATTCGTGCGCGGGCGGGCGGCCCGGACGGTACGCGGCGCTGACGGCGAGGAGGTGGGGGGCGGCGTCGACGGCCGCGAGGTCGGGCGGCGCGGCGCCGTAGGCGGCGAGGAGGTCGCGGGGCAGCGGCGGGAACTGGGACGCGGGGCGCTGGTCGAGGGTCAGCATGGGGCTGTCGAGCATGCCGAGGACGAGGCCGCGCAGCGGCGGTTCGGTGCGCCGCGCGACCTCGTCGTGAGCCAGCCGGGCCGGGTCGGCGATCGGTTCCGCGAGCGCCACGGCGTAGGTGCCGTAGAGCGTCTCCGGGACCGGCAGCGTCAGATTCTCACCCAACAGTTTCCCCCGTGGGCATCGATGAGCGTCGACAATATCGATCAGAGCCCACGGGGACGTTGGAAACTATCCGTCGCAACGGGACAATTGCCTCACAATGCCGCCATTAATCCCTTGTCCGTGCTGGTCAAACGGGCGGTCGGGGCAGCGGGAAATCGTGCTCGAACCAGACGACCTTCCCCGGCTCGGCGCGGTGCGTGCCCCAGCGCGAGGCCAGGTGGGCGACGAGCTGGAGCCCGCGGCCCGTCTCGTCGGTGGCCTCGGCATGGCGGAGCCGGGGCAGGTCGGCGCCGTCGTCGTAGACCTCGCAGAGCAGGTTCCGGCCCTTGATCAAGCGGAGGTCGATGGCCCCGGCGCCGTGCACGAGCGCGTTGGTGACGAGCTCGCTGACCAGCAGCTGGACGGTGTCGGTGAGCGGTTCGAGGTCCCACTCGGCGAGCTTCCCGGCGACCTCGCCGCGCACCCACGGGACGGCGCTCGGCTCCGGTTCGAGCTCCCATCCGGCGACGTCCTCCTTGGGGATGCCGTCGAACCCGACCGCCACGATGGCGATGTCGTCGGCGGGCGTGGCCGCGCCGAGCGTGTCGAGCAGGGTGTCGCAGGTGAGGTCGAGGTCGGGGGTCGCGTCGGCGAGCCGGCCGCGCAGCTCCTCCAGCCCGTGGTCGATGTCGTGGCCGCGGCGCTCCAGCAGGCCGTCCGTGCACAGGACGAGCTGCGACCCGTCCTCGACCTGGACCTCCATCGCCTCGAACGGCTCGCCGCCGACCCCGATCGGCACCCCGGACGGGACGGGCAGCACGCGGCTGTCCCCGAACGGCGACACCAGGACCGGCGGGACGTGCCCGGCGTTGGCGAACGTGCACCGCCGCTCGACCGGGTCGTACACCGCGTACAGGCAGGTGGCGAGGTAGTCCTCGCCCAGGCGGCGGGCGAGGCCGTCGAGCTGGCGCAGCAGCCGCGCGGGCCGCATGTCCTCGGCCGCGAGGGTGCGGACCGCGGTGCGCAGCTGCCCCATGATCGCCGCGGAGGTGAGGCCGTGGCCCATCACGTCGCCGACGACGATGCCGAGCCGGCAGCCGGGCAGCGGGATGGCGTCGAACCAGTCGCCGCCGACCTTCGCGGCCTGCTCGGCCGGCCGGTAGCGGTACCGGACGCGCGCGCCCGCGACGTCCGGCGGGTCGTCGGGCAGCATGCTGCGCTGCAGTTCCTCGGCGACCTGGACCTCGCGCCGGTACAGCCGCCCGTTGTCGATGCACAGCGCGGCGCGGCGGCCCAGCTCGTCGACCATGGCGAGGTCGAGCTCGTCGAACGCGGGCCGGTCGGGCTTGCGGAGCAGCTTGAACGTGCCGAGCACCCGGCCGCGGGCGATCAGCGGGACGATCAGCAGCGCCCGGCCGGCGAACAGGGACCGCAGGGCGTCGCGGTCGCCGAACGAGGCGGCGATCTCGGCGGCCCGCGCGGTGCCGACGCGCGGGATGTGGACGGGACGTCCGGTCCGCATGGCCTGGACGAACGGCGTCCCGGGCGACAGGAGCAGCGGCTCGCCCTCGGGGGCGGCGTCGTCCCAGCGTCCGGGCTCATCGTTGTGGACGACCGCGACGCGGCGCATCTGGGTGGTCTCGTCGATCTCGGCGGCGGGCGGCGCCGAGTCGGCGACGACGCGTTCGAGCAGCTCGACGGCGGCGAAGTCGGCGAGCCTCGGCACGAGCACCTCGGCGAGCGCCCTGGCGGCCTGCAGGTGGTCGAGCGAGCTGCCGATCTGCTGTCCGGCCTCGCCAAGATAGGTCAGGGGTTCCCTCACGGCCATCGTCTCCAATCCCTTCTCAGGGTGCGGACTCGGGTCGGGGGGCGGATGCGGCGCATCCGGGCATGAACTGAGCGGTGAGCGGGCTGCTCGGGGGGGCTGACCTGGTCGGGGCGGCGACTGATCAGCGTGGAGCGGTCGATCTGAGCGGGGCGGCTCATCGGCGCCGGGCGACGCGCCCGTGCCTGGTGGACGGCTGGTTCTGGGCGGGTCGGCCGGACGGGGCGGGTCCGACGTGTCCGGCGGGGCTGCCATGCCTGGTGGGGCGGTGGTCGTGCCCGGTGGGGCGGTGGTCATGCCCGGTGGGGCGGTGGCGCGGGGCTGGGGTGGGGCGGTTCTGGGCCACGAGGCGGGGCCGTGCGCCGAGGCGGGTGGCGAGGCGGGTGGCGAGGCGGGTGGCGAGGCGGGTGGCGAGGCGGGTGGCGAGGCGGGTGGCGAGGCGGGTGGCGAGGCGGGTGGCGAGGCGGGTGGCGAGGCGGGTGGCGAGGCG
>NZ_JBIRAY010000016.1:0-152796 GCF_044326405.1 Actinomadura sp. 1N219 | reverse complement strand
CCGGGGGGCCCGGGGGGTCGTCCCCCCCGATAAACGGCGAAGGGTCCGCGGGGAAGGGCGCAAAGCGCCCGACCACACGGACCCAGACCAGTAGCGGGGGCAGGATTTGAACCTGCGACCTCTGGGTTATGAGCCCAGCGAGCTACCGAACTGCTCCACCCCGCGGTGATGTTTTGAGTCTATGGCATGGGGCGGGGTGCTGCGAACGGGGCGGGTCATTTGCAGGTGGGGATGTCGCCTTTGCCGGTGGTGAGGGCGTTGATGGCCTGGACGGTGCCGTGGAGGGTGTCGGCGCGGATGAGGCGGAGGCCGTCGGGGCGGGAGGCGGCGGCGTCGGGGCAGTTGTCCTTGGGGGTGAGGAAGACGGTGGCGCCGGCTTTGCGGGCGGCGATCATTTTCTGCTGGATGCCGCCGATGGGGCCGACTTCGCCTTTGGCGGTGATGGTGCCGGTGCCGGCGATGAAGGTGCCCTGGGTGAGGGAGCCGGGGGTGAGTTTGTCGATGATGGCGAGGGAGAACATGAGGCCGGCGGAGGGGCCGCCGATGTCGCCGACGCTGATGTCGATTTTGAAGGGGAATTTGTACTGGTCGGAGATGACGACGCCGACGGCGGCGCGGTCTCCGTTGGGGGTGGCGACGGTTTTGAGGGTGGTGGTGGCGGGCTTGCCGGCGCGGGTGTAGCCCAGGGTGACGCTGTCGCCGATCTTGTGTTTGGCCATGGTGCCGGTGACCTGGGCGACGTTGGTGACCTTGGCGCCGTCGACGGTGGTGATCTCGTCGCCGGTCTTGAGGACGCCGTCGGCGGGGCGGCCCTTCTGGATGCCGTCGACGACGACGCGGGTGGTGACGGGGATGCCGAGTTCGTGGAGGGCGGCGGCTTCGGCGCTCTGCTGGGAGTCCTGCATCTGGCGGGTGTTCTCTTCGTCGACCTTTTTGGGCGACTCGTCCTCGGGGAAGATCGTCTCTTCGGGGACGATGGCGGTGTCGCCGGCGATCCAGCCGCGGAGGGCGGTGAAGAGGTCGATGCGGCCGCCGGGGCCGCCGCGGTAGGTGACGGTGGTGAAGTTGAGGTGGCCGCCGTCGGGGTAGGTCTGGCGGCCGTCGATCCTGATGAGGGGCTGGCCCTTGTCGTTGGTGCCGAGGGTGTTGCTCGTCGGACCGGGCATCAGCGCGACGTACGGGACCGGCATGGCGGAGCCGATGATGGCGAGCACGATGACTATCACGCTCGCGGCGGTGAGCGTGGCGGCACGACGGGACATGTCCGAAACTCTATGCGGTCGGGGCGGTCAGCACGCGCCGACCCATTCGTCGCCGCCGTCGGCGAAGGTCTGGTGCTTCCAGATGGGCACGTTGGCCTTGAGGTCGTCGATGAGCTGCCGGCAGGCGGCGAACGCCTCGGCGCGGTGGGCGCAGGACGCGGCGGCGATGACGGCGAGGTCGCCGACGCGCAGGTCGCCGACGCGGTGGACGGCGGCGAGCCCGTGGACGGGATGGTCGGCGGCGACCTTCTCCATGACGGCGCGGAGCTGCTGTTCGGCGCCGGGGTGGGCGCTGTAGTCGAGGCCGGTGACGGTCCGGGCGTGGTCGTGGTCGCGGACGGCGCCGACGAACACGGCGATACCGCCGGCGCCGGGTGCGGCGACGGCGGCGAGGACCTCGTCCACGGACAGGGGCTCGTCGCGGACGCCGATCAGCCTGATCACGCTGTCGTGGCTCACGTCAGGCAGGCTACCCACTGGCCGGCTCGCCCGGTTCGTCCGGTTCGAAGGTGGCGGCGAGGGCCTCGGCGAGGGCGGGGACGAGGTCGGGCCCGGCGAGGACCTCGTCGTCGGTGTCGTGGCGGCGGAGCCGGAGCGCGGAGTGCCGGGCGCCGTCGCGGAGCACGCCGACGATCATGCGGACGTCCTCGCGCTCGGGGTGGGACGCGGCGAATTCGGCGGCTTCGGCGTCGTCCTCGGGGATGTCGGCTTCGGCTTCGGGCGGCAGGACGACGCGTTCCATGACGAGGGCGCAGCCTTCGACCGTGTCCGGCCAGGCGATGGTGGCGAGGGCGTCCTCGACGGCGTCGCGGTCGGGAAGGGCGGGCTGCTCCAGCGCGGCGAGGGTGTCGGCGTCGGGCGGCAGGCCGAGCTGGTCGGCGAGGTCGGGCTCGGCCTGGCGAAGTTCGGCGCTGCGGACGAGGGCGTAGAGTCGGGGCGCGGCGTCCCAGCCTTCTTGCGCCGAGTGGCGTTCGAGGTCCAGGACGACTTCTTCGAGGAGGCTCACGGGGCCCATCTTTCCCCCATTCGGCGCATCGACATGCGGGAACCCCCGCGCCAGTCGGTAAGTTGCTTCTACAGCACCGGCGGGCGCCGGTGGCGAGATCTCGATCGGAGGGGTCAGTGACCTTCCGTACTCCCGGCTTCGGGCGCCGGCTCGGTACCGGACGGACGCGGCTGGTGCTGCCTTCTCTGGTGACGCTCGCGGTGCTCCTGATCGCGTTCATGGTCTTCACGGCGACCTACACGAATCTGCTGTGGTACGACTCCATCGGCTTCTCGAAGGTGTACACGACGCAGCTTCAGGCGAGGGTGGCGCTGTTCTTCGGGGCGGGGCTGCTGATGATGCTGCTGGTCGGCGCGAACGTGGCGGTGGCGTACCGGCTGCGTCCCGCGTACCGGCCGCTGTCGGTGGAGCAGCAGGGCCTGGAGCGGTACCGGGCGGTGATCGATCCGCGCCGGCGGCTGATCGCGTGGTCGCTGCTGGGGCTGCTCGGGGTGCTGACGGGGTCGTCGGTGGCGGGCCAGTGGCCGGTGTGGCTGGCGTTCCTGAACCGGACGCCGTTCGGCGTGAAGGACCCGCAGTTCCACAAGGACGTGTCGTTCTACGTCTTCACGTATCCGTTCCTGCGGCTCATCATCGGTGTGGTCTTCGCGATGGTGATCCTGTCGATCCTGGCCGCGGTGATGGTGCACTACCTGTACGGGGGGCTGCGGCTGCAGGGGCCGGGCGACAAGGCGAGCCCGCCCGCGCGCGCCCACCTGTCGGTGCTGTTCGGGCTGTTCATCTTGTTGAAGGCGGTCGCGTACTGGTTCGACCGGTACGGGCTGGTGCATTCGGAGCGCGGCGTGACGACCGGCGCGTCCTATGCCGACGTGAACGCGCTGCTTCCGGCGAAGACGATCCTCATGATCATCGCGCTGCTGTGCGCGGCGATGTTCTTCAGCAACCTGCTGCGCCGCGGGATGATGCTGCCGGGCGTCGGGTTCACGCTGCTGGTGCTGTCGGCGATCCTGCTCGGCGGGGTGTATCCGCTGCTGATCCAGCAGTTCCAGGTGAAGCCGGACGAGCTGGCCAAGGAGCGTTCGTTCATCCAGCGGAACATCCAGTTCACCCGGCAGGCGTACGGCGTGGACGGCGCGAAGGTCGTCCCGTACGGGTCGCAGCCGGTGACGGACAAGACGAAGCTGCAGCAGGAGGCCGACCAGCTCGGCGGGGTGCGCGTCCTCGACCCGGCCGTGGTGGGCGAGACGTTCCAGCAGCGCCAGCAGATCAGGCCGTTCTACCGGTTCCCCGACACGCTGGACGTGGATCGCTACGAGGTGGACGGCAAGCCGATCGACACGATCGTCGCGCTGCGCGAGCTGTCCGGGGCGCCCGCGGCGCAGCGGAGCTGGGTCAAGGACCACCTGGTGTACACGCACGGCTACGGGTTCGTGTCCGCGTACGGGGACCGCTTCGCCGCCGGCAACGAGCCCGACTTCATCACCAAGGACATGCCGGTCTCCCCCGAACAGAAGATCAAGGTGGCGAAGCCGGAGATCTACTTCGGGGAGCGGTCGCCGCGGTACTCGGTGGTCGGCGGGCGCGGCCAGCAGGAACTGAACTACCCGGACAACAGCAAGACGGGGCAGCAGAACAGCACCTACGACGGGGACGGCGGCGTCCCGATCGACTCGTTCCTCAACAAGCTGCTGTTCTCGGCCAAGTTCCAGGACAAGAACCTGCTGCTGTCCGGCGCGATCAACCAGAACGCCAAGATCCTCTACGACCGGTCGCCGCGGCAGATGGTGCAGAAGGCCGCGCCCTGGCTGACGCTGGACGGCGACCCGTACCCCACGGTGGTGGACGGCCGCATCCTGTGGATCGTGGACGGCTACACGACGTCCAACAGCTACCCGTACTCGGAGGAGATGAGCCTCGGCGACGCGACCCGCGACACGATCACCGACACGCGTTCGGCGGTGGCGCGGCAGGCCGACGACCACATCAACTACATGCGGAACTCGGTCAAGGCGACGGTGGACGCCTATGACGGCTCCGTGCACCTGTACCAGTGGGACGAGAACGACCCGATCACGAAGACGTGGATGAAGGTGTTCGACGGGACCGTCCAGCCGCGGTCGTCGATCCCGCCCAAGTTGGAGGCCCATTTCCGCTACCCGCAGGACCTGTTCAAGGTGCAGCGGAAGATCCTCACCCAGTACCACGTGACGGACCCGTCGGCGTTCTACAACGGCGAGGGCTTCTGGGAGGTGCCGGAGGACCCGTCCGCGAAGAACCGGAGGCAGCCGCCGTACTACCAGAGCCTGCGGATGCCGGGCCAGGACGCCAAGTCGTTCTCGCTGACGACGGTGTTCAACCCCCGGGGCAACCCGCAGCTCGCCGCTTTCATGGCGGTCGGGTCGACGCCGGGCCGCGACTACGGGCAGATCCAGATCCTGCAGATGCCGCGCAACGCGCAGCCCGCGGGGCCCGGCCAGGTGCAGAACTCGTTCGAGACGGACACGCAGGTGAAGGCCGACCTGTTCGCGCTGAGACAGGGCGGCACGAAGACCGTGGCGGGCAATCTGCTGACGATCCCGTTCGGCGGCGGGCTGCTGTACGTCGAACCCATGTACACGAAGGCGTCGGGCGGCAAGGAGAGCCAGCCGTACCCGATCCTCGGCAAGATCCTCGTCCGGTACGGCAACGGCATCGCGGCCGCGGACACGCTGGAGGACGCGATGAAGCAGATCCTCGGCACCGCGTCCGCGGCGCCGCCGACGCAGACGCCGCCGGCCCCGGGCGGGCAGCAGCAGCTCAGCGCCGCGGCGCAGAAGGCGATCGCCGATCTGCAGACGGCCGTGAAGGACTACGAGGACGCGCAGAAGAAGGGCGACTATCCGGGCATGGGCGACGCCTGGAAGCGGATCAAGGACGCGCAGGCCGCGCTGGCGGCGGCGGGCCAGGCCAAGCCGGCGACGCCGAGCCCGTCACCGAGCCCGACCGGGACGCAGACCGGGTCCCCGAGCCCCTCCGGCTCGCCGCCGGCGAGCTGATCCCGCCGAGCCCGGGCCGGCCTCGGCGGCGGGCCCGGGGGCGCGCCGGGTCAGCGGCGGCGTTTGCGGGCGCGGCGGATGGCGGCGGCCGCGCCGATCGCGGCGACGGTGGCGCCCGCGGCGGTCGCCATCGTGGCCTCCTTGCCGCCGACGCGGCGTCCGACGACGGCGTGCCGCCCGGCGGTCTCCTCCATCACGGCGCGCAGCGCGGCGGCGTTGTCGTACAGGGGTTTCCAGCCGGCGGCGCGGAGCCGCGCGCAGTCCACGACCCACGGGTAGGCGACGTAGTGCAGGTCGGTGGCGGGCGCGGGCGTCATGCCGAGCCGGTGCAGCCGCTGCGCCATCCCGAAGGTGAGCGCGGCGGGCAGCTCGAAGCTCCGCTTCCCGGTGATCTCGGTGACCTCGTCGGGGCCGAGCCAGCCCTCGCAGCCGACCGTCAGGGGGCCGGTGACGTCCTCGGTGACGACGACGTCCAGCGCGGCCGCGAGGTCCTCGATGTGGCAGAACTGCCAGCCGGGCGTGCTGCCCTTGACCGACAGCAGCCGCGGCGCCTCGAAGTGCCGGGTGATGACGGTGTCGATGCCGGGCCCGGCGAGCGCGGCGGGACGGACGACGGTGACGTCCAGCCCGGGGTGGGTGACGGGCGCGGTCGCGGCCAGCTCCTCCATCTCCAGGTAGTCCCCGGCGATGGACGTGCTGGCCTCGGCGAGCAGCGGCGCGTCCTCGTGCAGCGGGACCTCGTTGCCGGGCTCGGCCCCGTACACCATCGCGGACGTGACGAGGACCACCCGGCGGACCCGGGCGGCGGCGGCCGCGGTGACGACGGTCTGCGCGCCGCGGACGTTGTGGGTGCGGCGGTCGCGGGGGTCGACCTCCGGGGAGCTCTCGACGTCCAGGTTGACGATCACGTCGACGTCCGACAGCCGGTTGGACAGCAGCGGGTCGCGGATGTCGACGACGCGCCAGGTGACCCCGGGCACGTCGCCGCGGTGGCCGTCGATGGCGACGACCTTGCGGATCTCCTGCCGTTCGGCGAGCCGGGCGGCCAGCAGCCGCCCCGCACCGGAGGCGGCGCCGGTGACGGCGACGACCGGGCCCTTGCTACGCCGAGGGCGAACCTTGCCCGTTGCCACGGGGGTGCCCCCTTCCTTGTGTACGCGACCTTGCCGGGACCGGCTAACGTTGCGGATATGAGCCCATCATGCATCCCAGGGGCAAACCGATGAGTGACAACCCGTTCGGCTTCAACCGTCCAGGCGACGGCGACGACGACGACCGGCCCCAGGATCCATTCAAGGGCATGGGCGGCGACATGGCCCAGTTCGCCGACATGCTGCACCGGTTCGCCGACATGATCGGCGGCCAGGGTGCGGGCGGCGACGCCGGCGGCCCCCTGAACTGGGATCTGGCCAAGAACATAGCGCGGCACCAGGTGGTGGAGCAGGGCGACCCGTCGGTCGTCGACAGCGAGCGGCGCCAGGTCGAGGAGGCGCTGCGCCTGGCCGACCTGTGGCTGGACGAGAAGACGACGCTGCCCGCCGGGATCCGGACGCCGCGGGCGTGGAGCCGGTCCGAGTGGATCGAGCAGACGCTTCCGGTGTGGGCGAAGGTGTGCGACCCGATCGCGGCGCGCATGGTCGAGTCGATGGGCGGGGCTCTCGGCGGTGCGGGCGGCGACATTCCCGCTGACATGCAGGCGATGGCTGGCCCGCTGATCGGGATGGTCAAGCAGATGGCGGGCGCGATGGTCGGCGGGCAGGCCGGGCAGGCGCTCGGGGCGCTGGCCCGCGAGGTGACCGGCTCCGCGGACGTGGGCCTGCCGCTCGCGCCGAGCGGCGTCGGGGCGCTGCTGCCCGCGGGCGTCGAGGCGTTCGGCTCGGGCCTGGAGGTCTCCGGCGACGAGGTTCGCCTGTATCTGGCGCTTCGGGAGGCCGCCCACCAGCGGCTTTTCGCGCACGTCCCGTGGCTGCGCTCGCATCTGCTGGGCGCGGTCGAGGAGTACGCGCGGGGCATCACCGTCGACCTGTCGGGCATCGAGCAGGCCGTCCAGGGCCTCGATCTGTCCAACCCGGAGGCGATCCAGGAGGCGCTCGGCGGCGAGATCCAGCTCCAGCCGGAGGAGACGCCGCGGCAGAAGGCGGCGCTGGCCCGGCTGGAGACGGCGCTCGCGCTGGTCGAGGGCTGGGTCGACACGGTCGTCAACGAGGCGGCGGAGGGGCGGCTGCCCGGTTCGGTGAAGCTGGCCGAGGCGGTGCGGCGGCGCCGCGCGACGGGCGGCCCGGCGGAGCGGACGTTCGCGACGCTCGTCGGCCTGGAGCTGCGGCCGCGGCGGCTGCGCGAGGCGGCCGGCCTGTGGCGGACGCTCACGGAGGTGCGGGGCACGCAGGGCCGGGACGCGATCTGGGACCACCCCGACCTGCTCCCGACGTCCGACGACCTCGACGACCCGGACGGGTTCGTCCACGGCCGCGACGAGATCGAGGGCCTGTCCGACCTGGACCTGTCGAACCTCACCAAGGCCCCGGACGAGAACGAAGCCAAGAAGCCCGACGAGAAGCCGGCCGAGAGCGAAGCCAAGAAGCCGGACGAGAAGCCGGACGAGAAGCCCGACGACGAAGACGAGGGCGAACACGGCGGCTCGGGCGACGGCGGGCCTCGCGCATGAGCCTGTCGCGTGAGTCGCACGGGTCGCCGGTGTCGCGCGTGAACGGCTGCCGGTACGGGCCCGGCTCGTCCACGAGGGCGATCAGGCGCCGGGTCGCGCGGGCGAGTCTGTGCTGGCAGCGGCCCGTCGATCAGGAGCGTCGTCGCCGCCATCCCGTCAACTCTCGTTACCCGCGCGTGGGACGCACGTGACGCAGGGCGTCCCGCGAGGCGCTTTGTACGAGGACGCCGTGCGGGTCCTGTCGTCGTGGGAGGCGCCCGACGCCGGGCAGGAGGACGTCCGGCTCGGTTTCCTGCGGCATCTGGAGGAGTACCCGGCGGACGGGATGTGGCGGGAATGCGCGGCGGGGCACATCACCGCCAGCACCGCCGTTCTCGACGCGTCCAGGGGCCGCGTGCTGCTGACCCTGCATGCGAAGTTCAAGCTGTGGTTCCAGCTCGGCGGGCATTGCGAGCCCGGCGACGCGACGCTCGCGGGCGTGGCGTTGCGGGAGGCGACGGAGGAGTCGGGCATCGGGGATCTGCGGCTGCTGCCGGGGCCCGTCCAACTCGACCGGCACGCCGTCCGCTGCCACCCGGACGGGACGTGGCATCTGGACGTCCAGTACGCGGCGATCGCCCCGGCGGACGCGCGGCACACGGTGAGCGACGAGTCGGACGCCCTCGCCTGGTTCCCGGTCGACGGCCTCCCCGAGCCGACCGACGACGCCCTCCGGCGGCTCGTGGCGCGCTGTCAGGAACTCAGCGGGTGACCTTCGAGGAGGGCGCGAGTGTTCTCCCAGCCCTCCAGCCCAGGATCGAGGAATCGCAGGTCAGAGGCGGTGCGGAGGCGGTGCCAGCCGGGCCCCTGCGGGACGAGGCCGGGACGCGGGGCGGCGGCGCGGAGCCGGGCCAGCGCGTCCGGCGTGTCGAGATCGACGTCCTGGAGCGCCGTGGCGAGCCAGCCGGGCAGCGGCAGCCGGGCCGCGAGCGCGACGAGACGACCGCCGGCGCGATCGTCCGATTGGGCGGGGCAGGCGGCGGCCGGGGCGTGGCCGAGGGCGCGGAACAGCTTGCCGATCAGCAGCGGCGGCAGGTCGGGGGCGTCCGGCGCGACCAGCGCGGCCGTCCCGGCGCCGAGCGCGTGCAGCGCCGCGAACGCGCCCGCGAGCGTCGGCTCCCGGACGATCGGGGTGCCGGGCCAGGTCACGGCCTCGGCGTCCGGCTGGTCGGGCGGGTCGAGGACGAGCGCGGACGTCACCAGTTCGAGCCCGGCGACGACCTCGTAGGTGTCTTCCAGCAGCGCGAGCCGGAACGCGCGGGCGTCGACGCCAGGCGGCACGTCCAGCGGGCGACCGGGCAGGGAGAGCACGGCGGCGAACCTCGCCGCAGCGCCCGGGTCGGGCGGGTGGGTCACCCGGCGACCTCGTGCGGGAAGTCGTCCCCGTGGTGGACGCCGTCGTCGGCGACCTCGTCGTCCGGGGCGTCCGCCTCAAGGGGCAGGTGCGCGGCGGCGGCGACGCCCTCAAGGTAGCCGCGGGCCCGGTCGGCCTTCGGGTAGTTGCCGACCAGCTCCCAGAAGTCGGCGCCGTGCCCCGGAATGAGCAGGTGCGCCAGCTCGTGGACGAGGACGTAGTCGACGACCCACCCCGGCATGCCCCGCAAGCGGGTGGACAGCCGGATCGTCCCGTCGTCGGGGGTGCATGATCCCCAGCGGGTGCGCTGGTTCGCTACCCAGCGGACGCTGGTGGGGTCGGCGCGGCCGTCCAGGTAGCGGCGGGACAGCTCCCGGGCCCGCGACTGCAGGTCGGCGTCGCTGGGCCGCCGGCGGCGTTCCCTCTCTTCGAGCCGCTCCAGGATGGTCGCGATCCACTGTTCCTCTTCGGCCTTGCTCAGCCTGGACGGAACCATCACCACCACCTTGTCGCCATCTCGGTAGGCGGACACGGTTCGCCGGCGCCTCGCGCTGCGACGGACCTCAACGTTAGGGGGCACGCCTGAACCGTACTCGAAAATTTGCCTCCACCACAGGGGGTGTTTGACGTCGTCGCAGGTCAGGGGGTCTGTTTTTGACCGACGTTCACTCGCCGGTGAACCGCGGGACGCGCTTGTCCCGCTGCGCCGCGAGCCCTTCCAGCATGTCCCTGGACGACATCGTGACGGGCTGGGCGAGCGACTCCCAGCGCAGCACCGCCTCCATGTCGCCGTGCCCGCCGCCGGAGAGGGCCGCCTTGGTGAGCCGGGTGGCGATCGGGGCCTGCGCGGCGACCCGGCCGGCGACGGTGAGCGCCTCGTCCAAGACCTCGTCGCGGGGCACGGCCTTGTTGACCAGGCCGTATCGCTCGGCTTCGGCGCCGGTGACGACCCGGCCGGCCAGGAGCATCTCGCGGGCCAGCGGCAGCCCGGCGACCTCGGGGAGCAGCCAGGTCGCGGCCATGCCGGGGTGCAGGCCGAGCGCGGTGAACGGGGCGAGGAGCTTGGCGTCGGACGACGCGTACCGCAGGTCGCAGGCCAGCGCGAGGCACAGCCCGGCGCCGACGGCGTGCCCGTTGACGGCGGCGATCGTCGGGACCTCCAGGGCGCGGATCGTCAGCCAGGTCCGGTAGAAGGCCAGCATCCGGTCGCGGAGGGCGGGGACCGCGACGTCGCCCGTGTCCGCCAGCCAGGACAGCTCGCCTCCGGAGCTGAACGCGCTGCCCGCGCCGGTCACGACGACGCAGCGCACGTCCCGGTCGCCGCGCAGGTCCTCGATCGCGGCCCGCCAGGCCGCGGTCATCTCGTCCGACATCGCGTTGCGGCGGTCGGGGTCGTTCAGCGTCAGGACGGCGATCCCGTCCGGACGGCGTTCGGCGAGCAGCGGTTCGGGCATGGCCCGCACCGTACCGCGACGCCCGTCCGGCACCCGCCCGCGGGCCGGGCCGCGGCGTGAGAAAGCGCACACTTACCGCGTCGCCGCAGGTCAGCTCGTTCCACGGTTCTTGACTCCGGCGATACTTGCGGGTGGTTGTGGCGTGAACGACAGTCGATCACCGAGAATGGTCGGCGTGAGCGATCTTCCCCGCCGCGCGGTGACGCGGTCAGCAAAGCTGGCGTCCCTCCCCATCGGCTTCGCTGGGCGCACCGCGCTCGGGATGGGGAAGCGGACGTTCGGCCGCCCGGCCGAGACCGTCGCGCTGGAGATCCAGACGCGGACCGCCGAGCAGCTGTTCAAGGTGCTCGGCGAGCTCAAGGGCGGGGCGATGAAGCTCGGCCAGATGCTGTCGATCTTCGAGGCGGCGCTGCCGCCGGAGATCGCCGGCCCGTACCGCGCCACGCTGACCAAGCTGCAGGAGGCCGCTCCCCCGCTGCCGGTCGCGACCGTCCACAAGGTCCTCGCCGAGTTCCTCGGGGACGACTGGCGCGACTATTTCGAGTCGTTCGACGACCAGCCGGCCGCGGCGGCGTCCATCGGCCAGGTGCACCGCGCCGTCTGGCACGACGGCCGTCCGGTCGCGGTCAAGGTGCAGTATCCGGGCGCCGGGAAGGCGCTGATCAGCGACTTCAACCAGCTCGCGCGCCTCGGCCGGCTGTTCGGCGTGCTGATGCCCGGCCTGGACGTCAAGTCGATGCTCGCGGAGCTGCGGGAGCGGGTGGTCGAGGAGCTCGACTACACGATCGAGGCCGAATCCCAGACGATCTTCCGGGACGCCTACGACGGGGACCCCGACTTCTACGTCCCCGAGGTCATCGCGCAGAACGGCAACATCCTGATCAGCGAGTGGATGGACGGCACCCTCCTCTCGAAGATCATCAGCGAGGGTGATCAGGAGACGCGGAACCACGCGGCCCTGCTGTACTGCCGCTTCCTGCTCTCCGGGCCTAAGCGGTGCGGGATGCTGCACGGCGACCCGCATCCCGGCAACTTCCGGCTGCTGGCGGACGGCCGGCTCGGCGTGCTCGACTTCGGCGCCGTCGACCGCATCCCCGGCGGCTTCCAGCGGCGGCTCGGCCTGCTGCTGCGCATCGGCACGATGGCCGACATCGACGAGGTCGAGGACGCGCTGCGCCGCGAGGACTTCATCCGCGAGGGCGTGGAGATCGACGCCGACTCGCTGCAGGCGTTCCTCGCGCCGATCACTGAGCCGTTCGTGACCGAGACGTTCAATTTCAGCCGCGAGTGGCTGCGCGACATGGCGGCCAAGGTGACGGACCTGCGTCCGGGCAATGTGGTGCGGCAGCTCAACCTGCCGCCCGACTATGTGATCATCCACCGGGTGCTGTCGGCGGGCACCGGCGTGCTGTGCCAGCTGGAGTGCGAGATCCCGGCCCGCGCCGAGTCGCTGAAGTGGGTCCCGGGTTTCGCCGACGACGAGGACGGCGAACTCGTCTCAGGCTGACCGGCGGGCAGTCATATATAGCCGCTGACCGGCGGGAAGACTTAGCGGAGCCCCGCGCATTGATGAGAGGCGCGGGGCCCCGCTTTTCGCGCGTCCCGGTGAGTGGGCCACCTTGGACGCGCTCCAGACGCCCGCAGGGAGGCGATCGTCCGCCAAACCATCCAAGAAGGGCGGACGACGGCCTGCTACCAGCGCGGGCGGGTTCGCCCGACGGCCCGGAGGCGCGGTCCCCATGCGGGGGCCGCGCCTCCGGGGTCGGCGGGAGCCGGCGGAGCCGGCATCAGACGGACACTTCGTCGGGCCGCGGGTGCTTGCGCGGGCGGCCACGCGGCCGCTTGCGCGGGACGATCACGCCGCGGACGAACAGCTCGCCGCCCCAGACGCCCCAGGGCTCCTTGCGCTCAAGCGCCCCGGCGAGGCACTCCTTCAGGAGCGGGCACTCCAGGCACAGGGCCTTGGCGAGCTCGACGTCGGCGGGAGCCTCGGCGAAGAACAGCTCCGGGTCGGTCCGGCACGGAAGAGTGAGGTCCTCCTCGCTTACTGCGAGTGCCCCCTGCATCACAGTCACCCTTGTTCCTCTCGTTGGATCTCAACGGGCGTGTCGGTGGGTTGTCCTGGGCAAAGAAGAAGGCCGCGGATCCGGTGTCTGGATCCGCGGCCTGGGGGCTTGCCGGTGTGGTGCTAAACCGGTTGCCTCCAGGGGTACGGACCCGACAGGTCACCCGTGACGGTGACGCCCACGTGGGCCGTGGCCGGAGCCTGGACGGTCATGTCCTCGAGAAGGTGGCCGAAGACACTGCGTCCCTGGTCCTGGATTCGCTGCTCAAAGCTCAGTTCGCGCAGTTCACGCAGATTCAGGCCGCGCTTGCCGCGCGGGTCGCGTAGGTCGCGCGGTCGCGAGCCGGACGCGTTCGCATAGGCGGACGGCGCGACGGGGATCGAGACGCCAGGGCAGGCGGCGGTCCAGGACGACGCGGATTTCATCAACGTGTTGCTCACCGGACTGCACACCACCCTTCTGGCTTCTCGGGGCCGCACCGGCGGATTCAAGATCCGCACCGGCGGGCCGGTTGATTGCTCGCGATCGAGCGTACGGGGCGTCCGCCGAATCAAGCAAGGCATTTTTGACCTGCGGTTTTGTGGGTGAGTTCACCCTTTTCCCGCGGAACCCGCGACGCCTGGCGAGCGTCGGAGACTCTCGGGATGCCCGTACGAATTGATCATTCTACCCGCCCCCGCGCCGCTTCCGCCGTACCCCGCCGGGCCGGATCCGGCCGCCCGCCCGGTTCGTCCGCCCTCGTCCGCCCGGCCGCCCGGGCTCGTTCGCCCGAGGTCGTCCGCCCGCCGGGATCCGTTCGCCGGACGAGCGGACCGCGACGCCGGGTGGGGGCGGCCCGGCGTCGCGGTCGCTCAGGTCACCGGGTCCCGAGCAGGATGGACGGCGGCACCCGCGTCGCCACCGGCGGCAGCTCGGTGCCCTGCCCGGCGGCGCCCGGCCGGGTCGCCATCGCGCTGGCGTCCGCGGCGCCCCGCGTGTCGAGCGCCAGTGCGGGCTCCGGCTCGAACGGCTGGATGTCGCCCACGCACACCGTCCCTGCGGGCGGCAGCGCGCCGCGGACGAGGTAGTCGTCGACGGCGCCCGTCACGCACGTGGAACTGCCGTAGGCGGTGTGACCCCAGCTGTTGCTGGACAGCAGACGGCTGCCGGGCAGCAGTTTGCTGGACGACACCGCGTCGTTGTAGTTCGTGGCCGGGTCGTAGTAGTTCCCGACGAACAGGACGGGAGCGTTCGTCCGCCGGTTGAAGGGGCCGGTGTAGGCGTCCTCGTCGCGGACCGTCCAGGAGTCACCGGCGCACTGGACGCTGCTCCAGCCCCACGCCCGTCCGAAGTATGGCGCGCGCTTGTCGGACGCCGCCGTCAGCGCGGGCCAGTTCCCGGCCTTCTTCGGGTGCAGCCCGTCGGTGCAGACGACGCTGCTGAACGCGTCGAGCCAGTTGTCGTAGGGGAAGTCCTTGGCGAGGACCTTCTCGGCGGCGTCCTGCTGCTGCTGGACCTTGGCGCGGCGCTCCGCGATACGCGCGGCGAGTGCCTTGCGCGCCGAGGCCGCTTCAGCCTTCTGCGCCGCCGACGAGGCGGGCGAGGTCGCCTTCCACAGGTCGGTGAGGATCAGGTCGATGAAGAAGTAGCCGCCCGGGCTGTACAGCTCGCCGAGCATGAACGCGACGAGGTCGGCGTAGGTGACCTTCAGGCCGTCGATGTCGGCGGGCTTCGCCTTGAGCCGTTCGGCGAGGACGCCGAAGTTCTTGACGGGGTCGCCGAACTCCGCGAACGCGCACGCCTCCTTGCCCGCCTTGCCGCAGCGGACGAGGATCTCCCGCAACGCCTTGTAGGCGCCGTCGGCGGATCGCAGCCGGTCGTCGAGGATCTGGTCCTGCGTCTTCTTGGTGCCGGTCCAGGAGACCGGGTTGATGATGCCGTCCACGGCCACGGCGCGCATCCGGTCGGGGAACATGTTGGCGTAGTACTGGCCGAGCGCCGAACCGTAGCTGAAGCCCAGGTAGGTCAGTTTCTTGTCGCCGACCGCGCGGCGCAGGACGTCCATGTCGCGCGCGACGTCCGCGGTGGACATCGCGCCCGCCAGCTTCTTGCCGGTGGTGGAGCAGCCCTTGCCGAGGGCCGTCGCGGACTTGATGTAGGCCGCCTCCTGCTTGGCGCCCACGGGGAAGGCCACGTCCAGCCCGGTCAGCGCGAGCGCCTGCTCCTTGGTGGACTTGAAGCAGGCGACGTTGTCGCTGAAGCCGATGCCGCGCGGGTCGAACCCGACGACGTCGAAGCGGTCGAGGACGTCCGGGCCGAGGAAGTCCGGTGCCTGGAGGGCCATGCCGGTGCCCTGCCCGCCGGGCCCGCCGGGGTTGACGAACAGGCTGCCGACCCGCTTCTTGGCGTCGCGGGCCTTGACCCGCAGGACGGCGACCTCGGTCGTCGCGCCCTTCGGGTCGTCGTAGTCCAGCGGTAACCGGACGGTCGCGCATTCGGCGGTGCCGTAGCACGGGTACCAGCCGAGTTTCGGCGTGGGGACGCCGTCCACGCGTTTCTTCTCGGCCGGGCTCGTCGTGTCGCCGGCGGGCGCGGCCCGGACGGCGGGGGCGCCGGGATCGGCGAGGGCGGTGACGGCCAGGGCGGGCACGAGCGCCGCGGCGGCGCCGACGGCGAGAATGCTGCTTCTCAGGCGCATGCTTTTCCCTTCTGGGGGGAGCAGTGCCACTCCGCGCACACGGCGGATTGGTCCCCTGATCCTTGTGCCGCGCCTCTCGCAGCGTGATCCACCGGCAGACCCCTCATGCGGTCCCGCGGATCAAACCCCAGGAGGATTGACGCGCGCCGCGATCGCTGGTTCGGCAGGCCCGGAGGCCGCGGCGCGCGGCGGCACGGGCGCGGAAGCCGGGACGGCGGCGCTGTCCTGTTCCGGTCAGTCGCCGGTGACCCGGATCAGGCCCTCCTGCATGACGGAGACGACCAGCTCCCCGGAGCGGGTGAACACCTGGCCGCGGGCCAGGCCGCGGGCGCCGCCGGCGAACGGCGTGTCCTGGTAGTACAGCAGCCAGTCGTCGGCGCGGAACGGCCGGTGGAACCACATCGCGTGGTCGAGGCTGGCGCCCATCGTCTGCTTGTCGCCCCAGGTCAGCCCGTGGTTGAGCAGGACGGTGTCGAGCAGCGTCATGTCCGAGGCGTACGTCATCAGGCACACGTGCAGCAGCGGGTCGCCGGGCAGCTCGCCGTCCACCTTCAGCCAGACCTTCGACTCGGAGGTGACGAGCGACGGGTCCTTCGCCGCCTCCCAGGACAGCGGCGTCGCGTGCCGGATGTCGAACGGCCGCCGGGTGACGAACTCGCGCGCGGCGACCTCGCCGAACAGCGGCGTCATGCGGGTCAGGCCGTCGGGGAGCGTCTCGGGGGCGGGCGCGTCCGGCATCGCGGCCTGGTGGTCGGGGCCGTCCTCGACGATCTGGAACGACGCCGACAGCGTGAAGATCGCCTTGCCGTGCTGGACGGCCACGACGCGCCGCGTGGTGAAGGAGCGCCCGTCGCGGACCCGGTCGACGGTGTAGACGATCGGGACGAGCGGGTCGCCCGGACGGATGAAGTAGGCGTGCAGCGAATGCACGGGCCGGTTCACCGGGACGGTGCGTCCGGCCGCGACGAGCGCCTGCGCCGCGACCTGCCCGCCGAAGACCCGCTGCCGCCGCTCGTCGGACGTGCGGCCGCGGAAGATGTCGTTCTCGATCTGTTCGAGATCCAGCAGGTCGAGCAGCGCCTTCAGCGATTCCTTCACGGCGGCCAGTCTTCCCTATCGGTTCGCGTGATCGGGGTCACGGCATCGGCGTCCCGGCGGCTCAGCAGCCGCACAGGGTCAGGACGGCGTCGCCGTAGCGGTCGAGCTTCACCTTGCCGATGCCGGGGATCCGGGCCAGATCCTCCATCGACTCGGGGCTGTGCTCGGCGATCGCCTGGAGTGTCGCGTCCGTGAACACGACGTAGGCGGGGACCTTCTGCTCCGCCGACACCTGGGCGCGCCATTCCTTCAGCGCGATGAGCAGCTCCTCGTTCAGCTCGGACGGGCAGTCCTCGCAGCGGCCGAGCTTGCGTTCGACGGCGGCGGTGAGCGGGCGCCCGCACACCCGGCACGGCTGCGGGCCCTTGGCGGCGCGGCGCTTCGTCCGGTCGGCGCGGACCGGGGTGTGCGTGGTGGTCTTGCCCGTCAGCCCGCTCAGGAACCGGGACGGGCGGCGGTGCCGCGCCCCGCCCGGCGACCGCGACAGCGCCCACGACAGCGACAGGTGGACGCGCGCCCGCGTGACCCCTACGTAAAGCAGCCGCCGCTCCTCCTCGACCTGCGCGGGGGTCTCGGCGTAGACGATCGGCAGCGTTCCGTCGACGAGCCCTACGAGGAACACCGCGTCCCACTCCAGGCCCTTGGCGGCGTGCAGCGACGCCAGCGTGACGCCCTCCAGCGGCGGCGCGTGCTGCGCGGCGGCGCGTTCCTCCAGTTCGGCGACGAAATCGGCGAGGGCGGCCTTCGGGTTGTCGGCGGCCATGTCCTCGGCGAGCTGAGCCAGCGCGGCCAGCGATTCCCAGCGCGCGCGCGCCGCGCCCGCCCCCTCGGGCGGCTGGTCGGAGAACCCGGCACCGGACAGGACGTGCCGGACGGTCATTATCAAACCCGTCCCGTCCGTTTCGGCGTCGGCGCCCGCCCGCGCCGCGCCGCGCAGCCGCACCACCGCTTCGCGCACTTCGGGCCGCTCGAAGAACCGTTCCGCGCCGCGCAGGACGTACGGGACGCCCGCCGCCGCCAGCGCCGCCTCGAACGTCTCCGACTGCGCGTTGATCCGGTACAGGATCGCGATCTCCCGCGCCGGGACGCCCTCGTCGATGAGCTTGCGGGCCCGCCGCGCCGCGTCGTCGGCCTCGGCGACCTCGTCGTCGTACTCGTTGAACAGCGGCTCGGGCCCGGGCTCGCGCTGGGCGACCAGCTCCAGCTTGTGCCGCCCGCTCCCGGCCTGCTCCATCACCCCGTTCGCCAGCCGGACGACCTGCGGCGTCGACCGGTAGTCGCGGACGAGCCGGACGACCTTCGCGTCCGGATGCTCGCGGGTGAAGTCGAGCAGGTGCGACGGGGACGCGCCGGTGAACGAGTAGATCGTCTGGTTCGGGTCGCCGACGACGCAGAGGTCGTCGCGGTCGCCGAGCCAGGTGTCGAGCAGCATCTTCTGCAGCGGGTTGACGTCCTGGAACTCGTCCACGACGAAGTGCCGGTACTGCTCGCGGACCTGGTTGGCGACCTCCCGGTGCTCGGTGAGGACGGCCGCGGTCAGCTCCAGCATCCCCTCGAAGTCGAGCAGGTTGCGCTCGCGCCTGAGCTGCTCGTACATCGCGTAGACGCGGGCGACGTCCACGACCTCGGCGGGCGCCCGCCGGCCCGCCTTGACGGCTGCGGCCGGGTAGTCCTCGGGGCGGTGCTGGGTGACCTTCGCCCATTCGATCTCGCTCGCGACGTCGCGCAGCTCCGTCCGCCCGAGCGACAGCCGGCACGCCCGCGCCGCGTCCGCCACCAGCCCGATCTTCGAGTCGATGATCTTGGGCGGCTCGCCGCCGACGACGCGCGGCCAGAAGTAGGTGAGCTGGCGCAGCGCCGCCGCGTGGAACGTCCGCGCCTGGACGCCGGGCGCGCCGAGCAGCCGCAGCCGGCTCCGCAGCTCCCCCGCCGCCCGCGTTGTGAACGTCACGGCGAGCACCCGCTGCGGGGACACGACGCCGGTCAGCGTGGCGTACGCGATCCGGTGCGTGATGGCCCTGGTCTTGCCCGTCCCGGCGCCCGCGAGCACGCACACCGGCCCCTGCACCGCCTCGGCGACCGCCCGCTGTTCGGGGTCGAGTCCCTCCAGCACCGACTCAGTCGACATCCCCCCATACTCGCAGCCCGCCCCACCCGTATCGCCACTACCGCCGCCTGTGGATAAGCAGGTCCGTGGATGAGCGGAATGCGCAACGCCTGCCTACTGTTCTGCGATAAGCGGATCGGACGAGCGACAGAGGGAGACGACGCAGCGATGGCGACGCCGACGACCGACCGGGCCAAAGACCCGACCGGCCAGCTCACCATGTACACGACGTCCTGGTGCGGTTTCTGCCGGCGGCTCAAGCGCCAGCTCGCCCGCGACGGCATCGAGATGCTGGAGATCGACATCGAGCGCGACCCCGCCGCCGCCGACTTCGTCATGAGCGTCAACGGCGGCAATCAAACCGTCCCGACGATCGTCTACCCCGACGGCACGGCCGCCACCAACCCGAGCGCGAAGGCGGTCAAGGCGAAGCTCGCGTCGCTCACCTGACCCGCCGCGCCCGCCGCGCGGTCAGACGCGTTCGCCGTGCGGTCAGAAGGGCGGCATGTTCGGGAGGTCGGTGCCGTACCAGCGCATGATGAGTTGGGCGGCTATCGACAGGGGGCCTGGGGCTACCAGGTCACCGTTTTCGATGGAGGTGCGGAGTTCGTCTCGGGTGTACCAGGCGGCGTCGAGGATCTCCTCCGGGTCGGGACGCAACGGGACGTCGCCGTCCGTCCTGGCGGTGAAGCCGAGCATCAGGCTCTGCGGCAGGGGCCAGGGCTGGCTGCCCAGGTAGCGGACGTCCCGGACGGGCAGCCCGACCTCCTCCCGCACCTCCCGCGCGACGGCCTGCTCCAGGGACTCGCCCGGCTCGACGAAGCCGGCGAGGATCGAGCGGCGGTCCGCGGGCCACTGCGGGCCGCGGGCGAGCAGGATCCGGTCGGCGTCGTCGGTCACCAGCATGATCACGGCCGGGTCGACGCGGGGGAAGTGCTGCGAGCCGTCCTCGGGGCAGACGCGCATGTGCCCGGCGGACGCCGTCCGCGTCACGGCGCCGCAGCGCGGGCAGTGGCGGTGCGTCCTGTGCCAGTGCTCCAGCGCCACGACGTGCGTGATCAGGCCGGAGTCGCGGTCGCCGAGGAGCGCGCCGACGCGGCGCAGCCCGGCCGGTTCCGCCCCCTCGATGGCGGGCAGCGGGCCGGACGCCCCGAAGTACACCGTGCCCGACTCGTCCTCGCCGAGGAGCCAGCGGTCGCCGTCCGGCGCCTGCTCGGGCGGGACGAGGACGAGCGCGGGGCTCGGCTCGTACGTCACGAGCGACCGGCCGTCCTGGACGACGACGACGCGGCTCCCCTGGTCGGCCCACGCGGCGTCCAGCCACGCGTCGTCGCGGCGGTTCAGCGCGACGCGGTCGAGGGTTCCGCGCGCGAGCGCCAGCCATTCCAGGGGACCGTCGTCCACCATCCGCCAAGCCCCCGATCACTCGTCGTCACACGCCGTTCCAGGGGAGCATCGTCCACCCCGCCCTTTTCCGGCAACCCGGCCCGGTTTCCGGCGACCCGGTCCGGTGCGGCTTTCAGCGCAGCGCGGTCGCGAATTCTTCCCACATGTACACGGCGGCTTCGGCGCCCTTGAGGAGCAGCGGGATCTCGACCTTCTCGTTCGGCGCGTGGATGCGGTCGCCGTTCAGGCCGACCGCGACGAAGACCAGCGGCGCTTCCAGGATGTCGGCGAGGTCGGCCTCGGGGCCGCTGCCGCCCTCGCGGGTGAACAGGATCTGGGTGCCGAACGCCCGCTCCATGGCGCGGCGCGCGGCCTTGACGCCGGCGGAGTCGATCGGCGAGAAGCACGGCCGGACGCCGCCGCCGCCGAGGCGCACCTCGGCTTCGATGCCGGGCGGGGTCCGCTCGGCGACCCACGCCTCGAACGCCATCTGGACTTTGCGGGGTTCCTGGCCGGCGGCGAGCCGGAACGTGACTTTGGCGTGCGCCTCGCTGGGCACGATGGTCTTTCCGCCGGCGCCGGTGTGCCCGCCCCACATGCCATTGATTTCAGCGGTGGGACGAGCCCAGATCCGTTCGAGTGTGGTGTAGCCCTTCTCTCCGTACGCGACGCGGCTTTCGCCTGCGGCGCGCAGCCATTCGTCCTCGTCGAACGGGAGGCGCGCGAACAGTTCGCGTTCTTCGTCCGTCAGCGGGACGACGTCGTCGTAGAAGCCGGGGAGCGTGACGCGTCCGTCTGCGTCGTGCAGGCCGGCGAGCAGTTCCGCCATAGCGTGGAGCGGATTCGGCACTGCTCCGCCGAACGAGCCCGAATGCAGGTCGTGGGACGGGCCGCGCAGCGTGAACTCGACGTCGGTGAGACCGCGCATGCCGGTGCACATGGACGGGACGTCGGCGTCCCACATGGTCGTGTCGCTGATGACGATGGCGTCGCAGTCGAGCCGCTCCCGATGGGCGCGGAGGAGTTCCGCGAAATGCACCGAGCCCGATTCCTCCTCGCCCTCGACGAGCAGCTTGATCGTCACGGGCGGGGCCTTCCGGCCGGACGCGGCGAGCCCGGCGCGGAGCGCGAGCATGTGGAAGAAGATCTGCCCCTTGTCGTCGGACGTGCCGCGCCCGATGAGCCGGTCGCCGTCCTCCACGGGCTCGAAGGGGGCGGTGTCCCACTCGTCCAGCGGTTCGACGGGCTGGACGTCGTGGTGCCCGTAGACGACGACCGCGGGGGCGTCCGGGTCTTCGGCGGGCCATTCGGCGTACACGGCGGGCAGGCCCGGGGTCTCCCATATCTCGACGGTCGGGAAGCCCTGGCCGCGCAGGTATTCGGCGAGCCATCCGGCCGACCTCCGGACGTCCCCGGCGTGCGCCGGGTCCGCGGAGATGGACGGGATCGCCAGCCACTCCTTGAGGTCGGCGACGAACCGGTCCCTGCCGGCTTGGATGTACGCGACTACGTCGTTCACCTGCATGCCCCTTCGCATGTCGTGCTGTCAGGCAAAGTCTCGTCCGGCCGGGGTTTTCGAGCGCCGCGTGCACGGGCTTCCAGGGGACGAGAAACTCACAGTAAAGGATCCCGTTGCCTAGGTCGCGGCCACGCCTTGATCATCATTGACGATTCAGGAGCGTCAGTTCTGTGAGGATGTTCTTGCGTGCGTGTTGTTCGTAGCGTTCGTGGGCTGTGGGCGTGCGGAAAAGTTTCGGGAGGGCGAGTAGACCGTTGAGCACTTCGGCGCGTCCGGCGCGGAAGAACTCCTCGGGGACGAACGCGTACTCCTCGCGGACGGCGGCCGCATAGGCGGCGTATCGGGCGGGGTCCGAGCCGAGGATCGCGAGGTCGGCGTCGCACAGGACCTGGCCGTCGCGGTCGTCGTCGGCGGGCGCGTGCGTGGCGGTCAGCTCGACCAGGCGGACGACCTGCTCGACGTCCGCCGCCGGGAGGTCGGTGTCGGCGAGCATGCGGGCGGCGAGGCGGGCGCTGCGCTCCTCGTTGTCGGCGCGCTCGGGGTCGTAGACGGCGTCGTGGAACCAGGCCGCGAGGCGGACGGTGCCGGGGGCGTCGGCGTGGCCGGCGAGTTCGTCCACAAGGTCGAGGACGGCGGTGAGGTGCTCGCGCGTGTGGTAGCGGCGGTGCGGCTCGCCGTAGCGGTCGTTCAGCTCCGTCCCGATGTGCCGGGTGTGCGGCCCGGCGAGCGCGACCCACCGGTCGACGAGGTCCATATCCCCATCCTGGCCGATCGGGGTCAGGACACGCGATGTCGTCGTCCTTGCCCATGCGGACCGGCCCCGCCAGTATGGTTACCGCGAGTTAGGCAAGCCTTACCTCACTGACCGTTGTGGCTCACGCACTGGACTCACGCACTGGAAAGGCCGATCCGTGGCCGCCTCTCTCTACCTGGCCGCCGGGAAGACGACCGACTCGGTGACGCACGGTTTCCTGCCCGCCGCCGCGCGTCTGGGCCTGGACGTGACGCTGCTCACCGACCGTCCTGCCGCCCATGCCGGGACGCACGACGGACCGATCGTCCAATGCGACGTCTTCGATTTCCGGGAGGTCGTCGCGGCGGTCGACGGCGTGCCCGCGGCCATCTTTTCCAACAGCGACTTCCTACAGGTGCCTACTGCACTGGCCGCTGCCTATTACGTGCTTCCGGCCAAGGACTGGCGTGCGGCGACCCGTGCGAAGAACAAGTCGCTGATGCGCCGCCATCTGGCGTCCATAGACCCGGTCTTCTCGGCGGACGCCCGTCATGTGCCGGAGGACGCGCCGTTTCCGCTCGTCCTGAAGCCGCGCGAGGGCGTCGCCAGCGAGGACGTGTTCCTCGTACGGGACGCTTTGGAACTGGCCACGCGCGTGGACGAAATCACTGCGCGCCGGGACGACCCGCTGGTGGCGGAGGAATACCTTCCCGGACGTCTCCACACGCTCGAAACGCTCGGTGATGGGCGGGAACTGCGCGTCCTCGGCTCGTTCCGGACGACGCTCTCTCTGCCTCCCTTTTTCGTGGAAGAGCGCCTGGAGTGGGCTGCTCCGCCGCCGGAAACCGCGCAGGTCCTTGAGCAGCTCGACGCGCTCGGCATCGGATTCGGGGCCTGCCACACGGAGTTCGTCGTCCACGAGGGACGCGCGCACATCATCGAAGTCAACTACAGGCTGATCGGCGACCACTGTGACTTCCTCTTAGCCGACCTCTTGGGCGTGCCGCTGTTCGAGCAGACCCTGGCCGTCCATCTAGGTGAATCCCTCGGTAGCTGGGACGGCCGGGACGGCCCCAGTCAGCGGCACGCCATCGCTGAGCCGGTGATCGCCGATCGCTCCGGCACACTGACGGCCGCCCCCGGTTTACTGCAGATGGACGACGGCCCAGTGCGGCTCTCGTATCGCCCTCAGCGCGCGGTGGGAGATGCCGTCGCCGTCACCCGCACGAACCGCGACTACCTCGGCACCGTCCGCGCCATCGGCCCCGGGCCGGACGAGGTGAACGCCGCCTTGGCCCGCTTCCGCGCCGCCCACGACTGGACGATCACGTGACCGGCCATGACATCGAGGGCTCACTGGCCGCCCGGATTCTGGACGCGCTCCTGCGCGAGAACTATGCGGGCCTGCGCCGCTTCATCGATCAAAGGGTGCTGCGGCTTCCCCACCGTTCCGTGCGCCTTCTGCAAGCGTGTCCTGCCTTCCTGTCTGAATTCGTCGTGGACCCTGCACAGAAACTCAGGCTGAGCGACGTTTTCACCGCCGTCCGCACCGTGGCGGACCCGCGGGACGACACCGCCGCATTCGAGCGGGAATGCCTGGACGCGCTGGCGACGACCAAGCTCCACCTCGACGCGCGGCCGGCGGTGCACCGGCGGCTGGCCCGCCTTCCGGACGAGCTGCGCACGGGCCCCGGGACGTTCTACGAGACGCTCGCCGCCTACAACGACCATCCGGTACATCCGACCGGGAGGACCCGCGCCGGGCTGTCTATGGCCGATCTGAGCCGCTACGCGCCCGAGTTCGCGCCGTCGTTCCCGCTGCGCTGGGCTGCGGTGCGGAATCCGGAGCTCGCGGGGTCGCCGCCCGGCTGGTGGCCGGACCCATCCGACGTCGGCCTGGCCCCGGGGTGCGGCGTGCTGTTCCCCGTCCACCCGCTGGCGGTGCGGCAGGTGCGCGAACATCCCGGAGCTACTCTCGCGCCCGACCCCTACCTTCAGGTCGCGCCCACCCTCTCGATGCGGACCGTCGCCGCCGCGCCGCTCGACCACCTGAAGATGCCGGTGCCGACCGCCACGCTGGGCCTCCGCAACCGCCGCACGATCGTGCCCGGCACGCTCCTGGACGGCGCGCTCGTCGAACGCCTTCTGCGCGACGTCCTACAGCGGGAACCGGCGCTGCCCGTCCTTCTCGCCGACGAGCAGACGTACGGCCATGCGCAGGATCCTCTGCTCGGCTATCTCGTGCGGCGTTTCCCGCCCGAAACGGCACGTGCGCACGTCGTCCCTATAGCGGCGCTGCTGGCGGAGGCTCCCGACGGCGGCTACGTAGTCGAACGGTGGGACGTCGAGTCTCTCTTCGACGCCTACCTGTCGGCGCTGTTCTCCTGGAACGTCACGCTGTTCCGGTACGGCATCGCGCTAGAGGCGCACCAGCAGAACGTTGCACTGGTGCTGGGTGATGCCCCGCCGCGGCTTCTGGTCAAGGACAACGACGGGGCGCTCATCAACACGTCCAGGCTCCGCGAGCGGCTCGCTCCGTCCCCCGGCGCGGACCCGCGCGACCTCATCGACCGCCGTATGACGACCAGCGACGACGAGGCGCTCGCGCGCGTCTTCGTCACCATCACGCTGCACCTGTGCGCCGCAGCGCCCGCGTTCGGCCTGGCCGAGCGCGGGCTGCTCCCCTGGCGAACCGGTCTCGCGCTGATCCGCGAACGGCTGGACGACGCGCTCGGCCCTGGCGACGCCTTCCTGCGCTCCCGCACGCTGGACGCCGACGCCCTGCCGGGCAAGGCCATGGTCACCGCCGGAACCCTCGTCGACAAGGCCAGGACAGGCGCGGCCGACATCAACAAGCACTACGGCCCGCCAGGCCCCAACTACCTACTGGACGCGACTTGCCCGTAATCGGAACCGCACCCGCCGCCGTCACCGCCGACTCGGCCGAGTTCGCCGGAGAGGCGACCTCCACCGCGCTGCTCAACTGCCTGATCCGGGAGGTGTGCGCGCCCGAGGAGCAGGTCTGGCAGGACGGCGCCCAGCTCGTCGCACGCCTGCCCCGCGCGGGGGTCGTGCTGCGCACGGGCCTGGCCCGTCCACCGGTGGGCGCGACCTACCGGCTGGCGCCGCCGTACGAAGAGCAGCGCGGGGACGACTGGATCCAGCTCTCCTGGAACAGGCTGGCGAATCTGGTGGCGGGTGAGCTGGAACTGGCGACCGGCCGTCCGAACCCCGAATTCCTCGTCCAGGTGGACGGCAGCCATACGGCGCTGGAGGCGATCATCGCCGCGCGAGGCGAATCTGAATACGATCCCTACATCGACCCTTACATCGGCCCCTACATCGACTCTGAACAATCTCTGGTGGCGGGTCACCGTTTCCACCCGTCGCCGAAGTCCCGCCAGGGTTCGCCGACTGACTGGCTGCAGTACGCGCCCGAGGCCAGGGCTCGTTTTCGTCCGCTGTGGCTGGCCGTCCCGGAACATCTCGTCGCCGAAGAGGGAACTCCAGAGGCGTTCGCATGTCTGGAGACCTACGGGCCCCGCATTCCGCAGGGCCGGAAACTGATTCCCGTCCATCCGTGGCAGTTCTCTCTGCTGGCGGACAATCCCGTTCTGCAGGAGGCTCTGGCGCGGGGTTTGTTGGTCAACCTCGGTCCGTCTGATGCGGAGGCGGTGCCGACGTCGTCCGTACGCACGGCGTACCTGCCGGACGCCGACGTGTTCTGCAAGTTCAGCCTGGACGTGCGCATCACCAACTGCGTCCGCAAGAACGCCTGGTACGAGCTGGCCAGCGCGGTAGCCCTGAACGACCTGCTGCCGCCCATCTTCAGAAAGCTGAACTCCACGCTCCTCGCAGAGCCCGCGTACCGCAGCGTCACACTCGCCGACCGCCGTCTGTACGAGGGCCTCGGGGTGATCCTTCGCGAGGGCGTAAAGACCCTTCCCGGCACACCGCTCCTTGCGGGCGCCCTAGCCGACCCCTACAACACGTTCCTCGCAGACCTGCCCGCCCTAGCGACCCCGGACGGCGCCGAAGCCTGGTGGGACGCCTACGTAGCCCACGTAGCGCCGCCGGTCCTGAGCGCCTACCTCGACCACGGCATCGTCTTGGAACCCCATCTTCAGAATGTCCTCATCTGCGTGGACGGCGAGGGCATGCCCATCCACACCGCGTTCCGCGACCTGGAAGGCACGAAGCTCACCGCGGGCCGCTGGGACCTGACGCACCTTCCGTCCCGGGTCGCCGAAAGCCTCACCTATGCCCCCGACCGGGGCTGGAACCGCGTCGTCTACTGCCTCTTCGTCAACCATCTGACCGAGATCGCGGCCGCGATAGCCGACCTCCACCCGCTCCTTGAGAAAACGCTCTGGCGAACAGCGAGAAGCCATTTCACCGTCCATGACCGCCATCCCCAGATGAGGGCCCTGCTGGCCGGAGTGCCGCTGCCCGCCAAGGCGAACCTCCGGACTCGCTGGTCCCGGTCGGCCGACCGCGGCGCGACCTATGTCACCGTCCCCAACCCGCTCGCCACCGTCCCCAACTCGCTCGCCGCGCCCCGACCGCTATGAAGGAACACGCCCTCAACCTCGACAGCTACCCGGCCTACATCTACGACCTCGCCGGCCTGGAATCCCATATCAAGTCCATTCGCGCCGCCCTTGGCCCGACGGAACTCTTCTACGCCGCCAAGGCCAATCCCGACGCCGAGATCCTGCGGACCATCGCGCCCCATGTGGACGGCGTCGAGGTCTCGTCCGGCGGCGAGCTCACCCACGTCCGGGAGACACTGCCCAAAACTCGCATTGCCTTCGGCGGGCCCGGGAAAACTCCGCAAGAGTTGTCCCTCGCGCTCCACGCCGACCGCATCCACGTGGAAAGCCCGAGCGAGCTGATCCGCCTCGCGGCCGAGGGCTTCGCGAACATCCTCCTCCGCGCGAACCTCCCGCTGAACACACCGGACGCCGCCCTGACCATGAACGGCCCGTTCGGCATGGACGAGGACACCCTCAACGAATGCGCCTATCTACTGGCGGACAACCCTCAGCTCACCCTCCGCGGCATCCACGCCCACCTGGCGTCGGGCCTGGACGCTCCAGCCCTGCTCGACATCGCCGACCAGATATCCGAATGGGCGCTCCCCTGGCTGAAATCCCTCGGAGTGACCAATCCGGAACTGAACGTTGGCGGCGGCATGGCGGTCGATTACACGTCCCCCGATTCGCGCTTCAACTGGCAGGCCTACGGGACGGGCCTGAGCCTCATCCCCGCCAAGGTCCGCGTCGAACCCGGCCGAGCGATAACCGCCTATCACGGCTGGTACGTCACCGACGTCCTGGACGTGAAGACGACCCGCGGCGAGACCTACGTCATCCTGCGCGGCGGCACCCACCACCTGCGGACTCCGGTCACAAAGGGGCACGACCAGCCCTTTCTGGCCCTCACCGCACGCGGCCAGAAAGTCCCGGCCACCCTGGTCGGACAACTGTGCACACCGAAGGACGTCTTCGCGCGCAACGTCCTCGTCCCGTCCCTGATCCCCGGTGACATCATCGCGTTCACCATGGCCGGCGCCTATGCCTGGAACATCTCCCACCACGACTTCCTCATGCACCCGAAACCGGCGTTCCACTACATCCGCTGATCCGGGCGTCAGCCGGGGTGAATGATCGACACGATCTGCAGGGCCGCCTCTCCGAGCGCCCGATCACCTTCAATTCGAGAGCGCTCGATGGCGCGAGCAGGCGTGATGCCACGCGTGCACAACCGCCAAGCCTTGTCAGAGTCGATTTCGATCAGCGCATCAGGCGTGCCGCCGGTTTCTCGCCGCAGTTCCCACCGCTCGCCGCCGCGGACGCAGGCCCAGCCTCCGAACCCGGTAATGACCATCTGAACGACCGTTCCCTCCGGCGCTGGAATGTCCCGCATGGTGTGCGGCAATGCCCGCATGAAGGTATCGAGGACGGGTTCGAGATAGCGCGGTTCCGTGAGCCCTGGCCGTCCGGTGGCGTCGCAGATCTGCTGGTGGTGCGTCCAGTACTCGCTGAAGTCGCGGGCGGCGTCCAGCCACACGGGATGCGAATCCGGACCGGCCCAACTGACCGAACCGCCGACGGCGTCCATATCGACGGTCTGCCAGAACTCCACGACCTGGTCACCGACGGACGAGAGCAGGTCCACCAGGAGAATCGGGCTGAGACGCCGCGCGTCCGTCACCCATTCGTCGTTGATGCGGTCGATGAACTCGGGAAACGGTTCGTCCTCCCGGGGTTGGAGCGTCACGAACCGATCCCGCAACATTGACAAACGGCCCACGTGGTCGCCGAGCACATGGGTGGCGACGTCCTTGACGTCCCATCCCGGGCAAACGGTCGGCCGCGTCCATTCATCGGCCGTGAAATCGCGCAGCAGGTCGATGAAGGCGGCCTGCTGACCCGCGAACAGCGCGCGTACGTCGATCGGCGGGCCGAGCCAGGCGCTCATCCGCGCGGCGCCCCGTGCCAGCGCCAGGACGTGAGGCGCGGACGGCCGGGGAGGTCGGCGCGGCCAGTGGCCCAGAGCAGGGCCGGCCACGGGTCGGTGTCGCGCGGGGCGTCCGGGAACAGCCGTCCGAGCACGCGCGCGCACAGCCCGGCGGGCGGCTCCCACGCCAGGCCGAGGCCCTCCGCCAGGTCATGGGTGTGGACGAGGGTCTCCACCACGCCCATCGCGGCGAAACCCTCCGCGTCCGACGCCCCGAACCCGTGATGCGCGCGGACGTCCGGCGGCGTGACGCGCACCATGGCCACGAGCAGCCCACCGCACGCCTCCAGCACCTGCAGAAGCCCGCCGGGCCCGGCCTCACGGTTCGCGTGGACGGCGTTCGCGGGCCCACCGGGCCGCCGGGCCTCCCACACGAACGGCACCTCGCCGTCCATCGGCGGCGCCTTCGGCCCCAGCTGCGCCGCGTACGCGAAGAGGTCGTCGCTCAGATGCTCCACGGTCTCCCAGCAGTCCCATTCGAGGGACCCGGCCTTGGCGTCCCATGCCTCCGGCGGCGCCTTTCGAAGGGCGGCGACGGCGAGTTGGACGGCCAGGTCGAGATCGTCCGCGGTGACGGAATCGACGGCATCGACGGAATCGGATGGACGCGGCATGATCCGACACTACCCAGCCGGTCCGCGCTCCCGGGAACCATTAATTCGGGGGAAGCACACCCCATATCTCACGGAAAGCCGGGTATGTCGTGTGCCGGGACTCGTCCGCGCGGGCGACGGGTCTTCGGAGGAGAGACGGACGCCGTGCTGCTGCTCGACCGGATGCGTAGCTTCGCGACCCTTGGACTGCGGGCGACCCGCGCCGTCCGCGACGTCGGTGCCCTGCACCCCATGCGACCGGACAGAGCAGCGCGCCTGCTGCTCCCGTACATGCGCTTCGGGCCCGTTCCCGCGACGATCGGCGCGATGGCGGCGCTGCGCTTCCCCGGCCGGACGGCGCTGATCGACGAACGCGGAACGCTGTCGTACCGGGAACTCGACCAGCGAGCGGCGTCGCTTGCAACCGCGCTCCGCGACCGCGCGGGCGGTGACCGGGTCGGCGTCCTGTGCCGCAATCACCGAGGATTCATCGAGACGGTTCTCGCCGCGTCCCGCCTGGGCAATGACGTTGTGCTGCTCAACGCGGACTTCTCCGCCACGCAGCTGGGTGACGTCGCCGAACGCGAAGGAATTGGCCTGCTCGTCCACGATGAGGAGTTCGGCCCGACAGTCGACAACTCCGGATTCAACGGACAACGCCTCATAGCCTGGACGGACGGCGACCCACACGAGCCGTCCAACACGATCGATGCGCTAATGGCCAGCACGCCGGCAGAGCCGATCGCTCCAGAGCAGACCAGCCGCATAATCGTCATGACCTCCGGAACCACCGGAACGCCGAAAGGCGCAAGGCACGATCTGTCGATTTCGTCGTTGCTGCCTGCGGCGCTCAGCCATCTCATGCGCGTTCCGGTCCGGTCGGGCGCGCCCATCGTGATCGCGCCGCCGCTTTTCCACATCCTGGGTTTCGCCTATGCGACGGTCGGGCTCGGCATGGGGATGCCGCTCGTCCTGTCCCGCCGTTTCGACGCGCGGAAGACGCTGGAAACGATCGCCGCCTGCGAGGCGGAGGCGCTGGTGGCGGTGCCGGTGATGCTCCAGCGCGTCCTCGATCTGGAGGAGACGCCGGGAACGCCGTCTCTCCGCGTCGTCGTGTGCGGCGGTTCGGCGCTGCACCCGCATTTGTCGGACGCGTTCATGGGCAGGTTCGGCGACATCCTCATCAATGTGTACGGGGCGACGGAGACGGGCTGGGCCACGATCGCGACTCCCGACGACCTGAGAAACGCACCCGGCACGGTGGGGAAACCGTCCTTCCGCCTCACCATCAAGATTCTGGACGAGAGCGGGCGCGAATTGCCCGCCGGGGAAATCGGCGAGATCTACACCGGAGGCGGAGGCGGCCTGCGGTTCGCGGGATACACGGGCGGCGGCGGCAAACGGGTACAGGACGGCCTGACGAGCACCGGCGACCTCGGGCATTTCGATGAGGCGGGACGCCTGTTCATCGACGGACGCGCCGACGACATGATCATCTCGGGCGGCGAGAACGTGTTCCCCGGCGAGGTCGAGAGCCTGCTCGGCGGCCATCCGGACGTCGCCGAGGTGACGGTGACCGGCGTGGACGACGAGAGGTTCGGCCAGCGGCTCGCCGCGCACATCGTCCGGAACCCCGGAGCGCAGATCACCGAGGACGACGTCAGGGCGTACGTGAGGGAGCACCTGGCCCGCTACAAGGTCCCGCGAGACGTCAGGTTCGTCGAGGAACTGCCGCGCACCAGCACCGGCAAGGTGAAAGCGAACGCCCTGAACAACGACTAGCTAGCAGCACAACCCGCACGCGTCAGGCGGCGCCGGGGCGGGTCTTGGCGGCCATGCAGATGCGGGCGAGGTCATTGAGGGCGTCGGCGCGGCGTTCGTCCAGGGGACGGCGGTCGCCCGGGGCCGCCTCGGCGAGGGTGTCGATGACCAGGGAGAACACGGGCCATTCGGCGGGGCCGATGGCGCCCTGGAAGTCGACGCCGTCCTCCAGGTCGTCCACGTCGAGGTTGCGGGCGAAGGTGGCGAGGGCGGCCTCGGCCGCGACGACGCCGATGCGCATCGCCAGCGCGGCCGGCTCGCGTTCGAGGGAGCGCACGTTCTTAGAACCCATGTTCGACAACCTAGACCACACCGGTGACATTCGTCGAACGTTTGATCGAATCTCGAAACCTATTCGGCGATCGACTGCTGGAAGAGGTAGGAGTGCGTGAAATGCAGGACGCCGTCCGGCTTGCTGGGGCGCATCCCGGTCGCGGGGCCGCCCGCCAGCTCGTCCTCCAGCTCCCGCCTGATCTGGGCGGCGGCGTCGTCGGGCGTCTGCGAGAGCTCCAGCCACGGATCGAGCGGGCGGACGTGATCGAACCGCTCGGCGCGCTTCACCTCGGCCCCCGCCGCCGTGACCAGCTCCGCGATCTGCGATTCCGTGAGGACCGTGCCGTGGGACGGGTCGCGGAGCCGCTCGATCCGGTCGGGGTCGCCGTCCAGCCCGTCCGGACGGGCCAGATCGGCGATGATCAGCGCCGCGCCCGGCCGGCTCACCCGGACCATCTCCCCCACGACCGCCGCCGGGTCGGCGACCTGGTGCAGCGAGAAGCGGGTGACGACCAGCGTGAACGACCGGTCGACGTAGGGCAGCGCGGCGGCGTCGCCGCGGGTGAAGGTGACGTTCGTGAGGCCCGCGTGGTCGGCGCCGCGCTTGCCCTCGGCGAGCATGGCCGGGGTGAGGTCGAAGGCCGTCACATGGCGGACGCGGCGGGCGATCGCGCGGGACACGATCCCGGTTCCGGCGGCGACCTCCAGCACGACGTCCTCAAGGTCGAGTTCCGGTTCCATGAACCGGACGAGCCGGTCCAGATGGAGGGTGAACGCCGTGTTCAGCCAGGGGTCGGCGAATCCCGCGGCCTGCTTGGAGAACTCCCGTACGACCTTGTCGTCATGCGTCACCGTCACGTCGCCTCCTCGGATGGTTGCCCGGATCATCCCCGAAACCACGCACGGTGAACAGGGGTCGGCGTGACACAACGGCGGCTCAGGCGGCTGGGACGGTCTCCAGCAGGGCGGCGAGCCCGTCCGCGTCCAGTAGGTCGGCCGGTCGGACGGTGACGTTGGCGCTGACGTAGTGGAAGGCCGCGCTGACCTGGCCGACGTCCACCCCGGCGAGTTCCGCCCACGCCATCCGGTACGCGGCGAGCTGCACCGACGCGAACCGTGCCTCGTCCCCGGACGGCGGCGAGCCGGTCTTCCAGTCGACGACCTCGTACCCGCCGCCGCCCGCCCGGAAGACGGCGTCCATGCGCCCGCGGATCAGCCGGTCGCCGATGACGGTCTCGAACGGCACCTCGATGTCGAGCGGCTCCCGCGACGCCCACTCCGACTCCTCGAACCGGGAGCGGAGCCGCGCGAGCTGCGCGTCGTCGGCGGCGCCCTCGTCGGCCGCGCCGGGCAGCTCGTCCGGGTCGAGGAGGCGCTGCTGCCCCCAGCGGCTCTCCAGCCAGGCGTGGAACGCGGTGCCGCGCCGCACGTACGGGGCGGGCGGACGCGGCATCGGGCGGCGGATCTGCCGGGCCAGCGCCGCCGGATCGCGGGCCAGCGACACCAGCGACGACACCGACAGGTGCGCGGGCAACTCGACGACGAGCCCGTCGCCGCCGCGTCCCCGGTCGCGCTCGGCGAGCAGCAGTTCGACGTCGCGCGCCCACGCGGTCATGCGGCCCCGGTCGGCGTCGGACAGCCCCTCGTGCCCGGCCCAGTGCCGCGTCCGTCCGGCGATCTCGTCCTCGACCATGCGGGCGGCCTCGACCACGGCCTCGTACCGTTCGCGGGACGTGGCGTCGGAGCCGCCGCGGTCACCGAGCGCGATGGGCCACTGCGCCTCGTCGGGGTCGGCGAGCAGCGGATTCGCCGTGCCCTCCTCCGGCGGGTCGGCCCACACGGCGACGGACCCGGCCCCTGCCATGCAGGTCGCGCGGATCTCCTCCAGGAACGGCGACGGCCCCAGCGGGCGTCCTGACGCACCCCACCAGTAGCCCGTGGCGATGAGCAGGGTGGACGCGCGCGTCACCGCGACGTAGGCGAGCCGCCGTTCCTCACGCAGGTCGCGTTCGGCGCAGGCGTCGTCGAAGGCGGCGAGGTCGTCCTTCTCCAGCCCGTTCAGCGGCGGCAGGTCGGCGCGGTCGCCGCGCAGCATGAACGGCAGGACGCGCGGGTTCGCGGTCCAGCGGGTGGCGTTCTGCGGCGGCGACGGGAAGATCGACCCCTTGGCCGGGGCGCCGTTCTTCTGCGGGACGGACGACAGGCCGGGAACGACGACGACCGGCCATTCCAGGCCCTTGGACGCGTGGACGGTGAGGAGTTTCACGCTGTTGGTCTCGCCAACCCGTCCGGCCTCCAGCCCGAACTCCTCCGTCTCGGCGGCCTTGAGGTAGGCGAGGAACGCGCCGAGCGTCGGGTCTTCGGCGTCCCCGGCGAACGTGGCGGCCGCGTCGATGAAGGCGTCGAGGTCGGCGCGGGCGGTGACGGGGTCGAGTCCGGACCGGGCGGCGACCTCGATGTCGAGGCCGAGCGCGCGTTCCACCTCGCTGACGAGGTCGGGCAGCGGGAGGCCGACCTGCCCGCGGAGCATGCGCAGCTCGTCGCGGAGGCGGCGGAGCCGCGCGCGGCCTTCCGGCGAGTAGGCGTCCGGCGGGCCGAGGTCGTCGAGCGCGTCGACCAGGCTCCCGGTCTCCTGGTTCAGCTCGCTGACGAGCTGCCGCAGCGGATCGTCCCCGGTCTCGGCGGCCTCGGCGGCCTCGGCGGTGCCGCCGGTCTCGGCGGTGCCGCCGGTGTCGGCGGTCTCGGCGGTGTCGGACGGAGGCTCGTCCGGCGGGGTCTGCTGTGGCTGTGCGGTTTCGGGCGGTGTGATGTCGCGGGCGGAGTCCTGGGCGAGGGTGCGGGCGCGGCGTCCGAGGGCGACGAGGTCGCGCGGGCCGAGGCGCCAGCGCGGGCCGGTGAGCAGCCGCGCGAGGGACGCGCCCGCCGTCGGGTCGTGCATGACCCGCATCGTCGCGACGACGTCCTGCACCTCGGGGACGGTGAGGAGCCCGCCGAGCCCGACGACCTCGACCGGGATGCCGCGCGCCTCCAGCGCCCGCCTGATCAGCGGGAACTGCGACCGCTTCCGCGCGAGGACGGCGATGTCGGCGTACTCCAGCGCACTCTCCGGCCCGCCACCCGCCGGAGGGCCGCCTGCGGGCGAGCCGCCGCCTGCCGGAGGGCCGCCTGTCGGAGGGCCGCCGCCTGCCGGGGGGCCGCCGTCCGGGGGCGTTTCGGGGTCGGCGGCCATGAGCCCGGCGATGCGGGCGGCGATGCGTTCGGCCTCGTCCTCGACGGTGTCGAACAGCGCGCATTCGACGCGGCCGCGCCCCTCTCGACCTGCACCGGGGATGAGCCGCGGCACGGATTTCGTCTCCGCCCGCAGCTCCTCCTGGATCTTGGCGGCGGCGTCCAGGATCTGCTCGCCGTTCCGGAACGACCGGCTGAGCTGGACGACGGGCGCGGGCACGGGACGTCCCCCGGCGATTCCGGCCTGCGAAGGAAAGTCGTACGCGAACCGCAGCAGGTTCCCCGCGCTCGCGCCGCGCCACCCGTAAATGGACTGGCACGGGTCGCCGACCGCCGTCACCGGATGCCCGCCCGTGAACAGCGACTTCAGCAGGACGAGCTGCGCCTGCGACGTGTCCTGGTACTCGTCCAGCAGGACGACCGAGAACCGCGACCGCTCGATCATCCCGACCTCGGGATGCTTGTAGGCGATCCGCGCCGCCAGCGCCATCTGGTCGCCGTGGTCGATGACCTCGCGGTCGGCCTTGGCGCGCCCGTACGCCTCGATCAGCGGCATGAGCTGCTCGCGGACGGCCTGCTTGGCGAGGATGTCGCGCTGCGCCTTGAGCGGCTTCTTCACCACGGCGAACCGTTCGTCCAGCCATGTCCCGACCTTGCGGACGTCGTCGGCCGTCCGCAGATGCTCCGACAGGTCCCCGGCCAGTTCCATGACGGCCTTCGTCACGGTGTCGGGCTGCCATTCGATGCGGTCCATAGGCCCGTGGTAGGCGTCGACGACGCGCGAGCAGATCTGCCAGGCGACGGCCGGTGAGATCAGCCGCATCGTCGGTTCGAGCGCCTCGCGCAGGGCGTGGTCGCCGAAGAGCCGCGCGGCGTACGAGTGGTACGTCGACACCATCGGCTCGCCGTCGAACAGCGCTTCGCCGCCGAGCCGTTCCAGCTCGTCCCCGGGCAGCACCTCGCGCAGCTTGTCGAGCCGTTTCCGGACGCGGATACCCAGCTCGGCGGCGGCCTTCCGCGTGAACGTGAGGCCGAGCACGCGCTCCGGCCGGACGAACCCGTTCGCGACCAGCCACACCACGCGCGCGGCCATCGTCTCGCTCTTGCCGGACCCGGCGCCCGCGATCACCGCCATGGGCGCCATCGGCGCCTCGATCACCCGGGCCTGCTCCTCCGTCGGCTCCGGGATCTCCAGCAGCCGGGCCAGCTCTCCCGGCGTGATCACCCCACTCCCCCCGAGCTGTGCGTCAACGTGCCCGCCCTCGTCAAGGCGGACGGATCAGCAGGAGCGTACAGAACCCGCCGCCGCTAGTCGCCGACCTGGCCGTGGCTAGTCGCCGATCGGGCCCGTGGCTAGTCGCCGACCTGGCCGCCTTCGTCGTGGACCGGGCAGCAGGAGCGTACGGGGCACGTCCGACACTTGTCGTTGGCCCTCGCTTGGAAGACCTCGCCGGCCATTCCGGTCGCGACGATCTCGACGAGCTTCTTGGGCCATTCGGGGTCGTCGTCCTCGGACGGCGGCGGCTGCTCCTGCTCGCGCGCCTTGGCGGTGAACGCGGCCTTGCCGACCTGGACGAGCTTGGCACCGCCGGGCTCGATCAGCCCGTGCCGCTCGAACGCGCCGAGCATCACCGCGTACTGGTAGACGCCGAGCTGCGGGTGGCGCGCCAGGTCGTCCTTGGGGACGGCGGTCGAGGACGTCTTGATGTCGATGATGACGGCGCGGCCGTCCTCGTCGCGTTCGGCGCGGTCGATGCGGCCCTTGATGACGACGCGGCCGAGGTCGACCTTGAACGACTCCTCCAGCGCGACGACCTCGTTGGGGTTGTCGCGGTGCCACGTGAGGAACTTGTCGACCATCCGGCCGGCCTGCTCGCGCTGCTTCTCGGAGTACCAGGAGCTGCGGAATTCGAGGTCGTTCCAGATCTCGTCCAGGCGTTCGGCGACGTGGACCTCGCTGACGCCGTCGTCCGCGCCCGCCAGTTCGGCGACCGCATGGATGACCTTGCCCATGGTGCTGTATTCGTTCGGCCCGCCTTCCTGCGCGCCCACCGCGGATGCGAGCAGCCAGCGCAGCCCGCACGTCGTGAACGCCTCGACCTGGGACGGGGAGATCGTGATGGGCTCGTCCTCGGCGAACGCGGGCCCGGAGTCAGACAGGGCGGTGATGGCGTACCAGTTCTCGGGTTTCGCACCGCGCACGCCCGCGCGCGCTAGGCGCGCCAGGTGTCCGGCGGCGGCGCGCCGCAGCGGTTCCGGACGGGACGGGTCCGCGACCACGGAACGGAGGTCTGCGACCAGCGCGGACAGCGAAAGCCACCGAGTCTTCTCGTCCAGTTGCGATTGCTCGATGGCGCCTGGGAGGAGTTCGTTCAGGAAGCGTGACGGCCGTTCCTCGGTGTCGTCCCCACCCACGGCCGTGACGACGAGCCGTTTCCGGGCTCGGGTGACGGCCACGTAGAACAGTCGGCGTTCCTCGTCCAGCATTTTGGCCGCCATGGACGCACCGGCCGCAGCGTCGCCTTCTGGCTCGGCCCCTGCGGCGTGCTCGACCAGCTCTTCAATACCGAGCAGTGAGCCACGGAGGCGTACGTCCGGCCAGACACCCTCCTGGACGCCGGCTACTACGACCACGTCCCATTCCAGTCCCTTGGAGCGGTGCGCAGTAAGGATCCGGACGGCTTCGCCCTCCGGCGCCTGTTCGGCCAGAGTGTCACCGGCGATTTCCTGGGATGCGATGTTGTCGACGAACAATTCAGGCCCCGCCTGGGGAAGCCGGTCGACAAATCGTGCCGCATGGTCGAACAGGGCGACGACGGCGTCGAGGTCACGGTCGGCTGCCGCTCCGCGCGTCCCGCCCTTGACGCTCTGCTCCAGCAGCACGTCCGCTTGCCCGCTCTCCTGCCAGACGGCCCACAGCACGTCCTCGGCACTGCCGCCGTCGTGGACGCTGCGTCGCGCTACATCGATGAGGTGCGCGACCCGTTCGGCAGGCGCTCGCACCCTTTCGTGGACGAGCACAACTTCGCGCGGGTCGTTCACCGCCGCGACCAGAAGCTCCCCTAGGGGACGCTGCCCTCCCGACAATTCCTCCAGGTCGCGCAACGCCCTCTTCAACCGACGCATGGCCAACGCGTCGGCGCCGCCTAGCGGGCCCGTCAGCAGGTCTTCTGCAACGACCTCGTCCAGGAAGCCTTTCTTCAACGCCGCCCTTAGCAGAACGAGGAATGGACGAACGGCGGGCTCACTGATGAGGGGAACTTCGTCTCCCGCCACCACCACGGGCACTCCGGCCTGGGCGAGAGCCCGTCGCAGCACTGGGACCTGCCTTACGGCGCTGCGCACGAGCACCGCCATACGCGACCAGGGAATGCCGTCCAGGAGATGTGCGCGGCGCAGTTCGTCCGCGACGAGCGCCGACTCCTGGCTCTCGGAGTCGGCGATCACGGCGCGCACCTCGCCGTCTTCCAGCTCCTCCACGGGACGCAGCGCGCGATGCTCGGCCGCCCCCGCCGACCCGGCGGGCAGGCGCCGGGCGATCCGCCGCGACGCCGCCAGAATCTCGGGCCCCATCCGGCGGCACGTCTGAAGCGCCACGACCGACGCGGGCTCGCCGTCCAATGTCTGGAATCGGTTCGGGAACTCTTGGATGCCGCGCACGTCGGCACCACGGAACCCGTAAATGGACTGATCCGGGTCACCGACGACGATGAGATCACGGCCGTCACCGGCGAGGTAATGCAGGAGGGCTTCCTGCGCAGGGTCGGTGTCCTGATATTCGTCCACGAACACGATGTCGTAGGCGTCCTGCTCCCGGATCCGTACTTCTTCGTCCGCGAGCATGCGTGCGGCCACGTGAATCAGCTCGCCGTAGTCGTACGTCGGGACGGGATCGAGCGCGAACCGATCCGCATACCGCTCCATGAATTCGCCTATTGCAGGCCAGTCATCACGTCCGCGCATACGTCCGAGCGCAACGAGGTCTTCGCCGAAGACATCCCGCTCGACCGCGCGCAAGGTGAAGTCACGCAATTCTTCGGCGAACCCACGCGTAGCCAGAGCGGCCCGCAGTCGTTCCGGCCAGCCACGGGCGCCGTCCGCCAGTTCGCCCTCCAGGAACCGCCGCACTTCCAGAAGCTGCTCCGGCCCAGACAGCAGGCGAGGCGCTTGCTCTTCGTCCAGGACGGCGTCCCGGCGGAGCAGCGCGTAGGCGTAGCTGTGGAAGGTGAGCGCCAGGGGCGTGCGCGTCGTCCGGTGCAAGCGGCCGGTGATCCGCTGCCGCAGCTCCCCCGCCGCCTTGCGGCTGAACGTCAGGACGAGGACGCGCTCCGGGTCCACGCCGCGGTTCTCGATGCGGTCGACGACGGCCTCGACGATCGTGGTCGTCTTCCCGGTGCCCGGCCCCGCCAGCACGAGCATCGGCCCGCCGGCATGCTCCACCACCCGCCGCTGCTGCTCGTCGAGCACGGGCGGGACGCTCCGCGCGGGACCCGCGCGGCGCACGAGACGGTAGGAAGCAGACGGCACAACAGTTCATTGGAACAGATCACCGGGGCGGTTCTGACCACAACGCACGCATGTCGCCCAAGAAACACCGCGCGGCGCGAGGCGGCGGACGCGTCAGGACCGGTCAGGACGGGTCAGGACGGCTCCGGCCCCATCCAGCGGGCGCGGGACATGTCGACGCGGCGGCCGTCCGGGCGCAGCGGCGTGCCCTCGGCCCGGTACTGCTCGTGCGCCTCGATCTCGTGGCCGCTCGGCGGGCTGCCGTCCGCGCGGATCACCCGCCACCACGGCACGGCGCCCCCGTACAGGGACATCACGCGTCCGACCTGCCGGGGCCCGCCCCGTCCGACCAGCTCGGCGACATCGCCGTAGGCGAGGACGCGACCGGGCGGGATCCGCTCCACCGCGTCCAGGACGGCCTCGGCGTACTCATCGGGTTCAGACCACATCCGGCGATTCTCGCGGTCTCAGGGAGGCGGCAGGGGCGGCAACGACCCAGGCGGCGGCCCCGACGACCCGGGCCGAGACTCAGACCCCCACGGCGGCGGCTCGGACGGCCCAGAGGGCCCGCTCGGCCCATGCGGCCCGTTCTGCCCATGCGGCCCGTTCCGCCCATGCGGCGGTGGACCATTCGGCCGGGGCGGCGGCGGACCGCCCGGCCCGGATGACGGCGCTGAGCCCGGCGCGCCGCCGTAGGGCGGAGGATGCGGCGAGCCACCCTGCGGCCGCCCAGGGGACGAGAACATGCGGGGACCGGCACCCATCGGCGAACCCATCGCCGAGCCGGGGCCCGGGCCTGGGCCCAGCGGCGGACCACCGGCGAGCCGGGGATGGCGGCGGCGGAACGTGATCGCGATCGCGGCGGCCGTGACCGTCCCGCCGATCCCGGCGAGCACCAGCCCGATGATCAGCGGCTGGACCCAGCCGGGCCGCTCGATGACCTCCACCGGCTCGGGGTCCTCCTCCCCGAAGCGCTGCCCGGACGACTTGCCCGCGGACTTGCCGGACAGAGCGGACGAGGCCAGCGCATCGGCCGCGGACAGCGCACGGGACGCGTGCACCTCCCCGAACCCGATGTCGGCGTTGTAGCCGCCGGACGGCGCGTGCCGCGCGCTCTGGATCAGCGCCTGCGAGACCAGCGACGGCGCCATCTTCGGGTGCTTGGCGCGGATCAGCGCGGCGATACCGGACACGAGCGCGCTGGAGTCGCTCGTCCCGCCGCTGGAGAAGTACTGGCCGCCCGGGGACGCGACGGGCACGTCCACGCCGGGCGCGGACAGCAGCACCGAGTAGTTGCGGTTGGAGAACGGCGCGCGGGCGTGCCCGGGCTCCGTCGCGGCGACCGCGATGACGCCCGGATAGGACGCCGGGTAGGAGTAGGGCGCGTATCCCTCACCGTCGAGGGCGCCCGGGTCGTCGCCGTCGTTCCCGACCGCGGACACCACGACGACGCCCTTGCGGATGGCGTATCCGATGGCGGCGCGCTCGTCCGGGACCTCCTCGTCCTTGCCGAGCGAGAGGTTGATCACGTCGGCGCCGTGGTCGGCGGCGTAGCGGATGCCGCGCGCCACGGCGACGTCGGCCCGCTCGGACGTCCGGTAGCGGCGGAAGCTCTTGTCCTCCGGCTCGCCGATCGCCCGGATCGCGAGGATGCGGGACTCCGGCGCGATCCCGATGATGCCCGACCCGCCCCCGGCGCCGTGGCCGTGGCCCGCGATCAGCGACGCCATCCCGGTGCCGTGCTGCCGCACCGGCCTCGTCCCGGCGTCGATCTCGGCGAGCATGTTGGGCCCGGTGGTGACCGAGCCGGCGAGGTCCGCCTGACGCGGGTCGACGCCGGAGTCGACGACCGCGACGGTCACGCCCTTGCCCTTGGTGATCCGCCACGCGGCGTCCATGCCGAGCATGTTCAGGATGGGCTTCTGCCGGTCGCGGACGACGTCGGCCTGCGCGGGGACGGGCATCAGCCACGTCCCGGCCACCGCCGCCGCGAACACCGCCCCCGCCACTCGCCTCCGCCGCGCCCCGGTCGGCGTCGGCCGCTCCGGCCGCTCCGGCCGCGCGGAGGCCGGCGGGGTCCGCCGCATCCCGCCCGCCTGGCGCCCTGGCATCCGCGCTCCCGTCAGCATTCCCACTCGGGTTCGTCGCAGTCCGGCAGGGACTTGGCGGCCAGCGACCGCGCGATCTCGTGCCCGACCTGCGGCGCGAGCGCGAACGGCTCGCCGGGCCTGGCCTTCTTGATCGCCGCCGCGGGACGCCCGTCGGTCTGGCCGGACGTCGTCAGCACGATGTACGGGCCGCCCCGATCGATGGTCCGGTCCTGCCGGGCCTCGTCGTTGAACCGGGCGGACGCCGTCCCGGGGAAGGGCGCCGCGTGCAACGCCGGACGCACCGCGCCCCGCCCGTCCAGCCGCTGCGAACCGGGCAGCTCCTTGTACGCCTTGTCGGCCGTCCACGGATCGGGGAACGCCACCACGCCGACGGTGACGACGATGCCCTGCAACTGATCGACATACGTGGCGCGCAGTACGGCCCGGCACCCATGCCTGCCGATCGTCCTCGCGATCTCCTCGTCGACCGCCTGCGAGCAGGCGACATCGGGGACGATCCCCATCCGTGTCGCGTACTCGCTGTGGCCCGTCTGGGGGCGGTAACTGACCTGCTCAGGGAAGATGCGTCCCGCGGGCCAGGCCTGCCACCGGCGCGCCACCTCCTTGTTCGCGGCCAGCTGCAGCTCGGCGCTGGTGGGGTCGCGGGTGAGCGCCGTCCACGCGCCGGTGAGCGAGACGGCGGTGGTGACCAGGTAGCAGCAGGCGACGACGAGCGCGACGATCATCCACTGCCGTCCGCGCAGGCCGAGCACCGTCACCGGCGGCGGCCCCGGCGGACCCATGTGTTGCATGCCGGGCGGACGACCGGGCGCACCGTACATCCCGGGAGGCCCGGGAGCGTACGGCCCGGGAGGCCCGTACGGCCCGGGTGGCCCGGGACGCCCGCCAGGGGGCATGCCAGAGGGCCCGGCGGGCATGCCGGGCGGACGGCCGGCGGGCATGCCGGGCTGCTGCGGGGGCCGCGGCGGGTGCGGCTGCTGGGAGGGGGGCAGGAACGCCACAACAGCCAAGATTATCGTTGCTTCACGACATTCCGCCCTGACATTGCAGTGAGGAGACCGTCCAGGGCGCCGGAAGCCCGGGAATGACCCAGCGCATGGCAAGGTTGTGCGGTGAGAGGACGAAGACGTCCCGCCCTAACACGCGTCAGCACAGGAGCACCCACCGTGTCGTTGCCACCTCTGGTCGAGCCCGCAGCGGAGCTCACCCGCGACGAGGTCAACCGCTACTCGCGGCACCTGATCATCCCCGATGTGGGCATGTCCGGGCAGAAGCGCCTCAAGAACGCCAAAGTCCTGGTCGTGGGCGCGGGCGGCCTCGGCTCCCCCGCCCTCCTCTACCTCGCCGCCGCCGGCGTGGGGACGCTCGGCGTCATCGACTTCGACGTCGTGGACGAGTCCAACCTGCAGCGGCAGATCATCCACCGCCAGTCGTCGCTGGGCAAGCCGAAGGTGGAGTCGGCCGCCGAGACCGTCCGTGAGATCAACCCGCTGATCGACGTGGTCGTGCACAACACCGCGCTCGACCGCGACAACATCATGGACATCTTCTCCGGCTACGACCTGATCGTGGACGGCACCGACAACTTCGCGACCCGCTACATGGTGAACGACGCCGCCGTCCTCCTGGGCAAGCCGTACGTCTGGGGTTCGATCTACCGCTTCGACGGCCAGGCGTCCGTGTTCTGGGCCGAGCACGGCCCGTGCTACCGCTGCCTCTACCCGGAGCCCCCGCCGCCCGGCATGGTCCCGTCCTGCGCCGAGGGCGGCGTCCTGGGCGTCCTTTGCGCGTCGATCGGCTCCATCCAGGTGAACGAGGCCATCAAGCTCCTCGCCGGCATCGGCGAGCCCCTCGTCGGCCGCCTGATGATCTACGACGCCCTGGAGATGTCGTACCGCTCGGTCAAGGTCCGCAAGGACCCGGAATGCCCCCTGTGCGGCAAGAACCCCACCCAGACCGAGCTCCTCGAAGACTACGAGGCGTTCTGCGGCGCCGTCTCCGACGAGGCCGCCGAGGCCGCGCAGGACTCCACGATCACCGTCCTCGACCTCAAGGCCATGCAGGACCGGGACGACGACATCTTCCTGGTGGACGTCCGCGAGCCCAACGAGTACGAGATCGTCTCGATCCCCGGCGCGACCCTCATCCCGAAGGGCGAGTTCCTGAACGGCTCGGCCTTGGAGCGCCTCCCGCAGGACAAGAAGATCGTCCTGCACTGCAAGTCGGGCGCCCGCTCCGCCGAGGCCCTGGCCGTGGTCAAGAACGCGGGCTTCTCGGACGCCGTCCACGTAGGCGGCGGCGTCCTGGCCTGGGTCAACCAGATAGACCCGTCCCAACCCACCTACTAAGCCAACCGAGGCCCCGAACCCACCACCACCGGGTTCGGGGCCTTCGCACACCCGACGGGACGACATGGCCGACGAGGACGTAATCCGCTCGTTCTACACAGCCCGCAGCAACGGCGATACCCAAACTCTCCGCGAACTGCTCGCCCCCGACGTCCGCTGGCACGAACCAGGCGACGAGGACTACTCAGGCACCCACCAGGGCCGCGAAACCGTAATCACGTTGCTGGACGACCTCCAGCGCGTAACCAACGGAACCTTCGCCCTAGAACCCACAGGCTTCCTAACCACCCACGAGCACGTAGTAGCGAAAATCCGCTGGTCGGCCCGACGCGGCGAAACCCGCGTCTCAGGCAACGAAATCGCGATCTACCGCATCACGGCCAGCAAGATCGCCGAAGCCTGGTTCCACGTAGACGGCTACGACCCCGAAGCCCTGACCGAGGTCTTCGCCCTCCGCTAGGACACCCAGACAAGCTCCGAACACAACCTCCGCGACGCGCTCTCCGGACTGATCCACCGACCGAACCCGCTGCCCCGCGCCGCGACGGTCGCCGCCGCCCCACCCGGCAACGCGATCCCGTACGCCACGACCTCCCGGACGACCTCGTCGTCCTCGTCAAGGTCCTCCCGAACCAGCATGAACAGCCGCGGCACCTCGCTCGTCCCCTCTCTCGCCGCGTGGTAGACAGGCATTAGTTCGGATTCGTGGACGTCATCCATCCGGGTGCTCCTCTCCGAGCGACGGCCGGGACGGACGCAGCCGCCAAGCATCGCACCGTCCCGGCCCTTCTCTGCTGCTGGTGTGACAGCTCCACAACCTCGCGGTCGCCCGAACTGCCCCATTTCTCCCGCTACTCTCTGCGAGATTACTGACACCATCGGTATACTCACACGCCTCGCCTGGTTCCACAAGATGTGGCGAGGACACAAGTTGTGGAGGATGATCACGATGGCCGCACCGCGCTGGGTAACGCTGCGCGCCCAATGGTTGGGCCAACAGCTGCGGCAGCTACGTGAGGCAAACGGCCTTCTAGTCAAGGATGTCGCCGAGTACCTGGAACGTGACCCCGGCACCGTGAGCCGTTACGAGACCGGTGTCTATCCGGTTCGCCACCCCGAATTGCTCAAGCTGCTGGACCTCTACGGAGTCTCCGACGAGCACCGCCGCTACACCCTGCTCAAGCTGAGCGAAGAGGTGTGGCAGAAGGGCTGGTGGGACGGCTACGCCCCCGACTTGGCGGACTGGTTCAGCGACTACATCTGGCTGGAGTCGCGCGCCGACGCCATCCAGATGTTCGACAACGTCTTGATGCCCGGGCTGCTCCAAACCGAGGACTACGGCCGGACAGCGATAACCACCGCTTCCTGGGACGGCACACCTGAGTACGTCCGCCGGATGCTGGAGGTGCGGATGACCCGGAAGGCGGTCCTCGCACAGCCCGAACCACCCCACCTGACGGTGATCCTGGACGAGGCGGTCCTACGTCGCCCGGTCGGCGGCCCGGCCATCTTCGCCGCCCAACTGCGACACGTGCTCGACTGTGCGGCCCGGCCGAACATCGAGGTCAGAGTCCTGCCCTTCAGTGCAGGAGTCCACCCCAGTCCGACCGGCGCCTTCAAGATCTTCACGATGCCCGACCCGTTCCCGCTCATCGCCCACGCCGAAACACCGCAGGGCAGCGTCTACATCGAATCCCCCAATTGCACCCGCCTGGTCGAGACATACGATCGACTACAGGCACTGACGATCGACCCAGACGAGTCGACTCGGTTGATCTCGTCTCTGGCGGAGGAGTTGCAATGAGCAAGAGAAAGGCGCGCGAGGCCCTGAGCCCGTCCGACCGGGAACGCGTCGCCTGGCGCATCAGCACTTTCAGCGACAACGGCGGCGGCAACTGCGTAGAAGCAGGCCCCCTCACAGACGGCACCGACCGCGTGGCCGTCCGCCACAGCCGCCGCCCCGACGCCGAAGCCATCGTCTACACCCGCGCTGAATGGGAAGCTTTCCTAGCAGGCGTCCGCAACAACGAATTCGACTTCTTCGCCAAGTAGGCGCCATGGACGCCTCTGCCCAGGGCCGCAGGCGCGGCATCGGCAGATCCGTGAACCTGATTATTGCACGCCTGAAAGCCTCGTGCTCATACGTACGACCATACGGCGCGATAGTATCTCAGATCATTCGTGTGCACTATCGCGGCGTCACGCCCAAAGTGTTCGAGGGCTTCGTTGACGAGCCGATCGCCCTCGGCGCGTGCGGCTTCAGTTTCGTACGTGCCGTCAGGAATGAAGATCTCCGGCGTCCGCTCACCTCCGAGCGCCATTCGAATGCGATCGACCATACCGTCCGGAATACTGGAGAGAAGGTAGAGAAGGTCATCGGATCCGTCGGTATTCTCCCTGGAACCGATGACTCGGAAGTGCCACTCGGAAGGGGGGTGAGAAAGTGCGACGACCCCCTCTCGGGCATGGTCATACCATTCGAATATCACCATCGCGCGGAGGGAAATCTCATCCTCCCGCGTACTGGCCAGAGTCTGGGCTCGTCTAGTCATCTTCTGCTGCGTCCAAATAGCTGGTTGAACGACCGCGCCGCGTCTGAGGTCACAGGCTTCGGTAGGACCAACGTATGATGATTGGGGTCATTCCTCGTAGGAGTATGGACCACGTCGAACCCTGCCGCCTTGATCTGTCCGCGTGTCGCCGTCACCGCGTCTTCCGGGTTTCTGGACAATCTGGCGTTTGACTCGGGTGTAGTGACCGACACGCCATGTGGAAACCTGCCGCTCGGATGGTCTCCGGCAGCTTGAGCTTGACTGGAAAGTCTCCCCGTGCTCTCCCAACTAGTCCCTCTTCGGACGAAGACGTCATCATCGCTGGGACCGGTCGACTGACTGCTCGTCGACTGGCTGCCACTGTAGTTCTGGGGAGTGAGACCAAGGGGGTCAAGCCAGGTGGTGGGGTTGGAAACGTACGCGTGGGGGTTCGGTTGGGGCTCCACGCCCAGGGGGTCTGGGGCGGTGTATCCGGCCGCCACCGGATCGTAGTAGCGGTGATAGTTGTAGTGAAGGCCGGTTTCGGCGTCGTGGTACTGGCCCGGCAGGCGCAGGGGGCAGGGCGGTGGACGGTCCGGATTGCTCGCGCCCCAGATGGTCAGGGCGGTGGAGATGACAGCGCCGGTCGGGTCGATGAGTTCGGTGGGTGTGCCGACCAGGTCGGTGATGATGGCGTGGAACTGCTGATCGATCCACTCTTGGGGCGCGGTGGCGGCGGGTTGGCGTCCGGTTTGTGTGAGGGGCGTGTGGGTGTCGGGCTGGTAAGTCCAGGTGGTGATGCGGGGGACGTGGTCTTGGGTGTGGATGTGGTGGGTTTGTTCGGCTAGGCGGGTGCCGTCCCAGGCGTAGGTGTAGGTCTGCAGGAGGGTGGTGCCGTCGGGGGCGTACTGGTGTTTGGCGATGCGGCGGCCGAGGGGGTCGTAGTGGTAGCGCCAGTGAGAGCCGCCAGGGGTTTGAGCGGTGGTGAGGCGGTCGTCGGCGTCCCAATGGAATCGCCAGACGCGGCGTTGGCCGGAGAGAGTGACGCGCTCGCGCAGGATGACACGACCCTGGGCGTCGTGTTCGTAGCGAGTGCGTCCGGCGCGGCGGATGAGGGTGCCCCTGTATTCGCGGACCCTGGGATCGCTCCGGTCGTCGGCTGCCGAGTGGTCGGCACGGGTGAGATTGCCCGCGGCGTCGTAGGCGTAGCGCTCCGTCCAGCCTTGGGCTGTGACAGCGGTGATGCGACCAAGGGGGTCGAGCGTAAAGTCGCGGTCGCCGGAGAGCCGGTCGGTCAGGCCGGTGAGGTTGCCGTCGGGACGGTAGGCGTAGGTGCGATGCTGCAGCAGCCGGGCCTGGTCTGTGTCGGGCGTGGGAGCGCCCCAGAGGGTTTGGGCGGTGAGACGGCCGTTGGCGTCCCACTCCTGAGACAGAGCGGTGGTTGCGCCGATGCGGCGGCCTGTCTCGCGTCCGGCGGGATCGTGGGAGAAGGTGAGGGTGTGGCCCCCGGTGGTGAGCCGGGTGGGAAGGCCGGTGGGGGCGTAGGCCCAGGCGGCCTCGGCACCCGACGGAGTGCGGCGTGTGAGGACGCGACCCAGAGGGTCGCGGGCGTAGGCGGTGGTGGTCCCGTTGACGGTCTCGGCAGTGATGCGGCCGACCGGGTCGCGGTATAGCCGAAGGTCGACGTCCGGGGCAGCGGCGTGGACGAGGTGGCCCATCGAGTCGTAGGTGTAGGCGGTGACCTGGTCGCCCTTGTTCTTTTCGAGGACGTTGTCGAATGGATCGCGCGTGTAGGTGACCGTCTGGCCCGCGCCGTTGGTGCGAGCGACCAGGCGTCCGGCGGCATCGCGACCGTAGGTGACGGTGCGGCCGTTGAAGTCGGTCTCGCTGGTCAACCGCCCGGCCTCGTCGTAGGTGTAGGTCCAGGACAGGCCAACGTCATTGGTGACGGCGGCGAGCCGACACTCGGCGTCGTGGGTGAAGGCCAGGGACGATCCGTCTGGACGTGTCAACACGGAAGGCACGTCCAGGGGTCCGTACTCCGTGCGGGTGGTCTGCCCGTTCGGGTCGATGTGCTCGGCCATGTTGCCTTCACCGTCGTAGCGCCACCGCTCGGTCGTCCCGTCCGGTCGCGTAATCGACGCGGGCCGTCCTTCGACGGTCCAGGTGAGCGTGGTGCGCGCGCCGGTCGGGTCGGTGTAGGCGGTCAGCCGGCCGAGCGCGTCGTAGGTGCGGTGGGAGGCGGCGCCGGTCGGATCGGTGATCGTGATCGGCAGTCCGGCGTCGTTGAGCTCGGCCCGGGTGGTGTGGGCGAGCGCGTCGGTGACCGACAGGAGGCCGCCGCGCTCGTCGTAGGTGAAGGCCGTGACCGCCCCGGCGGGGTCGGTCTCGGCGGTGACATTGCCGCGCTCGTCATACCGCCAGTGCCATTGAGACCCGTCCGGCCGGACCCGGCGGACGGGCGCGTTCAGCTCGTTGAACTCGGTCGTGCTGGAGGCGCCGTCAGGGTAGGCGATGCCGGTGAGGTTGCCGCGATCGTCGTAGGTGAAGCGGGTGGTGTGCCCGAGCGGATCGGTGCGCGAGAGGAGGCGGTCGTACTCGTCCCATTCGGAGCGGGTGACGTTGCCGAGCGGATCGGTTTCCTCGACGATCTGGTCGAGCTCGTTGTACCGATGTGTGGTGGTGTGGCCCAGGGCGTCGGTGACCAGGGTGCGGTGGTTGTCGCGGTCGAAGTTGAACGTCGCGTTCAGGCGGCCCTCGGAGCCCTCCCCGCGGAAAGCGCGGCCCTGCTCGTCGTAGGTGTAGCGATACCAGTGCCCGTTACGGTCCACCCAATCGGTAAGCCGGTGTTCGTCGTCATAGCTGAAGCGCTGTGGAACGTTCGAGGAGTCGTAGACCTCGGTCAAGTCACCAGCGTCGTCGTAGCCGAACCGGACCAGGACCGTCCCGTCCGGGGTGCGCAGCGCGGTGATGCGGCGGTCGCTGGTATCGGTCGGGGCGGTGTCGACCAGAATTCGGTAGCCGCCCGAATGGCGCACCTCGGTCAGGATCTGGTCCTCGTACACCAGGTCGATGCGGTTGCCGTTCCGGTCGGTGATGGCCGTCAGCGGCAGCCGCGACCAGCCCGTCTCCTCACCCGGCGGCGGGAAATGCAGTGTGCGTCCCGAATACGGGTCGGCGAGGACGTAACCGCCGTCGGAGGTGAGGGTCAATGGATGGCGTGGCCCGGCGCTCGGCATGAACGCGACGTTCGGCAGCAGGTATTGCGGATATGTGCGGACGGTCGCGTCCGCGCCGAGGAAATGCACGCCCTCGCTGTCGAGTTCGAGGGCCTGGTCGAGGGTGGAGCCCCAGGACGGGCCGAACCCGCCGCCCACCCGGTACGAGGAGATGTGCGTCCGCTCCAGAAGCAGCGGGAGGACGCCCGGTAGGGACACGTCCACCTGGGACAGCAGCACGTCCCCGGTGACGATGCTGATCGGGTCGCCGCCCTTGGGAGTCGACTCGGTGGGACGCGCCTGCGACTGCGGGTTTCCGTTCCGGCGGCCACCGTCACGGGGACGCCCTCGGCCGCCAGGGCCACGGCCGTTCGGCCTCGGGCCTCCCCCGCCACCACGTCCACGCCCCTTGGGGAGCCGGAAGAGGTCTCCGGCCATCCTCCCGAAAACACCACGGGCCGCCCCGCCGCCCCTACCGCCTCGCCGTCCACCGGGACCTCCGCGCCTACCCACGGGCAACAGCCGTCCGACGAGTTACCGACACAACAACCCCCAATAAACGCATCAGCGCAGGTGAGGTTAAATGGCAGCCAGATATCGCGGGGATGATCAGATGCTAACATCACCTTCAGACCGAAACCCAAAGGGACATTTCAAAATAAGGGTTTCGGACGTCAGGAATTGCCGTAGGCGAGGAAGGTCACCGTTGCGCGGCGGCCAATGCCGATCACGGCACAGTCAAGCATGTGCCCGGTGACCGGGCTCGATGTGAAGCCCTCGCAAATACCCCACATTGCTCCACCACCGAGCCTTGGGCTGCAGACAGCGGATGACGTTCTCAAGAACCGGACGGCGGTTTCTGGCGTCCATGGCCCGCAATCTGCACCAAAGGCCGTCTCCGTCGCACAGCGCTCACGTCAACGGAAACAGCGCTCCGGCCAACTCTTCGACAGTGCCCGGCCGTGTCGGTTCAGCATTTCGAAAAGGACCTCGGTCGAATGACGGGTCAAATATCACGGGATACAGGAGTTCGGCGGGAGACAGGTCGGGATCACTCCCGACCCGAACCCGAAGATACTGATGCTCATCGTTGCCCAACGGGGCGAGTAGCTCCCGAATTCGCCCTGCGGTACTCACGGCGGCGACGGTACCAGAGAACAAAGCGCTCCAGGCCGGCCTTTCCAGCCGCACCTTGCCGGTCGACTCGCTGCCCGAGTGCGCGCTCTGTTCCAGCAGGATCAGATCCGCGAGCCGTCCACGGAAGTGGGATCCGCCGGACGTCTCGGCGTTCGCCGAACGGCGGCAAGGGAGATCAGGAGGACGAGGGCGGATACGAGCGCCGGCAGAGCTTGCCTTGAGCGAGGAGGTCTCTGAAAGATCCGGGTGGCTGCCGCCGGTGGTGAGCGGAATTGTGCGGTCGGGAGGCTGGGGCGGGCTTCAGGAGATCAGGCGTGGGGTGTTCGCGAGGTGCGTCAGGAGGGTGGTCAGGGCTTGGATCGTGTCCTGGCCGTGTTTGGTGGTGAGAGTTTGTTCGTGGGTGCGGGCCAGGGATTCCAGGCGGGCCAGTTTGGTGCGGCCCAGGTCTGAGACGTGGACGGAGACTCGGCGGCGATCGCGGGACGACTGGGAGCGGTAAAGGTAGGCCGAGTCGGCCAAGGAGTCGACGATTCGGGTCAGGGTGGGGTGCGGGATTTCGACTATGACCGCTAGTTCGCCCATTGAGATGTCGTCGGCTCGGGCCAGGGTGCGCAGGACGCGCCATTGCTCGACGGACGTGTTCTCCTCGTCGAGGAAGGCGCTCAGGTCGCGGGCCAGGGCGCGTTGGGTGCGGGTGAGGAGGTCGACGAGTTCGGTGTTCGCCGTCCGGTCCAGAGCCGTGTCGTGTCGCTCGGCCACGCTTTGCCCTCCCTCGCCCGGCCGCCCTGCCGAGAGCATACTTGCCAGGTCATGGACGGTTCGGTGGTACTGCGGGACAGCGCGGAGCTGTTGGTCTCCGGGCCGGACGCCTCGGTGCTGCGGTTGGGGTTGCTGCTGCCGTTGTCCGGGCCGCTTGGGCTGACCGGGCCGTCCGGGCTGAGTGCCGCGTGGCTGGCGGCGTCCGAGGTCAACGCGGCCGGGCTCGGGGTCGAGCTGGTGCCGGTGGACGCCGGACGCGCCCCGGAAACGGTGGCGGCGGAGGCGCGGCTGCTGGCGGACGCGGGGCTGGTGGACGCCTTCGTCGGGTTTCACACGAGTGATGTGCATCAGGTGCTGGATGTTGCGTTGGGCGGGCGGGTTCCCTATGTATTCACGCCTCCGCATGAAGGGGGGTTGCGGAGAGAGGGTGTGGTGCTGCTCGGGGACGAGCCGGCGCGGCAGATCGGTCCGGCGGTGCGGTGGTTGAGTGAGCGGCTGAGGCTGCGGCGGTGGGCGTTGGTGGGGAACGACTACATCTGGCCGCGGTCGGTGCATCGGGCGGCCTCGCGGGTGGTTCGGGCGCTGGGTGCGGACGTGGTTTACGAGCGGCTTGTGCCGTTCCCGTGGACGGACGCGGAGGCGGGCTTTGAGCGGGTTGTGGAGGAGCTGCGGCAGACGGGCGCCGAGGCCGTGCTGCTGAGTTTGGTCGGGCGGGATCTCGCTGTTTTCAACCGGGTGTTTTCCGCGTCGCGGCTTGCGGGGCGGGTGGTGCGGCTGTCGGGGGCGCTGGAGGAGAACGTGCTGCTGGCCGGGGGTGGGGACGACACCGGGGAGCTGTATTCGGCGATGCGGTCGTTCGCCGGGCAGGGGGACGAGCGGCGGATCGCGCTGGCGGAGCGGCATCGGGCGGTTTTCGGGCCGAATGGTCCCGTGCTCGACGCCTACGCGGAGGGGTGTTACGACGGCGTCCATCTGCTGGTGGCGCTCGCCATCGGTGGTGTGCTGAGCGCGCGGCGGGCCGGCGCGGCGTCCGAGCGGCTCCTTGCGGGTGCCGAGGATTTGCAGGGCTGGGCGTGCGCGCCGCTGGGGCCGCCGCGGACGGGCGGCTATCTGGCCAGGGCGGACGGCCTCGACCTGACCGTGATCACCCGGCTCTGAGGTCTTTTGGCGTAAAAGCTTTTCATTTGAAAAGAATGATTCTAGGCTGCGCGCTGGATCCGCGGGGTTCCCGGCACTCCTCGCGGCGAAGGAGGACACCGTGACCGTCGAGGAAGCGCGGCCAGAAGGCCGAGAAGGTCCTGAGAGCATCGAGCGCTACGGCTACAAGCAGGAGCTGCGGCGGTCGCTCGGGTTCAAGGACCTGGTGGTCTACGGCCTGGTCTTCATGGTGCCGATCGCCCCGTTCGGGATCTTCGGCAGCGTCTTCCAGGGCTCGGGCGGCATGGTCGCGCTCGCGTACGCGGTCGGGATGCTGGTCATGCTGTTCACCGCGGCGTCGTACTGGCAGATGGCGCGGGCGTTCCCGATGGCCGGGTCCGTCTACACCTATGCCGGACGCGGCATCACCCAGCCGGTCGGTTTCCTCGCCGGGTGGATGATCTTCCTCGACTACGTGCTCGTGCCGGCGCTGCTGTACCTGATCGCGGGCGTGGCGATGAACTCGCTCGTGCCGGACGTCCCGGTGTGGCTCTGGCTCGTCGGCTTCGTCGTCCTCAACACGGCCGTCAACTTCTTCGGCATCGAGATGACCGCGCGGATCACCCGCATCATGCTGGTCGCCGAGCTGATCGTCCTGGCGATCTTCCTGGTGGTGGGCGTCGTGGCGCTGGCCCAGGGCAAGGGGCACGACGGCGGCAGCTTCACGCCGATCTTCAACGACGAGACGTTCTCGTGGAGCCTGGTGTTCGGGGCCGTGTCGATCGCGGTCCTGAGTTTTCTCGGGTTCGACGGCATTTCGACGCTGGCGGAGGAGAACCGCGAGTCCGCCCGCGCCATCGGACGGTCGATGGTGGCCGCGCTGCTGCTGGTCGGCGTGCTGTTCATCGTCCAGACCTGGGTGGCGTCGCTGCTGGTGGAGGACCCCGGCAAGCTGATCTCGGAGGGCGATCCCGAGGGCACCTCGTTCTACGACGCCGCCGACGTCGCGGGCGGGGTCTGGCTCGCCAAGCTCACCGCCGCGGCCACCGCGATCGCGTGGGGCTTCGCCAACTCGCTGGTCGCGCAGGCCGCGACGTCCCGGCTGCTGTACGCCATGGCGCGGGACCGGCAGTTGCCCGGCTTCCTCGCCAAGGTGGACGCCAAGCGGCAGGTGCCGGTGAACGCCACGCTGCTGGTCGCCGTCATCTCGCTGGCCCTCGGGCTCTACATGGAGCAGCGGGACGACGGCATCACGCTCCTCAGCTCGCTGGTCAACTTCGGCGCGATGACGGCATTCCTGACGCTGCACGTGTCGGTCGTCGTCCATTACGTGGTGCGGTCGAGAAGCCGGAACTGGTGGGCCCATCTGATCGTGCCGGTGGTCGGCTTCTGCTTCCTCGGCTACGTCGTCTACAACGCGGACGTCGCCGCGCAGGAGCTCGGGTTCATCTGGCTCGGCATCGGCGTCGTCGTGCTGATCGTGCTCCTGGCGATGCACCGCCGTCCGACGCTGGCGGGCATCGCGGGCGACGGCGACAAGGTCAAGGACGATGACGGGGGTAAGGAAGGCTGACCCCGCGACGCGGTCAGCGGCCGCGGAGGATGAGGCGTGCCAGGCGGCGGGGGCGTTTGCGGTGCCAGGCGGCGCGCTCGTTCGACTGCGGGAACGGCTCGTCCGGGACGGGGACGCCGAGGAACGCGCACAGCGGCTCCCAGCCCTCCGCGACGTCGAAGACCAGCAGCCGCCCGTCCGGGATCGCGGCCTTGACCTCGGCGATGTGCCGGTCGAAGACGTCGAGGACGTGGTCGCGGTCGTCGATGCGCCCGCCGAACACCCGGTCCATGACCGTCGCACGGGCCATGCGGGGATAGAGCGCGAAGTCCGGCGACCGCCGCCTGACCAGCCACCGGACGATCCTCCGCCGCAGCGGCAGCCGACGCCGTTCCGCCAGGGCGCGGGCGAAGATCGTGGACGCGACGCTGTCGTACCACCGCTCCGGATCGCGGACGGTCAGGACCACCTTCGCGTCCGGATAGTGGTCGGCGAGTTCCCGCCAGTAGGACGAGGCGGGCCAGTCCAGCGCCGACCGGTATCCGGCGAACACGTCGTCCCAGTCAGCCGCCTGCCCCTCGCCGATGTCGAGCCATTGCCGGACGCGGCGCGGCTCCGCGATGACGGCCGACATGTGGTAGCAGGGGCCGAAGTCGAGCCGTTCCAGGGCCGCCTTCAGGGAGGCGGTGCCCGTCCTGCCGAAACCCGCGCCGATCACCTTCATAGCGTCTCCATCCGAACGTTCTTCTGATCGGCCTCTGATCCTCGCCGCCTACATTTGCGATGGACGAACCGCATTGTGGGCGTAATCGAGGAGTCGGGCAATGAGTCTTTTTCCGGGGTCCCTTCTTGACGCGCTGCGCGAGTCGCCGGGCACGGCGGCGTTCGAGCATGCCGGACGGGTCGTCTCCCGGGGCGAGTTGCTGCAGCTCATCGGCATGCTGGCGACCGGTTTGAAGGACGCGGGGCTCGGTCCGGGCGACGGACTCGCGGTCCGCACGTCCGTCTCGCCGGAGGCGTTCGCCGCGCACATCGCCGCGCACGTGGTCGGCTGCCGCGTCGTCGGCGTCCGGCCGGGGTACGCCGCCGGGCAGCTCGCGCACGTGCTCGGAATGGACGTCGAGGCCCTCCTCGTCGATCCGGAGACCGCGTCGCCCGTTCTCCTGGAAGCCGCCGGTCCGATGCCCATCCTGTCGCTCGGCGGGACGGGCTACGGGGCGCGCAACCTCCTGGACGGCCCGGATACCGCGACGCTCGACATCACGGCCCGTCCCGACGACGTGGCCCTGCTGGCGTTCACCAGCGGCAGCACCGGACGTCCCAAAGGCTGCGCGGTCACCTACCGGGCGTTGAGCGAGCACTGGGCGTGGCAGCCGCGCGTCTGGGGCCCCGTCGCCGCCGGGTTCGCCGCGGCGTTCGAGCGGTACATGCTGTTCGGGACGCTGGCCAGCATGGTCGTGTTCGAGTTCGTCGCGCCGTGCCTGCTGGGCGGCGGCACCGCCGTGATCCCCGAGGACGACGGCCGCCCGCCGTTCCCGTACGCGATCGAGCGCTACGGGATCACCGGGTCGATCGTGACCGTCCCGCGCCTGGGGCAGATGCTCGACGTCCTGCGGAAGGACGGCGGCGACGTGAGCAGCCTCCGCGCGCTGATGGTGTCTGGGTCGCCGCTCGGCCCGCACCGGCTGGCGGAGGCGGTGGAGCGGCTCGGACCGGTCGTCTACAACGGGTACGGGCAGACGGAGGCGGGCTCGGTCTCGATGCTGACGCCCGCCGACATCGCCGCGGGCCGCCTGGCGTCGGTCGGACGTCCGCACCCGGGTGTCGAGATCAGCGTCCGGGACGACGACGGCGAGGAGATCGCCCAGGGGCGGACGGCTGAGATCCACGTCCGCAGCCCGTACATGATGACGCGCTATTGGAACGACCCAGACGAGAACCGCGACACGCTACGCGACGGCTGGGTCCGCACCCGCGACCTCGGCCATCTCGACGCGGACGGCCACCTCCACCTCGACGGACGCACCCGCGAAGCCGTGATGGTCAACGCGATGGTGGTGTACGCGGGCCCGATCGAGCGCGTGCTGGCCGGGCATCCGGACGTCGCCGAGGCGTACGTGGTCGGGGCCCCGGACGAGCGCACCGGCGAGGCCGTCCACGCCTTCATCATCCCGACGTCAGAACCATCTCCGGACGGCATCGCGTTGAAGGAGATGGCCGCGCTCGTCCAGGACGAGCTCGGCGAGGACAGCGTCCCGCAGACGATCACGGTCGTGGCCGCCGTGCCCGCCGACGCGAGCGGCAAGCCCGACAAGCGAGCACTCAGAGCCATCGTCCACGAGCACTGAGGGCCATCGTCCACGAGCGTTTCTGATCAACCTCTGAGATTCGCCGCCTTCACTTGGGTTGACCGTTCAATCACATCGTCGTCGTGGTGGAGGGTGTCGTGGCGAACCAACCCCTGGACTACCTGGTCATCGGTGCCGGGCCGGCCGGCCTGCAGCTGGGCTACCTCCTCAAGAAGGCCGGGCGGAGGTATCTGATCCTGGAGGCGGGTCCGGCGCCCGGCATGTTCTTCCGGACGTTCCCGCGCCACCGCCAGCTCATCTCCAGCAACAAGAAGCACACCGGGACGGACGACCCGGAGCTCAACCTGCGGATGGACTGGAACTCGCTGCTGTCCGACGACCCGGAATTGCTGTTCACCCGCTATAGCGACCGCTATTTCCCCGCCGCCGACGACATGGTCCGCTATCTCAGCGACTTCGCCGAGCGCTGCGAGCTCGACATCGCCTACAACACCCGGGCCGCGAGCATCACCAAGGACGGCCAGGGCCGCTTCCAGGTCATCGACGATCGGGGCGAGACCCGGACGGCCGAACGGCTGGTCATCGCGGCGGGCTTCACCCGCGCGAACGTCCCGCCGATTCCGGGCATCGAGACCGCCGACCTTTACGGCGACCATTCCACCGACCCGGCCGAGTACGTGGACAAGCGCGTCCTGATCCTGGGCAAGGGGAACTCGGCGTTCGAGACGGCGGAGAACCTGATCGAGTCGGCGGCGGTGATCCACGTGGCCGGGCCGCGCTCCCTCAGATTGGCGTGGCGGACGCATTTCGTCGGCCACCTGCGCGCCGTCAACAACAATTTCCTCGACACCTACCAGCTGAAGTCGCAGAACGCGATCCTGGACGGCGAGGTCCGCCGCATCGAGCGGCGGCCGGACGGCGGCTACCTCGCCACGGTCGCGTTCACCCGTGTGGACGAGGTCACCAAGGACATCCCGTACGACCGGGTGATCGTCTGCACGGGGTTCCGCGTGGACGCCTCGGTGTTCGGCGACGGCTGCCGTCCGGAGCTGACGATCAACGGCCGGTTCCCCGCGCTCACGCCCGCGTACGAGTCGGTGAACGTCCCCGGCCTGTTCTTCGCCGGGACGCTGACGCAGTCGCGCGACTTCAAGCACGGGACCAGCGGCTTCATCCACGGCTTCCGCTACGGCACGCGCGCGCTGCACCGCATCATGGAGCACCGCTACCACGCCGCGGAGTGGCCTGGTCAGAAGCTCGGCACCGACCCGAAGGAGCTCGCGGCGGCGGTGCTGGCCCGGGTCAACCGCAGCTCGGCGCTCTGGCAGCAGTTCGGCGTGCTCGCCGACATGATCGTCCTGGACGACGCGGGCGGCGCCCGCTACCTGGAGGAACTGCCCGCCGACTACCGGGACGCGCCCGTCTCCGCAGCGGGGCGCGGCGGGTTCTTCACGATCACGCTGGACTACGGGCCCGACCACGACAAGATCGACCCGTTCGACGTCTCGGTCGCGCGGATCAGCCAGAGCGACTCCGGCAACGCGCACGAGGGCCACTACCTGCATCCGATCGTCCGGCATCACCGGGACGGGGCGGTGACGGCCGTCCACCACGTCACCGAGAACCTGGAGAACGAGTGGACGTCCGAGGACGTCCACGCCGAGCCGCTGCGGGCCTTCTTCGCGCGGCAGACCGCGTCCACCCCGGTCTGACCATGCCGCCGTCAAGCCCCCGGCCGGGCAGCCTGCGGGAGTTCGAGGCCGCCGCCCGCGAGCGCCTCGATCCGGTGCACTACGACTACTTCGCGGGCGGCGCGGGCGACGAGGTCACGCTGCGCGCCAACGAGTCCGCGTTCGGACGGCTCGCACTGCTCCCCCGCGTCCTGCGCGGCGCGGAGAAGCCGGAGCTGGGCGTCACGCTGCCGGGCGGGAGCGCGTCCATGCCGGTGCTGGTGGCGCCGACCGCGTTCCACCGGCTCGCCGACCCCGAGGGCGAGCGGGCCACCGCCCGCGCGGCGGCCGCCGCAGAGACGATCATGATGGTGAGCATGGCCTCGACCGTGGCCGTCGAGGACGTGGCCGCCGCCGCGCCCGGGGCCCGGCTGTGGTTCCAGCTCTTCGTCCAGCCGGACATGGCGTTCACCGAGACGCTCGTCCGGCGGGCGGAGGCGGCCGGGTGCGGCGCGCTGGTCGTCACGGTCGACTCGCCGGTCCTCGGCACGCGCGGACGGGACGTGCGCAACGGATTCCACGACCTCCCCGACGGCCTGTGCTGCGAGAACATGCGCGACGGCGGGCGCGTCCGCCCGATCGAGTTCTCCCCCGCGATCTCCTGGGACCACATCGCGCGGCTCACCGGGATGACGTCCCTTCCGATCGTGCTCAAGGGCGTCCTGCACCCCTCCGACGCCCGGACGGCGCTCGACCACGGCGTGTCGGCGCTGATCGTCTCGAACCACGGCGGTCGGCAGCTCGACACGGTCCCGGCCACCGTCGACGTCCTGCCGGAGATCGTGGCCGCGGCCGGCGGCGCGGCGCCGGTGCTGCTGGACGGCGGGGTCCGGCGCGGCACCGACGTGCTGAAGGCGCTGGCGCTCGGCGCCGCCGCGGTCGCGGTCGGACGTCCGGTGGTCTGGGGCCTGGGCGCGGACGGCGAGAGGGGCGCCGTCCGCGTCCTGGAACTCCTGCGGGCGGAGGTCGAGGAGGCGCTGGCCCTGTGCGGGGTCGCGTCCGTCCACGACCTGGAGCCGGGCATGGTGCGGCGGCTGAGGCGGCCATGGTGACGGCGCTGATCGCGGTCGCGGCGGTGGCCGTCGTGCTGAGCCTGCCGTGGTGGCTGCCCGGCCGGATCGTGGCGCTGCGCGGACGCCTGTTCGCCCGCATCAACGGCGACGAGGGTATCGCCGTCCCCGGAGACCTGATCGGCGTGGAACGCTTCAGGGAGGTCTACGGGCACCCGGCGGCGGGCGGCCGGAGCAGGGGCGCCGCGCTGTCGGACCTGTTCTGGTACTGGCTGTCGCCGGGCGCGTACGTCCACCAGGAGCATCTGGAGGCGGGCGAGCGCTACGACGAGGTCGCCCGGACCACGCGGCGGTACCTCGCCGTCCCGCGCGCGGAGGCGGAGGAGCTGGCGCACCGCTGCGTCACCCGCGTCCTGCGCGAACAAGCCCCGCGCGGGGACGCGGCGCGGCTGGTGCGGCTGCGCGACCTGATGATGCCGGTCTGGGCCGAGTTCTACTACGAGCTGGTGTTCGGCGAGCCCTGCCCCCGGACGGCCCGCGACCTGATCGTCGGGAACGCGGACGACGTCGTCACCGCGCTGAAGTGCTGCGGGCTCCGCCACATGGGCCGCCGCCACCGCCTGACCCGCTACCTCGCCGGGCGGCTGGACGACGTCCGCCACCCCCTCCCGAACGGCCTGTCGGACGAGGAGCGCGCCTACTACCTGCAAGGGACGTTCTTCAACACGGCCGTCGTGCAGATGTCGGAGGCGATGGCGCACCTGCTGATGGTCCTCGCGCGGCACCCGGACGCGGCGGCGACCGCGCTCGCCGGCGACGACCGCGCCCTCGACGCGGTGATGCAGGAGGCGATGCGGCTCTACCCGCTGTTCGGCGTCGCGCACCGCATCACCACCGGCGACATCGACCTCGACGACGGGACGTCCATCCCCGAGGGCTCGGTGCTCTGCTTCGGATATCCCGAGTTCCACCGCGCCGGATTCGCCGACCCGGGCCGTTTCGACCCGGAAAGGTTCCACGACGGACCGGCCGCCAAGGACCTGAACCACATCCCGTTCGGCATCGCCGCGAACCGGCCCTGCCCGGCGTGGCGGCTCGCGCCGATCACGATGCGGGTCGCGGCGCGGGAGGTCCTGCGCCGGTACGCGCTCGCGTCGTCGGCCGCGCACACCAGGTCCATGCCCAACCGGGGGCCGTGCCTGCTCGTCCCCCGCCACGCCCCCCTCGCCCGCCGTCCCTGGACGCACCGGGCCGTGCTGCTGTTCATGTGGGCGCGGGACCGCGCCGAGGACGTGTGGCGCAGCCTCGTCCAGCTCGTCCTCGGCACCTACATGGTGTGGGACGCGCGCCGGCAGCGGCTCTGCGAACGCCATTTCGCCCAATTGGAGACCAGCCATGCTTCCTCTCACAGCTGCACCCGCTGAGGCACTCGCGGCGGCGCCCGTCGATCCGAACCTCGACCTTGCGCTGAAGGTGCTGCCCGCCCTCATCGTCATCCTGCTCGCCGCTGCCGTGTGCGGGCGGCTGGCGCGGACGGTCGGCCAGCCCCGCGTCCTCGGCGAGATGGTCGCCGGCGTCCTGCTGGGCCCGACGCTGTTCGGGCAGGTGTGGCCGGAGGCGCAGGAGAAGGTGTTCCCGGACGAGGTCGTCCCGATCCTCTACATCCTCAGCACCGTCGGGCTGACCCTCTACATGTTCCTCGTCGGCGCGGGCCTGGACCACGGCGCCCGGACGCAAGGCGAGGGGCGGCGCGCGGGCTTGCTGGCCCTGTCGGGGATGCTGCCGTCGATCGTGCTCGGCTTCACCGTCGGCGCGATCCTGTGGGGCACGCTCTCGCGCGACGACGTCGGCCGGTGGGAGTTCGCGCTGTTCGTCGGCGGCGCGCTGTCGCTGACCGCGTTCCCGATGCTGGCCCGGATCCTGTACGAGCGGGGTCTGGAGAACTCGCCGCTCGGACGGCTTTCGCTGCTGGCCGCGTCCATCGACGACGCGGCGGCGTGGTGCCTGCTCGCCGTCCTGTCGGCGTGGCATCTCGGCACGGGCTCGGGTTCGGCGCTGCGCACGATCGCGCTCGCGGCCGTGTTCGCGGCGGTGATGCTGCTGGTGGTCGCGCGGGCGCTGCGCCCGCTGGGACGGGAGGTCGCCAGGACGGGCACGCTCAGCGCGACCGGGCTGTACATCGTCGTGATCGTGCCGATGACGGCGGGCTGGATCACCGACTGGATCGGCGTGTACTCGGTGTTCGGCGGGTTCATCGCCGGGCTCGCCATGCCCCGCGACGCGGCGTTCCGCGAGGCCCTGCACGCCCGGATGATGGGCGTCGTCTCGACGCTGCTGCTGCCGGTGTTCTTCGCCTTCTCCGGCCTGAACACCGAGCTCGCCGGCATCACCGGCGGCACGATGCTGCTCGCCTTCCTCCTGATCATGACGGCGGGGTTCTGCGGGAAGTACTTCGGCTGCGCGTTCGCGATGCGCGGGCTCGGGTTCGGGTGGCGCGACTCCTACGCGGTCGGCGGGCTGATGAACGCACGCGGCCTGATGATCCTCATCTTCATCAACATCGGGCTGGCGCAGGGCATGATCACCCGGGAGCTGTTCGCGATGCTGGTGCTCGTCGCGGTGATCACGACCGCGGGCGCCGTGCCGCTCTACCGGCTGGCGCTGCCGGAGCGGCTGGAGCGCGAGCTCGTCCCGGACGAGAAGGAGCCCGCCGCGCAGGCCGCCTGACGGCCGGGGCGCACCCCCGAAGGCGCTCACCCCAAGACGAGCACAGGGCCTCTTCGGTTCAAATTTAAAGAAAATTGTCCAATACTGTCCGGACTCTGGTCGCCCGGCGGCGGTGGTGGGAGCGTTGGACCGTGGCCGATCCAACGGGCCCCGGCGACCCGCCACGCCGGCTGTTGATCGTCGAGGACGACCGCGAGCTCGCCCGGATGCTCGGCGGCCTGTTCGCCGAGCAGGGATACTCGGTCGACCTCGCGGCCGAGGGCCAGCGCGGGCTGCATCTCGGGCTGAGCCGGGACTACGACGCACTGATCATCGACCGCGGGCTGCCCGTGCTCGACGGCGTCGAGCTGCTGCGCCGCCTGCGCGGGCGGGGCATCACCGCGCCCGCGCTCGTGCTGACCGCGTACGGGTCGCTCGCCGACCGGGTCGCCGGGCTGGACGCGGGCGCCGAGGACTACCTCGTCAAGCCGTTCGAGATCGACGAGCTGCTCGCCCGCGTCCGGGCGCTGCACCGCCGGCATCTCGACCGGGCGCAGGTGCTGCCGCTCGGCGCGGGCCGGCTCGACCCGCGGTCCCGGCTCGTCAGCCTGCCGACCGGCGAGCACGTGGAGCTGTCCGGACGCGAGGCGCGGCTGCTGATGGCGCTGGCGACCCGTCCCGCCCAGGTGCACACCCGCGCCTCGCTGCGGCAGCGGGTGTTCGACGAGGCCAGGACGGAGTCGATCGTGGACACCTACGTCTACTACCTGCGCGTCAAGCTCGGCGCGGACGTCGTCCGCACCGTGCGGGGCGTGGGCTACCGCCTGGGCAAGCTGTGAACGGGCACGCCGTGAAGGGCCGGCTCGCGCGGAGGCGGGACGCGAACCGGCCGGTTCTCGATCCGGACCGGCGGCTGCTGGCCAGGGCCCGCCGCCGCGTCGCCGTCCAGCTCGCGGCGGCCGCCGTCCTGCCGCTCACCGCCCTCGGCGCGATCGCCTACCGCCGGGCCGCGGCGGCCCGCCTCGACGCCGCGGCCCGGCGCAGGCTCCGCCGGAGACTCGCCGCCGCGGAGGCCGCGGGCCTGCCCGTCGCGCTGCTGGCCGGGCACGCGATCGCCCGCCGGACGTTCGCGCCCCTGGAGGACGCCCTCGCCCGCCGCCGCCGGTTCGCCGCGGACGTCGGCCACGAGCTGCGCGCCCCGCTGACCCGCCTGCACACCCGCGCGCAGCTCGCCGCGCGCCGCCTGCGGGCCGGGACGGACGCCGCCGCCGACGTCGACCGGCTCGTCACCGGCACCCGCCAGCTCGGCGAGATCGTCGAGGACGTGCTGGTCTCGGCCCGGCTCGGCCGCTGCCCGGCCGGGCTCGCCCCGGTCGACCTCGGCGCGCTCGCCGGCGAGCTGGCGGCGGCCGAGTCGGCCCGCGCGCTGGAGCGCGGCGTGACGATCGACGTCGGCCGGGACGGCGGGCGGCTCGTCGTCCGGGGATCGGAGCCGGCGCTGCGGCGAGTGCTGTCCGCGCTGGTCGACAACGCGCTCCGGCACACGCCTTCGGGCGGCCGGGTCCAGGTGACGGTGCGCCGCACGCGAGCGGCGGTGGAGCTGACCGTCCGCGACGACGGCGACGGCTTCGACCCGCGGGACGCCGAGCGCCTGTTCCGCCGCTCCGCCGACCGCCCGCCGTCGGACGGCCCGTCCGACGGCTCGGCCGGATTCGGCCTCGGCCTCGCCCTCGCCCGCGAGGTCGTGGACGGCCACGGCGGCACCATCAGCGCGGACGGCCGTCCGGGGGCCGGCGCGGTGTTCACCGTCCGCCTCCCGGCCGCGCCGCACGGGTTTTCGTAAACCGCTTGTGATCTCCCTCACCCGCCGGGACACTGAATTCAATTCCACTCCCCCGCGCCGTTTCGCGCATTTCTCGTTCACGCATTTCTTGGAGGCATCATGTCCGCGCAGGTGATCACCGATGCGGAGGAGGCGCTCGGGCATCTGGAGCACCTCACCGCCGAGCTGCGCTCCCGCGGCTGGACGGTCGAGGTGGCCGCACCGCACGACCGCCGTCCGTCCGCGATCGTCGCGGACCCGCGGACGCCGGCCCTGAACGAGAGCGTCATCGCCACCCCGGAGCGGCCGGACGGCGGCTGGTCCTACTTCTACGCCTGGGGCGAGCGGATCGCCTCCTGCGCCGACCCGGCGGCCGCCGCGGCCGCGCTCGGGCGCGTCCTCGCCGCCCGCCGCGACAACTGATCCGCTCGTCGCACCGGCACGGCCTCTCGCAGACGGGCGGGGTGAGATCCCCCGCCCGGCGGGCATGATCGTGAGTCACCGATCAGCGCTCCCGCAAGACTCCCGCAACCCGGAGAGGATCGTCATGCGACCATCCGTCCGCGCCGCCGTCCCGCTGGCGGCGGCAGGCGCCGCGCTCGTCACGCTCGCCGCCCCCGCCCTGTCGGACGCGGGCCTGGACAAGATCGAGGTCGACGGCCCGACCTACGTCTACGACCAGGCGTTCAAGGACGTCAAGACCAAGATCACCGTCATCCGCGACGAGAACACGACGAGCGTGCTCCTGCGGGCGACCGGATTCCCGGCGGCGGCCGCCGGGAAGGTGTTCGGCGTCCACGTGCACGTGAACCCGTGCGGGCCCAAGGGCGAGGACGCCGGGCCGCACTACATGAACCCCGACGGCTCGCACGACCTGCCGATGGAGCAGATGGAGATCTGGCTCGACGTCACGGTCGCCAAGGACGGCACCGGCCACTCCGGCGACATCGTCCCGTGGCGGGTCGCCGAGAAGGCGGCCGGCTCGGTCATCGTCCACGCCCAGCCCACCGACCCCGCCACCGGCGGCGCGGGCGCGCGGAACCTCTGCACCACGGTGCCCTTCTGATTCTGAGGAACGGCGCCCTTCCGAGGACTCGCGGCCGCGAGGAGGGGCCTGCGGCGGGTCAGGCCGACTTGCGGCCGCGGCCCTTCGCGGGCTCCTTCTTCGTCCCGGACCCCGACCCGGACCCCGACTTCGAGGACGACGACTTCCGCGCCGCGGGCTTCTTCTCCGCCGACCCGGCCGCCTTCCCCTCCTTCTCGCCGCGGCTCTTCTTCGCCGCCTCGACGCTGGCGCGCAGCGCGCTGAGCAGGTCGGCCGCGGGCTCCTCCGCGGCCTCCTCGGCCGGACGGGCCACCTCCCGGCCCTCGACCTTGGCGTCGATCACCGCCTGGAGCGCCTCCCGGTAGGCGTCCTTGTACTCCGACGGGTCGAACTCGCCCTCCATCGACTCGATCAGCGAGGTCGCCATCGAAAGCTCCTGCTTGCGGACCTCGATGTCCTCGTCCAGGAACGCGAAGTCGGGGGTGCGGACCTCGTCCGGCCAGAGCATGGTCTCCAGCACGAACACGCCCTCCCGCACCCGCAGCGTCGCCAGCGACTCCCGCTGCCGGATCGCGATCTTGACGATCGCGACCTGCCCCGAGCTCTCCAGCGCGTCCCGCAGCAGCACGTACGGCTTCGCGCCCTGGGCGTCGGGCTCCAGGTAGTACGACTTCGCGAAGTAGATCGGGTCGACCTCCTCCTGCTCCACGAACTGCAGGACGTCGATCCGGCGGCTGGACGACAGCGGCAGCTCGGCGAAGTCGTCGTCGGTGAGCACGACCATCTCCCCGCTCGGCAGCTCGTACCCCTTCGCGATGTCGGAGTACGGCACCTCCTCGCCGTCGGCCGTGCACACCCGCTTGTACTTGATGCGCGCCCCGTCCTCCCTGTGCACCTGGTGGAAGCTGACGTCCCGCTGCTCGGTCGCCGAATACAGCTTCACCGGTATCGTCACCAGCCCGAACGAGATGGCGCCCTTCCAGATACTGCGCATGACCAGTCCTTACCCAGTGCGTTCAGGCCCCTAGCCTCGCAATCGCGTTCGATTTGCGCCACATCAGACCCTTGATCCTTTTCTGCGGGGCGGGACCGGGTAAGACGCCGGTATGACCATGCCGTGGCCCGTTGAGCCGATGATGGCCGCCACCGGGGACCTCCCCTCCGACGGCGAGAAATGGGGTCTGGAGCTGAAGTGGGACGGCGTCCGCGTCCTGTCGAACGTCTCCGCCGACGGCGTCCGGGCGGGCGGCCGGCGCGGCGGCGACGTCACCAGCCGCTACCCGGAGCTGTCCGCGCTCGCCGATCTCCTGCCCGACCACGACGTGATCCTCGACGGCGAGGTCGTCGCCTTCGAGGACGGCCGCCCCAGCTTCGAACGCCTCCAGCGCCGGATGCACGTGGCCCACCCCGACCCGAGGATGATCCGCGAGGTCCCCGTCAGGTACGTCGTCTTCGACATCCTGTACCTGGACGGGCACCTCCTCTACGACATGCCGTACTCCCAGCGCCGAACCCTGCTCGCCGACCTGGACCTCGCCGGGACCGGTCCGGTCGAGGTGCCCCCGTACCTGCACGGCGGCGACACCGGCCAGGTGAACGAGCTGCTCGCCTTCACCCGCGAGCAGCACCTGGAGGGCCTGCTCGCCAAGCGCCTGAACTCCTTGTACCGTCCCGGACGCCGCGTCGACTTCTGGCGCAAGGTGAAGAACTTCATGACACGCGAGGTCGTCGTCTGCGGCTGGAAACCCGGCAAAGGGCGGCGGGAAGGCGGCGTGGGCTCGCTGCTGCTCGGCGAGTACGACGTGAAAGGCATGCTCGGCTTCGTCGGGCATGTCGGCACCGGTTTCTCCGACCGCGCCCTGGACGAGCTGTACGAGACCCTCTGGCCGCTGCGCCGTCCGACCAGCCCCTACGACGAGGCCGTCCCGCGCGAGTTCGCCCGCGACGCACAATGGGTCGAACCGCACCTCGTCGGCGAAGTCGCCTACAGCGCCCGCACCCGCGACGGCCGCCTGCGCTTCCCGTCCTGGCGCGGCCTGCGCGACGACAAGGACCCTCTGGAGGTCACCAGTGAACAGTGACCGGAGCGGCGCACCCGGGACGCGCCCGTGAACGCGAAACGGACGCCCGTGGAGGTCGACGGACGCAAACTCTCACTGTCCAACCTCGACAAGAACCTCTATCCGGACTTCACCAAGGGCGAGGTCATCGACTACTACGCCCGCATAGCCCCGGTGATGCTCCCCCACCTGAAGGACCGCGCCGCCACCCGGATCCGCTGGCCGGACGGCGTCGACGGCGCCAAGTTCTTCGAGAAGAACGCGCCGTCCCACACGCCCGACTGGGTGCGGACGGCGACGATCCCGACCCCCGGCAGCTCCACCGGACGCGACACGCTCGACTTCGTCGTGGTCGACGACCTGCCGACGATCGTGTGGTGCGCCAACCTCGCCGCGCTGGAACTGCACGTCCCGCAGTGGAAGGTCGGGCCCCGCGACAAGGTGCACAACCCCGACCTGATCGTCTTCGACCTGGACCCGGGCGCCCCGGCCACGATCGTGGAGGCGTGCGAGGTCGCGCACCTGCTCCGCGACCTGCTCGCCGAGGACGGCCTGGAGTCGTACCCGAAGACGAGCGGCAAGAAGGGCCTGCACCTGTACGTGCCGATCAAGGAGCCGGCGAACGCGGAGCGGACGTCGGAGTACGCCAAGGCCGCCGCGCAGCGCCTCGCCGAGGAGCATCCCCGCCTCGTCGTCGCGAAGATGGTGAAGCAGCTGCGCAAGGGCAGGATCTTCGTCGACTGGAGCCAGAACAACCCCGCCAAGACGACCGTCGCCCCCTACTCGCTGCGCGCGACGAGCCGTCCGTCCGTGTCGACGCCCGTCACGTGGGACGAGCTGGGCGCCTGCCAGAACGCCGCCGACCTGACGTTCGGCCCCGCCGAGATGCTCGACCGCGTCCACGAGCGGGGCGACCTCCTGGAGCCGCTGCTCAACGACCGCCAGCCCCTCCCCTGAGACACCTTCGCTGAGCGCCGTTGGCCCACGTCGAACGCCCTAAGTGGTCGAACCGGCACTCTCCGCCGCCGGATTCCGCCACCATGTCATGAGGGGGACACCACGCGGCCGGAAGGGAAGAGGAAGTTGGCGCAGAACCACTACGACGCCGTGGTGCTGGGCGGGGGGACGGCGGGCGAGCTGGTGGCGTCCGGCCTCGCCCGCGCCGGCCGGGACGTCGCGCTCGTCGAGAACCGCCTGGTCGGCGGGGAGTCGCCGTACTTCGCGTGCGTGCCGTCCAAGTCGCTGCTGCTGTCGGCGCGGCGCGGCGAGACCTGGGAGATGGCCGTCGCGCGGCGGGACGAGCTGACCGGCCGCCGCGTCGACGACCCCGCCGTCGCCCGCATGGCCGAGGCGGGCGTGACCGTGCTGCGCGGCCGGGGCCGCGTCCTCGAACCGGGCCGGATCGAGGTCGACGGCCCGGTGAACGGCGGCGTCCACGGCTACGGCGACCTGATCGTCTGCACCGGCAGCGAGCCGGTGATCCCGCCCGTCGACGGCCTCGCCGACGTCCCGGTGTGGACGAGCGACGAGGCGCTGTCCGTCCCGGACCTGCCGCGCCGGCTGGTGATCCTCGGCGGCGGCCCGGTCGGCTGCGAGATGGCGCAGGTGTACGCGGCGTTCGGGTCGCAGGTGTCGGTGATCGAGGCGTCCGGGCGGCTGCTGACCGCCGAGGCGCCGTTCGCCGGGGAGGTGCTCGCCGACGCGCTCCGCCGGATGGGCGTCGACCTGCGGCTCGGCGCCGCGCTCGCCAACGTCGAGCGCAAGGACACCGGGCTGCGGCTGTGGCTGTCGGACGGCGGCACGCTCGACGCCGACCGCATCCTCGTCGCCGCCGGGCGCCGTCCCCGCGTTGAGGGCCTCGGCCTGGAAGAACTCGGCATCAAGGTCTCGCCCGGCCAGGGCCTCCCGGTGGACGGCACATGCCAGGCTCAATCAGAAGCAGGGGGTGTGTGGGCGGCAGGAGACGTCACCGGCGTCGCGCGTACCACGCACGCGGCCCGCTACCAGGCGCGGGTGGCGCTGTCCAACCTCCTCGGGCAGCACCGCGAAGCCGACTACCGGGCGATCCCCCGCGTCGTCTACACCACGCCCACCGTCTACTCCGTGGGCGTCACGCCGACGCGGGCGGCGGAACTCGGCATAGACCTGCTCACCGCCGGGTACGACCTCGCCGCGACCGCCCGGGCGGCGGTCGAAGCCGACGAGCGCGGCCGGGTGGAGCTGTACGCCGACCGCTCCCGCGGGCTGCTGATCGGCGCCGCCGCGGCCGGACTCAACGCCGAGGAGTGGATGAGCGAGATCGCGCTGGCCATCCGCGCGGAGACGCCGCTGAGCCTGCTCGCCGACGTCGTCCACGCGTTCCCGACCTACGGCGAGTCCGTCGAGGCGCCGCTCCGGGAACTGGCCGGGCACGTGTGAGGCAGCCCCCCACATGGACGCTTGAGGAGGACCCGCTGATGAGCGAGACCGACGATCTGGAACCGCCGGCGCCCGACGAGGCCGCGGGCGAGGTCCGCGAGGCCAACGAGGCGGACGCCGCCGAGCAGCGCGCCGCGCTCGACGAGGACGAGGGCCCGCGGGAGTGGTTCGCGCAGGTCCCCGACGACGTCAACGAGGCGGACGTGGCCGAGCAGCGCCGCGAGGTCCGCCTCGACGAGGACGACTACCGCTGACGCCGTCCGGGCGGCCGTACGGGTGGCCGTCCGGCTGACGAAGTCGCCCGAAGATCGGGGTGGGGATGCCCCCGCCCCTTCGCCGGAAATACACTGACCTGCGTGAAGGAACGTCGGCGGGCTTTGCCCGTGACCGGCGGAGTTACTCACGCGTAGGATGAGGGATTGTTCCCGCGCGGCGGACGCCCCCATCCGCCCGCACACATCGGTGATCGGAGAGTGTGGTGACCGCGACCCCGGACGCACGCCCCCGCGGCACGAGGCTGCCGCGGCTGGCGCGCCGCAGGCAACTGCTCGGCGCGGCCCAGGAGGTGTTCGTCGCGCAGGGGTACCACGCTGCCGCGATGGACGAGATCGCCGAGCGCGCGGGCGTCAGCAAGCCCGTGCTCTACCAGCACTTCCCGGGCAAGCTGGAGCTGTACCTGGCCCTGCTGGACGAGCACGCCGAGGCCCTGGTGAAGATCGTCCGCGAGGCGCTGGAGGCCACCACGGACAACAAGCTGCGCGTCCAGGCGAGCATCCGGGCCTTCTACGACTTCGTCGCGGGCGAGGGCGAGGCGTACCGGCTGGTCTTCGAGTCCGACCTGCGCAACGTCGCGCCCGTCCGCGCCCGCGTCGACCGCGCCAACCAGCAGTGCGCCGAGATGATCGCCCAGGTCATCGCCGAGGACACCGACGCGCCGAGCGACGAGGCGCACCTGCTCGGCATGGGCCTGGTCGGCATGGCGGAGGTCAGCGCCCGCTACTGGCTGTCCCAGCACCGCGCCATCCCCAAGGACACCGCCGAGAAGATCATCGCCCGGCTGGCCTGGCGCGGCATCTCCGGCTTCCCCCGCGCCGGCGACAACACCTGACCCCGGGCCGCTCCGGCCGGGCGGTTTCACCCTGGGCCGAACCCCGTGACGGCGCGCCGGGCCGTCCGCGTGCGAACATCGAGACGGGCCCGCCGGTGGTCGGCGGGACGTGATGGACGACGGGAGCAACGCGTGCAGGTTCGCATCGGCGTGCAGAACGTTCCGAGGGAACTCGTGGTCGACACCGGGCAGTCGGGCGACGAGGTGCAGGCCGCGCTGGCCGACGCGCTCTCCGATCCGCACGGGGTGTTCGTCCTCGTGGACCGCCGCGCCGGACGGGTCGTCATCCCCGCCGAGCGGGTCGGCTACCTGGAGATCACCGAGGACGAGCAGCGCAGCGTCGGCTTCGGCACCCAGTACACCTGAGTACGCCGGAGTACGCCTGAGCGGTTCCGCGCCACCCGGCCGGGTCTTGACCAGCCCTTTGTTTGATCCCGGCACCCGGGGCACATCGATCTCCGACCACGGGCCATCGGCCCACGGAAAAGGAATGGATGATCGACATGCTCACGACGATCCTCTGGTTCATCGTCGTCGGTGCCGTCATCGGAGCCCTGGCACGGCTGCTCGTGCCCGGACGCAACCCGATCGGCGTCCTGCTCACGGTGCTCGTCGGCATCGCCGGCGCCATCGTCGGCGGGGTCATCGCGGACGCGCTCGGCGCGGGCGCCTTCATCGCCTTCGTGTTCGCCGTCCTGATCGCCGCGCTCGGCGTGGCCGCGCTCACGTCGGCGAACACGCGCGGCATCGGCCGGCGTAAAGGCCCGCTCGCCCGGCGCCACGGCTGGCGCCCCCGCCGCCGCACCTACTAGGCCCTGGAGAGGCCGCCCCCGCGCGGCCGCCAGGCCGCCCCGACGCGGCCGTTCAACTGAATCGACGAAGCCGGAGGCCCCCGCACGCGCGCTGCCAGCGGGGGCCTTCCCCTTCCCCGGACGCGCCGATGTCCGGAAGTGGCCGCCCGGCGGGCGCCGCGGCCAGGCCGTCCGCCCGCTCCGCCCGCGGCGAGAACGCCCTGGCGGGCAAGCCGCGGAATAGATCAAACCATGCAAACGTTGGGTACTGTGATCGGCTATTGGTGTATGCAATCAACGGTCGGTACACTGCGTCGCGGAGTGTGACCGCACGCAGCCACAGCGAGTGACTGCTTTCGACCCCTGACTGCGGTCGCCGGAACATTTTGAGCAACGGCTGGTCCCTCCCGCGCGAGCGCGCGGCCAGGAGAAGAGCGATCGGCGGGCACGCCCTGACGGCGTCGCCCTCCGATGGGCCGCGCCGCACCCGGGAGCGGAGACCCCGCATATTGGAGGCTGAAAGCCCTGACTACCTTTCGTGAACTCGGGGTCGTCCCCGAGATAGCAGATGCCCTTGAAGCGGAGGGCATCGTCCAAGCGTTCCCCATCCAGGAGCTCGCCCTGCCGATCGCGCTGGGCGGGCACGACATCATCGGCCAGGCCCGTACGGGCACCGGCAAGACCCTCGCGTTCGGCGCCGCGCTGCTGCAGCGCATCGAGCACGGCGGGCGCGCCCCGCGCGCCCTCGTCGTCGCGCCGACCCGCGAACTGGCCCTCCAGGTCACCGACGACCTCCTGGTCGCCGGCGGCAAACTCGGCTCCCGCGTGCTGTCCGTCTACGGCGGACGCGCGTACGAGCCGCAGATCGGCGCGCTCCGCGAGGGCGTCGACGTCGTCGTCGGCACGCCGGGCCGGCTGCTCGACCTCGTCAAGCAGAAGCACCTCGACCTCTCCAAGGTCGAGATCCTGGTGCTGGACGAGGCCGACCGCATGCTCGACCTCGGCTTCCTGCCGGACATCGAGCGCATCATCGACCGGATCCCGGCGCAGCGGCAGACGATGCTGTTCTCCGCGACCATGCCGGGCGAGATCGTGTCGCTGTCGCGCCGGTACCTGACCCGTCCCACCAACGTCCGGGCCGAGTCGCACACCGAGTCGGACGCGACGCCGCAGGTCGTCCAGCACGTCTTCCAGGCCCACCAGATGGACAAGCCGGAGATGCTGGCCCGCCTTCTGCAGGCCGACGGCCGTGGCCTGACCATGGTCTTCTGCCAGACGAAGCGGGCCTGCGACCGGGTGGCCGCCGACCTCGCACAGCGCGGCTTCGACGCCGCCGCCGTGCACGGCGACCTCGGGCAGAGCCAGCGCGAGCGGGCGCTCCGCGCGTTCCGCAACGGCAAGATCGGCGTGCTGGTCGCCACCGACGTGGCCGCCCGCGGCCTCGACGTCGACGACGTCACCCATGTCGTCAACTACGAGTGCCCCGACAGCGCCGACACCTACGTGCACCGCATCGGCCGGACCGGCCGCGCGGGCAAGGAGGGCGTCTCCGTCACGTTCGTCGACTGGTCCGACATCACCCGCTGGAAGCTGATCAACGGGACGCTCGGGCTGCCGTTCGCCGACCTGGAGGAGACGTACTCGACGTCCCCGCACTTCTTCGCGACGCTCGGCATCCCCGAGGGCACGAAGGGGCGCCTGCCCGCGGAGCTGCGGAACGGGCGCGCCGGGCTGGACGCCGAGGAGCTGGAGGACATCGGCGAGACCGGCAAGGTCCGCAGCCATGTCCGCGACCGCGATCGTGATCGCGACCATGACCGGGAGCGCCCGCGGCCTCGCCGCCGCAAGCGCAACCGGTCCCGGACCCGCGCCGGCAAGCCGGTGGAGGGGACCGCGTCCGAATCGGAGGCGCCCGCGGCGGACGACAACGTCGTCGACGCCGTCGCCACCGAGCGCAAGCGCAGCCGCGGCCCGCGCCGCCGCACCCGCGCGGGCAAGCCGTCCGCGCCCGCGGCCGACACCGCGGAGTCGCAGACCGCATAACCGATGGAGCCGACCGCGAGACTCTCCGCTCAGTCTCGCGGTTTTCTCTTGCCCGCGCTCGCGGGTGGCCGGGCCGCCCTAGCCGTCGCGGAGCTTGAGCGCCGTCGCCGGATGGTCGGTGACGAGGACGGCGACCCGCGGATCGCGCAGGAACCGCTGCATCACGGGCTCGGCGTTGACCGTCCACACCATGGCGGGAATCCCGGCGCGGCCGCACTGCCGCAGCACACCCACGCGGGCCAGCCGGTAGTTGACGGCGACCATGTCGGCTCCGGCCTTCCGGATGAGGCGCAGCGGCGCGAAGTCGTGCGCGACGCCGCGTTCCCACAGGTTGCGTCCGACCGACAGCGCCGTCCGGACGCCAGGGAAGCTCTTCTTGATCTCCACGAGCGACAGCACCTCGCGGGTGGTGACGACGAAGCCGTCCCGCCCGAACGCCTCCACGGCCAGCGCCACGGTCTCGTGCTCGCAGCCGCGCTCCTTCAGGTCCAGGTGACCCTGCGCGCGCCCGCCGATGATGTCCATGGCCTCGCTGACCAGCGGGATCGGGCGCGGCGACAGCTCCTGCGCCCGCGCGTAGCTGAGGCGTTTCAGGGGCAGGCCGGCGAGGTCGGGATCATGATGGACGACGAGCCGCCCGTCCCCCGTCCGCCGGATGTCGATCTCCACGTACTCGGCACCGGACTCGACGGCCTCGGTGAGGCCCGTCAGGCCCGCTTCGTCGCGGCGATGCGCGGAGACGGCAGGCTTCGGACGCACCCTGCGACGCTATCACCGCAAGATTTTCACCACGGTCCCGCTCTGGCGCATTGACTATGGTGGTCACCTGTGAGTACGCCCCGGTTCCTGAAGCTGCCCCCCGGCGTTCGCCGGACGACCATCGAGACGTCCCGCGGCCCGTTCGCCGCGCTGGAGGCCCTCCCGGGATCCGGTGTGCCCGAACGCCGTCCGGCCCTCCTCGTCCCCGGCCTCACCGGCAGCAAGGAGGACTTCCTCGCGGTCCTGCAGACCCTCGCAGCGTCCGGCCGCCGCGTCGTGTCGATCGACATGCGCGGGCAGTACGAGTCCATCGGCCCGGACGACGAGTCCGCGTACACGAGGGCGGCGCTGGGCGAAGACCTCACCGCCCTCCTCGAAACGCTGGGGCCCGACGACCCCGTCCACCTGGTCGGGCATTCGTTCGGCGGGCTGGTGAGCCGCGAGGCGGTGCTCGCCGACCGGGTCCGCCCGGCGTCGCTCACGCTGATGAGCTCGGGCCCGTCCGCCGTCACCGGCCAGGCCGCCACGAAGGCCCAGTCGCTGCGCGACTTCGTCCCGCAGCTCGGCATGCAGGCGATCTGGGAGATCGCCCTGGAGCCCGACTACACCGGACGCGGCCTCGAACAGGAGATCGTCGCCTTCGTCAAGGCCCGCACGCTCGGCAACTCCGAGACGGGCCTCGCCCGCATGGCCAACGAGATCCTCACCGCCCCCGACCACGTCGAGGACCTCGCCAAGCACTGCGCGGACACGAGCCTGCGCACCCTCGTCCTCTACGGCGAGGACGACGACGTCTGGGACCCGGCCGCCCAGGCGGCGATGGCCGAGCGCCTGAACGCGTCCAAGGTCGTCATTCCCGGCGCGGCCCATTCCCCCGCCTGGGACGCGCCCGAAACCACCGCGACGGCCCTGACCTCGTTCTGGAACCAGGCGGAACACCCCTGCCGGTGAGGAAAAGGACGAAGACGTGATCACCCTCCGCGACGATCCCCGCGTCTTCCAGCATTGACCACGGTCGGCTACGGGAAGACTGCGCGCTGAAGCCGGATTCGGCCTAGGCTGGGCGCATGCCGGTGGATTACCGAGCCCCCAACATCAACGCCCGGAGCCTAGGGCAGCACCTGCGGAAGATCCGGGAACTCCTTGACCTGTCCTACCTGGACGCGGCGTCCCACCTCGGCCGCAACGCCGACTGGCTCGCCCGCGTGGAGACGGGCTTCGGCCAGGTCACGCCCGCCGATGTCGGCGAGATCCTGGACGCCTACGGCGTGCCGCGGAAGATCCGCGACGTCCTGGTCGACCTGGCCTCCCGCCCGGACGGCCCGCCCTGGCTCGCCCGGCACGTCGGCCGGCTGAAGGCGCTCGTCCGCGACATCTACACGGTCGAGTCGGAGTCCTCGCTCGTCCACACGTTCGGCATCGCGCGGATGCCGGAGCTCGTCCGCTGCGAGGAGTACGCCCGCCTGGTCTTCGGCTACCACCTGCCCAGGCTGGACGTGGAGCAGGAGCTGGACCTGCTCCGCAACCGCCAGCAGCACCGCCCCGGCGGCCTGCCCCGGACCCTCGAGGTGATCCTGGACGGGTACATGCTGGAGCGCCACGACGGCCCCGCGGACGTCATCCACGCCCAGTTCACCCACCTGCTCGACATCTCCGGCGACGGCCGGTCGACCGTCCGCGTCATCCCCACGTCCACCGGCGTCCACGCGGGCCTGCACGGCTCCTTCGACGTGCTGGAGTTCCCCGACGTCACCGACCGGATCTCGATCGTCTACACCGCCCTCGGCATCGACGCGTCCCCGGTCGACCTCTGGGACACCTGGAAGAAGCTGGAAGAGGTCGCCCTCTCCCCCGAAGACTCCCGCGCCCTCCTGGAAGCCCACCGCAGCGCCCTGAACCGCTAGCCCCCAGCCGCAACGCCACCGGTCTCGCCGAGGCTGCCTCTGCTGGCCTCGGCTTCAAGACGAGTCGGCGGGCATGACCGTGCGCGGTTCTCGGAGCAGCGAGGCGAAGGCCCTTTCGGCCGCGCCCACGAGAGCGGCGTCTCGGAGCTCACCCGTGACGATCTCGATGTGGCCGGTGCGGGCGACGACGGACGATGCCATCAGCCCATCGCGCACAAAGTCCTCGGCGGCCCGGTAGAGGTCGGCCAGAAAGCCCATGAGCACCACGCGTTCTGGAGCGAGCGTGTTGACGAGGCTGGTCAAGCCAGTGACCAGGTGACCGGCGGTGACGCGGACCGCCTCCCGCGCGGCGCGGTCACCGGCCGCGGCGCCGTCGAAGATCTCGGCGACGGTGTCGCCGCGGCCGCCGTCATGGCGACGTCCGGCGGCGCGGGCCAAGGCACGCGCGTCGGCGTACATCTCCAGGCAGCCGCGTGCGCCGCAGGGGCATCGCAGGCCCCCCGGCTCGACGATGATGTGGCCGGCCTCCAAGGCGTATCCGGCGCCGGTGAGCTGCACGCCCGCGTCGATGAACCCGCCGCCGACGCCGACGCGCTCGCAGTTCAGGGCCAGCATGCTCGTGGCATCGCGTCCGACCCCGTAGCGGAACTCGGCCAGGACGGCCAGCGTGCTGGCTCGTCCCACGGCGATGGGGAGGCCGGACGGCACCATCCCGGCCAGGCGCCGCGCCAGCGGTACCTCGTCCCAGCCCAGATGCAGGGAGGACCGGACGAAGCCATCGGATTCCCTAATGAAGCCGGGCATCGCGATACATACCCCGACGCATCGGCGATCGGTCTGGAGCACGGCGTCGGAGACCGCCTCGGCCAGTACCGGCATCAGGACGCCGGGGCCCGTCTCGGCCCCGCGCAGAATACGCTCGCGAACGTGGCCGACCCCGCGATCGAGACCGACGAGGCCGACCGTCACCCGGTCCGCGCTCAACTGGACGGCGACGGCCACGGGCCCGTCGGGATTCACCTCGACGACGGGAGACGGCCTGCCGCGTCCGGCCGGGACGCCGGAGGAGCCGCGCAGCGGTTCGCCGACGCGGACCAGCTCCAGCGCCGTCAGGTCGCCCAGAGCGGCGCCCACCGCGCTCGCGGCCAGCCCGAGCTCGGCCGTGACCGCCGCGCGGGTCAGCGGACCAGACCGATGCAGCAGCGTCAGGACGCGCCCGGCCGCCGTCCCGCCGTCATCGCCGACCCCACCCAAGAGACCCCCTAGATTTTTTTCTTTAAGAGAAGATAATCTCAACCTCGGCAGATGAACAACACCCAGCAGGGGGACGACCATGATCCTCGCCAACGCCCGCGTGGTGACACCCGACCGGCTACTGGATCCCGGATGGGTCGCTCTGGACGGTCGCCGGATCTCGGCCGTGGGTGCCGGAGATCCACCGCGGTCGGCCGACGGCGAGGTCCTTGATCTCGGCTCGGACTACGTGCTGCCCGGATTCGTGGATCTGCACATGCACGGCGGCGACGGCGCTCAGGTGACCACGGAGGATCCGCAGGAGATCCTGCGGGCGATCGCATTTCACCGCCGTCATGGAACCACACGCACGCTGGCCAGCCTCGTCACCTCACCGGTCGAGGAGATGGCGGCCGCGGCCCGCACGGTGGCCGCCCTGATGCGCTCGTCCGACCCGCTGCACCGGTCGATCGCCGGAATCCACCTCGAAGGGCCGTTCCTCAACCCGAACCACCGGGGCGCCCATCACAGCGACTACGTCCTCGCACCGGACGTCATGGCGCTGCGGCACCTGCTCGCCAGCGGCGACGGCACCGTCCGCACCGTGACCCTCGCCCCCGAACTGGACGGCGGGATGGACCTCGTCCGCGAAGTCGTCGCCTCGGGCGCGGTCGTGGCGGTGGGGCACACCGACGCCAGCTACGACGAAGCGCACCGGGCTTTCGAGGCCGGCGCCACCATGGCCACCCACCTGTTCAACGCGATGCGGCCGTTCCACCATCGAGAACCGGGCCCGGCCGGTGCCGCACTCACCCACGACGACGTCACATGCGAGCTCATCAACGACGGCGTCCACTTGCACAGCGCGACCACACGTCTCGCCTTCGCCGCCGCGGGCGCCGACCGCATCGCCCTGGTCACCGACGCCACCCCGGCCGCCGGAGTGAGCGACGGACAGTTCAACCTGGGACCGTTGCCCGTCCTCGCCCGCGACGGCAAGGTCACGCTGCTGGACGGCGTCACCAACGCGGGCAGCACCCTCACGATGGACCGCGCGCTACGACATGCCGTGAGCTGCGTCGGGATCCCGATCACCCAAGCCGCCGTCGCCACCGCCACCACACCGGCACGCATGCTCGGCCTGGGGCAACAAACCGGGTCCATCGAGCCCGGCAAAGACGCAGACCTCGTCGTCCTAACGCACGACTTGCACGTCCGCACGGTCATTTCCTACGGCACGGTCGTCCACGGAACACTGCCCGAACACGGCTGATCCCACCGGCTCACCGATCGGTGGAGTGAGCAGAGGCGTTCACCACGAAAGCGGACGAGCCATGGGTGCCGTCCCACGCGACACGGTCGGAGTACCACCAGGCTCCGTCGCGGTCTCGCCATTCCGCTGATTTGGCACGGCGGTGTGCGGACGAGGCGGTGGTGTTGGCGCGGGACTCCAAGGATCCGGACGGGCCGGCGCTCGGCTTCGGGGCCGAAGCTTGGGCCGCCTTCCTCACCACCGTGAAGACCGGCCAACTAGACCGACGCTAGACGTTCCGTGGGACGACCCCTCACTTCCACACAACGTCCAGGTTCGCCCGCACCATCTTGGTGAGCGAGTGATCGCCGCCCATCACCCGCTTCCGATCGGTCAAGGTCTATTTCGTAACGGGAACACACGACGAGTTGCGCAAGTAGGTGCCCTGGTCCGTCTCGCTGGCTTGCCGCCATCGCTCGCTCAAAAAGTCCTGAAGCCGACGACGTCACCGCCGAGGATACCTTCCCCGGACTGCCTGCAGATTTGCACGAACCGACATTGTGAAAGGGTGATCGCTTTCTAGTACTCGCTCGCAGTCAACGAGAGTCTGCTCGTACAGCCGGATCGCCCGACCCAGATCACCCACCATCTCGTATGCGTGAGCTAGGTTGCCGCGAGAGCCCAGGGTGTGGGGGTGGTCGTGGCCCAGCACCCGCTCTCGGGCACTGAGATTCTCCTCAAACAGAGGAATGGCGCGGATTAGGTCCCCGACCATCAGGTAGCTCCGGGCAAGGCTATTGCGCGAGCCGAGGGCGGTGGGGTGATCCGCCCCCAAAACGCGCTCCTCAGCAGCCAGGATCTTCACGAAGAGCGGGAGGGCGTTAACCAGGTCCCCAGCCGATTGATATGCGTGGGCAAGGGTGTAGCGAGCGGCCAGTGTGTTTGGGTGGTCAGGCCCGAAAACCCGCTCGAGGTCCACGAGAGCCTGCTGAGACAAGGGGATAGCGCGGACCGTATTCTCGGCCGCCATATAGCCCCTAGCAAGATTGTGGCGCGAGATCAGTGTTTCGGGGTGGTCAGGCCCGAGAATCCGCTCAAAGTCCGCGAGAACCTGCCGGAACAGCGTGACGGCGCGGGCCACATGCCCTTCCAGCATGTGTCCCTTAGCCAGGTCACTGCGGGAGATCAGTGTGTCGCGGTGGTCAGGCCCGAGAATCCGCTCAAAGTCCGCGAGAACTTGGCTAAACAAGGGGATGGCGCGGGCCGAATTCCCGGCCGACTGATGGGCTCTAGCAAGGCCATTGCGCGAGGCAACGGTTTCGGCGTGGTCGGTGCCAAGCACGCGCTCAAAGGTCGTGAGCGCATGCTGGTGGTAGGTGATGGCGCGAGCGGAGTCGCCCTGGTCACTCAGGAACAGACCGGTCCTGTCGAGCAGCCGAGCGGTAGTCGCAGTGCTGGTGGTGGGTGAGGCGAAGCTGGTGAGGGCATCGATGTGAGGCACGAGAGTGCGCCACAGCGGCCAGCCTGTAGGGGCCCCGTAGTCGGTGGGGACCGCCTCTTTGAGGAGCCGAGTGGCGTAGCCGCGAGCGTGGTCGATGTCGGTGGCGTGCCGGTGGGGGTCGTCGGGGTCGGGGGTACGCGCGACGGCTTGCACCAGGCGGTGCACGGTGATGGTGTCGGCGTCCAGCGTGATCATGTTGTAGGCGGCCAGATCCCCCAGCGCGGTGGCGATCTGGACTGGATCGCTGAGCGGGGCGAGCAGGCGGCGAGGGATGTCCGCGGGAGCCCACCACGCCAGAATGCGCAGCACGTCCCCGGTCAGCGGTGCGGTAGCGGCCAGATGATCCAGGGTGACGCGCCAGATCCGGGCGATTGTGCGTTGCGGGTCAGCTCCGCGAGCGGTCTGGTCGTACAGCGCGGCCGGGTCAGTACGCAGCAGCTCCAGATAGGCCCTTGGGGACAGATGAGTCTGGCGAATGTAGGCACCAGCCTGTTTGACGGCAAGTGGCAGATAGCCCAGCTCGGCACACAGCTCGGCGACACCGTCCAGATCAGCGGCCGGGCGGCCGCTGGCGGCGATGCGGGCGAGTAGCTCCTGTGACTCGGACGCACTGAGCACGTCCAGCTCGATCAACGCCGGAGCGAGGTCGTACCACCCTTCCCGCAGCCGACTCGTGACCAAGAACCGGCCGCTGGGCGCACTGGTCACAAGTTGGGCCACATCGGCGGGATTGGTGACGTTGTCGAGCACGACAAGCCAGCCGGTGTGCGCGGCCAGCCATCGCTGCGCCCAGGCAGCCTGCTCCTCTTGTGCAATCGCGCCCGGCGTGCTGCGGGTCATTTCGGGCACCAGCATCCTAGCCAGATCTGCCAGGCCGGAAGTGACCGCCGCCATCGAATCGGCGGTGATCCACCAGGTCAGGACATGTGCGTCAGCGTGGCGGTGTGCCCACTGGGCGGCCAGGGCACTCTTGCCCACGCCGCCCAACCCGTGCACCGCCTGCACTACTACCCCGCCCGGGTCCGCCAGCGCGGCGTCCAGCTCGGCCAGTTCGTCGTTCCGTCCGACGAACATCGTCGTGCGGAGTGGCAGCGTCGGCGGCGTCCATGCCGGTGGTTCCACCTCTTCAGGGCGCGGGAGCGGCGCCGCCTGATACACGTTCGTGGACGAGTTGACGATGTTGCCGCCTGCGGCCATCGACCCGACGCCCGGGGCTTCAACCCGCTGGCCGCGCTCCTCGTCGTCCCGTGCCGGCTCGCGTGGAGATGGGCTGCCTCGCCCGCGCCTCATGGCGTCGCCGGGTCCTCGCCTGTGACTTGGGTGTGGGAGTCGTCTACATCATCCCCGGCGGCGATCGCGCCGAGCCCTGACGCGCTGACTCCCTGATCGGTATCCGGGCCTGGTGGGGTCGGGGCACCTGCGGAGGGTCGTGTCACCTTGGTCGAGGATCCCTTTACCGAGCCGCCTGCGGCGATGGCGCCGTCGCCGGACGCCGACACTCGGCCTGGGCGTGTCGGGTCCGGGTCTGGTGTCGCGCGGTACGTCAGCCATGCGAGCAGGCCAGCGCCGGTCACCACGGCTGCCACCGCCGCCGCCACCCATGCCACACCCCATTGCTGGGTCAACATGCCCGTGGCTACGCTCACCACCGCGCCGACCACCACACCCGCTGCGGCCGCGACCGCCTGACGACCCTTAGCGTTCACTACGTCTCCCGCAAAGCCGACCCGGGCGCCGCGCCCGCGTTACTCCGAACTCCGATTGTTACGCGTTTTCCACTGACTCACCGATGCTTCGCCGGCACTTGGCCGTAATCGTCCAATGGAATGGACATCGGCGCCTTGATCGCGGCTAAGCTCCTTGATCGCCATGAAACCGCTGATCGATACCGATCCCGCAGAAATTGGCGGCCATCGGCTGCTGGCCAGGCTCGGTGCCGGCGGTATGGGTCAGGTGTACCTCGGCGTCGGCCGGGACGATCGGCTGGTCGCGGTCAAGGTCGTCCTCGACGGGCTCAACAGCCCCGACATCCACGCCCGGTTTCGTCGCGAGGTGCGGACGGTCGAACGGGTCGACAGCCCGTTCGCGGCCCGGCTGGTCGCCGCCGGTCTCGACGTATCGCCCGTCTGGCTGGCCACCGAGTACGTGCCGGGGCCCACGCTCAAGCAGGCCGTCGAACGGTCGGGGGCGCTCCCCGCAGAGACCTGCATGCGGCTGCTGGCCGCCCTGGCCCAAGGGCTGGCTGAGCTGCACGCCCAGGGCGTCCAGCATCGGGACCTCAAGCCGGGCAACGTCATCCTCGCCCCGGACGGTCCCCGGTTCATCGACTTCGGCATCGCCAGGGGCGACGGGCAGACCCAGATCACCAGGACCGGCGGGCTCGTCGGGACGCCCGGGTTCCTGGCGCCGGAGGTGATCGAGGAGGCGGCGCCGGTCCCGGCGTCCGACGTGTTCTCGCTGGCCGGGACGATCGCCTACGCCGCGACAGGGCGGCCGCCGTTCGGGAGCGGAGCGCTTCAGGCGGTACTCCACCGGACGCTGAGCGGGACGATCGACCTCGACGGGGTACCGGTCGAACTCGCCGATCTGGTCGAGATGTGCGCCGCGAAGGACCCGGCGGCGCGGATCACCCCGGACCGGCTGGCCCGGCTGACCGCAGGTCCACCGATCGCGGAGGACACCTGGTACCGGCGCGTGGCCCGCTCCACCCCGGCCGCTCCGCGCAGCCTCGCCGAGGCGATCGCGGCCGGGCTCGCTCCCGCCATCGTTCCCGCGCCGTCCAGATCCCGCGGCGCCCGTCCCGTCTTCGCGGGGCTCGGCGGGCTGGCGGTCGTCCTGGCGGGGGCACTGGTGGTCAACCTGCTGACCGGTGGCGGGCGGCTGCCCGGCGGTCCGGGTCCGGCGTCGAGCGCCCCCAAGACCGCGAAGGGCGGCGTGCCGGCGACCGTCGACATCCGGCTGCCCGGTAATCCGGACTACTTCTACTGGGATCCGGCCAAGAAGTCGTGCCAGCAAGCCCGCGCCCCGGTCGACGACCCGCCGCGCGACTTCCGTGTGGTGGCCCCCGCCACGGCGAAAAGGCGCGGATCAGTGAAGATCCAGTTCCTGATCGAGCGGGTCGGGCCTCCCGATTCCTACTATCTTGCGGCGGGTGTTTGGCCCGCGGGTTTGGGGTCGTCGGTCCCGCTGGGGCAGTTGTCCAAGCCTTTCCTCATCCCGAAGGACAACTGGAAGAAGACGCTCGAGTACCCGGCCGATTTCCGATACATGAACGGCCCAGCATGGGAGCTGTCCTCCGCGCCTGGACACTGGATCGTGATCGTCTACCACGTCCGGCCCGACGGGAGCGCCGCCTATATCGACTGCACCGGTTTCGTAGTGGAAGGCTAAACGCTCGGGGATTCTCCTGTGAAATTGACAAATCGATGGTTCTGGAGAGGGCTCTGCATAGGCGCGGCGGCCTTCAGCGTCCTGGGCGCGTTGACTTTCAGGACGATGGACATCCTTGGAGATCGGGCGATCCGCGCCACGCAGCGAGCATGCGAGGTGAACCCGTCGTCAGCGCAGTGGACGAAAGGATTTCCTTTCATAGTCCCGGTGTCCGCGCTGTTGGCATTGTTGCTCGCGCTGGTCTTAGCTCTTGCCGTGCTGGTCGGCGCACCGAAGTCACCCGCCTGGACCAAGGTGGTCAGCGGATGCGCGCTTTGCCTGGCCATCCTCTTACTGTTTCCAACCGCATTGATCGTCGATGAGTACGACAACTACCCTGGTGCGGATGTCTCAACTCTTAATGGTCCGTGTAGCCCTTGAGCAGATCGCCTAGCGAGGAGTGGTTGCGTTACGGTGGCGGGCATGGGACTGGACGTCGAGACAGCGTTAAGGGAACAGATCGCCTACTACCGGGCTCGGGCGCCGGAGTACGACCGGGAGTACGCCGAGCGGAGCGATGACATGCGACTCCTGTTGCCGGTGTTCAACGAGTTTCCGATCGCCGGGGACGTCCTGGAGCTCGCCTGCGGCACCGGGCAGTGGACGACGCTTCTGACTCCCCGGGCGCGCTCCCTGACCGCCGTCGACGCGGCTCCCGAGACGATCGCCATCGCGCGGGAGAGGGTCGCGCCCGCGCAAGTCGAGTTCGTATGTGCTGATTTGTTTGGCTGGCGTCCGGGGCGACGGTACGACACGGTCTTTTTCGCCTTCTGGCTCTCGCACGTCCCGCCGAGTCTCTCGCCTCGCTTCTGGCAGATCGTGGCGGAGGCTCTCGCCCCCGGCGGCAAGGCCGTCTTCATCGACAACGGGCCTGGCGAGGCCGCGATCGAGGAGATTCTGGCCGGGGACGACGTTCCCGCGGTCCGCCGCCGGCTGGACGACGGCAGCGAGCACCGGGTCGTGAAGGTGTTCCACGAGGCCGACCAACTCGTCCGGGACCTGGACGGGTGGGGCTGGACGGCCGACGTGCGGCCGGTCGGCTCCAACTTCATCGCCGGGGTCGCCGAGCCGGTGCGCGGAACCCGGATCGCGCGGGACCGATGAGTCGGCGCGTGTCGTCGACCTGGCACACGGCCCGGCCGCACGGGGCCATTCTCGGGATCACGGCCGGTGATGCGGGGGCGATGCCGCCGGTGTCCGGCTGGGCTGCGGCGACCGGCCAGGCAATATTCATCAGGGTCGCCCAGGAGGTCAGGGAGCACTTCGTCAGGTTCGAGCTGTGGGACGGCGAGCCGCCCCCGCCGCCGCACGATTCCCCGCCGGAGACCGAGGAGACCTTCACCATCGACATCCCCACCGGGAGGCTGGCGTTCCACGGACGGCGAGGGCTCGTCCGGAACGTGTTCGCCGTGCGTCCCGGCCGGTATCACGCACGTGTCGCCGGACGTCAGCGCGAACTGGCCGCCCGAGGCGGGAACTTCGACGGACTGGAGTCCTACACCGTCCAACTGTGGCCGGAGAGCGTGGACGGCGCGAGTGGGCTCATCGCGGCCGCGCAACGGGTGACAATGACCGGTTACGGCATATTCGCCTTCTACGACGAGGGACTCCACGGCCCCGAGCCCGAAACCTCCTTCGGCTGGTTCTCCGCGGCGCGCAGCGCGGTGCACGTCCGCCCGATGTGCGAGCTGCCGGAACCCGGTATGCGGTTCGAGCTGTGGAGCGACGCTCCGCCTCCCGACGTCACCGACGCCGGGGACGAGCCGGAGGTGCAGACCCGGTTGAGCTTCCACGCGAAGCACGGGTCGATCGGGATGGAGGGCATCGCCGCCGGGGCCATGCCGGAGGTGTTCGAGCTGCCTCCCGGCTGGTATCACCTCCATCTGCTCGGTTACCGCCGCAGTGTCATGCCCGCCATCGAGAAGGACCTGTACGCCCGCAACATCGAGCCCGGCGATGAGGAGTGGGAGCGTGCCGAGGGCGTCGAACGGTACGTGGCGAGGTTCTGGCCTGATCAGGAGGCCGGACGCCACGCCGCGGAGGAACGGCCGCCGGAGCGCGACGAGCGTCTCGAAGGCATTCGCGCCTGGGCGATGGAGCGGGGCCTGGCGGTCAACGACTCAGGGCCGCTCCCCGCCGCGATCGTCGCCATGTACGACGCCACTCACTAAGGCTCGTCCACGGGTCACTAGGGCTCGTCCACGGGGTCGAGTTGGACGAGGATCATCCAGTTCCGTCCCTCCTCTACGTAGGTCGCGCGGACGTTGTAGCGGGACGGGGGAAGGTCGATCACCAGGTGGTTGCCGGGTTCGAGGGCCGAGCCGGGCCAGGCGGAGTCGATCAGGACGACGGGGCCGTCCACGTCCCAGACCAGGTGTTCCTCCCAGGGGGCGGTGCGGACGACCTTCCTGGCGGCGGCGACGAGTTCGGCCGCGGAGTCGGCCGCCGCCCAGCGGAGGAGGAGGCGTTCTTCCGGGAGGTAGGCGGTGGTGGCGGGCTCGTCGCCGAGGACGAGGCCGTCCAGGGCGCCGACCGTGACGAGCCCGATGTAGCCCTCGACCGAGCAGGCGCGGCCGTAGTCGCCCCAGGTCTCGACGGGGCCGTCGTCGTCGTCCGTCGCGCCGCCCCAGTGCGCGAGCTGGGACGCGGGCGCCAGGAGCAGCGGCCCCCCGCCAGACTCGATCCAGTCCACCGATCCGCCTCCCTTCACCCAGCCGCGCCACCCTACGCCCCCGCTCCGACATTTCCGCATAACTTCCTTCTGACCTGGGCCTATGCAACGATGAAAGGGAGTTGCGATAGCGGTCGGCGCCGCGGAGTCGCTCTCTCCTGCGGGCCGGCCGGGAGGGGAGAACGCCATGCGGAAGGTTGCCGACTGCCGGGAGACGCCCAGCGAGATGAACTGCACGCTCACGATCAGCGGCGAGGAGGACGAGGTCGTCCGCGCCGCCGCCGAGCACGCGGCGTCGGTGCACGGGCACGACGACACGCCGGAGTTCCGGGAGGAGATCCGCGGCATGCTCAAGGACGAGCAGCCCGCCATGCACTGACCGACCGGCCATGCACTGACCGACCGGCATGCACTGACCGACCGGCCATGCACTGACCGACCGGCGATGAACGGGTCGCCGTCTCGGCGATGAGTTCGGACGGGTTCGCGGGTCTGTACCTCGAACTCGTGAACCGTTCATTCGCCGGGAGGATTGATGACAGCTGTTCCGTCCACGCTGCGGGTCTCCGACGCGCGGTTGCACTACGAGGTGCGCGGCAGCGGGCCGCTCGTGGTGCTCGCCGGTGCGCCCATGGACGCGGAGGCGTTCGAGCCGCTGGCCGAGCTGCTCGCCGCCGACCACACCGTCCTCACGACCGATCCCCGGGGCATCCGCCGGAGCCCGGTCGACGATCCAGCGCAGGACTCGACGCCGCCGCTGCGCGCCGCCGATCTCGCCGCGCTCATCAAGCACGTGGACGCGGGACCGGCCGTGGCGCTGGGTTCCAGCGGCGGGGCGTGCTCGGTGCTGGCGCTCGCGCAGGCCCATCCGGAGCGCGTCCGGGCGGTCGTCGCGCATGAGCCGCCGCTGGTCGAGCTGCTGGACGACCGCGACGAGCTCCACAAGGGGACGGACGATCTGGTCGCCACCTACCTCGACGGCGACGTGCTCGGGGCGTGGGGGAAGTTCATGGCGCAGGCGAACATCCAGCTGCCGCCGGGCGCGCTGGAGCACATGTTCGGCGGGGACCGCGATCCGCGGCAGGTCGCCGACGAGCGGCGCTGGTTCGAGCACGAGCTGCGCGAGACGACGTTCTGGAAGCCCGATCTCGCCGCGCTGACGTCGGCGGGGACGCGGGTCGTGGTCGGCATCGGCGAGAACTCGGGCGGGGAGCTCTGCGACCGGGCGTCCAGGGCGCTCGCGGGCGCGCTCGGCGTCGAGCCCGTGCTGTTCCCCGGCGGGCACATCGGGTTCACCGAGGACCCCGCCGCGTTCGCCGTCCGGTTCCGCGAGGTGCTGGACGCGATCGGCTGACTTCTCCCGCCGTGGCCGGAAGTGGCGGTTTGGCGTGGAAAGCGGTTCGGCGGACGCCCCAGACCCTACTCTGGGGCGTCCGCTTGGGACCGTTCCGGAGGTAGGCGCACATGGCGTTTCGCACGATCCTCAGCACGCTCGGCATCAACGCGCCAGAAGTCACGACGATCCTGGAATCGGACGAGGTCACGCCCGGCGGAACCCTCCACGCCAAGGTGACCGTCAAGGGCGGCGGAGCCGGCGTCAGGATCGAGCGGATCGCCGTCCAGCTCGTCACCCGGGTCGAGGCGGCGGAGCCGACCGAGAAGAGCTGGGACAACCCGGGGGTGGTCGCCTCCCAGGCCCTCCCGGCCTTCGACCTTGCGGCGGGCGAGGGCCGGGAGCACCGGCTCGCGATCGAGGTGCCGTGGGAGATGCCGATCACGCACGCCCAGGGCCGGAGGATGCGCGGGACGCGGGCCGCCGTCCGGACGATCCTGGAGATCGACAACGCGGTCGACCGGGGCGACTTCGACGAGATCGCGGTGCGCGCGCTGCCCGCCCAGGACCTCTTCTTCGGCGCCTACGAGGCGCTCGGGTTCCGGCTCGACGAGGCCGAGGTCAAGACGGGGCGGGTCAACGGCGGACGGAACCAGACGTCGAAGTTCTGGCAGGAGCTGGAGTTCTTCTTCCCCGCGGAGTACGGGCGCGGCACGAACGCCCAGTTGGAGACGGTGTTCATCGCCCGTCCCGACTCGCTGGACCTGATCACCGGTCCGCACGGCCCCTACCCGTTCGACTACGCGGGCCTGACGCACGACCAGTGCGTGAAGTGGCTGGACGAGCACTGCCGATCCATCTGGCAGAACTGAACCGACCCGGGGGCGGTGTCGCGGGACGCCAGAAGTAATGACACACTTACGTGAGTTTGTCTCACGGAGGTGTGCATGCCCGCGACCGTCCAGCCCCCCGAGAGCGTCACCTGGCGCGTCCACATCGACCGGTCCATGTGGGTCGGCGGAGTGCGGAGCCTCATGCTGCAGGCGCTGCACCCCCTGGCCATGTGGGGCGTCTGGCAGAACTCCAACTTCCAGGACGACCCGTTCGGACGGCTCCAGCGCACCGCCGACTTCGTCGGGATCGGCACGTTCGGGAGCCCGGAGGAGATCGAGAAGGCGGCCTTCCGCGTCCGGGAGATCCACCGGAGCCTGCGCATCCTCAACCACGACACGGGCAAGAAGGAACGCCTCGACCAGCCCGAACTGCTGCGGTGGGTGCACTGCGCAGAGGTCTACTCGTACCTGGAGGTGGCGCGCCGCGCCGGGCTGCCGCTCACCGGCGCGATGGCCGACAGGTATCTGGACGAGCAGCGCCGGTCCGCCGCGTTCGTCGGGTTGCACGCGGAGGACGTGCCCGGCAGCGTCGCCGAGATGGAGGCGTACTTCGCGGAGATGCGGCCCCGACTCCGGGTGACGGACGAGGCCGCGGCCACCGTCCGATTCCTGATGTGGCCGACGATGCCGGAGAACCTCAAGTTCCTCGCGCCCGGAAAGCCCGGCTACTTCCCGTTCGGCGCGCTCTGCTACTACACGCTGCCGGACTGGGCCCGCCGGATGTACGGGGCGCTGCCCGAAGTGCCGCAGCCGGCGGCGACGGCGGCGCTCAGGTCGTTTCGCCTGGCGATGAACTCGATGCCGGAGCGGCTGCACGACTACGCCTTCGCCAAGAACACCCGCGAGATGCTGGGACGCGCCCGGCAGCGGCTCGCGGCGGACGGCTACGACGTGAGCAAGGGCCTCTACGGGCTCCGCGACCCGCGCCGCTGGCCGTCCGGCACCCAGAACGCCCTCGCCACAGCCTCCTGACCGGCCCGCCCCAGGGCCCGGCACAGCTAGGCGACGTCTACAGGCAGGGCGGACCAGGGGTCCTTGCGTGGGGCCGCCTCTTGGCCTTCCGGGCAATGGCGCGCGAAGTCGCACCACGAGCACAAGTTGCCCGGACGGGGCGGGAACAGGTCGTCGTGCGGGGCGTGGTCCACCCGGATCGCCTCGGAGCCCGCGGCACGCGTCTCGCCGCGGCGGGGCTTCGGGACCCGGGCGCGGTACGTCTCGTCCGCCTCGGCGGCCTCAGCGGCGATCGACTCGGCGCGGCGGATGTGGCGGGCCAGCGACTCGTCGGTGTGCTCCCACGCCGCGACCTCGCCGGACGGGAGATGGTGCAGCTCGACGCGGCGGCAGGGGCGGCGCAGCACGCGGGACGAGGCGACGGCGTAGATCGCCAGGGCCAGGGAGCCCCGGGCGTCGTCGGCGGTGAGGACGTGCCGTCCCGTCTTGTAGTCGACGACGACGAGCTCGGCGCCGCGGGCGTCCAGCCGGTCGATGCGGCCCGACACGGCGATGCGGTCGGTGCGGGTCGCGACGGTGCGTTCCACGCCGAGCGGCTCGTCGTACGGGTCGAGGCCCGCGACGTAGCGTTCGGTCATGTCGCGGGCCCGGTCGCGCCATTCGGCGGACTGGGCCTCGTCGCGGAAGCCGTCCGTCAGCCAGCCCCGGGCGAGGAGCCGTCCGGCCGCCTCGGGGGTGCGCTCGTGGACGGGCAGCCGCCACCACCCCGCGAGCGCGTTATGGACGCTAGCGCCCACGCTGTTATGCGCCCACGGCGGACCCTTCGGCGGCATCGGACGATCCAGATACGTCATCCGGTAGCGCCGCGGGCAGTCCAGCCACGCGTTGAGCCGTGACGGCGTGCACGTGTACAGCCGCCGGGGCATGCCCTCTAAGCCGAGCTGCTCCACCGCTAGTCGTCGGACTCCTGCGCCAGCGAGCCCCACGTCTCCCAGCGGGCGTCCTCCTCGCCGACCGTGGTCTCCTCGCCCTGGCCGGGCAGGACCTTCAGGTCCTTCGGCAGCGGGGTCAGCAGCGCGCCGATCGAGTTGAGCTGCTTGCGCAGGTCCTCGTAGACGCCGCCGATGGAGCCGGGACGGCCGCGGTGCAGCGTGTCGCCGGAGAGCAGCGAGTCGAGCTGCTCGCTGATCACGCAGACGCTGCCGGGCGTGTGGCCGGGGGTGTGCACGATGTCCAGCTGCGCGCCGGCGATCTCGAAGACGCCGCCGTCCTCCAGCCAGATGTCGGGTTCGAGGGAGCGGAGCGCCTTGGCGTCGTCCTCGTCGTCCTCCTCCTTGGCGAGGCGGGCGAAGTACTCGCGCCACAGCAGCCGGTCGGCGCGGTGCAGCGCGATGGGAGCCCAGTTCTCTTCGTCCTCCTCACCGGCGGCGGCGACTTCGAGCACCGCGTTGAGGTGGTGCTCGTTGCCGTCGGTGAGCAGGACGGCCATGACCTCGCGGTCGCCGACCTCGCTGAGGATGGCCTCGGCGTCAAACGCCGGGTCGATCACGATGACCTCGTCGTCGTCGCCGACGATGTAGGTGTTGTTCTCGACGTCGTACTCGGTGTCGTCCAGGGTCAGCTTCCCCGACGTCACAACCTGTTCGATGCGCGCGTCCACGCAAGGCACCCTACCGTGCTTCGCGACCCCGATCCGGCACACGGAGATCACCGCCGGACGCGCCCGCGATGAGCTGCGCGAACGCCTCCGGCCCGGTCGTCTCGGAGCCGAGCCGGTCGCCGGTCGGGGCGCCGTGGTCGTCGCTGGACCCGGTCGCGGCGAGGCCCAGCGCGGCGGCGAGCCCGCGGAGGCGGGCGCGGTCCTCGGGGACGTGGTCGGGATGGTCGGCCTCGATCCCGGCGAGCCCGGCGGCGGCGAGCCGCTCGATCACCTCGTCGGAGAACACGTACTCGCTGCGCCGCGCCCGCGGATGCGCGAGGACGCACACTCCCCCGGCCGCGCGGACGAGCCCGATCGCCCGCACCGGGTCGAGTGCGTAGCGCTCGACGTAGGCGCGGCCGCCCTGCGCGATCCACTGCTCGGTGAACGCCTCGTCGTGCGTCTCGATCGCGCCCGCCTCGATCATGGCCCGCGCGATGTGCGGACGTCCGACCGCCTCGCCCTTGGCCAGCGCGCGGACCATGCCCCAGGTGACGTCGACGCCGAGGCCGCGGAGCCGGTCGACCATGCCCTGGGCCCTGATCAGCCGGTCGTTCCGGATCCGGGCGAGCTCGGCGGCCAGTTCGGGCTCGTCCGGGTCGAACAGGTAGCCGAGGAGGTGGAGGCTGCGGCCGTCCTCATGGCACGACAGCTCGATTCCGGGGACGAGGGTCAGGCCGTCCGGCAGCGCGGCGGCGGCCTCGTCCCAGCCCGCGACGGTGTCGTGGTCGGTCAGCGCGAGGACGTCCAGCCCGCGCTCCCGCGCCCTCCGGACGACTTCGGCGGGCGGCCGGGTGCCGTCGGACGCGTCGCTGTGGCTGTGCAGGTCGATGCGCATCGCGTGAGTCGCCTCGCTCGTGTCAGTCATCGAGGCGGGGGCTGTGGGCGCCGTACGGGAGGTCGATCTCCATGCCGGGTTCGCGCAGGTCGAGGAGGTTCTGGCGCTGCAGCATGAGGACGCCGGCGTCGGCCGGCCACAGCGCCGCCCACAGCCAGTCGCCCATCGCCTCCCCGACGTAGACGGCGCGGTCGGCCCTCTCGCCGACCGACCACATTGGCACCGTGTGCCCGCAGGTCGCCGCCGGGCCGCTGATGTCGAGCTTCACGTGCGGGGGGCTGCCGTCGAACACCTCGCCGGGGTCGGCGCCGTCCAGGCCCGCGTAGTGGGCGCCGAGGCCGACGCCGGGCTGCTCGGCGATCAGCACCAGGTCGGCGGGTCCGCTGACCAGCCCCGGCCCGGACGCGGCCACGGCCGTCGCCCGCGCGCCCGAACGGTCGTCCCCGACCGTGGCGAAGCCCGTGACGAGCCAGCCCAGCGGAAGGGGCCAGGGCGTCCAGACGGGGACTCTCGTGTCGCGCAGCACGGCGGCCAGCCCGTCCGGGCCGGGTCGCTTGGACGGCTGCCTCGGCAGGACGGCGCCGTGCACGCCGCAGATCCAGTCGCTCGACCAGAGTCCCGGGGCCTGCACGGGACCCGCGCATCGCGGGCAGGTGGGCTCCGCCCTCATGACTACCCACCCTGCGCGGCGACGTCCGGGTTCGTCAAGTTCGGCCGGGTCCGCCCCTGGGCAAGGAGCGGCAATATGGGGGCATGCGGGTGCGATGTGTCGGTGGGATCGTCCGGGACGAGGACGGGCGGCTGCTCATGGTGCGGCGGGGCCGTCCGCCGGGCGAGGGTCTGTGGTCCATCCCGGGCGGACGGGTCGAGCCCGGCGAGGACGACCCGGCGGCGGTCGCGCGGGAGCTCAAGGAGGAGACGGGCCTGGACGTCGTCGCCGGCGTGGAGATCGGGACGGTGGAGCGCCCGGGGCCGGGCGGCGTCGTCTACGAGATCCACGACTACGCGGCGACCATGGTCGGCGGGGAGCTCCGTGCTGGGGATGACGCGTCCGAGGTGCGGTGGATCTCGCCGGAGGAGCTGCGGCACCTGCCCGTCACGGACGGGCTGCTGGACGCGCTCGTCCTGTGGGGGCTGCTATGAGATCGAGGTCGACTGGGGCTCGGCGGTGACGGGCACGTCGTCCTCGTCGTCCGGGCCGGTCGTGACGGTCTGGACCCGCATCCGCCGCGCCAGCCAGACCACGGCCGCCGCGTACAGCGCCATCGGGACGACGTCGGCCACGACGACCTGCCACGGGACGCCGCCCTGCTCGATGTCCAGCTCGCCGACCGCCGCCGGGAGCAGGAACGCCATCAGGTTGTTGAACACGTGCAGCGCGATGCCCGACTCCAGCCCGCCCGTCTTCACGGTCAGCCACGCGGCGATCGCGCCGAAGGCGAAGATGTCGAGGATGCCCCAGCCGGTGTAGCCGTGCCCGGACGTGAACAGCGCCGAGCCGACGACGATGCCGGGCCACGGGGTGCGGAACACGACGCTGAGCGCGAGTCCGACGCGCCGCTTGGCCTTCTCCAGCGTGCAGGCGCCCACGGCCTGGAGCATCCAGCCGCGGAACACGTACTCCTCCGCCGTCGCCTGGAACGGCACCAGCAGGACGATCACGATCGCCGGGAGGATGAAGTCGCCCCAGCCGACCCACTGCTCGTTCCCGTCGGACTGGTCGTCCAGGGAGACGCCGGCCAGGATCGACGTCCCGTACGACACGACGCAGAACAGGATCGCCAGGCCGGAGCACGCCAGCATCCAGCGCCAGCGGAGTCGTCCGGCGACCGACGACAGCGTGCCGGGACGCCGCCGCTGGATCCCCCACGCCGCGAACAGCGCCACGGGCAGGAACACCGCGAGCGCCGCCAGGTTGAACGCCAGGTCGGCCGTCTCGTCTCCGAAGATCGAGTCCGACTCCGGCCCGGACGACTCGGGCAGCTCGCCCGTCGCCGCCACCCGGACGATCATTCCGACGATCATGAGGCCGAGGGCCAGGCTCATGCCGGCGGCCGCGATCACCAGCGTCCCCACCAGCGGCCGCCACCACCGGTGCACGTCGGTGCGCGCCAGCCGGTGGAACGGGCTCCCCTTGGGCGCGTCCACCTTCCAGTCCCGCTTCACCGGCGGCGGGCCGTACCCGCCGTACGCGCCGTACTCCTGCCCATAGGGACCGGGCGCGTAGGGGCCCTGCGGGTAGGGCGGCTGGGCGTAGGGAGACTGCGGTTGCTGAGGCGCGCCGTACTGCTGCCCCCATGCGGGCGGTTGCTGCGGATGCTGCGGGAACGCCTGTTGCGCCTGTTGCGGTTGTTGCGGCTGTTGCGGCTGTTGCGGCTGTTCTGGTGGGCGCGGCGGCTGCGGGGGCTGCTGCTCGGCGGGTGGCTCTGGTGATCGGCCGGTGGGAAGGTCGGGGTCGAGCGGGGCCCAGCCTTCGGCGTCCCCTGGTTCTGACACGTGCGACCCTCCCGTAATGCCTCGCCTACGTGGGACGAATCGTACGGGGTGTCAGTTCCCCGGTGGCGCATCTCCAAGCGCCGCGCCGCAGGACTACGGCGTGCGGGTCATTCCGGCGGCGCGGCCCTTCGCGGCGACGACGAGCGCCATCTTGCGGGACGCCTCGTCGATCATCTCGTCGCCGAGCCGCGCGGCGCCGCGCCCCTCGACGTTCACGGAGTGCTCGTAGGCGTCGAGAATCAGCTCGGCGCGGTCGTAGTCGTCCTGGGACGGGGCGAACACCGCGTTTCCGGCCTCGATCTGCGTCGGGTGCAGCACCCATTTGCCGTCGAAGCCGAGCGCGGCGGCGCGCTGCGCGACCCGCGTGAACGCGTCCACGTCCTTGATGTTGAAGTACGGCCCGTCGATGGCCTGCAGGTCGTGGGCTCGGGCGGCGATCAGGATCCGCATCAGGATGTAGTGGTAGGCGTCGCCCTCGGTGTAGCCGGGCGGCTGCTCGCCGACGACGAGCGTCTTCATGTTGAGGGACGCCATCAGGTCGCCCGGCCCCAGCACGAGCGACTCCAGCCGGGGCGAGGACGCGGCGATCGCGTCGATGTTGACCATGCTGCGGGCGTCCTCGATCTGGGCCTCGATGCCGATGCGGCCCGCGGGCAGGCCCACGGCCTGCTCGATCTGGGTGAGGAGCCGGTCGAGCCACTGGACGTGCCCGGCGTCCTGCGCCTTGGGCAGCATGATCGCGTCGAGGTTGGCGCCGGCGCCCTCCACGACCTCGATCACGTCCCGGTACGCCCAGTGGGTGTCCAGGTCGTTGATCCGCACCACCCGCGTCTTGCCGGTCCAGTCGCCCTCGTTCAGCGCGGCGACGACGAGTTTGCGGGCCTCCTCCTTGGCGGACGGCGCGACGGCGTCCTCCAGGTCGAGGAGGACCTCGTCGGCGGGCAGGCCCTGCGCCTTCTCGATGAAGCGGGGGTTGCTGGCAGGGACGGAGAGGGTGGTTCGTCGGGCGCGCATGGCCCGGATGCTATCCGGGCGATGTGAGACCCTCTCCACATGGGTGAGCTGAACGCGGCGCTGGTGGAGGAGGCGGCCAAGAAGTCGGGGCTGCTGTGGCTGGACCTGCCCGGCCTTCCGCAGCCCAGGGCCGCCTGGCATGTGTGGCACGAGGGGTCGGCGTACGTGCTGACCGGCGGCGAGGGCGAGCAGCCGCTGCCCGGCCTGCCGGACGCCGCGCGGGTGACGGTGATCCTGCGCAGCAAGGACAAGGGCGGGCGGCTGCTCACGTTCGCCGCCGACGCCGAGGTCGTCGAGCCGAGATCCGAGCTGTGGGACGCCGTGACGCCGATGCTGGCCAAGGACCGGCTGAACGCCCGGTCCCACGAGGGCCAGGTGGAGCGGTGGACGACCGAGTCGTGGATCGTCCGGCTCACCCCGGCCGAGGAGGTCGTGGAGGCGGCGGAGGAGTACGCGACGGTCCGTCCCGTCCCGACGCCCGCGACGACGGCGGGGCCGCCGCCGCGCCTGTTCGGCGGCAAACGCCGCCACGTCGACCGGTAGCCGCCGCCACGCCGCCCGGCGGCGAGGACCGCGACGGTCACATCGGCAGGTGGCGGCCCGCCGCGATGGCGGCCAGCTTGTCGGGGTTGGCGACGAGGTGCACGGCCCGGACGTGCTCGTCCTCGTCCAGCTCCACGCTGATCGTGCCGATGGGGCGGCCGTCCGGGCCCTCCACGACGAGGGCGGGCTCGCCGTTGAGGTGGACGCCCCGGATCCGCATGTCCTCGGGCTGGACGCCCGCGTAGGGCTGGCCGGTGACGCCGGTGAGCCAGCGGGCCACCTTCCGGTCGCCGTGGATGACGCGCAGGGCCGCCCTGACCTTGCCGCCGCCGTCCGTCCAGAGCGTCACGTCGGGGGCCAGCACCTCCATGAGCCGGTTGATGTCGCCGCCCAGCACCGCCTCCAGGAAGCGCTCGGTGGCGGCCCGCCGCTCCGTGCCGCCGGCCTCGAAGCGGGGCCGCCGCGCCTCCACGTGCTTGCGGGCGCGGGTGCCGAGCTGCCGCACCGACGCCTCCGAGCGGTCCAGCGCCTCCGCGATCTCGGCGTAGGGGTAGCCGAAGACCTCCTTGAGGACGAAGACCGCCCGCTCCAGCGGGCTCAGCGTCTCCAGCACGACGAGCATCGCCATCGACACCGACTCGGCCAGCTCGGCGCCCTCGGCGGCGACGTCCGGCGAGGTCAGCATCGGCTCGGGCAGCCACGGCCCGACGTAGGTCTCGCGCTGCACCCGCGCCGACCGCAGCCGGTCGAGCGCGACGTTGGTGGTGATCCGGACGAGGTACGCCTTCGGGTCGGCGACGCTCCCCCGGTCGGCCGCGGACCAGCGCAGCCACGCGTCCTGGACGGCGTCCTCCGCGTCGGCGGCCGTGCCCAGCATCCGGTACGCGACCGCGAACAGCAGGCCGCGGTGCTCCTCGAACGGCTCCGTCATCACGTCGCTCACGGTCCTCAGCTTCTCACGAGGTCTCGCGCCCCGTATCACCCCCCTTTGTCCCGGATCAGCGGGTCGATCATGGGTAGTGTCCGGACCATGAGCGGAGCTCCGACGCGGGTGTTCATCGCCCGGCTCGCGGGCGTCGCGGTGTTCGACCCGGCCGGTGACCAGGTCGGACGCGTCCGCGACGTGGTGGCCGCGCTGCGCCTGGCGCCGCGGCCGCCGCGGGTGCTGGGGCTGGTGGTGGAGGTCGCGGGGCGCCGCACCGTGTTCCTGCCGATCACGCGCGTGACGGTGTTCGAGGCGGACGCGGTGATCTTCGACGGGCGGCTGAACGTCCGCCGGTTCCAGAAGCGCGAGTCGGAGACGCTCGTCATCGGGCAGATGCTCGACCGGACGGTCCGGTTCCGCGACACCGGCGAGCCCGTCGCCGTCGTCGACGTCGCGATGGAGCCGACCCGGACCCGCGACTGGCTGGTCGGCAAGGTCGCCGTCCGCCGCCGGACGGGGCGTGGACTCCGCAAACGCGGGGAGAGCCTCGTCGTGAACTGGGACGACGTCGAGGGGTTCTCCGCCGTCGAGCACGGGCAGGGCGCCGCCGGGCTGATCGCCGCGTTCGAGCGGATGAAGCCCGCCGACCTCGCCAACATCATCCACGAGCTGCCGGAGAAGCGGCGCGCGGAGGTCGCCGTCGCGCTCGACGACGAGCGGCTCGCCGACATCCTGGAGGAGCTGCCGGAGGACGACCAGATCGAGATCCTCGGCAAGCTCGGCGTGGACCGGGCCGCCGACGTCCTGGAGGCGATGGGCCCCGACGACGCCGCCGACCTGCTCGGCGACCTGCCCACCGAGCAGCGGGAGCAGCTGCTGACGCTGATGGAGCCGCACGAGGCGGCGCCGGTGCGGCGGCTGCTGACCTACCCGGACCAGTCGGCGGGCGGGCTGATGACGACCGCGCCGGTGGTCGTCCCGCCGGACGCGACCGTCGCCGAGGCGCTCGCGCTGATCCGCCGCCCCGACATGAACCCGGCCCTCGCCGCGCAGGTGTACGTGTGCCGGCCGCCGACCGCGACGCCGACCGGCAGGTACCTCGGCACCGTGCACTTCCAGAAACTGCTGCGCGAACCGCCGCCGACGCTGGTCAGCGGCATCGTGGACGCCGAACTGGACACGCTCCGGCCGACCATGTCGCTGGAGGCCGTCGCGATGTTCCTGGCCACCTACAACCTCGTCGCGGGGGCCGTCGTGGACGAGAACGGCCACCTGCTGGGGTCGGTGACGATCGACGACGTCCTCGACCACCTGCTGCCCGAGGACTGGCGGGAGGCCGTGATGGACGCCGCCGCGGACGAGTCCGCGGACCGCGATCCCGAGGAAGAGGCTCTCCGGGGGGACATGCAATGACGACACGCCAGATGCCCGCTCGCCTGGACCAGCCGAGGGAGATCCGCCGGACGTTCGTGCCGCGCGTCCACTACGATCCCGAGTCCTTCGGGCGCCTGTCGGAGCGGATCGCGAGGTTCCTCGGGACGGCCCGCTTCCTCGTCTACATGACGGGGTTCGTCACCGTCTGGATCGTGTGGAACCTGGCCGCGCCGTCGTTCCTGAAGTTCGACCCGTACCCGTTCATCTTCCTGACGCTGATGCTGTCGCTGCAGGCGTCGTACGCGGCGCCGCTGATCCTGCTGGCGCAGAACCGGCAGGACGACCGCGACCGCGTCCAGTACGAGCAGGACCGTTCCAGGAACGAGCGGAGCATGGCCGACACCGAGTACCTGACCCGGGAGATCGCCGGGCTGCGGGTCGCGGTGAGCGAGGTCGTCACCCGCGACTTCCTCCGCTCCGAGCTCCAGCAGATCATGAAGGAGCTGGACGCCAAGGAAACGCCCCGCTGAGCGGCTACGCGGGGATCTCCTCGTCGGCGAGCTTGTCCAGGATGGCGCCGAGGGCGCGCAGGTCGGGCTCGTCCAGCCGGCTGAGCACGTAGTCGCGGACGCCCTGCCGGTAGGTCGGGGTCGCCTCCTCGAGCCGGGCCCGCCCGGCGGCGGTCAGGACGGCGTACAGCCCGCGCGCGTCGCTCGTGCACGACTGCCGGACGACGAGCCCCTCGCGCTGCAGCCGGTCGACGAGCCTGGTCAGGCCGCTGCGGGACAGCAGGACGCGGTCGGCGAGGTCGTTCATCCGGAGCCGTCCCGCCGGGGCCTCGCCGAGGTGCATCAGCACCTCGTAGGAGCCGAGCGCGAGGTCGTGGCGGTCCAGCAGGTCGGCCTGGACCCGGCGGGAGACGAGCGCCTGGGCGCGGAGCATGGTGCGCCAGACGATCAGCTCGGCGGCCGAGAGGGTGCTGCTAGTCACGGACCCGATCGTACGGCGGCGCCGCTGCCCGCGCGATGAACACGGGGACACGTCCTGTGCGGTGGGACACCCTGATTAGGAGGGAGGGGCGTCCGGTTCATACCATGGGGGCATGGCCTCCCAGTTGACGACCGAGCAGGTGACCGCGGCGCTCTCCACCGTGATCGATCCGGAGATCCGCAAGCCGATCACCGAGCTCGACATGGTCAAGAGCGTCGACATCGCCGCCGGCGGCGCCGTCCGCGTCGGCGTGTACCTGACCGTGGCGGGGTGTCCGATGAAGGACACCATCACCAGGAACGTCCGCGAGGCCGTGTCGAAGCTGGACGGCGTCACCGCCGTCGAGGTCGAGCTGGACGTCATGAGCGAGGAGCAGCGCAAGGACCTGCAGACCAAGCTGCGCGGCGGCGAGCCCGCCAAGGAGATCCCGTTCGCCAAGCCGAACTCGCTGACCAAGGTGTACGCGATCGCGAGCGGCAAGGGCGGCGTCGGCAAGTCGTCGGTGACGGTGAACCTGGCCGCCGCGCTGGCCGCGCAGGGCCGCAAGGTCGGGGTCGTGGACGCCGACATCTACGGCCACTCGGTGCCGCGGATGCTGGGCGTCGAGGGCTCGCCCACCAAGGTCCAGGACATGATCATGCCGCCATCCGCGCACGACGTGAAGGTGATCTCCGTCGGGATGTTCACCGCCGGGAACCAGCCGGTCGTGTGGCGCGGGCCGATGCTGCACCGGGCGCTGCAGCAGTTCCTCGCGGACGTCTACTGGGGCGACCTCGACATCCTCCTCATGGACCTGCCGCCCGGCACCGGCGACATCGCGATCTCCGTGGCGCAGCTGCTGCCGTCCGCGGAGATCCTCGTGGTCACCACCCCGCAGCAGGCGGCCGCCGAGGTCGCCGAGCGGGCCGGTGCGATCTCCGCGCAGACCCACCAGCAGGTCGTCGGCGTGATCGAGAACATGTCGTACCTGACGTGCCCGCACTGCGGCGAGCGGCAGCACATCTTCGGCGAGGGCGGCGGCCAGACGGTCGCGGACGCCCTGACCAAGACGCTCGGCACCCGCGTCCCGCTGCTCGGCCAGGTGCAGATCGACCCGCGCCTGCGGGAGGGCGGCGACAACGGCGTCCCGCTGGTCCTGTCCGACCCGGACGCCGGCGCCGCCAAGGAACTCCGCACCATCGCCGACACCCTCGCGGGCCGCAGCCGCGGCCTCGCCGGAATGTCCCTAGGAATCGCCCCCAAGCGGGACTGACCTCACTCCCAGGGGGGCGACCCCCTGGAACCCCCGTCACGAGCCGGTCGATCCTCACGCCACGGTGCGGGTTCGCCGTGACCGTGCGGGTCGCCGACGTGTCGCTGCGGTCGCCCGGCTCGGCGGGCCGTGCGACCTCCGGCGCTGGGCGCCTCCGGCCGCACGACCCGTGACCCCGGCTGAGGTTCGGTCGAGGAGTCAGGTCGCTTCCGAGTCGAAGGGCGGGCGTTCGCCGTAGGCGAGTTCGCCGCCTGCCGGGGCCATCGCGGGCTCGTCGTCGAACAGGCCGTTCTTGCTGTTCGGGAAGTCGTCGTCGTCTTCGAGCAGGTGCTTGCGGACGAACGTCTTCGGGTTGAGGTCGGCGATGTCGAAGTCCTTGAACTCCGGCCCGAGGCCCTCCTGCAGGTCCGCCTTGGCGGAGTTGGCCATCTGGCGGAACTGCCGCAGCATCCGGCCCGCCTGCCCGGCGACCTGGGGCAGCTTGTCCCCGAAGATCACCAGGGCGAGGACGACGAGCACCGCCATCTCACCGAGTCCGACGTCGAACAACCCGTCCTCCACACGCCGCCGAAGGGGACCGGCCCTGCGGCGGACCGGTCCCCCCAGCGTATCCCGAGCCCGGATGAACCGGACCTGAACATCCCTGCCAAGATCGGCGTCACCCTGCCGGGATCGGCCGCCCGCGGGGTCAGTCGGAGCCGAGCGTCACCTCGACCGTGCTCTCCTGGCCGTCGCGGCGGTAGGTGACCTTGACCTTGTCGCCGGGCGCGCGGCTGCGGATCTGCGCGATCAGGTCGGTGGCGTCCTCGATCGGCTTGCCGTCCACCTTGGTGATCACGTCGCCGGGCTTCAGGCCCGCCTTGTCGGCCGGGCCGCCCTTGGTCACCGGGTCCTGCCCGTTGACGGCCTGCGGCATGATCCGGGCGCCGCCGTCCTGGAAGCGCGGGTCGGGGAGCACGCCGAGCTTGGCCTGGCGCACGCTGCCCGACCTGATGATCTCCTCGGCGACCCGCTTGCCCTGGTTGATCGGGATCGCGAAGCCGAGGCCGATGCTGCCGCTCTGCTGCTCGCCGCCGAGGCCCCCGCCGCCGAGCGTGGCGATCGCGGTGTTGATGCCGATCACGCGGCCCTTCGCGTCCACCAGCGGGCCGCCCGAGTTGCCGGGGTTGATCGCCGCGTCGGTCTGGATCGCGTTGAGGAAGGACGCGTCGCCGCCGCCCTCGCCCTGCGTGGGCACGGCGCGGTTCAGGGAGCTGACGATGCCGGTGGTCACCGAGCCCTGCAGGCCGAGCGGGGAGCCGATCGCGATCACCGGGTCGCCGACGGCGATCTTGCTGGAGTCGCCGACGGTGAGCGCGGGCAGCGAGTGCTGGCCCTCGGGCTTGAGGACGGCGACGTCCGAGCTGGCGTCCGCGCCCTTGACCGTCGCGGGCAGCATCTTCTTGTCGTTGAAGACGATCTGGATCTGCCCGCCGCCGTTCGCCACCACATGGTTGTTGGTGATCACGTAGCCGCCGTTGACGATGAAGCCGGTGCCGCCGACCTCGCCCTGCGCGGACGGCACGCGGATGCTCACGACGCTGGGCAGCACGCGCTGCGCCACGCCCGCGACCGAGTCCGGCGGGCGGGCCTGCGCCTGGCCCTCGCCGCTGTCGCTGCCGCCGCCGAGGCTGACCGAGCCGCCGTCGTCGCCGTCGTCGGTCGCGATCACGCCGACCCCGGCGCCGACCGCGCCCGCCACCAGCGCGATGATCAGCGCGACGATCGCGAAGAGGCCGAGGCCCGGACCGCCGCGCGAGGACGACGGGAGCGCCGGGACGGGCGCCCAGTTCGGGCCACCGCCGGGCGGCATCCCGAAGCCCATCGGGCGCGGGCCGCCGGGCGGCGGGCCCATCGGCGCGGGCGGCGGCCCCATCGGCGGCCTGCCCGCCCCGGGCGGGGGCGGCGGGCCCTGCTGGTGGGACTGCTGCGGCCAGCCGCCGCCGTACGGCGGCCTGCCCTGCGCGGCCCTCGGGTCCTGGTCGTAGGGGACGAACCCGGGCCGTCCATGATCGTCGGGCCGGTCGGCGAACGGCCGGTCGAGGGGAGGCTTGTCGAGCGGGACGGGCGGCGGCTGCGGCATGTCGCGCGGCGGGGCGTCCTGCAGCGGGACCTCCTGCGGCCCCATGTCGGACGGGCCGCCGCGGGAGAGGACGTCCTCGCTGGTGTCGGGCGGGCCGCCGAGCGAGTCCGGCGGCGCGAAGCCGCCCGCGACGAGCCGGTCGCCGTTGGCGAGCTCCGGGTCGTCGCCGGACTCCAGGGCGTGGCCGAGCTCGTCGAGTTCGGGCTCCGGGTCGTCGTCGGACGCGTCCGGGGCCGCGGCCTCGGGGTCCTGGTCCGGCGGCGTGTCGACCGGCGGGTCCACGGGGATCTCCTGGTCGGTCACCGTCTCGGGAGGAGCCGCCGCCTCCTGCCGTTCAGGCTCCAGGCCGGGGACGACGTCCTCGTCGTCCGACGGCGCCCTGACCGGCCCGCGGTTGTCTTCCGTCATCCCCATCTCTCCTACCGAGCATGGTTCTCGTCATCTGTGCTCATCGTGCCCGGCCCGGCATGTGGCGAGCATAAGACCTCCGGGCAGGGCGCTCAGCCAAGTCGATCATTCAGTCGAAGGGGTTCGCGACCGCGGCGAGGCGGTGGGCGCCGCGGGACACGCGCGTCCAGAACGAGGTGGTGTCGCGGGGCAGGTTCGCGGCCACCGCGTCGGCGGTGCTCAGCGGGGCGTCGGTGAGGACCGTGTACACGTAGCCGTCGCCCGCGGAGACCGCCCAGCGGCGCAGGGACTCGCGGTGGAAGATCGTCCGGCCGCGCTGCGCGGTCTTCCGCCAGCCGGACAGGCCCCGCTCGTCGATCGTGCCGCGCTGCACGAACACCGAGACGGCGGCGAGGCCGTCGGAATAGCTGAGGTGGACGGCGCCGCCGCCCGCGTCGCGGCGCGCGTCGTGGAGGGTGAGGCGTCCCGGCAGGACCTTGGGGACGTGCCAGCCGCGGTCGCGGAGGGCGGCGAGGTCGGCACGGTCCAGCCGGTCGCTCCACACCGCCGCGGCGCCCTGGCCGCCGGAGGAGGGGAAGCGCGCGGCCCCGCCGCGGGGGACGCCGACGCCGTAGGCCGCCGGGACCTTCGCCGGCACGGCGTAGCTGATCTCGCTGAACCCGGCGGCGACCACGCGGCGGCCGGTGGCGTCGATCAGCTCGCGGTGCAGCATCAGCCCGGTCTCGGAGTCGATCCAGAACCGCCCGGCGGGGCTGCCGTCGTCGCGGCGGGCCTCGACGACGCGGGCGGTCCGGCCGCAGACGGCCGAGTCGGCCGCGCGGACCACCGAGTAGTTGCGGGTCAGCAGGTCGAGCGTCTCCGCGGTGAAGCCCGTGAGGTCGCCGGTGTCGGCGTCGGGCCGGTACTCGTCCCCGGCGCCCGTGCCGTACCGGTAGCGGACGCCGTCGCCCGGCGTGTGGGACACCAGGACGCGGGACGTGCTGGACCGGCTCCGGTTCCACGTCGTGAGGAACCGCCTGCCCTCGTACGGGACGCGGCGGGCGGCGTCGGCGGCGGCGCGCAGCAGGCCCACCGCGCCCGGGTCGCTGCGGACGCGCCGGGCCGCGGCCGGGTCGCCGGCGAGCGCCGCGACCAGGGCGAGCGCGCCCGCCAGCCCGCAGACCAGGACGGATCTGCGCCGTCCCGGGCGGGTCACGGTCTTCGCGATCACGGCCCCGGGGAGACCTGGACCTGGTTGACCGGGTCGGTGAGCGGGTCGGTCATCGGCGCGTCCCCCGAGGTCAGCGCGTGCTGGACGGCGTAGCGGTCGAACGCCGGGGTGACGGTCGGCGGGTCCTCGCCGCCGCCGACGACGTAGGACGCGCCGCCGAGGCCGAGGAACAGGGTCGCGGCGCCCATGACCAGGTAGCGGCGCCGGGGCTGGACGGCCAGCGCGGCGGCGGCGCCGCGTCCGGCGGGACGGTTGTCGCGCGGGCGCGCGGGGGACGGCTGCCTGCTCAGGCGGGACGCCGACCGGATCGGCCGGGCGGTGTGCTGGGCCGCGGCGCCCGCGAGCGGCTCGGCCCGCGGGGCGGGCTCCACCGGGACGTCGCCGGGCGCCGGCGAACCGGCGGCGGCGGGCAGGGTGCGGAGCCGGATCAGGAAGTCGGGGGACGGAAGCTCGTCGGTCTCGTCCAGCCCCCGCAGCCGGCCCTTGAGCTTGCGCAGCGAGGCGACCTCGTCCCTGCAATGGTCGCAGCACGCGAGGTGGGCGAGGGCGCGGTCGCGCTCCTCATGTCCCAGCTCGCCGTCGACCAGAGCGGTCAGACGCTCCCCCAGACAACTCACGCGGCCTCCGTCTTTCCCGTTCTGTCATCCGCGCGGTCCCGTCACCGCGCGGTGAGCACAGCTTTACACGCCCTCCGGCTGGGACCGGCCGCCTGCCGCGTGCAGGGCCTGGTCCTCGTCGTCGGTCCCCCTGCCGTCCACGTCACCGCCGTCCAGCTCCGCTTCCATGAGCATGGCGTCCGCGGGCTGGAACTCGTTCCGCGTGCCGGGCCGGCGCCGTGTCGGCGCGCGGTGCTCCAGCGCGGCGCGCAGCTGCGCGCGGCCCCGGTGGATGCGGCTGCGGACGGTGCCCAGCTTGACGCCGAGCGTCGCGGAGATCTCCTCGTACGACAGGCCCTCGATGTCGCACAGCACCACGGCCGCGCGGTATTCGGGGGCCAGCGCGTCGAGCGCGGCCTGGACGTCGGCGTCGAAGTTGCTGTCGTCGAACGCCTGCGCCGGGGTCGGCTCACGGCCCTGGAGGCGTTCGGCGGCGTCGTCTGCGAGCCCCTCGAAGCGGATCCGCTGGCGGCGGCGCGCCATGTCGAGGAACAGGTTGGTGGTGATCCGGTGCAGCCAGCCCTCGAACGTCCCCGGCGTGTAGTTCGACAGGGAACGGAACACGCGGACGAAGACCTCTTGCGTGAGGTCCTCCGCGTCGTGCTGGTTGCCGGTCAGCCGGTACGCGAGCCGGTAGACGCGCGCGGAGTGCTCGCGGACGACCTCGTCCCAGGACGGCGGCGCCCACTCTGCCTCGGGGGCGTTCTCGCGAGTGCCCGCGACGCTTGCAAGCCCCTGCCCGGGGCCGACCCCCACAGCGCTTCTGAAACTGAGTGCTGCGACTCCCATGGTGCCGGGCTGTTCCTCTCTCGTGAGCCAAGGTCTCGCCTTGGAACGGCACGGTCTCGCCTGGGCTGGGGCGGTTCTGGACCGACTGGGTTCTCGTGGGTTCAACCCGCGCATGACGGGTTCCTGCTCTGGTTACAACGCGCTGAAACTCCAGTCGGTTCCCTGTCAGCGATATGGTCTTTCCAGCATGAGCCAGGCGGGGGTCCCGCGAGGAGGCAGCCATCGACGCCGACCAGGCCACACTGGCCTATGTGGAGGATTTCCTCCCCGAAGACGAGCCGCTCCTGGACGCCAGGCGCCGCGGCGAGGAGATCGGCGCGACGCCGATCGGGCCGGCGGGCGGGGCGGCGCTGCGCTTCCTCGCCACGCTGATCGGCGCCCGGACGGTCGTGGAGATCGGCTCCGGCTGCGGCGTGTCCGGCGTGTGGCTGATGCGCGGCATGCCGAAGGACGCGGTGCTGACGAGCGTGGACATCGATCCCGAGCACCAGCGGCTGGCGAAGCAGGCGTACGCGGAGGCGGGCCTCGGCTCCTTCCGCACCCGGATGATCATCGGGCCCGCGCTGGAGGTGCTGCCGCGGCTCACCGACGGCGCGTACGACATGGTGTTCTGCGACGCGCAGAAGCGCGAGTACCCCGACTACCTGACGGGCGCGCTGCGGCTGCTGCGGCCCGGCGGCGTCGTCGCGTTCGACAACGCGCTGTGGGGCGGCCGGGTCGCCGACCCCGACCGGCGCGACCCGGACACCGAGGCGATCCGCGAGGTGCACCGGATGATCCGCGAGGACGACCGGCTCGTCCCGCTGCTTGTCCCGGTCGGCGACGGGCTGCTCTGCGCGGTGAAGCGCGACTAGCCGGTGGGCGAGCCGGAGGCCGCCGCCGGCGAGGTGTTCGCGGTGCGGCAGCGGGTGACGTGGCGGGGGACGTGGCGGCTCGTCGCGTTCCTGATCATGTTCCTCGCGTCGGTGGCGTTCATCACGGGCGGCGCGCTGCGCGGCGCCGGGGTGGCGAGCGTCACGATCATGATCCTGGGCGTGGCGGGGCTCGGGCTGTTCGGCGCCGGGCTGCTCGCGTCCGCCGGGGGGATGCTGGCGCGGCGTCCCGTCCTGGAGTTCGACGGCGGCGGGGTGCGGCGCCCGGCGCGCTGGCCGCTGCCTCGCCGGGCGGGGCGGGCGCTGCCCTGGCCGGACGTGGCGGCGATCGTGGCGCTGCGGCGCGGCGCCGCCGGAACCCGCCGCGGCGAGCAGGACTACCTGGTGTTCCTGCCGTCCGCCGAGCTGGCGGAGATGGCGCGGACGTCGGAACGGCCGCGGCTGGTGGCGCTGACGCTGCGGGACGTGCCGTCCACGGCGGAGGCGGTTCCGTGGTCGTTCGCGGTGCTCTCGGACTGGGACGCGACGCTCCCGCAGATCGTCAAGCAGGCGAGGCGCTACCGCCGCGTCCCGGTGATCGACCGCCGCACCAAGTGACCCGGCCGCCGGTCGGTCAGGAGGTCAGCCAGGTGAGGAGCAGGCGGGTGCCGTAGCCGGTCGCGCCACGCGTGAGCTCGGCGTCGTCGGCCGTGGAGCGGCCGGGACCGGCGATGTCGAGGTGCGCCCACGGGCGGTCGCCGGCGAACTCGCGCAGGAACAGCGCCGCCGTGATGGAGCCGCCGCCGTAGCCGCCGCGCCCGATGTTGTTGATGTCGGCGACGTCGGAGTCGATCGCGGCGCGGTAGTCGTCGACGAGCGGCAGCCGCCACACCAGCTCCCCCGCCGCGGCGCCGGCCTCGGTCAGCGCGCCGGCGAGCGCGTCGTCGTTGGCGAACAGCGCCGCGTGCCGCAGTCCCAGCGCGACCTTCGCCGCGCCGGTCAGGGTCGCCACGTCCACGATCACGTCGGGGGCGAGCGCGGCGGCCGCGTAGGCGAGCGCGTCGGCGAGGACGAGCCGTCCCTCGGCGTCGGTGTTCAGCACCTCCGACGTCGTCCCGCCGTAGTGGGCGATCACGTCGCCGGGCCGCATGGACGACCCGGACGGCATGTTCTCCGCGGCCGCGACCAGCCCGGTGACGCGGGCGCGGACGCCGAGGCCGCGCAGCGCGCTCATCGCGGCGATGACGGCCGCGCCGCCCGCCATGTCGGTCTTCATCGTCTTCATGCCCTCGTTCGGCTTGAGGGACAGGCCGCCGCTGTCGAACGTGATGCCCTTGCCGATGAGGACGACGTGCCGCTCTGCCGGCTCGTCCGGCACGTAGGAGAGCTCGATCAGGCGGGGCGGACGCGATGACCCGCCGCCGACCGCGACGAGGCCGCCGAAGCCCTCGTCCACCAGCTCCTTCTCGCCGCGCACGCGGACGGTGAGGCCCGCGGCCCCGTGATCGCGCCGGGCGACCCGCTCGGCCTGCGCGGCGAGCCACGACGGGTCCTTCTCGCGGGACGGGGTGTTGGCGAGGTCGCGGGCCAGCGCGGTGGCGTGGGCCCGTGCGGCGCCCAGCTCGATCGCGGGCGCGTCCGAGCCGGGACCGGCCTCGGTGAGGACGGCGAGCGTGCCGAGCGCCTTCTTCGCGGGCGCGGCGCCGATCTTGAACTCGTAGGCCGCGAGGAGCGCGCCCTCGACGAACGCGGCCAGGTCGCCGGCGGGCACGCCCGCGACCAGCGCGGTGCGGCCCTTGCCGCGGCGGGCCAGTGCGGCGCCGGCCTTGCGCAGGTCGGCCGGGGCCGCGTCGCCCACCCCGTACAGCAGCAGCTCCCGCACCCGGTCGCCGAGCCGGACCTGGGTCGCCGTGATCTCGCCGGGCTCGCCCTTGGCCCGGTGGAGCTCCAGCAGCTCGTCCAGCGTGAACGGCAGCGACCCCGCCACCTCCGCGGCGGGCGCGACCGGCCCCGCTCCGACCGGCACCGCCACGACCTCCGCGTCGATGTCGACCGCGGTCTGCGACACGGTGCCGCCTGCGGCGTGGACGCGGGTCTCGATGGGCATGGCGGAGATTCCCCCAGTTTCGTTCGGTCGGTTTTCTGGTGCTGGAATGGCAAGGGCCCCGGCGATACCCCGCCGGGACCGTCACCAACAAGCCGGGAACGGCTGAGCCGTCAGCCGACGACGCCCTTGAGGGCCTCGCCGAGCTCCTTGGCCTCGTCGGCGGACAGCTCGACCACGAGACGTCCGCCGCCTTCCAATGGGACCCGCATGACGATTCCGCGTCCCTCCTTGGTCACTTCGAGCGGACCGTCTCCCGTCCGCGGCTTCATCGCCGCCATGCGTATCCCCTTCCTGCGTAGGGCCGCGGCCTTCGCACACCGTTGGCCGCGTGGCCGCGTGTCGCATCCGCGTCATCAGTAGTGGTCCATTATCTCGTCTTCCGGGCGCGAAGTGGTAACGATCAGCCTCCAGATCGGAAGATGAGAGGATCGGCGGACGGCTTGACGGAGGGGACGACCATGGCTGAGACCGTGCTATATGACCTGACCGACGGTGTGGGGACGATCACGCTCAACCGCCCGGACGGGATGAACTCGCTGACGGTCGAGATGAAGGAGCTGCTGCGCGCGACGGTGGTCCGCGCGGCCGCCGACCCCGCCGCCCGCGCGGTGGTCCTCACGGGCGCGGGACGGGCGTTCTGCGCCGGGCAGGACCTGCGCGAGCACGGCGACAACCTCGCCGCCGAGAAGGGGCTGGACGACACCGTCCGCAAGCACTACAACCCGATCGTGCTGGCGCTGGCGGGGATGCGGAAGCCGGTGGTCGCGGCGGTGAACGGGGTGGCGGCGGGCGCGGGCGCGTCGCTGGCGTTCGCGTGCGACCTGATCGTCGCGTCCGAGAAGGCCCGGTTCGCGACCGCGTTCACCGGGATCGGCCTCGCGCCCGACAGCGGCATGTCGTGGACGCTGCAACGGCTGGTCGGCCGCGCCAAGGCCGCCGAGCTGCTGCTGCTGGGCGAGCCGATCAAGGCCGACGAGGCGCTGGAGTGGGGCATGGTGAACCGGGTCGTCCCGGCGGACGAGCTGGCCCCCGCGTCGGTGGAGCTGGCCCGCCGCCTCGCCGCCGGTCCGACGGTCTCCTACGGCGCGGTCAAGGCGGCGCTCGACTTCGCCGCGACGCACGACCTGGCGTCCTCGCTCGAACGTGAGGCTGAGCTGCAGGACGAGTGCGAGAAGACCAGCGACCACCGCAACGCGACCGCGGCGTTCCTGAAGAAGGAGCAGCCCGCGTTCGAGGGCCGCTGAGGGCTCCTCCCCAGCCGCAGGTGGGGCTGTCCCCACCGGAGGCTCGGGAGTGGGCGTCACTGTGCCCGAGGGGTCCGCGGCGGTTTCCTGGACGGCATGATCCAGACAACCGCCGTACCTCCGGCCGGGCAGGTCCACGACCATGTCGCCGTGGCCCGCGACGTGGTGAAGTCGTACGGGACGGGCGACGGCGCGGTGACCGCGCTGCGCGGCGTCTCGGCGGCGTTCCCCCGCGGCCGGTTCACCGCGATCATGGGCCCGTCCGGGTCCGGGAAGTCGACGTTCCTGCACTGCATGGCCGGGCTGGACGCGGTGACGTCCGGGTCCGTCCTGATCGGCGACGTCGACATCACCACGCTGTCCCGGACGGCGCTGACCAAGCTCCGCCGCGACCGGCTCGGGTTCGTGTTCCAGTCGTTCAACCTGCTGCCGATGCTGACGGCGGAGGAGAACATCCGGCTCACCGGGCGGCTCGGGAACCGGCGCGCGGACCGGCGGTGGTTCGACACGATCGTGGACGCGCTCGGCCTGCGGGAGCGGCTGGGGCACCGTCCGAGCGAGCTGTCGGGCGGGCAGCAGCAGCGGGTCGCGGTGGCGCGGGCGCTGCTGACCCGTCCCGAGGTGCTGTTCGCGGACGAGCCGACCGGCAACCTGGACTCGCGGTCGGGCGCCGAGGTGCTGGGGTTCCTGCGCACCGCCGTGGACGCCTACCGGCAGACGGTGATCATGGTGACGCACGACCCGCTGGCCGCCGCGCACGCCGACCGGGTGCTGTTCCTCGCCGACGGGATGATCGTCTACGAGCTGCACTCCCCCACCATCGACCAGGTCCACGCCGCCATGCGGCGGATGGAGGGCTGAGCGCGCCATGTGGCTCATCGCACGCCGCTCCTTCACCGGCGGCTGGAAGCAGCTGACCGCCACGCTGCTGGCGGCGACGTTCGCGATCGGGCTGATCGCCGGGTCGCTGCAGTTCACCTTCCGGGCGCAGGAGGCGGTGGCGGGCACCGACGCCAGCGAGTACGCCCGCGCCGACGTGCTGGTGCTCGGCGGGACGACCGACCCCGGCGACGTCTACGCCGTCCCGGACGGGCAGGTGCCGCTGGACAAGGTCACCGGCCGGCCCGGCGTGGCGGCGGTGGCAGGGGACGCGACCGTCCCGGTGACCGCCACCGGCTCGAACGGCAAGATCATCCTGCCTCCGGCGGGAGCGTCCACCGTGCTCCGGCCGTGGACGCCGGAGAACCGGCTCAACCCCTACCACCTGGACGAAGGACGCGCCCCCGCCGCCGACGGCGAGGTCGCCGTGACCCGCCACGTCGCCCGCGCCGGGAAGCTCGGCGTCGGCGACTCGATGCGGACGACGCTGCCCAAGCAGACCCGCCCGATGAAGATCGTCGGGATCGTCACCGTGCAGGGGCGCAGCGCCGTCGCGAGCGGCGACCTGCTGCTGGCGCCGCCGGAGACCGTCCGGCGGGCGGCCGACCTGCCGCCGGGGACGTGGCAGGGCGTGTGGGTCAAGGCCGCGCCCGGCGTCACGGCGGCGCAGCTGCGCGCCGATCTGGCCCGTGACCTGCGCGGCGAGGACGTGACCGTCCGGACGGTCGCCGGGGTGCGGGACGCGCAGTCCGCCACCCTGGACTCCGCGGGCGTGTCGGTCGGCGGCTCGCTGAGCATGCTCTCGTCCCTCGCGGTGTTCGTCGGGCTGTTCGTCGTCGCCAACACGTTCGGCATGCTGGTGCGGCAGCGGACCCGCAGGCTCGCGCTGCTCAGCGCGATCGGCGCCACGCCCCGCCAGATCAAGCGGCTGATCCGGCTGGAGGCGCTCGCGCTCGGGATCGTCGCGTCCATCGGCGGAGTGCTGGTCGGCTACCCGGTGTCGGGCCTGCTCACCGACCTGTTCGCCAAGGACGGCTTCGACATCTCCGTCGCCGACGCCGACTTCGGCTGGATCGCCCTCACCGCGCCCGCCCTCGCCGGGATCCTCGTCACCCAGCTCGCCGCCTGGCGCGCCGCCCGCCGGGCCTCCCGGATCGCGCCGATGCAGGCGCTGCGCGCCGCGAGCACCGACTCGGCCGGACGCCGCTGGCCCCGGATCATCGGCGCGCTCGCCGTCCTCGGCTTGGCGGGCATGTTCTACGGGCTGGTGTTCGCGATCAGGTACGAGGAGCCGCCGGGCATGGAGCGCACGGTCGGCGTCTGCATCATGATCCTGATGGGGTCCATGACGGCGGTGTCGGGGCTCGCCGTCCTCGCCCCGTTCTTCGTCGGCCCGCTCGGCGGCCTGGTCGGACGGGTCGGCACGGCGTTCAGCGGCGAGGCGGGACGGCTCGCCCGCGCCACCATCACCCGCAGCCCGCGCCGGGTCTCGTCGGCGGCGTCCTCGCTCATGCTCGGCGTCGCGCTCGTGTCCGCCACGGCGCTGCTCGTCCTGTCGGTGAACGCCCGCTTCGACGCCGCCGGGAAGGAGGTGATGGTGGCCGAGCACGCGATCGCCGCGACGGAGAAGACCTCGTCCGGGCAGGCGCCGCTCCCCCGCGACACCGTCGCGAAGGCGGCCGCCGCGCCCGGCGTGTCGCGCGCGATGGCGCTGACGGGCACCGGCGTCCAGCTCGTGGACCCGCCGCCGAAGCGGCCGTCGCCGGAGGAGCCGGCGGAGCCGGTGTTCCTCAACGTGACCGGCGCGGATCCGGCGGCGCTGCCGTCCGTTCTGGATCTTGGCGGGAGCCTGCGGCCGCTCCGCCCCGGCGAGATCGGCGTCGCGTCCACGGTCATGAAGGCGAACAAGCTGAAGAAGGGGCAGCGGATCGAGGTGCGGGGCGTCCGGGGGAAGATCGCGCTGACCGTCGCCGGGGCCTACCACGACCCGTCCCACCTGTTCGCCGAGCAGGCGCTGGTGTCCTCGGCCACCATGGACAGGCTGGATCCGGGCGCGGGGACGCAGGCCGTCCTCGTCCGAGGCGGCACCAAGGACGCCCTGACCCGCGCGGTCGCGGACGTGCCGGGCGCGCAGGTGCTCGACGAGTCCGGCTACATCAAGACGGCGGCGAAGGCGATGACCAACGGCATCAGGGTCATCTACGGGTTCATCGGGATGGCGCTGCTCCTGGCGCTGTTCGGGATGGCCACGACCGTGTCGATGAGCGTCACCGAACGGACCCGCGAGTTCGGCCTGCTCGGCGCCGTCGGCGCCACGGCGGCGCAGATCCGGTCGGTCGTCCGCTGGGAGGCGGCTACGGTCGTCCTACTCGGCACCCTTCTGGGGCTCGGCACGGCGCTCGGCACCGGCTTCCTGATGCACGTCGGGACGGGCAGCTCGTTCCTGGCTCCGAGCCCGCCCTGGTGGCTGTTCGTCGCCGTCATCGCGGGTGCGGCGGCCGTCACCATGGCGACGTCCGCCCTCCCGGCCCGGCGCGCCGCCGCCGTCCCCGTCCTGGAGGCGGCCAAAGCCGAGTGAGTCGGCCCTACTTGTAGGCGCCTCGTCGGTGGCAGCCTGTCAGGTGGTCGTCTACGAGGCCGCTGGCTTGCATGAGGGCGTAGACGGTGGTGGGGCCGAGGAAGCGGAAGCCGTGCTTCTTCAGCTCCTTGGACAGGGCCTTCGAGCCGTCGGTGTACGCGGGCATGTCGGACATGTCGGCGTACGCCGGGGCGTCGGGGTCGGCGTAGCGCCAGACCGTCGCGGCGAGGCCGCCGGGGATGTCGAGCGCGGCGCGGGCGTTGGCGATCGACGCCTCGATCTTCGCCCGGTTGCGGACGATCGAGGCGTCCGCCATCAGGCGCTCGACGTCGTCCGGGCCGAACGCGGCGACCTTCTCGGGATCGAAGCCGTGGAAGGCGGCCCGGAACGCCTCGCGCTTGCGGAGGATCGTCAGCCACGACAGCCCGGACTGGAACGCCTCCAGGCAGAGCTTCTCGTAAAGGCCCTGGTCGTCGCGGACGGGACGGCCCCACTCCTCGTCGTGGTAGGCGACGTAGTCGGGCGCCGAGAGGCCCCACGGGCAGCGGGCCAGGCCGTCCTCGCCCAGAATCGCGGTACTCACCCGACCCGTTCTACCTCACGCCTCGGACAAAGCGGCCAATCGGCGGAGCCCCAAGCGCATGAACGCCTTCACGACCGGACCGGCGACGAGCCATCCGGCGCGGCCGAGCGGGCCGAGCGGCAGGTCGACGCGTTCGGCCCATACGACGCGGCTGCCCGTGCCCTCGGGGACGACCTTGAACCACGCCTCGCCGCGCACCACGCGCCCGGTGTGCCGGACGGCGACCCGCCGGCCGGGCCTCCAGTCGGTGATCACCATCGTGTCGAGGAACCCGACCGGGCCGACGCCCGTCCGGGCCCGCAGGTCGTCGCCGATCTCGTGGCCGCCCTCCGCGCTGGTGAACGGCATCCACTCCGCGTGCCGCGGCCAGTCGGTCAGGACGTCGAAGACCCGGTCGGCGGGCGCGGCCGAGACCGCCTCCGCGTGGACGGCGACGCTGCTCACGGGCGGTCCTCCTGCGCGCCGCTCACGCGCTCCTCTTCGGCGTCGTCCTCGCGGAGCGAGGGCGGGGCGCCGTTCGGGGCCGGTTCCTCCCGGCCGTTCGGGGCCGGTTCCTCCAGGCCGTGCAGGGCGCCGATCGAGCCCGCGCCGTGGCGCAGGTCGTGGAGCTGCTGTTCGAGGAGGGCCACGCGGGCGTCGCGTTCGGACAGCGCGTGCGAGACGCGGCGCAGCGCCTCGTCCATCACCTGCGGCTGGTAGCCCCAGAACGTGCGCGGGAACCGCATGTGCGCGACGTCCGAGCCGGTGATGGGACGGCCGGCGGCGCCGAGCGGGAGCCGCGGATAGTCGGGATGGGTCTCGGCCAGCTCCCCGCCCCTGCCCATGGCGAGGACGACGACGGCGCCCAGCACCGCCATGCCGGCCAGGACGAGAACCAGGACAACCATCACGCTCCGATCTGCACGCGTCCCTCTGAAGGACGTTTCCCGAACCCAGATCGTGCCACGCTTTGCCGCATGGAAGTGCGAGAGCGGATGGTCCTGGCATCGGACGCGCCCCTGCCGGACGGCGCCGTGGACGCGGGCACGGCTCCCCCGGCGGACCGCGTGGAGCGGCACGCGGCCGCGGGGGACGTGGTGCTCGTCACGCTGGAGACGGACGCGCGAGAGCCTGATCCGGCGCTGCTCGCCGCCGCGTCCGTCTACGCGTGGCTGGGCGCGGCGCTGTTCCGCGTCCCCGAGTCGCAGGCGGACGGCGTCCGCCAGGTCCTGGACATGGTGGCGTCCATCCAGGGGACCCGGCCCCCCGCCGTCGCCCGCCGCGGACTCGCCTGAGCGCGGGACCTGACCGCGGGGCCTAGCCGCGCAGACGGTGCCAGGGGCCCGTGATCGCGAACGTCGCGCCCGGGTCGGACTGGCGGCTGGCGAACAGGATCCGGCCGTCCGGCGAGAACGTGACGCCGGCGAACTCGCTGCCGTTGAGGGCGTTGCGGGCGAACGCGAACGGCTGGTTCTTCCGCGTGGTGCCGACGAGGTACTGCTCGCCGTCGCCGTCCTCGGCCAGGATCACGCCGCCGCCGTACGGGGAGACGGTGATGTTGTCAGGTCCGTCGAAGCGGCCGCCCGGCTTGAAGATGAGCTGGAGCTCGATCTCGTTGCGGCGCGGGTCGTACGTCCAGACCTGCCCGGCGTGGTCGCCCGCCGCGCCGTCCTCCTTGCTGGAGAAGCTGGCCACGAAGTACGCCTTGCCGTGCCCCCACCAGGCGCCTTCGAGCTTCTGGCTCCGCGTGATCGACTCGAACTGCTTGCGGACGGACGTCTGCTTCGCGGACGGGTCAGGCACGTCCACCCACTGGGCGCGCAGCTTCGTCCCGGGCTCGGTGACGAGCGACAGGTCCGGGACGCTCGGCACGTTCAGCGCCTCCAGCTCCCCGCCCTTCAGGTAGGCGTGGTAGCCGCCGCGGTGGGCCTTCGGACGGAACCGGTAGAACAGCCCGAACGGCTTGGACGCGTCCTCGGTCAGGTAGGCGGTGAGGGTGTGCGGGTCGACCGCGACGGCCTCGTGCGCGAACCGGCCGAGACCGGTCAGCGGGACCGGCTTGGTGCGCCTGCCGTACGGGTCGACCTCGAAGACCCAGCCGTGGCTCTTGGTCTCGCCCTTGAAGCCCTCCGTCTCCTCGCAGGTCAGCCACGTCCCCCACGGGGTGCGGCCGCCCGCGCAGTTCACGGCCGTCCCGGCGAGGCTGACGTACTGCGACACCAGGTCGCCGTCGCCGTCGACCAGCAGGTTGGTGGTGCCGCCGTTGGCCGCCGGGTCGTAGGTCAGTTCGGGCGGCGCGACGGCGCGGGTGCCGTTGTTGCTCTGCTCGTGGTTGCGGACGAGGATCGTCTGCCCCCGGCGGCCGCTGCCGCGCTCGCGGGCCCGCTCCTGGTCGCTGAAGTTCGGCCAGTCCGGGAATCCGGGGTGGTCGGGCCAGTGCGGGAAGTGGTCGTGGCCGCCGCGCGCGGGGAACGTGGCCGTCCCGTCGTGGTGGCCGGGGACGACGACGCCGTCCGAGATGGGCTCGCCTTCCACCGACAGCGTCTTGTACGAGAAACCCTTGGGCAGGTCGAGGACGCCCTTGGGGTCGGGGACGAGCGGGCCGTAGCCGTACGCCTCTCCGGTGTCGGCGCCCGCGGAGGTCTGGAAGATTCCGTCCAGGCTTCCGGCGAGGGCTATGGACAGCGCGCCGGCCGCGCCGCCCTTGACGACTCCGCGACGGGTCACGGACATGGGCACTCCTTCACGTGAGGGGATCACGCGGGAGCCTGGTCGGCGGCCCTTAACCGGTGGTGAACGAGCACCGGACGGATGGCAAACCCCCAGGACAATCTTCAGTTTTCGGGCTTCGGGCGGGGGTGTGCGGCTATCGCGCCCCGGCGCCGGCGACCCCGGCGATCTCGCCCATGACCGAGCCGGCGAGGTCGAATCCGCCGACGCAGGCCAGGTATCCGGGGGCGTCCCAGTCGTGGCCGCCGGGCCGCCCGCCGAGCGGCAGGTACGTCCCGCCGGCCTGCCTGACCAGGAGCATCGCGGCGGCGATGTCCCAGGCGTTGATGGACGAGTCGTAGGCGACGTCCGTCCAGCCCGCGGCGATGTGCGCGAGGGTGAGCGCGGCGCTGCCCGGCCTGCGGACGGTGGCGAACGCGTCCACCATCAGCCCGAAGCGCCGCAGCGTCTCGTCCCGGTCGCCGATGGCGAGGTCGTTCGGGCTGGGGTAGGACGTGGCGGCGACGGCGGTCGCGTCATGGGTCGCGCCGCGGCTGCGGAGCGGCTCGCCGTTGCAGGTGGCGCCGTCCAGGGTCGCGGTGAACATGTCGTCGCGCACCGGGTCGTACACGGCGCCCGCGACCAGCTCGCCGCCCGCGACGGCGGCGATCGACACGCACCAGAACGGCAGGCCGACCGCGAAGTTGGCCGTCCCGTCGATGGGGTCCACGTACCAGCGGATCGCGGCGGCGGAGTCGCCGCGCGCGCCGCCCTCCTCCCCGACGACGACGCTGCCGGGGGTGTGCTCGGCGAGCACCTCCCGGATGGTCTCCTCCGCCGCGCGGTCGTGCTCGGTGACCGGGTCGTGGAAGTCGATCTTGACGTCGACCTCCGGACGCGAGCGGAACGCCGTCCGCAGCTCTCCGCCGGTCGTGCGGGCGGCGAGTTCGGCGATCGCGGCGAGCTCCCGCGAGGCGGGCACGTCGGCGTTCATTCGGCTCCTTCGGGTGACGGCTTGCGGTCGGGCGGGACGCTGGTCAGGCGGGACGCCGGTCAGGCGGCAGGAGGCGCTCCAGCAGGCGGGCGGCCGTGATCACGCCGAGGACCGCGCCCTCCGCCGGGCGCCGCTCGTCGTCGGTGACGGCGACGACGGGGCTGCGGGAGCCCGCCATGACGCTGGCGATCTCCATGACGGTGGCGTTGTGGTCGACGACGGGGAGCGGGGTGCGCTCGTCCTCCAGCAGGTCGGCGACGGTCCGGTCGGCGAGCCCGGCGCAGAGCCGGTCGGCGTGGCGCTCGTCGTAGACGCGGGCGAGGGCCGGGTCGTCCCGGACGTGCGCCGGGACGATCTGCCGCAGCAGCCGCGAGCCCGGGATCACCGCCACGGCGCGGCCCCTGCCGTCCACCACGACGAGGCCCGGAAGGCCCTGAGCTGCGAGGAGGCGGGCCGCGTCCATCGCGCTGTCGGACGGCGTCACGGTGGGGTACTCGGCGGCGAGTTCACGGGCGCGCACGCCTCCGACGGTATCCGACGCGCCGTCAGAGCTCGGCTTCGGCGTAGTCCTCGGGGGAGAACTCGATGCGGGGCTGGGTGCTCTCCAGCAGGTCGAACGCCTCGGGGACGGAGTCCGTCCAGCCGATGGCGTCCCAGATCTTCGCGCGGGCGAAGCCCTGCTCGGTGAGGCCGCGCATCAGCTCGCGGAGCGGGTCGTAGACGCCGGTCGGGTCGAGGATCACGACGGGCTTGGCGTGCATGGCGAGGACGCGGGCCGTCCACACCTCGAACAGCTCCTCCAGTGTGCCGATGCCGCCGGGCAGGATGAGGAAGGCGTCGCTGCGGCGGTCCATCTCGCCCTTGCGGGTCCGCATGTCGGGGGTGACGATCAGCTCGTCGTTGTCCTCGTCGGAGATCTCGACGCTGACCAGGCGCTCGGGGATCACCCCGACGGTGCGGGCGCCGCCGGCCCGCGCGGCGCGGGCGACGGCGCCCATGCACGAGACCTGGGCGCCGCCGCTGACGAGGCTGTGGCCGCGCCGGGCGAGCTCGGCTCCGGTCCGCGCCGCGAGGTCGACGTAGCCGCGGTCGATCGTCCCGCTGGACGAGCAGAAGACGCAGACGGCGAGGGGCTTCGGGGATTCCACCGGCCCAATGCTACGGCCCGGCCCCGGCATCGGCCGGGGTCAGTGCATGGCGAGGTCCCTCCGGCGGAAGCCCATCATGCCGAGGACGGCCAGGACGGCGGCGATCGCGGCCAGCCAGACCAGCGGCATGACGGCGAAGTCCTGCCCGATCTTCGGGATGTGGGTGAACGGCGAGACGTCCATCACCCGCTCGTCCAGGTCCAGGCTCGGCCCGAACAGGGAGAGCAGCCCGAACAGGCCGACCGCCGCCCAGGCGCCGCCCGCGGTGAGCCTCGGCGCCAGCCCGAACAGCGCGAGCGCGATCGCCGCGACCAGCCACACGGCGGGCAGCTGCGCCATCGCCGCGCCGAGCACGCGGGGCAGCTCGCCGCCGACGTCGCCGACGTTCAGGCCGTGCGTCAGCCCGGCGGCGGTCCCGGCGACGGCCAGCGCGACGGCCGGCCCCAGCAGGGCGAACACCAGATGGCTGGACGCCCACCTGAGCCGTCCGGTGGCGGTGGCGAGCAGCGGCTCGGCGCGCTGCCCGGACTCCTCGGTCCGCAGCCGCAGCGCGGCCGACACCGCGTAGGCGGCGACGATCAGGCCGAGCATGCTCATCACGGAGGCGAAGTAGGCGTCGGTGATGCCGGACTGGCCGCCGAGCTTGGTGAAGATCTCCTCCAGGTCGGGGTTGTCCTCGACCATGTCCTTGATCCCCTTGGCGAGCGCGCCGTAGACGACGCCCAGCGCGGCGAACCCGGCGAGCCACCCGTACAGCGGACGGCTCTGCAGCCGCCAGCCGAGCCCGAACGGCCCCGACAGCCGCTCCGAGGCGGCGGCGGGCCCGAGGCTCGGGGGCAGGATCCCGGCGCCCACGTCGCGGCGCGCCTGCAGCCTCGCCGCCGCGGCCACCAGGACCGCGATGAGCGCGGCCACGAGCGCGAGCGTCCACCAGCGTTCCCCGCCGAAGGCGCGCAGCCGGTTGATCCAGCCGAACGGCGACACCCAGCCCAGCCACGACAGGCCGTTGCCCGCGCCGCCGACGTCGGCGGCCATCCGGACGGCGAACGCGGCGCCGAGCGAGGCGAGCGCGATCCCGCGGGCCGCGCCCGCGCCCTCGCTGAGCTGCGCCGTGACGCCCGCGACGGCCGCGAAGAGACAGCCGGCGGCGGCGAGCTGCAGCCCGAGGGCCAGCGACCCGGCGAACGGGAGGCCCTGGGACGTGAGACCGGCGGCGAGCAGCACGGCCAGGACGAGGTTCGCCGCCATCGTCACGATCAGCGCGGCGGCCAGGCCGGAGCCCCGCCCGGTCACGGTCGCGCCGAGCAGCTCGCGGCGCCCGGCCTCCTCCTCCGTGCGGGTGTGCCGGACGACCGTCAGCGCACTGATGATCCCGACCACGACCGGGATGAACCCGGAGCGCTGCGCGATGATGCTGCCGAGGCTGGTGTCGTACATCGGCCCGTACAGGGCGAGGAACGTCGGGTTGGTGCCGGTCGTCTTCGCGTACTGGAGCCGGTCGGCGAGCTCCGGGTAGAGGCTGTCGGTCGCCCCGACGAACCCCATCGGGATGACCGCGAGCAAGATCACCCAGGTGGGGAGCAGGAACCGGTCGCGGCGCAGGATCAGCCTGACCAGCCCGCCCGTCCCAACGAGCGCGCTCATGGTGAGACCTCTTCCAGCTCGTCCTTGTAGTGGCGCAGGAACAGCTCTTCCAGCGTCGGCGGACGGCTCGTCAGGCTCCGGACGCCGATCTCGGTGAGCTGCCGCAGCGCCTCGTCGAGCCGGGGCGTGTCGACCTCGAACTTGATCGTGGTGCCGTCGATGTGGACGTCATGGGCGCCGGGCAGCGGGAGGCCGTCCGGCGGGCCCGCCAGCTCGGCGTGGATCGAGGTGCGGGTCAGGTGCCGCAGCTCGTCGAGGGTGCCGGACTCCACGGACACGCCGCTGCGGATGATCGTCACCCGGTCGCACAGCGCCTCCACCTCGGACAGGATGTGGCTGGACAGCAGGACGGTCCGCCCGTCGCGCCGCTCCTCGCGGATGCACTCCTGGAACACCTCCTCCATGAGCGGGTCCAGGCCGGAGGTGGGCTCGTCCAGCAGCAGCAGCTCGGCGTCGGACGCCAGCGCGGCGATCAGCCCGACCTTCTGCCGGTTGCCCTTGGAGTAGGCGCGGCCCTTCTTGCGCGGGTCGAGCTCGAAGCGTTCCAGCAGCTCGGCCCGGCGGCGCGGGTTCGTCCCGCCGCGCATCCTGCCGAGCAGGTCGATCACCTCGCCGCCGGACAGGTTCGGCCACAGCGTCACGTCGCCGGGGACGTAGGCGAGGCGGCGGTGCAGCTCGGTCGCGTCCCGCCAGGGGTCGCCGCCGAGCAGCCTGGCCGTGCCCGAGTCCGCGCGCAGCAGGCCGAGCAGGACCCTGATCGTGGTGGACTTGCCCGCGCCGTTCGGGCCCAGGAAGCCGTGCACCTCTCCCGGCCGGACGGTCAGGTCCAGGCCGTCCAGCGCGCGGGTCTGGCCGAAGGTCTTGACCAGGCCGCGGATCTCGACGGGGGGCGTCTTCTCGGTCACCGGTTCTCCTCGCTGGGTGACTGCTCGCGGGAGGCGAGCATGCTCTTCAGGCCGGCGCGCGCCTGGGCGGCCAGCTCCGGCGACAGCAGCCTGTCGTCGTAGATGTCGATCATCGCGAGCGCCATCCGGGGGTAGCCCTCGCCCGTCAGCACGCCGGCGCCCAGGGCCCTCGACAGGTGCTCGTTCAGGACGAAGCTGCCGAGGCTCATCCCGGTCATGACGGCCGCGTACGCGTGCAGGTCGTCGGTGGAGGGCTTGGCCACCCCGGGCCTGCCGGTCTCCAGGACCTCCCTGGTGTAGGCCACGACGTCGTCGAACAGCGTCGCCGCGGCCTGCGACCCGTCGGTCAGCGCGCGGGCGAGGTAGCGCTGGATGGGCAGCGCCGTCCGCATGGCGATCTCCATGAACCCGGGGCTCGCCATGCCGCCCTGGAGCGACTCCTCCTTGACCTCGCGGGTGGCCGCGAGGACGTACTCGTCGCACGCCTGGCGCAGCGCCTCCTTCGTCCCGTAGTGGTGCTGGACGAGGGCGGGCGACACGCCGGCGGCCTTCGCGATGCCCCGGATCGTCGCGCCCTTCACCCCGCGCTCCGCGAACTCCAGAAGCGCGGCGTCCCTGATGCGGGCCCGTCCGGTCAGGTCTTCGGCCCGTTCCTTGCCCGCCATCCGCACCACCTGTACATACGTTCAGTAAACTGTACCGATGTACACTGTACCTCTGTACAGGGGCGGTTGTCGAGGCGGGGTCAGCCGCCGCCGGGAAGCTCGCCGAGCGTCACCTGGACCTGCTTCTTCGTCCCGTCCCGCCGCTGGATCTGGACGTTCGCGACACCGCCGGGCTTGAGGGTCGCGAGCACCGACGACAGCGCCGTCTGGTCGGGCGTGGCCGTGCCGTTCACCGACAGGATCAGGTCGCCCGGCTCGACCCCCGCCTTCGCGGCGCCGCCGTCCCGCTCGACCTCCACGACCGCGACCGCGGACCGCTGCCCGCTCTGCGGGTCGACGATCGTCCGGACCGTCACGCCGAGCGCCGCCCGCCCCGAGTCCGACACCTTCCCCGACTGGATGAGCTGCGGGACGATCCGCTTCACCGTGTCGCTCGGCGTCGCGAACCCGATCCCGGCCGCCGGCGCGCCGATCGACGGGTCCGACGCGGCGGCGGTCGGCACGCCGATCACCTGGCCGCTCAGCGTGACCAGGGCCCCGCCGCTGTTGCCCGGGTTGATCGCCGCGCTGGTCTGGATGGCGTCGGCGATCGTCGAACCCTGGAAGCCGCCCTCGCCCTTGGTCGAGACCGTCCGGTGCAGCGCGGACACGATCCCGTTCGTGACGCTTCCCGCGAGGCCCAGCGGGTTCCCCATCGCCAGGACGATCTGCCCGACCTCCGCCTTGCCCGACTCGCCCCACGACGCCGGCCGCAGCGACCCGCCGGACACCTTGACCACGGCGAGGTCGTCGGCCGCGAACGCGCCCACGAGGCCCGCGTTCAGCGGCGAGCCGCCGCTGGCGGCCGTCACCTGGATCTTCTTCGCGCCCGCGACCACGTGCGCGTTCGTGACGATGTTGCCCTGCCCGTCGTAGACGACCCCAGAGCCCTCGCCCTGGTCGGTCTGGATCTTCACGACCGACGGCAGGACGGCGTCCACGACCTTCTCGTACTGCTGCTGGAGATCCGCCGCCGGCCCGGTGCTGACCGGGGCGGACGTCTGCGCGGCCGTCGTCCCGGCGCCCTCGTCGCCGCTGCACCCCGCGAGCGCCAGCGTCCCCGCCGCCACCACTGCCGCGCATGCTTTGACCTTGGCTTTCCTTTCCACGCTCCCCACCTCCCGGACGGAGTCCTTCCCTCCTCCCGGAGATCAGGCATGGGAGCTCGGAGGGGTCACGGCTGGAAGCGGTAGCCCATCCCGGGCTCGGTCAGCAGGTGCCTCGGGTGCGCGGGGTCGGCTTCGAGCTTGCGGCGGAGCTGGGCCATGTACTGGCGCAGGTAGTGGGTCTCGCGCCGGTAGGACGGGCCCCAGACCGTCGTCAGGAGCTGCTGCTGGCTGATCAGCTTGCCGGGGTTGCGGATCAGGATCTCCAGCAGATGCCATTCGGTCGGGGTCAGCCGGACGCCGCCGCTGACCGTCTTGCCCGCGAGGTCGACGGTGTGGTCGCCGACGTCCACCCGCGCCACCTCGCCGGTCGCCGGCACGCGGCGGGACACGGCGCGGATGCGGGCGACCAGCTCCTCGATGTCGAACGGCTTGGTGACGTAGTCGTCGGCGCCCGCCTCCAGCGCCTCGACCTTGTCCTGGCTGCCGGCCCGGCCGGACAGGACGATGATCGGCACCCGCGTCCAGCCGCGCAGCCCGTGGATGACGTCGACGCCCGGGATGTCGGGCAGCCCGAGGTCGAGGACGACCAGGTCGGGCGGCGACGCGCCCGCCCGGCGGAGCGCGGTCGTGCCGTCGGCGGCGGTCTCCACGTCGTAGTCGCGGGCGCGCAGGTTGATGCGCAGGGCCCGCAGGAGCTGCGGCTCGTCGTCCACGACCAGCACTCGCGTCACGGCGCCTCCCCCCGGCTGGACCGGTGGACGGGGAGCGCGACGATCATGGTGAGGCCGCCGCCCGGGGTGTCCTCGGGGACCAGCTCACCGCCCATCGCCTCGGTGAGCCCGCGGGCCAGCGCCAGACCGAGCCCGACGCCGGTGTGGTTGTCGCGGTCGCCGAGCCGCTGGAACGGCAGGAAGATCCGTTCCCGGTCGGCGGGCGGGACGCCGGGGCCGCGGTCGGCGATCCGCAGCTCGACCCGGTCCTTGATGGCCCCGGCCGTGATCAGGACGGGCTCGTCCGGCGGGCTGTGCCGCAGCGCGTTCGCGATCAGGTTGACCAGGACGCGCTCCAGCAGCGCCGGGTCGGCGGTCACCTCCGGCAGCCGCGGATCGAGCCGGACGGTGACCAGGTCCCCGGTGTCGCCGATGTCGTCCAGGGCGCGGGGCATGATCTCGTCCAGGGCGATGGGCTGCGCGGCGATGCCGAGGACGCCCGCCTGCAACCGGCTCATGTCGAGCAGGTTGGCGACCAGCCGGTCGAGCCGGTCGAGGGACTGGGCGGCGGTGTCGAGCAGTTCGGCGCGCTCCTCGGGCGTCCAGTCGACCGAGGTGGTGCCGAGGCTGTCGACGGCGGCCTTCGCCGAGGCCAGCGGCGTGCGCAGGTCGTGGCTGACGGCGTTGAGCAGCGCGGTCCGCATCTTGTCGGCCTCCTCCAGGGGGCGGGCCCGTCCCGCCTCCGCCTCCAGCCGCTGCTGGCGCAGCGCGCCCGCCGCCTGGACGGCGAACGCCTCCAGCACGCGCCGGTCCCCCGCCGGAAGCGGACGGCCGCGGATCGCCAGCGTCAGGTCGTCGCCCGCCGGGATCTCGGTGTCGCCCTCGCCCGGCGACGTGCACGGGCGCCCGCCGACCGTCGCGACGATCCGCCAGTCGGCCGGGTCGCCGTGGCTGTCGGGCGTGGCGGGCACCGGCCGTTCGAGCAGGGTCACGGACGTGAGCCCGAACGTCTCGCGCATCCGTCCGAGCAGGGTGTCCAGGGCGCGCTCGCCGCGCAGGACGTTCCCGGCGAGCGCGGACAGCAGCCCCGCCTCGCTGCCGAGCTTCACGGCCTCCCGCGACCGCCGCGCGGCGTTGTCGACGACCATGCTGACGCCGACGCCGACCAGCACGAACACCGCGAGCGCGATGATGTTCTCCTGCTCGGCGACGGTGAACCGGTAGAGCGGCGGCGTGAAGAACCAGTTGAGCAGGAGGAACCCGGCGACCGCGGTGAACAGCGCGGGCCACATCCCGCCGACCAGCGCGATCCCGACGACGGCCGCCAGGAAGAACAGGATGTCGGACGGCAGCGACAGCGCCGGACGCGCCTCCGCCAGCCCGAACGTCAGCAGCGGCAGCCCGCCCGCCGCGACCAGGAACCCGGCGGCGCGGCGGCGCGCCGACAGCCCCTGGTCGCGGACCGTCCGGCGGATGCCCTGCCTGGCCTGGTCGTGGGTGACCATGTGGACGTCGATCGTCCCGGACAGCGCGGTGGTCGTCACCCCGATCCCCGGCCGCAGCAGCTGCGCGAGCCTGCCCCGCCGGGAGATGCCGAGGACGAGCTGCGTCGCGTTGACGGCCCGCGCGAAGTCCAGCAGGGCGCGCGGGATGTCGTCGCCGACGACCTGGTGGAACGTACCGCCGAGCCCCTCCACGATCTCCCGCTGCCGGGCCAGGTCGCGGGCCTGTGCACCATTCAGGGCGCCGCTCAGCGCGTCGCCGCGCGTCACGTGCACGGCGAGCAGGTCGGCGCCCTTGGACCGGGCGGCGATGCGGGTAGCGCGGCGCAGCAGCGTCTCGCCCTCAGGACCGCCGGTGAGCGCGACCACGATCCGCTCCCGCGCCTCCCAGGTGCCGCCGATGCCGTGGTCGGCGCGGTACCGGTCGAGCTGATCGTCCACCTTGCCCGCGAGCCACAGCAGCGCCAGCTCGCGCAGCGCCGTGAGGTTCCCGACGCGGAAGTAGTTGGAGAGGGCGGCGTCGACCTTCTCCGGGGTGTAGATGTTGCCGTGCGCCATCCGGCGGCGCAGCGCCTCCGGAGCCATGTCGACCAGCTCGACCTGCCCGGCGGTGCGGACCACCTCGTCCGGGACGGTCTCCCGCTGCGGCACCCCGGTGATGTTCTCCACGACGTCGTTGACCGACTCCAGATGCTGGACGTTCACGGTCGTGATCACGTCGATGCCGGCGTCGAGGATCTCCTCGACGTCCCGCCAGCGCTTGTCGTGGCGGCTGCCGGGGACGTTGGTGTGGGCGAGCTCGTCCACCAGCACCACATCAGGGGCGCGGCGCAGCACGGCGGGCACGTCCAGCTCGGTGAACTCGGCGCCCCGGTGCGTGATCGTCGCGCGCGGCAGGACCTCCAGGCCGTCGAGGAGGGCGGCGGTGCGCGGGCGGCCGTGCGTCTCGACGTAGCCGACGACGACGTCGGTGCCGCGGTCCCGCCGCCGCCGCGCCTCCGCCAGCATGGCGTAGGTCTTCCCGACCCCCGGGGCGGCCCCCAGGTAGATGCGGAGCTGCCCTCTGGCCATGCTCTCCATCCTCTCAGCCCTGGTAGGGGGGCCTGCCGTGCCTGCAGAAAACACCCGTTTCGGACGCTTTCCGCCGGTCTTGACGCGTTCCCTACGCCCCCGTCCGCCATCTTCACGCGATCCATACGCGGCCCGGCGCTCAGGGCCCTTCGGCGGCCCGTTCGACGCAGGAGTCCAGGTAGGGGCCCAGCTCGCGCGTCACCGTCCGCAGCGGACGGACGCTCCGCTCCGCCCGCGCCATCAGGATCGCGCCCTCCAGCGAGCTGATCATCAGCGTGGCGAGCGCGTCCGCCTGCCGGGACGGGACGCCCATCGCGGCCAGCTCCCGCGCCACCGGCCGCCGCCAGTCCGCGAACGCGGCGGCGGTCGCGGACCGCGTCGACTCGACGGTGTCCGAGCAGTCGACGGTCGCCGCCGCGACCGGGCAGCCCTTCGCGAAGCCCGCCGTCCGGTACTCGTCGATCCACTGGCGGGCCATTGCCTCGAACAGCCTGCCCGGCGTGGGACGCGCCATCGCGGACATGAACCGCGCGACGCGCTTGGCCGCGTACCGGCCCGCCCACTCCACGGCCTCGTTGACCAGCTGTTCCTTGCCGCCCGGGAAGTAGTGCTGCAGCGAACCGCGCGGCGCCCCGGCGTGCTCGGCGACGTCCCGCAGGCCCGTGGCGGTGACGCCGTCGCGGCGGATGAGCTGCGCCGCGCTGAACACCATCCGCTCCCGCGGCCCGCGACTTTCGGCTGTTGCGTCTTTCACCTGGGCCATTATCATGACCGTTGTCATAACTCGCAAGATCGGACGACGGCGCGGCCGGAGGCGGCGATGAGTTCGGACATCGGTTTCATCGGTCTCGGGGTTATGGGCCAGCCCATGGCGCTCAACCTCGCCCGCGCCGCCGGCGCCCGCGTGGGTACAGGTCTCGTCGTCTGGAATCGCACCGCGGCGAAGTGCGAGCCACTGCGGGCGGCCGGGGCGGCGGTGGCGGCGAGCCCCGCCGACGTGTGCCGCCGCGCCCGCGTCGTATTCCTCATGCTGGCCGACGGGCCCGCGATCGACTCCGTGCTGGCACGCGGCACGCCCGCCTTCGCCGCGAACGTCGCAGGGCGCGTGATCGTCCACATGGGCACGACGTCCCCTGGCTACTCGCGCGGCCTCGAAGCCGACGTCCGCGCCGCCGGGGGCCGCTACGCCGAGGCGCCGGTGTCCGGCTCGCGCGGGCCCGCCGAGGCGGGGCAGCTGGTCGCGATGCTGGCGGGCGACCCCGCGGCCGTGGCCGCCGTCCGCCCGCTGCTCGGGCCGATGTGCCACGAGTCGTTCGAGTGCGGGCCGGTGCCGAACGCGCTGCTGATGAAACTCTCGGTCAACCTGTTCCTGATCACGATGGTCACCGGGCTGGCGGAGGCGTTCCACTTCGCCGCCCGGTACGGCCTGGACGAGCACCGCCTCCGCGACATCCTCGACGCCGGCCCGATGGCGAGCACCGTGTCACGCGCGAAGTCGCACAAGCTCGTCGAGCGCGACTTCGCCGTCCAGGCGTCCATCGCCAACGTCCTGGACAACAACCGCCTGGTCGCGGAGGCCGCCAGGGACGCCGGCATCGCCTCGCCGCTGCTGGACGCCTGCCACGCCCTCTACGGCGAGACCCTGGCGCTGGGGCACGGCGGGGCGGACATGGCGGCGGTCGTCCGGGCAATCGAGTCGCGCACCGGCCTGGAACGGGCGGTCACTCCCCGGCGGTCTCCCCCGCTTCCGCCGACGCCCGGGATTCGATGATCTCCTGCTGGGCCCGGGTGTGGCCGTCGATGATGATCTGGACGACCTCGTCCGGGTCGTCGGTGAGGTGGATCAGGTCCAGGTCCTGCGGGGAGATCTTGCCGCTGGGCAGCATGGACTTCTCGATCCAGTCGAGCAGGCCGCCCCAGAACTCCGTCCCGACCAGCACGATCGGGAACCGGGTGATCTTCCTGGTCTGGACGAGGGTGATCGCCTCGAACAGCTCGTCCAGCGTCCCGAACCCGCCGGGCAGCACCACGAACGCCTGCGAGTACTTCACGAACATCGTCTTGCGGACGAAGAAGTAGCGGAACTCAAGCCCGATGCCGATGTGGTCGTTGAGCTTCTGCTCGAACGGAAGCTCGATGCCGAGCCCGACCGACAGCCCGCCGTTGTCGTCGCAGCCCTTGTTGGCCGCCTCCATGATCCCCGGCCCGCCGCCGGTGATCACGGCGTAGCCGGCGTCGTGCAGCCGGGCGCCGATCTCCACCGCGAGCCCGTACTCCTCGTTGCCCGGCTTCGTGCGGGCGCTGCCGAAGACGCTGACGGCCTTCGGCAGCTCGGCGAGGAGCCCGAAGCCCTCCACGAACTCCGCCTGGATCCGCAGCACGCGCCAGGGGTCGGCGTGCACCCAGTCGGCCGGGCCGCGGCCGTCGAGCAGCCGCTGGTCGGTGGTGGTCTGGGGGACGGCCCGTCCCCGCAGCATGGCCGGTCCCTGCCGGCGCGAGCGGGAGTTCACATCCGATGTCATGGACCCACGTTAGTAGGACCCTCCAGCCACATGCGCATGCGTTGCTCGCACTCGGCGATGAGGGGAATGTCGACGTATTCGTCCTTCGTGTGCGCGAGGGTCGGCTCGCCTGGCCCGTAGTTGACGGCCGGGACGCCGAGTTCGGAGAAGCGGGCCACGTCCGTCCAGCCGAGCTTGGCGCGGACGCCGGCCCCGCTGGACGCGACGAACGCGGCCGCCGCCGGATGCGTCAGCCCGGGACGGGCCGCGGACGCGGTGTCGGTGACCGTCACCTGGAAGCCGTCGAAGATTTCCCGAACGTACGCCTCGGCCTCAGCGACGGACTTGTCGGGCGCGAACCGGTAATTCACGGTGACGACGCATTCGTCCGGGATGACATTTCCCGCGACGCCACCGCTGATGAACACCGCGTTCAGGCCCTCGCGGAATTCCAGCCCGTCCACAACCGGACGGGTCGGCTCGTAGGCGCGCAGCACGTCCAGGATCTGCCCGGCCGTATGGATCGCGTTCGACCCCATCCACGCCCGCGCGCTGTGCGCCCGCTCCCCCGCGGCCGTGACCTCGGCGCGCAGCGTCCCCTGGCAGCCGCCCTCGATCTGCGCGCCGGTCGGCTCCATCAGCACGGCGAAGTCGCCCGCGAGCAGCTCCGGGCGGTCCGCCGCGAGCTTGCGCAGCCCGTTGTGCTCGGCCTCGATCTCCTCGCACTCGTAGAACACGTACGTGATGTCGCGAGTCGGCTCGACAACGGTGGCGGCGAGCCGCAGCGCGACCGCGACTCCGCTCTTCATGTCGGTCGTCCCGCACCCGTAGAGCCGCTCCCCGTCCACCCGCGACGGCAGATTCCCGTTCAGCGGCACGGTGTCGAGATGCCCGGCCAGGACGACCCGCTCAGCCCGCCCGAGCTGGGTCCGGGCGACGACGTTGTTCCCGACGCGCTCCACGGCCAGATGCGGAAACGCCCGCAGCGCCTCCTCCACGGCGTCGGCGAGCGCCTTCTCCGCACCGCTCACCGACTCGATGTCGACGACGGCCGCCGTGAGGTCCGCCACGTCCGAGAACAGATCAAGCCCCATCCCCAAGTCTTATCATCGCGTCGTGGACATGCCTGTGCTTGAGTGCGCTGTGCGTTGGGCGCGCCCTGCCGACACCCCCGAGATGCGCGGCCTCCTCGACGACGGGGAGCGCGACCGCTACGAACGTTTCCGCCGGCCCGAGGACAAGGCCCGGTTCGTCACCGGACGGTTCCTCGCCCGGACGGCCCTGGCCGAGGCCACCGGGCTGGACCCGCGGACCATCCGGTTCACGACCGACTGCCCCCACTGCGCGGGCACCCACGGCAAGCCGCGCCTTCCCGGGTCGGCCGTGGACTTCTCGCTCTCCCACTCGGGCGACAGGGTCGTCATCGTCCTGGCCGAGGGCGCCGAGGTCGGCGTGGACGTGGAGCAGGAGAACGACCGCGACATCGACCGGCTCGCCGAGATGGTCCTGTCCGCCCCCGAGCGCACCGCTCTCGCGGCCATGGACGACAAGCGGCGCGGCTTCCACCGCTACTGGACGCGCAAGGAGGCGCTCCTGAAGGCGACGGGCCACGGCCTGGCCGCGCCGATGACGGACATCCACGTCTCGGCCCCCGACGACGCGGCCGAGGTCGTCGCGTGGGCCGGTGCGGCGGCGGTGTCTCCCGTCCGCCTCGCCGATCTCGACCCGGGGCCCGGCTACGCCGCCGCGGCCGCCGTCCTCACCGACCGCCCCCTCAAGATCACCGAGGTCACGTGTTGATGCCGTGGTCCCTCAGGATGTCGTTGAGGGACGCCTTGTCGTGCCGCTGCCCCTCTTCGAGGCGCTTGAGGATCAGCACCGCGGGGAGGCCGAACGTGCCGCCCTTGAACTCCTTGTAGCGGGTGCCGCCGACGGCGACGCACCAGTCGGGGACGCGGCCGCGGGCGACCTCCTCGCCCGTCTCGACGTCGATGACCGGCATGGACGCCGACAGGTTCGTCCCGGACCCGATGACGGCGCCGCGCCCCACCCGGGCCCCCTCGACGATCATCGACCGGCTGCCGATCATGGCCTCGTCCTCGATGATCACGGGCTTGGCGTTGGGCGGCTCCAGCACGCCGCCGATGCCCACGCCCCCCGACAGGTGGACGTTCTTGCCGATCTGCGCGCAGGACCCCACGGTCGCCCACGTGTCGACCATCGTGCCGGAGTCGACGTAGGCGCCGATGTTGGTGAACGACGGCATCAGCACCACGCCGGGCGCGAGGTGGGAGCCCCAGCGGGCGATCGCGCCCGGGACGACGCGGACGCCGTCCAGCCGGGTCTTGAGCGGGATGCGGTCGTGGTACCGGAAGTCGCCGACCTGGGAGCGCACCATGCCGAGGACCTTGAAGCTCAGCAGGATCGCGCGCTTGGCCCGCTCGTCGACGACGACCTCGCCGGTGCCGGGGTCGATGCGGGCGACGCGGGCCTCGCCGGAGTCGAGCTGGTCGACGGCGGCCACGATGGCGGTGCGCGCGCCGGCGTCGTCCGGGGTGAGGTCGGCGCGCCGCTCCCACAGCTCGTCGATGCCGCCGGAGATCGGGCTGGTGAACGTTTCGGTCATGGGCCATGAGCTTACTGGGGGCCGTCTGCCGGTACCTTCAACGCGTGGCTGTTTGGGCGAGGGAGAAGGCGGGCCCCGGCGAGGGGCCTGACCACGGGGGACGCCGCCGCGGGCGGCGCTGGGCGGCGGGCGTGACCGTCGTCCTGGTGCTGCTCGGCGTCGGCGCCTACACGCTCTTCCAGAAGGCCCGCCCGTACCTGCACGGCACCGGCTGCGAGGTGAGCACGAGCATCGGGAAGATGCCGCTCGACCTGGAGCAGGGCGCCAACTCCGCCACGATCGCCGCCGTGGCGTTCCGCAAGCAGCTGCCCGAGCGGGCCGCGGTGATCGCCTACGCGACCGCGATCCAGGAGTCCCACATCCGCAACCTGCCGGGCGGCGACCGCGACTCGGTCGGCATGTTCCAGCAGCGCCCGTCGCAGGGCTGGGGCCCTCCGCACAAGCTCCGCGACCCCGTCGAGTCCACCACGAAGTTCTTCAACGCGCTGGTCAAGGTGAAGGGCTACCTGGACCGCGACCTGCACGACGCGGCGCAGACCGTCCAGCGCAGCGCGGACGGCCGCGCCTACGCCCAGCACGAGGACGACGGCAGGCTCCTCGCGGCGGCGTTCACCGGACGCGAGGCGGGCACTGCGCGCTGCTGGTACCCGCCCGGCAAGCGGGCCGCGTCCCGCCGCCCGGAGGCGATCCGGGAGATGCGGCGCGCGTTCGGGAGCAAGGTCCGCGTCGGCGGCCCGAGCCCGCTCACGACGGGCGCGGCCTCGAACCCCGGCTCCTGGAACGCGGTGAAGGTCACGAACACGCGGGCGGGCTGGGCCGTGGCGGCGTGGGCCGTGACGCACGCGCAGGTCTACGGCCTCACCGAGGTCCGCTACGCGGGACGCCACTGGCAGGCCGACGCGGGCCACGACGGCTGGACGGACGACAAGGACGCCCGCGAGGACACCGTCATCATCCAGTGACCCGCCCGGCAACCGGCACTGCCCGGCGACCGGCACTGCCCGGCGACCGGCGCTGTCCGCTTCCGGTCGTTGATCATGAAGGCGCTTCGTGCGTTCATGGGCGGAACACTCGCGAAAGGAGTGGCTCCCATGTGGCGAACGCCTTCCCGCATCGCTCTCACCGCCTCCATCACCGCCGCACTCGCCCTGCTCCCCGCCGCCCACGCCTCGGCCGCGTCCCCCGGCAGCCCGCCCGGCTGCCCCGAGCGCTCGCAATGCGGCTGGAGCGGAGCCGATTTCACGGGGACGGCGACGACCTTCAGCCCGCTCGAAGGATGCACGAACGCGCCGTTCCCCGTCCTGTCGGCCGGAAATACCGGCGGGGGCCAGTTCGTCATGTACGTCTTCGCGGAACGGGACTGCGAGGGCGAGGTCGTCGCCCAGGTCAGCCGCAACCGGTTCCTGCCGTCCCTGCCCGCACCCGGCTTGAGCGCCTTCGTGGTGTGGTGACGTCCTGCCGCGTCCCTATTTGACGGGGACGGGGTCGGTGGCCTCGACGGTCTCCGCGTCGGACGCCTCGCCTCGGGTGTTCGCGGCGCGGAGGGCGACGACGGCGGCGACGGCGAGGAAAACACTGCACACCAGGAGCGCCCTCGCGAAGCCGGAGGTCAGCGCCTCCGCGACGGGCTTGCCGTCGGCCAGCAGGCCGTTCGTGTGGGACGTGGCGACCGCGGAGAAGATCGCCAGGCCGAGCGCGCCGCCGATCTGCTGCGAGGAGTTGAGCAGCGCGGCGGCGAGCCCGGCCTTGTCCGCGGGGACGTTCGCGTTCGCGGCGGTGGTGATGGCGACGAACACCACGCCGAGGCCCAGCGAGGTGACCAGCAGGCCCGGCAGGAGATCGGTGAGGTACGCGCCGTCCACCGGGATGCGGGACAGCCAGAAGATCCCCGCGCCCGTCACGAGCAGGCTCCCGACGATCAGCGGGCGGGTGCCGGTGCGGGCGAGCAGGCTCGGGGTGACGCCCGCGGCGATGCCGACGCCGAAGCACAGCGGCAGGTACGCGGAGCCGGTCTTCAGCGGGGAGTAGCCGAGGACGTTGACCATGTAGAGGCTGAGGAAGAAGAACATCGAGGCCAGCCCGGCGACGGCGACGAGGTAGGCGACGTCGGTGACGGCGAGGCCCCGCACGCGGAAGATCGACAGGGGCAGCAGCGGGCTGCGGTGGCGCTGCTCGTTGACGGCGAACGCGGCCAGCAGCACGGCCGTCCCGGCGAGGCCGCCGATGGTGCGGGCCGAGTCCCAGCCGACCTCGGGGGCCTTGACGAGGGTGAAGACGAGCAGCAGCATGCCGCCGGTGACCAGGGCCGTCCCGCCCAGGTCGAAGCTCTTCAGGCGGGCGGAGCGGCGGTCGCCGTCCACCAGCAGGAACAGCCCGATGATCACCAGGACGCTGACCGGGAAGTTCACGAGCATCACCCAGCGCCAGCCGAGGCCGTCGGTGAGCAGCCCGCCGAGCAGGACGCCGGCCGCGTTCGCGCCGCCCGCGACGCCGCCCCAGACGCCGAGCGCCTTGGCGCGGTCGCCGCCCTCCTTGAACATCGTCGTCAGGATCGAGAGCGTCCCGGGCAGCATCAGCGCCGCCCCGGCGCCCTGCGCGAGCCGCGCCCCGACCAGCATCCCGGAGTTGACCGCAAGGCCGCCGGCCAGGGACGACAGCGAGAACAGCACCGTCCCGACGAGGACGACGCGGCGGCGGCCGAGCAGGTCGGCGAGGCGTCCGCCGAGCAGCATGAACCCGCCGTAGGTGAGCAGGTAGCCGCTCGGCACCCACTGCAGGTCCTGGACGGAGAAGTCCAGGTCCTGCCGGACGGCGGGCAGCGCCACGTTGACGATCGAGGCGTCGATGAAGTCCAGGAACGCGATGGAGCACAGCAGCGTCAGCGTCAGCTTGCCGCGCCTCGTCGCGAGGAAGGACTGGGTGTCCGTCATGAAGACCTCCGAGTCGGATTTGTCGCGTCCCATGAGCGGATCGGCGCGCGGGAGTGTGACACGGACGCCCCCGGATGAGGCCCACATCACATTCCGGCCCGCGATGTCACACTTCGGGGGCCCGCGTCCCTCTAGGGGTGGAGAGGACGGAGGTCAGCCATGCCCGAAGGCATCACCGAGGACGCCGCGACGCGGGTGTTCGCCGATCATCGGGAGCTGCTGTTCTCGGTCGTCTACAACCTGCTCGGCAGCGTCGCCGACACCGAGGACGTGCTCCAGGAGACGTGGCTGCGCTGGGCCGCCAGGAACAGCGGCCCCGACGGTGCGGGCGGCGGGGGCGACATCGAGAATCCGCGGGCGTACCTGGTGCGGGTCGCGGTGAACACCGCGCTCGCCCGGCAGGCTGACATCAGCCGCCGCCGCGAGACGTACGTGGGGCCGTGGCTGCCCGAGCCGCTGGTGGCCCGCGCGGACGCGGGCGAGTCCGCCGAGCGGACGGAGGCGGTGTCGATGGCGCTGCTCGTCGTCCTGGAGACGCTGACGCCGCTGGAACGGGCCGTGTTCGTCCTGCACGAGGTGTTCGGGTACGCGCACACCGAGATCGCGCCGATCCTGGACCGGAGCCCGTCCGCCGTCCGGCAACTCGCCCACCGGGCGCGCGAGCACGTCCAGGCCCGGCGCCCCCGCTACCAGGCCGATCCGAAGGTGCAGCAGCAGGTGACCGAGCGCTTCCTCAAGGCGGCCCTCGGCGGCGACCTCGCGTCGCTGCTGGAGCTGATGGCACCGGACGTGACGCTGTGGCGGGACGCGGGCGGCAGGCGCGGCCCGCTGCGCCCCATCCACGGCCGCGACCGGGTGGCGCGCGTGATCACCGGCACCGCGCACCGGGAGGAGGCCGAGCGGCTGGAGATCCGGTACCGGACCGTCAACGGCGACCCGTCCGCGGTGCTGTTCGACGCGGACGCCCCGTTCGCGGTCATGGTCCTCGACCTGGACGCGGACGGCGACCGCGTCCGCGGCATCTACGCCGTCGCCAACCCGGACAAGCTCGGCCACGTCGGGGACTAATTTCCTACCATAGAAGTAGAAATAGTTGACTATGCCTCGTGGACATGGTTCATTGGGAGGCGTGGGGTTCCCTTCCGCGACCGGGTCCGGTGTGGGTGGCACCGGACCCGGTGCGGCGTTTCACCAGGTGGAGCGGCCGCTGACGCCGTGCCGGTGAATGGTGTCGCGCTCCCGGGGAAACGGGTCCCCATGGACATACCCCGGACGGTCGTGATCACCGGGCACTTCCCACCGGAGCCCGGCGGGGTGCAGACGTTCACCTGGGAACTGGTGCGCCGCCTGCCCGCCGACCGGCTGCTCGTGGTCGCGCCCGCCTGGCCCGGGGACGCCCGCTTCGACGCCGGACTGGACTTCCCGGTCGTCCGCCGGCACGCCTACCTGCTGTTCCGCGGCCTGCGCAGGCTCGCCGCCCGGCACGGCGCCGACGTCGGCTGGATCACCGCCGCCGCCCCGTTCGCCATGTACGCGCCGCTGGTGAAGGCCGCGGGCGTGCACCGGCTGATCGGCTCCACGCACGGCCAGGAGCTCGGCTGGTTCCGCTGCGCGCCCACCCGCGCCGCGCTGCGCGCCGTGGCCCCGGCCTTCGACGCGCTCACCTTCCTCAGCATGGGGACGCGCGGCGAGATCGCGGCGGCCCTCGGCGACCGGACGCGGCTGATCCAGCTCGCCGGGGCCGTCGACCCCGTCCGGTTCCGCCCCGGGCTGGACGGCCGGGCGGTGCGGCGGCGGCACGGCCTCGGGCAGGGGCCCGTCGTCCTCAGCGTGTCCAGGCTCGTCCGCCGCAAGGGCCATGACCTGCTGCTGGACGCGTGGCCCGACGTCGTCCGGCGGCATCCGGGCGCCCGGCTGGTGATCGTCGGCGACGGCCCCATGCGAACCCACCTGATCGACCAGGCAGCGCGATCGGCGCCGGGCACGGTCACCGTCCCCGGGACGGTCTCCGCCGCGGACCTCCCCCGCTACTACGCCGCCGCGGACGTGTTCGTCCTGCCGTGCCATGACACCCGGCGCGGGCTCCAGGTCGAGGGGCTCGGCCTGTCGGTGCTGGAGGCGTCGGCGGCGGGCCTGCCGGTCGTGGTCGGACGCTCGGGTGGCAGCCCCGAATCCCTCCTCGACGGGCGGACCGGCGTCCTGGTCGACGCGTCCCGCCCGGACGGCCTCGCAGGCGTCCTGCACGACCTGCTCGCGGACCCGGGCCGCGCCCGCCTCATGGGCGAGAACGGCCGCAGCTGGGTGTGCGAGAAGTGGAGCTGGGACCGGGCGGCCGCCCGCCTCGCCGCCCTCCTCCGCGGTGCCCCCGTCCCTCCCGAGGAGCACGGGGGGCCGTCCCGCGAAGGCGAACCGGACCGGCAGGACGCTCGGCTTCGGGACGCGGTACGGGGGGTCGAGCCCGCATGGGACTCAAGGAGAGCCTGAACCGCCGCGACTTCCGGCGGCTCATGGTGGGCCAGACGGTCTCCTCGTTAGGCGACTGGATGGGGACGCTCGCCCTCATGTACTTCGTGCTGGAGCTGAGCGGATCCACGACGGCGGTGGGCGGCGTCCTCGTGCTGCGCCTGCTCCCCTCGGCGCTGGGCGCGCCGGTCGCGGCGCGGGTCGTCACCCGGTGGCGGCGCCGCTCCGTCATGCTGACGTCCGACCTGATCCGCTTGGGGATGGCGGTGGCGCTGCCCGTCCTCCCGTGGCTGTGGTGGGTGTACTTCTGGGCGTTCGCCATCGAGGTCGTCGGCCTGTGCTTCCTCCCCGCCCGGGACGCCTCCATCCCGTACCTCATCGAGGACGACGACGAAAAGAAACACGGCCGCGCACACGACACAGGAACCCTCGAAGTCGCGAACGGAATCACGATGGCCACGTCCTACGGCATGATCCCCGTAGGCGCTGGCCTTTTCGGTTTGATGCTCTGGGCGTCCAACAATGCGGGCTGGGAAGGCCACTGGCGCTACGTCGTCGTGTTCTGGCTGAACGCGCTCACCTACCTCGTCTCCTATTTCGCGATCCGCTCCATTCCCGACCTCGGCCCGGCGCCCGGGGAACGGTGGGCCACCGAGCAGGAGAAGAAACAACAAGGCAGCTTCCTGGACGCGCTGCGGCTCCCCGTGGTGCGCGGCGTCCTGCCCGGCGTCGCGGTCGTCGCGCTCGGCCTCGGCGCGCTGTTCTCGCTCGGCGTCGTGTTCGTCAAGGACGTCCTGGACGCGAGCCCCGTCGGCTTCGGCGTCCTGGTGGCTCTGTTCGGGGTCGGCGCGATCACGGGGCTGATCATCGTCCGCAACGGCCGATGGCCCCTGATGACCCAGATCCGGACGGCCACCGCCCTCCAGGGCGCGACGATCGCCACGATGGGCGCGGTCGCCTCGATCACCTGGTCGTTCATCGGCGCCATCCTCTTCGGCGGCGCCGCCACCGCCGCGCTCGTCGGCGGCATCACCTACATGCAGGAGAGCCTGGAGGGCTACCGCCGCAACCTCGCGCTGACCGCGTTCCACGCCGTCCTGCGCTTCGGCCTCGCCCTGGCCGCCCTCCTCGCGGGCGCGGCGTCCGACCTGCTCGAACGGTGGGACGTGAGCCCGCTCGGCATGGTCCCGCCCCGCCTCGTCCTGGCCCTGTCCGGCCTGGTGGTCATCGCTGGAACGTTCCTCATCCGCACTCCCGACCCACGCACCCGCCGAAGACACAAACCCACCTGACGCAACGGGTATGGGGATGTCACCCCTGGGATAGAAAGAGACGCATGGACTTCAAACTGGAACTGGTCGCGGTGCCCGTCTCGGACGTCGACCGCGCGAAGACCTTCTACACCGAGCAGGTCGGCTTCAACGCCGACCACGACCACCGGGTCAGCGACGAGATCCGCTTCGTCCAGCTCACCCCGCCCGGCTCGGCCTGCTCGATCGCCATCGGCACCGGCCTCGGCGCCGAGATGGCCCCCGGCACCCTCCACGGCCTCCAACTCGTCGTCGCCGACGCCGACGCGGCCCGCGCCGAACTCGCGTCCCGCGGCGTCCAGGTCAGCGACGTCCACGACTTCCCCTGGGGCCGCTTCGTCTATTTCAAGGACCCGGACGGCAACGGCTGGAACGTCCAAGAAATCCAATCCCCGAAGTAGACCGCCCAACCACGCCTAGAGCAATGGTCAAGACCTGTGGATCAAGATCTTTAGACTACTTTCCGGCAGGCTTGATCGGGTAGGCGATGACATGGTGGAACCGTCTTAGAGGGTTCGCGATAGGTCGCAGTCCGGTTCCGCGATGGCCAGGAGGTCTCATGCCCCGTCCGACCAGCGACGTGCAAGCATTTGAAGCCCACGCGACTGACGCCGACCTCGACGATCTGCGCGCACGGCTAGCCGCGGCGCGGCTGCCGGAGGCCGAGACGGTGTATCGCACCGCGCCCGACCCACGCCGATGGGAGCAGGGCGTTCCTCTCGCCGACCTCGTCGAGGTCGTGCACTACTGGCGCACCGGGTACAACTGGCGGTCGTTCGAAGAGCGCCTTGACCGCATCGGCCAATTCCGCACGACCATTGATGATCTGGGCATTCACTTCCTGCACCGCCGATCCGCGCGCGCAGATGCCACTCCTGTGATCCTGACGCACGGCTGGCCAGGCAGCATTGCCGAGTTCGTCCACGTAGTAGGCGAACTGGCAGATCCGAAAGATGCGGACACGCCGGCGTTCCACGTCGTGGTCCCTTCGCTACCGGGCTTTGGTTACAGCGACAAGCCGACCGTCACCGGGTGGGGAACCGAAAAGATCGCGGCCGCATGGGTGGAACTGATGGGAAGGCTCGGCTACAGCAAATTCGCAGCCCACGGCGGCGACTGGGGAGGCAATATCACCACGGTTCTCGGCGGCAGGTTTCCGGAGCACGTCCTCGGCATCCACACGACGTTGGCAGTGGCACCGCCCGGGTTGACAACGGACGGGCTGACAGCGGTCGAGCGCAGGTGGACCGAGGAAACCCGCGATTTCTACGAGGGGCCCCACGGGGCATACGCGAAGCAGCAGGCAACCCGGCCGCAGACCATCGGCTACTCGCTCGTCGACTCACCGGTCGGGCTTCTTGCCTGGATCCTTGACAAGTTCGCCGAGTGGTCGGACACCGAAGACAGCCCGTTCGAGACGATTTCCAGAGACCGCATTCTTGACGACGTCACCCTCTATTGGCTGACGCGGACCGGCGCATCGGCGGCCCGCATCTACTACGAAAGCCACAGCTCGCTCGATCCCGCACTTCGGGTCGACGTCCCGTCGGCAATCACCATGTACCCCCGCGACATCGAGAAGTGTCCGCGCCCCTGGGCACAGGAGCGGTACCGACAGATCGTCCGATGGAGGTCACCCGAAAGCGGGGGGCATTTCCCGTCGCTGGAGGTCCCCGAGTATTTCGTCAAGGACCTGCAAGAAGGTCTCGCGGCAGTGCTGGCCGCTCATCGGTGAACACAGACCGACCGCGATCGGTCTGCCCCTCCCGCTTCTCCTTGCGGGCTCCCGTAGGTCCACCCGCCACGCGGACATACAAGGGCCTCACACCTGATCGTGGTGTGAGGCCCTCGCCCGTCTTCCGAACGCGGTTACCGGTCGTACCGTCCAGCCTGGATGCCGCTCACCAGGGCCCCGAAGGCCGCGCGGTCGAAGGCCAGCACGGGCCCGTCCGGATCCTTGGAATCCCGGAACGCCACCACCGAAGCCGCCCCGCCAACCTCAACGCAGGCACCTCCTTCTGAGTCGCTGCGGGAAGCCTTCCGCCAGGACGCGACCTCAACGCAGGTGCCGCCATCGGAGCCACTGTGCGAACTCTTACGCCAGTGGACGGATGAAGGGTTGGACGTGCTCATGCGACCTCCCAGTTGTGGCTACCGGTCGTACCGTCCTGCACGGATGTCACGCGCCAGCGCTCCGAACGCCGCGTGGCCGAACGCCAGCTTCGGCCCGTCCGGATCCTTCGAGTCCCGGACGGCCACGATCGACGCAACTCCGGCAACCTCGATGCAGTTGCCCCCTGAGGCGTCGCTGTACGTGCTCTTGCGCCAGTTGCTGGGTGACAGGTCGGGGGTGCTCACGTGCCCTCCATGATCGTCTGTATCAATGTGGCGGATTCCGCCACTGACAGCGCCTGAGATCTTGCCACATTGAACACTACGGCAAGGCTCCGAACCGCAGCCACGTCAGCGAGCATCTGACCATTTCCGCCAGCCCCCTCGATGTACGCGACCTCCGCTGCCCTTTCGAAGGTAAGGACCTGGAACCCAGTCGCCTCGAAGACATATGCGCAGGCCGGGAGAACTTGAATGGAGACGTTTGGCAGCTCAGCCAAATCCATCAACCGCTTGCATTGCACATCGCGGACCTCTGGAGGGACATCGCGGAGGACAGACTCCCGAATCAACAGGAACACGATAGGCGCCTTAGGACCCGTCAGCACTGCCTGCCGCTCCATGCGGATAGCGACTAGTTCATCGACCTTGTCCGCCCGTATCCCACTGCTGAACATCAGGCGGGCGTACTCCTCCGCCTGGAAGAGACCGGTGATGAGCACAGGCTCGTAGATGCTGATCTGCGCCGCCTCTTTCTCAGCATCGATCAGCGGCCTGAACCCACGGGGGATCAGACCGTTCTTTCGAGCCTCAGTGTGCTTCTCCCAGAAGCGGCGGAAGGTGCCGCCCAATTGGAAGTAGGTGTCCAGATCGTCGGCGAGGCCCTCGGACGGGGGCTTCTCGAAGGTCTCGACCTTGGCGATCCACTGCGGGGTGCAGCCCAGCGCCGCCGCGAGCTTGTTCCGGGAGAGGCCGGACGCGTCGCGCCTCGCACGCAGCTCGTTGACAAACACTTCCTGGTAGGCGGAGCGGTTCGTGTCGTTTGAGGATGCCATCGGGTGCCTCCCGGGTGTCGGCCCGTCGCGTCGGGGGTGTCGCCTCACTCGCTCGGGTGTTCATCGGGGGGTGAGCGGTTCGTAGCTCAGCGTAACCCACCGCTGGAAGGCTCGCCTGTCGAAAGCCGAACCGATTCGCAGGGAATTCCGACCCGTGAACGATCAAGAACGAGCACGTCTTCAGGAGTTGTATCCGGCCTGGCACATTCGCCGGCCCCCGACGATGGAATGTCTGGTGGCCACTCGCCTCGGTCGTCCCCTGACGAACAGGGAGATGTACCACGGTCTGTGCACCACCATCGTCGAGGACTCGTATGTGTTGCTTAGCGAGGCCCTCGCCAATCAGCGCAAGATCGAGGAGGGCCTGTGATCTCCGTCCTCGTGATCGTCGGCCTGGCGCTGGTCATTGGCTTCGCGGCCTGGATGCTGATCCTCTTCGTCGGCCTGGCCATTACCAACAACGGTTACGTGGGCAGGCACCGCTGATCTCCCGGAGCGGCCGTCGTGCTCGGTGCCTGCCCCCTCCCCCAGGACAAGCAGGCACCGATCCCCCAGGCCGGCGGCCGCTCCGGGGCACCATCCGCTCAAAGCAGGATGAGGTGGTTGAAGGGACGGGGTGGGGGCTGGTTCGGTTGGCCGGATGGGGACTCATGAAGGCGGGGCCAGCGCGCGTGGGCGGTTCATGTGGGCTCGGTGGGTGCTGGTCATTGGGTTGTGGGCAGTGGCCGGGGTCATCGCGCTGTGCGTGCCGATCATTGGGTTCAGCTGGTTCTTCGGTGGGGTGGAGCAGATGGGGGACGCCTCGGCGCTCGCTGATCGGGGGCGGCCCGCGATCGGGGTCGTGCAGGACGTGCGGGTGGAGAGTCAGGGGCCGGGCATGGGCGTCAAGAAGGACGTCCTGGTCCGGTTCAGTGCGTCGGACGGGACGCGGCACGCCGTCTGGGCGCCCGGGGACGAGCGGGTGGGGGCTGCCGTCCGGGTGCTCTACGATCCGCGGGATCCGGAGAACGCGTCCACCGAGTCGGTGACGAAACAGCGGGTGGGCGGTGTCACGCGCATCGGGGGCGGCGCGGTCCTGTCCTTCGGGTTGCTGTTCGCGTACGTGGTGTTCGGGTGGAAGCGTTTGCGGGGGCTTCGGCGGACGTCCAAGGCGGACGGTTGACCGTTGCGTGGGGGATTTCTATCCTGAATGGTTGTCCGGCGGTCGACACGGGAGGGGAAAGGGTGTCATTACAGGCGGAAGAGGAGACGTTTCGCTTTCAGGCGGAGGCGGCGCAGATCCTGGATCTGATGGCCAATTCGCTGTACAGCAACAAGGAGATATTCCTGCGCGAGCTGGTCTCGAATTCTTCGGACGCGATCGATCGGCTGCGAATCGAGAGGTTCTCCCGTCCGGAACTGGCCGAGGGCGAGGACGAAGGCGAGCCGCGGATCCGGGTCTCGTTCGACAAGGACGCGGGGACGATCACCGTCGCCGACGACGGGATCGGGATGAGCCGGGACGAGGTGATCGAGAACATCGGGACGATCGCCAAGTCCGGCACCTCGGAGTTCCTCCGGTCGCTGAGCGGCGACCAGCGGCGGGACACCGCGCTGATCGGCCAGTTCGGCGTCGGTTTCTACGCCGCGTTCATCGTCGCCGAGCGGGTGGTGCTGACCACGCGGCGGGCCGGGCTGCCCGCGGACGAAGGCGTGCGGTGGGCGTCCGACGGCAAGGGCGAGTACACGCTTGAGGCCGTCGAGCGGGCGGAGCGGGGCACGACGATCGTGCTGCACCTGCGCGACGGCGAGGACGAGCTGCTGAACGAGCACCGGCTCCGCTCGATCATCAAGCGCTACTCCGACCACATCGCCCGGCCGATCACGGTCGGCGAGGACGACAGCGCGGTGAACCAGGCGTCGGCGCTGTGGACGCGTCCGAAGGGCGAGCTGAGCGACGGCGACTACAACGAGTACTACAAGCAGCTCACCGGCGACTTCACCGATCCGCTCGGTCATGTGCACGCGAAGGTCGAGGGGCGGTACGACTACACGCTGCTGCTGTTCGTCCCGTCGCGGGCGCCTTATGACCTGTGGATGCCGGAGCCGGCGCAGGGCGTGCGGCTGCACGTCCAGCGCGTGTTCATCCTGGAGGACACCGGACGGCTGCTGCCGCGGTACCTGCGGTTCGTGCGCGGGATCATCGACTCGGCCGACCTGCCGCTGAACGTGTCCCGGGAGATCTTGCAGGGCAGCCAGGCCATCGACCACATCCGTGCCAGCGCGGTCAAGAAGCTGCTGCGGCTGCTCACGGACATGGCCGGCAGGGAGCCGGAGAAGTACGCGGAGTTCTGGACGCAGTTCGGCGCCGTCCTCAAGGAGGGGGTGTTCGACGATCCCGCCCACCGGGAGGAGATCGCCGGGCTGCTGCGCTTCACCTCGACCCGGTCCGGCGGGGAGGCCCGCGTGTCCCTCGGCGACTACGTGTCCGGGATGAAGGACGGGCAGGACAAGATCTACTACCTGCTCGCGCCGGGGCTGTCCGACGCCGCCGCCAGCCCGCACCTGGAGGCGTTCCGCGCGAAGGACATCGAGGTGCTCCTGCTGGACGACGCCGTCGACAACTTCGTCGTCACCGGACTGGCGCAGTACGAGGGGAAGCAGCTGCAGTCCGTCGCGCAGGGTCCGCCCGACTTCGGCGGCATGGCGGACGAGGCGGAGAAGGAGGCCGCCGAGCGGGCGGGCTCCGACTATGCCGGGCTCCTCGGCAAGCTCAAGGCGCACCTGGCGGGCAAGGCGTTCGACGTGCGCGTGACCAGCCGGCTCACCACGTCGCCCGCGTGCATCGTCGCGAACGAGGCCGAGACCGACTTCACCGTCGCGCGGCGGATGCGGGGGTCGGGGCTGCCCGCGCAGCCGATCCTGGAGATTAATCCTGGGCATCCGCTGGTGGAGCGGCTCAACGGCGGCCAGGACGACCCGCGCCTCGCCGACTGGGCGCACGTCCTGTACGACCAGGCCGTGCTGACCTCCGGCGCCCGCATCGACGAGCCGGGCGCCTTCGTGTCGCGGCTCAACAAGTTGCTGGTGTCCCTGACGGACGACGAACCGCCCGCTCAGACGGAGGGCGAACCGTCCGACCGGACGGAGGACGAACCGGCCGGCCGGACGGAGTGCGAACCGGCCGTTCAGACGGGCGGCGACGAACCGGTCGGCTGAGGGTGTGATGGAAGGGTTCGGCGGCGGCCGGTCGTCCGGCCGCCGCCGGGTTCAGCGGGGGATGTGAGGGCGCGCGTCAGGCGAGTTCACTGCGCGCCCGGGTCTTGAGCGCCTCGGCGAACCGCGCCCACTCGTCGGCGCAGCTGAGCGCCAGGTCGGCGACGAGCGGGACGCAGTGCGCCGGGATCTCGCCTTGGACTTCGGACCACTCCTGAGCGCGCAGCGACCGCGTGCTCAGCATGCGCAGCAGCCCGCGCCCCGCGTCGGTGAGCCGCAGGGACGGGTCGCGCTGCAGCTTGCGGAGCGCGAGCTCGGCGTCGGGCGCCCGGCGGTGCCGCCGGAACGCGCCGGTGCCGCCCGCCGTGACCGTGCCGCCCGCCGCGGCCCGGTCGCGCTGCTCGGCGCGCAGTTGCTTGTCGGGGACGGGGTCGTCGCCGCGGCCGAGCCGTTCCCGCACGTCCAGCGCCGTGGCCGGGGAGATGCCCGCCTGCTCGGCGATCTCCCGGAGCGAGGCGCCTGGACGCTCGGCGAACAGCCGGGCGGCGAGCCGGCGGCCCGCGGCGCCGTTGATCGGACGGACGCGGCCGTCCCTGCCGATCCGGGCCTCGGGCTGGTCCCGGACCGCGGTGGTCCGGGCCCTGATCCTGGCGACGGTCGTCGCCGCCAGGCCCACGACCTCGGCGATCGAACGATCCGACCAGCGCGGATGCGAGGCCAGGATGCGCACCGTCGCGGCCTCGCGGTCGGTCGTCGACAGCGGCAGCCCGTGCCCGATGTTCGCCTTCACCGCGGCGACGAAGGCGTCCTGCTGGGTGCCGTCGAAGAACCGCACGCCGATCTCGGTCCGCCCGTTCTGGACGGCGGCGCGCAGCCGGTGCATCCCGTCGAGCACGGTCATCGTCTGGCGATGCACCAGGATCGGCGGGAGTTCGTTGTCCATGCCCGCGAGGACCCGGACGTGCTCGGGCTGCTCGCCGTCCAGGCGCGGGCTGTCGGCGTAGGTGAGCGCGGCTATCGGAACCATCGCAACGGCGTCCGTGTGCAGGACGCTTAATCGACCTTCAGCTGATTGCCCCAATTCCATCCCCCATAGTTTTGAAGCACAATCTGGAAAACTTCTCATTGGTTCCGGGTGACCTTTAATGGGCCGGCGTCCCCTCCTCTCCTGATCGCTCGGATTCCACGAAACGGGACAGCCGGGCCACGCCCTCGGCGATCTCGGCGTCGCTGAGGTAGCTGATCGACAGCCGGATCGTGTGCTCGCCGCCGCCGTCCGGATAGAAGTACGACATCGGCGTCCAGATGACGCCGAACCTTTCGGCCGACCGGGCCAGGCAGGCGTTGTCCGCGCGGAACGGCACCTGGAGGGCGAGGAAGAACCCGCCTCCCGGCTCGTTCCACGCGACGCCGAGCCGGTCCCGGACGGCGGCCGGGAACCGCCGTCCGAGTTCGCGGAGCGTCGTCCGCATCGCGTTGCCGTAGTAGGCGGACGTGTCGCGGTTCAGCTCGGTGACGCCGCCGTCCCCGGCCAGCAGCGCGCCCGCGATGACCGCCTGGCTGAGCGCCGGGGTGTTCACGGTCACCATGCTCTTGATCTTGGCGAGCTGGGCGGCGAGCGGGCCCGTGCGGCCGGCGGCGTCGACCACCTCCTGGTCGGCGACCACGAACCCGACGCGCGCGCCCGGCAGCACGGTCTTGGAGAACGAGCCGAGGTGGATCACGGTGCGGCGCCGGTCGAGGCTTTTCAGGGTGGGCTCCTGCGGACCCGGGCTGACCAGCCGGTACGGGCTGTCCTCCAGGACCAGGACGCCCTCCCGCGCGGCCAGGTCGAGCAGCTCGCGGCGGGCCGCGAGCGGCATCGTCACGCCGGACGGGTTGGAGTGGTCGGGGATCACGTAGACCGCGCGGACCCTGCGTCCGGACGCCGTCTGCGCCTGGATCGCCGCTTCGAGGGCCGGCGGCGACAGCCCCGCGGGGCCCTCCTCGACGGGCACCACCTCGATGCCGAGTAGCCGGGCGGCACCGGTGATCCCCATGTAGCAGGGGGTGGAGACGAGCAGGACGTCGTCCGGGGCGCCGAACAGGGCGCGCAGCACCAGGAACATGGCCTCCTGGCAGCCCACCGTCACCACGATCGACTCGGGCGCCGCCTCGATGCCCTCGTCCCGGCGGAGCGCGTCGGCGACGAACCCGCGGATCATGCCGGCGGACGGGCCGTACTGGAACAGCGCGTCGCGGATCCGGCCGGGCGCGGCCCCCTCCCCGGCGAGGTGGTCGATGTACCGGCGGAGGTGGCGGAAGACGTCCTCGACGTCGAAGAACCCGTCGTAGGGGCGGCCGGGGGCGAACGAGATCGCGTCGGGATACCGCGCGGTGACCTCGTTGAGGAAGTTCATCGTGTCCATGACCGGGTCGGCGATGGCCGGGAACAGGTCGAGCGCCCCGGTTCCGGAGGCGGTTCCGGTAGCGGCTCCGGGGGCCGTTCCTGCGGTCGTTCCTGGGGCCGTTCCTGGGGCGGTTCCGACATGATCTGTCCAGGTCATGGTTCGCTGACTCCCCGTTTGATCGGCGCGATCCCTCCAATTTCCACGGGCGGCCGTTGTCCAGCAAGGCCGTCCGGCGGGCCACATTGTGACGGCGTTAAAGGGTCGTCTTTTCCGTGAGCGGCTGCCTACGATCGCATCACCCTCGTGGCCCAAAGGAAGAGGCGGACCACTTAAAATGGTCACGGTGTCGGTTCGAATCCGATCGAGGGTACGAGTCGGACAAATCGGAATTCAGGCACTTTTTCGCAGGCGCTCGCGCCTCAGTCGCCGTCCAGGCGCTCGACACGATCGGCGAACTCCGCCCAGAGCCGCGCGCATTCCAGCGCCAGCTCGGCCACGGCGCCGCCCCGATGCGGCGGCACCCCGCCGGTCAGCCTGTCCCACTGGCCGGCGTCTCCGGTGTGGGCGAGGAGCAGCCTGAGCAGCGCCCGGCCGTCCTCCGACTCCTGCAGCGCGGGCTCCGACCGGAGCCGCTGCAGGTCGGGCCGCGCGACGGCCGCCTGCTCGCCGCCGGGGGCCCGCTCCGGCACCGGGCCCTCCCCGCGCAGCGTCCGGTTGCGGACGTCGCGCGCCGTCTCGTGCGAGATGCCCGCGCGCCGCGCCACCTGCCGCAGCGACAGGCCCGGCTCCCGCTCCATGATCTCGGCGGCGGCGCGGCGGCCCTCCGCGCCGTCCACCGGGCGGCTGCGCCCGTCCCGGCCGACCCGCGCCTGGCCCGCGCCCGAGTCCCCGAGCCCGCCGCGCACGTCCGCCACCGTCCGCGCGGAGATGCCGGTCAGCGAGGCGATGACCCGGTCCGACCACTGCGGATGCGTGCCCAGGACGCGGGCGGCCGCGGCCTTGCGCTCGGCGAACGACAGCGGGAGGCCGTGCGCCAGGTTGGCGCTGACCGCGAGCACGAACGCGTGGTCCTCGTCGCCGTCGAAGAAGCGGGCCTCGATGTGCTCCTCGCCGCGCCGCCGCGCCGCCAGCACCCGGTGCCGCCCGTCGATCACCCGCATCGTCGGCCGGTGGACAATGATCGGCGGCAGCGGCTCGGTCGCGGCGGCCAGGACGCGCACGTGCTCCGGGTCCTCGGCTCGGCTTCTAGGCGATCCCGCCAGGGACAGCGATGTGATCGGCACCAGCACCGGCCGCTCGTCGACGGACAACGGCAGCCGGTCGCGAGCCATGGCCACGCTCACCTCTCGTCGATCCCGCCGACCCCGCCGACCCGGCCAATCCCGCCGATCCGGCCGATCGCGTCGATCCCGTCGATCCCGTCGGTTGACGCGGCGTGCGTGTCCAACTGTCCAATCCCCGCACTTGGACGCCGTCCACCGGGCCCGCGACCGCGTCGCCCGCCGCCTCGGGAGCCGGTGCGGGGGCGGCGCCGCCGACCAGGCCGGCGAACTCCGTCCAGCCGGCCGCGCAGTCCCGGGCCAGCCGGACGATCGCGGCCCGATGGCCGGACGGCACCGCCGCCACGAGCCGCTCCCAGTCCGCCAGGCTGAGCGAGGTGAGGCTCAGCAGCCGGAGCAGGTCGCGTCCTGACTCCCTGAACCGGACCGCCGGGTCGGCCCTCAGCCGTTCCATGAGGGCGTCCCGGCCCGGCGCCGCCGCCGGCGTCGCCCGCGCCTCCTGCGGCACCGGTTCCGGCGGCGCGGACGGGCCGTTCAGGAGGCTCTGCTTCAGCGTCCGGACGGTCTCCGGGGAGATGCCCGCGACCCGGGCGATCTGGCGCAGGGAGAGCGTGGGGTCCTCGATGATGAGCCGGCGCGCGATGTCCCGGCCCTCGGCCTTGTCGACGGGCCGGACCCTGCCGTCCCGGCCGAGGCGGACGTCGCCGTCCGCGCCGTCCCCGAGCTCCTCCCTGCGGATCTCGGTGACCGTGCCCGCGGAGAGGCCGGTCACCGCGGCCGCCATCCGGGCCGACCAGCGCGGGAAGGAGCGGACGATCCGGCGCGCGGCGCGCTTGCGGTCCGCCAGGGTCAGCGGCAGGCCGCGCGCGGTGTTCTCGCTGACCGCGAGGACGAAGGCGTCGGTCTCGCCGCCCTCGAAGAGCCGCACCCTGATCGTCTCGTCGCCGCGCGACCTCGCCGCCGTCAGCCGGTGCAGGCCGTCGATCACCCGCAGCGTCGGCCAGTGCACGATGATCGGCGGCAGCGGTCCTGGGACGGCGGCGAGCGCCGCGGCGTGGTCCGGGTCGACGCCGGCGGATCGCGGCGAGTCACCGTCCGCCAGTAATCGGACCGGGATCTCCAGGCCGCCCTCGGCCGTGACGCGCGCTCCCTCGATCTCGATCCGCGAGCCGTCGGCCGGACGCCTTAATGCCGGTGCGTCGTCCATCGCTGTGCCCCCTCAGCGCGCCCCGCCGGGCGTTCCGTTTCGGCCGGGCTCGCGCCGGGCCGACCCATCTCCGGCGCCAGGATCACACGGCGGCCTGAGCGGCGACAAGCGGCCGGGGGCGCCCGCCGGTTCGGCTCCATTGGCGCGCCATTAATACACCACCGCCACGGATGCTGATCACTGAATGCCACCGAGCTGAACACTTCTGTTGATCTGAAAGTAATAGGTGAGTTCTGGATCACGCAACGTAGCCGCGGAGGGGCCGCGGGAACCGGTCTGACGGGCGGAAGTGGTCTTGCACAAGCTGGTCAATAGGGGTCACAATGCCCTCACCCTCCGGCTGTCCGGATGTGGCCGCGAGCGCGCTACCTGGCAAGACGCTCGCTAACCTGAGTTGCGACAGGACTGGCCCGTTCTTTCTGGCACCTCCTGCCAGAACAAACCTTGTCGAATCGAACTCTAAAAGCGGCGTAAGGGGATGCCCCGGGGGCTTCTGGCGTCCCGTTTTGAAGGCCCCGTACCTTTGATCTTTGATTCAGTGCCGGCCCGGCCGGCGGTTCGGAGGCGTGAGAATACGCATGCTTTTCCACATGTTGGGCGGCCTGGAGATCAGGGTGTCCGGAGAGCAAGTCGCCCTTACCCCTCCCAAGCAGCGCGCGATTCTCGCGGCGCTTCTCCTCGACGTCAACCATGAGGTCCCGATCAGCCGGCTTTCCCGGTTCATCTGGGACGACCGCCCGCCGGCGACCGCGCAGACCACGCTGCAGTCCTACATCTACCGGCTGCGGCAGTTCCTCCGCCCGCTGGCCGTGGAGCTGAAGACCTCGAACGACTGCTACGTGCTGGAGGTCCGCCCCGCCGAGATCGACCTCTGGCATTTCCGGCAGCGGGTCCGCGAGGCGCGCGAGAAGACCCACGACGGGCGGCTGGACGAGTCCGTGGCGGAGTACCGGAGCGCGCTGGCGCTGTGGCGGGGCGGCGCCCTGTCCGCGATCCCGGGCGAGCTGGTCCGGCAGGAGGCCCGCTTACTCGAGGCGGAGCGGATAGCCGCCTATGAGGAGCTGTTCACCGCCGAGATCAGGCTGGGCAACCACCGGCAGATCATCCCGGAGCTGCAGAAGGTGGTCACCGCCCACCCCTTCCACGAGTCGCTCACGGCGCTGCTCATGCTCGCGCTCTACTCGTCCGCCCGCCAGGCGGAGGCGCTGCAGCACTACCGGCAGGTCCGGCGGCGGCTGCGCGACGACCTGGGCATCGAACCCGGCCAGGAGCTGCAGGAACTGCACCAGTCCGTGCTGGAGCAGCAGCCCGCCGAAGAGATCGTCGCGGCGAGATACGGCACGCGCCGCCCCTCAGAGGTCGCATAGCGCCACCGGAACGCCGCGGGCGTGCGCGGCGAGCACGCGCGCTACTGCGGGCGGGCAGCGGATGGCGGGGGCGGCGCTCGCCGGACGGGTCAGCGGCCGGTCCAGACGGGGGGCCGTTTCTCGGTGAACGCGCGAACCCCCTCGACGGCGTCGTCGCTTTCCCTGCGCCGCCGCTCCCACGCGTAGTCGGCGGTGAAGGCGCCTTCGAGCGGCAGGTCCACCGACGTGTACGCCGCCTCCTTGACGGCGCGGACCGCGAGCGGGGCCGCGGCGACCAGGTCGGCCGCCCACTCCGCCACCCGCTCGTCCAGCAGCTCGGCCGGGACGACCTCGTTGACCAGCCCGTACCGGAGCGCGGTCGCGGCGTCCATCCGGCGGCCGGTGAGCAGGTGCCCCAGCGCGACCTTCTGCGGCAGCTGCCGCATCAGCCGGAACACCCCGCCCGCGCCGGGCACCAGCCCGAGCCGCACCTCGGGCAGGCCGAACACCGCCCGGTCGGACGCGATGATCAGGTCGCAGGCGAGGGCCAGCTCGAAGCCGCCGCCGAGGGCGTAGCCGTCGACGCGGGCGACGACCGGCTTGCTCATCGTGAACCGGTCGGTGAGCCGCGGATGGCCGGGCCGGCCGCGGCTGCCGAACGTGGTGGGCGAGGCACCCGCCCGATCGAGCCCGGCCCGTTCCTTGAGGTCCTGGCCGACGGAGAACGCGCGGTCCCCGGCGCCGGTGAGGACCGCGACGCGGACCGCGTCGTCGGCCTCCACGTCGTCCCAGATCTCCGCGAGCTCCTCGTGCGTGCGCAGGTCCATCGCGTTCAGCACCCGCGGACGGTCGAGCGTGACGTGGGCGACGTGGTCCTTCTTCTCGTAGCGCACCCGCGGCCCGGTCATCGCGTCCGCGCCCCGAACCGGCCGACCTTGCCGATCACGTCCGCCCCGTGGATCCGGCGGGCCTGCTGGACGGCGAACTCCGCCGCGTACGCGCGCAGGGCGTCCGGCGGTTCCTCGGCGAGGTTCAGCATGCGCCGGTTGGCGAGCACCGCCTCCCCGGCGAGCCGGGCCAGGGCGCGCTCGATGGCGGCGTCCATCCCGTCCGGTTCCACGACCTCGTCGACCAGCAGCCGCGCGGCGGGCTCCGCCGCGCGGATCCGGCGGCCGCCGAGGACGATCTGCCGGGACAGCCGCGGCCCCGCGAACCGGCTCAGCCGCAGGTTGGCCATGCCCGGGACGATGCCCTCCGCGGCGGCGGGCAGGCTGAGATGGGAGTCCGCCGCGGCGATCACGTGGTCGAGGACGAGCAGCAGCTGCATCCCGCCGCCGATCGCGAACGTGTCGACGGCGGCGGCCCACGGCTTGCCGTCCGGCCCCCGCCAGCGGTCGCCCGGCCCGTCGCCCGACAGGCCGCGGACGATCTTGTGGAGGTAGCCGAGCTCGCGCCGGAGCAGGAAGCCGACCAGCGAGATGTCGCCGGAGCCGAGCTTCTTGAGGTTGACGCCGGCGCAGAACACGCGCCTGCCCCGGTACCGCGGATGGCTCATCTCACCCCCGCGGATCAGGCCCACCCGGACGGACGGGTCGAGCAGCGCGAGGTCGACGGCCGTCTCCATGTCGTCCACCTGCTGCTCGTCCTCGGCGTTCAGGCAGTCGTCCCGGCACAGGGTCAGGTGCGCGACGCCGTCGCGCCGTTCGAGCAGGACCGCCTCCATCCGCACCACGCCGGTCCGGGTGAACTCCGGCAGCAGCCGCAGGGCACGGGGCGTCGGCCGGAGCATGGCGTCGAGCAGATGCGGGCCCGCGACGGGAGACCGGAGGACGCCGCGCAGGAAGATGCCCTGGTCGATCTCCCTGCCTTCCTTCCCGGCCTGCGGACGGGCCCGCTCGGCCGCCATCTGCGCCGGTGTCGGGCACAGCCCCGGGAAGGCGTCCGCGGCGGCGTCGACGAGTTCGTCAAGGCGCAGATACTTCGCGCGCCCACCGGTGAGGACGTCGTACACCTCGACGGCATGCTCGTCCATGAACGCGGTGCGCAGCGCCCGGACGTCCTCGTGCGCCGCCGCAGCCGCCGCCTTCTGCTCGTCCGAACGTTCGTCCGGACCGGGAAGCGCCGCGATCACCCGTTCAACCACCCCAACCGCCGCCGCCAGCCCGGCACCCGCCCGCTGAAGCCCCACGCTCCGCCCGCCCAACCCGGCCCCGCCGTTCGGGGTGGTCGGGGGGTTCGGGGTT
>NZ_JBIRAY010000015.1:0-168724 GCF_044326405.1 Actinomadura sp. 1N219 | reverse complement strand
CGCCCACCCCCGGGGCTCCGCCCCTGGCCCCCTTCCGCTCAAGGTCTATTGCGTCCGTGTGTGCCCCCGTTTGGGGGTGGTTTTTGGGACGGTGGGCGTGGTTATGATCGCGCGAAAGGTGGGCTCACCTGGGGTTCTGGTTGGGGAGGCGTCCTATGGAGCAGGCGGTTGCTCGTGCGCGGCAGCATTCGGTTGGCGATCTTTTGCATCGGACGGCGCGGCGGTATCCGGGCAAGGTCGCGGTGGTCAGTGGGGAGCGGCGGGTCACGTTTGCGGAGTTCGACACGGCCGTGAACCGGGCGGCGCATGCGTTGGTGGAGCGGGGCGTCGGCAAAGGGGATCGGGTCGCGTTGCTCAGCCATAACTGCTGGGAGTACGCGGTGCTGGTGTTCGCCACCGCGAAGCTCGGGGTGGTGCTGGTGCCGGTCAACTTCATGTTGAACGCGGACGAGATCGCCTACATTCTCGGGCACTCCGGGGCGTCCGGGATCGTTGCCGAGGACGCGCTTGTTCCCACAGCGGAGAAGGCTTTGGTCGCTGCGGGGGTCGAGGGTGGGGTGCGTGGGTGGATTGGGTTGTCCGGGGGCGTTCCTGCGGCTGGGTGGGAGGACGTCGGTGCCTGGTGGAGTGCCGGGCCGGATAGTGCGCCCGAGGTTCTTGTCGGGGATGACGATCCGTTGCGGCTCATGTACACGTCGGGGACTGAGGCGCGGCCCAAAGGCGTGATGTTGTCTAGCCGCTCGCTGATCTCGCAGTACGTCAGCTGTGTTGTCGACGGTGGGATGACCGAGGACGACGTCGAAGTCCATTCGCTGCCGATGTATCACTGCGCGCAGCTTGACTGCTTCTTCTCGGTGGACGTCTATCTCGGGGCGACCAGCATCATCGTGCCTGGGCCCGATCCGGCTGTGCTCCTGGAGACCATCGAGCGGGAGAAGGTCACCAAGCTGTTCTGTCCGCCTACCGTGTGGATCGCCTTGCTGCGCCATCCGGACTTCGACAGGCGGGATCTGTCCAGCCTGCGCAAGGGGTACTACGGGGCGTCGGCGATGCCGGTGGAGGTGCTGCGGGAGCTTCTGCGGCGGCTGCCCGAGGTGCGGCTGTGGAACTTCTACGGGCAGACCGAGATGTCGCCGCTCGCGACCATTCTGCGTCCGCATGAGCAGTTGGAGCGGGCCGGGAGTGCTGGGAAAGCGGCCATCAATGTCGAGACCGTGCTCGTCGATGACGATGGGAACCCTGTTTCTGCGGGCGAGGTCGGGGAGATCGTGCATCGGAGCCCGCACGCGGCGCTCGGGTATTACCGGGACGAGGAGAAGACCGCGGAGGCATTTCGCGGCGGGTGGTTCCATTCGGGCGATCTCGGAGTGATGACCGAGGACGGGTACCTCTCCGTCGTCGACCGGAAGAAGGACATGATTAAGACCGGGGGCGAGAACGTCGCCAGCCGGGAGGTCGAAGAGGCGATCTACGGGTTGGGCGGGGTTGCGGAGGTCGCCGTGTTCGGCATCAGCCATCCGCGGTGGATCGAGGCCGTCACCGCCGTCGTCGTGCCCAAGCCGGGCGTCGAGTTGAGTGAGGACGATGTCAGCGCGCATGTGCGGGAGCGGCTGGCCGGGTACAAGCGGCCCAAGTATGTGGTGCTCGCTGAATCGTTGCCCAAGAATCCGAGCGGCAAGATTCTGAAGCGGGAGCTTCGCGCACAGCATGGCGGGCTCGCCGCCTCTTGATCAAGTGTCCCTTGTGGGTTGGTCTAGGTGAGGGGCGAGGGTTAGGGCCAGGTGGAGGGTTAGGCGGTCTTGGCCGTTGGTGAGGGTCAAGGTCGTCAGTTCTTCTATGCGGCGTAGGCGGTGGTAGAGGGTTTGGCGGTGGATGTTCAGGGATTGGGCTGTCTTCTGGACGTTGCCTGCCAGGTCCAGGTAGGTGCGGGCTGTTTCGGCCAGGTCGGGGTGTTGGAGGAGTTGCTCGGTGCCTTTGGTTTGGGTTGTTTGGGTTAGGGAGTCGTCGCCTGCGGTGCGGAGGAGGCGGAGGACGCCCAGGGTCGTCCAGTCGCGGGTCTCGCCGGGCGCGGCGGTGCGGGCGGCCACGCGGGCGCGGAGCCAGCCCTCGTGGACGTGGTCGAGGGTGGGGCACGGGGAGTAGACGCCTGCCTGGACGGGTGCGTTGCGTTCCTCAAGGAGGCGGCGGGCTCTGTCGATGGTTGTGCGGGCCGCTGGCTGCGGGAGGACCAAGATGTGGTCACGCTGCCAGACCGTTGTCAGGGCGGAGTGGGGGAGCAGCCAAGGGTTGAGTGGTTCCGGGCTTGGAGTTCGTAGGACGGCGACCGTGAATGGTGGTTCGGGGGCTGCGGCTTCTGTGAGTTCTGTCGCCGCCTGGGTGCGGACGTCGGGGTGGGCGGAGAGGAGGTCGGCGACCTTCCAGCCGAGGTCGTCGCGTTCCCTGGCCTGGCGGGCCATGAGGAGGCCGGCGCGTTCGCAGAGGGGCATGGCGCGGGCCGCCTGGGTGGCGGTGATGCGCTCCTGGTCGTCCAGCAGCCAGAGGTAGCCGTAGGTGACGTTGTTCCAGCGGACGGGCAGGCAGAGGCGGCCGAGCTGGCCGACCGAGGTGTCGGCGGGGATGCGGACGGGGCCGGCGGCGCGGGCGATGCCGTGGCGCTCGAAGCGGGTGCGGACGGCGTCGGTGGCGCGGCGGTGCAGGATCGACTCCATCCGGACGGGGTCGATGGTGTCGCCGTGGGGCGCGTAGGCGACCAGGTGGAAGTCGCGGTCCTCCAGGGTCGCGGGGGCGCGGAGGAGGTCGGCCGCGTGTTCTGCGATCTCCTGGAGGTCCATCGTTGTCCCTTGTACGTTTGTATGAAGAAGTGGGTTCTTGAAAGTTACGTTTGACTATACGAGGTGCCGGGTCGGTGCTCCTAACGTGCGGGGTGTTCCTCGTCGTTGGAGGGTCCGATGCTCAGTCCATTGCTCCTCGCCGCCGCGCGCAGCCGGCGGATGCGCGGTCTCGTCACGTCCATGCCGCTGACCAGGGGTGTCGTCGACCGGTTCGTCGCGGGGGAAGATCTGGACGCGGCGCTCGGCGCGGTCAGGGGGCTTGAGGCCGAAGGCCTGCGGGTCACCCTTGATCATTTGGGGGAGGACACGAAGGACCGGGGGCAGGCCGAAGCCACGCGGGACGCCTATCTGGAGCTGTTCGCCGCTTTCGCGGAGCAGGGGCTCGCCGGGGGTGCGGATGCCTCGGTGAAGCTGTCGGCTCTGGGGCAGGCGCTTCCCGGGGACCTCGCGCTCGACCACGCGCGGGACATCTGCGCCGCGGCGGGACGGGTCGGCATGACCGTGACGCTCGATATGGAGGACCACACGACCGTGGACTCCACGCTGGAAATCCTCGGGAAGTTGCGCGTCGATTTCCCTTGGGTCGGCGTCGCCATTCAGGCCATGCTGCGGCGCAGTGAAGGCGATCTCCGGGAACTGGTCGAGGACGGGTCGCGCGTGCGGCTCGTCAAGGGCGCTTATGCGGAGCCCGCGTCGGTGGCCTATCAGAGCAAGTCTGATGTTGACCGTGCTTATGTGCGGGGGCTTCGGATGCTCATGCGCGGCGACGGATATCCGATGGTCGGCAGTCATGACCCGCGGATCATCGAGATCGCGCTGGCGCTGGCCGCCGGGCGGTCGCCGTCCTCCTACGAATTCCAGATGCTGTACGGGATCCGGACGGCCGAGCAGCGGCGGCTCGCCGAAGCCCATCAAATGCGCGTGTACGTCCCGTACGGGGCCGACTGGTACGGGTACTTCATGCGGCGCCTGGCCGAGCGGCCCGCCAATCTCGTGTTCTTCCTACGTTCGTTCGTATCCCGCTGACCAGGAGGTCCCTTTCATGGACGCCGTGACCAACGTTCCGACTCCGGCGAACGAGCCGGTGCGCGGGTACGCCCCGGGCAGCGCCGAGCGGGCCAGGCTCGAAGCGAAGCTCGCCGAGCTGACCGCGGAGGCGCCGATCGACCTGCCCATGACGATCGGCGGGCGGCGCCGGCTGGGGGCGGGCGCGAAGGTCGCCGTCGTCCAGCCGCACCGGCACGCGTCCGTCCTCGGGACGTTCGGGACCGCGACCGAGGACGACGCGCGAGACGCGATCGCCGCCGCGCTCGAGGCGGCGCCGGCCTGGCGGGCGCTGTCGTTCGACGACCGGGCCGCGATCTTCCTGCGGGCCGCGGACCTGCTGTCCGGGCCGTGGCGGGAGACGCTGCTGGCGGCGACGATGCTCGGGCAGTCCAAGACCGTCCAGCAGGCGGAGATCGACAGTCCGTGCGAGCTGGTCGACTTCTGGCGGTTCAACGTGCACTTCGCGCGGCGGATCCTCGCCGAGCAGCCGATCAGCAGCCCGGGGGTGTGGAACCGGTCCGACCACCGTCCGCTGGAGGGGTTCGTCTACGCGATCACCCCGTTCAACTTCACCGCGATCGCCGCGAACCTGCCGACCGCGCCTGCGCTGATGGGCAACGTGGTCGTGTGGAAGCCGTCGCCGACGCAGACGTATTCAGCTGTTTTGCTCATGAGGCTGCTGGAGGAGGCCGGGCTGCCGCCCGGTGTCATCAACCTCGTGACGGGCGATGGACTCGCTGTTTCGGACGTCGCGCTGCAGCATCCTGATCTCGCGGGGATTCATTTCACCGGGTCCACCGCCACTTTCAAGCACCTGTGGAAGACGGTCGGGGCCAATCTCGACACGTTCCGCGGCTACCCGCGTCTCGTCGGCGAGACCGGCGGCAAGGACTTCGTGGTGGCGCATCCGTCCGCCGACCCGGCCGTCCTGAAGACGGTGTTGGTGCGCGGCGCGTTCGAGTATCAGGGGCAGAAGTGCTCGGCGGCGTCGCGCGCGTACGTCCCGCGGTCGATCTGGGACGGCGGGCTCAAGGACGCGCTGATCGCCGAGGTCGACGGGCTCACCATGGGGGACGTCGCCGACCTGTCCAACTTCATGGGCGCTCTCATCGACGAGCGGGCCTTCGCCAAGAACAAGGCGGCCATCGAGCGCGCCCAGGCCGACCCCGACGTCGAGATCGTCGCCGGGGGGACATATGACGACTCGGTCGGGTATTTCGTCCGGCCGACCGTGCTGGTGTCCGGCGACCCCGAGAACGACATCTTCCGCACCGAGTACTTCGGGCCGATTCTCGGCCTGCACGTGTACGACGACGACCGGTACGAGGAGATGCTCGCGCAGATGGAGTCCGTCGCCCCGTACGCCCTGACCGGCGCCGTCGTCGCGGACGACCGGGCCGCCGCGGCGCACACCGCCGAGGTGCTCCGGTACGCGGCCGGCAACTTCTACATCAACGACAAACCCACTGGGGCGGTCGTAGGGCAGCAGCCGTTCGGCGGCGCGCGCGCGTCCGGCACCAATGACAAGGCCGGGTCCGTGTTCAACCTGCTGCGCTGGACGTCGCCGCGCTCCATCAAGGAGACGTTCGTCCCGCCGACCGACTACCGGTACCCGCACATGGGCTAAGCGGCCGTTATGCCCGTGGCTGGGAGCGATGCCCAGCCACGCGTGAACGGGGACGCGATGCGTGTGGCGTTCTCTAGGTCTACGCCTACGTTCGGGTGTGCGTGGAGCAGTTCTTCCAGGGCGACGCGCGCTTGCAGCTTGGCCAGATGCGAGCCGATGCAGAAATGCACTCCGCTGGAGAAGCCCAGATGGCGCGGGATCTCCCGGGTGATATCCAGATCGTCTGCGGACGGGCCGAACTCGCGCTCATCCCGGTTCGCCGCGCCGAACAGCATCATCACCTTCTCGCCTTCCGGGATCTCCGTGCCGTGGAGCGTCACCGGGCGCGTCGTCGTCCGGGCCAGCGCCTGCACCGAACCCTCCAGCCGCAGGAACTCCATCAGCGCGTTCGGGACGAGCGACCGGTCGGCGGCGAGGCGCTCGCGCTGCGCGTGGTCGCCGTCCAGCAGGGCCACCCCGTGCGAGATCAGGTTCCCGGTCGTGTCGTTGCCGCCCGCGACCATGACGAAGCAGAACCCGAGGACGTCCCAGTCGGTCAGGCGCTCCCCGTCCACCTCGGCCGCGGTCAGGGCGCTGACCAGGTCGTCGGACGGGTCGGCACGGCGCGCGGCGATCACCTCGGTGAAGTAGCCGAACATCTCGGCCACCGCGTCGACCGCCCCGCCCTTCATCGCCTTCAGGTGGAAACCGTCGTCCTGCAAGGTCGTCAGCGCGGACACCCACGGGTCGAACCGCGCCCGGTCCGCCTCCGGGACGCCCAGCAGCCGCGCCAGCGCGAACGTCGGCAGCGGCGACGCGAAATCCCGGTGCATGTCGGGTGTTTCGCCGTCTGCCGCCTTACGCTCCATGAGCCTGATCCTCGACTGGGCGAATTCGCGTAGAAGGTCCTCCAGGGCGGCGATCCGGCGTGGCGTGAACGCGTGGCTGACCAGACGCCGCAGGACGGTGTGCCGCGGCGGGTCCAGCATCACGATCGTCGGGGCCAGGCCCAGCGTGCCGATCTCGTCCGGATAGAACGTCAGGCCCTGGGCGGACGAGAACGTCCCGGCGTCCCGCGTCGCCGCCCAGATGTCCTCGAACCTCGACAGCGCCCAGAACGGCGGATCGTCATGCCGATGAACAGGCTCCTCGTCGCGGAGTCGCCGGTACGCGGGATAGGGGTTGGCCTGGAATCCGGGATCGAACGGGTCGTAGACGTCCGTCATGAGGGTCTCCGGTTGTAACGGCCACCGTTATTAACGCCCCCTGTTAGTATCACCGGCGTGCCGAAAGACGCAAGAGCCACCCGCGAACGCCTCCTGCGCGCCGGCGCCCACCACTTCGCCGCCGACGGCATCGACGCCGCCCGCACCCGCGACATCGTCACCACCGCCGGACAAGGCAACGACTCCGCCATCACCTACCACTTCGGCTCCCGCACCGGCCTCCTCGAAGCCATCCTCCGCGCCGGCATCACCCGCATGGAACCCGCCCGCGCCGCCACCCTCCCCGCCCTCGACGACCCCCACGACCTCCCCGCCATCGTCGCCGCCATCGTCCACCCCACCGCCGGCGAACTCCACACCGAACAAGGCCGCGACTTCCTCCGCATCACCGCCCAACTCGCCGGACGCGCCGGAATCCGCGACCACCATCCCCCGGCCCTGCTTCAGGGCACCGCCCTCGCCCGCCAACTCCAGCTCCTCGAAACCGCCTGCCGCGCCGCCCTCCCCGAACCCCTCGCCCTCGAACGCATCGCCATCGCCATCGCCTTCCTCACCACCGCCCTCGCCGACCGCACCGGCCGCCTCGACCCCGCCACCCCCCACCACACCCTCCTCGACCACAACACCTTCGCCACCGACCTCACCACCATGCTCACCGCCGCACTCCAAGCCCCACCACCACCGCAAACCAGTTTGCGCAACCACCCCCCGCCCCATACAGTTAACCCATCACCGCGGGGTGGAGCAGTTCGGTAGCTCGCTGGGCTCATAACCCAGAGGTCGCAGGTTCAAATCCTGCCCCCGCTACTGGTCCGGGGTCCGTGTGGTCGGCGCTTTGCGCCTTCCCCGCGGACCTTTCGCCTTTTCCCGGGGGGACGACCCCCCGGAGCCCCGGGCCCCCTTCCCTGGCTGGGCAAACTGGGTCCGTGCGGGCTCGGCTTCTCCGCTGAGTGATGTGTCGGTGGTCGTTGTGTGTGGGGCGCTAGCCTGCGTTTATGCGGAAGGTGGCTGCGGCAGGGCTTGATGTTGTGGGGGTGCTCGTCTTCGTTGCGATTGGACGGGCTACGCATGATGAAGGGGACGGCGTCTCCGGGTTTGTTGAGGCTGCTTGGCCGTTTCTTGTTGGGGTTGGCGTTGGGTGGGTTCTTTGTCGGGGCTGGCGGCGGCCTGAAGGGGTTTGGCCTGTTGGGGTTGTTGTTTGGGTGACTACCTTGGGCTTGGGGATGGTGTTGCGAGGGGTCTCCGGGCAGGGGACTGCGGTCGTGTTCGTGGGGGTGGCGTCCTTGTTCCTCGGGGTGGTGCTGCTCGGGTGGCGCGGGGTGGCGGCCTTGTGGGACGTCTCCAAATGACCGGGCGGTCTCTTTGCTGATCGGCGCGATTGACGGTGGCGGGGCGTCCCTGATGAAGTTACCGGCGAGTCACGTCGGTGAAAGGGACACGGATGGCATCTGCGCTGCGCGACTGGCTGGACGAGCCGAACACCGGACGCGGCGTTCACCTGGCTACCGACGACGGCTGGGAGTACCGCGGGTACGGTGAGCTGGCGTCCGCCGCGCGACGCACGGCCGGGGCGCTGATCGAAGAGGGTGTGCGGCCCGGTGATGTGGTCTGCGTCGTCCTGCCTACTGACTACACGTGTATTGAGACGTATTTCGGGGTGTGGGCCGCCGGGGCGACTGTCTGCCTGATCACGCCGCCGTTGTTCCAGGACGGGGACGACTACGTGGCGCATGTCGCGGCGATCCTGCGGCAGGCGGCGCCCGCGCTCGTCATCGCGTCCAAGGACCTGAACGACTACGCCGCGCGCGCCATGGACCAGGCGGGGCTGAGCGGGGAGCCGTGGCAGCCGCGGCAGGCGGGCGAGGCGGCGGCGGTGCAGCCGGCCGGGGAGCTGGCCTTGCTGCAGTTCACGTCGGGGTCGAGCGGGGCTCCCCGTGGGGTGATGGTCACTTGGGAGAATCTCCAAGCTAATACCGAGTTGATTGCGCGGGCGGCTGGGTTCGCGGATGACGACTCGGTTGCGTCGTGGCTGCCGCTGTACCACGACATGGGGCTGATCGGGTGCTTCCTGACGCCTATCGCGCGGCAGGCCACGCTGAGACTCATGCGGCCCGATCACTTCATCCGGGATCCCGCGCGGTGGATTCGGTGCTTCGGGGAGGCCGCGCATACCGCGGCGCCGCCGTTCGCCTATTCCTATTGCGCGCGGCGGGTCAAGCCGGAGCAGCTGGAGGGGGTCGACCTGTCCGGGTGGCGGACGGCGATCGTCGGCGCCGAGCCCATCGACCCGCACGCGCTGGAGGTGTTCGCGCAGCTCGTGGAGCCGTTCGGGTTCTCGCGGTCCGCGTTCAAGCCCGCCTTCGGGATGGCCGAGACGACCTTGCTGGTCACGATGGACGCGGAGCGCCGCGACCCGCTGGCGGTGCGGCCCGATCCCGAGGGTCTCTCCTTCGGGGAGCCCGTCCGGATTCTGGAGGAGCACACGCTCGGGGCGGAGTCGCGCGGTGCGAAGGCCGGGTGGGTCGTCGGGTGCGGCACGCCGGAGGCGGGCGTGCCCGTGGCGATCGTGGACGACGACGGGCGAGAGCTGGGAGAAGAGCTGCTCGGGGAGATTGTTGTGGGAGGCCCTTCTGCCTGTCCGGGGTATTACGCGGGGGCCGAGGGGAAGTCGACCCGGTTCGCGGACGGGAAAGTCTTCACCGGGGACGCCGGGTTCTTCCACTCCGGGCAGCTGTTCGTCCTCGGGCGGATGGGCGACAGCATCAAGGTTCGCGGGCGGTCCGTGTACGTCGAGGACCTTGAGGCGAAGATCGCCGAGGCGAGCGGGCTCGGGAAGGGGCGCATCGTTGTGGTGGGCGTGCCCGGCGCCGGACGCAAGGGGCTCGCGCTGTTCGCCGAGACGCAGGACGAGTCGTGGACGGGCGACATCCGCGAGATGCTGCGCCGGAGGCTCGGCGGCGACGTGGAGCTGACGATCGTGGTGGGCACGGGGCTGATCCACCGGACGTCCAGCGGCAAGCCGCGCCGCAGGTACATGTGGGAGCGGCTGCGGGCGGGGCAGATGGACGGAGCGCGTGTCGTCCCCTCCTGATCGGCGAGATCACCGGATTGCTAATGCCGGTGACAACAGGACACGATGGCCGTTGACGCCGTGAGAGGTCGACGATGCCGGCTGTTGCGAAGACGCTGTTCCGCCTGGGCGCACGCCTGGGGTCCACCGCCCAGAACGCCCTGGAGGTCGCCCGGTTCGGCGGGTTCGACACCGACGAGGACGCCTCTCCGTTCGAGGTGGTGACCGAGCAGCGGGTGTACCGGCTGCGGCACTACTTCCCGGACGGCGGGGACGGGCCGGTGATGCTGCTCGTCCCGCCGCTGATGATCACCGCGGAGGTGTACGACATCTCCTCGCGGGTCAGCGCCGTCCGGGTGCTGCGGGATCATGGCGTCGATCCTTGGGTCGTCGACTTCGGGGCGCCCGAGCGGGAGCCTGGGGGGCTTGAGCGGACCATCACCGATCATGTGCTGGCCGTCAGTGACGCGGTGGATCGGGTCCGGAAGGCCACCGGGCGGGACGTCCACCTTGCCGGGTATTCGCAGGGCGGAATGTTCGTCTACCAGGCAGCGGCGTACCGGCGCAGTGAGGGCATCGAGTCGGTAGTGACTTTCGGCAGTCCGACCGATACGAGCGTCGCGCTTCCGTTCGGGTTGCCTGGGTGGCTCGCGTCCGAAGGTGTGGGACGGGTGCCCGACTGGGTGCTCGGCGGGTTCGCGGTTCCGGGGTGGGTGACGCGGCTCGGATTCCAGATGCTGAGCCCGGTGAAGTCGGTGCGGTCGCGGGTCGATTTCATCCTGCAGCTGCACGACCGGGAGCGGCTCGCGCCGAGGGAGCGGCAGCGGCGGTTCCTGGAGCGGGAGGGGTGGGTGTCGTGGCCCGGGCCCGCGCTGGCGGAGTTCGTCCGGCAGTTCGTCCAGCACAACCGCATGCTGACCGGCGGGTTCGTCATCGGGGACCGGCTCGTCACGCTCGCCGACATCACCTGCCCGGTGCTGACGTTCGTCGGGGAGGTGGACGAGATCGCGCCGCCGCCGATGGTGCGCGGGATCCGGCGGGCCGCGCCGCGCGCCCAGGTGTACGAGGCGTCCCTGCGCGCCGGGCATTTCGGGCTCGTCGTCGGGAGCCTCGCGATCGCGCGGACCTGGCCGGCCGTGGCGGAATGGGCGAAATGGCGGGCCGGTGAGGGCGGGCTTCCGGAGATCGTCGCGCCCGTCGCCGGTGATGAGGAGGCTGAGCCTGCCGGGCTGCCGGGGGGTTCGGCTGGATATGGGCTTCAGCTCGTGATGGGTGTCGGCGGCAGCGCGGCGCGGTCTGCCTACCGGACGGCCTCGCGGGCGATTCACGGGACGCGGCAGCTCGGCGGCGAGGCGGCGCAGAACCTGCCCCGGCTGGCGCGGCTGGAGCGCATCCAGTCGGACACCCGCATGTCCATGGGGCTGCTCCTGGACGAGCAGGCCCAGCGGATGCCCGATGAAGTTTTCTTTCTGTACAAGGGGCGGCCTTATACGCATGACGCGGCCAAGAGTCGTGTCGACGCTGTTGTCCGCGGGCTGATCCACATAGGGGTGCGGCGGGGCGACTCGGTCGGTGTGCTGATGGGCACGCGGCCCACTGCGCTCGCGCTTGTGGCGGCGTTGAGCCGGCTGGGCGCTGTCGCGGTGCTGCTTCGGCCTGACGGCGACCCGGCGGCCGAGGCGCGGCTGAGCCGGGTGGGCCGGGTGATCGTCGATCCGGAGCATGCGGCCCGGGTGGACGGGATGGAGGGTGTCGAGGCGTATCTGCTGGGCGGTGCGGGGCGTGGTGAGCGCGGGTCGCTCATGGACATGGAGACCATCGATCCGGAGCTCGTCGAGGTGCCGGGGTGGTTCCGGGCGAACCCTGGACGGGCCGGTGACCTCGCGTTCGTCGTGTTCAGGGGCGAGGGGGAGCTGCTCCGCGCGCACCGGATCACCAACCGGCGGTGGGCGCTGTCGGCGTTCGGGACGGCGTCGTCCGCGGCGCTGTCGCCGTCCGACACCGTGTACAGCATCACGCCGATCCATCATCCGTCCGCGTTGTTGATGAGCCTCGGTGGCGCTGTTGCGGGGGGTGCTCGGCTGGCTCTTGCCAGTGCGTACGACCCGGAGACCTTCTGGGACGAGGCGCGCCGTTACGGCGTGACCGTCGCGTCCTATACGTGGATGCTGCTGCGTGACCTGGTCGAGGCGCCGCCCGATCCGGCGGAGCGGCATCATGCCGTGCGGCTGTTCATCGGGTCGGGCATGCCGCGCGGGCTGTGGCGGCGGGTGGAGGACCGGTTCGCGCCCGCGCGGGTGCTGGAGTTCTACGCCTCGACGGAGGGCGAGTCGGTCCTGGTCAACCTGAGCGGCAAGAAGCCAGGGTCGCTGGGACGGCCCCTGCCCGGCAGCGCCGAGGTGCGCCTCGCCAGGTACGACCTGGAGAACGGGCGCCTGGACGTTGGCCCGGACGGGTTGGCCGTCGAGTGCGAGCCGGGGGAGATCGGGATGCTGCTCGCGCGCGTGCGGCTCTCCGCCGTCGGGACGGCGGGGCGGTGCGTGCGGGGCGTGTTCGCGCCGGAGGACGCCTGGACGATCACCGGTGACCTCTTCCGCCGGGACGCGGACGGAGACTTCTGGCTGGCCGGACGGGAGGCCGAGCTGATCCGGACGGCGGAGGGGATCGTCCCGCCGGGCCCGATTCGGGACGCGCTCGGCGATCTGCCCTATGTCGACACCGTCGCCGTCTATGGGATTCCGGTGGGGGAGACGGAATTGGCGGCTGCCGCGGTCAGCCTGCGGGACGTCGCTGAATTGAAGCCGCTGGATCTCTCGGAGGCGCTGCTGCGGGTGGAGCCGGGGCTGCGGCCCGCGATCGTCCGGGTCGTGGACGAGGTGCCCGTCACGCCCGGGGGACGGCTGCGGACGGCGCCGCTGCGCGAAGAAGGCGTCCCTTCCGCAGGGGAGGGCATGGCCTATTACCGGGACAAGGCGGGTGCCTACCGGCCGCTGACGGACGCGGCCCGCAGGCGGCTGCTCAAGGCGCCGGCGGCCCGCGAGGCGCGGTGACCGGGGAGTCACAAGTCACGAGCGATAAGTCTGGACTTACTGGCATTCGCTACGTTACAACGAAGCGACAGAGAGCATCATCTGTCGCACGCGTCCGGAGGGGTCATGACGAACGTCCTCGCGCCGCCGCCGGCGGGCAGCGGACTGAAGGCGGTCCCCGGGGTGGGAGGCGTCCCGTACATCGGCAGCACCATCGCCGTGATGCGGAACCCGATCGGGACGGCCCGCAAGCGGTACGCCGAGCACGGGCAGGTCTCCTGGGGATGGCTGCTCGGGCAGCGGACGGTCACCGTCCACGGGCCGGAGGGCGCCGAGGTCATCCTGGTCAACCGCGACAAGGCGTTCGCGAGCGGGCCCGCGTGGAGCTACTACATCGGGCCGTTCTTCAACCGCGGCATCATGCTCCTGGACTTCGAGGAGCATCTGCACCACCGGCGCATCATGCAGCAGGCGTTCACCCGCCCGCGCCTGCGCGCCTACATGGACGCGATGGCGCCCGGCATCGTCAAGGGCGTCGAGGAGTGGCGGCCGGGCGACGCCTTCAAGGTGTACGACCACGTCAAGCAGCTCACGCTCGACCTCGCCGCGGACGTGTTCATGGGCGTCGAGCTGGGGGACGCCGAGCGCGCGCGGGTCAACGGCGCGTTCATCGACGCCGTCCGGGCCGGGACGGCGTACGTGCGCTTCCCCGTCCCCGGGCTGCGCTGGCACCGCGGCCTGCGAGCCCGCAAAGTGCTGGAGGAGTTCTTCTACCGGCATCTGCCCGCCAAGCGCCGCGACGGCGGCGACGACCTGTTCGCCGCGCTCTGCGCGGCCGAGTCCGACGACGGGCAGCGGTTCACCGACGAGGACGTCGTCAACCACATGATCTTCGCGCTGATGGCCGCGCACGACACGACGACCATCACGCTGACGTCGATGGCGTACTACCTCGCCAAGTTCCCCGAATGGCAGGAGCGGCTCCGGGACGAGTCCCTCGCGCTCGGCAAGGCCGAACTCGACTACGCCGACCTGGACGCCCTCACCGGCATGGACCTGGTGATGAAGGAGTCGCTGCGGCTGATCGCGCCCGTCCCGGCGCTGCCGCGCAAGGTCGTCAAGGACACCTCCGTGCTCGGCTTCCACATCCCCGCCGGGACGATCGTCGTCGTCCCGATGCTCAGCAACCACCGCATGGCCGACTGGTGGCCCGACCCGGACACGTTCGACCCGGGGCGATTCTCGGCGGAGCGCCGCGAGGACAAGGTCCACAAGTACGCGTGGTCGCCGTTCGGCGGCGGCGCGCACAAGTGCATCGGGATGTACTTCGCCGGGATGCAGGTGAAGTCGATCCTGCACCAGGTGCTGCTGAGATACCGCTGGAGCGTCCCGGGACGGTACGAGCTGCCCCTGGACACCACATCCCTGCCGTCGCCGAAGGACGGCCTTCCCGTCCGCCTCGACCGTCTGGAGCCGTGCTGATGAGCAAAGTCGTCGCGATCACCGGGGCCGCGCGCGGCATCGGGCTCGCCACCGCCCGCGCGCTGAAGGCCAAGGGAGCCGTGGTCGTCATCGGCGACATCGACGAGGCGGCCGTCGCGGAGGCGGCGGAGTCGCTCGGCGTGACCGGCCTCGTCGTGGACGTGACGTCCCGCGAGTCGTTCGCCGCGTTCCTCGACCGCGCCGAGGAGGCCGCCGGGCCGCTCGACATGGTGGTCAACAACGCCGGGATCATGCCGATCGGGCCGGTCACGGACGAGAGCGACGCCGACGCCCGCCGCTGTGTCGACATCAACGTGCACGGCGTGATGCTCGGCACCAAGCTCGCCCTTGACCGGATGCTGCCGCGCGGCGGGGGGCACGTCATCAACATGGCGTCGCTGGCCGGCGTCACGTTCACGCCCGGCCTGGCGCTCTACAACGCCAGCAAGGCCGCCGTCGTCGCGTTCACCGAGGCGACGCGGCTGGAGGTGCAGGACCGGGGCGTCCACGTCAGCGCCGTCCTGCCGACGTTCACCAACACCGAGCTGGTCGCCGGGACGCGCAGCCCCAAGGGCATGAAGAACTGCGAGCCCGAGGACATCGCCGCCGCCGTGGTGGAGCTGATCGGGCGGCCGCGGCCGCAGGTCGTCGTCCCGGCGAAGCTCGCCCGGCAGGTCAGGCTCGGCGCGCTGCTCCCGGACCGGGTCAGGCAGGCCATCGCGCGCCGCTACGGGCTTGACCGGATCTTCCTCGACTTCGATCCGGACGCGCGGAAGGCCTACGACGCCCGCATCCGGACGTAGCGGGGCGCGTCCGCACGCGTCCGCGTCCCGTAGGCTCTCCGGGTCGAACTTCGTTCTAGAACCGGGGGGTCGCATGCGACGGGGAACGGTCGTGCAGACGACCTATGGAAAAGTCCGCGGTGCGACGCGGGACGGCATCACCGCGTTTCTCGGCATCCCCTATGCCGCGCCGCCGTTCGGGCCGAACCGCTTCCAGCCGCCGCGCCCCCCGGAGCCATGGGACGGGATACGCGACGCCGTCGAGTATGGCCCGACCGCGCCCAAGCCCGGCTACCCGCACCCCTACGTCCGCCTCCTGGACGACCCCGACATCCCCGGCGACGACTGCCTCAACCTGAACGTCTGGACGCCCGGCGGGTCCGGCCTGCCGGTCATGGTGTGGATCCACGGCGGCGCGTTCCGCAACGGGTCGGGCGCGCTGCCCGTCTACGACGGCCACAACTTCGCCCGCGACGGCGTCGTCTGCGTGACGATCAACTACCGGCTCGGCGTGGAGGGCTTCGCCCATCTGCCCGGCGCGCCGCCGAACCGGGGCCTGCGCGACCAGGTCGCCGCGCTGGAGTGGGTCCGCGCCGACATCGCGGCGTTCGGCGGCGACCCGGACCGCGTCACCGTGTTCGGCGAGTCGGCCGGGGCGATGAGCGTCACCACCCTGCTCTCCCTCGACCTCGGGCTCTTCGGCCGCGCGATCGCGCAGAGCGGCGCGGGCGCCGTCGCGCAGGACCCGGAAGACGCCATGCTCGTCACCCGGGAGATGGCCGCGCGGCTCGGCGTGGAGCCGACCGCCCAGGGGTTCGCGGCGCTGGAGCCGGCCGCGATCCTGCCCGTCCAGTCGGCGGTCGCGACCGAGGTCACCGCGCTGCCCGACCCCGGCCGGTGGGGCGCGACCACCGCCGCCAGCGGGATGTCGCTCATCCCGGTCCTGGACGGCGACCTGCTGCGTCAGCGGCCCGAGGACGCCATCGCGGACGGCGCCGGACGCGACGTGGACCTGCTCATGGGCTACACGTCCGAGGAGTTCCGGTTCTTCCTGATGCCGTCCGGGCTCGCCGCCGAGTTCACCGAGGACCTGATCGGCCTCGTCGCGGCGGGCATGGGCCTCCCGCCCGGGGTGCCCGCCGGGTACCGCGACCACCATCCCGCGATGACGCCGGGCGAGCTGATGGCGGCGATCATCACCGACGGCATGTTCCGCATCCCGGCCGACCGGGCCGCCGCCGCGCACGCCCTGTCCGGCGGCCGGACCTGGATGTACGAGTTCGCCTGGCGGTCGCCCAACCACGACCTCGGCGCCTGCCACGCGCTGGAGCTCGGCTTCGTGTTCGACAACCTCACCGGCGACCCCGAGGGCCTCGCCGGGCCGAACCCGCCGCAGGGGCTCGCCGACCGGATGCACCGCGCCTGGGTCGACTTCGCCGTGCACGGCGACCCCGGCTGGGCGCGGTTCGACCCGTCCGCCCGCGCCGTCAAGACGTTCGACGCCCCGGGGGACGACGTCGTCCACGACCCTCACGGCGACGACCGCAAGCTCTGGGACTAGGCCCTCAGAACCCGCCGGTGACGTGCTCCGCGATCGCGAGAGAGGACGTCGCGGCCGGAGACGGGGCATTCCGGACGGTCACCACCGGGCCGACGCGTCCGATGCGGAAGTCGTCCACGAGGGAGCCGTCGGGGTCGACGGCCTGCGCCCGGACGCCTGCGGGCGCGGCGACGACGTCCGCCGCGGTCAGTTCGGGGACGAAGCTCCGCGCCTCGGCGACGAACGCCCGTTTCAGCGCCGATCCGTAGAGTTCTTTCGCGCCCGTCCGCCAGTGCTGGCGGGCCAGGCGGCGGAAACCGGGCCAGCGGACGGTCTCCCACACGTCCGCCGGACGGACGTCGCGCCACCGGTACCCCTCCCTTGCCAGGGCCAGGACGGCGTTCGGGCCGATGTCCACCCCGCCGTCCACGCGGCGTGTGAAGTGCACGCCGAGGAACGGGTAGCGCGGGTCGGGCACGGGATAGATCAGCCCGCGGACGAGATCCGTCCGGGACGGGACCAGCCGGTAGTACTCGCCCCGGAACGGGACGATCGCCGGTTCGGGAGAGTCGCCCGCCAGGCGGGCGACCCGGTCTGAGTGCAGGCCCGCGCACACCACCAGCCGGTCGAAGGCCAGTTCCGCGTCCGGTGAGGCGACCGTGACACGCTCGCCTGAGCGTCCCAGCCGGACGACCTCGAAGCCGGGCCTGACCTCGCCGCCCGCCTTCACGACGTCGTTGGCGAACGCGCGCGCCACCGCCGGGAAGTCGACGATCGCGGTGGTGGGGGAGTGGAGCGCGGCGACCCCGGCGGCGTGCGGCTCGATCTCGCGTAGTTCGGGGCCCGTCAGCCGCCGCAGGCCCGGGACGCCGTTGGCGGTCGCGCGGCGCTCGATCTCGTCCAGGGCGGCCGTCTCCGCGGCGTCGCGCGCCACGACGACCTTGCCGCACTCCTCGTAGGGGAGATTCCGGTCAGTGCAATATTCCTTGAGCAGACCGATGCCGCGCCGGCACAGGGTCGCCTTCAGGGAACCCGGCGCGTAGTACAGGCCCGCGTGGGCGACGCCGCTGTTGCGGCCCGTCTGGTGCGCGGCGACACGGTCCTCCTTGTCGAGGACCGTGACCTTCACGTCCGGGCGCGTCTCCGCCAGGCGGCGGGCGATCGCCAGCCCGAGGATTCCCGCGCCCACGACGCCGACCCGCACCTCCGCCACACCCGCACCCTAGCGGGAGGGCTCAGCTCCCCAGGCGCTTGCGGCCCTGCGCGCGGACGCGCTTGCGCTGGGACGGGTCCAGCATCAGGTAGCCGGCGACCGGCGCCCCGAGGACGCCGAGGATGATCAGCGCGGTCAGCCACCAGGGGAAGATGAACAGGGTCAGCAGGCCGACGACGACGCCGCCGATCACGAACTTGGTCTGGGTCGACATCCGGTACCTCCGTAGACGGGCCGCCTATATGGACAACGGCCGCCCCGCGACCGCTGTTCCACGATATGTCGCGAGTGCGCCCGATGGAACCATGATCCGAGCCGGGTCATTCCCGCAAGGGGCTCAGATGCGCAGGGAGAGCTGGCCGCCGCCGAGCGTGCGCAGGACCTCGGCGTGCAGCTTGCCGTTCGTGCAGACGACGCTGCCGCCGTCCGGGCCCGGCACGCCCGACAGGTCGGTGAACATCCCGCCCGCCTCCTCCACGATGACCTGGAGCGCGGCGAGATCCCACAGCGACACCTCCGGCTCGGCGGAGATGTCGATCGCGCCCTCCGCGACCATCATGTGCGACCAGAAGTCGCCGAACGCCCGCGTCCGCCACACCTCGCGGGTCAGGTCGATGAACCGGCTGAGGCGGCCCTGCTCCTCCCAGCCGCTGAGGCTGGAGAACGACAGGGACGCGTCCGCCATCGACGTCACCGACGACACGGTCATCCGGGACGCGCGGGTCAGGCTGCGGCCCGTCCACGAGCCGCCGCCGCGCGCCGCCCACCAGCGCCGCTGCAGCGCGGGCGCCGACACGACCCCGACGACGATCTCCTCGTTCTCCATCAGCGCGATCAGCGTGGCCCACACCGGGACGCCCCGGACGAAGTTCTTCGTCGCGTCGATCGGGTCGATGATCCAGCAGCGGTTCCCGAACCCGGTCCGGCCGTACTCCTCCCCGAGCACCGCGTCGCGCGGGCGGGCCCGCTTCAGCGTGCCGCGGATCTGCTCCTCGACGCTGCGGTCGGCGTCGCTGACCGGCGTCAGGTCCGGCTTGGTCTCGACGCCGAGATCGAGGGCACGGAAACGCCTGGACGTGATGTCGTCGGCCCCGTCCGCCAGCACATGAGCGAGACGCAGGTCATCGGAATAGCCCGCCACGGCGTGCAACGCTACCCTGATCACGCCCCGTCCAGACACACTTACCCGGCCGTTCCGGCTTTTCGGTCGTCCGGCTGGGGCGCGCCGGGACGTTACCGGCGGTATCGCGGCCCTGGTGATGGCAGCATGGCCCCATGGCGCACGACCTTCCCGCATGGGTGGCCGAGCTGACCGACCCGCGCCGGGCCGAGACGCTCGACGAGCTCGCCGACCGCCTCGTCCCGCTGGCCGAGCACGCGATCGACGTGTCCCGCCGTCTGCAGGCGCAGCTCAACGAGCTCAACGACCCGTTCAAGCGCGAGGCCCTCTACGGGCGCGTGGAACGGCTGAAGGCCCGCGTGGGCGAGGCCATGGAGGAGATCACGGCGGAGATCGCCGCGTCCGGGGAGGAGCGCATCGAGCGCGTCGTGGCCGACTGGGCCGGACGAGCCGGGCCCGCCGAGCGCGGCGCGCGGGAGCGCGAGGTGCGCCGCAAGCTGGACCGTGACATCGTCCCGGTGCTGTCCAAGCGGCAGCAGGACGTCGCCGAACGGGTCGCCGAGCGCACGTCCACGGCGCTGGAGGCCGCGACGCAGACGCTGCTGACCCGCGTCGAGGAGCTGGCGAAGGCGGTCACCGACCTGATCCACGAGGTCCTGCCGCTGGCCCGGGAGGGGCTGGCGCTGGCGGGCCGCATCTCGACGCTGTCCGGCCAGGCCCGCAAGGCGGGACGGGGACCGGTCCCGGACGAGCTGAAGGACGCCGGAGCCGAGACGGCCCGCGCGTTCGACGAGGCCGTCGCGCGGCTGGAGCTGGAGTGGGCCGCGCTCGGCGCCCGCTCCGCGAGCGTGCGGGCGGCGCTGCGCGGCGCGGAGGAGAGCGCGTTCAGCTGGGTCACCGAGGAGATGACCCGCTGCGTGGAGGAACTCGCGCCCGAGCACGTCAAGGCGCTGAACGAGGCCGAGGCCAGGGCGCGCAGCCTGTTCGAGGAGCCGTCGAGCGGCTGACGGGTCGTGGAGCGGCTGACGCGTCAGAGCGCTTGCGGGAAGCGGAACAGTCTTTCGGGGTCGTGGGCCGCTTTGGTCTTCTTGAGCCGATCTAGGTTGGGGCCGTAGTAGGCGGTCGTCCAGCCCTTGAGATCCGGGTCGATGTAGTTCACGTAGGCGGTGCCGCCCATGGACGGCTCCATCGCCGCGTGCGTGGCGCGAAGCCAAGCGTTGTCAGGGGCCAGGTACTGGACGCAGAACAGAGCCTTCCTGTGCGGGAAGGCGGTGTCGCCCGGACCCACGCGGCCTATCGCGCCGCCCAGGGCGTCCATCAGGACGGAGCGGTTCTGGACGTCGTTGCCCTTGTCGAAGCGGTCCAGAAGAGCGCTGATGGCGTTGTCGGGCAGGGGCTTGTAGGCGATGTGGGATTTACCGGCGTAGTTCGTCCTGGGGAAGGCGCCGGCGGGGCGCTGGCCGGGCAGTGTGCCTTGGACGTGGCATTGCTCGACGGTCTGTCCCGCGCATCCGCCCATGAATTTCATGGCGTCCAGGTAGGGCTGGCTCTGGGAGGTGGACGACGTCGGGTCCGTCCCCGTCGCGGCTGTAAGCGCGTTCATGTGGCGGGCGGCGTCCGCGAGCGCCACGCCTATGACCTCGATGCTCGGGGTCGCCTGGCCGGGCCGCGTGTCGAGGCGGAGGCTCGTCCAGGCCGCGTCGGGCGCGGACGGGGCCCAGCGCTGCCAGCCGCGGATCACGTCGGCCGCGTCGGACCAGGGCCAGCGCAGGCTGAACGGCGTGACCTCCGCGATCTCGTGCGCGCGGAACGTGAACGAGATCACGGCGCCGAAGTTGCCGCCGCCCCCGCCCCTACAGGCCCAGAACAGGTCGGGGTTCTGCTTGTCGTCGCAGGTCAGGACGCGTCCGTCCGCCGTGGCGACCTGGACCGACACCAGCGCGTCGCAGGACAGCCCGTACGCGCGGGACGTCACGCCGATCCCGCCGCCCAGCGTCAGCCCCGCCACGCCGACCGTCGGGCAACTGCCGGACGGGACGCCCACGCCGTCTTTGGCGAGCCCGGCGTACAGGTCGATAAGGCGCGTCCCGGCGCCGACGACCGCGTTGCCGCCGTCGCGCTTCACCGTGTCCATCGGGGAGACGTCGATGACGAGGCCCGTGCCCGTCGACCAGCCCGCGTAGCTGTGGCCGCCGCAGCGCACCGCGACTGGTATCCGCTGCAGCGTCGCGAACGCTATGCATTCGGACACGTCCTGCGGCGTCTCGCAGTACGCGATGCCTGCGGGCTCGATGGCGTCGTAGCGCGGGATGTAGAGGCGGCGGGCCTGGGCGTAGGAGGCGTCGGACGGACGGATCAGCGTCCCGTCCAGGCCGCGTTCGAGCGCGTTCCAGTCGGCCGGGCCGGTCGGACGCGGCGGCCGGGAGGGGCGATCGTCGGGCGGGCCGCCACCGGACGGCTTCTCGTCGGAGCACCCGGCGGCGGCCAGCGGGCCGAGGACCGTCGCCTTGAGTAACTTTCGCCGGTCCATGGCGTCAGGACGTGCTTCGCAGCGTGCTGAGGAACGTCTCGTAGGCCGGGACGGCCCCGTCCCAGTGCGCCTGCCCCGCAGCCAGGACGACCTGGTAGATGGCGCCGTCGAACTTGAACACCCGGATGCGGACCCGGCCGGGGATGTCGTTCTTGACGAAGGTGAACTGGGCTTCGGCGGCCGTGCCCCCGAGGTAGGCGACGTTGCGGTCGAGGCTCTCCTGCTTGAACTCGGGGTACTCGGCGGTGTCCGCCTTCATCTTGCCCATCGCGTCCGCGAGGCCGTTCCCCGGGTCGGCGAAGTCCGTGTTCGAGACGCGCTGGATCACCAGGCCCCGCCGCACCCCCTGGGCCGGGTCCGTGAACGAGACGTCGTCGCCGGAGCTCTCGTCCTTCCAGCCCTGCGGGACCGCCGCGACGAACGCCGACCCCCGGTACAGGCGGTACCCGGAGGGCGCGGCGGCGTTCGTCGACGACGGCGACGATGACGTCCCCGCCGAAGACGTCGGGGAGGCGTTGCCGCCCTCATCGCCGCTGCTGGTGAACACCACGACCGCGATGACGGCGACGGCCAGCGCCGCCGCGAAGATCCCGCCGGGGATGATCAGGGGCCAGGGCGGGCGCCGCGGCGGGCGCGCCGGACCGCCGGGCGGAGGCTGCGTCGGCCACGACGGGGACTCGATCGTCGGCGCGGCGGGCGGCGGCTGCAGCGTCAGGTTGTGCGGCGGTGTCGCCTGCGGAAGGGGAGGTGGGGTGTGGCTGGCGGGCGCGGCGGCGGTCTGCGCGATCTGGCGGAGGAGCCGTCCGGCCTCGTCGGGGCTCATCCGCTGATCCGGGTCCTTGCGGAGCAGGCCGTGCAGGACCGGCGTGAGCGGCCCGGCGAGCTGCAGCGGGTCCGGGTCGTCGGACAGCAGCGCGGCCATCACGCCCCACACGTCAGGCCGCTTGTACGGGGGACGGCCCTCCACGGCGGCGTACAGCGTCGCGCCCAGCGACCACAGGTCGGACGCGGGCGTGGCCTTCTGGTGGCGGGCCTGCTCGGGCGCCAGGTAGGCGGGCGACCCGACGACGGCGCCGGCCTGGGTGAGGGTCTCGTCCCCGGCGACGGTCGCGATGCCGAAGTCGGTGAGCACGGCCCGTCCCTGTGGCAGCAGGACGTTCCCTGGCTTGACGTCGCGGTGCACGACCCCGGCGGCGTGCGCGGCGCACAGCGCGTCCAGCAGGTCGGCGCCGATCGCCGCGACCCGGCCCGGCGGCAGCCGCCCCTCCCGCGCGATGGCCTTGTCGAGGCTCTCGGCCCGGACGAGCTGCATCACGATCCAGGGCCGCCCGTCCTCCTCGACCACGTCGTGGACGGTCACGATCCCCGGATGGTCCAGCCGCGCCGCCGACCTCGCCTCTCGGAACGTCCGCGCGTACGTCCGCTCGACCTGTGCCGCGTCCAGGCCCTGCGGCAGCGCCACCTCCTTGACCGCCACCTCGCGGTCGAGCGTGCGGTCGCGGGCCCGCCACACGGCGCCCATCCCGCCGCGCCCGAGCACCTCCACCAGCTCGTAGCGCGCTGCGATCGTCTGGACCATGAGGGCGACGATACCGACGCGAGCCCGGCGAGGTGCGGCCTATGCCCGGCTATGCCGGGCTATTCGGCGTCGCCCTCGCGGCTCGCCAGGAGGCGGCGCAGCGAGTCGAGGCGGGCGCGGCTGGCGCGGCCCTCGTCCACCCACCCGTCGAGCCCGCAGTTCTCCTGCAGATGGCCGCAGTGCGGCGGGCAGCGTTCGGCGGCGCCGTCCGCCAGGTCCTCGAACGCGTTGATCACGTTCTTCGGGTCGACGTGCGCGAGGCCGAAGCTCCGCACGCCGGGGGTGTCGATGATCCAGCCGTCCCCGCCGGGCAGCTCCAGCGCGATCGCCGACGAGGACGTGTGCCGCCCGCGCCCGGTGACCGCGTTGACCTCGCTGACGGCCCGCTCCGCGTCCGGGACGAGCGCGTTCACCAGTGTCGACTTGCCGACGCCCGAATGCCCGACCAGCACGCTCGTCCGCCCGGACAGGTGGCCGCGCAGCTCGTCCAGGTCGCCGCCGCGGCTCGTCACGACGTACGGGACGCCGAGCGGCGCGTACTCGGCGACCAGGTCGGCGGCGCCCGCGAGGTCGGCCTTGGTGAGGCAGAGCAGCGGGTCCATCCCGGCGTCGTAGGCGGCGACGAGCTGCCGGTCGATCATCCGGGGGCGGGGCTCGGGGTCGGCGAGGGCGGTGACGATCGCGAGCTGGTCGGCGTTCGCGACGACGATCCGCTCGAACGGGTCGGTGTCGTCGGCGGTGCGGCGCAGCGACGACGTCCGCGGCTCGACCCGGACGATCCGGGCCAGGGTGTCGGGGTCGCCTGACACGTCCCCGACCAGCGCCACCCGGTCGCCCACGACGACGCCCTTGCGGCCCAGCTCGCGGGCGCGCATCGCGGTCACGCCGCGCTCCTCGGCGGTGCCCGGGGCGACGAGGCAGCGGTACCGGCCCCGGTCCACCGCGGTCACGAACCCGGACGAGGCGTCCTCGTGCGCGGGACGGCGGCGGGTGCGCGGACGCGACCCGCGGCGGCCGGGCCGCACCCGGACGTCGTCCTCGTCATAGTCCTGTACTCGTCGTGCCAGTGATCCGGTCCCTGCGCTCAGGCGGGCGCCGCCGTCGACGCCCACAGCTCGGTGAAGTTCGGAAGAGTCTTGCCCACGGTGCCCGGGTTCTCCACCTCGATGCCGGGAACGGCCAATCCGAGCACGGCCGCCGCCATCACCATCCGGTGGTCGTCGTAGGTGCGGAACACGCCGCCGCGCAGCGGGCGCGGGTTGATCTCCAGGCCGTCCGGCAGCTCCCGGACGTCGCCGCCCAGCCCGTTGATCTCGGTGACCAGCGCCGCGAGCCGGTCGGTCTCGTGGCCGCGCAGGTGCGCGATCCCCGTCAGCCTGGACGGGGAGCCCGCCAGCGCGGCGAGGGCGGCGAGCACCGGAGTCAGCTCGCCGACTTCATGCAGGTCGGCGTCCAGGCCCTGGAAGCCGCCCGGGAAGCCGCCGGTGCCGCGCACGGTGAGGCCGTCCGCGCCGTGGGTGACCTCCGCGCCCATCTGGGCGAGCAACTCGCGCAGCGCGTCGCCGGGCTGCGTCGTCTCGGACGGCCAGTCCGGCACGGTGACGCGGCCGCCGGTGACGAGCGCGGCGCCGAGGAACTGCGCCGCGTTCGACAGGTCCGGCTCGATCACCCGCTCGCCGCCGCGCAGCGGGCCAGGCGCGACACGCCACACGTTGTGCTCCGTCTCGACGGTCGCGCCCGCGTCCCGCAGCATCTGGACGGTCATCGCCAGATGCGGTGCCGACGGCACCGGCGGGCCTTCGTGCCTGACCTCCACGCCCTTCTCGAAGCGCGGCGCGGCCAGCAGCAGCCCCGACACCAGCTGCGACGACCCGGACGCGTCGATCACGACCTGCCCGCCGTTCACCGCCCCGGTCCCGCGCACGGTGAACGGGAGCGCGCCGCGCCCGCCGTCGTCGATGTCCGCGCCGAGCGCCCGCAGCGCGGTGATGATCGGGCCCATCGGACGCTCCCGGGCGCGCGGGTCGCCGTCCACCGCCACCTCGCCGGACGCCAGCGCCGCGACGGGCGGCAGGAACCGCATCACCGTCCCGGCGAGGCCGACGTCCACCCGCGCCGGGCCCGCCAGCTCGCCCGGGAGGACCTGCCAGTCGGCGAAGTCCTCGCCGATGCCTGCGCCCAGCGCGCGGAGCGCGTCCGCCATCAGCTCGGTGTCGCGGCTGTGCAGCGGCCGGGTGATCGTGGACGGCCCGTCGGCGAGCGCGGCCAGGATCAGCGCCCGGTTCGTCATCGACTTCGACCCGGGCAGCGGGACGACGGCGTCCACCGGGGCATGGGCGACCGGGGCGGACCAGTGCGGAGAGGGCATGCCCCAAGGCTATCCGGCCGGGCCCCTCACCCCGATGATCAGAGCGGGTCAGAGCGGGATCGTCAGCAGGGTCCCGCCGTCGTCGAGGCGCACCTCGAAGCGGCTGATCTCCGGACGCGTGAGGCCCGTCCCGCCCTGCATGACGAGCGGCTTCGGCTGCCCCGGCACCCCGTACCCCTTGTCCGGGACGCGCCACCCCGCGACGACGGTGCGCTCGCCGTCCCTGGACACGGCCTCCAGATGGCACCTCAGCGGGCCCTTGATGCCGCGCAGTTCCAGGCTGACCTGCGTCCCCCAGCCCTTGTCGACCAGGCCGACCATGCCGGACGCGCCCGTGCTCGGGTTCGTCCCCCTGAACTGCTCCCCGGCGACGGGCGGCGCGGGCGGCGTCTTCGGGGCGGTGCCCTCGTCGTTCAGGACCGTCCCCACGCCGATTCCCGCGACCAGCGCGCCGGCGGCGGCAGCGGTGCCGATCACGAGGGCGGCACGGCGCGAACGCCGATCGGCCCGCCGCCTGCGCCGCATCATGTCGATCACCGGTGCCGGGGGTGTGGACGGTTCCTCCTCCTCCGGCTCCGCGGCCCCGAGCGCGGTGAGGACGCCCGCCGTCCCCGACATCTCCCGCAGCTCGGCCTGGCACGTCCCGCACCCGCGCAGATGCGCCTCGAACGCCCGCCGGTCGCCCTCTTCGAGAAGGCCAAGCGCGTACGCGCCGACGTCGGTGTGCTCGACCTGGGAGCTCATGAGGTCACCCCCCTCTCCTCCAAGGCGACGCGCAACGCGCGCAACGCGTAGTAGACGCGCGACTTGACCGTCCCCACCGGGATGCCGAGGTGCTCGGCGGCCTGGTTGACCGTCCGGTCGCGCAGCACCGTCTCCGTCAGCGCCTGCCGGTGCGCGGGGGAGAGCGACTCCAGCGCCTCCGTCACGACGACCTTGCGCAGCAGTCCGTCCAGCTCGTCCGCCATCGGCAGGTTCTCCAGGGGGCCGTCGCCGACCTCCGGCGGCCGGACCTCGCGATGCCGCCGGTGGTCGATCACGATACGCCGGGAGACCGTGGCCAGCCAGGGCATCAGCGAGGACGTGCGGTCGTCGAGCCGGTCCGCGCTGCGCCAGGCCCGGATCATGGTCTCCTGCACCACGTCCTCGGCCCACGGGCGGTCGCCGCCGGTCAGCCGGAGGACGAACGCGAGGAGCGGCCGGTGGTACTCGCGGTAGAGCTCGGCGACGATGTCCTCGTCGCGCACCGCCCTGTCGTGCTCGGCGTGCCGCGCCGCGCCGGGTCGGCGGAGCAGGCTCCGCAACCCGCCGGTCTGGCGACCGGTCGATCCGGGAACTGCCATGGCCCTGGCGTCTCCGTTGCTGGTCGGTCGGGGTCAACTGGCAGTACGGGACCGTCCGGGGCCGCGGTTCAACGGATTTGAGGCTCTCTTAAGGTTCTCTTCGGGAAGTCGGCGGGTGCGTCAGCGTTTGACCGCCTGCCGGACCCGGCCCGCCTGGACGGCCGTTCCCGCCTTCACCGTCCGTCCGGCCTTCATCGCCCTGGCCGCCTGCGTCGCCGTGCCGGCCTTGACGGTCTTGCCCGCCCGCGCCGCCCGGCCCGGCTTGGACGCCCGGCCCACCCGGAACGCGCTGCCGGCGTTCTTCACCGCGCCGCCCGCCTTCCCTACCGCGAACGCGCCGCGCGCCTTGGCGCCCTTCGCCGACTTCGCCGTCCGCGCGGCCTTGCGCCCGCCCTCGGCGCGGGCGGTGCGCACCTGCCGCGCCGCCTCGCGGCGCGCGTCCCGCAGCGTGATGGCCGCCTCGCGGCGCAGCGCCTTGGCCTCCGCCGCGCTCTTGATCTGCGCCTCCCTGGCCTGCCGCCGCACCTCGGCCGTCCGCGGCGCGCGGCGCGGCTCGGACGCCACCATCAGCAGCGCGCCGAACAGCCCGGCGTTCTTCAGCAGATGGGACCGCTCGCTGGCGCGGCGCTCGGGGTCGTCCTCGGTCCAGTAGCGGTGCTCGGTCGCGAGCGCGGGCACCAGCTGCGCCGCGAGCAGCAGCGTGGTGAGCCGCCGGAACCTGCCCGTCAGCAGCAGCGCCCCGGTGCCGAGGCTGAGCGCGCCCTCCATCCGGACGAGCGTCTCGGCGTCCTTCGGCAGCCAGTCGATCCGGTCCGCGACCGGCTTGACCGCCGGGCCGACCCGCTCGGCGCGCTCGCGCGGATCCCGGACCGCGTCCAGGCCGTTCATGATGAAAGGGGCCGCCACGAACGGGCGGGCCAGAGTCGTGAAGGGTCGCATGACCCGCTACATGCCCAGCGCGCCGCGCCTCAAGCGCGGCAGGATGGGAGCCATGTGCGGACGCTATGCCACCACCCGCGCGCGTCAGGAGCTGCTGGACGAGTTCCAGGTCCAGCTCGACGCCGTCGACGGGGACATCCAGCCCGATTACAACGTCGCCCCGACCAAGCAGGTCCCGGTCGTCCTGAACCGGCGCCCGAAGGACGCGCCGGAGGAGGAGCCCGCCGTCCGGCAGCTGCGGACGGTCCGCTGGGGGCTCGTCCCGTCCTGGGCGAAGGACATGTCGATCGGCTCGCGCATGATCAACGCGCGGTTCGAGACGGTGCACGAGAAGCCGTCGTTCCGCCGCGCGTTCGCGCGGCGGCGCTGCCTGCTGCCGGCCGACGGCTACTTCGAGTGGTACACGCTGCAGGACCAGGGCGACACGCCCGATCCGGCCGAGGGCGAGAAGAAGGCCAAGAAGAAGAAGCCGCAGAAGCAGCCGTTCTTCATCCGTCCCAACGACGGCGCGATCATGGCGATGGCGGGCCTCTACGAACTGTGGAAGTCGCCCGAGGACGAATGGCTCTGGACGTGCACGGTGATCACCACCGACGCGCCGGACGACCTCGGCCGCATCCACGACCGGATGCCGATGATCGTGGAACCGGACCGCTGGGACGCCTGGCTCGACCCCGCGCTCACCGACGCCGAGCAGGTCCGCGGCCTGCTGGTGCCCGCGATGGCCGGGACAATGGACGCCTATCCGGTGTCGAAGGCCGTCAACAGCGTGAGAAACAACGGCCCGGAACTCATAGAACCGGAGACTTCTGGGGATAGTTCTGGGAACCATTCCGGCAGTTTGTTCTGACCGCGGCCGCTGCGGCGGCGGTCGGAGCCCCGACCCTCGCATCGCCCGGAATCCCCCCACCGGGAGGAGTTCGCAGCATCGTGGACACCGCCGTAGCCCGCTCCCGCCTGGAGTCCATGCTGGACGACCTGGACCGTTCCATCGCCATTCTCCGGGGGGAGAGCCCCGAGCGCGACAACTCGTCCGCCGACGCCGGCGCCGGGCTCACCGCCCACGACCGCGTGGAGGCCGCCCTGGACTCCCTCGAACGCCACCGCCGCGCCGTCGCCGAGGCGCTGGAACGGGTCGGCGCCGGCACCTACGGCCGGTGCGTCGGCTGCGGCCGCCCCGTCCCCGAAGGCCGCCTGGAGGCCCGCCCGGACGCCGCCCGCTGCATCACCTGCCAGTCCGCCCACGACCGCAGCACGCGCGGTTAGGCGCGGCGGCGCGCACTCGCCAGCAGGTGGATTCCTAGGGACTCGTCCGGATTCGGGGCGTTCAGTTCGGTGCGGACGAGCCGTGCCAGCGCGCGTGGGGAGTCGGCGAGGACGTGTTCGACCATCGAGGGGGACAGGACCGTGCGCGGCCTGACCCACTCGACTTCGAGGCCCGCGTCGGCGAGGAGCTCGCGGAGCTGGTGGGCCGAGAACGAGCGCGTGATCGTCCCGTCCGGCCAGGGGACGAGGACGACCTCGGCGCTCGGGACGTCGGACAGGTGCGCCCAGTAGTTCCGCTCGGCCAGCAGCGCCATGCCCAGGGTGAGGGAGTCGACGCACAGCAGGACGCGTCCGCCGGGCCGCAGCACGCGGGCGATCTCGGCGACCGTGGACTCGGTGGCGAGGTGCCGGGACAGGACGCGGTTCTCCGCGATCACGCCGTCCACGCAGGCGTCGGCGAGGAAGGCGAGCGTGCCGGGGTCGCCGATCAGCGGGATGGCGGCGCCCTTGGCCGGACGTTCCCCCGCGTCGGCCCGCCCCGGATCGCGCACTTCGAGGACGGTGTGGCCCGCCTCGGCCGCCTGCGCCGCGCAGCGTCCGCCCGAGACGTCAAGCAGGCGGGAGGGTCTGCGCGGCAGCCACCGGGCGAGCTGGGCGGACGCGACCGCCCAGTAGAACGTCCAGTAGCGCGCCAGGGAGTCCCCGGAGACGTCACGCAGGCTGGCGATGGTGGGCTCGGAAGGTTGCGCCGGTAGCACCGGTTGCACCGCTTGCTCCTGTTCTCGCCGTATATGTCTGGTCTTCCCCGTCCGGGGAGATCATCACCCTCCGTGCAGGACGGGGGTCCGCGGGGGCGGTTCGTTTCGTCACTTCCTGACGGGGAATCGGCGGGGACGTTGCGGTGTTGCACCGTCTCACAGGCAAGTACAGCGGAGGTGCACACCGATGACCACAGCCGTTGCCGATCTGCAGCGGACACCGCGCGGCGACGCGTCGGCACCCGCGCGCCTGAGCAGGCCGCGCGGGCCGATATCGTCTGTGGGGAACGACGCCGACGGCCGGATCAAGGCCACTGGCGCCACAGCCGAGGGGGTGGGTCAGGTACAGGGCACCACGGAGACCGTGGAGCAGCGCCAGGAGCGGTTCCAGCGCGACGTGCTCCCGTTCTTGGACCAGCTGTATTCGGCCGCGCTGCGCATGACGCGCAACCCGGCGGACGCCGAGGATCTCGTCCAGGAGACGTTCGCCAAGGCGTTCGCGTCCTTCCACCAGTTCAAGGAAGGCACCAATCTCAAGGCGTGGCTCTACCGGATCCTGACCAACACGTTCATCAACTCCTACCGCAAGAAGCAGCGCCAGCCGCAGCAGGCCGCCACCGAGGACATCGAGGACTGGCAGATCGCCCGCGCGGAGTCGCACACCTCCAGCGGGCTGAAGTCCGCCGAGGCCGAGGCGCTGGAGCACCTGCCCGACACCGACGTGAAGCGGGCGCTGCAGGAGCTGCCGGAGGAGTTCCGCATCGCCGTCTACCTCGCCGACGTCGAGGGCTTCGCCTACAAGGAGATCGCCGAGATCATGGGCACGCCCATCGGCACGGTGATGTCGCGGCTGCACCGCGGCCGGCGGCAGCTGCGCGGCATGCTGGAGGACTACGCTCAGGACCGGGGCCTGACCAGGGCGAGCGGAGGTTCCACCCAATGAGCTGCGGCAACCACCACGAGACTCCCTGCGACGAGGTGCTGGCGCGGGTCTACACCTATCTCGACGGCGAGCTCGACCAGGGCGGGTGCGGCGAGGTGCGCGAGCACCTCGACGAGTGCGGCCCGTGCCTGCGCGAGTACGGGCTCGAAGAGGCCGTCAAGAAGCTGGTGAACAAGTCCTGCGGCTGCGAGCCGGCGCCGGGCGACCTGCGCGAGAAGGTGCTCGGCCGCATCGAGGAGATCTGCGGCGAGATCAAGGCCGGGACGGCGGAGAAGTCCGAGACGTCCGGAAGCGCCTGACCCCGGTATCGTTCTGCGGGTGCTCGTTCTCGTCACCGGCGCGGCCGGCTTCATCGGTTCCCATCTCGTCGACCGGCTGGTCGCCGACGGTCACGAGGTCATCGGCGTGGACGACCTGTCGTCCGGCGCGAACGTCCGTCCCGGCGCGGAGCTGTGGGAGATGGACGTCGCCGACCCGGCGCTCGTGGAGAAGGCCGCGGTGCGGCGCCCCGAGGTGATCTGCCATCTCGCCGCCCAGGTCAGCGTCCGCGCCAGCGTGGCCGACCCCCTGCACGACGCCCGGACGAACGTGGTCGGGACGGCGAACGTCCTGGAGGCGGCGCGGGCCGCGGGCGGGCGCAAGGTCGTGTTCACGTCGAGCTGCGCGGTGTACGGGGTGCCGGACGCGCTGCCCGTCCCGGCGGACGCCGAGCTGCGGCCAGCGTCCCCGTACGCGGCGTCCAAGGTGTCCGGCGAGGTGTACGCGCAGACGTACATGGCCCTGCACGGCATCGGCTTCACGACGCTGACGCTGGCGAACGTGTACGGCCCGAGACAGACCCCCGAGGGCGAGGCGGGCGTCGTCTCGATCTTCACGGACGCGCTGCTGGCGGGCCGTCCGACCAAGGTGTACGGCGACGGCACGCAGACCCGCGACTACGTGTACGTGCTGGACGTGGTGGACGCGTTCGCCCGCGCGGCCGGCGACAAGGGCGGCGGGCTCCGGCTCAACGTGGGCACCGGCCTGGAGACCACGGACCGCGACCTGCACACCCTGGTCGCGGAGGCTGCGGGCGCCCCGGACGACCCGGAGTTCGCGCCGCCCCGGCTGGGGGACCTGCCCGCGATGTCCGTCGACCCGCGCCTCACGGGTGAGGCGCTCGGCTGGAACCCCGAGGTGGGCCTGCGGGAGGGCGTCGCCGAGACGGTCGCGTGGGCGCGGGAGCGGAACGCCCCGGCTCGACGCTGAATGCCGCGCTCGCCGGGTCTCACCGTTTCGTGCGCTTTCCGCATGCATATTCGGATGGAATTGCGGCTGCACGTGCATTGCCGGTGTCGCCCAATATTGTCCGCATACGAAACGTGCATTCGGGCCGGTCAAATGATCACCTAAGGTGACGATAGGTTCACGCTTTGCTCACGTTTCCTCGCATGCCTGTGTGGCCTGGGCAGTCCACGTTAGGCTTGTGCCGAAATCAGCGACGGGAGCACGTGCATACCAGTGAATTCGGGGTATGTGCTCGGCCGGAAGCCTGGACCGTCCCGGTCCCGGCGACCGGCCGCGAGGCCGGACGGCCCGGATCGCGGGGGGAGGCAAGGAGCCATGCTCAAGCGCGTGACGCCGGCGGGACACGTCCGGCGCCGGTGCGCCTCGGCGTCGTCGCTGATGATGTCCGAGGGCGTGTCCTGGGTGTAGGCGCGGGTGCCGAGAGGCACGCGCCGGCCCGGTGACGGCCCGCCATTTCGTCACTGAACACTCCTCGTCCCCGGCCCGCCCGCACGGGACGCGCCGTCGCGGACAGGCCGGATGGGGCGTGTTCCCTCCCTGAGGGGCGGCAATGCGTGGTCTACCTCTCGCTGCCTGGGCGTACGTCTGTGGCGTGGTCGCCCTCGCGGCCGGCCTCATCGCCACGTCGTCATTCGCGGACATCGACTGGGACCAGCTCGCGGTCCTGGCCCTGCTGTTCCTCATCTGCGACTCCGCGCCCGCCCGGCTGAACGTCGCGCGCGCGAGGGTGTCGATGAGCTTCGCCGCCAGCCTCGCCTCGGTGGTGCTGCTCGGCCCGTCCGGCGCGGCCCTGCTCGGCTTCTGCGCCGTCGTCACCGGCCAGCGGTTCTTCGCGCCGGTCAAGCGCCTCTTCAACGGCGGGCAGCTCGCGCTCTGCGGCTTCATCGCCGGGACGGTCTTCGAGCTCCTCGGCGGCGACCGGTTCCATCCCGAGCAGGCCCGCTGGGTCGAGAACGTCATCGGCCCGTTCCTCGGCGCGCTCGTCACCTTCGTCCTGGTCAACCTGACCCTCATGGGCGGCGTGCTGCTGCTCGCCCGGCAGGCGACGCCGCGCGAGCTGCTGCACGAGAGCGGCCGGCTCGCCGTCGGCTGCCTCGGCTACGGCATGGTCGGCCTGCTGATCGCCGGGCTGTGGCCGCGCGTCGGGCCGTTCGCCGCCGTCCTCGTCCTGCTGCCGCTGCTGATCGCCCGGTGGGCGATGGACCAGGCGTACGTGCAGCAGCAGGCGCACGCCGCCACCCTCGCCGCGCTGTGCCAGGCCGTCGAGACCAAGGACTACTACACCCGCGGCCACTCCGAGCGGGTCTCCCGCGGCTCCGTGATGATCGCGCAGGAGATCGGGATGCGCGCCGACCGGGTCGAGGCGATCCGCTACGCGGGGATGCTGCACGACGTCGGCAAGCTCGGCGTCCCGACGAAGGTGCTGCAGAAGAACGGGCCGATGACCGAGGAGGAGTTCGCCGCGATCCAGCTGCACCCGATGCGCGGGCTGGAGATCGTCCGCGAGATCGGGTTCCTGGACGAGGCGCTCGCCGGCATCATGCACCACCACGAGAAGATGAACGGACGCGGCTACCCGATGGGCCTCGCCGGGGACGAGATCCCCGAGTTCGCCCGGGTCATCGCCGTCGCCGACGCGTTCGACTCGATGACGTCCACCCGCTCCTACCGGCCCGCCCGCAGCGTCGACGAGGCCGTGAACGAGCTGCGCCGCTGCATGGGCGACCACTTCGACCCGGAGATCGTCGAGGCGTTCCTGCGGGCGCTCGACCGCGACCCGTGGGTGCCGCCCGACCCGGTCGTCCTGCCGGACGACGACGTCGTCGAGACCACCCAGCAGGACCACGACGACCCGAGCGCGCCCCTCCGCGTCGCCGGGGACGGGGTCCGGCCGAGCGACGAAGTGCGTCGGTGACGGGACGTCCCATGAGCAACCAGACATGAGCGGTCAGACATGAGCGGGCACGGCCGCGCCCGGGAGCGGGCCGCGTGGCAGACGATCGACTCCGGCCAGCTCCTGCTGATCGCGACGGCCGGGCTGTTCGTCGTCGTCGCCATCGCGCACGTCGCCACGGTCGGGCTCCGGCAGCCCAACATCGCGATCATCTTCGGGGTGCTGATCGCGCTCGGCGAGCTGTTCCGCATGGTGATGCCGGGCAACCGGGAGGTCGCGCCGATCGCCAGCGCCGGCGCGATGGGGTACGCGCTGCTCGTCGGCGTCGGCCCCGCGGGCGCGCCGCCGGACGCGCGGCTCGGCGTCGTCGCGGCCGACCACTCGGCGCTGCAGGTCGTCGCCGTCACCGCGGTCGGGATGCTGATCGGGTCGCTGCCGCACATCGCGGTCGGCCGGTCGCCGCGCCCGGACGCGATGGCGCGGCGGCTGTTCAACGTCACGGTCGTCGCGCTGTGCTTCCGCCCCGTGCTGTCGTTCGACACGCCCTGGCAGCTGGTGCTGGCCGTGATGGGCGTCGTCGTGATCGCGTCGTGCTTCACCGACGTGCTGATCGCCGCGGTGATCCGGGCCGAGGCCGTCCGGGCGCGGTTCGGCATCGCGCTGCGGGACGAGGTCGAGGCCAAGATGGCGCTGTGCGCCGCGACCAGCGCCACAGCCATGCTGATCGCGGTGGCGACGACCGCGATGGGCGAGGCCGCGCTGCTGATCTTCACGGTGCCGATCCTGGTGACGCAGTTCGCGTTCCGCCGCTACGCCGGGATCCGCGCCACGTACCTGCAGACCGTCCGGGCGCTGTCCCGGGTCACCGAGGTCGGCGGCTATGTCGAGACGGGGCACTCGCACCGGGTGTCGCAGCTCGCGGTCGCGATGGGACGCGAGCTCGGCATGTCCGAGGAGGAGCTCCTCGAACTGGAGTACGCGGCGCTGATGCACGACATCGGTCAGCTCTCGCTCGGCGACCCGATCCCCGGCGGCGCGACCGTCCTGGCGTCCCCGGCCGAGCAGCGCCGCATCGCCGAGCTCGGCGCCGAGGTGATCAAGCAGACCGGGGTGCTGGACCGGGTGGCGCACATCGTCCAGCTGTCGTCCCACCCCTACCGGACGGGACGCGAGCCCCACGCCGACGACCCCGCCGGCGACTCCGCCACCCCGGACAGGCCCGCTCCGCCGCCGCTCGCCGGACGCATCATCAAGGTCGCCAACGCCTACGACGACCTGGTCGGCGACTCCTCCGACCGGGACCGCGGCGCCGCCGTGCTGGAGCGGCTCAGGCTCGACTCCGCCGCCGAGTACGACCCGACCGTCGTGGAGGCGCTGAGCCGCGTCGTGGACCGGCGTCCCCGCCAGTGATCCCAGAGCGCGGCGGCCAGCGTGACGGCGGCGGTCGCGGTCCAGAGGAGCAGCGCGCCTAGGTGCTGGTCGTCCAGGGGTGAGGGGCCCCATCGCCTGCCGAGGTCTTCGTACCAGTTGCCGTGGACGGTCCCGTCCCGCATGAGCGCCACCCCGGCGATCACGTGCAGCGGCAGGACGGCGACCGGGATGAGCGTCCCGGCCGTCCCGTGGAAGTACGCCAGCCCGATGACCAGGAAGCAGAGCATCGCGAGCGAGTGCAGCGCATGGTTGGCGAGGGACGCTCCGAACAGCGGCGACACGTACCAGGCGTAAAGGCTCAGCAGGAGCAGCGCGGACGCGACGACCGGATGCGACAGCGCGCGGAGCCCGCGGCTGCTTGCTGCGGCGGCCAGCAACTCTGCACCTTCGCCCCGCATGGCTCGTAGCGCTAGGCGCAGCGGCGCGCCGTAGAGGAGCAATAGCGGGGCGACCAGCCCGACGAGGATGTGCTGAAGGGCGTGGGCGCTGAACAGGACCATGCTGTACCGGGAAATACCGCTGCCGGTGGCGAGCAGGACGACCAGCAGCCCGGCGGCCCAGGACGCGCTGCGGCGCCACGGCCAGCCTCGTACGCGCGCGACGCCCACCCCGTACAGGACGGCGCCCGCCGCGATCAGCACGAGGAACAGCGGGTCGATCCACCAGTCGCGCAGGTAGGGGCCCGGACCGGCCGGGCCGGGCAGCGGGAAGCCGAGGCGCAGCGCGACGACGTCGAGCGTGCCCGGCGGGTTCTCGGGCGGCGGCGTGCGGGCGAGCCCGGTCGCGAGCGCCATCGTCCCCGCCATGATGAGGACCTCGACGGTGCCTAGCCGTAGGAAAGGCCGCATTCCTCGTCCGTCTCGCAAGGCGGGTATGGTGGCGCGGCGGTGCCACCATCCGAGCGCACCGAGGACGGTCAGCGCCGCGATCTTCGCCATGACCAGCATCCCGTACCGCGACCCGAGCTGGACGCCGCCGAGCCGCACCCACGCGTTCACCGCCCCGCTCACTCCGACGACGGCGAACGACGCCAGCGCCAGCCCGCTGTAGCGCCTGACGACCTGCGGGAGCCTGCCGGGGACGTCCGGCGCGACGGTGATCAGCGCGACGAGCCCGCCGATCCACAGCGAGACGCCGACGACATGCGCGACCAGGCTGTGCACGGCGAGCGCGTGGTTCGCGGCGTTCGCCGCGTGGCCGGTGAACAGCGGCGGCAGCAGCCCGAGAAGCGCGCCCGCCAGCAGGTGTCCAGCGCTGTTCTCGGCGCGCGGCAGGCTCGCCGCCACCGAGAGCGCGACCGCGACCGCGAGGACGAGCAGCAGCGCCCGGCCCTGCGGAAGCTCGATGAGGAACGTCCGCATCATGTCGCCGGTGACGCCGGAGAGGCCCGTCCCGAACAGGTCGAGGACGGAGAACACGATCAGCGCGAGCGTGCACCCCGCCCACGCCAGCGCGGTCAGCGACACGGCGCGCAGGCAGCGTCCCGCCGTGGGCGACGGCGGACGGACGAACACCGCCGCGACCAGCAGCCACCCGACCGTCAGCACCGCCGCGACGTTCACGCCGAGCTTCGCGACCGACAGGCCGGCCTTCGTCAGCGCCCCGGCCTGCGAAAGCCCCGGCGCGGCCGCGGGGCCGAACGCGCCGCCGAGCCGCACCGCCAGCGCGAGGACGACCAGCGCGATCGCGGCGGCGCCGATCGCGAGCATCGGCCGGTCCGTCGCGGGTGCCTGCCGCTCGGCCGGGGGAGCCTGCCGCACACGTGTCGTCACGGCCGGAGATACGAATAAACCCGTCCGGAAGGTTCAGACCGGCAATAAGGTACGGCCATTCGATCAGGGCGTGAGGGAGCGAGATGAGCGGTTCCGACCAGGGCAACACGTATCTGGAGAAGGTCGTCGCGCAGCAGGCCGTGCTGGAGGACGATCTGCGGTCCAGGCGTTCCGCGCCGCCCGCCCCGGCGGGCATCGCCCCGCCGCCGCCCGGACCGATCGCCAAGCGCCACCAGGCCCTCGCCGGCGCGCCCGCCGGGGACGGGCCCGCGCCCGGCCCGGTGGACGTGCGCATCAGCGGCTTCTGGCGGTGGAAGAACGTGCTCGTCCCGCCGAACGCGTTCGTCGTGCACACCCGGCGCGGGCGGGCCGAGCCGCTGCACATCGGGCTCGGGGTGTCGTTCCGGTTCAACCCGTCCACCGACTCGTTCCTCGTGGTGCCGGGCGCGGCGCAGACGATCCTGATCAACGCGTACTGCATCTGCCGGGAGCTGCAGGGCGTGCTCGTCCAGGGCTACGTCCAGTGGATCATCCAGGACTTCGGGACCGCCTACCGCAAGCTCGACTTCGCCGCCGCGGACGACCCGATGCGCCTGGTCAACCTGCAGCTCCGCGAGCAGGCGGAGGCCGCGATCAAGGACAAGGTGTCCACGATGGGGGTGCGGGACGTCCTCAGCGACAAGCAGCCCATCATCGAGGAGCTGACCGCCCGCCTCCGCGCCGTGGCTGAAGGCGAGGACAACGGCGACCAGGGGCTCGGGCTCCGGATCGTCACGGTGCAGATCAAGGAGGCCGTGGTCAGCTCGTCCCGGCTCTGGGAGAACCTGCAGAAGCCGTACCGGGCGGAGCAGGGGCAGATCGCGCGGCTGGCGGAGCTGGAGGCGGAGGAGGCCGTCGCGCAGCGGGAGATGGCGGCCGCGCGGATCAAGGAGACGCAGCGGCTGGAGCACGAGCGGGAGCTGGCGGAGCTGCGGGCCCGCAACGAGTCGCAGCTGTTCGACACCGAGGCGGCCGAGAAGCTGCGCCGCACCAAGCGGGAGCACGACGACTCCCGCGAGGTCGCCGAGCTGCAGACCGAGACGACGCGGCACGCGCTGCGGATGGAGCGGGAGCGGCACGAGGAGGAGGCCGAGACGGGACGGCTCCGCGCCGAACGCGACCACGAGCTGGCCCGGCTCCGCGCGGAGGGCGAGAACGCGCTCGCCGAGATGCGCGCCAGGTCCCGGCACGACCAGGCGCTGCTGGACCTGGAGCGGGAGGGCGCCCGCGCCGCGATCGAGAACGACCGGACGCCCGCCGCCGTGCAGACCCGGCTCATCGCCTCGCTGCCCGACATCATGGCGCAGCTGCCGAAGCCGGACGAGCTGCGCACCGTCACCGTCAACGGCGCCGACCAGACCAGCGTGGCGGGCCTGATCACGCAGCTCACCGCGGTCGTCGGCGCCCTCCGCGCCGCCGCCGACGGCACGGCTAAGGACGGCCGGGGGCCGGCGGGAAGGTGACGGGGAGGGCGGTCAGGGCGCGGTGGAACGCGCCCGGCCGCCACTCCAGGTCCTCGGGCGCGACGGCGAGCTCCACGTCGGGGAGGCGGTCGAGGAGCTTCTCGATCGCCACCGACGCGATCAGCCGGGCGTGGTTCTTGGCCGGGCAGGTGTGCGGACCGCCCGCGAACGCCAGATGCGCCCGGTTGCCCTTCCGGTTCGCCGACGACCGGGACGGGTCGGTGTTCGCGGCGGTGTAGCTGATGATGACGGGCTGGTGGGCGGGCAGCCGGTAGCCGTGGAAGTTGACGTCCTGGCGGGGGAACGTCGGGCCGTAGTTGGAGATCGGCGGGTCGGTCCAGAGGGTCTCGTCCAGCGCGTCCTCGACGGGGAGGCTGCCGCCGGACAGGTCGCCGCCGAACCGGTCGTCCGACAGCAGCAGCCGGATGCCGTTGGCGATCAGCGAGTTCTCCGGCTCGGTGCCGGACGCGAGCAGCAGCCCGACCTGGTTCATCACCTCCTCGTCGTCCAGCCCGGCGGGGTGCCGCAGCATCCAGGACGCGATGTCCGCGCCCGGCTTCGCGCGCTTGAGCGCCACCAGGTCCCGGCCGGCCTGCACCAGCGTGGCGAGCGACTCCGCGGGATCGTCGACGCCTTCGAGCATGCCGGTCATGCCCTTTTCGAGCCGGCCCGCGATCTCCTGGGGGCAGCCGAACAGCTCGGTGAACACCAGCAGCGGGATCGGGCGGGTGTACTGCTCGATGAGGTCGGCCTCGCCGTCGCCGGCGAACGCGTCGATGAGGCCGTCCGCGGCGTTCTCGGCGTACCGGCGCAGCGCGGCCGGGTGGACGCGGCCGAGGCTGTCGACGATCACCGACCGGAAGCGGGCGTGCACGGTGCCGTTGGTGAACAGCGCGTTCGGCCGGGCCTGCAGCATCGGCAGCACCGGGCAGTCCGGCCCCACCTCCTCCTCCCACACCTCGCTGCAGCGCGGGAACCGGTCCGGGTCGCGCAGGATCTCCAGCGCCGCGTCGTAGCCCAGGACCAGCGTCGCCGGGACGCCCGGGACCAGTTCGACGGGCACGAGGTCGCCGTGCGCGCGCATCCGGTCGTACACGCGGTCGGGCGTCCTGGTGAACTCCGGCCCGTACAGCGGGAACCGCTCCGGCTCCGCGGGAACGTGCTGCTGCTCTGGTGCGGTCGTCACTGCTGCTCCGTGTCGAGGGTGAGGAGGTGGTCGACGAGCGAGATCAGCGCCTCGGTGGACGACGTGCGGTCGCGGGCGTCCAGGGTGACCAGCGGGGTCTCCGGCGCGAGGTCCAGGGCCTCGCGGACCTCCTCCTCCGGGTGGGACGGCGACTCGTCGAACCGGTTGACGGCCACCGCGTACGGCAGGCCCTGCTTCTCCACGGTGTCCATGACGGCGAACGACTGCTCCAGCCGGGCCGTGTCCACGAGGATCAGCGCGCCGAGCGCGCCGCGCGCCAGGTCGTCCCAGAGCCGGCTGAAGCGCTCCTGGCCCGGCGTCCCGAACAGGTAGAGGACGATGTCGTCGGTCAGCGTGAGGCGGCCGAAGTCCATCGCGACCGTGGTGGTCGTCTTGTCCTTGATCCCGGCGAGGTCGTCGACGGCGACGCCGGCCTGCGTCATCCGCTCCTCGGTGCGCAGCGGGCGGATCTCCGACAGCGTCCCGATGTAGGTGGTCTTGCCGACCGCGAAGTGCCCGACGATGAGGATCTTGACCGACGTCCGGACGGTGTCGGGCAGGTGGGGCGGCGGCTCAGAGGCGAGCGCGGAGTCCATCGAGCACCTCCTGAAGGAGCCTGACCTTGGGTGTCGGGGCGGCGGGTGCGCCGGCCCGGGTGGTGAGATGGCCGCTGTCGACGAGATCCGACAGCAGCACCCTGGTGATCCCGACGGGCAGGCCGAGATGCCCGGAGATCTCGGCGACCGACAGCGCCCCGCCTAAGCACAGCTCCACGATCTGGACCTGCTCGGGGGTGAGGCGCGTGCGCGGCGGGTCGCCGGTGGCTAGGACGAGGGTGACGACGTCGAAGACGTTCCGGGACGGCCGCGCCCGCCCGCCGGTGACGACATGCGGCCGGACCAGCGCCCGCTCGTTCCGGCGGGCCGTCATGCCGGACGGCCCGCGCCCGGACGCGGCGGGCTGGTCATCTCCTTGCCCAGCCGCTGCACCAGTTCCTGGAGCCGGAACGACACCGCCTCCATGTCGACGTGCTGCGTCGCCGACACCGCCAGGTACGCGCCGGGGCCCGCGGCGACGAGGAACACGTACCCGTCGTCGAACTCGTTCACCGTCTGCCGCCAGGTGGTGCCCGGGTCGCCGCAGAACTCGGCGGTGCTGCGGGCCAGCGACTGCAGGCCGGACATGCCCGCGGCCTGCCGCTCCGCGTCGTCCCTGTCGATCCGCTCGGAGTGCGCCATGAGCAGGCCGTCGGCCGACAGCAGGATCGCGTAGCGCGTCTCCGGCATCCGCAGCGCGTCGTCCAGCATCCAGCCGAGCCGGTTCGTACCGTCGTCCATCGCGCTCTTCCGCCCCTTTGTCATGGCCGCTGGTCCCCGTCGTCGGTGGCGGAGTCCGTGTCGTCGGTGGCGGGGGCCGTGTCGTCGGGCGGTGTCGCGGCGCGGCCGGACCGCGTCCCGCGCTGCCAGGCGCCGAGCCCCGCCGCGGTCTCCCGCGCCGGCCGGGCGGCCGGTTCCGCCCCGCCGTCCCCGCCGGTCGTTCTGCCCGGACGCCTGCGGGACGCGACACGGCTGCGTTTGGGCAGGCCGCCGGCGGTGGACGCGCCGTCCGTCGCGGAGGCGCTCGGCTCGGGGCCCGTGGTCTCGGACGGCCGGGACGGCACCGGAGCGGGAGCCGGTTCGGGAGCCGGTTCGGGACGCCGGTCGTCCGGGACGGTGGTGAGCAGCGCGCTCGGCACGAACACCACGGCCCGCACGCCGCCGTAGGGGGAGCGGGAGTCGACCGACACGCGGAACCCGTAGCGGGCCGCGAGGACGCCCGCCACCGCGAACCCGATCTGCGGCGGGTCGCCGAGCCGGTGGACGTCCACCGACGTCTCCCCGGACAGCAGCTCCGCCGCGCGCTGCAGCTCCTCGGCGTCCATCGCGACGCCCGCGTCGTCGATCATGATCGCGACGCCGTTGTGCGCGGCCCGGAAGTTGACCTCGACGATGGTGTCGGGACGCGAGTGCCGCGCCGCGTTGTCGAGCAGCTCCGCCAGCGTCAGCACGACCGGCTCCACCGCCCGGCTCGTCACCGCGCCGCCGATCGCCCCCTCCAGGTTGACGCGCAGGTAGTCGCGGATGCGGGACGTCGCGCCGCGGACCACGTCGCTCAGCGAGGACGCCGACCGCTGCTGCCCCGGCCACGACCCGCACAGCACCGCGGTGGCCTGGGCGCGCCGGCCGAGCTGCGCGTTCATGTGGTCGATGCGGAGCAGGCCCTCCAGCACGTCCGGGTCGTCGTGGCGCTCCTGCATGGCGGAGATGGCGAGCTGCTGCTCGTTCGCGAGGCTCTGCACGGTGCGCATCATCGCGCGCAGCGTCGACTTCGCGGACTGGTCGGAGCGTTCCCGGACGCCCTCGGCGGCCCCGGCGAACAGCTCCATCACGGTCCGCAGTGCCTTGTCGTACGCGGGGGCCTCGCGGGTCAGGTCGTACAGGGGGCCGGCGACGTCCATGCCCGGGTTCGTCAGGGATTCCATGAGCTCGGGCAGCCGGACGTCCGCCAGGTGCCGCAGCTCCCACTCGCGCACGTCGACGCCGCGGGTCAGGACGGCGTTGCGGGCGCGGAGGGCGGCGGCCTCCCGCCGCTCGCGGACCAGCAGGACCGCGGCGGCGGCGCCCGCGCCCGCCACGATGACGAACGCCGTCGCCAGGAGGAATGGCTCCATCAGATCCTCGGTGCACACGTTTTGGGCGAGACGGACCGGCATGGCCGTCTCGTGGCCGGGTGGGGTGGAATTCCGGGCGGGTGTGGAAACGCCGCGGTTTCGGCACCGTAGGACGGGAATGCACGTGCGCGCTTGTGCATGCGCGCAAGGAAACTTGCCGCCGGACGCATCCCATGATCACGCGCCGTCCGAACCGCGTCACCTTACGCAGGATTCGCCTGATAAAAGGGCCCGTGATCGTATACGCTCACCTGCGCTGGACGGATCGGCGGAGGGCCTTGCGGTGGACGACTTCCTCGGCGGGACCGTCCGTCAGAGCAGTGCCGCCTACCGGCTCGTCCACTACCGGTCAGACCGCGCCCCCGACCGCGCGGACGCGCCCGGCCCCGACCTGCGGGACGGCGCGTACCGGTTCCTGCTGCCGCTGCACGGCGAGATGCTCCTGCTCCGGGACGGCTCCGAAGCGCGGCTGCGGCCGGGGACGGGCGGGCTCATCTCGCTGACCGCGCCGGTCCGGCTCGTCCCGCACCGGCCCGCCCGCGCCCTCGTCCTGACGATCCCCGCGCACGAGGTGGACCGGCGGCTGCGCCGTCCCGCCTCCCCGGCCGCGCCGTTCGCCGCCGACCTCGACCTGTCCGCCGGGCTCGGCCGCGTCGTCGCCGACATGGTCCGGGCCGTCGGCGAGGAGCGCGAGACCCTCACCGCGCGGGAGTTCGACGCCGCCTGCGACCGGATCACCGAGCTGCTGTGCATCGTCGTCGCCGACTTCGGCGGCGCGGCGCGCGAGCGGCCGCCCGCGCCCGGCCATCTCGCCGAGGTGGAGGCGGTCGTGCGGCGGCACGTCCGCGAGCACGCCACCGACCCGGGCCTCACCGGCGCGGCGATGGCGAAGGTCCTCGGCTGGTCGCTGCGGCAGATCCAGCTCGCGCTGCAGCGCGCCGGGACCACGCCGCGCGAGCTGATCCGCGAGGAGCGGCTCCGGCTCGTCCGGGACCGGCTGCGCGACCCGTTCGACCGGCACACGATCACCGACCTGGCGCACGCGACGGGCTTCTCCTCGGCGAGCGCGCTCAGCCACGCGTTCCGGCAGCGGTTCGGCGTCAGCCCCCGTGAGCTGCGGGAGCGGGAGCGCAGGCGGGCGGCGCGGGGCCACTAGACGCGGGGCCACCGGATTCGGTTGGCACGGATTTCCATTCAGCCGGGACCGATCCCGGGGTTACCATGCGTCGAGATCACTGCAACGGGGCGATGACGGTCAGGAGCGCTTCGTGGACCTCGGGCCCCACCATCTCAGAATGATCGAGGCGATCGCCGCGACCGGCAGCATCAGCAAGGCCGCGGCCCGGCTCGGCCTCACCCAGCCGGCGGTCAGCACGATGCTCCGCCGCGTCGAGAGCCATCTGGGCGTTCAGCTGTTCGTCCGGTCGCCGGAGGGCGTCACGCCGACCCCGGTCGGGGCGGAGGTCGCCACCCGCGCCCGCGCGGCCCTGGCCAGCATCGACGACCTGAACGCCGCGCTCGCGCACCGGATCCGCGACCCGTCCGCGATGCCGCTGCTGCGCCTCGGGGTGCAGGCGTGCCCGGCGCTGACCCGGCTGAGCGACCATCTCGGCGCGCTGTCGCCGGTGTCGCGGCTGCAGCTGCGCGTCGACCAGGGCGGGGGGCGCATTCCCGCGCTCCTCGCCTCAGGCGCCCTCGACGTCGGCCTGTTCCAGGAGCCGGTCGACCACGTTCCGCGGCCCCGCGACGCGCGCGACGAGCTCGAACGGCTCGTCATCGTGGACCGCGAGCCGATCCTCGTCGGCGTGTCGTCGTCGAGCCCGCTCGCCGCCCACGACACCGTCGACCTGGCGGACCTCGCCGACCAGGACTGGCTCGACGACCCGCTCGACGACGGCCCGTGGCCCGCCTACGTGCGCGGGGTGTGCGCCGGGGCCGGGTTCCAGCCGCGGGTGCGGTTCTGGTCGAGCGACTGGCAGATCTCGTCCTCCCTCATCCGGTCGGGACGCGCCATCGGCCTGTACCAGCCGTCCGCGAGCGCGCGCGAGGGGATCGTGTTCCGGCGCATCACCGGCGACCCGATCGTGCAGCGCGTCGTGCTGGTGTGGCGTCCCGAGGCCGAGCAGGCGGCGGAACGGCTGCGCGTCGTGTTCAGCGACATCTATCTGGACCTCGTCCGGGCTCAACCCGTCTTCCGCGACTGGTGGGACGGCCATCCCGAGGCGCACCCCGGGCTCCCGGTCACCGCGGGACCGATCGGAGCGGGACCGGTCGCCGCGGGCCGGGAGGCGGGTTCCGGAAAGGGGGGCGGTTCCCGGAACCCGCTCGCGGGCGGCTAGTAGCTGCCCATGCGGCGCCGCAGCGCCACGGTGACGCCGGCGGCGGCGATCACCGCGCCGCCGGCGCCGAGCGCCATCAGCGCGGGCGCCGGGCCCCTGTCCGGCGCCCGATCACTGACGCCGGTGGTGGGCGAGTAGCCGCCGAGCTTCCCGGACCGCTGGTACTCGGAGCCAGGGAGCTTGTCTCCGTACCGGAGGTTGACGAGCTTCTGGTACGACCCGACCGTCACGCCCTGCCCGACGGACGTCTTCGCCGCGTCGTTCAGGCCCGTCACGCGGCCGTCCTTCAGCCGGTACCAGGCGCGGATCTGCGGCTCGGTGAACACCGTGCCGCCGTCCGCCATCGCCGGGTAGGCGGCCTCGTCGTTGCCGGAGATGACGTTCGAGGCGGCCCAGCCCTTGCCGGACTTCGTCAGCCACACCGTCGCCTGCTGGCCGGACGCCGACTTCGCGCCGACCGCCATGTAGACGAACGTCGCGACGGGAGCGTTCTGCGCGCCCTTCACGAACGCCGGGTTCAGCGAGTACACGCGCTGGACGTCGCCCTGCAGCTGCGGCGCCTTCGCCGCGGCCGCGGCCTTCGAGACGCCCTGGCTCGTCGTCTGACCCTTTTGGTGCTGGTCGAGGTTGACGAAGAACGACCCGAGCCACTGCTTCGTGGCGGGGGACGACGCGACCTGGGCCGCCGCGGCCTCGTCGGACGACGGCGGTCCGGCGGCCATCGCCGCGTTGCCGCCGAGCAGGACCGTGCCGCCGATCAGAGTGGCAGCCGTGACCTTTGCAGTAGTGCGCATGTCAGGCTCCAACCTTGGACAGGGCCTCGCCCCAGCGGAACTGGCCGTTGCTCTGGTAGCTGCTGTGGCTCATCTGCCCGTACCTGGGGCTGGACGGCCACGGGTCGCCGTAGGAGAGCGTCTGGCCGTTGTAGCCGTAGATCACCTGGGCGTGGCCGCCGCCGGCGGTCCAGTAGATGCCGGTCTCGATCGGACGCTTCGCGTCGATCTCGGTGACCACGGCCTGGTACGACAGCGGACCGGTGACGGTGCCGGGGGAGAGCCCCAGCTTCTGGAAGGCCGTCTGGTCCCACTGCAGGTAACCGGGCTGGTTGGGGCACTGGGTGCCCGACTGCCGGTTCCGTGCCATGTTGCAGAACTCGTTCTGGCTGACGTTGCCCTTTCCGTGGAACTTGGCGATCGTCAGGCCGCTGGCGGCCCAGCACCACTGGTTCTGCTCCTGGACCAACTGCGTGATCTGCAGTTCTCCTGCCGAGGCGACACTGCCCGACATCGCGAGCGTGGCTGCTGCCACGCCTGCGGCGCCGACCGCGAATCGCCTGCGCGCCCGGGCGGGACGGGTACGCGTTCTCATTGGCTTCCGCCTTTTCTCCCGGCAATGCCGTGCACCTCTCACGCGAGCGAGTGCGCCGTCATCCCCTGGCTGGAGCGGTGCACTGCCGCTGCGGGGATGCTGCGCATCGAGCGGTCCCTACCGGTGCCGGGGGAACTCCGGGCTGGGAACCCCGCGTGAGAGGCAAAGGGAACGCAGTAAAAGTCTCACTCGTGGCCGAATCCGGGTAATGCCAACAGGTCATAACAAAGCTCTATGGCTCTATTAGAGGTTCTGCGGCCAAGGGGAGGGCGACGGTGATGTGGAGGCCGCCGGTCTCCCGGGACGTGGCGGTGACCGTGCCGTGGTGGGCGCGGACGATCGACTGGACGATCGACAGGCCGAGCCCCGCGCCCTTGGCGGTGACGATGCGGTCGTTGTCGAGGCGGCGGAACGGCTCGAACAGGGCGGGGATCTCGTAGGGCGGGACGACGGGTCCCGAGTTCGACACCTCCAGGACGGCCCGGTCGTCCCGCGTCCGGCACGCCACCCTGACCCAGCCGGACTCGGTGTTGTGGCGCAGGCCGTTCTCCAGGAGGTTCTGCACCACGCGTTCGAGGAGGAGGGCGTCGCCGGTCGTCACGGCCTCGGCGGCGTCCGCCTCGACGGCGACGCCGGCGTCCTTGGCCTCCACGGCGGTCTGGGACGTCACATGCCCCACGATGTCCGCGAGGTCGACGGGCGCGCGGGCGGTGATCTCGTTCTCGGAGCGGGCGAGCAGCAGCAGGCCGCTGATGAGCCGCTCGTGCCGCGAGTTGATCTGCAGCAGCGTCTCGCCGAGCCGGCGGACGTCCGGCGACGCCGACTCGCGGTGCATCGCGACCTCGACCAGCGCGCGGCCCAGGGTGAGGGGCGTGCGCAGCTCGTGGGACGCGTTGGCGACGAACCGGCGCTGCCCGTCGAAGGACCGGTCGAGCCGCTCGACCATCGTGTCGAAGGTGTCGGCGAGCTCCTTGACCTCGTCGCGCGGGCCTTCGAGGGCGATGCGCTCGTGCAGGACGCGGTCGGCGGCGGGCGAGCCGGCGATGCGGCGGGCGGTCTCGGTGACGCGGTGGAGCGGGGCGAGGACGCGTCCGGCGATGAGCCAGCCGAACGCGGCCGCGGCGCCGCCGACGACGCCGAGCGCGATGGACCCCTGGGTGATCAGCGAGGTGACGGCCGCGTCGTGCAGCTCTTCGCGCTGCTTCCTCGCCAGCCGTTCCGCCTCGCCCATCAGCGCCGCGTCCCCGGGCAGTGCGCCCTGGCCCTGCGGCGGCGTCGTCCTGGGCGTCGGGGTGGCGGCGGCGTTGCCCGGCGGGGGCTGGTTCACGCGGGAGGTGAGGATCTTCGTGCCCGAACGGGCCAGGTCCTGGTTGAACAGCGCGTAGGTGACGCCGAGGAGCACCACCCCGGCGACGAGGAACAGGACGCCGTAGGTGAGGGTCAGGCGGGCGCGCAGCGACAGCCTCATGGGATCCGGTACCCCGCTCCTTTGACGGTCTCGACGACGGGCGGGTCGGCGAGCTTGCGGCGCAGCTTGAGGACGGTCAGCCGCACCGCCCCGGTGAACGGGTCGGCGTGCTCGTCCCACGCCTTCTCCAGCAGCCGCTCGGCGGACACGACGGCGCCGTCCGCGAGGAGCAGCTCGGTGAGGACGGCGAACTCCTTCTTCGCGAGCGGGACGTAGCGCCCGTCGCGGAACACCTCGCGGCGCGCCGGGTCGAGGGTGATGCCCGCGCGGTGCAGGGCCGGCGGCGCGGCGGGACGGCACCGCCGGGCCAGGGCGTGGACGCGGGCGGCCAGCTCGGGGAACGCGAACGGCTTGGTCAGATAGTCGTCCGCGCCGAGCCCGAGGCCGTCGACCCGGTCGGTGATCTCCGCCGCGGCGGTCAGCATCAGGACCCGCGCCGTCGTCTCGCCGCCCACGATCTCGCGGCAGACGTCGTCGCCGTGGACGAGCGGGAGGTCCCGGTCCAGGACGACCACGTCGTAGTCGTTGACGCCGACGCGCTCCAGCGCCGAGGCCCCGTCGTAGGCGAGGTCGACGGCGTGCGCGTCGTCCCGCAGCCATTCGGCGATCGCGTCGGCGAGGAGCCGCTCGTCCTCCACCACCAGCACCCGCATATTTGCTCCCTCCCGCACCTGTCCCGCTCGCGATGGTGCCTTATCGGCTGTTTCGTTTCCGTTAGTGATCGCGGCCGGACGGCCCGGCCGGATCGGGGAAACGGAGGGGAAACGCGCGGGCGGGTTGCATCGCTCATCGTCGGCCGGAGACCGCTCCGGCCGCGGAGACGAGGAGAACGTCCATGCGACTGCGGATACTGGCGGCGCTGCCGCTCGCGATGACCCTGGCGCTGACCGGGTGCGGCGGCGACGACGGCGACGGCTCGGGGGTGGCGTCGGCGGGCGGCGCGAAGCAGACCGGCGCGGCCGGGGGCGGCGGCGCGAAGCCGGACCTGGACGCGATGGGCGTGAAGTTCGCCCAGTGCATGCGCGAGAACGGCGTCCAGATGGACGACCCCAAGCCCGGCCAGGGCATCCAGCTCAGGATCAAGAACGTCCCGAAGGAGACCGTGGACAAGGCGATGGAGGCGTGCCGGCAGTACAACCCGCAGGCCAACGCCACCGGGGCGCCGGACCCGCAGCAGCAGGAGCGGGGCCGCAAGTTCGCCGAGTGCATGCGGCAGAACGGCGTCGAGAAGTTCCCTGACCCCAAGCCCGGCCAGCGCGGCATCATGATCGACAAGAAGACGGTCGGGGACGACCCGGACCTGGAGCCGGCGCAGCAGAAGTGCCAGGACATCCTCCAGGGCGGGCGGAAGTGACGGGCGACGTCACCGTGGAGCCCGCCCCGCCCAAGCAGGATCGGGAGCGGCGGGCGCGCCGCCGCCGGCCCCGGCTGAAGATCGCGCTCAGCATCGCGGTGCTGGTCGCGGCGGGCGGCGTTGGCGCCGTGGCGGCGTTCGGCGACGCCGGGGGCTCCGGCGGCGGGACGGCGACCGGCCTGCCGCCCGCCACCGCGAAGGTGACCAAGCAGACGCTCAAGGACGCCCAGACCGAGGACGGCCAGCTCGGCTACGGCCCGGCGCACACAGTGACGAGCCAGGCGAAGGGCACGCTGACCAAGCTCCCCGAGAGCGGCGACGAGATCACCCGGGGGCACGAGCTGTACGAGGTGGACGGCGCCCCGGTCGTGCTGATGTACGGGTCGAAGCCGTCGTACCGGCCGCTGCGGTCCGGCACGGAGGGCTCCGACGTGAAGCGGTTCGAGGCGAACCTCAGCGCGCTCGGCTACGACGGCTTCACCGTGGACGACGAGTACACCGAGGACACGGCCGACGCCGTCCGAGAATGGCAGGACGACATCGGCGTGGCGGAGACCGGGATCGTGGAGCTCGGACGGGTCGCGTACGCGGACGGGGCCGTCCGGGTCGACACCGTCCAGGCGAATCCGGGCGAGCCGGCGGCGCCGGGCAAGAAGGTCCTCGACTACACCGGCACGGCGAAGGCCGTGACGGTCGAGCTCGACACCGCCGACCAGCGGATGGCGAAGGAGGGCTCCGCCGTCGAGGTGACGCTGCCGGAGAACCAGGCCGTGACCGCGAAGATCGACGAGGTCACGACCGTGATCGAGCCGGGGGAGCAGGGCGAGGACCCGACGACGAAGGTGGAGGTCACGATCTGGCTGAGCTCCGCCAAGGCGAAGAAGGCCGCCGCCGGGTACGCGCTCGCGTCCGTCGACGTCACGTTCACCGCCGGGGAGCGCGAGGGCGTGCTGACCGTGCCGGTGTCCGCGCTGGTCGCGCTGCGGGAGGGCGGGTTCGGCGTCGAGGTCGTCAAGGGCGGCGCGTCGTCGTACGTCCCGGTCGAGACCGGCCTGTTCGCGGACGGGAAGGTCGAGGTCTCCGGGCAGGGGATCGCCGAGGGCGTCCTCGTGGGGGTGCCGAAATGATCACGCTGCGGGACGTGACGAAGGAGTACGCGGGCGGCGTCCGCGCGCTGGCCGGGGTGTCGCTGCACATCGGCGCGGGCGAGCTGGTCGCGATCGTCGGGCCGTCCGGGTCGGGCAAGTCGACGATGCTGAACGTCCTCGGCACGCTGGACCGGCCGACGTCGGGGACCGTCCACATCGACGGGCACGACGTCGGGCGGCTGCCGGACGCGAAGCTCTCGGCGCTGCGGGCGACCCGCATCGGGTTCGTCTTCCAGCTCTTCCACCTGGCCGCCGGGACGCTCGCGATCGACAACGTCGCGGACGGCCTGCTCTACACCGGCCTGCGTCCGGCGGTGCGGCGCCGGAAGGCCGCGGCGGCGCTGGAGCGCGTCGGCCTCGGCCACCGGCTGGACCACGAGCCGCACGAGCTGTCCGGCGGCGAGCGGCAGCGCGTCGCGATCGCGCGGGCCGTGGCCGGGGAACCGGCGCTGCTCCTCGCGGACGAGCCGACCGGCGCGCTCGACTCGGCGTCCGGCGAGGGCGTGATGGCGCTGCTCCGCGAACTGCACGCCGCCGGGACGACCGTCGTGGTGATCACCCATGACCGGGAGATCGCGGGCAGCCTGCCCCGCCAGGTCCGCATGCGCGACGGCCTCGTCGTGGATGACACGGCGCTCACCGGGGCGGCGCTGTGACCGCCGGGCCCGGCGCTCCGACGCGCGCCACGCCGCTGCAGCCGGCCCGGATGTGGCCGGGCGACGTCGTCAAGGTCGGCGCGGTCGGGCTGCGGACGCGTCCGATGCGGGCGTTCCTGTCCGCGCTCGGCATCGCGATCGGGATCGCGGCGATGGTCGCGGTCGTCGGGGTGTCCTCGTCGTCGCGCGCCGACCTCGACCGGGCGCTCGCCGCGCTCGGCACGAACCTGCTGACCGTCTCGCCCGGCAGCACGCTGACCGGCGAGGAGGCGCAGCTCCCGCTCGAATCGGAGGCGATGGTCGGACGGATCGCGCCGATCCGGGAGGTCTCGTCCATCGGCCTCCTGGACGACGCGAAGGTGTACCGCACCGGCAAGATGCCCGAGACCGAGACCAAGGGGATCGCCGCCTACGCGGCCCGCACCGACCTGCGCGAGGCGATCGGCGCGGAGCTGCGCAGCGGCGTCTGGCTGAACGCCGCGACCGGCAGCTTTCCGGCGACCGTCCTCGGGTCGGCCGCCGCGGAACGGCTCGGGATCGGCCATGCGGGGCCCGACGTCCAGGTCCTCATCGGCGGACGCTGGTTCACCGTCATCGGCATCCTCGACCCGGCCCCGCTCGCCCCCGAGCTGGACACCGCCGCGCTGGTCGGCTGGCCCGCGGCGCAGGCCGGGCTCGGCTTCGACGGGCATCCGACGACGATCTACACACGGTCGCAGGACGCGAGCGTCGAGGACGTCCGGGACGTGCTCGGCGCGACCGCGAACCCGGAGGCGCCGAACGAGGTCGAGGTGTCCCGCCCGTCGGACGCGCTGGCCGCGCGGAAGGCCGCGGGCGAGGCGTTCACCGGGCTGCTGCTCGGGCTCGGCGCGGTGGCGCTGCTCGTCGGCGGCGTCGGGGTGGCGAACACCATGGTCATCTCGGTGCTGGAGCGCCGCTCGGAGATCGGGCTGCGCCGCTCGCTCGGCGCGACCCGCGGCCAGATCCGCACCCAGTTCCTCGCCGAGTCGCTGCTGCTGTCCGCGCTGGGCGGCCTGGGCGGCGCGGTCATAGGGGCGCTGGTGACGAGCATCTACGCGCTCTACCAAGGCTGGCCGGTCGTGATCCCGGCGTGGGCGGTGGCCGGCGGCGTGGCGGCCACCCTGGTCATCGGCGCGATGGCGGGGCTATACCCGGCGATCAGGGCGTCCCGCCTCAGCCCCACCGAGGCGCTCGCCACGACCTAGCGTGAATGGAGTCGGTGGAACGGGTGAGAGTCCGTCCTATGGAGGAAGGGGACGGCGAGCCCGTCACGACCGTGGTCACCTGGGACGTCAAGCCGGGACGGGAACGCGACTTCGAGGAATGGGCGGAGGGCCTCCACCGGGCCGCGACCCGCTACCCGGGGCACCGGGGCGCGACATGGCTGCGCGCGGAAGGGTCGCGGCACCGGTACTACACCGTGGTGAACTTCGCCGACCAGGAGAGGCTCGACCGGTGGATGACGTCCGAGGAACGCGCGGAGTGGATCGACCGGGTCCACGGGATCGCCTCCGAGCACTACCGGGACACCACCGGCCTGGAGACGTGGTTCAACCTGCCGGGCGAGTCGGTGCCGGCGCCGTCCAGGCTGAAGATGATCGCCGTCACGTTCGTCGCCGTGTACCCGATGAGCCTCCTGCTGCAGGCGTTCGTCACGCCGCTGGCGACGTCGTGGCCGCTGCCGCTGAAGGCGCTGACGTTCCCGGTCATCGTGATCCCGCTGCTCACCGTGGTCGTCATGCCGGCGCTCAGCAGGCTGTTCCGGCGCTGGCTGTACCCGGTCAAGCGGACCCACCGTCCCGCGAAGCCCGGTCGCTGACCGGGCCTTCGCCGATCAGGCGAGCAGGTCGGCCAGCTCGCGGACGGCCTCCCGGAGCCGGTCGGCGAACACGGTCATCGCGTCCGACACCGGGCACGGGGTGCTGAGGTAGACGTTGAAGCGGTCCGGGAGCAGGACGTAGGCGACGCCGATGCACCGCTCGCTCGTCGCGCCGAACCCGAAGTACCGGATGTTGGCGGACGGCGCCGAGCTGGTGCTCAGGTAGTCGTTGCGCATGACGAGCCAGCCGGGCGACTCGAACAGCGGCAGCGGCCCGGCGCCGCCGAGCTCCGCGCCGCGCCGCTCGTGGATCAGCCGCAGCTCCCACAGGTGCTGCTCGGGCGCCTGCCCGGCCTGGCACTCCTTCGCGCGCCTGACATGGGCGTCGGCGGCGGCGCGGAACGCGTCCCGGCGGATCGTGCGGCCGCTGCCGGGATCGTCCATGATCTCGGCGAAGTGCAGCACCTCGGGCGTGACGACGCGCATGGCCTCGGTGCGCCCGTTGCGGTACTGGCGGGTCGCGATCGACTCGTAGGTGGCGCCGACGAAGCCCTTCGCGCGCTTGTGGGCGAGCTGGTAGGCCATCTGGACGAACGCGTCCGGCGACATCTTCAGCCGCTTGATCGCCTCGGCGCCGAAGCCGTCGAACGACACGGTCGTCGTGGCGGTCGCGGCCCCGTACGCGGCGAACGAGGACGCGGCGTCGCGGATGTCGCGGCGCAGATCGTCGTCCAGGACGAACTCGATGGGCTCGATGAAGGGGAGCCCCTGCGACTTCGCGCCCGACCGCTGCGAGAGGACGGCGGGCGGCGTGCCGAGCAGCGCGTCGACGAAGCTGAGGATCGTGGTGCCGTCCAGCTCGCAGTGCTCGACGTTGATCCCGGCCGTCCCGTCCGCGAAGACGACGAACGACACCGCCTTGTCGAACCACCGGTTGCCGCTGTCGCCGTGCAGGAGGTGATCGCAGGCGTCGAGGGTGTTCTTGGGCGTGAAGTCCTCCAGGCAGACGCAGAACAGCGCCGTCTCGACGTCGTCGAGCGCCTCCGCGTTGCGGGGGTCGGCGGCGAGGAGCGCCGCGCGGCTCTCCGCCCACGCGGCGCGGGCCTTGGTGGTGAGGTGCCCGGCGGACGGCTCGGGCGCCGCCTCCGCCTTCATGATCGTGCCGAGGCCGGCGGTCAGCTCGTCCAGCGTGTGGGGGCGCCCGCCGGGGCCGAGCACGTCCATCCGGATCACGTTGTTCCGGTAGAACACCACGATGTGCCGGGCCTCCGACGGGCCCGGCCACTCGTCGGTGTACGGGGCGCGGACGGTGTCCTGCCGGACGCCCGGGACGCGCGTCGTGGAGAACAGGAACCTGTTCTGCGCCATCGACAGCGGGCGGCCGCGCTGCACGACGGGCGGGACGTCCTCGTCGTCCAGCCGGAGCTTGTAGTCCAGCGCGCCGGCGATGAGCCCGGCGGCGCGCTCGACCTGGTCTTCGGCCGTCTCCTTGAACAGGAAGAAGAAGTTCGCGTTCAGCGCGATCCGGTCGCGGCGGCCCAGGTAGCGGTACGGCCAGAACGTGTCGAGCCAGCTCTGCACGCCCTCGGACGCGTCGTAGCGCTCCAGCGCCGCGTGCAGCTTGCGGCCCGGCCCGTCCGGGCGGGCGAAGTCGGCCAGCGCCGCCTCGGTCCGGGTCCGCTCGTCCTCGGTCAGCAGCGGCGCGCACCACTCCATGAACCGCCGGCACGTCGCGTCGAGCGTGGGCAGCGGCACGCGCGGCAGATCGGCCTCGTTGCCGAAGGTGCGGGACGAGAGTTCTTCGCTGGCGTTCAAATCAATCCTCGTTGTCACTGATTGGTCGGCGTCGTTCACTTGTCGGTCGGCCGTGAGATGTAGAGCCGGGCGTAGAACCAGCCGCCGGTCTCCAGGCCCGACGGGTCGACGCCGACGTCCGCCAGGCGGTCCAGGACGAGCGACTGCTCCTCCGGCGTCGCGAACCGCCGCTGCCTGAACAGCCCGCCCCGCCGGACGGTCTCGTACCCGGCGGCGGCGAGGGTCTCGGCGACCGCGTCGAACGGGAACATCCGCAGCACGAAATGCGCCATCCACGGGCGCCGTCGCCCGTGCGCGCCGACGACCCGGGAAATGGTGCGCTCGGTGACGTATCCGAGGCAGCCGGTGGAGATGACCAGGTCGGTCCCGGCGAGTTGCGCGCGCTGTTCGTCGGTCGGGTCGCCGTTCTCCAGATCGGCGTGGACGGCGCCGTCCAGGAATCCGGCTTCGAGCGCATAGGAAAGTGCTTCCTCCGAGGCGTCCAGGCCGAGGAACCGCACACGCTTTTCACCTTCAACGGAACGGACCAACTCCCGGTCGCGGGCCAGCAGCGTTCCGCGCGTGTGCCGATGGGCGTCGCGGCCGCCGTAGCGATCGTACAGGTCGCCCATGGTGATGCCGTATTTCACCAGGGCCGCATTGATGCCATAGGAGCAGCCGATATCCAGAACGGTCGGGACCGGTACCCGATGCGCCTCCCGGTATTCGGCGATGAGCCCGCGGAAGTGCGGTTTGGCCAGTTCCGGGATGTTGTAGTCGAGGTCGCGGAGCGTGGAGAAGTAGGCGCGGGGATCGGGCCGCGTGTAGATGTGGCCGAGCGAGATCTTCCCGGTCGTGTCGACGCGCACGGAGGTCCTCCGAGTCGGTTGGGTCGAGCCGGTCCTGCTGCTGGTCGGGCGGTCGGCCCGGTCGGGCCCCGGGCTAGTCGAGCAGCCGGTCGACCCGGACGGCGCGTCCCTCCGCCGCCAGATGCTCGGGCAGGACGCGGCCGAACAGCTGCCGCGTCCGGGCGACGCTCCCGACGACCCCGGGGCGCTCGCTGTAGGCGAAGATCGCCGTGTGCCGCGCGGTCCGCCCGGTGACGGTGCTCACCCGGTGCAGTGCGTACCTTCCCTGGAAAAGCTGCAGGTCACCGGGCCGGAGCGTGAGCCGCTGGATCAGGTCGCCGCCCTGCCCGGTCAGCACCCGGCGGACGTCGCCGAAGTTCTCCGACTCGGCCGTCCGGATGCCGGGGCAGTACTCGAAGGCGCCGCCGTCCTCGGCCTCCTGCGTCAGCAGGCTCACCGTGAACTCGTTGGTGTCGAAATGCCAGGGATGCTCCATCCCCGGGTTGACGACGTTGAGGCACAGCCCCGACAGCGGGTCGGCGAGCTCGTGCACGCGCGGCAGCCCGAAGCAGTCCGCCACGAACCGCTGGAAGAGCCCGTTCGAATACAGCTGGTGGACGATGAGGTCCGCGCCGATGCGGTCGCGGGGGACGAACGCGTTGCCCCGCTCGGCCGTGATCCGGCCCGGGTGATCGTCCGGCAATGGCGTCCGGACGTCGATGTTGTAGGCGTTGACGGTTTCGACGTCATAATGCGCGTGCGGAGCGATCGCGGCGCATTCCGTGCGCAGCGCGTCCCGCAATGGCGTGCGAATGAAGTCGGGCAGGACGCGGCATCCCGATTTCGCCAGCTCGTCCCGGGTCCGTGAAACGACGGCGCGCCATCCGCCGCCGCCGGGTTCCGTCAGCGGATAGCGCTCCGTGTCGATCACCCGGCCGAGAGCCTCCGCTGCGCCCATGGGGATCCTTCCGCGTCGGCGAACCTCAGACGGGTTTTAGCACAATCCCTCCGACAATTCCTGGCAGCGCCTTCCGGAATGTTCGGCAGAAAGCGATAAGGCGGGTCCGTGACCTGTGCCTTCGGACGCGCCCTGACGCCCCCTGACCTGCCCGCCCGCCGCCGTCCCTGTGGCCCATCTCACCCGCCCGCACGGAACCCCGGCGGATCGGGGGTGGCGGCCGGCGGGACGATCCGCGAACCTTTCCTCACGCAGCGGCGTCAGCGTCCTGTGGAACATGAGCGAGGAAGTTCAGGGAGCGCGGGATGGACTGGCGGCTGGCGGAATTCACCGAGGACCGCGAACTCGGACGCGGAGCGCAGGGACGGGTCGTCCTCGCCCACCACACCCAGTCGGGCACGCCCGTCGCGATCAAGTACCTCGTGCAGGGCGATCCGGGGGCGGTCGCGGCGCTGCGGTCGGAGGCGCAGATGCTCGGCCGGCTGACGAGCCCGTACGTGGCGCGCCTCTACCGGTTCACCGAGAGCGAGCACGGCGCCGCGATCGTGATGGAGGCGATCAACGGCGCGTCGCTGAAGGAGGTGCTGCGCGAGCACGGGAGGCTCGCCCCGGAGGCGGCGCTGCTCGTCCTGAAGGGCTCGCTGCTCGGGCTCGCCGCCGCGCACGCGGTCGGCGTCGTCCACCGCGACTACAAGCCGGCGAACGTCGTCGTCCAGCCCGACGGGCTCAGCAAGCTGGTGGACTTCGGCGTGGCCGTGCTGGCCGGGCAGGGCTCGTCCGCCGGGACGCCCGTGTACATGGCGCCGGAGCAGTGGCGCGGTGAGGCGTCCTCGCCCTCCACCGACGTGTACGCGGCGACCTGCGTCTTCTTCGAGTGCGTGACGGGACGGCGGCCGTTCGCCGCGGCCGAGCGGGCGGTGCTGATGAACCAGCACCTCACCGGGCCCGTCGACGTGGCGGACGTGCCGGAGCCGCTGCGCCCGCTCGTCCTGCAGGGCATGGCGAAGGACCCGGGGGAGCGGCCGCTCGGCGCGGCGTCGTTCGTGACCATGCTGGAGTCCGCGGCCGCCGCCGCGTACGGGGGCGACTGGGAGCAGCGGGGCGTCCGCGCGCTGGCGGCCGCCGCGGCGGCGCTGGCCGCGCTGTTCCCGCTCGCGGCGCTCACGTTCCCGGGGGCGGCGTCCGCGACGGCGGGCACGGCCGGCGCGGCCGGGACGGCCGGCGCGGCCGGGACGGCGGGCGCGAGCGGCGCCGCCGGAACGAGCGGCACCGTGGGAGCGTCCGTGAGCAAGGGCTTCCTCGCCACGACCGCGGGCAAGGGCGCGATGGCCGCCGCCGGAGCCGCGGTCGTCGCCACGACGGCGGGCGGCGTCTACGTCGCGCAGGACAGCACCGAGCCGGCCCCCGCCCCCGTCGCGGTCGTGACCATGGCCGCCGACACCCGGACGATCACCGGCGGCACGACGCCGATCCAGATCCAGAACGCGCGCTACCCGACCGTCGGCGGCCTGCGCGACCCGGCCCTGGAGCGCCGGATCAACGCCGAGCTGCGCGGGCCGATCGACCGCCTCATCGCGATGGCGCGGGAAACCTCGGCCAAGGTCGACTGCCGGGGGAAGCCGGTGAAGCTGGGCGTGGAGACCAGGCTCGGGCTCCGCGGCCCGCGCCTGGTGTCCGTCCGCTACTTCCAGCTCAACGACTGGTGCCAGCAGGCGGACGGGTCGCCCGGCGGCGAGGTCGTCACCGTCGACCTGCGCACCGGCCGCAGGCTCACCAACACCGACGTGTTCCGTCCGACCGCGCTGACGGACGCGGGCGTGACCCGGATCCGCTCGCTCGTCGCGCAGCACCCGGTCGCCCACGAACGCGAATGGGACGACTGCAGCTCCGACGGGCGGTTCAAGCGCTCCGACTTCCTGCCCAGCGAGGCGCGCCTTCCGGGGGCGAAGGCGACTCCGCCGACCCTGAGCGCGTTCTTCACGCCCGCCGAGTTCCAGCTCTCCTATCTCGCCGGCGGCAGCGACGGCTGCGGCAACCTGAACTTCGGGGCCGCGTACGCGACCGTCCGCGAGCTGCTGAAGCCCGAGATCGCGGCGATGCTGCCCGCCGCGCCCTCCCCGTCCCGCAGCTGACCTGCCGTGCTCGACCTGGGGCCGCGACATGGGCGCGGCCTCAGCGGGTACGCCGCCCCGAATGGACCGGGCAGGCAGGGAGCGGATGACGCGGGACGGCGACCGATGCTGAGAGAGCTCGTGGCGGCCAGCCACCTGATGTCGATGGAGCAGCTGCCGGGCGCGGTGGCCCGGCACGCCGCCGACGCGGGCCTGCACGACGCGGTGATCTACATGGCGGACCTGCAGCAGACCGTGCTGCGCCTGCTCACCGGCAAGGGCGAGGACGCCGCGCGGGACCCGGGGCGGGAAGCCGCCGAGCTGAAGATCGAGGGCACCATCGCGGGCCGGGCGTTCCAGACCGTGGAGCCGGTGACCGGCCAGGTGTTCGACGACGGGACCTGCCAGTACTGGCTGCCGATCCTCGACGGCTCCGAGCGGATCGGGGTGCTCAGGGCCACGATCCGCCAGGACGACGACCGCGCCAAGGACGACGCCGAGTACCTGGCCGGCCTGGTCGCGCTGATGATCGTCAGCAAGGGCCCGTACAGCGACTCGCTGTCCCGGCTGGTGCGCACCAGGGACATGACGGTGTCGGCGGAGATGCAGTGGCGGCTGCTCCCCCCGATGACCTTCGCCAACGACCAGGTCGTCATCGGCGCCGCGCTCGAACCGGCGTACAACCTCGGCGGCGACACCTTCGACTACGCGCTGGCCGGCGACACCGTGCACCTCGCGATCTTCGACGCGATGGGGCACGACACCACCGCCGGGCTGACGTCCAGCCTCGCGATCGCCGCCTGCCGCAACAGCCGGCTGCACGGCGCGAACCTCATCGAGACGGGGCGGGCGATCGAGCGGGTGCTGATCGACCAGGACGGCGACGGACGGTTCGTCACCGCCGTGCTGATGGAGCTCGACCTCCGGTCCGGCGTCGTGTCGTGGATCTCGCACGGCCACCCCGGGCCGGTGGTCATCCGCGCGGGGCGCTGGGTGACCACGCTGGAAGGCCGTCCCGGCACGCCGCTCGGCACGGGGCTCGGCGTCGTCCCGGAGCTGTGCGGCGAGCAGCTCCAGCCCGGCGACCGCATCCTGCTCTACACCGACGGCATCGTGGAGGCACGCGACCCGGACAAGCGGGAGTTCGGCCTGGACCGGTTCACCGACTTCGTCATCAAGCGCGAGGCCGACGGGCTGCCCGTCCCCGAGACGCTGCGGCGGCTCGTCCGCAGCATCCTCGAACACCATGAGGGACGCCTGGACGACGACGCCACCGTCCTGATCCTGGAATGGCACGGCCCGTCCGCGTCCGTCCGGGCGTGATCAGACGCCGGGCGTCGACTCCGGCGCGGGGCCCTGCACGTACCGGACGGCCCACCGCACCAGCCCGCGGCCCACCCCGTACAGGATCAGCGCGACACCGGCCAGCGGCAGCACGAGCAGGACGATCTGCAGCCCGGAGGTGACGAGTTCGAGCACCCCGGCGCCGTGCGCGGCCTCGGACGCGAGCCGCCGCATCATCCACCAGTCCTTGGCGACCAGGTCGGGGACCTGGCTGAGGATGAGGCCGATCTGGAAGATGAGCACCGGCACCACGGTCAGCACCCAGAGCGTGACGAAGATCTGCGGCCAGCGCTTGAGGTCGTCCAGCTGCGCGTCGCGGGGGCGGCGCAGCAGCGTCCGGCGCAGGATCGGCCCGATGTACTTGAACAGGTCGGGGATGCCGATCAGGTCGGACATGATGTAGTACCCGTCGAACCGCAGCGTCGGCAGGAGCTGCTGGAACATCTGCATGTTGACGTACAGGACGGTGACGAGCAGCGGCTCGAACCCCGTCTGGTGGTACGCCAGCGCCAGCCCGACGATGAAGATCGCGTTGAAGTAGACGCCGGCGAGGTCGGCGCGGAGCCGCCCGCCGCGGCCGAGCCGGTACGACTCGGTGATGTCGGTGTAGAACGCCGGCCAGACGAGGTAGATGCCGCAGCCCATGACGCCGGGCCGGACGCCGCCGTACCGGCAGGCGCTGGCGTGCCCGAACTCGTGGAACGCGACCGACGCGACCCCGAGGCCCATGACCAGCAGGATGCTGACCGGGTTGAGGATCGTGGCCGCGAGCGCGTCCGCCACCGACCCGGTGGTGAGCATCCAAGCCTCGCCGGCCACGAACGCGGCGAGCATCAGCGCCAGCACCACGGGCCGGAACAGCCAGCCGAACACGCCGCCGACGAACCAGGTGAACGACTCGGGGAACACCGCGACCCGCCACTTCAGCGCGAGGAACGGGTCGGCCTTGACGGACGTGGGCTCCGTCCCGTCGCTGTAGGTGGTGACGCCGAGCGGGGCGAGCTTGCGGTCGGCCAGGTAGACGATCTGCTCGGCGGTGAGCCGCGCGCCCGCCTCCTCGCTGACCGTCCCGGCGACCCGGTCGAGGGCGTGCGCGACGTCGCCGTCCGCGAGCCCGCGGTGCTCCTGGAGCGCCTTGACGACGATGTACAGCAGCGGCGGCAGCCGGACGAGCTGGCCGTTCGGCAGCCGGACGAGCTGGGGCGCCTCCCGGTAGCCGGAGTTCTTGAACTCGCCGAGGAGTTCCGCGCCGTCGACGAGCCTGGGCAGGGTGAGGGCCGCGGGCGCGCCGGCGCCGTCCACGGACGCTGTGGTGGGGGTCCCCATCAGTGCTGCTGGACGACGGTGCCGGGAACGCAGGTCAGGGAGGAGTACGGCGCCTGCGCGAACAGGCCGGTGCCGAGGAGGCCGGCGTTGCCGGGGGAGTGGGTCGCCTGGCAGGAGTACACGATCGTGGTGCTGCCGTCGTCGCCTCCGCCGAGCGGCGCGGCGGTGGACAGCAGGAGCCGCCCGGGGAGGACCTCGGGGACGAGCCGGTCGAGGTCCGCGTAACTGAAGGTATGAGGGTGCGTGTCGCTCATCGGTTCGCTTTCGCCTTGTGCGGAAAGAGGGGGAAGGGCTGGCGGGAGAACGCCAGCCCTTCCCAAGCGGGCCGAGGCCCGCTGTCATGCCGTGCCGGATCAGTGGCCCGACGCGACCACCGAGCTGCTGGCGCAGGTGAACGAGGAGGTCGGGTTGTTGGAGCTGAGGCCCAGACCGCCGATGAGTCCACCCTGCGGGTTGTTGTTGACCGCCTGGCAGTTCGGCACGACCGCGGTGGTGCCGCCGCCGTCGTGGCCGCCGTGGCCACCGCCGTGGTTGAGGTTGAAGTTCTCGTTCTCGTTGTCGTCGCCGCCACCGACGAGGAGGGTGGACAGAACGGCGCGCTCCGGCAGGACCTCGCCGGCCAGCTTGTCCAGCTCGCTGTAGCTGAAGGACTTCATGTGGTTCCTTTTCTCCCTTGTCACGCCCGGTTCTCAAGGTGGATACCGGATGTCCCTTTCCACGCCTCAGGTCGAGGCGAGGTAGCTCTACGTATAGCAGATGTCACTCACAGTGGCCAAGTAAGGCCCTACCAGGCTCGCCGTGGCGTGCTGCGGTCGGGGGCGGCGCGGAGGCACTGCGGGCAGGGAGCCGTAGGGGCACGCTGACCAGGAAGGACAGGAAATGGTCGACCGCCTCAAATACTGAGCCTGACCATGTCTTGACGATTCGGCCCGTCCGGACGGGTAGGCGAGCCGGCATGGAATTCGGATACACACTGCTCTGCGAGCAGACGCCGCCCAAGCAACTCGTCGCCGACCTGGTGGAGGCGGAAGAGGCCGGCTTCGGCTACTCGGTCATCTCCGACCACTATTTCCCGTGGCTTGAGGACCAGGGCCACTCGGCCTACGCCTGGTCGGTGCTCGGCGCGCTCGCGCAGGCCACCCACCGCATCCCGCTGATGACGTTCGTGACGTGCCCGATCATGCGCTACCACCCGGCGGTGGTGGCGCAGAAGGCCGCTACGATGGGCGTCCTCTCGGACGGACGGTTCACGCTCGGCCTCGGCTCGGGCGAGAACCTGAACGAGCACGTCGTCGGCCGCGGCTGGCCCTCGGTGGACGTCCGGCACGAGATGTTCGAGGAGGCCGTCGAGATCATCAGGGCGCTGTTCGGCGGCGACTACGTCAACTACCGGGGCCGGCACTTCACCGTCGACTCGGCGAAGCTGTACGACCTGCCCGACCGCCCCGTCCCGATCGGAATGGCCGCCTACGGCCCCCGCGCCGGCCGCCTCGCCGCCCGCCACGCCGACGTCCTCGTCTCCGACCAGCCCGTAGGCAACGTCGTCGACCTCTTCCACAAGGAGGGCGGCGCGGGCAAACCCGTCTACGGCCAGATCCCCGTCGCCTACGGCGACGACTACAACGAGTGCGTCCAGCGCGCCCACCGCATCTGGAGGTTCTCGGTTCCCGCCTGGAAGGTCATGGCCGAGCTGCCAGGCCCGGTCAACTTCGAGGCCGCCGCCGGGACCGTCCGCCCTGAAGACGTCGCCAAGTCGGTCCCGTGCGGCAACAAGGTGGACGACTACGTCCAGGCCGTCCAGCAGTGGGCCGACGCGGGCTTCACCCACATCTCCTTCTGCCAGTCCGGCCCCGACCACCAGAAGGACTTCCGCACCTGGGCGGAGGCCGACCTCCTCCCCACCCTCCGCCAACACTTCCCCTAGACACGCCAATCCCTAGGCACGCCGAGCGCCGTCAAGTCTGCGGACCGCCCTCGCCGCCGGGGGTGGCCGGGGGGCTAACTGTGCGTTGCTGATCGGCTACCGGGCGGGGTGGCGGGGAAGGGTTCTCTGCGGTTCTGGTTCGAGGCGCGGAGGCGATGGCATGAGCGAGGTCCCGGCACTGCCCAGCACGACTGTCCGACCCGGCGACAAGCGGTATCCGGCTCTGAGCCGGGGGTTCAATCAGCGGTGGATCGCCGAGCCGGAGTACGTGCGGCTCGTGCGGACGCCCGACGAGGTGGTGGCGGCGCTCGCCGACGCGGTGAACGAGGAGCCGCAGGACCCGGAGCGGACGCGGATCACGGTGAAGTCCGGCGGGCACTGCTACGAGGACTTCGTCTGCGGTGACGACGTGCGGGTGATCCTCGACCTGAGCCCGATGTACGGGATGTACTACGACAGCGCGATGAAGGCGTACTGCGTGGAGGCCGGGGCGACGAACTGGCACGTCTACAGCCACCTGTATCCGGCGAGCCGGAAGGCGCTGCCCGGCGGGTCGTGCTACTCGGTCGGGCTCGGCGGGCACATCCCGGCGGGCGGGTTCGGGCTGCTGTCGCGGCAGCACGGGCTCACCGTCGACTACCTGTACGCGGTCGAGGTGGCGGTGGTGGACGCCGACAAGACGGCGCGGCTGGTCGTCGCCAAGCGGGACGACGAAGAGCCGTTGAGCGAGTTGTTGTGGGCGCACACCGGAGGCGGCGGGGGGAATTTCGGGATCGTCACCCGGTTCTGGTTCCGCGGGCTGCCGGAGCCGCCGACGCGGGTGCTGCTGACCGCGATGGCGTGGGATTGGGAAGACTTCACCAAGGACGAGTTCGCCACATTGGTGAACGCGTACGCGGAGTACTTCCGCGACAATCAGGACGCTTCCACGGCGGCCGGGAAACTGTTCGCGATGCTCAAGCTCAACCACGTCAGCAACGGCCAGCTCGGGCTGCTGGCGCAGGTGGACGTCGACGACCCGGACGGCCCGCGGGCGATGAGCGACTTCATCGCGGCCGTCGACGGGCGGATCGGTCCGGACGCGACGCAGATGAGGACGGCGATGGGCGAGCATTTCGTCCACCTGGACATTCCGCGGGTGATGCCGTGGCTGACGGCCACGCAGGCGCTGAACGCGAGTGGGGAGAACCGCTGCGGCAAGTACAAGTCGGCCTACCTGCGGAAACCGTTCACCGAGCAGCAGATCGACGCGATGTGGGCGTATCTCGGCAATGAGGAGTACGTCGATTACGTGAACAAGCAGGCGCTCATCCAGGTCGACTCGTACGGGAGCGCCGTCAACAGTCCTCTGCACGACACGGCGGCGCGGCAGCGCGACTCCATTCTCAAAATGCAATACCAGGTCTACTGGACGAGGCAGGACGTCGAGGAGGACACGCACATCGCCTGGATCCGCGACATCTACAAGGCGACGTTCGCGGAGACCGGGGGAGTGCCCGTCGCGGACGGCGACGTCACGGACGGCTGCTACATCGGATACCCCGACGTCGACCTGAACGACGAGCGCTGGAACGAGTCGGGCCAGTCATGGGAGACGCTCTACTACAAGGACGCCTACGAGCGGCTCCAGGAAGTGAAGCGGCACTGGGATCCGCTGAACGTGTTCTCGCACGAGCAGTCCATCCGCCTGGACGGCGCCCCATGACGGAGCGGTGACGCCGCGTCACCGATCGTCTCGCCTTTATTGCATTGAATGTCAATGCTTGCGGCTCCGGCGGCGGGAACAGTAGTTTCTTCGGCGGGCGGCTGGGGAGCGCATGAAGAAGCGTACGGACAGGAAGATCGCCATCGCGGGGACGGCTGCGGCGGTCGTGCTGCTGCCCGCCGTCATGGTCGGCCTCGCGCAGGCGGGCGTCGGCGTGCCGAAGGAGCGGTCGGAGGCCCGGGGAGACGCCGAGCCGGTCCCGTCCTTCGGGCCTCCGACGAAGCCCGGGTCGACCCCTTCGCCGAAGCTGCCCCGCGTCCCGCCGGGCACGAACCCGTTCAGGACGGGCAACGGCTCGCCCAGCCCCGACGACCCCGACACCAACGCCGCAGGTCGCGCCACGAGGCCGCGCCTCCCGGGCGGAGCCGGGCCCGGCGGGTACCTCAAGGCGCCCGACGGCGCCGCCGTCAGCAGCGTCAAGCGACTCAGCGCGCGGCAGTTCGACGTCACGATCGCGTCCCCCGCCCTCGGCGCCAAGGTGAAGACGCGCGTCATGGTCCCGAAGGGATGGACGGCCAGGAGCAGCAGGTCATGGCCCGTCGTATACGCCTATCACGGCGGCAACGACACCTACGGGTCCTGGACGCACGACTCCGACATCGAGAAGACCGCCGGCTCGCACGACGTGATGGTCGTCATGCCCGAAGGCGGCTTCAAAGGCTCGTACACGAACTGGTGGAACGGCGGCAAGGGCGGCATCCCGGAATGGGAGACCTTCCACATCGACGAGGTCATCCCGCTGATGGAACGCAATTTCCGCGCCGGGTCGATGCGCGCCGCGATCGGGCTGTCGTCCGGCGGTCAGGGCGCGATCACCTACGCCGAACGCCGTCCCGGGGTGTTCCGGTACGCCGCGTCCTACAGCGGGCCGCTCAACATCACCGCGCCCGGCATGCCGGTCATCCTGACGTCCATGAACCGGGAGGCGGGCACCGCGATCTGGGGCGACCCGATCACCGCGCGGGCGAACTGGCGCGCGCACGACGCGACCGTGATGGTGGCGAAGCTGAAGGGCACCGGCGTGTACGTCTCGTCCGGCAACGGGCAGCCCGGCCCCTACGACGACCCCGGCACCGTGCCTTGGCACGCGGGACGCATCGGCGAGCAGCTCGCCGGGGTGATGACGGCCGACTTCGTCCGGGCCGCCAGGGAGGCGGGAGTCCCCGTCACCGCGAGCCTCTACGGGCCCGGCATGCACAACTGGAAGTACTGGCAGCGCGAGCTGGACCGGAGCTGGCCCGCGATCGCCGCCGCCATCGGCGCCCGCAAGTCCTGACCCGCCGAATGGCCGAATCGCGAGCGCCGACCCCCCGCGCCCTGTGACGATGGACGGCATGACGGGTAGTGATGGTGCGGCTCTCGCCGGTGACCTGCCCCCTTCGTTGTCGGCCGCGTGGTCGTCGGCGTGGCTCGGCGAGGTGCGGGCGCAGCGGACCCACCCGCTCGTGCTCTGGTACGGGCCCACGTACGGGGTGATGGAACGGGTCGACGGCGGCTGGATGATGTCCGGAATGGAGCGGATGACGCCGCAGGACGCCCGCGACTCCCTCGCCTGGTGGTTCCGGAACATGGCCCGGAGCGCCGCGTCCTCCGCCGCCGACCGCGACGAGTACCGGGACGGGGCGGCGCTCCTCGAACGCGGCCGCCCGGACGAGCTGACCGTCGCCGGGCGCGTGTTCCGCGTCGTCCGCGCCGACCGGTTCTGCCGCTTCGGGGTGGACGGCCCCGAGCCGCCACGCCCCGCCGATCCCGACGACCTGCCCGAGCCCCGCACCCGCCGCGACGCCCACCGGTTCGACCACGGGCTGCTCCCGCCCGCGCGGACGCCCGGTTCGCCGGACCTGCTCGGGGAGCGGTGGGAGAACGTCCCCGAGGGGCCGGTCGTCCCGCCCGAGGTGACCCGCGACGCCCGCCGCGCGCTCGCCACCCATCCCCGCGTCTCCCGGCTCGCCGCCCGCTTCGCCGCCGCCGAGAAGGAGAACGGGACGTGGCCGCCGCACGGCCCGTTCCTGCACAGCCCCGCCTGCGTCCGCGACCATCTGGCCGCCTACTTCGACACGATCGTGCCGATGATGCTGCCGTCGTCGCCGGACGTCCTCGCCGAGTACCGGGCCGCCGCCGGTCTGCTCCGCGACGGGACGCGCCGCGCCGAGGTCACCGTCCTCGGACGCCGGTTCCGCGTCATCCGCTTCGAGTACGTCGTCCGCGTCGGGCCGGACGGGCCCGAGCGCCCCCGCCCGTCCGACCACGACCCCGAAGAGCCCTTCACCCCCGACCCCGAGGAAGCGCACGGCCTGGGGATCGCCGACGACGAGTAGGCGCGGCTCCGGGGCGCGGCGCTCGCCGGTAGCGTGGCGGCGGTGAAGGGATTCGCGCGGCGGGAGTTCCAGCTCGTGCTGCTCCGCCGGATGGCCGACTACCAGCCCGGCCTCGTCGAGGACGCGATGCGCGCGCTGGACGCGTCCCGCACCGAGATGCGGGAGGTCAACGCCCGCTGGCAGCGCATCCTCCGGTCGCGGACGTTCCCGCGCGGGCAGCGCCGCTACGAGGCCGTCCTCGGCCCGCCCGGCGCCGTCGAGCAGCGGAGCATCGGCGACGTGACCTGCGAGATCGCCTGGTGGACGGGGCTGTCGCTCTGGCCGGGCCTGCGCTTCGAGATCATGATGGCCCCGGACGGCTCCGTCGCGCACGAATGGCTCGTCCGCGACGACGGCGTCCCCGTGCCGCGCCTCGACACCGTCGACGACCTCGTCCCGTGGTCCTGCGTCGTCGGCGACGTCGCCGCGCGCTTCGGAACCGTCGCCCACCAGGACGGCGACGCCCCCAGCCGCTGGCACGCCACGCTCGCCACCCCCGACGGCACGTTCGCGGCGCATTTCGTCTGGGGCCTGCTCCAAACCGTCGACGGCGTCTGAACATTGGGCACGTTTTGGCGGTTCGCGGCAAAGGAGATTGCGCGGCCGTTCCTACCGTGGAGGAATGCCCGAGGTCACCGAGCACGCCCCCGGGACCGCCGCCTGGACCCAGCTGACCAGCCCGGACGTCGGGGCGTCCAAGGAGTTCTACCGCGGCGTCTTCGGATGGGACTCCTACACGCTGACCCTGGGCGCGTGGGGTGACAACGAGATCTTCACGCTCGGCGGCGCGCAGGGCCCGGAGGTCGCCGGGCTGAACTCGCTCGTGGACGACACGGAGCCCGCGTCCTGGACGTGCTACTTCCGCGTCGAGGACCTCGATGCCGCGATCGCCGCCGTCGGCGACGCGGGCGGCGCGGTGAACGTCGAGCCAACCGACATCGCCGACCTCGGGCGCATGGCGCTGTGCTCCGACCCGCAGGGCGCCGAGTTCGCCCTCTGGCTGCCGCACAACATCAAGGGCGCCGGCGTCGTCGACGAACCGGGCGCCACCTGCTGGGTCGAGCTGGCCAGCACCGACGTCCAGGACGCGCGCCGCTTTTACGGCAAGGTGTTCGGCTGGACGGCCGTCGACCGCTCCTACTACGCGCCGTCCTACACCAACTGGAAGATCGGTGACTGGTCCGTGGCCGGGATGCTGCCCATCGAGGCATGGTGGCCGGCCGGTTTCCCGCCGCACTGGATCCCGTACTTCTGGGTCGAGGACTGCGACGCCACCGCCGCCCGCGCCGCCGAGCTGGGCGCCACCGTCCACGTCCCGCCGACCGATATCCGGCCCGGCCGGCTCTCCGTCATGACCGACCCCGCCGGCGCGCGGCTGGCCGTCATCACCCCGGACGTCTCCGGACGGCCCGCCGATCCCGCCCGTCCCTGATCACCCGGCGGGGGCTCCGGTGCGCGTCGCCCCCGTGGGCCAGATGACGTGCACGTCCATCTTCTGCCTGCGGGCGTACTCGACGACCTCCGCGGTCCCGCCGCGTCCGCGCGCGGGCGTGCCGTCCCAGACGGCGATGAGGCGGTCGACGCGCGCCAGCATCGCCAGCCCGGCCTCCTGGTAGGGGCCGGGGCCGGGCCTGGGATGCCGCAGCGGCAGCACCACCGCGGCGCGGGCCTTCAGCTCCTCGAAGCCGCGCCGCGCGCGGGCGCCGAGCGCGGCGGCGTAGCCGGTGGCGGGCACGATGACCTCCAGCCGCCCGCCGAGCTCCAGGACGGCGCGGGCGAAGATCTGGTCGGCGCCGTCGGCGAGGCAGGACACGCCCACGATGTCCCGCGCGGAGTGGTCCCGCAGCAGCGCGCGGATCGCCGCGTCCACACGGGCGGTGGTCGTCTCGTCGAGGTCGCGGTGTCCCGTGATGGCGATCCGCATCGGCTCTCCTGCCTTTCCGCCGGGCGCCGTCCGCGCCGGTCACACATGGGACGCCCACCAGAGGGTGTGTTCCCGGGAGATGGCCTCCTCGACCTCGTCCACGAAATGCGCCCAGGCGGGTTCCGAGTCCGGCCACTCGATCCGCGAGGCGATCTCGGCGAGTTCCTGCGCCGCGATGCCGTAGGCGGTGGCGAGCTGCTGGTGCTGCCGGGTCTGCACCCAGGCGAGGCCGCCCGCCGCGACGGCGCCGGCGATGCCCGGCAGGTCGAGCGAGAGCACGCCCACCGCCTCGAGGACGGCCGCGACCAGCCCGCACGCCTCCAGCGACGCCAGGAACACCGACCAGCGCGCGACGCTGCGGCCGTGCTGCCTGGAGCGGCGGGAGTACCAGCGGTACTGGTCGTCGATGCGGCCGGCCCGGTAGGCGCGGCGGCGCACGTCCAGTGGGCGGCCGCGGAGTTCCCGCATCTCGTCGGTGACCTGGAGGCCGCCGCCGTCGGGGTCGACGACCAGGCTGTGCAGGTTGCCGCGGATCACCGCGAACCGGTGCAGCAGCAGCGACTCGGCTGCGCGCTCGTCCACGTCCTCCGCGCCGAACGGCTGCCCGGCCACGGCGAACCGCCACGCGAGCGTCTTGGCGGACTCGGCCGCGGCCCTCGACTCGTACCACTGCCGGTCGGGACGCTCGGTCAGCAGGTACACCTCGACGACCAGGCCCACGCAGAGCCCGGCGGCCGCCACCACCGCCGCCGCGTCGATCCGGCCCACCTGGACGGTGAGCGTGCCGAGGACGGCGGCGGTCAGCAGCGCGGCGAGCCGGAGCGCGGTCGCGGCGAGCAGCCGGTGCTGGCCCGCGGACGCGCTCGTGTCAGCTGCCCGAAAAAGGGCTGGATAGTGTGATTCGGCGAGTGCCTCCACACTTTGAGTGGAATGGGGGCCGTTGTCCGCGTCAAGGCTGTGTGCACAAATCCACACAGCCCACTCGGGCTTGTCCGGCTCCGGCCATCGAATCCCTGAACCGCGCGCGGGCAGTTCGCATCGGATCAGGAACTTTCGACGATGTGCGCGAGCCGGACCTGATTCGGCATGGCCGAAATGAAGACACGATGAGTGGGTTGTGGGACGCTGGCGGATGCGGCGAGTTTATGGTCTGCACAAAAGTTCGATGGTGCGGTATCCAAGGCCCGCCGTGACGTCGGCCCGCACGATAGTTGTTCTCGCGGACGGGCATAATGTCGCCACGCACTGTAGCCAAGGCCGGATGGACGATCATGAATATTGTTGAGGAAGCGGGCGCGCCGGAACTCGCCGACCTGCGGGAGATGACTCCCGAGGAGCTGGCTTTCGAGGCGGACGCCGCCCGCATCGTCGCACGGTTGACCAGAACCGATGAGAAGTCCGGCGACGGTTCGGAGGCAGTCCGGGTCGCGGCGTTCAACTCCTTCATCTGACATCTCATTACAGCAGTCATGCCTCCGTCAACACTGTTCCGCCAATTCGTGCTCAAGGTCCACGGCAGATGTGACCTGGCCTGCGACCACTGCTATGTGTTCGAGCACGCCGACCAGGGTTGGCGGAGGCGTCCGGCCGAGATGACCGTGGCCGCCATGGAGCGCGCGGCGGAGCGCATCGCCGACCACGCGCGCGGCCACGGCCTCACGCGGGTGGGCCTCATCCTGCACGGCGGCGAACCGCTGCTCGCCGGGCCGCGCCACCTCGCCGCCCTCATCGCCGCGCTGCGGGCCCCGCTCCGCGGCGCCTGCGACGTCGACCTGCGCGTCCACACCAACGGCGTCCTGCTCGACAAGCGGTACTGCGACCTGTTCCGCGCGGAGAACGTCAAGATCGGCATCTCGCTGGACGGCGACCGCGCCGCGAACGACCGGCACCGCTTATACCGCGACGGGCGCAGCAGCTACGACAAGGTCGTCCGGGCCATCGACCTGCTCCGCGCCGACTATCCCGACCTGTACTCCGGCCTGCTGTGCACCATCGACATCGCCAACGACCCGATCGCCGTCTATGAGGCGCTCGCCGCGCACGAGCCGCCCGCGATCGACTTCCTCTGGCCGCACCACACCTGGGACCGCCCGCCGCCCCGGACGTCCCTGACGTCATCGTCCGGATGGTCTCCGACCGCGTACGCCGACTGGCTGAAGGTCATCGCCGACCGGTGGCTGGACGACGGCCGTCCCGTCCCGGTGCGGATCTTCGACTCGATCATCAGCGCGTCCCAGGGCGGGCCGAGCTTCACCGAGTCGCTGGGCCTGGAGGCCAGCGACGTGCTGGTCATCGAGACCGACGGCGGCTACGAGCAGGCCGACTCCCTGAAGACGGCGTTCGACGGCGCCCCGGACACCGGCATGGACGTGTTCCGGCACTCCGTCGACGACGTCGCGAAGAACGCGGGCATCGAGGCGCGGCAGGGCGGGCTCGCGGCCCTGTGCGGCACCTGCCGGGACTGCCCGGTCGTCGCCACCTGCGGCGGGGGCCTGTTCGCCCACCGGTACAACGGCGACGGGTCCGGGTTCGCCAACCCCAGCGTCTACTGCGCCGACCTGTTCGCGCTGATCAAGCACGTCCACGAGCGCATCGCCCGCCATCAGCACGTCCTGCCGCCCGCCGTGGTGCGCGCCGTGGCGACCGGGCACGGCGACCGCGCCTCGATCGCGCGGCTCGGCGCCGCGCAGGCGATCGGCCGCCGCGCCGTGATCGCCGCGGTCGGTGGGCGGGGGCCGGAGGACGGGTCGTCGTCGCCGGGCTGGGAGGCGGTGAAGCGCATCGGGGCCGCGAACCCCGACGCCTACGACTGGGCGCTGTCGCATCCCTACGTGCGCGCCTGGGCGGTGCAACGCCTCCGCGCCCTGGGCCGGCCCGGCGCAGCGGAACCGGAAGGCGACGGCGGGCTCCTCGCGACCGTCGCGTGCCTGGCCGCCATGCGGGCCTTCGAGAGCGTCACGCTGACCGTCCCGGTGCGGGACGGCGCCGTCTACTTCCCGGGCATCGGCCGCTACCCGGTGCCGGGCCGCCGGGAGACCACCGTCCGCGTCGAAGCCGGGATCCTCGAGGTGGACGGCGCCGGACCGGTCGAGCCCGTCCGCCGCCTCACCGCGGGCTGCTTCACCGTCGTGCTCGACGACCTCGACCCGTTCCGCGACTGCCACGACCATCCCGCCGCGCCGCGGCTCGACGCCGGCACGTTCGCGCGGTGGCAGTCCTTCTTCCAGGACGCGTGGACGCTCCTGGAGAAGGAGTACGCGGAGTACGCGCCCGCGATCGCGGAGGCGCTGACGACGATCGTCCCGCTCGACCCGCCCGCGTCCGGCGCCAGCGTCAGCTCCGCCGCGCGGGACGCCTACGGCTCGGTCGGGATCGCGCTGCCCGAGAGCCCCGCGAAGCTGTGCCTGCTGATCCTGCACGAGTTCCAGCATGTGAAGCTGGGCGCCGTCCTCGACTTCGCCGACCTGTACGACAAGTCCGACGACCGGCTGTACCACGCGCCGTGGCGCAGCGACCCGCGTCCGCTGGAGGGGCTGCTGCAGGGCACGTACGCGCACGTCGCGGTCGCCGACTTCTGGCTCCGCCGGACGCGATCGGACGACGCGGCAGAGGCGGCGGAGGCCGCCCGCCACTTCGCCGACTGGTACCCGAAGACGGTCACCGCCGCGCGCACGCTCCAGGACTCGGGCGCCCTCACCGGCCTCGGCGAGCAATTCGTCGCGACCATGCGCCGGACGCTGGAGTCCTGGGACCTCCCGCCCACCCCGGCGAATCGGTAAAACTCCACATTTGACGGGCTGTAATCTCCCCGGCCCTGCCGCTATACATTGATGGGACCCCGGAGGGGAGCGGCATGGCGGGGAGAATTCAGGCGGAGGAGAGACGCCCGTACTTCTTCCTGAGTTATGCCAGGTCGCGCTACCGTCCCGAGGACTCCGACCGCTGGGTGGCGAAGTTCTTCAACGATCTCTGCCATGACATCGGGCAGGCTACGGGCGCGCTGAATCCCGGGTTTATGGACAGGCAGATTCCGGTCGGCAGCGAGTGGCCCGATCAGCTCGCCGACGCGCTCGCGAACTGCCGCGTCCTCGTCTCGCTGTTCTCCCCGCCCTACTTCACCAGCGAATACTGCGGCAAGGAATGGGCGGCGTTCCTGAACCGGTACCACGCGCAGACCGCCGGGCTCGACCGTCCGCCCGCGATCATTCCGGTGTGGTGGACGAAGATGGACATCAGCGAGATCCCCGAACCGCTGCACAGCATGCAGAACGTTCCACCGGAATTCCCGTCCGCGTACGCGCAGGAGGGCCTCTACGGGATCATGAAGCTGGGCCGTTTCCGCGAGCAGTACAAGGAGACGGTGCTGCGGCTCGCCACGGTCGTGAAGGAGCGGGCGGCCGAATGCGCGCTGCCGTCCGGCGCCGTCCCGTCCCTGGCCTCGGTGCAGAGCCCGTTCGCGGACGCGGCGCCGGGGTCCAAGCGTCCCGCCGTGCGGCTCACCCTGGCCGCGCAGCCGATCGACGACCTGCCGCCCGAGCGGGACGCCTACTACTACGGCCGGACGCCCCGCGAGTGGACGCCGTTCCGCGGCGAGGGGCACACGCTGCCGATCGGCTCGTTCGCCGAGCAGGTGCTCAGCGAACTCGGCCACCAGTCGATCGTGGAGACGGCCGACGAGCCGCCGCAGGAGCCGGCGGACGCGCCCGGAGTGCTGGTCGTCGACCCGTGGGCGGCCCGCGACCGGGACCTCGGCAAGCGGCTCCGGCAGATCGACCAGGACCCCGTCCACGTCCTGGCCCCGTTCAACTCCGACGACCGGCAGACGGCCGAGGCCGCCGACGACCTCGGCGAGGACCTCGCCGAGGCGCTGCCGAACGGGTCCGCGCTGAAGGGCTCGGCCATGCGCGTCACGTCGCCCGCCGCGTTCCGCGACGCGCTGCCCAAGGCCGTCAACGAGGCGCTCACCCGGTTCCTGAAGACCACCAGCGTGCATCCGCCGCAGACTCCGCCGTCCATGTCCCGGCCCACCCTCAGGGACCCGGAGTCCTGAGGCGAGGAGAACCCTTCATGACGAACCCAGCGAACATGACCCACGCAGCGAACACCCCGGACGGAGCCGGCAGGCCGAACGGCGGGACCATCGTCACCTTCTACTCCTACAAGGGCGGCACCGGCCGGACGACCGCGCTCGCCAACGTCGCCTGGATCATGGCCGCCGCCGGGCTGAAGGTGCTCGTCATCGACTGGGACCTCGAGTCCCCCGGGCTGCACAAGTTCTTCCATCCGTTCCTCGACCAGAACATCCTGACCTCGACGCCCGGGGTCATCGACATGCTGGACGAGTACTCCTGGGCGACGACGAACAAGCACGAGGACGACCAGCGCGACTGGCACCGCGACTACGCGAAGGTGCTGCGGCACGCGGTGACGCTGGAGTGGGAGTTCGAGGACGAGGGGACGCTCGACTTCATCTCCGCCGGGCGGCAGAACAGGAACTACTCGTCCCTCACCCGGGCCCTGGACTTCGACCACTTCTACGGCCGGCTCGGCGGCGGGCAGTTCTTCGACGCGCTCCGCGAGGACATGCGGCGGCACTACGACTACGTCCTGATCGACAGCCGCACCGGGTACAGCGACATCGCCGACATCTGCACGCTGCACTTCCCGGACGTCCTCGTCGACTGCTTCACGCTCAGCTACCAGAGCATCGACGGCGCCGCCGACATCGCCCACAACATCGACAAGCGCGACCATGTGCGGCCGATCCGCATCCTGCCGGTCCCGATGCGGATCGACTTCGGCGAGAACGCGAAGGTCGAGGCCGGGCGGGCGTACGCGCGGGGGCGCTTCGACCGCTTCCCGCGCGGCATGACCCGGCAGGAGGCCAACGGGTACTGGCTGTCGATCGAGATCCCGTACCGGCCGTACTACGCGTTCGAGGAGACGCTCGCGACGTTCGGCGACGCGCCCGGCTCGCCGAACTCGATGCTCGCGGCGTTCGAGCGGCTCACCAAGGTGATCACCGATGGGCGGGTGGGCGAGTACCGGCCCGTCGAGGAGGAGCTGCGCCTCGCCACCCTCGACCGGTTCACCCGGCGCGGCCCGACCGAGGTCTCCGACGTCCTCATCAGCTACGTCTCCGCCGACCGCCCGTGGGTCGACTGGATGGCGCTGGTCCTCGGCCGCGCCGGGTTCCGCGTCGACAGGCGCAGCGTGGACGCGGCGACGGGCGACGTCCCCGGCGACGAGCCGGGCGAGCACACGATCGTGCTGCTCTCGCCCGACTCGGTCAGCTCGCCGAACGCGCTGCGGGTGTGGGAGTCGCTGTCGAGCCGCACCGCGGCGCCGCAGCGCAGGCTGACGACCGTCCGGGTGCAGGACGCCGCGCTGCGGACGGCGTTCACCGACCAGCTGCCCCTCGACCTCACCGGGCTCGGGGAACGCGACGGCGCCGAGGCGCTCGTCCGGGCGCTCGGCAGGCCGGGCTACACCTTCGACCATCCGGCCGAGCACTCGCGGGTGGGCCCGCGGTTCCCCGGCTCGGCCCGGACCGCGCCGGAGATCTGGAACGCCGACCGGCGCAACGCCGTGTTCACCGGGCGCGGGCGGCTGCTCGAGGTGATCCGCGACCAGCTGCTCGGGACGACGCAGCGGGTCGTCATGCCGCAGGCGCTGCACGGGCTCGGCGGCGTCGGCAAGACGCAGGTGGCGCTGGAGTACGCGCACCGGTTCAAGGCCGACTACGACCTCGTCTGGTGGATCAGCGCGCAGTCGGCCGACTCGATCCGGCTGGCGCTGGCGAACCTGGCCGAGCAGCCGCAGCTCAGGCTGCGGGTCGGGGAGAACATCGCGGACGCGGCCGGCGCCGCGCTGGAGGCGCTGCGGCGCGGCGAGCCCACCTCCCGCTGGCTGCTGGTCTTCGACAACGCGGAGAACCCGGAGGAGCTGAAGCCGTACCTGCCGGGCGGGGACGGGCACGTCCTCATCACGTCCCGCGACCCGGCGTGGACGGAGCTCGCCAACCCCATCGCCGTGGACGTGTTCACCGAGGAGGAGGCCGCCGATCACCTGGTCCGCCGCGTCCAGGACATCTCCGAGGAGAGCGCCCGCAAGATCGGCACGGCGCTCGGCTACCTGCCGCTCGCGATCGAGCAGGCCGCGGCGTGGCTCGCGTCCACGTTCATGCCGGCGGGCGAGTACCTGGAGGCGCTGGAGAACGAGACGGCGTCCACGCTGGAGCGCAGCGCGGAGAGCTTCCCGCAGTCGGTGGCGATGACGTGGAGCGTCACGTTCCGGCAGCTGCGGGAGGCGTCCCCGGCGGCGGCGCGGCTGCTGGAGCTGCTCGCGTTCTTCTCGTCCGAGCCGATCTCGCTCGACCTGGTCTACAGCGACGTGACCGCCGGCATCCTCGCCGCCTACGACGAGACCGTCCGCGACACGCTGGTGATCGGCAAGCACGTCCGGGAGATCAGCCGGTTCGCGCTGGCGAAGGTCGACCAGGGCAACAAGGCGATCCGGGTGCACCCGCTCGTCCAGGCCGTCGTCCGGCACGGGCTCGACCCGGAGCTGACGGACACGACCTGCCACGACGTGCACAAGATCCTGCTGGGCGCGCGGCCGAGCCACGGCGACACCGACGACCCGGGCAACTGGCCGAACCTGGAGGAGATCCTGCCGCATGTGAAGCCGTCCAGGGCGGCGAGCTGCGAGGACGAGGACGTCCGGCAGATGCTCACCGACCTCGTCCGGTACCAGTGGAAGCGCGGCGTGTTCGACAGCGCGATGGCGGCCGGGCAGGAGCTGGTCGCCGAGTGGAGCGGCAAGCTCGGCGAGGACCACTGGCAGTGGCTGTTCCTGCGGTCGCAGATCGCGAACGTGCTGCGCTCGCAGGGCAACTTCCAGGAGGCCTACGACCTCGACCAGGACGTCCTGGACCGGCAGCGCAACTCCCCGACGCTCGGCCCGACGCACCCGCACACGCTGATCACCGCGGGCAACCTGGCGGCCGACATGCGGGCGATGGGCGACTACCGCGGCGCGCTGGCGCTGGACCTGCAGACCTATGAGCAGGCGGGGACGCCGTGGGGGGAGGAGCACCCGCGCACGCTGATGATCGCGCACAACCTGGCGGTCGACTACCGGCTGACCGGCGACTGGGAGAGCGCCTACCGCTACGACACCGACACGCTGCGGCTGCGCCGCGCCCAGCTCGGCGACGACCACCCCTACACGCTGTTCACCGAGGCGAACGTGGCCCGCGACCTGCGCGAGGCGGGCCGGTACGACGAGTCCGTCGTCCAGCTCCGCGACGTGTACCGGCGGTACGTGGACGTCCTCGGCGACCAGATCCTGGACACGCTGCGGACGGGCAAGAGCCTCGCGGTGTCGCTGCGCCGGGCCGGGCTGCGGGAGGAGGCGCTGGCGCTGGCGGAGGACACCTACGCCCGCTACCAGCGGCATTTCCCGGAGTCGCCGGACACGCTGCCCGCCGACCTGGAGGTCGCGGCGTGCATGGGCGAGCTCGGCGACCTCGTCGGCGCCCGCGACCGGACGCGCGCCGTGCTCGCCCGGCACCGGGCGCAGATGGGCGACGAGCACCCGTACACCGTGATGATCGAGAACAACCTCGGCTGCTACCTGCGCTACACCGGCGACCTCGACACGGCCGTCGCGCTGACCGCCAAGACGTCCTCGCTGCTCGTGCGGCTGCTCGGCCCCGGCCATCCGCTGGTGCTGCTCGCGGCCGTCAACCACGCGAACTGCCTCGGCGACGCGCGGCGCTTCGAGGACGCCGAGGCGCGCGAGCGGGACGCGCTCGCGGGCCTGATCAGGGTGTTCGGCGAGGACCATCCGGACACGTGCTTCTGCCGCGGCAACCTGTCGGTCACGCTGGAGGACATGGGCCGGGTGTCGGAGTCGCGGGAGCTACGGGAGCGGGCCGTCGCCGGGCTGCTGAGGCTCGGCGAGCAGCGCCCGCATCCGCTGATCGCGGCCGTCCGCGACGGCCTGCGCGTCGACCGCGACTTCGAGCTGCACCCGGTCTGACCTGGTCTGACCCGGTCTGCCCCGGCTAGTTCCGTTCCGAGTGCGGCGTGGCGGGGCGGGCCAGCCACGACAGGACGTCCGGCAGCACGTTGAACGCCGCGAAGTGCGCCGACCCCGGCTGGACGACGACGGTCGAGGACGGGATCCGGTCGGCCAGCCAGCGGGAGTGCCCGGCGGGGGAGAAGGTGTCGTTCGCGCCGTGCCACAGCATGGTCGGGACGACGATGTCGCCGAGCTCGAACCCCCACGGCGCGCAGAACGCGAGCAGGTCGTCGATCCAGCCGTCGGCGGACGTCCGGAACGCCTCCTGGAACGTCTCCAGCAGCAGCCTGCGCATCCCGGACTCCAGGACGACGCGCCGGTCCGACTGGGTCAGCTCGGCGAAGAGGTTCGCGACGTGCCGCGCCGGGTCCGCCCGGATCCGGTCGGCGATGGACCGCAGCCGGTCGGCGATGAGCGGCCCCTGCCCCCGGACGGCCATGTACTCCCTGGTGTTGGACGCCGCCATCCCCTCGAACCAGTCCAGGCCCTCCGCCTCGGCGGGCGCGAGGCCGACCAGGGCGGCGGCGCGGGTGGCGCGGCCGGGCAGCAGCGCCGCGCAGGCGAGCGCGTGCGGGCCGCCGCCGGACCGGCCGAGGACGGCGAACCGCTCCAGGTCGAGGACGTCGGCGAGCAGCCGCACGTCGTCGGCGATGTCGGCGACGACGCGTCCGCGCCGGCGGCCGGAGAGCCCGTAGCCGGGACGGTCGAAGCTGATGAGCCGGATCCCGCGCTGGTACAGGACCATGGGGCGCGGGATGGGGCCGAGCCTGCTGCCGGGCGTGCCGTGCAGGAGGAAGACGGGAAAACCGGTCGGGACCCCCCATTCGTCCACGGCGAGTTCTCGTCCGTCCGCCGTGGAAACGACCCTCGTCAAGACAGTCCTCCGTTCTCCGGATCCCCGGAGCGCACCGGCGCGTAACCGTCCCCTGTCCCCGCTTCTAACTGATCAGCTCCACACGCGTCAACCCGGCGGGTCACACCCACTGTGCGCAGAATTGTTGACAATTTGGGCGACAAGGGTGAGGGTGTGGGGCCATGAGCGACGACACCCCGTCCAGCCCCCTGCTCGTGATCAGCGCCCATGCGGGTGACTTCGTCTGGCGCGCCGCCGGCGCGATCGCCCTGGCCGCCTCGCGCGGCGACCGCGCGAAGGTCGTCTGCCTCAGCTACGGCGAGCGCGGCGAGTCCGCGCGGGCATGGCGCGAGGGCCGGGGCCTGGACGAGATCAAGGCGCTGCGGCGCGGCGAGGCGGAGGCCGCGGCGGCGGAGCTCGGCGCGGAGATCGAGTTCCTGGACGCCGGCGACTACCCGCTGCGGGAGACGCCGGAGCTGGTGGACCGGCTCGTCCGGGCGTACCGGGAGTTCGAGCCGGCGGTCGTCCTCACGCACACGCTGGCCGACCCGTACAACGGCGACCATCCGGCGGCGGCGCGGATGGCGTTGCAGGCGCGGGTGCTGGCGCAGGCGATCGGGTACGACGCGCCCGGCGACCCGCTCGGCGCGCCGCCGGTGTTCTTCTTCGAGCCGCACCAGCCGGAGCAGTGCGACTTCAAACCGGACGTGCTGCTCGACATCACGCCGGTGTTCGAGCGGAAGCGGAAGGCGATGGAGTGCCTGCCCGCGCAGGTCCACATGTGGGAGTACTACACCGAGCTGGCGAAGCGGCGGGGCGTGCAGCTCAAGCGCAACGCGGGCCCGAACCTCGGGCTCCCGCACGACACGATGGCCGAGGCGTACGTCCGGCTGTACCCGCAGACGACGGCGGTGCTGGCGTGAGGACGGTCGTCGTCACGAACCCGCCCCGCGCCGACGCCACCCTTGTGGACGCGCTCGCCGGGCACGGGGTCGCGACCGTCCACGAGGCCATGGGCCGGTCGGGCTATCTCGGGCCGTCGATCCGTCCGGTGCACCTGGGGTCCCGGATCGGTGGCTCGGCGGTGACGGTGCTGTCCTGGCCGGGCGACAACCTGATGATCCATGTCGCGGTGGAGCAGTGCCGTCCCGGTGACGTGCTGGTCGTGGCGACCACGTCGCCGTCCACGGACGGGATGTTCGGCGAGCTGTTCGCCACCGCGCTCCAGCACCGGGGCGTGCGCGGGCTCGTCATCGACGCCGGGGTGCGGGACGTCGCCGAACTGCACGCGATGGGCTTCCCGGTGTGGTCGGCCGCCGTCAGCGCGCAGGGGACGGTGAAGGCGACGCCCGGCTCCGTGAACGTCCCGGTGACGATCGGCGGGCAGGTGATCAGGCCGGGCGACACGATCCTCGCCGACGACGACGGGGTGCTGTGCGTGCCGCGCGAGGACGCGGCGAGCGCGGTCGCCGCCGCCCGGGCCCGTGCCGCGAAGGAGGAGGCCACGCGGGAGGCGTTCCGGCGCGGCGAGCTGGGCCTCGACCGCTACGGGCTCCGCGCCCGGCTCCCCGAGCTGGGCATCGAATACGTGGAATACGAGGGCTCATGAGCGACGGCGTGCGCTGCATGATCATGCGCGGCGGGACGTCCAAGGGCGCCTACTTCCTGGCGGACGACCTGCCGCCCGCCGCCCCCGACCGCGACGACCTGCTGCTGCGCGCCATGGGCACGCCCGACCCCCGCCAGATCGACGGGATCGGCGGCGCGCACCCGCTGACCAGCAAGGTCGCCGTCGTGTCCCGCTCGGACGCGCCGGACGCCGACGTCGACTACCTGTTCCTCCAGCTCGGCGTGGAGGAGCCGACCGTCACCGACCGGCAGAACTGCGGGAACATCCTCGCGGGCATCGGCCCGTTCGCCGTCGAGCGCGGGCTGGTCGAGGCGGACGGCGAGCGCACGAGCGTCCGCGTCCGCATGGTCAACTCGGACGGCCTCGCCACCGCGACCTTCCCGACGCCCGGCGGGGCCGTCGACTACGACGGCGACACCGCGATCTCCGGCGTCCCCGGCACCGCCGCCCCGATCCTCCTGGATTTCGCCGGGACGGCAGGATCGTCCTGCGGGGCGCTGCTGCCCACGGGCCGTCCCCGCGACGTGATCGACGGCATCGAGGTGACCTGCGTCGACAACGGGATGCCGGTGGTCGTGGCGGCCGCGTCCTCCTTCGGCGTCACCGGCTACGAGCCCCCGGACGACCTGGCCCGCCTGCGCGACCGCGTCCAGTCCCTGCGGCTCCGGGCCGGGGAGCTGATGGGCCTCGGCGACGTCTCGGACGCCTCAGTGCCGAAGACGACCCTCGTCGCGCCGCCCCGCGACGGCGGCATGATCTGCACGCGCACGTTCATCCCGCTGCGCGTCCACGCCTCGATCGGCGTGCTCGGCGCCGTCACCGTCGCCACCGCGCTCCTCATCGACGGCGCGGTCGGCCGCGACCTCGCCGAGTTCCCGCCGCCGGGCGAGCCGATGAGCATCGAGCACCCCACGGGCCGCCTGGACGTGGCGGTCGACCTCGACGGCGCGTCCGTCCGGCGCGCGGGCGTCGTCCGCACGGCCCGGAAACTCTTCGACGGCACAGTCTTCCCCCGGAGCCGCACATGAGCATCAAGCATGAGATCGCGCACGTCGCGCACGTCGAGCTGCTGACGCCCGAGCCGGAGAAGAGCCTGTGGTTCTTCACCCGCGTCATGGGCCTCACCGAGAACGGGTCCGAAGGCGACTCGGTATACCTCCGGACCTGGGACGACTACGAGCACCACACGCTGAAGCTCACCGCGCACAGCACGTCCGGCATCCGGCGGACGGGCCTGCGCGCGTCCTCCCAGGAGGCGCTCGACCGGCGCGTCAGGGCCATCGACGACGCGGGCCTCGGCCTCGGCTGGCGCGACGGCGACCCCGGCCTCGGCCCGACCTACGTGTTCCGCGACCCCGACGGCCACGAGCTGGAGATCTACTGGGAGTCGGAGTGGTACCGGGCGCCGCCGGAGCTGGCGCCGTCGCTGAAGAACCAGGCGCAGGCGTACCCGGCGCTCGGCGTGTGCGTCCGCCGCCTCGACCACGTCAACTTCCTCGCCGCCGACGTCGAGCCGTCGACCGACTTCCTGCGCGACGTCCTCGGCGGCCACCCCACCGAGCAGATCCGCCTGGACGACGGCGCCATCGCCGGACGCTGGGTCACCTTCACCAACAAGTCGTACGACCTCGTCTACACCCGCGACTGGACGCGCAGCCACGGCCGCCTGCACCACATCGCGTTCGCCACCGACACCCGCGAGGACATCCTCCGCGCCGCCGACATCTTCCTCGACAACGGCGTCTTCATCGAGACGGGCCCGCACAAGCACGCCATTCAGCAGACGTTCTTCCTCTACGTCTACGAGCCGGGCGGAAACCGCGTCGAACTCTGCAACCCGTGCGCCCGCCTCATCCTGGCCCCCGACTGGAAGACCATCACCTGGACCGAGGCCGAACGCGCCAAGGGCCAGGCGTGGGGCCTGAAGACGATCGAGTCCTTCCACACCCACGGAACCCCGCCCGTCGATTCCCGATAGGGACCTCTTTCCTCCTCCGCGGAAAACCCTTGGCGCCGGCCGGTTCTCCGCGGCTACGGTGCGCTTGCCGCAAAAGGGACGATCTTGTCCGGCGGCGGTCGTCGTCCGAGAGCGAAGGAGGACTCCCGATGACAACCACATTTCTTGCACTTCCCAAGGTTCGCAACATCGGGATCATGGCGCACATCGACGCCGGGAAGACGACGACCGCCGAGCGCATCCTGTTCTTCACCGGCGTGTCCCGCCGCATCGGCGAGGTGCACGACGGCGCCGCCGCGCTCGACTTCCTGAAACAGGAGCGCGACCGCGGCATCACGATCACGTCCGCCGCCACCACCTGCCACTGGACGGTCGACGGCGCCGAGCACACGATCAACCTGATCGACACGCCGGGTCACGTCGACTTCGGCATCGAGGTCGAGCGGTGCCTGCGCGTCCTCGACGGCGCCGTGGCGGTGTTCGACGGCGTCGCGGGCGTCGAGCCGCAGTCGGAGACGGTGTGGCGGCAGGCCGACCGGTACGGCGTGCCGCGGATCTGCTTCGTCAACAAGCTCGACCGGGCCGGCGCCGACTTCCACCGCTGCGTGGACATGATCCGCGAGCGGCTCGGGGCCGTCCCGCTGGTCATGCAGCTGCCGATCGGGTCCGAGGACGGGTTCGAGGGCGTCGCCGACCTCGTGTCCGGGCGGGCGCACGTCTGGCCGGACGACGACCACATCGTCGTGGACGTCCCGTCCGGCATGGCCGCGGACGTCCGGCGATGGCGCGCCGCGCTCGTCGAGACGGTCGCCGAGCACGACGAGGCGTTCATGGAGCTGTACCTGGGCGGCGCCGAGCCGTCTCAGGAGCAGCTGCATGCGGCGATCCGGAGGCTCACGGTCGCGTCCGCGGTGACGCCGGTGTTCTGCGGCAGCGCGTTCAAGAACAAGGGCGTCCAGCCCCTCTTGGACGCGGTCGTCCGCTACCTGCCGTCCCCGCTCGACGTCGCGACCGCTCCGGACGACGGCGCCCCGCTCGCCGCGCTCGCCTTCAAGATCATGAGCGACCGGTATCTGGGGCGGCTCACGTTCGTCCGGATCTACGCGGGACGGCTCGTCTCCGGCGCCCCGGTGCTGAACAGCGTCAAGGCCGCCAGGGAGCGGATCGGCAAGATCTACCGCGTCCACGCGGGCGACCGGGAGGAGATCGAGTCGGCGGGCGCGGGCGACATCGTCGCGGTCATGGGCCTCAAGCGGACCACGACCGGCGAGACGCTGTGCGACGAGGCGCATCCCGTGATCCTGGAGTCGATGGACTTCCCGGACCCGGTGATCGAGGTCGCGGTCGAGCCGAGGTCGAAGGGCGACGCCGACAAGCTGGGCGCCGCGATCCGGCGCCTGGCGGAGGAGGACCCGTCCTTCCGGGTGCGCGAGGACGGCGGCCAGACCGTCATCGGCGGCATGGGCGAACTCCATCTGGAGATCCTCGTCGACCGGATGAAGGAGGAGTTCGACGTCGAGGCCAACGTCGGACGGCCGCGCGTCGCCTACCGCGAGACCGTCCGGCGCCGGGTGGACAAGGTCGGCCACCTGCACCGCAAGCAGTCGGGAGGAAAGGGCCAGTACGCGAAGGTGCAGATCACCGTCGAGCCGATCGCGGACGGGTACGAGTTCGTCAACCGGGTCACCGGCGGGCGGATCCCGAAGGAGTTCGTCCCGTCCGTGGACGCGGGCTGCCAGGACGCGATGCAGACCGGCGTCCTCGCGGGCCACGAGCTGACGGGCGTGCGGGTCACGCTGCTGGACGGCGACTTCCACCCCGTCGACTCGTCCGAGCTCGCGTTCCGGATCGCCGGTTCGATGGCGTTCAAGGAGGCCGTCCGCCGTGCGTCCCCGGTGCTGCTCGAACCGGTGATGGCCGTCGAGGCCACCACCCCGGGGGAGCATCTCGGCGCGGTCATCGGCGACCTGAACGCCCGGCGCGGCCGGGTGGAGGGCGGCGGTGAACGCGGCGGCGCACGGGTCGTCAACGCCCTGGTGCCGCTGGCGGAGATGTTCGGCTATGTCGGCGATCTTCGCAGCATGACGTCGGGCCGCGGCGTGTTCACGATGCGGTTCGACTCGTACGCCGAGGTCCCGCCCTCGGTCGCCCAGAAGATCATCGCCACCGGATGAGCCCGGGCCGGGGGCCGCACACCGCGTGCGGCCCCCGGCAGGCGCGCCCGATCCGCCGCCCCCGCACAAACCCGCGCGCCGTTATTTGTGCGGCGCACGGCCGGACGCGGCGGCGCCCCCGGCGCTAGTCTCGGCCGGGTCGGGACGTCCGATCCCGCCGATCCGCGAGGGGGAGTCCGCAGGTGTTCGAGTCCGTGCTCGTGGCGAACCGCGGGGAGATCGCCGGCCGGATCGTCCACACCGCCCGCGCCATGGGCGTGAAGGCCATCGCCGTGCACTCGGACGCCGACGCCGACCTCCCGTTCGTCGCGGAGGCGGACGAGGCCGTCCTCATCGGCCCCGCCGACCCCGTCCGCAGCTACCTGAACGTCCCGGCGATCCTGGAGGCCGCGCACCGGACGAACGCGCGGGCCGTCCACCCCGGGCACGGGTTCCTCGCCGAGGACGCCGAGTTCGCCCGCGCCGTCGCCGAGCGCGGCCTCGTCTGGGTCGGCCCGCCGCCGCTCGCCGCCGCCCGGATGGGCGACAAGATCAACGCCCGCAACCTGATGAAGGAGGCGGGCGTCCCCGTCGCGCCCGGTGTGTGGGAGCCCGTCCCGGACGCCGAGACCGCCGTCGAGGAGGCGGAGCGCATCGGCTACCCGGTGATGGTGAAGCCCGCCGCCGGCGGTGGCGGCATCGGCCTGGCCGCCGCCCGCGACGAGGCGGGCCTGCGCGCGGCGTACGCGACGGCCCGCGCCCACGCCGAACGCCTCTTCGGGCACGGCGACGTCCTCCTCGAACGGTACGTGGAGGGCGCCCGGCACGTCGACGTGCAGATCCTCGGCCTCGCGGACGGGACCGTCCTCGCGCTCGGCGAGCGGGACTGCTCCGTCCAGCGCCGCCACCAGAAGGTCGCGGGCGAGACCCCGTCGCCCGGCGTCGCCCCGGAGCTGCGCGACCGGATGCTCGCCGCCGCCGTCCGCGCGGGCGAGGCGGTCGGCTACCGCGGCGCCGGCGCCGTCGAATGCCTCGTCGACCCCGCCGCGCAGGAGTTCTACTTCCTGGAGATGAGCACCCGCCTCCCGGCCGGGCACCCGATCACCGAGCTGGTCACCGGCATCGACCTGGTCGAACAGCAGTTCCGCATCGCCGTCGGCGAGCCCGTCTCGTTCACGGACGCGTCCTCGCACGGCCACGCCGTCGAATTCCGCGTCCTCGCCGAAGATCCGCAGCATTTCCGTCCCGCGACCGGCGAGATCACGGTGTGGGAGGAGCCGGTCGGCGACGGCATCCGCATCGACGCCGGATACGCCGAGGGCACCACCGTCACACCCCACTACGACCCGCTGCTCGCCACGCTGAGCGTCCACGGCGACGACCGGGACCACGCGCTGCGCCGCGCCCGCGCCGCCGTCGACGCGTTCCGCATCGAGGGGCCGCGCACCAACCTCGCGTTCCTGCGCGAGCTGCTCGACCGTCCCGAGTTCGCGGACGGAACCTACGACACCGGGCTCGTCAGCCGCATGCGCGCCCCCCGCTGAAAGGACCGGCCGTGGAGACCTACTGCGACCGCTGCGGCGACCCCGCCGCGGGCGGCGACCACGCCGCCTGCCGCGCCGCCCGCGAGATGGAGCCGCCCCGCTACTGCCCGCGCTGCCGCCGCCGCATGATCGTCCAGGTCACGCCCCTGGGCTGGACGGCCCGCTGCTCCCAGCACGGCGCCCTGGACGGCAAGCCCGCGTCCTAGAGGGCGAGCGCGTAGGTCAGCAGGTCCACGCCGGGCGCGGGCGCCCAGTCGCGGTCCGGCGTGCGGACGAACCCCATCCGCTCGTACAGGCGATGCGCGTCGTCCATGTTCCGCTGCGTGGACAGTCGCAGCCCGCCGAGCCTCGCGGCGCGAGCCCGCGACACGCACTCCAGCACCATGGCGCGCCCGGCCCCTCTGCCGCGCGCCTTCTCCCGGACGGCGAGCATCCGGAACTCCGCCTCGTCAGGCCCGGCCAGCTCGGCGTAGGGGCTGCCCGGCGGGCAGTACGCCACGGCCCCGCCGACCTCGCCGCCGATCTCGGCGACGAGCAGCTCGGACTTCTCGGCGCGTCCGGCGGCGTCCCGGAGCGTGCTCACATACGGGGACGCGGCCGACACCAGCCCGCCCGCGACGTACACCTCAACGGTCAGTTCCCCGATCAGCTCATACTCGTCCGCCCGCGCTTCGCGGACGATCACCGCCTCAGACACCGAACCAGGCTATCCGCAACTATCAATGACAAGTCCGGCAGCCCGCGGCCGGAGCGGTCAGGTGATGTCCTTGCAGGTGGACTCGGCGGGGAGGAGGGGGCGCAACCGCACGGAGTACGTCTTGCCTTCGCTGCGCCAGGTGACGTCCGGCTTGGTGGCGGGCACCTTCTCGGCCGGCGCCAGCGTGCAGATGGCGCCCGCCGCCTGCTCGCCCTCGCCCAGCGGCCCGAGCGGCCACTTCTTGACGGTGCCGCCGCTCGTCTCGCCCGCCAGGACGGCCGTCTTCGACGGTTCGTACGGCCTGGGCGGAGCGGCCTGGTCGGACGGCGCCCACCCGTTCGGGTCGAGGCGCTTCAGGAACGCCGCCTCCGGCCCGCCCTGGGACTCGGGCTGGACGATCCGGGTCGTCGCGTCGCCCATGGTGAACACGATGGTGATCGCGTCCATGATCTGCTGGTCGGAGCCGACCATGTGGGTGCGGCCGAGGCCCGCCTTGCGCGCCTCGTCCTGGAGCCGCTGGAGCGCCTCCGGCTTGAGGCGGTACTCCGTCAGCGCGGCCTGCGGGCCGTCGGCCGCGACGATCGCGCGCCCGGTGGAGTAGAGGGAGAAGTCGGGGACGCTGCCAGGGCCGCCGAAGCCCGCGATGCCGCCCGTCTTGCGCCAGCGCAAGACGAGCTTCTCACCGGCGGGGGAGTCGCCGGCGGGGGAGGTGGCGGGGGACGCGGACGTGGAGGGCGCGGGGGACGACGGCGACGGCCCGGCCGTCTCCGATCCGCCGCCGCAGGAGGAGGTCAGCGCCGCGCAGACCGCGACGACGGACACCGACACCCAGCGGGAACGTGTGTAGGGACCGGCCATGACGCTTGGACGCCCCCGCGCCCGATCCGGTTCCGCCGCCGACAAATTCCGGCGCCGAAGACTGTGGGGTCCGGCGGGCGTCCCCGCCCCGGGCCCGCGCTAGGGTGCCGCTTTGTGAGTGTTGTCGTGGTCACCGGGACGTGCACGGGAGTGGGGAAGACCGTCGTCACCGCGGCGCTGGCCGCGGTCGCCGCCGTGCGCGGCGCGTCCGTCGCCGTCGTCAAGCCGGGCCAGACCGGCGTCCGCGACGGCGAGCCCGGCGACCTGGACGAGGTGCGGCGGCTCGCCGGCCTCGACGACGTGCACGAGTTCGCCCGGTTCCCCGACCCGCTGTCGCCCGCCGCGGCGGCCCGGCGCGCGGGCGTCCCGCCCCTGCGGCTGGCGGACGTGGCCAAGCGCGTCCGGGACCTGTCCGCCGACCGCCGGCTGGTGCTGATCGAGGGGGCGGGCGGCCTCCTCGTCCGCTACGACGACGAGGGCGCCACGATCGCCGACCTGGCCCGCTGGCTCGGCGCCGCCGCGGTCGTGGTGACCCGTCCGGACCTCGGCACCCTCAACCACACCGCGCTGACGCTGGAGGCGATGGCGCACCGCGGCGTGCAGCTCGCCGGCGTCGTCGTCGGCGCGTGGCCGGACGACCCGGACCTCGCGATGCGCAGCAACGTCCGCGACCTGGAAACGATCGCGGCTCGACCGCTGTCGGGTGTAATGCCCGCGGGGGCCGGTGCGCTGGACCCGGCGGAGTTCCTCCTGGCCGCGCACCGCGGCCTGGCCCCCTCGTTCGGCGGCTCGTTCGACGCAGCCGCGTTCCGCGACAGCCACGGCCTCGACAAGGAGTAACACGTGACCGACATCCTCGAAGTCGCCCGCCGCCAGGTCCTGGACGAGGGCAAGGGGCTCTCGGCCGAGCAGGTCCTGCGCTGCCTGACCCTCCCCGACGACCGGCTGGACGACCTGCTCGCGCTGGCCCACGAGGTGCGGGTGCGCTGGTGCGGCCCGGAGGTCGAGGTCGAGGGCATCGTGTCGCTGAAGACGGGCGGCTGCCCCGAGGACTGCCACTTCTGCTCCCAGTCCGGCAAGTTCGAGTCGCCGGTCCGCTCCGTGTGGCTGAACATCCCGGAACTGGTCGAGGCGGCGAAGGAGACCGCGAAGACCGGCGCGACGGAGTTCTGCATCGTCGCCGCCGTCCGCGGCCCGGACGAGCGCCTGATGTCGCAGGTCCGCGACGGCATCAAGGCGATCAACGACGCCGTCGAGATCAACATCGCGTGCTCGCTCGGCATGCTCACCCAGGAACAGGTGGACGAGCTGGCCGCGATGGGCGTCCATCGCTACAACCACAACCTGGAGACGGCCCGCTCCCATTTCCCGAACGTGGTCACCACCCACTCGTGGGAGGAGCGCTGGGAATCCCTCCGCATGGTGAAGGACGCCGGAATGGAGGTGTGCTGCGGCGGCATCGTCGGCATGGGCGAAACGATCGAGCAACGCGCCGAATTCGCCGCCCAGCTGGCCGACCTGGACCCCGACGAGGTTCCCCTGAACTTCCTGGCGCCCCGTCCCGGCACCCCGTTCGCCGACTTCCCCCTGGTCGAAGGCACGGAAGCGCTGAAAACAATCGCCGCGTTCCGCCTGGCCCTGCCCCGCACCATCCTCCGCTACGCCGGCGGCCGCGAACTCACCCTCGGCGACCTCGGCACCCGCGACGGCATGCTCGGCGGCATCAACGCCATCATCGTCGGCAACTACCTGACAACCCTGGGCCGCCCCGCCGAAAAAGACCTGGAACTCCTCACCAACCTCCAAATGCCCATCAAGGCCCTGAGCCAGACCCTGTGATTCCAGGACGGACGCGCGGCCTCATCGGCCGCGCGTTCACACGATGTGAATCATGTGCTCCTGGATAATGCGCCGAACGTGGTCGAGCACGACCTTCCCGTCCACACCGTCTGCCCACGAGATGCCGACCTCGGTGAGATCCTCCTCGTCCTGGTGATCGAGGACCTCGATGCGGGCCTCCTCCGGCAGAAAGAGGTGCTCCCGAATTTCCTCCACGGTCATGTCGCGGGGATCCACGGGGTAGACCACGCCGTTCATAACGATCTTGGTCCGCTGGTCGACCGTCGTCGCCATGGGGGGGATCCTGGCCGGTTCCCGCCCTATCGCTTCCACGGCTGCCACCGGCTGGTGTCGATCTCGACGTTGAAGGGCTCCGGCAGCTCGATCGTCTCCCCGAACGCCCAGGACTCCCGGTGCAGGTAGGCGCCCGTCGACCGGTCGGGGATGGAGTGGAGGGTCGTCCTGGCCTCCTTCGGCGACCGGTCGACGACCAGGTAGTAGGGAATCTCGACGCCGGCGTAGCCGGACCACTTGTTCTTCGCCAGTCGTCGCCCCCCGGTCGGCGGGCGATCCTGCTCCGAATTGCTGGGAGAGGTGACTTCGATCGCGAGCTCGATCTCGTCCGGCACGAGACCGAAAGCCAGGGCCTCGTTGGCCGCCTCGAGGAGATCCTTCTGCAGTACGAGAAGGTCGGGGATATATGCCTGGTGCGCGCTCTCTTGGCAGAGGTTGACGACTTGTATGGCCTCCCAGGTGAATTCGGGATCCTTCAACGATGCGAAGGTGAAGGCCTGACTGATGCGTCCAAGGATGAACGCGTGCGGCACGCCCGGCGCCGGCGACACGACGATCTGACCCCCGATGATCTCGACCCGCAGGCCCTCGAACGGAAGATCGAGAAGGTCGTCCACTTCGCCGCGCACCCACATGCCGTACAGCGTGTCGTCGGACACGTCATCGAGGCTGGAAATTACGGTCTTCGTCACGTTTTGCGACCTTTCCCTCACGATCTGCTCCCGGTCATCGTAGAGAAGGGTTGTACCCAGCGTAGCCGGATCCTTCGAACTTGTGGTCGAAGGATCCGGGCGCGGCCGCAGTGGTACCGAGGGTCAGCGGCGGAGGCGGGTGATGAATTTGTAGCGGTCGCCTCGGTAGAGGGACTGGGCCCATTCGACGGGCTGGCCGGTGGTGTCGAAGGCGTGCCGGGAGAGGAGGAGCATGGGGAGGCCGACGTCCACGCCGAGGAGTTGCGCGTCGTGCGGGGTGGCGAGGACGGTCTCGATCGTCTCCTCGGCCTCGGTCAGGTGGACGTCGTATGCCGTGGCCAGCGTCTCGTACAGGGAGCGGTGGCGGGGGAGTTCGCGGCGCAGGCCGGGGAAGCGGCGGGCGGGGAGGTGCGAGGTGTCGATGGACATGGGCTCGCCGTCCGCGAGGCGGAGCCGGTGGACGCGCAGGACGCGCCCGCCCGGGCGGATGCAGAGGAGGGTGGCGAGGCGCTCGTCGGCGCTGACGTAGCCGGCCTCCAGGATGCGGGTCTCGGGGCGCAGGCCGTGGTGCCGCATGTCCTCGGTGTAGCTGACGAGCTGGAGCTCCTGGGACACCTTCGGCTTGGCGACGAACGTGCCCTTGCCCTGGATGCGCTGCAGGCGTCCCTCGACGACGAGTTCGGCGAGGGCCTGCCGGACGGTCGTGCGGGACGTCTCGTACTTCTCCGCGAGGGTCCGCTCGGGCGGCAGCGGGCTGCCGGGCGGCAGGGACTGGATCAGCTCGACGAGGAGTTCCTTGAGCTTGTAGTACTTGGGGATGCGCGGTGCCTGGTTCGGGTGGCGCTTACCGACGTCGCCGAGTGAGGCCCGGTCGTAGCCGTGCTCGAATCCGCCCCCGTGCCGGGGCCCGCCCCTGACCTCCGTCACGGCATCTCCTCACGTTCATCATCGGTTTCCCCGATGTTATGTGTGAAGACTACGACCGGTAGAGCATGCGATCTTCGCCAGGGCCTCTTCCAGGCGCGTGAGCTCCGGCTCCGCCAGCGTGGCACGCGCGGTGAGGCGGAGGCAGGCCCGTCCCTTGGGGACGGACGGCGGCCGGAAGCACCCCACCCGGAACCCGTTCTCCGCGCAGACCTCCGCGGCCCGGAGGGCGGCGTGCGGTTCGCCGAGGAACACCGGGACGACGGCGGCGGCCGGGACGGCGGTCTCCAGGCCGGATCCGGCCGCGAGGTCGGAGATGCGGCGGGCGCGTGCGCGGGCGCGTCCGGGCAGGGCGGGGTCGGTTTCGAGGACGTCGAGCGCGGCGAGCGCGGAGCCGGCGGCGGGCGGGTTCAGGCCGGTGTCGAAGATGAACGACCGGCCGGTGTCGATCAAGGTGTCGATCACCTCGGGGGCGCCGAGGACGGCGCCGCCCTGGGACGCCAGGGACTTCGACAGCGTGACGGTGAGGATCACGTCCGGTTCGCCCGCGAGACCGGCGGCGTGGGCGGCGCCGCGGCCGTGGTCGCCGACGACGCCGAGCGCGTGCGCCTCGTCGATCACCAGCAGGGCGCCGTGCGTCCGGACGGCGGCGTGCAGGGCCCGCAGCGGGGCGAGGTCGCCGTCCACGGAGAACACGGCGTCGGTGACGACGATCGCGTGGTCCTCGTCGCGGTCGGCGAGGGCCTGCTCGACGGCGGCGGTGTCGCGGTGCGGGACGATCACGACGCGGGAGCGCGACAGGCGGCACGCGTCCACCAGCGAGGCATGGTTGACCTGGTCGGACACGACGAGCGTGCCGGGTCCGGCGAGGGCGGTGACGGCGCCGAGGTTGGCGAGGAAGCCGGAGGAGAAGGCGAGCCCGGCGGCGCTGCCGGTGAACGCGGCGAGCCGCCGGTCCAGCTCGGCGTGCAGCTCCGTCGTGCCGGTGACGAGGCGGGAGCCGGTGGAGCCGGTGCCCCACTCGCGGGCGGCGGCGACCGCGCCCTCGACCAGGCGGGGGTCGCCCGCCAGCCCGAGATAGTCGTTGGACGCCAGGTCGGCGAGCCCGCCGGTCCCGGCGGGGCGGGGACGGAGCGTCCGGCGCAGCCCGGCGTCGGCGCGCCGGGCCGCCGCGTCCCTGAGCCTGGCCAGGGGGTCACGTGGCGCGGTCATGCGGTGCATCCTGCCAGGTTGCGCGCCGGGCGGGGGAAGGGCCCGGGCACCAAAGCCCATCGGCGATGATGGTGGCGTGCCTACCTTGACCGATCTCGTCCGCGATCACAGCGATCTGACCGAGGACGATCTGGAGTGGCTGCACGCGCTGGTGTCCGACTGGCAGCTCCTCGCCGACCTGTCGTTCGCGGACCTGCTGCTCTGGGTGCCGCTCAGGTCGGCGGACGCGCTGCCCGCCGACCGCGTCCGGCGGCCCCTGCCGGACACGGGCGCCGCCGTCCCGGGCTGGGTGGCGATCGCGCAGATGCGGCCGACGACCGGGCCGACCGCCTACCCGGAGGACCTGGTCGGCAAGGTCGTCCGGACGGGACGGCGCGGGCTGATCGACGTGGCGTGGCGGGAGCAGCGGATCGTCCGGGAGGGCGACCCGGAGTGGGGCAGCGGCATTCCCGTCCGGGAGGAGTCGATCCCGGTGCGGCGCGGCGCGAAGGTCCTCGGCGTGATCCAGCGGAGCACGAACCTCAGCTCGGCCCGCACGCCGAGCCGCCTTGAGCTGACCTACCTGCAGAGCGCCAGCGACCTCGCGACGATGATCTGCGAGGGGACGTTCCCGGCGCCGGGCGAGGAGCCGAACATGGTCCGCTCGCCCCGCGTCGGCGACGGGCTGATGCGGCTGGACCGCACCGGCCGGGTCACCTACGCCAGCCCGAACGCGCAGTCGGCGTACCGGCGGCTCGGCTACCCGGCCGACCTGGTCGGGGAGTCGCTCGGGCAGATCACCGCCGACCTGTGCGACACGGGGGAGCCGATGGAGGAGGCGCTGAGCGTCGTCCTGTCCGGCCGGGCGCCCCGCGAGGTGGAGGTGGAGTCGCACGGGTCGATCATGCAGCTGCGGACGATCCCGCTGGTCGTCACCGGGACGCGGATCGCCGCGATCGTCCTGTGCCGGGACGTCACCGAGCTGCGCTGGCGCGACCGGGAGCTGCTGACCAAGGACGCCACCATCCGGGAGATCCACCACCGGGTGAAGAACAACCTGCAGACGGTCGCGGCTCTGCTGCGGCTCCAGGCGCGGCGGCTGCAGATCCCGGAGGGCCGGGCGGCGCTGGACGAGGCCGTCCGCCGCGTCGGGTCCATCGCGATCGTGCACGAGACGCTGTCGCACACCCCCGACGAGCTGATCGACTTCGACGACATCGCGGACCGGGTGATCACGATGGCGGGGGAGGTGTCGACGCCGGAGACCAAGGTCACGCCGAAGCGGAGCGGCAGTTTCGGCGTCCTGCCCGCCGAGGTCGCCACGCCGCTGGCGATGGCGCTCACCGAGCTGCTCCAGAACGCCCTGGAGCACGGCCTGACCAACCGCTTCGGGACGCTGGAGGTCGTCGCGCACCGCTACGGCGAGGGCGAGGAGCCCCGCGACCCGGGCGGCGTCTCCGTCTGGGGCGACTGGCCGGGGGCGGACGAGCACGCGCGCGTCGTCCCGGAGGAGGGCCCGGGCACGGGCCGCCGCCTCGTCACGGTGGTCGCCGACGACGGCGTGGGCCTCCCCGGGGACTTCGACGTGGAGAGCAGCAACAGCCTGGGTCTCCAGATCGTCCGGACGCTGATCGTCGGAGAGCTGGGCGGCCACCTCGACTTCCGCCCCCGCGAGGGCGGCGGCACCGAGGTCGTCGTCGACATCCCCCTAGGCGACGCCCAGTCCTCCCGCCGCCAACCGTCCCAGGGCACCTGACGCGGTCTAAGGCCTATGGGCGGAGAAGGAGAGGACGGGACCGGCTAAAGACCGGCGCGGGCGCGGGCGCGGGAGGCGCGGCGTTTGAGGGCGCGGCGCTCGTCTTCGCCCATGCCGCCCCAGACGCCCGAGTCCTGGCCGGACTCCAGCGCCCAGCGCAGGCAGGCGTCGGTGACGTCGCAGCGGCGGCACACCTGCTTGGCCTCTTCGATCTGCAGGATCGCGGGTCCGGTGTTGCCGATCGGGAAGAACAGCTCGGGGTCCACGTCACGGCAGGCTGCGCGGTGGCGCCAGTCCATGCGGTCCACTCCTTCGTCAGGTGGTGGAGAGACTCCACTCTTGTGAACGGTTTCACATGTCGAAAACACCCAGGTGGCGGTGGCCAGGTCCAGGGGTGAATGTTCGGCGGCGCTGCGAGACGGAGACCGGCGTCGTCGGGGTCCCTTGTCGGCTGGCGCACTTTGAGCGTGTCAGGGGGGCGCGGGCAGACGCAAGACCTTTGAGAAAGGATTCTCAAAGTATGGATGTCGCATGTGTCACATCCGTGGGTCGGGCGTGTTACTTGGCTCTCACCTGGCACCCCGAACGGTCTCAAATGACGATGCGGATTGCCTTCGGGACCGACCGGAACGTCACGCTGCGCTGTTCGCCAAGGTAGTCGCCGTCCAGCTGAAAGGCCATCGGGCGCTCCGCGCGCAATGTGACCTCCGCCGCATCGTGCACGTTCACCACGTGCCGTCCCTGCACTGGACGGGCACGGGCGGTGAGCATCTGCGCCACCGCGCCGAGCGTCGGGCCGACGTCCAGGGAACGGATGCCGAACACGTCCAGGCCGCGCGAGAAGTTGGCCTTCGGACTCGGATTCACCGGGAGGCGTCCCATGAAAGTCCAAGGCGATGTATTGGAGATGAACGCAAGGAACAGTCCAGTTTTCGGCGGACGCCCCGGCTGTTCCAAAGTGAGGGCCGGACGCCGCCTGTCGGTGCCGGAGAAGAAATGCCGGAGCGCCGTCTGGACGTACAGCGAGTTGTAGGCGGTGGCCCCGGCAGCGCGCCTGCGCTCGACCTCCCGGACGACCTCGGCGTCCAGCCCGACCCCCGCGCAGAACGTGAAGTAGCGCTCCGTGCCGCCCGGATGGGACGCCGTGCCGAGCCCGATCGTGCGGTGCCGTCCCGCGCGCAGCGCTTCCAGGACCGCCTTCGTCGCGCCGATCGGGTCGCCCGGCAGGCCGAGCGTGCGGGCGAAGACGTTGGTGCTGCCGGTCGGGAGGACCGCCAGCGCCGGGAGATCGGGGGACGGGCCGTGGGCGAGCAGCCCGTTGACGGCCTCGTTCACCGTCCCGTCGCCGCCGAGCGTGATCACGACGTCGTAGCCGTCCACGGCCGCCTGCCGGGACAGCTCGGTGGCGTGGCCGCGATGACCGGTCTCGGCGAGGACCAGGTCGAGATCGCCGGTGAACGCCCGCATCAGGATGTCGCGGGCGCGCCGGGAGGTGGAGGTCGCCTTGGGGTTGGCGATGAGCATGGCGCGCACGGCGTCAGGGTATCGATCGTTCCGGATGCGTTCGCCCGGTGTTGCCCCACCATTTCGCCAGGCCGCCGAGAACCGGGCTGGGGGCATGATCCACGGGCGGGGCCGAGTAGGGTCTCTGGTTGTGTCCAAGCGTCCCATCACCGTGCAGGCCGCCGCCGCCCTCGAGGCCGTGGAGGGCGCCGCAGCCGTCGGGTTCGGCGTGTACACCGGCGTGGAGACGGCCGCCGGCGCCGCCGTCGACCCGGCCAGCGCGATCGGGGTCACCGTCCTCGCGCTCGCCGGCGGGCTCGGCATGCTCGCGTGCGCCCGCGGGCTGTGGCGCGCCGACCAGTGGAGCCGCGCCCCCGCGGTGCTGACGCAGCTGTTCGCGCTGCCGGTCGCGTGGTCGCTGTGGCAGAGCGAGCGTCCGGAGATCGCGATCCCGATGGCGGTGGTGGGCGTCCTCGCGCTGATCGCCGTGCTCAGCCCGCCGAGCACCGCCTGGCTGATCACCGATCATGACGAGGACGACGTCCAGGAGGACGATGGCGCCGCGGGCGACGATGCCGAGCCCGCGCCGCAAGGCCCGAGCGAGCCGCGGTCCCTGGGGCAGCGCCTCAAGGACCGCCTGAAGGAACAACCCACCAAGGATTGACCGTCCTCCAGCCCCACACCGGCTACTCGTCGGCGGTGAGGCCCTCGCGGAGTTGGGCGAGGGTGCGGGCGAGCAGCCGGGACACGTGCATCTGGGAGATGCCGAGCTCGGCGGCGATCTGCGACTGGGTCATGTTGCCGAAGAACCGCAGCAGCAGGATCTTCTTCTCGCGGGCGGGGAGCTTCTCCAGCAGCGGCTTCAGGGACTCGCGGTACTCGACGCCTTCCAGCGACTCGTCCACCATGCCGAGGGAGTCGGCCACGGCGGGAGCGTCCTCGTCGCCGGAGTCGGGCGCGTCCAGGGAGACGGTGGAGTAGGCGTTGGCGGACTCCAGGCCCTCCAGCACCTCCTCCTCGCTCATCTGCAGGTGCGCGGCCAGCTCGCTGACGGTCGGGGCGCGGCCCTCCCGCTGGGCGAGGTCGCTGATCGCCTTGGTCAGCGACAGCTTCAGCTCCTGCAGCCGGCGCGGGACGCGCACCGCCCAGCCCTTGTCGCGGAAGTGCCGTTTGATCTCGCCGACGATGGTGGGCGTGGCGTAGGTGGAGAACTCCACGCCGCGCTCGAGGTCGAACCGGTCGATCGACTTGATCAGCCCGATCGTGGCGACCTGGATCAGGTCGTCCAGCCACTCGCCGCGGTTGCGGAAGCGGCGGGCGAGGTACTCCACCAGCGGCAGGTGCAGCTCCACGAGCTGGTCGCGGATGCGCTGGCGCTCGGGGTCGCCGTCGGGAAGCTCGGCGAGGCGCTCGAACAGGCCGCGGGCGCGGGCGCGGTCCGGTACCGCGCTCTCGGACCGCTCGCTGCTCGCGCCGGCGATCGTCGTCTTCTCTGTCACGGGGCCCCCGCCGAACCGCGGCGCTTCTGCAGCGTCACGGTGACCCGGTCGTCGGCCCCGACCTGCGCGTCGACCTCGCCCGCCAGCGACGACAGGACGGTCCAGGCGAAGGTGTCGCGGCTCGGCACCTCGCCGTCCACGGTCAGCACGGACACGGAGATGCGCATGGCCTCGCCGGTCAGCTCGAACTCGCAGACCAGGTCCGTCCCCGGGAGGGCCTGGGCGAGCAGCATCGCGCACGCCTCGTCGACGGCGATGCGCAGGTCTTCTATCTCGTCCAGCGTGAAGTCCAGCCTGGCCGCGAGCCCGGCGGTCGCCGTCCGCAGGACGGACAGGTAGGCGCTCGCGGCGGGCAGCTTGACCGTCACCACGTCGCGGACGGACAACTTCGTACTGGTCGGCATTGCAGCGGTTTCCTCGGTCACGTCACTCCCTCGCAGGATGGTCCCGCTGCTTCCGAAACTACCGCCTGCGAGCCCCTGTGCGAGACTTCGCCGCGCGTGGCTTTCTCACCAATGTCCGCGGGGACGTGAAAGGACGCGATCCAAACCTCGTCCGAGGGAGGCGTGCGTCACGTCCGGAGCCCGCCGGGCCGCCCGCCCCGCCCGCTCGAATAGCCTGCACGGGTGATCCGATTCGCCACGCCCGACGACGTCCCCGACATCCTGCGGCTGATCCGCGAGCTCGCCGAGTACGAGCGCGCCCTGCACGAGGTGAAGGCCACGGAGGAGCAGGTCCGCGAGAGCCTCTTCGGCCCGGACCCGAAGGTCTTCGCGCACGTGGCCGAGCACGAGGGCCGCGTCGCCGGGTTCGCCGTCTGGTTCCTGACGTACTCGACGTGGAACGGCACGCACGGGATCTACCTGGAGGACCTGTTCGTCGACCCGGGCGTCCGCGGCCACGGCTACGGCAAGGCGCTCCTCACCGAGCTGGCCCGGATCGCGGACGAGCGCGGCTACGGCCGGGTCGAATGGTCCGTCCTCGACTGGAACAAGCCGGCCATCGACTTCTACGAGTCGATGGGCGCCCGCCCGCAGGACGAGTGGACGGTCTACCGCCTCACCGGCGACGCCCTCACCGAGGCCGCCGCGTCCTACCGCCCGCCCCCCGAGCACACCGGGCACGGCGCCTCCGCGTAGCTGCCCTCGGCCACGACCACACCGGCGCCTAGGCAATGCGTGCAGAGGCCCGATCCCCGCACCGCCGGGTGGTCCCAGACGGGCGGAAGAGGGCCGTGCGCCTGGGCGTCGTACTCCCCGCCCTCCCCTGGGAACAGCCGGTGACGCGGCCCGTCGTCCGCGGGCTCGCGCTCGCCGCCGACGACCTTGCGGCCGTGGCAGAACATGCACATCAACTGCAGCGGGCCCAGGCGCTGCTCGCCTGTCCCGCCGCACTCCGGGCATTCGATCTCGTCGCTCACACGCACCGCCGCGTTCGCAGTCCGCCGCCGGCCCGCCATGCCGGGCTTCTTCCTTGAGAGAAGGATGACCTGCCCGCGCCCGCCGGGCAACGCCTTACCTCCGCGCGGACCGCGCCGGGACGCCCCCGGACGCGACTGAAGCCCGGCCCCACCGGGACCGGGCCTCAGCGTTCACGCCGGTCAGCCCTGCTTGGTCTCCTTGAAGATCTCGGCGATCTCGTCGATCTTGGCGAGCAGTTCGTCCGCGGCCTTGGCGTCCATGCTGCCCTTGGTCCCCGTGGCGCCGGCGAGCTTGGTGGCCTCGTTGAACAGCTGGTGCAGGTGCGGGTACTTCTCGAAGTGCGGAGGCTTGAAGTAGTCGGTCCACAGCACCCACAGGTGCTCCTTGACCAGCTGGGAACGCTGCTCCTTGATCAGGATCGCCCGGGCGCGGAACTCCGGGTCCTCGTTGGCCGCGTACTTCTCGGCGATCGCCTTGACCGACTCGGCCTCGATCCGGGCCTGCGCCGGGTCGTAGACGCCGCACGGCAGGTCGCAGTGGGCGGACACCGTGGTCTTCGGGCGCAGAAGCTTGAGCAACACCTGCGATTCCCTTCCCTCGTTGTGGATCATGCTCAGGTCACCTGACATTACTCTTGTGCCCGTGGGCCCGTCCGGCCAGGGCGCTCGGTATTTCGGCCTAGGACCCGGATCGCGGCGCGGCCCGGAACCCCTTCCTGGACTGTTCTTGACCGCCGCCCCGCGAACTATGCGGGCGGACGAGGAGGACCATGCGGATCCGCGCGCTGTCGTGGGGCCTGACCGGGGCGGCGGCGGCGGGGGCGGCGGCGCTCGCGCTGGCCGCCGCCCGCCGGCGGCTGCGGGCCGTCGAGGTCACGGGCGACTCGATGCTGCCGGGGCTGCGGCCGGGGGACTGGCTGCTCGTCCGGGCGGGCGCCCGTCCCGAGGCCGGGGACGTCGTCGTGGCCCGCCACCCGGACCGGCGGGACCTGCTGATCGTCAAGCGCGCCGGGCACCGGGCGGCGGACGGATGGTGGCTGGAGAGCGACAACCAGCGCGCCCGCGGCCGCAGCGACAGCTGGGACTTCGGCCCCGTCCCCGACGCCCTCATCGTCGGACGCGTCGTCGCACGCTACTGGCCGCGCCCGGCACCCCTGCGGCCCGGTGGTCTGGCGTCCTTGCGGCGCGGCTCGGCGTCCCTGCGGCCCGCGTTCCGCAAGGGGAACACGGGCCGTCGGAGGTGAGCGCCGGCCGCGTCAGATGCGCGCCACGCCCTCGCGGCGGGCCTGGGCGGCGACGGCGGCGGCGACGGCCGGGGCGACGCGGTCGTCGAAGGGGCCCGGGATGACGTAGTCGGCCGTGAGGTCGTCGCCGACGATGTCGGCCAGCGCGGTCGCGGCGGCGAGTTTCATGCCCTCGGTGATGGAGTGCGACCGCACGTCCAGGGCGCCGCGGAAGATGCCGGGGAACGCCAGGACGTTGTTGATCTGGTTCGGGAAGTCGCTGCGGCCCGTCGCGACGACCTTCGCGTGCCGGCGGGCGACCTCCGGCTGGACCTCGGGGGTCGGGTTGGAGAGCGCGAAGACGATCGCGTCCGGCGACATCGTGGCGACGCACGACTCGTGGACGGTGCCGCCCGACAGGCCGATGAACACGTCGGCGCCGCGCAGCGCCTCCTCCGTGGAGCCCTTGAGGTGCGACCGGTTGGTGATCGCGGCGATGCGCTCCTTGACGGGGTTCAGGCCGTCCCGTCCCTCGTAGATGAGGCCCTTGCTGTCGGACAGGGCGATGTCGCCGATGCCGGCCTCGATGAGGATCTGCGAGACCGCGATGCCGGACGCGCCCGCCCCGGCCACCACCGCGCGCAGGTCCGACAGGGGCCTGCCGACCAGGCGGGCCGCGTTGGTCAGGGCGGCGAGCACCACGATCGCGGTGCCGTGCTGGTCGTCGTGGAAGACGGGGATGTCGAGCGCGGCGCGGAGCCGGTCCTCGATCTCGAAGCAGCGGGGCGCGCTGATGTCCTCCAGGTTGATGCCGCCGAAGCTCGGCGCCATCCGGACCACCGTGTCGACGATCTCGTCGACGCCGGTGCAGCTCAGCGCGATCGGCACCGAGTCGACGCCGGCGAACTCCTTGAACAGCAGGGACTTGCCCTCCATGACCGGCATGGACGCGGCCGGGCCGATGTCGCCGAGCCCGAGCACGGCGGTGCCGTCGGTGACCACGGCGACGACCTTGGACGTCCACGTGTAGTCGTAGGCGAGTTCGGGGTGGTCGGCGATCGCGGTGCAGACGCGGGCGACGCCGGGCGTGTAGGCCAGCGAAAGGTCGTCCTTGTTGCGGACCGGGATGGTCGAGCGCATCTCCAGTTTCCCGCCGCGGTGCAGCGGGAAGGCCGGATCGTCGTCCAGCGAGGAAGGTTCGGTGGGAATGGGCTGAGCAGCCACAGCGACCCCTGTCGGTGAAAGTTGGCTTTCTTGGACGCCGCCGCGTTGGTGATGGTGTGGTGGCCGGTCACGCGGTGGCCATCGTGTGACGTACGGGGGTCACCCGTTGTCCGATTGTGCCATACCCCCTCTCAAATCCTGATTGAGCGGGGATGGTGGCGACGGTCACGCGGGCGTTGCCGAAATGTAGCCGTACGGTTGCGTTCCGTGGGGAAGGTCGGCGTTGACGTACCGTCCCGGGGCCCGCTCGTTGCGTGATTGTTTCGCACCCTTTATCCAGATCAGAGAGGTTGTACGCCAAGATGTGCACCTGACCTACGGATCTACGCGGATCCGACGCAACCATCTGAAGGGGGACCAGTGATCACCGGTTCTCTGCGCCGTCACGGGATCGTGACGGGCGTGCTTGTGCTGACGGGCGCGCTCGCCCTTTCGGCATGCGGCGAGAAGGAAGACGACGCGGGTGGGGGCCCCAAGATCACAGCTTCGGGCGGCGCGGACGCCAAGCTGGCGGGGATGGTCCCCGACGCGATCAAGTCGGACGGCAAGATCCTCATCGGCACCGACGCCACGTACGCGCCGAACGAGTTCCTGGACTCCGACGGCAAGACCGTCATCGGCTGGGACCGCGAGCTGTTCGACGCGGTGGCGGTCAAGCTCGGCCTGAAGACCGAATGGGTCTCCAGCAAGTTCGACGACATCGTCCCAGGCGTCCAGTCCGGCAAGTACGAGGCGGGCGTCTCCTCCTTCACCATCAACGACGAGCGCAAGAAGGTCGTCAGCATGGTGAGCTACTTCAACGCCGGCACCCAGTGGGCGACCAAGAAGGGCAACCCCGCCGGCGTCCAGCCCGACAACGCCTGCGGCAAGAAGATCGCCGTGCAGAAGGCCACCGTCCAGGTCGAGGACGTCCAGAAGCGGTCGAAGGAGTGCACGGCCGCCGGGAAGCCCGCGATCACCATCGACCAGTACCAGGGCCAGGACCAGGCGACCGCGGCGATCGTGTCCGGCAAGGACGACGCCGGCCTCGCCGACTCGCCGATCATCGCCTACGCGGTGAAGAAGACCAACGGCCAGCTCGAGCTGCTCGGCGAAATCTACGAGGCGGCCCCGTACGGCTTCGTCGTGCAGAAGGAGCAGACGCAGCTCGCCGAGGCCGTCGCCGGCGCCACCAAGGCCCTCCAGGCGGACGGCACCTACAAGAAGATCCTGGAGAAGTGGAACGTGCAGGCGGGGGCGATCACCGACTCGGCCGTTAACCCGTAACCGATGGCGGATCTCACAAAACAGACGCCGGACCCGGCGCGGCCTGAAGCGATCAAGGCCGTGCCGGTCCGGCACCCCGGCCGCTGGGCGGCGGTGGCGGTCATCGCGGTGCTCGCCGCGATGTTCGCCCACATGCTCGTGACGAACGACAAGTTCCAGTGGTCGTTCCTCGTCGACAACGCCTTCCGCCCCAACATCATCCGGGGCGTCTGGACGACCATCGCGCTGACCGTGCTGGCCATGCTGATCGGCGTCCTGTCCGGGGTCGTCCTCGCCGTGATGCGGCTGTCGGACAACCCCGTCCTCAGCGGCGTCGCCTGGCTCTACACCTGGTTCTTCCGGGCCGTCCCCCGCCTCGTCCTCGCGATCCTGTTCGGCAACATGGGCATCCTGTACGCCAAGTACCACGTCGGCGGCGTGCCGTTCGCGGGGCAGCTCGGCGACCTGATGGGCGTCGACATCGACGCCACCCTCTTCACCCTCGACGCGCGCACGCTGCTGACCGGCTTCATGGCGGGCCTGCTGGCGCTGGCGCTGTCGGAGGCCGCCTACATGGCGGAGATCGTGCGCGCCGGCATCCTGTCGGTCGAGCCCGGCCAGGAGGAGGCCGCGAGCGCACTCGGCATGTCCCGGCTGCTGACCCTGCGCCGGATCATCCTGCCGCAGGCGATGCGCGTCATCGTCCCGCCGACCGGCAACGAGACCATCGCGATGCTCAAGGACACCTCGCTGGTGGCGTACGTACCGGTCACCAACGAGCTGTTCTTCCAGCTCCAGGCCGTCGGCAGCCGGACGTTCAACGTCTTCCCGATGCTGGTCGCGGCCTGCATCTGGTACCTGATCCTGACCAGCTTCCTGCTGGTGGGGCAGTACTTCATCGAGCGCCATTTCGCCCGCGGGGCGGGAGTCTCCAGGGAGAAGGGGGCCGCGCTGCGCGCCCTCGGCTTCGGCAGCGGGGGAGGAGGAGCATGAGCGTGCCGGACGCCGCCGGGGACCTGATGGTGAAGTCGGAGGCCGTGCGCAAGTCGTTCGGCCGCCTGGAGGTGCTGAAGGGCATCGACCTGGAGGTCACGTCCGGCGAGGTGATGTGCGTCGTCGGGCCGTCCGGGTCCGGTAAGTCGACGTTCCTGCGCTGCATCAACCACCTGGAGAAGATCGACTCCGGGCGGCTGTGGGTGAACGGCCACCTGGTCGGCTACCGGGAGTCGGGCGGCAAGCTCTACGAGCTCCGCGACCGCGAGGTCGCCGCGCAGCGCCGCGAGATCGGCATGGTGTTCCAGCGGTTCAACCTGTTCCCGCACATGACGGCGCTGGAGAACATCATGGAGGCGCCGCACCGGGTGAAGCGGCTGCCGAAGGCGGACGTCCGCGACCGGGCGCTCGCGCTGCTGGACCGGGTCGGGCTGGGCGACAAGGCGCAGAGCTACCCGTCGCAGCTGTCCGGCGGTCAGCAGCAGCGGGTCGCGATCGCGCGGGCGCTGGCCATGGAGCCGGCGCTGATGCTGTTCGACGAGCCCACCTCCGCGCTGGACCCCGAGCTGGTCGGCGACGTGCTGGAGGTCATGAAGCAGCTCGCGCTGGACGGCATGACCATGATCGTGGTGACGCACGAGATGGGGTTCGCCCGGGAGGTCGGCGACTCGCTGGTCTTCATGGACGAGGGCGCCGTCGTCGAGAAGGGCACGCCGCGGGAGGTGCTGGCCAATCCGCAGCACCAGCGCACGAGGGACTTCCTGTCCAAAGTCCTCTGACGCGGCGGTCCCGGTTGTAAGCATCGAGATCCCGGTCGTACGCATCGAACGGCCCGTCCCCTGGGGGGCGGGCCGTTTCGTTCCGGGACGGACGGTTAGTGTGCGGTTCATGTTCGCTGTCACGGCTACGAAGATCGACGCAGACAATCCGCTGAACGGGCTGACCGCGGGGGAGCGGCCCGATCCCGACGTGCCGGACGGCTGGACGACCGTCACGGTGAAGGCCGCCGCGCTCAACCACCACGACCTGTGGTCGCTCAAGGGCGTCGGGCTGCCCGCCGACCGGCTCCCGATGATCCTCGGCTGCGACGCGGCCGGGCTGGACGAGGACGGCAACGAGGTCATCGTCCACTCGGTGATCGGCGACCCGGGCCGGGGCGGCGGCGACGAGACCCTCGACCCGAAGCGGTCGCTGCTGTCGGAGGCGCACCCGGGGACGCTGGCGGAGAAGGTCGCGGTGCCGCGCCGCAACCTCGTCCCGAAGCCGGCCGGGCTGTCGTTCGAGGAGGCGGCGTGCCTGCCGACGGCGTGGCTCACCGCGTACCGGATGCTGTTCGACAAGGCGGGCCTGCAGCCGGGCGCGTCCGTGCTGGTGCAGGGGGCGGGCGGCGGCGTCGCGTCCGCGGCGATCGCGCTGGCGTCGGCGGCCGGGTACCGCGTCTACGCGACGAGCCGCACCGAGGCGAAGCGCGAGCGGGCGCGGGAGCTCGGCGCGGACGAGGCGGTCGAGACGGGCGCGCGGCTGCCGGAGCGGGTCGACGCCGTCATCGAGACCGTCGGGCAGGCGACGTGGTCGCATTCGCTGAAGTCGCTGCGGCCCGGCGGCCGGATCGTGGTGTCCGGCGCGACCAGCGGGGCGGTGCCGCCGGCGGACCTGAACCGGGTGTTCTTCCTGCAGCTGTCGGTGGTCGGGTCCACGATGGGGACGCGCGACCAGCTGGAGCGGCTGGCGCGGTTCCTGGTCAAGACGGGCACCCGGCCGGTGATCGACCGGACGCTGCCGCTGAGCCGGGCGCACGAGGGGTTCGCCGCGATGGCCGGGGGCGACCTCTTCGGGAAGATCGTCTTCACGCCCTGACGGTCAGGACTTCGGCTCGTCCGTGCGGAAGATCTCCTGCTTCAGGCGGTCGCGGGCCTCGTCGAGGAGGGTCTGGGCGGCGGCGAGGTCGTCGTCGTCCAGCCGCGCCGTCTTGGCGGCCTTGCGGACGTCCTCGACGAAGCCGCGGAGCAGGCGCTCCAGCTTGAGGCGGGCGACGTCGTCGCGGGTGCCGGTCGCCGTCTTCCAGGCGTCCTCCCAGTTCTTCCGCCACTCCTCCTTCCACGCCTGCTTCTGCTCGCGCCAATACTCCTTCTGGCGCTTCCACTCGTCCTTCTGGCGCCCGGTGGACTCCTTCCAGGCGTCCTTGGACGTGGTCTTGCCCTGGTCGCGCATCGTCCGGGCGGCCTGGGTGAGCTCCTCGCGCAGCGTCCGGACGGTCTGCCGGACGTCCTCCTGCACGCCGCGGGCGAACTCCTGCGCCGACGCGGAGATCTCCTCCTCCAGCTCGGCCAGCTCGTCCATGCGGCGCTCCAGCTCCTCGCGGCCCTTGTCGGTCAGCGAGTACACCTTCTTGCCCTTGACCACCTCATGGGTGACGAGGCCCTCCGACTCCAGCCGGGCGAGCCGCGGGTAGATCGTGCCGGGTGAGGGCGAGTAGACCCCGAGGAACCGGTCCTGCAGGAGCCGGATCACCTCGTAGCCGTGCCGCGGGCTCTCCTCAAGGAGCTTCAGCAGATACAGCCGCAGGCGACCGTGGCCGAAAACGGGGCTCACAGGGTCCTCACTTCTCCATTCGCGGGGTGGTGATCTCGGGCTCGTCGTCGCGTCCGACGAGGGTGACGGCGCCGGACACGGTGTTGACCTTCAGCCGTCCCGAGCCGTTCCCGATCTTGCCGGACCGGGTGCGCCCGAGGAGCCCGTCCTGCTCGGTGAGCTCGGGGAACGTCGTGTTCAGCGGCCCGGCGGCCGAGCTCAGCGTGACGTGCGCGCCGGCCGAGTACGGGATGCGCAGCGCCACCTCGCCGGAGACGGTGTTGACGTCCACCCGGGCGTCGCCGTCCAGGCTCACGTCGGCGGCGACGCGGCCGCTGACGGTCCGCGCCGCCAGCCGGGCGACGGAGCCGCCCGCCACGGACAGGTCGCCGGAGACGGAGGTGAACGAGACCGTCCCGTCCAGGCCCTGCGCCTCGATCGCGCCGGAGACGGTGTTGGCGTCGACCGCGCCCACGACCCCGTCGAGGGTCACGTCGCCGGAGGCGCTCTTGATGGACGTGCGGGACGTCGTGCCGGTGACGACGGCGTCCGCCGAGACGAGGTTGAGGGAGACCGGGCAGTCGCGCGGGACGGTCACCGTGACGGCGGCGCGGCACCGCTGGGTGCGCAGCCAGCTCAGCACGCCCTCCCACAGGTTCTCGTGGGTGACGGTCAGCATGCCCGCCTCGTGGGTGACCACCAGCGGCGGGCCCTCGACGTCGCCGATCATGATGGACGGGCGCTCGGCGGAGGCGAGCACCGAGACGGTCCCGGCGATCAGCGTGGCCCGCAGCGCGACCACGCCGTCGAAGTCGAGGGTGGTCGGTTCGTCGATCGTCCAGCGCGACATCGCGTTCGCCCTTCGTCCGAACGGCCTCCATCCAGTAAACACGATATGTCGCGTCTCTGGAAAGTCAAGATGTATCGCGTTCGAGTCCCGGCCTTCCGGCCCGGCCGCTACCCGTCCTCTTCCTCGTCCAGCCGGGCCAGCCAGGTGGCGAGCCGTTCGACGGACGTCTCGAACTCGGGGTTCAGGTCGACGAACTCGCGCAGCCGCTCCGCCAGCCACGCCAGGCTGACCTCCTCCGCGCCGCGCCGGTCCGCCAGCTCCTCGATGCCCCGATCGGTGAAGTACATTGCCTGGTTTCTCTCTCGTGCCGATTCGGCCGTACTGGTTCGGCCGGGACGCCGAGGGCTCCGGCGCCGCGCACCGGAGCCCCAGAGTCCGACCCGTTTACTTGGGCTCGAAGAGCCTGGCCAGCAGGGCCTCCTGCTCGGCCTGGTGCAGCTTCGCCGAGCCCACCGCCGGGGACGAGGACGCCGGACGCGACACCCGCGACAGCTTCAGCCCGTCGACGTGGTGCGGCAGCTTCAGCGCCATGAACGGCCAGGCGCCCATGTTCGCGGGCTCGTCCTGCACGAACACGACCTCGACGCCGGACGGGTACTTCGCCAGCTCCGCCTTGATCTCGTCCACCGGCGGCGGGTAGAGCCGCTCGACCCGGACGACCGCCGTGTCGGTCGCGTCCGCGGCGTCGCGGGCCTTCACCACCTCGTAGTAGATCTTGCCGGTGGTGAGCAGCACGCGCCGCACGCCCGCCGGGTCGATCGCCGGGTTCACCTCGGGGATGACCGGCTGGAACGCGCCGCCGGTGATCTTCTCGACCGGGGACGCGGCCGCCTTCAGCCGCAGCAGCACCTTCGGCGTGAACACCACCAGCGGCTTGTGCCGCCCCGACAGCACCTGCCAGCGCAGCAGGTGGAAGTAGTTCGCCGGGGTCGTCGGGTAGACGACGGTCATGTTGTCCTGCGCGCACAGCTGCAGGTAGCGCTCGATCCGCGCGGACGAGTGGTCGGGCCCCTGCCCCTCGTAGCCGTGCGGCAGCAGCAGCACGACCCCCGAATGCTGGCCCCACTTCTGCTCGCCGGAGGAGATGTACTCGTCCACGATCGACTGGGCGCCGTTGGCGAAGTCGCCGAACTGGGCCTCCCAGCACACCAGCGCGTCCGGACGCGTCATCGAGTAGCCGTACTCGAAGCCCATCGCCGCGTACTCGCTGAGCAGCGAGTCGTGGACGTAGAACTTCGACACGCCCTGCCCGAACTGCTTGAGCGGCGTGTACTCCTCACCGGTCTTGCGGTCGACCAGGACGGCGTGCCGCTGGCCGAACGTCCCGCGCCGGGTGTCCTGGCCGACGAGCCGCACCGGGTGGCCGTCGATCAGCAGCGAGCCGAACGCCAGCAGCTCGCCGGTCGCCCAGTCGATCGCGTCGTCCTCGATCATCTGCGCGCGGCGCTGCAGGATCGGCTGGAGCCGCGGGTGCGGGGTGAAGCCCTCCGGCAGGCTGACCTGCGACTCGATGATCCGCTTGACGGTCTCGGCCGGGATCGCCGACCCCGCGCTGCCGTGGTCGATCGGGATGCGCTCCTCGACGTCCGGCTTGACCACCGAGCCCGGCTCCTGCGGCCGCTTCACCGCCTCGCGGGTCTCGGTGAAGGCGCGCTCCAGCTGCTCCTGGTAGTCGCGCAGCGCCTGCTCGGCCTCCTCGACGGTGATGTCGCCGCGGCCGATCAGCGCCTCGGTGTACAGCTTGCGCACCGACCGCTTCGCGTCGATCAGGTCGTACATCAGCGGCTGCGTGAACGAGGGGTTCTCGCCCTCGTTGTGGCCGCGCCGCCGGTAGCAGACCATGTCGATGACGACGTCCTTCTTGAACGTCTGCCGGTACTCGAACGCCAGCCGCGCCACCCGCGCGCACGCCTCCGGGTCGTCGCCGTTCACGTGGAAGATCGGCGCCTGGATCATCCGGGCCACGTCGGTGGAGTAGACGCTGGACCGCGAGTACTCCGGCGCGGTGGTGAACCCCACCTGGTTGTTGATGATCACGTGCACGGTGCCGCCGGTGCGGTAGCCGCGCAGCTGCGACAGGTTCAGCGTCTCGGCGACCACGCCCTGCCCGGCGAACGCGGCGTCGCCGTGCACCAGGATCGGCAGCACGCTGAACCCGGCCTCGCCGACGTCCAGCAGGTCCTGCTTGGCGCGGACGACGCCCTCCAGCACCGGGTCGACCGTCTCCAGGTGCGAGGGGTTCGCGACCAGCTCACAGTGGATCTTGGAGCCGTCGTCGGCGACGAAGTCGCCCGCCGCGCCCAGGTGGTACTTCACATCGCCCGAGCCCTGCGCGGAGCGCGGGTCCAGGTTGCCCTCGAACTCGCCGAAGATCTGCCCGTAGGACTTGCCGACGATGTTGGCCAGCACGTTCAGCCGGCCGCGGTGCGCCATGCCGATGACGACCTCGTCCAGGCTGTCCTTGGCCGCCGCCGAGATCACCGAGTCGAGCAGCGGGATGACCGACTCGCCGCCCTCCAGCGAGAACCGCTTCTGCCCGACGAACTTCGTCTGCAGGAACGTCTCGAACGCCTCCGCGCTGTTCAGCCGGCGCAGCACGTGCAGCTGCTCCTCGCGGGACGGCTTGTCGTGCGGGACCTCCACGCGCTCCTGGATCCAGGCGCGCTCCTCCGGGTCCTGCATGTGCATGTACTCGATGCCGACCGTCCGGCAGTACGCCATCCGCAGCACGCCGAGGATGTCCCGCAGCTGCATCGTCGGCTTGCCGCCGAACCCGCCGGTCGCGAACTCGCGCTCCAGGTCCCACAGGGTGAGGCCGTGCTTGAGGATGTCCAGGTCGGGGTGCCGGCGCTGCTTGTACTCGAGGGGGTCGGTGTCGGCCATCAGGTGGCCGCGGACCCGGTAGGCGTGGATCAGCTCGTGGACGCGCGCGACCTTGGCGACGTCGTCCTCGTGGGTGGCGGAGATGTCCTTCACCCAGCGCACCGGCTCGTACGGGATCCGCAGCGCCTCGAAGATCTCGTCGTAGAAGCCGTCGGAGCCGAGCAGCAGCTCGTGGATGCGGCGCAGGAAGTCGCCCGACTGCGCGCCCTGGATGATCCGGTGGTCGTAGGTGGAGGTCAGCGTCATCACCTTGCTGATCCCCATGCGGGCCAGGGTGTCGCTGGACGCGCCCGCGAACTCCGCCGGGAACTCCATCGCGCCGACGCCGATGATCGTCCCCTGGCCGGGCATCAGCCGCGGCACCGAGTGGACGGTCCCGATCGTGCCCGGGTTCGTCAGGCTGATCGTCGTGCCCTGGAAGTCCTCAAGCGTCAGCTTCCCGCCGCGGGCCTTGCGGACGATCTCCTCATAGGCGGCCCAGTACTGGCGGAAGTCGAGCGTCTCGGCGGCCTTGATGCTCGGCACCACCAGCTGCCGCGACCCGTCGCTCTTCTGCAGGTCGATCGCCAGCCCGAAGTTCACGTGCTCGGGCCTGACCAGCACCGGCTTGCCGTCGACCTCGGTGAACGCCGCGTTCATCGCCGGCATCGCCGCGAGCGCCTTGACGATCGCGTAGCCGATCAGATGCGTGAACGAGACCTTGCCGCCGCGCCCGCGCTTCAGATGGTTGTTGATCACGATGCGGTTGTCGATCAGCAGCTTCGCCGGGACGGCGCGCACGCTCGTCGCCGTCGGCACGCCCAGGCTGGCCTCCATGTTGGACGCCGTCCGCGCCGCGACCCCGCGCAGCCGGACCTCCTCGGCGCCCTCGGGCGCCGGCGGGGGAGCGGGCTTCTGCTGCGGCGCCGGCTTCGGCGCCTGCCCGGCGGGGGCCTTCGGGGGCTGCACGGGCTGCTGCGGTGTCGGCGGAGCGGCCGCCGTGCCGTTCGCGGCCTTCACGGCCGCGCCGTCGGCAGGCGCCTGGGGGGACGCGGGGGTCGCGGACGTCGGCCGGCTGTCCGGCTGGTAGTCCGCGAAGAAGTTCCACCAGGCCTCGTCAACCGAGTTCGGATCTTCGAGGTACTTCTGGTACAGCTCGTCGACCAGCCACTCGTTGGCACCGAAGTCGGTCATCTTTGGGTCGGCACTAGATTGCGACGACTCTGTCGACACGGCGGAGATCGCCCTCTTCCGCAGCTCGCAGGTAAGTTCTGAGACGAATCAAGGCTACTGCAGTGTCAGCCCAGGGGGGCGTGCCCCTGGGCCGACCTGGCCGCCGGGTCAGTGCGTGTGGGGCGCGACGGTCGGGCCCTCGCTGGCCTGGATGAGCACGAAGCCCTGGCCCTGGTACGCCAGCTGCATGGCCTCGCCGCTGCCGCGTCCGATGAGGGCGCCCGCCTTGAAGGTGCGGTTGACGCCGACCTGGAGGCTGGTGCTCCACGCCACGGCCGACTGGCCGTCGGCGAAGGTGGGGGCGCGGCCGCAGTCGAGCATGACGGGCGTGCCGTGGGTGGTGAGGGCGACCCAGCCGGTGCCGGTGAGGGTGGTGTTGAACAGCCCGCCCGCCGCGATCCCCGCGCCCTGGACGCGCTGGATGTCCGACTGCAGATGCGAGTCGTAGGCGAGGATGTTCTTGCCGTTGACGGTCATCCCCTCGTTCTCCAGGTAGAACAGGTGGATGTCGTCGGCGTCGTTCGCACAGAACAGCAGGCCCTGGCCCTTGACGCGCATCAGCGGCACGCCCTCGCCGGTCAGCGCCTTCTTCATGAACTTGCCGATGCCGCCGGAGCCCTCGTAGTCGAACTCCATCTGCCCCTGGAAGGCGACCATGGACCCCTGCCGGGCCAGGACGTCCCCGTTGAGGTGGATCCGGAGCATCTTGGAGTTCTGGAGCGCGAAGTGGCCGGGAAGCTGCTGGCCCTGGTCGAGGTTTCCGAAGAATTGGCTGCGCATGGTCGGGTCGTGCCTCTCGTGCGGATTACTGGAGAACCGCCAGCATAACGAGGGGATGAGGTCAACGTTCCCGGTTGTGGGGGGCCGTCCAGTCCAGGAGGGGTCCCTTGGGGACGACGCCGGACGGGTTGATGTTGCGCTGCGTCACGTAGTAATGGCGCTTGATGTGGTCGAAGTCCGTGGTGTCGCCGAAGGCGGGAACCGAGTACAGGTCGCGGGCGTAGGCCCACAGGTTCGGGTAGTCGACCAGCCGCCGCAGGTTGCACTTGAAGTGCGAGTAGTAGACGGCGTCGAAGCGGGCGAGCGTGGTGTAGAGGCGGACGTCGGCCTCGGTGATCTGGTCGCCGAACAGGTAGCGCCGGCCGGCGAGGCCTGCCTCTAGGTCGTCGAGGGTCTTGAAGAGGGCGTCGACGGCTTCGTCGTAGGCGGCCTGGGCGGTGGCGAACCCGGCCTTGTAGACGCCGTTGTTGACGTTCGTGTAGACGACGCCGTTCAGCTCGTCGATCTCGGGACGGAGAGCCTCCGGGTACAGGTCCGGGGCGCCGGGCTTGTGGTACGCCGTGAATTCCGTCTCCATCATCGTGGTGATGTCCGGGAAGTCGTTGGTGACCAGCCGCTTCGTCGCGGTGTCCCAGATGCAGGGGACGGTGTAGCGGCCCTTGAACGACGGGTCGCTGTGCAGGTACAGCTCGGAGAGGAACTCCGCGCCGGTGACGGGGTCGCGGCCGGGGATCCGCCAGCCGCGCTCGTCCCGGATCGGGTCCACGACGGCGAGGCCGATCACGTCCTCCAGGCCCAGCAGCCGCCGGACGATCATGCTGCGCTGCGCCCACGGGCACGCGTACGACACGAACAGCCGGTACCGGCCGGGCTCGGCCCTGAGACCGCCGGCCCCGGCCGCGGTGATCCGTTCCGTGAACCGGTTCGCCTGCCGGACGAACCGTCCGCTCTCGACCTCCTGTGCGGTCATCGCTCCGCTCCCTTCCGTGTGCTCTCTCAGATGCGCATGCGGCCGCAGATCATCGGCAGGTCCAGGTGGGTGCGGATGCCGGGCGGGGCCGCGCAGACCGCCGGGACGGAGTTGAGCACGTGCGCGGCCGCGGCGGAGATCGGGTCGGACACCCAGTTCTCGTCGGCCGTCAGCGTCAGCGGCGGGCGGCCGTTCACGCGCAGCGAGTAACCCGGGCGGCCCCACTCGTCGGGCATCCGGGCGGCGTCCGCCTTGTGCACGATCTCGACCGTGATCACGGGCCGTCCGGCGGCGATGCCGCTGAACGTCCAGCGGGCCGCGGCGACCGTGCCGCGCGGGACCGGCCCGGCGGCGGTGGCGAGGTCGGTGCGGGCGAGGCGGTGCTCGACGTCCACGTCGATCTCGTCCAGGTCGGCGCCGAGCCCGGCGGCGACCAGGTGCAGGCTCTCGGCGAACAGCGCCCGCATCGCGGTCCGGTTGGGCCGCAGGGCGCGCAGGTAGGCGTCCTCGTCCTTCCCGAAGCCGACCGTGTGGTGGACCATCTGCCAGGACGGATGCCGGGAGAAGTCGGAGCACTCGCGGGCGTAGACGTGCGTGATCTGCCGGGACAGCCGCGACAGCACCAGCGGCATCACGTCCGCCATGAACCCGTTGCTGATCCCGCTGCCGTGCACGGACACGCCGCCCCGCTTGCACGCCTGCTCCAGCTCGTTCGCGAGCTGCGGGCCGTGCGCCTGCGGGTAGACGTAGCCGTTGGTGCAGATCACGTTCTTGCCGGACGACAGCAGCGAGCAGATCAGGTCCAGCTCGGCGTACCGGTCGAGCGCGGGGGTCGGGGCGTAGACGACGCAGTCGGCGTCCAGGTCGAGGACGTCCTGCACGTCGCCGGTGGCGGCGACGCCGGCGGGGTCGCGGCCGGCGAGCGTCCCGACGTCGACGCCCGCCTTGGCCGGGGCGTGCGCCCAGGCGCCGGCCAGCTCCATGTCGGGCCGGTCGAGGACGCCCCTGATCACGCAGCGTCCGAGCGTGCCCGTCGCCCATTGCACGACGCGGTACGGGCGGGGGTTCGGTGAGAACGCGCCGGCGGGGCTCATCGGTACGGGGACCTCCGTTGCTCCTCGCGAGGAGACTACGCCCAGCAACGGGCGAAAAGCGGCATTCCGTGCAACTTTCCTACCAAGGTCCATCGTACGCAGTAGTGAAGTGACGTCCAGATGGCGGACGAAACTGGGGGCTGCGGCCGAGCGGGATTCGGTTCAGTGGTACCACTGGGTAACCCCAGGATGGTTACCTGGGGAGAGTCGGTGCCCGTTCGGTGCATGTGAGGAGACTGAGATGTCGGAACTGCGCTACGACGGCCGGGTGGCGGTCGTGACCGGGGCGGGCCACGGCCTCGGCCGGCGGCACGCGCTGGAGCTCGCCGCGCGCGGCGCCAAGGTCGTCGTCAACGACCTCGGCGGCGACCGGTCCGGCACCGGCGCGTCCGCCGGCCCCGCCCAGGAGGTCGCGGACGAGATCGCGAAGAACGGCGGCGAGGCCGTCGCGAACCCCGGAAACGTCGCGACCCCCGAGGGCGCGGAGTCGATCGTGCGGACCGCGCTGGACGCCTTCGGCAAGATCGACATCCTGATCAATAACGCGGGCATCCTGCGCGACCGGTCGTTCAAGAACATGACCCCGGACGAGTGGGACGCGGTCATCGCCGTCCACCTGCGCGGCTCGTTCCTCGTCTCCAGCGCCGCGTGGCCGCACCTGCGCGAGAACGGCTACGGGCGGATCGTGAACACCTCGTCCCCGGCGGGCCTGTTCGGCAACTTCGGCCAGGCCAACTACGCCACCGCCAAGATGGGCCTGGTCGGGTTCACCAAGACGCTCGCCCACGAGGGCGCCAAGTACGACATCAAGGCCAACGCGATCGCGCCGGTCGCCTGGACCCGGATGACCGAGGACCTGCTGCCCGCCGACTTCGCCGACAGGCTGGGCGTCGAGCAGGTCACGCCGCTCGTCGCCTACCTCGTCCACGAGTCCAACCAGGACTCCGGCGAGGTCTACACGGTCGGCGGCGGCCGCATCGCGAAGATCTTCGTCACCGAGGGCCCCGGCTACGGGCAGAACGAGACGCTGTCGGTCGAGGACGTCCGCGACAACTGGGCGGCGATCAGCGCCGACGCGCCGATGACCGTGCACAAGAACGCGATGGAGCAGATGGGCCCGCTGATCCAGCAGCTCGGCTCCTGAGCCGTTGAGCGGGATCACGCTGGACCGGCGGGACGGGGTGCTCGCGATCGCCCTGTCCCGTCCGGAGCGACTGAACGCCGTCGACGCCGCCCTGGCGGAGGAACTGCTGGACGTCCTCAACGCGCTGATGCGCGACCCGGACACCCAGGTCGTCGTCCTCACCGGCGAGGGCCGCGCCTTCTGCTCGGGCATGGACATCCAGGGCGGCGACCCGTCCGGTGAGAGCGCCGAGGGCCGCGTCCAGCGGCTCCACCGCGGCATCGCCGCCGGCGGCGAGGTCACCGCGCGGCTGCGGGAGATCCCGCAGCCGGTGATCGCGGCGCTGCACGGCCCGGTCGCGGGCCTCGGCGCCGCGTGGGCGCTCGCCTGCGACCTGCGGGTCGCCGACCCGACCACCCGCTTCGTGCTGCCGTTCGTCGACCTCGGCCTGTCCGCGGGCGACTGCGGCCTGTCCTGGCTGCTGCCCCGCCTCGTCGGCCCGGCCAGAGCCGCGGAGATCTCCTACCGCGCCCAGCGCCTGGACGTGACTCGCGCCGACGCCCTCGGCCTCATCACGGAGATCACCCCCGAGGGCGCGGACCTGGACGCCGCGCACGCCCTGGCCGACGAGCTCCTCACCAAGTCCCCCTACGGCCTGCGCCGCACGAAAGAGCTGCTCAACGCGTCCCTGGACGCACCGGGCCTGCGCCGCCAGCTGATGGCGGAGACCGCCGTCCAGACCCTCGCCTTCTTCACCGAGGACCTGACCGAAGGCATGACCGCCACCCTCCAGAAACGCCCCCCAGACTTCAAGAACCGCTAGAAGCCCAGCCGGGTCACGGGTCGTGCGGCCGGAGGCGCCCCAGCGCCGGAGGTCGCACGGCCCGCCGAGCCGGGCGACCGCAGCGCCACGGTCACAGACCCGCACGGTCACGGAGGACCTGCACCGTGGCGTGAGGATCGACCGGCTCGTGACGGGGGTTCCAGGGGGTCGCCCCCCTGGGCTAGTCAGCCAAGGCCAAGGAGAGGGCCTCGACGTAGCGGAGGGCGGCGAGGCGGGCCAGGGCCGGATGGGGGCCGAGGGGGGCGGAGTGGGGGCAGCCGACGGTGGCGGCGGCGGCCGCCACCCGGGCGGCGTCCGGCTCCGGGCCGATCAGGTGCGGGGCCAGCGCGATGGACGTGGCGCCCGCCGCGCGCAGCTGCTCGGCGGCGGCCTTGACGGACGCGTCGTCGTTCAGCGAGGCGGTGAAGACGGGCGCGGCGAGGCGGGAGGCGAGCAGCACGCCGGTGACCTCGGCCTGCCGGACGGCCGTGGCGTCGCCCGGCGTGGCGACGATGACGCCGGACGCGGCGGTCACCATCGTCATCAGCCTGATCCGGTCGGCGCGGGCGAGGCCGCCGTCGGCGAGCCGGTCGTGCAGGGCCTCGGCGATGAGGGGGTGCGGGCCGAGCGGCTCGGCGGCGACGGCGTTCGCCGGGGCGGCCGCGACGGCGTGCCGCAGGGCCGCGTCCATGGCCGGGTCGGGGCCGGTGGACATCGGCACGACGACCGCCGCGAGCTCGTCCGGGTCGCGGTGCAGGCCGGCGAGGACGGTGTGCAGGTTCGCCTCGTCGCCTTCCAGGTAGGCGACGCGGGCGGGCTGGCCGGTGTGCTCGATCTCGACGAGCCGGGCCAGCTCGAGGGCGGGCTCGGCGCCGGCCCGCCGCGCGGGGCCGGGGACGGCCAGGACCAGCGTGGGGGATCCGGGGGGAAGCAGGAACGATTCGTCGCCGCGGTGCCGGCCGCCGCGCGGGGCGCGGCGCCGTCGCGACGGCAGTGCCTCGGATGCCTGGCTTTCGGGACTCACGGCGGGCATCGTAACGCCCTCCGGCCAGGAGGTCGGCCTCCCGTCCCGGCCGCCGTCGTTGCCTGAGTGAATCGTGCTTCTCCTTCCGGTGCCGGCCGCGAGGCGAAGTGGTGGGTGAAGAAGCAGAGTATGGCGCAATGGCCTCGGACAACAGGGGGAAATGAAGCAAATTGTCCTAATATGCCGCTATCTTCTTGCGTCCGGTTCGGGCATCCCGGTACGGCGCGGTCATCGCGGCCGGTCGCGGGAATGGCGGCAATGCGCATGAATGGGGCCAAAGCGGTTGCGGTCCCGTCGCAGGTCACCTTTATGATCCAGGGACCCTTCGCGCCGGACGCGGGGGGACGAGGGAGCCCGAAGATGCACGACACCGTGACCGGTGAGCTGAACTGGCTGCTCAACGACTTCGCGCGGCGGGTGCCGGCCGTGCGGCAGGCGGTGATCCTGTCCCGGGACGGGCTGGCGGTCGCCGCGTCCGGCGAGCTCGGCCGCGAGGACGCGGAGCACCTGTCCGCGCTGGCGTCCGGCCTGCAGAGCCTCGCGCGCGGCGCGGGCCGGCACTTCGCGGGCGGGAACGTCCGGCAGAGCATCATCGAGATGGACGCCCTGCTGCTGTTCGTGTCCGCCGCCGGCGACGGCACGTGCCTCGCTGTCCTGGCCGACGCGGAGGCCGACGCGGGACTCGTCGCCTACGAGATGGCCGTCCTGATCAAGCGCGCCGGACGGCACATGCAGGCGAGCCCGAGGTTCGGGACGCAGGTCGGCGGCGAGCGCCTCGGAATGTCCTGACCTGGCCGTACGCGCACGAGCGGACGGCCGCCGCACCGTTGCCCGACCGCCGGGAAGCCCCGACGTAGTAGGCTCCCGCACACCCCCGTACCCCCACGCATCGGGAGGTTTCCCCGTATGCCGTCCCGGACGCCGAGGCCGTGATGGTTCCTCGCCTCTCCTCCATCCGGTCGAGGATCACGCTTCTGGTCCTCGTCCCGCTGCTCGCGCTGGTCTCGCTGTGGGCGTTCATCACGGGCGTCACGTACGGCGACGCGAACGTGCTCCTGCAGAGCCGCCAGTTCCAGCAGAAGACGATGCTGCCCACGCTCCGGCTCATCGAGGCGCTTCAGGAGGAGCGGCGGCTGTCGGCCGCCGAGCTCGGCGGGGGCCGTCCGGTGGACGCGGGCGCGAAGGCGGCGAGCAGGCAGGACGCCGACAAGGCGGCCGGGGAGGTCCGCGCCGGCAGCCGGGACGGGGACCTGCGCGGAACGCTCCGGCCCGGACTCGTCACGCGGATCGACGGCCTGGTGACCAAGCTCGACACCCTCCACGCCGTCCGCCGCGGCGTGGACGCGGGCTCCGCCGACCGCACCCAGATGCTGCGCGGGTACGACGAGGTCATCGACGCGTGCTTCGCCGTGCACCAGGCGATCACGCCGGGCGAGGGGTCCATCACCGCCAAGGCCCGCACCTTCGCCGCGTTCGGCCGCGCCCGCGAGTTCCTGGCCCGCGAGGACGCGCTGCTGACCGGCGCGCTCGCCGCCGGGCACATCACCGCCGCCGAGCGCGGCCGGTTCGCGCAGCTCGTCGGGGCCCAGCGGTACCTGCACGGCGACAACGTGTCGAGCCTGTCGACCGCGCACCGCGACCTGTTCGGGCAGCTCACCGCGTCGCCGGAGTACGTCCGGCTCCAGCGGCTCGAGGACCAGGTCATCGGCGGCGCCGAGGCGCGGGCAAGGACGGGGCGGTCCGCCGCGCTCGGCGAGCGTGCCCAGGCCGTCGACGCGGACGCCTGGCGGAACGCCGCCGGCGCCGTCATCGACCGCATGGAGGACTTCGCGGAGCGGATGCTCGCCGACGCCGTCGAGGACGCCCGGGGCATCGCCGTCGGCACGTTCCTGCGGCTCGGGCTGGCGGGCGGCCTCGGGCTGCTCGCGATCGTGTTGTCGTCCCTCATCGCGACCCGCGTCTCGCGGCGGCTGCTGCGCGAATGCCGGACGCTCACCGCCGGCGTCGTGTCCTTCACCCGCGAACGGCTCCCCGGGCTCGGCAAGGAGATCGCCGCAGGGCGGCATCCGGAGCCCGAGCCGGCGCCGGAGGACGGCTACCGCATCGACGAGATCCGGCAGATCGCCGAGTCGTTCGACCGCGCCCGCGACGCCGTCGTGCTGGCCACCGAGGGCGAGGTCGCGGCCCGGCGCGGGATCAGCGAGGTGTTCGTCAACCTCGCCCGCCGCAACCAGGCGCTGCTGCACCGCCAGCTCGGGCTGCTCGACACGATGGAGCGCCGCACCGAGGACCCGTCCGAGCTGTCGGACCTGTTCCGCCTCGACCATCTCGCGACCCGCATGCGGCGGCACGCGGAGGGCCTGGTCATCCTCGCCGGGAAGACGGCCGGGCGCGGCTGGCGGCGCCCCGTCCCGCTGGTGGACGTGGTCCGCGGCGCCGTCGCCGAGGTCGAGGACTACCCGCGCGTCCGGGTGCAGCCGCTGCCGCGGATCGCGCTGCGCGGCTCCGCCGTCTCCGACGTCATCCACCTGCTCGCCGAGGTGGTCGAGAACGCCACGACGTTCTCGCCGCCGCAGTCGCCGGTGCGGGTCAGCGGCCAGGCCGTCGCCAACGGGTTCGCGATCGAGGTCGAGGACCGCGGCCTCGGCATGACCGAGGAGGCGATGCGCGCCGCCAACGAGCGGCTCGCCAGCCCGCCGGAGTTCGACCCGGCCGACAGCGCCCAGCTCGGGCTGTTCGTCGTGGCGCGGCTGGCGGAGCGGCACGAGATCACGGTCACGCTGCGCCCGTCCCCGTACGGGGGGACGACCGCGGTCGCGCTGATCCCCGGGACGCTGATCGTGGAGGACGCCGAGCAGGAACCGGTGGCGCGCCGGCTGACCGGGCCGATGCCGGAGCTGCCGAACCGGGAGGCCGACCTGTCGGTGACCGGCGGCGCCGTCCGGCTGGCCGCCGAGCCCGAGGCGGACACCGAGGCTCAACCCCAAGACGAATCTGAACCGGAAGCGGAGCCGGCGGCTCCGCCGAAGAAGGGCGAGCTGCCCAAGCGGCGGCGGCAGCAGCATCTCGCGCCGCAGCTCAAACGGCGGGTCGACGAGCGCCTGGCGGCCAAGGGCCAGGCCTCGCCCGCCGCTCCGCCCGTCCCGCCGCCCGCCCCGGCGAAGCCCGAGCCGGCGGCGCCCGCCGAGCCGGTGCCCGCCGAGCCCGCCATGCCGCTGTCCGCGCCCGTGCCGATGGACGCGCCCCCCGCGCCGGGCAAGGCGCCGGACGGGAGCGGGGACGAGTCCACGGAGCGCTCGCCCGAGGCGATGCGATCGATGATGTCCGCCATGCAGCGCGGCTGGCAGCGCGGCAGGCAGGACGCGGCCGGCGCCGAGCCGGCAGGGAAACCGGGCGAGCAGGAGCGGAGACCAGGCGACCAGGAGGACGACACCCCATGACAGAGGCCCAGTACTCCGGCGCGGACGTCCCGAACGGCAGGGCCGGCGGCGAGCTGGACTGGCTGCTGGACAGCCTCGTCCAGCGGGTGGACGCGGTGCAGAACGCGGTGGTGCTGTCCAGCGACGGGCTGCGGATGGCGGCGTCGAGCGGGCTGGCCCGCGAGTCGTCCGACCACCTGGCCGCCGTGGCCGCCAGCTTCCAGAGCCTCGCGCGCGGGGCCGGGGAGTCGTTCGGCGGCGGGCCCGTCCGGCAGACGATCGTGGAGATGGAGTCGTCGTTCCTGTTCGTCACCGCCGCCGGGCACGGCGCGTGCCTCGCCGTGCTCGCCGCCGCCGACGCCGACCTCGGGATCATCGCCTACGAGATGGCGATGCTCGTCGCCCGCGTCGGGCAGCACCTGTCGGCGGACCCGCGGGCCGCCGCCGAGCCGGGCGGGGGGTGAGGCATGGGGGACGCCGCCTGGTACGAGGACGAGGACGCGGCGGGCCCGGTGGTCAGGCCCTACGCGCTCACCGGAGGCCGCACGCACTACCAGGGCGACGAGTTCGACCTCGTCGCCCTGATCGCCGCCGTGGCCGGGCCGGAACCCGCGGACGACCCCCCTTCGGCGGCGCCGTGGGCGCCGGAACATCACATGATCTTGGAGCTTTGCCGCACACCGCTGTCGGTCGCCGAGATAGCGTCGGATCTGGAACTCCCCCTCGGGGTCGTCCGTGTCCTGCTCGGCGATCTGCTCGACCGCTCGCTGATTCAGGTCCGGCGACCCGCGCCGGTGGCGCAGTTCCCCAGCGAGCGCGTACTCAAGGAAGTGATCGATGGAATCCGTGCGCTCTGACGCGGACGCCTCACAGGGCGACTCCGCGCTGACGGTGAAGATCCTCGTGGCCGGTGGTTTCGGCGTCGGCAAGACCACCCTGGTCAGCGCGGTCAGCGAGATCCGCCCGCTGCGCACCGAGGAGGCGATGACCGAGAAGAGCATCGGGATCGACGACACCACCGCCGTCGCCGCCAAGACGACGACGACCGTGGCGATGGACTTCGGGCGGATCACCCTGCCGAACGGCCTCGTGCTGTTCGTGTTCGGGACGCCCGGCCAGGACCGGTTCTGGTTCATGTGGGACGAGTTGGCCAAGGGTGCGCTCGGCGCCGTCGTCCTGGTGGACACCCGGCGCCTGGCCGACTGCTTCGCCTCCGTGGACTACTTCGAGCGGCGCGGGCTGCCGTTCATCATCGGCGTGAACCGGTTCGACGGGCCGGGGCGGCACACCGCCGACCAGGTCCGCGACGCCCTGGACCTGTCGCCCGACATCCCGGTGATCTCCTGCGACGCGCGCGACCGCGAGGACGCCAAGCAGGTGCTCATCACGCTCGTCGAGCACATCATGCGCACGATGAGCAGCCGCCAGGCGACGATCAGCTACTAGCGCCGCCGAACGGCGACCGAACGACCGAACGGCCCGACGGCCCCCGCGGCAGTGCCGCGGGGGCCGTTGCACGCTGATCTTTGTCCTCTGGCTGGAAAAAGTTGAGATGATCTAGAAGAAAGGTCTTCTCAGGGCGGCGAAAGCCGGTTACCTTCTCGCCAAGCCCTGCGACTCGGGGCCCGGCCAGGAGAGGACGGCGTGATGCGCATGTCGGCTCGTCCGCAGAACGTGCATCAGGCACGGCTGCTGCGGCTGCTGCGCGACGAGGGCCCGCGCTCGCGCGCCGAGCTGGGCGACGTCGTCAGGCTGTCGCGGTCGAAGCTGGCCGTGGAGCTGGACCGGCTCGTCGAGCTCGGGCTGGTGGAGGGCGCGGGGCTGGCGGCGTCCCGGGGCGGGCGGCGGTCCGGGATCGTCCGGCTGTCGCCGCGGCTGCGGTTCGTCGCGTTCGACATCGGCGCCACCTCGATCGACGTCGCCGTCACCGACGGCCAGCTGGAGGTTCTCGGGCACGTCGCCGAGCAGTGCGACGTGCGGCAGGGCGCGACCGTCGTCCTCGACCGGGCCCTGGACCTGCTCGGCAAGCTGCGCGACGAGGGCCTCATCCCGCAGGTGCACGGCACCGGCATCGGCGTCCCCGGGCCGGTCAGCTTCCGGGACGGCATGCCGGTCGTGCCGCCGATCATGCCCGGCTGGGACCGCTTCCCGATCCGGGACGCGATCGGCCAGGAGCTCGGCTGCCCGGTGCTGGTCGACAACGACGTGAACCTGATGGCGCTCGGCGAGCTGCACGCCGGGGTCGCCCGCGCGGTGGACGACTTCCTGCTCGTCAAGATCGGCACCGGGATCGGCTGCGGCATCGTCGTGGACGGCGCCATCTACCGCGGCGTGTCCGGCAGCGCCGGCGACATCGGCCACATCCGCGTGGACGGCGCCCAGTCTGACAAGAGCCCGACCTGCGCCTGCGGCAACGCGGGCTGCCTGGAGGCGTTCTTCGGCGGCGCGGCGCTCGCGCGGGACGCCGCCGCGGCCGCGGCCTCGGGGGAGTCGCCGCAGCTCGCCGCGCTGCTGCAGACCCACGGGGAGCTGACCGCCGGGCACGTCGGCGAGGCCGCCGCGGCGGGCGACCCGGTCGCCGTGCGGCTCATCCGGGAGGGCGGCCGGCACGTCGGGCAGGTCCTCGCCGGGCTCGTCAGCTTCTTCAACCCGGGCCTCGTCATCATCGCGGGCGGCGTCGCCGGGCTCGGCCACGCGCTGCTCGCCGAGATCCGCAGCGTCGTCTACCGCCGGTCCGCGCCGCTCGCGACCGGCAACCTCCCGATCGTGCTGTCCGAGCTCGCCGGGACCGCCGGCGTCGTCGGCGGCGCCCGGCTCATCAGCGACCACGTCTTCTCCTTCTCCGCCGCCTGACACAACCCAACCCCGACCCCGTTCCCTTATCGGCTCCCGCCCCCGAGGAGGCCCGATGGGCTCGTCCGAACCCGAACCGCTGCTGGTGATGCGCGGCATCGTCAAGCAGTTCCCCGGCGTCCGCGCGCTGGACGGCGTCGACCTCGACGTGCGCCCCGGCGAGGTGCACTGCCTGCTCGGCCAGAACGGCGCCGGCAAGTCGACGCTCATCAAGGTGCTCGCCGGCGCGCACCAGCCGGACGCGGGCGAGATCGTCTTCGCGGGCGCGCCGGTGCGGCTCGCCGGGCCGACCGCCGCGATGCGGGCGGGCATCGCGACCATCTACCAGGAGCTGGACCTGGTGGACGGCCTGTCGGTCGCGGAGAACGTCTTCCTCGGCCACGAGAAGGCGAGGTTCGGGTTCACCCGGCGCGGCGACGCCGAGCGGGCGGCGCGCGAGCTGCTCGGCCGGCTCGGGCACGCCGAGATCCCGCCGCGCCGCGAGGTCGGGCGGCTGCCCGCGGCGGGCAAGCAGGTCGTCAGCATGGCCCGCGCGCTGTCGCACGACGCGCGCCTCATCGTGATGGACGAGCCGTCCGCCGCGCTCGCGCACGACGAGGTCGACAACCTGTTCCGCATCATCCGGGAGCTGACCGGCGCGGGCGTCGCGGTCGTCTACATCTCGCACCGGCTGGAGGAGATCCGCCAGATCGGCGACCGGGTGACCGTCCTCAAGGACGGCCGGGCCGTCGCGGTCGGGCTGCCCGCGCGCACCACGTCCACCGGCGAGATCGTGTCGCTGATGACGGGACGCGACGTCGAGTACGTCTTCCCGGAACGTTCCGAAAAGCCGCGCGGCGACCGTCCGGAGATCCTCCGCGTCGAGGACCTGACGCTGCCGGGATCGTTCGAGGACGTGTCGTTCACCGTCCGCGCGGGCGAGATCGTCGGGCTCGCGGGGCTCGTCGGGTCCGGGCGCTCGGAGATCCTGGAGACCGTCTACGGGGCGCGGCGACCGGCCCGGGGGCGGGTGCTCGTCGACGGGCGTCCGGTGCGTCCCGGCGACACGGGCGCGGCGGTGCGGCGCGGCATGGGCATGGCGCCGGAGGAGCGCAAGAGCCAGGCGCTGATGCCGGACGACAGCGTCGCGGGGAACGTCAGCGTCGCCGCGCTGTCCCGGTACGCGTCGTTCGGCTGGCTCAGCCGCCGCCGCGAGCTCGCCGACGTGCGCCGCCAGATCGAGGCGCTCGACATCCGCCCGCCCGACCCGGGACGTCCCGTCGTGACGCTGTCGGGCGGCAACCAGCAGAAGGTCGTCCTCGCCCGCTGGCTGCTGGGCGCCGCCGAAAAGGACGGGACCGGGCTGCGGCTGCTGATCCTGGACGAGCCGACCCGCGGCGTCGACGTCGGCGCCCGCGCCGAGCTGTACGCGCTGATCCACGACCTGGCCGGACGGGGCATCGGGGTGCTGCTGGTGTCCAGCGAGGTCCCCGAGGTGCTCGGGCTCGCCGACCGGGTCCTCGTCGTCCGCGACGGGCGGGTCGTGCACACCGGCGACGCCCGCGACCTCGACGAGGCCGCCGTGCTCAACATGATCATGGAAGGGAGCGCCCTGTGACCAAGGCGGGTCTGAACGAGCGCGACGGCACCCTGGTCTCCCTGACGAAGAAGGTCGGGAACGGCGGGCCGGCCGGCGTCGGCGAGATCCGGCACCTCGGGCTGGTCGCGGCGCTGGTGCTGCTCTGCGCGGCCGGGCTGATCACCGAGCCGGAGAACTTCGCGACGACCGGGAACGCGGTCGGCGTCCTCGTGCTCGCCGCCACCATCGGCGTGATCAGCGTCGGCCAGACCTTCGTGATCATCGGCGGCGGGATCGACCTGTCGGTCGGGTCGGTCATGGCGCTGGCGTCGGTGTGGGCCACGACCCTCGCGACGCAGTCGTACGGCCCGGCGGTCATGGCGATGTGCGCGATCCTCGTCGGCACCGGGTCGGGCGTCGTGACCGGGCTGCTGATCTCCTACGGGCGGATGGTCCCGTTCATCGCCACGCTCGCGATGCTCGTCGCCGCGCGGGGCCTCGCGCAGCGGATGTCGGACCGCAAGACCCAGCTGATCCGCCCGGAGAACGACGCGATCGAGGCGCTGTCCACGACGAAGCTCATCGGGCTGCCGCTGCTGGTGTACATCTTCGCGGCCGTCGCCGTCGCCGGGTGGCTGCTGCTCAACCGCACCACGTTCGGCCGCCGGACGTTCGCGGTCGGCGGGAACCGGGAGGCGGCGCGGCTCGCGGGCATCGACGTCCGCCGGCACACGCTGCTGCTGTACGCGCTGTCCGGGTTCTGCTGCGGCATCGCCGCGATCATCATCATGGCGCTGACCACCACCGGCTCCAGCACCCACGGCGAGCTGTACGAGCTGGACGCGATCGCCGCCGTCATCATCGGCGGGACGCTGCTGACCGGCGGGCGCGGCACCATCGCCGGGTCCATCCTCGGCGTGCTGATCTTCACCCTCATCACCAACCTGTTCATCCTCAACGGCCTGCAGACCAGCGACCAGCTCATCGCCAAAGGCGTGATCATCGTGATCGCCGTGCTGCTGCAACGCCGCGGGCTCCGCGCGCCCGCCTGACCAGCCCGACCACCCCGTCCACCCCTCGACGTCCACCCCATGACCAGGAGCACGTCATGAGCGATCACACATCTCGTCCGTCCCGCAGAGGCGTGCTGTTCGGCGGCGCCGTCGTCGCGGCCGGCACCCTCGCCGCGGCCTGCACGAGCAACAGCGAGGACGACCCGGCGCCCGCCGCGCAGGCCGGCACGCTCGGCGGCGACAACGACAAGCCGGGCAAGCAGGTGACGCTCGGGTTCTCCGCGCCCGCCGCCGACCACGGCTGGATCGCGGCGATCGCCAAGAACGCCGAGGCGCAGGCCAAGAAGTACCCGGACGTCACGTTCAAGCCGGTGGAGCCGACCAACGACATCAACCAGCAGATCTCCGCCGTCGAGTCGCTGATCCGCGCGAAGGTCGGCGCGCTGGTGATCCTGCCGAACGACGGCGAGCAGCTCAACCAGGTCGCGCGCAAGGCGATGGACGCCGGCATCCCGGTCGTCAACCTCGACCGCGTCTTCCCCGACAAGCTGTCCTACCGGACGTGGATCGGCGGCGACAACTACGGCATGGGCGTCTCCGCCGGGCACTACGTCGGCAAGAAGCTGAAGGACAAGGGCGTCTCGGACCCGGTGATCGTGGAGATCCAGGGCATCGCGACGCTGCCGCTGACGCAGGACCGCAGCAAGGGCTTCGCGGACGCGCTGAAGTCCTACGGCTTCTCCGTCACCGCGAAGCAGGACGCGAAGTTCACCGTCGAGTCCGGCAACCAGGTCGCCTCCAACCTGCTGCGCGCGCACAAGAAGATCGACGCGCTGTGGAACCACGACGACGACCAGGGCGTCGGCGTGCTCGCCGCGATCAAGCAGTCGGGCCGCAAGGAGTTCTTCATGGTCGGCGGCGCGGGCTCGGCCAACGCGATGCGCGAGATCAAGGCCGGCGGGGTGCTGGAGGCGACCGTCACCTACTCGCCGACGATGGCCGCGTCCGCGATCAAGCTGGGCCGGCTGGTCGCGCAGGGCAAGGGCATGGCCGACCTGGTCGAGCAGCAGGCGCCGCAGTCGCTCACGCTCGCGTCCGAGACGATCACGAAGGCCAACGTGGACCGCTACATGCCGCTCGGTTTCGAGTCCTGAGCCGCGGGGGCGCCGGCGCGTCCGCCGGGTGGGGGGCGGGCGCGCCGGTCGGAAACTTTAGGGGAGCAGATATGACGACGACCGTCGGGGTCGGGATGGTCGGGCACGCGTTCATGGGACGCGCCCACTCGCAGGCGTGGCGCAGCGTCGGGCCGTTCTTCGCGCCGCCGCTGACGCCCGTCATGACCGCCCTGGCCGGACGCTCCGCCGAGCGCGCCGCCGCGGCCGCCGCATCGCTCGGCTGGGCGTCGGTGGAGACCGACTGGAAGGAGCTGCTCCGCCGCGACGACGTCCAGATCGTCGACATCTGCACGCCCGGCGACACCCACGCCGAGATCGCCGTCGCCGCGCTCGACGCGGGCAAGCACGTGCTGTGCGAGAAGCCCCTCGGCAACACGGTCGCGGAGGCCGAGGCGATGGCCGCGGCGGCGGAGCGGGCGCGGGCGCGCGGCGTCCGGTCGATGATCGGGTTCAACTACCGGCGCGTCCCGGCGGTCACGCTCGCCCGCCGGCTGGTGGCCGAGGGCCGCATCGGGACCGTCCGGCACATCCGCGCGCAGTACCTCCAGGACTGGCTCGCCGACCCGCGGGCCCCGTTCACCTGGCGGCTGGACCGCGACAGGGCCGGGTCGGGCGCGCTCGGCGACATCGCGTCGCACATCGTCGACACGGCGCAGTTCATCACCGGGCAGTCGCTCGTCGGGGTGTCGGCGCTGCTGGACACGTTCGTCCCGGAACGTCCGCTGCCCGGCGGCGGCACGGCCCGCGTCACCGTGGACGACGCCGCCCTGTTCATCGGCCGCACCGGCGGCGGCGCGCTGGCGACGTTCGAGGCCACCCGGTTCGCCACCGGACGCAAGAACGCGCTGCGCATCGAGGTCAGCGGCTCGTCCGGCGCGCTGGCGTTCGACCTGGAGTCGCTGAACGAGCTGTGGTTCCACGACGCGGCCGACGATCCGGCGGTGTCCGGTTTCCGGCGGATCGTCGTGACCGAGCCCGTTCACCCGTACGCCGGACGGTGGTGGCCGCCCGGTCACATCCTGGGGTACGAGCACACGTTCACCCACCAGATCGCCGACCTGCTCACCGCCATCGCGGACGGCGCTGACCCGAGCCCCTCGTTCGCCGACGGCCTCCAGGTGCAGCGCGTCCTCGCCGCGGTCGCCGGCAGCGCCGCCTCGCGGCAGTGGGTCGACATCGAAGGGAGTCAGTGAAGTGGCACGACCGATCACGCTGTTCACCGGCCAGTGGGCGGACCTGCCGTTCGAGGACGTCTGCCGGCTCGCGTCCGGCTGGGGCTACGAGGGCCTGGAGATCGCCTGCTGGGGCGACCACTTCGAGGTCGACAAGGCCCTCGCCGACGACGCCTACATCCCGCGCCGGCTGGAGATCCTCGCCAAGCACGACCTGAAGGTGTGGGCGATCTCCAACCATCTCGTCGGGCAGGCCGTCTGCGACATCCCGGACGAGCGCCACCAGGCGATCCTGCCGCCGCGCATCTGGGGCGACGGCGAGCCCGGAGGCGTCCGGCGGCGCGCCGCCGCCGAGATGAAGGATACGGCCCTGGCCGCCGCCGCGCTGGGCGTCGACACGGTCGTCGGGTTCACCGGCTCCTCGATCTGGCACACGGTCGCGATGTTCCCGCCCGTCCCCGACGCGATGGTCGAGCGCGGCTACGCCGACTTCGCCGACCGCTGGAACCCGATCCTGGACGTGTTCGACCAGGCCGGCGTCCGGTTCGCGCACGAGGTCCACCCGAGCGAGATCGCCTACGACTACTGGACGACCGTCCGGACGCTCGACGCGATCGGGCACCGTCCCGCGTTCGGGCTGAACTTCGACCCGTCCCACTTCGTCTGGCAGGACCTCGACCCGGTCGGCTTCCTGTTCGACTTCCGCGACCGGATCTACCACGTCGACTGCAAGGACACGAAGGTCCGCACGGGCGACGGCCGCCGCGGGCGCCTGTCGTCCCACCTGCCGTGGGCGGACCTGCGGCGCGGCTGGGACTTCATCTCCACCGGCCGCGGCGACGTCCCCTGGGAGGACGTGTTCCGCGCCCTCAACTCCATCGGCTACGGCGGCCCGATCTCGATCGAGTGGGAGGACGCCGGGATGGACCGGCTGCAGGGCGCCCCCGAGGCCCTGGAGTTCGTCCGGGCGCTCAACGCGATGGAGCCGCCTGCCGCCGCGTTCGACGCGGCGTTCTCGTCCGACGCGCCCGCGTCCTCCGATTGACCTGCGGCGTGCCGCTCCCGTGAGGCCACGCACGGGAGCGGTGCGCCGCTCCCTCATCCGGGCTGGTGATCGAACTTCATGTCGGCGAAGTCGAAGCCCGGCGAGACCACGCAGCTCACCAGCACCTCCTCCGGCCCGGCCGGGCGCGCCGCCTGCCAGACGCCGGGCGGGACGACGGCCTGCGGCACCTGCCCGTCCGTCACGTCCGGGCCCAGCGTGACCCGCTCCGGCGCCCCGGACGGACGTTCCCCGCCGCCGCCGAGGAGCAGCGACAGCGGGCCGCCGCGATGCCACAGCCACAGCTCGGCGGACCGGACGGCATGCCAGACCGACTCCTCGCCCGGCGGCAGCAGGAAGTAGATGCCGGTGGCGGAGGCCCGCTCGTCCGGGTAGCCGTCCGGGGTGAAGGCCGCGTCCGATCGCCACGTCTCGCGGTACCAGCCGCCCTCGGGATGCGGCAGCAGGTCCAGCGCCTCGGCGGTCGCGGGGCGGTCGAGGAGCGCCGCGTGCCGCCCGTCCGGGCCGCGCCGCGCGTACCGGACGCGGGCCGCCGCCGTCCGGTCGACCACCCCGCGCGGCGGCGCGGCGCCGGGCTCCGGGTCGAGCGCGACCGCGACGACCTGCCCGTCCGCGAACACGTCGTCGGCGACGGCCAGCGCCCCTGCCTCGTCGTCCGGCGCCCACACCGCCCCCGCCTCGGACAGCACGAACCGGGGACCGGGCTGGGCCCGCCAGCCGTCGAGCGTCGTCAGCAGCAGCACATGATCAAGCCTAGGCGGTCCCGCCCACGGTGAGGACGATCTTGCCGGTGACGCGGCCGGTCTCGCCCCGCTCGTGCGCCTTCGCGGCGTCCTCCAGCGGGAACACCGAGTCGATCTCGGCGCGCAGCGACCCGGCCTCGGCGAGCGCGGCGAGCCACGTCATCGCGTGGAAGTCGGGCTCGACCAGCAGCGTCTCCGCGCGCACCCCGGCCGCCCCGGCGTCGATCGCGTCGAGCCTGCTGAGCACCAGCGACACCAGCACGCCGCCGGGCCGCAGGGTGCGCAGCGAACGCGGCCCGTAGTCGCCGCCGATCGTGTCGACGACGATGTCGACGTCCTTGACGACTTCGGCGAAGTCGACCTCGCGGTAGTCGATCGCCTCGTCCGCGCCGAGCCCGCGCAGGAACTCGTGCTTGGCGGCGCTCGCCGTCCCGATCACGTGGGCGCCCATGTGCTTGGCGATCTGCACGGCCAGATGCCCGACGCCGCCCGCCGCCGCGTGGATAAGCACCCGCTGCCCGTGCTTCACCTGCGCCGTGTCGACCAGCGCCTGCCAGGCGGTCAGCCCGGCCAGCGGCAGCGCGGCGGCCTGGACGTGGTCGATCTCGGGCGGCTTGAACACGAACGTCCGCGCCGGAGCGACGACGTACTCGGCGTGCGACCCCGCCCCGAAGGGGTACCGGAGCATGCCGAAGACCTCGTCGCCCGGCCTGTGGATCGTGACGCCGAGCCCGGCCTTCTCCACCACGCCGGACACGTCCCAGCCCAGGACGAACGGCGGCTCGCCCAGGAACCCGCCGCCCGCCCGGTGCTTCCAGTCGGTCGGGTTCACGCCCGCCGCCCGCACCCGGACGAGGACCTCGGTGGGCCCCGGCTCCGGGCGCTCGACCTCGACCACCTTGAGCACCTCGGGACCGCCGGCGACGTCCTGCCGGACCGCCCGCATGACTTCCGCCATCGCGTTCACTCCTTGATCGTCTACGCCGGGCCAGTCTTGCGCACCCGGTCCGCGGGTCGTGCGGCGGTCAGTCCATCTCGGAGAGGCGGGCGGGATCGAAGGCCATCGGGTAGGGGCGGTCCAGGGTGACCGTCTCGCCGGAGCGGGCCTTGCCGGCCAGCTCGTAGCGGCCGTCCACGAGCTCCAGGAAGGTGATGGCGGGACGGGGCTCCAGGTCGACGAGCCAGTAGTGGGGGATGCCGGTCGCGGCGTACTCGTCCACCTTGCGGACGCGGTCGATCTGCTCGTTCACGGTGCGGGGCGTGACGACCTCGGCGACCAGGAGGAGGTCGGGGCCGTAGTAGGTGCGGGTCTGGCGCTCCAGGGCGGCGCGGGCGGTGTCGCGGGTGACGGCGAAGACGTCCGGTTTTCGGACGCCGGCCGGGGTGGTCACGTCCTGCGGGGCCCCGGCGACGTGGACGTCGGCGTCCGCGTGCCGGGCCGCCTCCTTGAGGATCGCCTTGAGCTGGCCGGCGGCGTGGTCGTGCCAAAGGTCGCCTGGCAGCTCGTTCAGCCAGCCGTCGGCGAGCTCGTAGCGGCGGCCGTCCTCGGGGAGCGCGTCCAGGTCGTACAGCGTGTACGGACCGTGCGTGCGGCCGAGCGTCCCGCCCATCGATCGTCCCCCCTTGGTGCTGGCCGCTTCCGAATCTAGCGGACGGACGTCCGGCGGGTCCGCAGGCAAGATCGCGCGTCGGGATGCGGTCAATGTCTCGAAAACCGAGGGGCGAAGGGTTAAGATACATCTCGACTTGGCCTCGCAGAGGCACCCGAGGGGAGAGATGCGATGAGCGTCGAGCAGCAGTCCCAGGCCGTCCGGGCCTCGGACCGAGACCGCGACGAGGTGCTCGTCCGGCTGCACACGGCCTTCGCGGAGGGACGGCTGAGCGAGGCGGAGCTCGACGAGCGCATCGACATCGTGCTCGCGGCGCGCACGCAGGGGCAGCTCAGCGCCGTCGCCGCCGACCTGCCGGCGGCCGGAGGGGCGCGGGTCGCCCCGGAGGGCTCCGAACGATCGCCGGTCGGACGCTTCCAGCTCGCCTACAAGGGCTCGGTCAAGCGGGCCGGGCGCTGGCGGCTGCCGGAGCGGTTCACGGTCGCCGTGTACAAGGGCACCGGGCTGCTCGACCTGCGCGCCGCCGAACTGGACGGGCAGGTCACGGTGCTGCGGGTGCTCGCGTACAAGTCCGCGGTCGAGATCGTCGTCCCGCCGGGCATCCGCGTGGAGACGGACGGCGTGGGCGTCTCCGCCGAGGTCCACGGCGTCCCGCCCGCCGGCGCGCCGGTCGTCCATATCCGTGGTTATGCCTACAAGGGGACGATCGAGGCAAAAGATCGTATACGCCGGGCGTGAAGTGATAGAACGCTCCCGCGGCCCCATCGGCCGCCGTTCACGCGGATGTCCGTACATGGACCGGCGTGGCGCGATTTGATGGTGGTCCGACAGGACCGTGAAGGAGCGCGTGTGACGGCGAGGACCCCGGAGCAGGACGAGGCCCGGCGGACGGCCGAGGAGGAGCCCGCCGGCTCCCGCCAGGTCCGGCGGCGGCTGACGTTCGGCGTCGCCGGCGACCTCGCGGACATGCCCGCGACCCTCTCGCCCTGGCAGCGCGCGTACGAGGCATGGCGCGCCGCCGGCCTGCGCTGGGGCCACGGAGCCGGGCCCAGGGAGCGCACCGACCCACCCGCCGACCCGCCCGCCGTCCCCCCGGAAGTCCCGAAGCCCGCTCCCCGCCCGACCGCGCCCCCCAAGCCCTCCGCTCCGAAGCCTGCCGCGCGGAAGCCTCCGGCCCGCAAGGCGGCGAGCGGGGCGTTGCCCGATCCTCATGACGTGCTGGTGGCGGGGCCCCCGAGGCCGGCCGCCGAGCCTGCGCTGTGGACGCGGCTGGCGGTCGCGGTGGGGCTCGTCGCGGTCGCCGGCGGCGTGATCGTCGGCGCGTCCTGGGGCGAGGAGCCGGTGCGGCCGGCGGGCGTCCCGGGACCGGTGGCGGCGGACGCGCTGTTCGCCCCCGACCCGGCCGCCGCGACCGACGGGCTCGTCCAGGAGCTCACCGCCGTCTCCGCCGCCGGCGGGACGATCGTCGCCGCGGGAACCGAGGGCGACGGCGTCCCCGGACGGGAGCGCGCCCAGTTCCTCGTCTCCACCGACGGCGGGCGGACCTGGTCGGTCGCCGACGTGGGCGCGGCGGACGGCTCGGCGCTCCCGCGCGGCGACAGCCCGCGCCACGTCACCGGATCGGCCGGGAACTGGCTGGCGCTCGGCCGGTCGTCCGGCGGCGCCCCGGTGGCGTGGACGAGCGCCACCGCGAAGACCTGGACGCGGCTTCCGCTCGGCGCGCCGTTCACCCCGTCCGACACGGTGAACGCCCTGACCCGCACCGACTCCGGCTTCGTCGCGGTGGGCATGTCCGCAGGCCGCGCCGCCGTATGGACGTCGGCTGACCGCCGGACGTGGCTGCGCGCCGCCGGCCCCAAGGGGGTCACGAGCCTCGACCGCGTGGCCTCGCACGGGAACGTCCTGGTCGTGCACGGGACGTATGCCAGGAAGGTCACCGCGAGGAAGGGCGGGAAGAAGGTCACCCGCACGGTCCGCGCCGACGGCCTCTGGCGGTCCGCGGACGGAGGACGCACCTGGACGGTGGCGCCCGTCCCGCAGGCCCAGGGCTCGTACGGCCCGACGAAGGGGCTGACGGTCGGGCCGGGCTGGTTCGCGACCGTCCGCGAGGGAAGGCTGACGACCGGCCGGAAGAAGAGCCGGAAGACGCAGCGCTTCGGAGTCCTGTTCACCTCGGTGGACGGCCAGAGATGGCAGGCGGCGAGCCGGTTCGGCGGGTACGGCATCGAGCGGTTCGGCGGGAACGGCGGACTGGCCGTCCTGGTGCGGGGCGCGAAGGGCGCGCGCAACGTGCTGCGGAGCGACGACGGGCGGACCTGGCGGCCGGGCGGGACCGTCCCGGCGGCGGTGGAGAGCAGCGCCCTGACGCTCGCCGCCGCCCGCACGCTCGTGATCTCGGGGCGGCAGGGCAACGACGCCTACCTGTCCGGCGTGGATCTGCGGAGCGTGCCGGGCGCCGTCCGTCCGGAGCGGTCGATCAGGTCGCTCGCCGCGGGCCCCGGGCGGCCTTCCGTCGCCGTGGGCAGCACGAACGGCGGCGCGGCGATCTGGAGCGCCCCCGACGGACGCGCCTGGACGCGGGCCCGGTTCCCCGGCACCGGCGGATGGCTGTCGGACGTCGTCCACGGGAGCAAGGGCTGGCTCGCCGTGGGGCGCAGCGCCGGCGCGGCGCCCGGCCCCCTCGCGCTGACCTCGCAGGACGGGCTGGCCTGGCGGAAGTCGGCGTTCCCCGGCGGCCCGCCGCCCGTGGCGGTCACGTCCGGCCCGTCCGGTTATGTCGCGGTCGGCGCGGGCGCGGCATGGCGCTCGGCCGATCTCCGGGGGTGGCGGCGCACCGTCCTGGACGGCTCCGCCGCCGACATCACCGCGGCGGCGGGCAAGTACGTCGCGGTCGGACACCGAGACAGGGCGCCCGCCGTGTGGACGTCCCCGGACGGCATCCGATGGACGGCCGCCAAACTCCCGTCCGGCCTCGCCATCGGCCCGCTCATCGAGATCGCCGCCAACGGCAGGACCCTGGTCGCGATCGGCGCCGGCGCCGCGCCGCTGGTCTCCGTGGACGGCGGGACGACCTGGACCCCGCAGGGCCTCGGCGCGGACGTCACCGCCACCGCCGTCACGGCCACGCCGAACGGTTTCGTCGTGGCGGCGAGCACCTCGAAGGGGGACGGCGCCGTCCTCACGTCGGCGGACGGCGTCTCATGGAGCCGTCACCAGGTGCCCGGCCTGTCGGGGCCCGGCGACCAGCGGCTCACCGCGCTGGCGACCACGGGCTCCGCCGTGCTGGCCGTCGGCGCCACGGCCGGAGCGCGCACGGAGGGCCCGCTTCTCTGGCACGCGCCCGTCCCGAAGTAGGCGGGGACGGAGTACGTGCCCGCGTGCTCAGCCGTTGCAGCCGCAGGAGCACCCCTTCGGGCACGAGCAGCCGCCGCCATGTCCGCAACTACAGTCTTTTTTCGTCATGGGCGGAAAGTAACCTCTGTCCCACTTTGCGGTCTATGACCGTGGCGCGATGAGGGGCTGTCGCGATGGACACGGGCCGTTCCGTGGGCGGGGTTGACGGACGGCCCGTGCCCTGCTCGCGGCCCTGCCGTCGAGGCGGGCGCTAGGCGGTGATGTGGAGGTCCACGCCCAGCAGGATCAGGAACCAGAGGAACACGGCCAGCAGCGCGCTGCCGAGGCGGCGGATCAGGCTGCCGTCGATGTAACCCCGGTCCCAGGCGATGAACAGGCCGATGACGAGGTAGATGAGGCCGACCAGGCTGATGTGCGGCCGGTATCGGGTCGCCATGGTGGACGGTCTCCTCCCGTGGGGGTATGGCGACCGGATCGGTGCCCCTCGGATTCGGGAGAAAACGCTCACTTCATTCAGGGTCAATACATAAGGCGCGCTTGGGGCCGCCCTAAAACAGGACGACCTGGCGGATGGCCTCGCCGTCGGTCAGGGCGCGGACGGCGTCGTTGATGTCCGCGAAGCCGATCCGGCGGGTGATCAGGCCCTCGATGTCGAGCCGCCCGGCGCGCCACAGGTCGACGAACAGCGGGATGTCGCGCTTGAGGTCGCAGCCCCCGTACAGCGACGCCTTGAGGGTCTTGCCGTCGAACAGCAGCCCGAACGCGGACTGGCTCCAGTCGTCGTCGGCGGCGCCCGCGCCGACCACGATGACGTCGCCGCCGCGCCGGGCCGCGTCCCACGCCGTGGTGATCGCGGCGGACCTGCCGACGACCTCGAACGCGTAGTCGAACCCGGCGCCGCCCGTGAGCAGGCCCTTGGCCTCGTCCAGGCCGTCCGGCGTCGTGGTGTGGGTGGCGCCGAACCGCTCGGCGACCGGGTGCTTGGCCTCGTTCGGGTCGATCGCCAGGATCGTGGCCGCGCCCGCGATCCGCGCGCCCTGGACGACGGCGAGCCCGACGCCGCCCGCGCCGACCACCGCGACCGTCGAGCCCGGCGTCACCCGCGCCGTGTTGATCACCGCGCCGACGCCGGTCGGGATGCCGCAGCCGAGCAGCGCCGCGTACTCGAACGGGACGTCGTCCGCGATCTTGATCACGCCGCGGCGGGGGAGCACGACCTCCTCCGCCCACGTCCCGGTGCCCGCCATGCCGAACGCCGGGGTGCCGTCGCCGAGCGCGAAGCGGGCCTCGGAGAACGACTGCGCGATGTGGGTAATGCACAGGTACGGCTCGCCGCGCAGGCAGTCGGCGCACTCGCCGCAGTCGGGCGTCCAGTTGACGACGACGTGGTCGCCGGGCCGGACGCCGGTCACGCGCTCGCCGACCTCCGCCACGACCCCCGCGCCCTCGTGCCCCACGACCGCCGGCTGGACGGACGGCAGCACCCCGCTCATCGTGGACAGGTCGGAGTGGCACACCCCGGTCGCCCTGATCTCGACCTTCACCTGGTCGGGACCCGGCCCGACCGCCCGGACGTCGTCGCGCAGGTCGAGTTCCCTGTCGCCGACCGCATGCATTACCGCGGCGCGTGCCATGCTGCCTCCACTTGGGGGACGGGGGGTTTCCGGAAGGGCGGCGGGCGCGGGCCGGGTACCGGTTCTACTCGTCCAGCGTCAGTGCGGCCTTCGGGCACGACCGCACCGCGTGCCGGACGCGGTCCTGCTCCTCCGGCGGGACGTCCGGCGCCAGGATCTGCAAGACGTCCTCGTCATCGAGGTCGAAGACCTCGGGCGCGAGCCCGGCGCACACGGCGTTGGCCTCGCACACCAGCGGGTCGACTCGTACTCTCATCGCCTTCTCCCCTTCACCGTCCTCGCCCGCCATCACGAAAGTAGAACACGTTCCAGTCTGGATGGGCAAGGCTCACGTCTCGTGTTCAAGGATGTCGTATATGGTGCCCGGACGGAGGGAGACCGATGACCGACACCGAGGCGTCCGCAGGCCCCGCGATGCCCGTGGAACTGCTGCGCGCGGCGCGCCACGCCAAGGGCTTCATGCCGGACGACGAGGGCCTCGCCCTGTACGAGACGGCCCTGCAGTACGGGACGCGCCTCGCCGGCGCCGGCCCGCTCCTGGAGGTCGGCACCTACTGCGGCAAATCCGCCGTCTACCTGGGCGCCGCCGCAAGGACGGCAGGGACGATCGTGGTCACCGTCGACCACCACCACGGCTCGGAGGAGAACCAGAGGGGCTGGGAGCACCACGACCCGTCCCTCGTCGACCCGCGCACCGGCCGGATGGACACGCTCCCCACGTTCCGCAAGACGATCGCGGCCGCCGGGCTTGAGGACGAGGTCGTCGCCGTCGTCGGCCAGTCCCGCACGGTCTCGTCCCTCTGGCGGACGCCGCTCGCCCTGCTGTTCATCGACGGCGGCCACGCGGAAGAGCACGCGCAGGCCGACTACGAGGGCTGGGCCCCGCACGTCGCCGCCGGCGGAGCGCTCGTCATCCACGACGTCTTCCCCGACCCCAGCGACGGCGGTCAGCCGCCGTACCACATTTACCTCCGCGCACTGGCGAGCGGCGCGTTCGAGGAGCGCCGCGCGGCAGGTTCGCTCCGCGTGCTGGAGCGCGTCGGCGACTCCGACCCGCTCACACCCGCCCCCCTCACACCCGGCCGACCGTGACCAGCGCGCAGCCGCAGGCGATCGGGTCGGACGCCGCGCACGGCCCGAGCGGCCGTCCCGCGATCTCCTTGAAGAGCCGGGCGCCGGGCGAGGCGTCCGCCAGCGCGTCCGCCGCGAGGACCACCGCCGCCGCCGTGTAGGTCGAGCGGTCGCCGGGGAAGTGCCGCCGGTTCTCGAACTGCCAGCCCGTCCAGTACGAGCCGTCCTCGTGCCGCAGGTGCTGGATGGTGGCGAACAGCTCCAGCGCCCGGTCGCGGTCGCCCGCCGCGTCCAGCGCCATCACCAGCTCGCAGCTCTCCGCCGCCGTCACCCACGGCTGGTCGGACACGCAGCGGCAGCCGAGGCCCGGCACGACGAACGCGTCCCAGCGGGCCGCGAACCGCCGCGCCGCCGCCGCGCCGCGGACGGGCCCGCCGAGCACCGGGTAGTACCAGTCCATCGACCAGCGGCTCTTGTCGGCGAACGCCTCCGGATGCGCGCCCACCACGTGCCCGAGCTGGTCGGCGGCCAGCTCCCACTCCGGCTGCGGCTCGCCGAGGTGCTCGCCGAGCGCGACCGCGCAGCGCAGCGACTGGTAGATCGACGAGCAGCCGGTCAGCAGCGCGTGGTCGGACGGGCGGCCGTGCTCGTCCCGCATCCAGATGATCTCGCCGCGCCGGGTCTGCAGCCCGAGCGTGAAGTCGATCGCGCGCCGCACCGCCGGCCACATCCGCAGCGCGAACTCCTCGTCGCCGGTCATCAGCAGCTCGTGCCAGACGCCGACCGCGACGTAGGCGGCGTGGTTGGACTCGCCTCCCGGCTCGGTGACCTCGCCCAGCACCCACTTCGCGGGCCACGACCCGTCCGGGCGCTGGACGCCGCGCAGCCACTCGTACGCGCGGCGGGCCTCGTCGCCGAACCCGGCGACGGTCAGCGCCATCGCCGCCTCGACGTGGTTCCAGGCGTCCACGTGCCCCGGGACGCCCGCGGTCGGGGCGAACCAGGGGATCGCGCCGGACTCCTCCTGCTGCGCCGTGATGCTCCGCGCCGTCGCGACGACGTCGTCCGGCGACAGGACACCCGGCAGCGCGGGCGGGCCGGTCTCAGCCCGCATCCGCCGTCTCCTCGGCCGTGGCCGCCCTGCGCGGGACCGCGGGCTTGGCGAAGTAGACGACGACGCTCTTGCCGATCAGCGGGTTCAGCGCGCGCTCGGCGACGCGGGTGGCGAGCGGCCGCTTCATGATGTCCCAGACGAGGACCCGGTGGTAGGCCTTCGCGAGCGGGTTGGCGTCGTTGTCCACCCCGACCGCGCACTTGATCCACCAGTACGGGGCGTGCAGGCCGTGCGCGTGGTGGTGGCCGCCGACCCGGAACCCGATCGACTTCAGCTTCGCCTCCAGCTCGGCGCGCGTGTAGATCCGCACGTGCCCGCCGGGCGCGGTGTGGTAGTCCTCCGACAGCGCCCAGCACACCCGCTCCGGCAGCCAGCTCGGCACCGTCACGGCGAGCTTCCCGCCCGGCTTGAGGACGCGCAGCAGCTCGCGCATGGCCCGCATGTCGTCCGGGATGTGCTCCAGCACCTCCGACGCGACGATCCCGTCGAAGTGGTCGTCCGGGAAGGGCAGGTCGAGGGCGTCGCCCTGGACGGTCTCGGCCTTCGCGTCCGCGGGCGCCTCACCCTCGACGCGCATCGCGCCGAACATCTTCTCGACCTCGGCCAGCTCGCCGGCGTCCTGGTCGAAGGCCACGACGTGCGCACCCCTGCGGTACAGCTCGAACGCGTGCCGTCCGGCGCCGCATCCCATGTCGAGGACGCGGTCTCCGGGCGAGACGCGGAACCGCTGGAAATCCACGGTCAGCAGGGTCGTGCTCCTTCCGTACGGGGGACGCGGGAATGCTTTCCCAATGTGGCCCGTGCCTCACCTGGTCTTGCGCGCGAGCTGCCGGTAGTGCTGCTGGGCGATGGCGGCCCGGTAGTGCTCGACCGTGGCCTTCGCCACCGCCGGCCACGCGAACCGCTCCTGGACCCGCGCGAACCCGGCCGCGCCGGCGCGCTCGCGCTCTGCGGCGGAGTCGTGCAGCCGGCGCAGCGTCGCGGCGAGCTCCTCCACGTCCCCGGGCGCGACCAGCACGGCCGCGTCGCCGACGACCTCGGGCAGCGCCCCGGCGCGGCTCGCGACGAGCGGCGTCCCGGACGCCATGTGCTCCACCGCGGGCAGCGAGAACCCCTCGTACCTGGACGGGACGACGGCGATCTCCGCGGACGCCATCAGCTCGCCCAGCTCCTCGTCGCCGATCCCATGGACGAACCGGACCCGCTCGCCGAGCGCCAGCTCCCGCACGAGCTTCTCGGTCGGGCCGTCCTTCTGCGGGCGGCTCACGACGATCACGTGCACGTCCCGCTCGGTGGCGAGCTTGGCGACCGCGCGCAGCAGCACGTCCACGCCCTTGATCGGCGCGTCCGCGCTGGCCATCGCGACGATCCGGCCGGGCACCCGCTCCCCGCGCGGGTGGAAGATCCGGGTGTCGACGCCGAGCGGGAGGATGTCGATGTCGCGCGGGTCGACCTTGAAGTCCTTGACGATGTCGACCTTGGACGACTCCGACACCGTCAGCACGGGCCCGATCCGCCGCGACACCTGCGACTGCATCGCGACGAACCCGTACCAGCGGCGCTTGCCGAGCTTCTGCTTGATCCCGCGCGCCGCCTCCAGCTCGATGCGGCGGTCGACGCTGATCGGATGGTGGATGCTCGTCACCAGCGGCGGCCCGAGCCGGGCGATGCCGAGGTTGCCGAGGCCGAGGACCTGGTTGTCGTGGACGACGTCGAAGTCGCTGCGCCGCCGCCGCAGCAGCCGCAGCGCGCGCAGGCTGAACGTCAGCGGCTCGGGGAAGCCGCCCGTCCGCATGTGCGCGAACTCCAGGACGTCCACCCAGTCGCGGAACTCGCGGAGCGCCGGGGTGCGGAACGGGTCGTCGTCGTTGTACAGGTCCAGGCTCGGGATCTTGGTGAGGACGATCTCCTCGCGGTCCAGCTCCGGATACGGCTGCCCGGACACGACCTCCACCGCGTGCCCGAGGTCGGCGAGCTCCCGGCTCAGATGCCGGAGGTAGACGCCCTGACCGCCGCAGTGCGGCTTGCTCCGGTACGAGAGCAGGGCCACGCGCAGCGGTCCGCCCGGCTCACCCGCCTCACCCACGCCAGCACCTGCTGCCCACGCACCTCTCCCGTCAGCCGAGGGACGCCGGGCGCACGCGCACCGGCCGCTCCGTGATGCCGTTGATGGAACTAGACCTTAGCCTCCGCAGGTTACCGCCGAGTTCAATATTGGGCATGGCGTCCAAAAGTGTTTTGAAAAGCACACTGACCCCGAGTCGGACGAGACGGACAAGATCGGGCGGGTCAGGACGGCGTGAAGCGCACGGGCAGCTCCTTGAGCCCGTTGACGAAGTTCGACCGCAGCCGGCGCGGCGGGCCGGCCGGGCGGATGTCGGGCGTCCGGTCCAGGATCGTCTCGAAGATGATCTGGAGGTTCATCCGGGCGAGGTGGGTGCCCAGGCAGAAGTGCGGGCCGCCGCCGCCGAACCCGAGGTGCGGGTTGGGGTCGCGGCCCACGTCGAACGCGAACGGGTCGTCGAACACCCGCTCGTCCCGGTTCGCGGACCCGTAGAACAGCACGACCTTGTCGCCCGCCTTGATCTCCTTGCCGCCCAGTTCGACGTCGTCGAGGGCCGTCCGGCGGAACTGGTTGATCGGGCTCACCCAGCGGACGATCTCCTCGACCGCCGCCGGCAGCAGGCTCCGGTCCGCCCGCAGCCGCTCCCACTGCTCGGGACGCTCGAAGAACGCCTGCATGCCGCCCGCCGTCGCGGTCCTGGTGGTCTCGTTCCCGGCGATCGAGAGCATGATCACGAAGAGCGAGAACTCCTCCTCGCTGATCCGGCCGCCGTCCGCGTCCGGCGTGAGCAGCTTGGTGACGATGTCGTCGCGCGGCGTCGACTCCCGGCTGCGCGCCAGCTCCGCGCCCCAGCCCGCGAACTCGGCGGCGCACATCGCCGACTCGTCCCGGTCCCCGATGAAGTCGGGGTCGTTGAACGCGACCAGCTTGTTCGACCAGTGGAAGATCTTCTGCCGGTCCTCCAGCGGCGCGCCGAGCAGCTCGCAGATCGTGTAGAGGGGCAGCGGCGCGGCGAAGTACTCCACGAAGTCGCACTCGCCGAGCGGCGCGGCCTCGTCGATCAGCCGGTGGCAGATCTCCCGGATGTGGTCCTGGAGCTTCCCGATCATGCGCGGGGTGAAGCCCTTGTTCACCATGGCCCGCAGGCGGGTGTGGTCCGGCGGGTCCTGGAACAGCATCATCTGCCCGTAGAGGGCGATGTCCTCGTCGGTGAACTCCTCGAACATCGCCGTCCGCTCGTGGGACGAGTACGGGTCGGCGCGCCGGGACACCTGCACGACGTCCTCGTGCCGGGTGATGGCCCAGAAGCCGGGCACCCCCTCGTTCGGGTCCTGGTGCCAGTGGACGGGGTCGTTGTCGCGCAGCCAGGCGAACTGCCGGTGCGGGATGCCCCCGCGCTCGTACACGCCCGGGTCGATGATGTCGATTTCGGGAGCCCGGAACGTCCGCGCGGCGGAGCCGGTCGAGGTCGCGAGTGCCATGGGGGACCCTTCGTGCCGGGGGTGGGACCGGGCGCGCCAGCACCGAACTGAGCGCTTGCTCGGGCCCGTGGACCTAGAACACGTTCTAACATGAGACTCCAGTCTCATCAAGGGTCCAGTGTCCGGAGTGACCCACGCCGCACGCAACCCACACCCGGAGGCGGGAGGGCCTCGCGAGGGGTCAGCGCAGCACGTAGCGGATGGGGTCGTCCGTCCCGTCGCGGCGGGCGGCGCCCCTGGTCTCCAGCGTGCGGATGTGCGCGGCGGCCTCGGCGGCGGCCATGCGGCGGGCGCCCTGGTGCATCTCGGCCCACGGGTGGCGCCACGTGAGGGCGGCCGTGAGGTCCCACAGCGTGATGGGGGTGGACGACAGCAGCGCCGTCACCTCGCCGAGGCGCTCCTCGTGATGGCGGATGATCTCCTGCGCGCGGCCGGACAGCTCGTTGAAGCGGTACTGGTGGGCGGGCAGGACCTCGCCCACGGTCATCGCGGAGACCTTGTCGAGGGAGCCGAGGAAGTCGCTGAGCGGGTCCACGTCCGGGGTGTCGTACGGGTAGAGGCCGATGTGCGGGGTGATGCGCGGCAGGACGTGGTCGCCGGTGAAGATGCGGTCGCCGTCCTCCAGGTGCAGGCAGATGTGGCCGGGGGAGTGGCCCGGCGTCCAGATGGCCCGCAGCCTGCGTCCCGGCAGGTCGACCAGGTCGCCGTCGGACAGCTCGCGGTCCGGGATCGCGGGCGGCGCGACCGGGGTCTGCCGGCTCGACCCGGTCAGGTCCGACTCCTCCGCCCCGGCGCGGCGCAGCGCGGTCAGTTCGAAGGCGCGGCGGCCGCGCTGGCCGACCGTGTGGAACCTGCGGACGATCTCCGCGTCCGCGTGGTGCATGGCGATCCAGGCGTCCGACTCGTCGCGGACGCGTCCGGCGAGGCCGGAGTGGTCGGGGTGGAAGTGCGTCACGACCACGCCGTGGACGTCGCGGACGTCGATCCCGAACGTGCCGAGCCCGTCGCGCAGGGCCGTCCAGGCGTCCTCGTGCTGCCAGCCGGCGTCGATCAGGACGAGCCCCCGGGGGCTCTCCGCCGCGTACACGAGCGTGTAGGCCAGCGGGTTGTCCGGGATGGGGACTGGAACGCTCCACAGTCCTCCGCCGAGGTCTTCGGGTTCCGGCTGCAACGGGACCGCCTTTCGCGCCAGGGGGATCGCTCAGATCCGTTCGAGGATGGTGGCGGTCGACAGCGCGCCGCCCGCGCACATCGTGATCAGCGCCGTCGCGGCGTCGCGGCGCTCCAGCTCGTGCAGCGCCGTCGTGATCAGCCGGGAGCCGGTCGCGCCGACCGGGTGGCCGAGCGCGATCGCGCCGCCGTTGACGTTGACCGTGTCCATGTCGGGCTCGTGGACGGACGCCCACGACAGCACGATCGACGCGAACGCCTCGTTGATCTCGGTGATGTCGACGTCGCCCATCGCCATGCCGGACCGCTGCAGGACCCGCTCGGTCGCCTGGACGGGGCCGTCCAGGTGGTAGTACGGCTCCGCGCCGACCAGGGCCTGCGTCCTGATCCGGGCGCGGGGGCGCAGGCCGAGCGCTTTCGCCTTCTCCTCCGACATCAGCAGGACGGCGGCGGCGCCGTCCGAGATCTGCGACGACGTGCCCGCGGTGTGCAGGGCCTCGGGGCCGAGGACGGGCTTGAGCCGCGCCAGCGTGTCCGCGGTGGTCTCGCGGAGCCCCTCGTCGCGGGTCACTTCTTGGGTCTCGCCGGTGGGATCGCCGTCGCCGTCCAGGACGGGCGCGGTGACGGGCGCGACCTCGCGGTCGAAGCGGCCGTCCGCCCACGCCTTCGCGGCGAGCTGCTGCGAGCGGGCGCCGAACGCGTCCAGGTCGGCGCGGGTGACGCCGCGGCGGGCGGCGATGCGCTCGGCCGCCTCGAACTGGTTCGGCATGTCGATCGACCAGTCGTCCGGACGCGGGTTGGCGGGCGTCACGTTGGAGCCGAGCGGCGCGCGGCTCATCACCTCGACGCCGCAGCCCATCGCGACGTCCACGACCCCGGCGGCGATCTGCGACGCGGCGAGGTGGACGGCCTGCTGCGCCGAACCGCACTGCGCGTCGATCGTGGTGACCCCGGTCTGCCAGGGCAGGCCCGCGTACAGCCAGGAGTAGCGGCCGACGTGCGAGCCCTGCTCGCCCGCCTGCGTCACGCAGCCCGCGAAGACCTGTTCCACCTCGGCGGCGTCGATGCCCGAGCGGTCGATCGCGGCGGTCAGCGCGTGCGCGAGGACGGCCATCGGTTTGAGGCCCGCCAGCCGTCCGTTGCGCTTCCCGAGCGGTGTGCGCACCGCCTCGACGATCACCGGGGTACCCATGCGGTCTCCTTATCGAACGCTATTCAGCTATGACTGTAACGGGTTCTAGATTTCGGCCGTGTGTCCGGGTCCCGGCTATCAGGATCCCGGCCGGGACGGTCGCGGACGGTCCCGGGCGGCTCCGGGCGGCCTCGGGCGGCGGGACGGGTCCGCGCGGGCGTCGACTAGCCTGGGAGCCGACCGCCGCCCCCCGCGCCGGAGATCCTCATGGCCGCAGACTTCGACGAGCCCGTGTTCGACGAGAACTTCGTCAGGAGCGCAACGTTCACCGAGCCGTCCGCGAGCGAGCGGGCCCGCTCGCCGGGCAAGCGCGAGCGGCGGCGCGACCGGCGGGCCGCGCGCCGCGCCGGGCGTTCCGGCGGCCTCCGGTCCGGCCGCCGGCGGCGGCGCCGCGAGCCGAGCCATCGCCTGGCGGTGTTCCAGGTCCTCGCGGGCATCCTCGTGCTGTTCGCGATCTCGTTCGCGCTCTGGTGGTGGAACTCCGGGTCCAGGAACACCGAGGAGCCGGTGCGGCCGGTCGTCCCGACCGTGCCGAACTCCCCGGCGCCCGCGCCGACGACCGCCGCCCCGACCGAGATCCCCGAGGTCTAGCGGGCGGCATCGCTTACCGGGATGAGCGGCGGTACTCATCCCGACCCTGGGTACAACGCTCATCCTTGGTTGCGTAGGGCTGCCCTGTCCGGGAGCGTCCGGGACCGGCGACGCTGGCGGTTCCACGGAAGACGAGGCACCCGGGGGACCCGAGGTCATGAGAGCCCGCATCACCGCCGTCGCGGCCCGCCTGCCCGGCCGGACGGTCACCAGCGCCGAGGTGGAGGCGCGCGTCGCGGCCGAGAGCGGCGGGTACCGGCCGCCTCCGACGATCGTCCAGCGGCTGACCGGCATCCGGAACCGGCACGTCATGGCGGACGAGGAGCAGGCGTCCGACCTTGCCGTCGCCGCCGCCCGCCGCGTACTCGCCGAGCGCGGGACGCACCCCGCCGGGATCGACCTGCTGATCTTCGGGTCGGCGTCGCAGGACCTGATCGAGCCCGCCACCGCGCACATCGTCGCCGCGAAGCTCGGCGCGTCCTGCCCGGTCTTCGACGTCAAGAACGCCTGCAACAGCTTCCTGAACGCGCTGCAGACGGCCGACGCGCTGATCCGTACCGGGCAGCACGAGCGGGTGCTGGTCTGCACGGGCGAGAGCCCGTCCCGCGCGATCCGCTGGAAGGTGCGCGACCGCGCCCAGTTCGCGGACGCTTTCGCCGGTTACACCCTGTCCGACGGCGGCGCCGCGATGCTCGTCGAGGCGGCCCCGGATGGCGGGATCTTCTACCGCGACTTCGCCGCCATTTCCGGGGCGTGGCGGATCGGGACGCTCCCGGCGGGCGGCTCGATGCATCCCCGCGACCCCGAGTTCACCTATTTCAGCGGGGACGGCCGGCGGCTCAAGGACGCGTTCGTCGCGGGCGGCGCGGAACTCTTCACCACCGCGCTGCAGAAGACGGGTCTGGCCTGGGACGACTTCGCGATCGTCGCCGTCCATCAGGTGACGGTGCCGTACCTGGAGGTGCTGCGCTCGACCCTCGACATTCCGGTTGATCGTCTTGTCGTGACGCTGCCCGAGCACGGGAACGTCGCGTCCGCGAGCCTGCCGCTGCAGCTCGCCACCGCGATCGCCGAAGGACGCTGCGCGCCCGGCGACCGCGTCGCGCTGATCGGCCTGGCGGGCGGCGTCAGCCTCGGCGTCATGTTCGCGGAGCTGTGACCATGAGGCTCTGGGTCGTCATCCCCGCCTACGACGAGGAACGCTCGATCGGCGCGACGCTGCGCCGCCTCGCCGAGCAGACCGACACCGGGTTCGCGCTCGTCGTCGTCGACAACGGCAGCACGGACGGGACGGCGCAGGTCGTCAAGGAGTTCGCGGCCGGGAACGGCGCGTTCGACGTCCGGATCGTTCACGAACCGGAGAAGGGCACGGGCGCCGCCGCCGACACCGGCGTCCGGCACGCGATCGCCGCCGGGGCCACGCACGTCGCCCGCACCGACGCCGACTGCCTCCCGCACCACGGCTGGGTCGCGGCGGTGAAGCGCGCGTTCGGCGACGGGCTGGAGCTGGTGTCCGGGCCGCTGCTGCCCCGCACCGACGAGTTCCCGCTGAAGTTCTGGGAGCGCCGCCTGCTGCCCGCCGTGATCGACCTCGCCGCGCTGTTCGGACGCTTCAGACCAGGCAACCAGGACCCGCTCTACCTCGGCCCGTACGTGATGATGCCGGGCTGCAACGTCGCCATCACCGCCGACCTGTACGAACGGGCGGGCGGCTTCCCGCGCACCCGCATCGAGGACGTCCACGAGGACCGCGCGCTCGTCAACCGCGTCCGCCGCATCAGCGGCGCGTACGGGCTGCGCAAGGACGTCGTCGTCTACGGGTCTGTGCGCCGCCTGCGGGCATACGGCCTGGTCAGAACGTTGGGCTGGTACGCCGACCACCGGTACCGGCCGCCCGTGGTGGACGTCCGGTGAAGGCCCGCGACTGGGAGCGGCGCCTCTACGTGACGGCGCATCCGTTCGCGTATCCGCTGCTGCGCGCCGCGGCGCGGCGCGGGCCGATCGTGCGCGTGCCGGGGGTCGGCGTGGTGGTGAACGACGCGTCGCTGGCGCGCGGGATCCTGATGGACGGCGAGACGTTCCGGAAGGACGGCCCCGGATCTCCGGGCGAGCTGTGGACGCCCGTGCTGGGGCCTTCCGTGCTGCTCAACATGGAGGGGGACGCGCATCGGGTGCTGCGGCGGCGGCTCGCCGATCTGTTCGTGCCGTCCTATACCGAGGCGTTGTGCGCGCGGGTGCTGGAGGAGCCCCTGGCGCGGCTCACCGGCCGCCTCCAGGACGGCGCGACCGTCGACCTTGTGGACGCGGCCCGCGTGCTTGCCGGAGCAGTGATCGGCGAAGTCATCGGTCTGGAAACCAGGACCGAAACGGATTACCGCGACCTGTTCGAGCAGGGTGAACGCGTCGTCTCGATGGTGTCGCTGCGGACGCGGCGACTGTCCCCGTCCCAGGTGCGGCGGGCCCGAGCCGTGCTCGATCCGCTGGGCGACATCGCCGCGAAGGCGTACGCGGCGGGCGACGAGTCCACGGTCATGGGACGGATGCGGACGCTCGGCCTGTCGGAGGACGAAGCCCGCGGAGCCGCCGGGGCGTTCTTCCTGACCGGCACCGAGACGGTCGCGACGCTCCTGCCGCGCCTGATCGCCCTCCTCGCCGACCACGGGCAGCTCGCACGCGTCGCCGCCGGCGGCCCGGCGACGCTCGACCGGGCCATCGACGAGGCCATGCGGGTGACGACTCCGACGCCGGTCATGCTGCGGAGCGTCCACCGTGCGGTGGCGGTCGGGGGTGTCGCGGTGCGGCCGGGGGATCGGATTCTGATCGCGACGCACAATTGCTGCCGCGCCCTCGGGCCGTTCGACCTCGACCGTCCGCACCCGCCCGAGCTGCGGCGGCTGTGGTTCGGCGCGGGGCCGCACTTCTGCCTCGGATATCCGCTGGCCACGGCGCAGATCCGGCTGGTCGCCCGGACGCTCCTCGCCGCCGGGCCGCTCACGATCACGCGCCGCGCCGCAGCCCGTGGCGTCCTGATCCCGACGTATCGGCATCTCGCCGTCCGCGTGGGAAGGGGAACGGGGTGACTCTCGTCCGATGCCTGCTGGACCAGGCGGCCCGGACGCCCGGCAGCGTCGCGCTCGTCTCCGGGGACGGCACGGAACTCGGCTACGGGGAGCTGCGGCGGCAGGTGCTGGCCGTCCGCCACGGGCTGCTCGCCGCCGGGCTGGCGTCCGGTGACGGAGTGCTGTTCTCCGTCCGGCCGTCGCCGGAGTCGCTCGTGCTGGCGCTGGGCGTGGTCGCCGCCGGTGGAGTGGTCGTGTTCGCCGATCCTGGCGCCGGTCCCGAGATGTTCACCGCGCGGCTGAGGGTGGCGCGTCCGCGCTGGTCAGCGGCGGAATCCCTGCTGTACGCGGGGAGCCGCCTGCGTCCCGTCCGGGCGTATGCGCGGCGGCGCGGGCTGCTGCTGCCGAACCTCGCGGACTTGCAGGTTCCGGGCGAGGGCCCGATGCGGCACATCCACGTCGGCCGCCGGTTGCCCGGCGTGCCGCGAGGCGCGCTGTCGTTCCAGCGCCTGGTGGACGGAGACGCGCCAGACTTCGCCACCGACACCGATCCGGACGCACCCGCCGCGGTGATCTTCACGTCCGGGACGACGTCGGACCCGCGCGCCGTCGTCCACACCCAGGCGTCGCTGGCGGCGGCGCTCGACCTGTTCCGGACGCGGTTGCCGCTCGGACCCGGCGACGTCGTCCACACCGACCAGCTCATGATCGGGCTGCCGGCGCTGGCGGCCGGGGCGCGCTGGTCGATGCCGCCGCTGTCCTGCGCCCCCGCCGACGCCGCCCGGCTGATGCGGGAGCGGGAGGCGACCCACGCGTTCTGCGTTCCCGTCCACCTGGCCGAGATCTTGGACGCGTCGCCGGACCTGCCGCCGACGCTCCGGTACGTGCTGCTCGGCGCCGCGCCCGCACCGGCCGCGCTCCTCCGGCGAGCGGTCGCGGCGGTGCCGTCCGCCGAGGTCCTGTCCGTCTACGCGATGACGGAGATCCTGCCGGTGGCGATCGCGTCGGCGGAGGAGAAGCTCGCCCACACCGAGCCCGGCGACCTTCTCGGAGCGCCGCTGCCCGGCGTCGCCGCGCGGCTGGCCGACGACGGCGAACTGCTGCTGTCCGGCCCGAACCTGTGCCGCGGCTACCTCGGCGCCGAGCCCGTCTCCGAACTGCCGACCGGCGACCTCGCACGCTTCGACGACAGCCGCCTCGTCCTCATGGGACGCAAGAAGGACATGCTGATCCGGGGCAAGTTCAACCTCTACCCGGGCCTGTACGAACCGTCGATCGCCGCGCTGCCCGGCGTGGCGGAGGCCGCGATCGTGGGCGTGCCCGACCCCGGCACCGGGGACGAGGAGGTGGTCCTGGCGGTCGTCGGCCCAGATGATCTGCCGGGACGGCTCCGCCGCAGCCTCCCCGACGTCATCGATCACGACGCGCTCCCGGACCGCATCGTCGTCCTGGACGAGCTGCCGCGCTCCGGCCGGACGCGCAAGCTCGACCGCGACCGCCTCCGCGATCGCCTCCGCGACCTGGTGACCGAGTGAAGATCGCGGTGACGGGCGCGTCCGGGTTCGTCGGCGGCGCGGTCTGCCGGGCCCTCGCGGCGGAGGGCGTCACGACGTTCGGGTACGGCCGCCGTCCTGTTCCCGGCGACCTGGGTGGCGCGGCCTACCGGTCATGGGATCTCGCCCGCGGCCCGCTTCCGGACGCCCCCGGCGTCGACGCGGTGATCCACTGCGCGGGGAGCGCCGCCGACTGGGGACCGGCCGCCGGCCTGTTCGCCGCCAACCTCACCGGAACCCGCAACGCCCTCGCGAGCTTTCCCGGCGCCAGGTTCGTGCACGTCAGCACGGCCAGCGTGTACGACCCGTTCCGCCCGAGCGTGATGGTCACCGAGGACGAGGCGCCGGTCCGCCGCTACCTGAACGCCTATGGCGCGTCCAAGGCCGCCGCCGAACGGGCCGTGCCCCGCGACGCGATCATCCTGCGTCCCCACGCGGTCTACGGGCCGGGCGACACGACGCTGCTGCCGCGCGTGCTGGCCGCCGTGCGCGGCCCGGTCCTCCCGGCCGCCGGGACGGGACGGCAGCGCGTCAGCCTGACCTCGATCGCCAACCTCGTCCGGGCCTGCGTGCTCGCCGCGACCGGGCCCGTCGCCTCGGGCGTGTTCAACATCGCGGACGCGGCCCCGGTCACGATCGACGACGCGCTGCGCGGGATCCTCCGCGAGCGGGGCGTCCGGGCGAGGCCCGTGTACGTCCCGGCCGCCGCCGCACGGCCGCTCGCCGCCGTCGCCGAAGGCGCGTTCCTGCTGGCCCGGAGCACGCGGCCGCCGCGCGTCACCCGCTACGCGATCAGCCATCTGGCCGTCGAGCGGACCCTCGACATCACCGCCGCGCGCGAGGCCCTCGGCTACGACCCGCACGAGACGGCCTTCACCGGCGCCGCCTCCTGGTGACCGTCAACCACAGGTTGACGATCGCCGGGTCGTCAACCTATGGTTGACGCATGACCGAACCCGCGCAGCCGGCCGGTCAGGTCCGTCTCGACGACCTGATCAACGCCATCAAGAAGGTCCACACCGACGCCCTCGAACAGCTCTCCAGCGCCGTCGTCGCCGCCGAGCACCTCGGCGAGGTCGCCGACCATCTCATCGGCCACTTCGTCGACCAGGCCAGGCGCTCCGGCGCGTCCTGGACGGACATCGGCACGAGCATGGGCGTCAGCAAGCAGGCGGCGCAGAAGCGCTTCGTGCCGAAGGGGCAGGCCGCCGACCTCGACCCGTCCCAGGGCTTCTCCCGGTTCACCGCGCGGGCCCGCGACGTCGTCATGGCGTCGATGAACGAGGCCAAGGCGGCGGGCAACGACCAGATCCGGCCCGTGCACATCGTGCTCGGGCTGCTGTCCGAGCCGAACGCGCTCGCCGCCAAGGCGATCCTCGCGCAGGGCGTCCTGCTCGACGACGTCCGGCAGGCCGCCACCGCCGCGCTCCCGCCCGAAGCCGACGACGTCCCCGACCTCATCCCGTACGACGCGGACGCGAAGAAGGCCCTGGAGCTGACGTTCCGCGAGGCCCTCCGCCTCGGCCACAACTACATCGGCACCGAGCACATGCTCCTCGCCCTCCTGGAGTTCGAGGACGGATCAGGCGTCCTCTCCGATCTCGGCATCGACAAGGCCGCCGCCGAGGCGAACATCACCGAGGCCCTGAATGCCATGGCCCAGCAGGGATGAGTTTCGGACGCCCGGGCAGTCCAACCCGTTATGGAGAAGCTCATCAAGGCCAACGGGGTGGAACTGTGCGCCGAGACGTTCGGCGATCAGGGTGACGCGCCCGTCCTGCTGATCGGCAACACGATGCTCACCTGGCCCGACGACCTCTGCGGACGCGTCGCCGCGCTGCGGAGGTTCGTCGTGCGCTACGACCTGCGCGACACGGGCCGGTCCACGACCGCCGACCCCGAGGCCCCCGGCTACACGCTGCGCGACCTGGTCGCGGACGCCGCCGGAGTGCTCGACGCCCACGACCTGCCGTCCGCGCACGTCGTGGGCTTCGGCGTCGGCGGCTGGATCGCGCAGCTCCTCGCCTTGGACGACCCCGCCCGCGTCACCACGCTCACGCTCATCGCCACCAGATCCACCGCGCCCGGCCCGAACGACGCCGACCTGCCCGAGCACGCGCCCGAGCTGATGGCCCACTTCATGAACCCGCCCGAGGTCGACTGGACGGACCGCGCCTCCGTGGTCGCCTTCATGGTCGAGAGCGCCCGCCATCTGTCCGGGGCGTCCTTCGATGAGGACGAGGCGCGCGAGGGCATCGAACGCATCTACGACCGGACGCCCGCCGCACCCGACCCGGGCAAAGCACACCGCGCCAACCAGATGGCGACCGTCTTCGCCGCCCTCGACAGCAAGCCCCGCTGGCGGGAACGACTGGGCGACATCTCCGCGCCGACCCTCGTGATCCACGGCGAGGACGACGCGTTCTTCCCGCTCGGCAATGGCGAGGCGCTGGCGGCCGAAATTCCCGGCGCTGAACTGCTGGCCGTCCCCGGGATGGGCAATGAACTGCCACGGCGAACGTGGGACAAAGTCGTCCCGGCCATTCTTCGCCACACGTCCTGAGCCCGTGGGCGGTCAGCCGCCGTAGTGGTCGTGGGCGTCGAACTCGCCGAAGTCGTCCTGGAGCCAGCCCAGGTCGCGCCAGGTTCCCGAGCCGTCGAAGGGGCCCTCGTAGACGATTTCCAAGTAGCTGCCGGGCTGGTCGTCCAGCCGCAGGCGGCGACCCCGGCTGTAGAGGAACAGGGACACGCCGACGTCCGGCTTTCCTTCGACGACCTGCATGCCGAGCACCCCCTCCCACGCCATTTGGAAGGTCGGCCCAGACGGCGCTGGGCCTCGGATGAGGCAGGCGAAGCCGTCTTCGATCTCGGACGCGTTCACCACGGTCACCCGCTGGCCGAGGTGGGCGGCGAGGCTTGCGGCGAGGGCGTCGATCGCCGCGCTCCACCGTCCGGACGGACGGCCGTCTTCGTGAGTCATTGATGCCGTCCGCAGCTATCCGAGTCGAAGGGCGAGGAAGAAGTCGACCTGATCCTCAAGGCGTGTCAGGTCGCGACCGGTCAGATCCTGGACGCGCTGAATGCGGTAGCGCACCGAATTGACATGCAAATGGAGCTCCTCGGCGGCGCGCGTCCAAGACCCGGAGTATCGCAGGAATGCCTCCAACGTCCGGACGAGATCAGCGCCATGCGCCTCGTCATAGGCGTGCAGCGGATCCAGGAGACGCACTCTGAACATCTCCCGGACGTCATCGGGAACGCTGGCCAGCAGCAGAACATGAGTGGCGAGTTCGTCATGCCGGACGACGCACACAGGAGAAGAACGAGTGGTCGCGAGCCGCCGCGCTTGGCGGGCCTCCTCGACGATGCCGCGCAGATCCGGCGCCTCGGCCGTGTCGCTGACTCCCACCGCGACACCGCCGCCCGCAAAGCCCGGAGCCAGCGCGATGAGCGCGTCTTCGACGGCACCGGCGACATCGTCACGGGTCGGCGACGGGATCAGGCCGATGACCTCGTCGTCCACCAGGCCGACCACCGGCCGCACACCCGGAAGGATCTCGGCGAGGACGGTGCGCAGCTCGCCCGCGTCCGGCCCGTCCCGTCCGTCCCGTCCGTCCCGTCCCGAGGCGGCGACCGCGACCACCGGGACACCGGCGGCCAAGCCTGATCGCTCCTGTTCACCCGCATTTCCGAGGTCGCCGCCCGTGGCGAGGGCGGTCACGATCTCCTGGGCGCGGCGGCCCTCGGCGCTGAGCCGGTCGTCCAGCCGAGCCCGCTCAAGGGCGACGATGGCGGCCAGTTCGCCCGTGAGGGCGCGGCGCTCCGCGGGCCAGTCGGCGAAGTCGCCCTCGCACGCGATGAACCAGTCGGCCGCGCGGCACATGGCGCCTTCGCCCACCGGGAAGATCGACGCGTCGAGACCGGCCGCGTACTCCGGGAGGCGCGGTGCGCGGAGAAAGGCCCCGGCCAGCGCGGCGGCGTCGGCCTCGGACAGCCGCGGACCGGCGACGAGCCGCCCGGTGGCGGTGAGAACGTGGCAGCGCATGCCGAGGTCACGGCCGACCAGGTCGAGGACGGCGCCGAGCCCGGTGCCCTCGACGAGGCGGCGGTGCCGGTCCAGGACGGCGGTCAGATCGGCGGCGCGGGCCCCGGACAGGTGCCGGACGACCTCCTCGGTGACCGTCGCGAACGCCACGTCCTCCGGGACCTTGAACAGCGGGAGCCGGTGCCTGCGGCAGGCGTCGACGAGATCGTCCGGAATGGTGCCGAGGGCGAATTCCCCCGCCGCGATGCCCGACACCCCGGCGTCGGCGAGGGCGCGCACGAAGGTCTCGGAGTCCGCGGGACCCGACCGCCAGACGAGGCCGGTGAGGACCAGTTCCCGTCCGCGCAGGTAGCGGCCGGGGTAGAGGAGGTCGGTGGTGACGACCCAGCGGATCGGCCGGTCCAGCCCGGCGTCATCCCCGATGACGACTTCAAGCCGCAGTTCGGGCATGGCGAGCAGGGTGCGCAGCTTCACATGTAGCAACCTACAAAGGGTCGGGGCCGGAGAGCAGCACAGTTAGGACGTCCTGTCTCTCGACCGGCGCGCGGGCGGGTGTGTGTACTGCATGCAACGAGGGAGGCGCGGGTGCTGTTCACGGAAGCGGACCTGTTCGCGTGCTGCGCGTCCCACCGCTGGGTGAAGGCGGTCGCCGGACGGCGCTGCCGCGACCTGACCGAACTGCGCGAGGCCGGGGCCGCCGCGCTGGACGATCTCGAATGGCCCGACGTGGAGGAGGCCCTCGCCGCACACCCCCGCATCGGGGACCGCGTGGACGGCTGGTCGCGGGCCGAGCAGTCGGGCATGGACGACGCGGCGTCGGACGTGCGTGCCGCCCTCATCGAGGGGAACCGAGCCTATGAGGACCGCTTCGGCCACGTGTTCCTGATCTGCGCGACGGGACGCACCGCCGCGGGCATGCTCGGCGACCTCCGGGATCGCCTGGGCAACGGCGTCGAGGCCGAGCGGGCCGTCGTCCGGAGGGAACTCGCGAAGATCGTGGATCTTCGTCTGACCAGGCTGGCGGGGGAGCGGAGATCGTGAGTCTTTCGACGCACGTGCTGGACGCGGCGAAGGGGCTGCCGGCGGCGGGGATGACCGTCCGGCTGGAGCGGCGCGACGCGGACAGCGGCGACGCGGGCGGCAGCGGCACGGGCGGCGGCTGGACGACGCTCGCCGCGGCCCGCACCGACGGCGACGGCCGGATCAAGGAGTGGGGCACGGAACTCAGCGCCGGGACGTACCGCCTGGTGTTCGACACGTCCGGCCTGTCGGACTTCTATCCCGAGGTCGCCGTGGCGTTCACGATCACCGACCCCGGGCGGCATCTGCACGTCCCGCTACTGATCAGCCCGTTCGCGTACTCGACCTACCGAGGGAGCTAGCGACATGGGCATCGTGCTGGGCCCCAACCGCTACGGGAAGGCGGAAACGCGCGTCGTCCGCGTCACGCGCTCCGGCGCGCCGGGCGGATCTGGCGGGCGGCACCGGATCAAGGACGTGAACGTCAGCGTCTCCCTCTCCGGTGCGATGGCCGACGCGCACCTGACCGGCGACAACGCGGCCGTGCTGCCGACGGACAGCCAGAAGAACACCGTGTTCGCGTTCGCCAAGAAGCACGGCATCGAGACGATCGAGGACTTCGGGCTCCTGCTCGCCCGCCATTTCGTGGACTCCCAGCCGACGATCACCCACGCCCGCGTGGAGATCGACGAGTATTCCTGGGATCGCATCACGGGCGGGCATTCGTTCGTCCGGAACGGCGGTGAGATCCGGACGGCGCTGGTCCACAGCGACGGCGACGGCGCCGCCGAGTCGGTCGTCTCCGGGCTTCAAGACCTGGTCGTCCTGAACTCGACCGGCAGCGAATTCCACGGGTTCATCCAGGACGAGTACACGACGCTCGCCCCGACCGGCGACCGCGTCCTCGCGACCGCCGTCACCGCCCGATGGCGCCACCGCAACACCGGAACCGGCGACTGGGACGACTCCTACCGCACGGCCCGCCACCACCTGCTGCACGCGTTCGCCGAAACGCACAGCCTCTCGCTCCAGCAGACGCTGTTCCAGATGGGCCGCCGGGTATTGGACGAACGAGACGAGCTTTGCGAGATACGGCTGTCGATGCCCAACAAGCATCATTTCCTGGTCGATCTGGAGCCGTTCGGAATGGACAACGACAACGAGGTGTACTTCGCGGCGGATCGTCCGTACGGGCTGATCGAGGGCACCGTCCTCACCGACGACGCGCCGCCCGCGGCGTCCGCCTGGGAATAGGGAACTGAGAGCAATGGAATTCCTGCGACCGGCGACGTGGAGAGAAGCGCTCGACACGAAGGCCGAACTGCCGGGCGCGCTGCCCCTCCAGGGCGGCACCGACGTCATGGTCGAGATCAACTTCGATGAGCGGAGGCCGGAGGCGCTGCTCGACCTGACGACGATCCGCGAGCTCACCGAGTGGGACATGGCGGACGGACGCCTCCGCGTGGGCGCAGCCGTCCCATATACCCGCCTGATCGAAGAACTGGGCGCGAGTCTGCCGGGCCTGGCGCAGGCGTCCCGGACGGTGGGCTCGCCGCAGATCCGCAACCGCGGCACGGTCGGCGGCAACCTCGGCGCGGCGTCGCCCGCCGGGGACGGCCATCCGCCGCTGCTGGCCGCCGGCGCGGTGATCGAGGCGGAGTCGGCGGCGCGCGGCGTCCGGATGATCCCGGTCGCGGAGTTCTTCACCGGCGTGAAGCGCAACGCCCTCGAACCGGACGAGCTGATCCGCGCGTTCTGGACGGCGCCCGCGTCCGGCCCGCAGTACTTCGCCAAGATCGGCACTCGCAACGCGATGGTGATCGCCGTGTGCTCGTTCGCGATCGCGCTGCATCCGGCGGAGCGCCGCGTCGGCACCGGCCTCGGCTCCGCCGCGCCGACACCGCGCCGCGCCCCGGCCGCCGAAGAATTCATCTCGCACGAACTGGACTGGGACGGCCGTGGCCCGCTCCGGGAATCGGCGGCGCGGCGGTTCGGGGAGCTGGTCGCCGAAGCGGCGTCGCCGATCGACGACGTCCGCGGGACGGGCGACTACCGCAGGCACGCCCTGTCGGTGCTGGCCCGCCGCACCCTGGCCTGGGCCTGGAACGACCACACGGCCGCGATCACGGGGAAGGAGGCCTCCTGATGCGCGTGAACCTCACGGTCAACGCCTCGGACGAGGTCGTGGACGACGTGTGGGAGGGCGAGAGCCTGCTCTACATGCTGCGCGAGCGGATGGGCCTGCCGGGCTCCAAGAATGCCTGTGAACAGGGCGAATGCGGCTCCTGTACCGTCTATCTCGACGGCGTTCCGGCCTGCGCGTGCCTGGTCGCGGCCGGTCAGGCGGAAGGACGGGACGTCCGCACGGTCGAGGGCCTGGCGGAGGGGCCGCCGGGCGACGAGCGGCTCGACCCCGTCCAGGAGGCGTTCCTGGAGACGGGGGCCGTCCAGTGCGGGTTCTGCACGCCGGGGCTGATCGTCCAGGCGCACGACCTGATCGAGCGGAACCCCGCGCCGGCCGACGCGGAGATCCGCGAGGCCCTCGCGGGCAACCTGTGCCGCTGCACCGGCTACGAGAAGATCCTGGACGCGGTGCGCCTGGCGGCGGAGCGGAAGGCGGCCGCGCGATGATCATCGAGAACGCCCACGTCGTCGCCGTCTCCGGCGACGAGTACGCGAACGGCCACATCGTCATCGACGGCGACCGCATCACGTCCGTCGGCCCCGGCAGAGCACCCCAGCGTGACGGTGAACGCATCGACGGCGCCGGATGCCTCGCCACCCCCGGGCTGATCAACACGCACCACCACCTCTACCAGTGGGCGAGCCAGGGCCTGGCCGTCGACAGCACCCTGTTCGAGTGGCTGACGACGCTCTACCGCCCGTGGTCGAAGATGGACGCCGAGGTCGTGGCCGGTGCGGCGAGCGCCGGCCTCGGCTGGCTCGCCAAGTCGGGCTGCACCACGTCCACCGACCACCACTACCTGTTCCCGAAGGGACGCGGCGACCTGTTCGCCGCGGAGGTCGAGGCGGCGCGGGAGATCGGGGTCCGGTTCCACCCGTGCCGGGGCTCGATGGACCGGGGCGAGTCGCAGGGCGGCCTGCCGCCGGACGAGGTGGTCGAGGACATCGACACGATCCTCGCCGAGACCGAGGCCGCGATCGACCGGTACCACGATCCGTCGCCCGGCTCCATGCTGCGCGTGGCCGTCGCGCCGTGCTCGCCGTTCAGCGTCACCAAAGAGCTGATGCTGAGATCGGCGGAACTGGCGCGCGCCAAGGGCGTGAGGCTCCACACCCACCTGGCGGAGACGCTGGACGAAGAGGAGCACACGACGGAGCAGTTCGGCATGACCCCGGCCGAATACATGGAATCCATCGGCTGGCTCGGGCCGGACGTGTGGCTCGCGCACTGCGTCCACCTGCACGACGCCGACGTCAAGCGGCTCGCCGAGACCCGCACCGGCACGGCGCACTGCCCCAGCTCCAACGCCCGCCTCGGCGCCGGGATCGCCCGCGTGTCGCACCTCCTCGCGGAGGGCGCGGCGGTCGGCCTGGGCGTGGACGGGCCGGCGTCGGCGGAACTCGTCCCGCTCGCCGGGGAGCTGCGCCAGGCGATCTACCTGCAGCGCGCCCGCTACGGGCCGACCGCGCTGTCCGCCCGGCAGGCGCTGGAGATGGCGACGCTCGGCGGGGCCCGCTGCCTCGGCCGCGACGACGAGCTCGGCTCCCTCGAACCGGGCAAGCTCGCCGACATCGCGCTGTGGCGGATGGACGGCTTCCACGCCGCCGTCGACGACCCGGTCGTCGCGTTCGCCTTCGGGCCGACGCCGCCACTTCGGCGACTCCTCGTCGGCGGCCGGACGGTCGTGGACGACGACACGCTCGTCACCGTCCCGCAGGACGAGGCCGCACGCCGCGGCGCCGCCGCCCACCGCCGCCTGATGAACCTCGCGGAGGAGGTGCTCTGATGGCTTCTCCAGTGAAGAGCCCGGGGCAGGTGGCGGCCCCCGGACTGGGCGGCGTGGGGGAGAGCCCGCTCCGCCCGGACGGGACGCTCAAGGTCGCCGGCGAGTTCGCGTACGCGTCCGACCTGTGGATGGACGGGATGCTGTGGGGCGCGACGCTCCGCAGCCCGCATCCCCGGGCGCTGATCAGGTCGATCGACGTCGGCCCGGCGCTGGCGCTGGCCGGCGTCCGCGCCGTCCTCACCCACGAGGACGTTCCCGGCCGGAAGATGTTCGGCATCGACCACACCGAGGACCAGCCCGTCCTGGCGATCGACCAGGTCAGGCATCAGGGCGAGCCGGTCGCGCTGGTGGCCGCCGACCATCCCGAGACGGCCCGGCGCGCGCTGGAGAAGATCGTCGTCGGCTACGAGGTCCTGGAGCCGATCACCGATCCGCGCGCCGTGGTCGCCGACCCGGAGGGCCTGAAGGTCCAGGATCTCGGCGGCATCACCCGGCACCAGCCCGTCCGCGTGGGCGACGTGGACGCGGCCAAGACCCGGGCCGAAATCGTCGTCGCGGGCGAGTACGAGGTCGGGATCCAGGACCAGGCGTTCCTCGGGCCGGAGTCCGGGCTGGCGATCCCGTCCGATGACGGCGGCGTCGACCTTTACGTGTCGACGCAGTGGATCCACAACGACCTCAAGCAGATCGCGCCGTGCCTCGGCCTCGCCGACGAGCAGGTCCACATGACGCTCGCGGGAGTGGGCGGCGCGTTCGGCGGACGCGAGGACCTGTCGATGCAGATCCACGCCGCGATGCTGGCGCTGCACACCGGCAAGCCGGTGAAGATGTCGTACAACCGGTACGAGTCGTTCTTCGGGCACGTCCACCGGCATCCCGCGCTGATGCGGTACGAGTACGGCGCCACGGCGGACGGACGCCTCCTCTACGCCGACGTCGAGATCGTCCTGGACGGCGGCGCGTACACCTCGTCCACGAAGAACGTCGTCGGGAACGCGGCGTCCCTCGGCGTCGGCCCGTACGAGGTCCCCAACATCAGGATCGACGCGTACGGCGTCTACACGAACAACCCGCCGTGCGGCGCGATGCGGGGGTTCGGGGCCGTCCAGGCGTGCTTCGCCTACGAGTCGATGATGGACAGGCTCGGCGCGGCCTGCGGGCTCGGCCCGGTCGAGATCCGCCGCCGCAACGCCGTCTCGCGGGGCTCGAAGCTCGCGACCGGGCAGGTCATCGAGTCCCCGGCGCCGCTCGCGGACATGCTGACCCGGCTGGACGCGATGCCGCCGCCACCGCCGCTCGACCCGTCCGACCTGCGGAACCTGCCGGGCGGGGTGTCGCAGACGACGCACGGCGAGGGCGTCGTGCGGGGCGTCGGGTACGGCGTCGGCATCAAGAACATCTGCTTCTCGGAGGGCTTCGACGACTACTCCACGGCCCGCGTCCGGCTGGAGGTCATCGGCGGCGAGGCGACCGCGCTCGTGCACACCGCGGCGGCGGAGGTCGGGCAGGGCCTCGTCACGATCCAGGCGCAGATCGCGCGGACGGAGCTGGGCGTCCAGAGGGTCACGATCGCGCCCGCCGACAACCGGGTGGGCGACGCGGGCTCGTCCAGCGCGTCCCGCCAGTCGTACATGTCGGGCGGCGCGGTCAAGGCGGCGTGCGAGGCGGTCCGCGCCGGACTCCTCGCCCTCGCCTCCCGGCGGTTCGGCCGCGCCGACCTCGCCGTGGTCGGCGGGAAGATCGTCTCGCGGGCGGACGGCGTGCTCGGCACGGTCGAGGACGTCCTCGGCGACGCCGTCATCGAGGAGACCCGTGAGTACCGGCACCGGCCCACCACCGCGATGGACCCGGTCACCGGGCAGGGACGCAGCCACACGCAGCTCGCCCTGTGCGTCCACCGCGCCGTCGTGGACGTGGACGTCGACCTCGGGCTCGTCAAGGTGGTCGAGCTGGCCGCCGTCCAGGACGTCGGCAAGATCATCAACCGGACGGGCGTGGAGGGGCAGATCCACGGCGGGTCCGCGCAGGGCCTCGGGCTGGCGGTGATGGAGGAGATCGTCGTGTCGGACGGCGTCGTCCGGAACCCGTCCTTCACCGACTACCTGATCCCCACGATCCTCGACATGCCGCCGATGCGGCTCGACATCCTGGAGAACCCCGACCCGGAGGCCCCGTACGGGCTGCGCGGGGCGGGCGAGCCGCCGACGCTGTCGTCCACGCCCGCGATCGTCGCCGCGATCCGCGCCGCCACGGGCCGGGCGCTGGCGCGCGTGCCCGTCCGGCCGGAGCACATCGTCCAGGGGGACTGACGTGGACGACCTCGTGATCAGTTCCCGCCGGGCGGTCCTGCCGGACGGCGAGCGTCCCGCCGCCGTGTCCGTCCGCGACGGCCGCATCACCGCGATCACCCCCTACCCCGGCACCGGTGTCGATCTGGGCGACGTCGCGCTGCTGCCCGGCCTGGTCGACACCCATGTGCACGTCAACGAGCCGGGCCGCACCGAATGGGAGGGCTTCGCGACCGCGACCCGCGCCGCCGCGTCGGGCGGCGTCACCGCGCTGGTCGACATGCCGCTCAACGCGCTCCCGCCGACCGTCGACCCGGCCGCGCTGGCGGCGAAACGCGAGGCGGCGGAGGGCGCGTGCGCGGTGGACGTCGGGTTCTGGGGCGGCGCGGTCCCCGGCAACCTCGCCTCGCTGCGCCCGCTGCACGACCTCGGCGTCTTCGGCTTCAAGTGCTTCACGTCCGATTCCGGCGTCCCGGAGTTCCCGCCGCTCGGGTTCGAGGAGATGCGGGCGGCGTTCCGGGAGATCGCCTCGTTCGGCGGGCTGGTCATCGTCCACGCTGAGGATCCGGCGTCGCTGACGGCGCCGTCCGGTGGCGGGTACGCGGAGTTTCTGGCGTCCCGTCCGGCGTCCGCCGAGCGTCTCGCGGTGGAGCGGGTCGTCCGGCTGGCGGAGGAGACGGGCGTCCGCGCGCACATCCTGCACCTGTCCGCCGCCGACTGCCTGGACGTCCTCGCGAAGGCCCAGGCGGACGGGCTGCCCGTCACCGCCGAGACCTGCCCGCACTACCTCGCCTTCTGCGCGGACGACGCCCGCAGCCCGGCGCACAAGTGCTGCCCGCCCATCAGGGACGCCGCCAACCGCGAACTGCTCTGGCAGGGCCTGGCCTCGGGCGTCATGTCCTGCGTCGTCACCGACCATTCACCCTGCGCGCCGGAGTTGAAGCGCGGTGACTTTGCCACGGCGTGGGGCGGGATCTCGTCCCTCCAGCTAGGGCTGCCCGCCGTCTGGACGGCGGCACGCGCACGCGGCCACAGCCTGCACGATGTCGTCCGCTGGATGTCCGAGGGCCCGGCGGCGCTAGCGGGCGTCCCTGGCAAGGGCGGGATCGTCGTGGGGAACGACGCCGACCTCGTCGCGTTCGCCGCGGACGAGACCTTCACCGTCGATCCCGCCGCCCTCCACCACCGCCACCCCGTCACCCCCTACGAGGGCCGTACGCTGGCCGGGGTCGTCCAGTCCACCTGGCTCCGCGGCGTTCCGACGTCGGGTGGCGCGTTCACAGGACGCCTGCTCAGCCGACCGGAAGCGCCATGACCGATTTCAGCTCGCTGCCCGACCTGGCCGTCCGCACCCTCGGGGGCTCGGTGATCGCCGCGAGCGACGAGTCGTTCGCGGCGAAGGAGAACCTCCTCAACCCGTGGGCGCCCGCCTTCCGGCCGGAGACGTTCGGCCCGAAGGGGCAGGAGTACGACGGCTGGGAGACGGCCCGGCGGCGCGGCGGCGGCCACGACTGGGCGCTGATCCGTCTCGGCCTGCCGGGCAGGATCATCGGCGTCGTCGTCGACACCGCCTGGTTCAAGGGCAACTTCCCGCCGCACGCCTCCGTCGAGGCCTGCTTCGCGGACGGCCACCCGTCGCCCGCCGAACTGCTGGACGCCGACTGGGTCGAGATCGTCCCCAGGAGCCCGTTGGAAGGCGACACCGTCCACGAGTTCGCCGCCGCCGAGACCGGACGCGTGTTCACCCATGTCCGGCTCGCGATGTTCCCGGACGGCGGGATCGCGCGGCTCCGCGTCCACGGCCATGTCGTCCCGAATCCCGAGTTCCTGACCGGGCTGACCGTCGACCTCGCCGCCCTGGAGAACGGCGCCCGCGTGGTCGAATGCTCCGACATGTTCTACTCGTCGCCGGACAACATGCTGCATCCGGGACTGGCCCGCAATCAGGCGGAGGGCTGGGAGACGGCCCGGCGGCGCGACGGCGGCCACGACTGGGCCCTGATCCACCTCGCCGCCCCGGGCGTCATCCGGCTCGCCGAGATCGACACGACGAACCTCAAGTTCAACGCCCCCGCCGAGTTCGCGCTGTTCGGCTTCGACGACCGCCGTCCTCCCGACAACAAGGCGTCCTCCTGGATCCTCGTCCCCCGCACGCCCCTGCGGCCCGACACCCGGCACCGCTTCCGGCTCTCGTCGCCCGAGGTCACCAGCGTCCGGCTCGACATCTTCCCGGACGGCGGCGTCGCCCGGCTCCGCCTCCTCGGAGACATCGCCCCCGATGCCGAGCGGGACCTCGTCGCCCGCTGGGACGCGCTCACCCGCCCCCGGTGATCCGCGCATGAGCATGCCCCCGGCGACGCGTCGCCGGGGGCATGCTCATCCTGGTCAGGAAGCCTCGGTGGGGTCTTCCAGGAGGTCGTCGAACTCGCCGTCCTTGACGCCCGCGATGAAGGCGTCCCACTCGGCCTCGGTGAAGTAGAGGATCGGGCCCTCCGGGTTCTTCGCGTCGCGCATGACGACGGCCCGCTCACCGAAGTCCTTGTGCTGGACGGGGACGTCCTTGCCATCGACGAACTCGATGATGACCCCGTCGCTGAGGATCGGTTCCTGCTCGGTCACTGGCACACCTTCTCATCCTGGATCCGGCCGGTTCGTCCCGGCGCCGGCCGGGCTCGGGCCGGGCGCTTTTCGACGCCCAGGCTACTGGGGAAGGGGTGGACGGCACATGAAAAGCATCCCCGGCCGCCCAAAAGGGGAGAGGCGGCCGGGGAAGTTCTCGTGCCCAGCTATGGCGTATTACGGCTTGCTGAAGGCGAACGTGTAGTCGCCGTTTCCGCTGTAGGCGTGGACGCGGTACCGGTAGGTGCCCGCGGCGCCGTTGTAGTTGATGCTCTCGTCGGGCGTCGGGCTGATCGAGTGCGCGACGGTCTGCCAGGTGGTCCCGTTCAGCTTCTGCAGGTAGACGTCGAAGTCGACGCCGTCGGGACCGTCGAGGCACGCGGTGTGCGCGCCGGTCGTCGTCGTGGTGTAGTTGCCGCTCGGCTGGTAGTCGCTGGCGCCGGACGTCAGCGAGTCCGTCACGCGGGTCTCGTGGCCGTCGCAGGTGCCGGGGCCGGGACCGCCGTCCTCGGTGACGAGCTCACGGCCGTCCTGCGCGAGGATCTGCAGGACCTCGGCGACGGGCTGGAACCAGGTCTGGTCGCTGCTGTCCTGGCCGTTGTTGCAGCTGCCCGAGGTCCCGGACGTGATGCCCTGCGCCTGCCCGCCCGTCTGGGTGAACAGCGCGCCGCCGGAGTCGCCCGGGTCGGCGCAGACGTTCGCGCGGATCAGGCCCGTGACGGTGCCCTCGGGGTAGTTGACGGTCGCGTTCCGCTGCTGGATGGGGCCGCACCAGATCCGCGTGTTGGTCGTGCCGCCCGACCGGCACACCTGGGTGCCGACGGGGGCCTCGGTCGCGCCGAGGATCGTCTCGTAGGTGCCGTCGTACTTGTTGACCTTGGGAGTGGGCGTCCACTGGCTGTTGGTGTCGACCCACGCGTAGTCGTCGCTGGGGAACGAGGAGCCGCCGAACGTGCCCAGCGCGACCCGGTTGGCCCCTTCCGTCGTCTCCCCGGTGTCGCCGCAGTGCCCGGCGGTGAGGAACCCGCCGGTGACGGCGAACGCGACGGAGCAGCCGTACTGGGTCGTCCAGTACCGCTCGCCGCCGATGATGTCGTAGGCGAGGCGGGGCTTCGCCGTCGAGTGGACGATGCGGACGGCCGACGCGTTCACGCCGCTGGCCTTCACGAAGCGCTTCGCGGCGGACGTGCTGGACGCGTTGACGACGACGGTGTTGGTCTCGGCGTCGACGTACCACGACGTCACGGACTTCGCCGCCGACCGGGAGTGCTCGTTCAGCTTCGCCAGCTCGCCGCCGAGCTGCCGCTCGCTGTACTTCACCACCTTCGGCTTGGCGCCGGCCGCCGTGATCGCGGCGGCGGTCGAGGCGTCGGTGGTGGCGACGACGACCTGGGAGCCGTTCTTCACCCAGGCCCCTCCGAACTCGGATCCGAGGGACATCCGGAGGTTCTTCTGAATGGCGGCGGTCTTGCCTACGGGACCGATGGGCCGCGGCGTCTTTGCCGCGGTCTGTGCCTGCGTGGCCGGGGATGCCGTGTCCGCGAGCGCTGGGGTCGCCAGTGCTGCGGCAAGGCAGGTCCCGACCGTGATGCCCAGCAGCAGGTGTTTGCGGGCCATGTGAACTCTCCTGTGTGGGGGTGGGGGTTGGGAGAGGTGGGCGCCCAATGCCGGGACTGTAAGGCGGCGTATAACCCGCAGCAATAAATCGCTTCCAAGTGGTATTTCAATGTTGATTCGATAAGAGTCGAAGGCGTCCTCAGGCGTCGATGAGCAGGCGCGCGGCGGAGATCTCCAGCCGGGCCTGGATCTCCTCGGCGGTGGCGTTGCCGCGCAGCATCTCGATCATCTCCATCGTCCAGATGCCGGCGAGCGCGCGGGCGACGAGGCGGCGCGGGTCGTCGGCGGGGACGTCGCCGGGCGCGGTCTCGGGGGAGCCGGACGCGGCGCGCAGGAGCAGCCCGGTCATCCGCTCGCCGAAGTCGGTCTTGACGTCCGACAGCAGCAGCGAGCGGATCAGCGCCTCCGCCAGCTCGGGCTCGCGCATCAGCCCGCGGGTGGCGCGCATCAGCACCTCGACCGCGCGCTGCGGCGGGTCCCCGGCGCGCGGCGGGCGCCGCTCGATGCTGCCTTCGAGGAGGTCGAGCTCCTCGCCGACGACGGCGACGACCAGGTCCATCTTGGACGGGAAGTACCGGTAGAGGGTGCCGAGCGCGACCCCGGCCCGCTCGGAGACGGTGCGCATCTGCATCGCCTCGATGCCGCCGCGCGACGCCAGCGCCGCGGCCGCCTGGACGATACGCTTGCGCCGCTGGTGCTGGCTCCGGGAGCGCACGCCCGGCTGCCGTGCGGAACCGGCCGCCTGCCCCCGGGTCTCGTCCCCGGTCACTGTCGGCTCTGCGGTCACGGTCGATCCCTTCTCTGCGGTCGGTCGGTCGCCCGGCGCGTCCCCCAAGGATACAGCCCGCACAAGAACGTGTTATCAAATCGGCCGACCGCGGTTGTGTGGCCTGATGCCGCGCCCTGGACACAGACTAGAATCTGTTCTACTTTCGCGTTGTGCGGAAGGGAGCGGATGGGTGGACTTCAACCTCGATGAGACCCGGCGGGAGCTCCAGGGGCTCGCGGCCGGCCTGCTCGCCCGCGAGGCGGCGCGGGAGCGGCTGGAGGCGTCCGAGCGGAGCGGCTCCCCGTACGACGCCGCGACCTGGAACGCCCTCGCCCAGGCCGGACTGCTCGGGGCCGTCCTGCCGGAGGACTCCGGCGGCGCGGGACTCGGGCCGGTCGGGCTCGCCGTCCTCCTGCGGGAGGTCGGCGCAAGGGTCGCGCCCGTCCCGGTGTACGCGTCGCTCGCGCTGGCGGCCGTCCCGATCGGACGGCACGGCACCGCCGTGCAACGCGCCCTGCTCGGCCCGCTGGCCGAAGGGGAAACCGTCCTGACGGGCGCGTACCGCGAGGTCGGCCCGCCCGGTGCGATCGCGGCGACGGCGCGGCGGGACGGTGGCGGATTCGTCCTCAACGGTGTGAAAACGTTCGTGCCGTACGCGCGGGAGGCATCACGCATCCTTATCCCCGCCCAGGTCGAGGGTGACGGGACAGGCGTCTTCCTCGTGGAGCCGGCCGCCGTGACGATCACGCGGCAGCCGTCGGCGACCACCGAGCCGCTGTCGCGCGTCGCGCTCGACGGCGTCCGGGTCGGGCCGGACGCCCTGCTCGGCGGAACCGCCGACGGCGCCGCCTGGGACACCCTGCGCCGCACGGCCGTCGCCGGAGCGGTGGCGGTCGCGTCCGGTGTCATCGAGGGTGCGCTGGAGCTGACCAAGGAGTACGTCAAGACGCGCGAGCAGTTCGACCGCGTCCTCGCGCAGTTCCAGGCCGTCACCATGCAGATCGGCGACGTCTACATCGCCAAGCGCGCGCTGGACGTGGCCGTCTGGGCGGGCGTGTGGCGGCTCGCCGAAGGCGCCGCCGACACCGACGAGGTCCTCGCCGTCGCCGCGTACAACGCCTGCGGCCCCGTCGTGGAGGCGCTCTACACGTGCCAGCACCTGCACGGCGGCATCGGCCTGGACGTCACGTACCCGCTGCACCGCTACTTCGCCTGGGGCAAGCAGTACGCGCACCTGCTCGGCGGCGCGGACGACAGCCTCGACGCGCTCGGCGAGCTTCTCCCGCAGGAGGCGTGATGTTCATCGACCTGACCGACGAGCAGAAGAAGCTCCGCGCCGAACTGCGCGAGTACTTCGAGAACTGCCTGGACGAGGAGCAGCGCGCCGCCATCCTCGACGACCCGTTCGGCGCCGCCTTCCTGGAGCACTGCCGCCGCCTCGGCCGCGACGGGATGCTCGGCGTCGCGCTGCCGAAGGAGTACGGCGGCCGCGGCTACGGCCCGGTCGAGCAGACGATCTTCGCCACCGAGATCGCCCGCGCCGAGGTCACCTACCCGCTCATCACGCTGAACTCCGTCGCGCCGACGATCCTGCAGTACGGGACGGACGCGCAGAAGGAGTTCTTCATCCCGCGCATCCTCGCCGGGGAGTGCCACTTCGCGGTCGGCTACAGCGAGCCGGGCGCGGGCACCGACCTCGCCGCGCTGCGCACCACCGCCGTCCGGGACGGCGGCCACTACGTCGTCAACGGCCAGAAGATCTTCACGTCCGCCGCGCACACCGCCGACTACGTGTGGCTCGCCGCCCGCACCGACCCGGACGCGAAGAAGCACAAGGGCATCTCGATGCTCATCGTCGACTGCGCCGACCCCGGCTTCTCCTGGACGCCGATCATCACGATGGACGGCCGCCACCACACCAACTCGACGTACTTCCAGGACGTCCGCGTCCCGGCGGACATGCTGATCGGCGAGGAGAACAAGGGCTGGGACCTCATCGTCAACCAGCTCAACCACGAGCGGGTCACGCTCGGCCCGGCCGGGAACATCGGGCACGTCCACGTCCGGTTCGAGCGCTGGGCCCGCGCCACCGCTGGGCCGGACGGGCGGCCGCTGATCGAGACGCCCGCCGTCCGCCGCGCGGTCGCGAGGGTCTACGCGTACCTGCGCGTCAACGAGCTGCTCAACTGGCAGGTCGCCGCGAATCAAGACCTCGGCTGGCTCGGCGCCCCGGACGCGTCCGCCACCAAGATCTACGCCTCCGAGCGGGTGCAGGAGGTCGGCCGGATCGTCGGCGACGTCCTCGCCCGCTACGGCGACCCCGGCGACCCGGAGACCGCGGAGTTCGTCGAGGCCACCGACCGGCTCGCGAAGGGCGCACTGGTGCTGACGTTCGGCGGCGGCGTCAACGAGATCCAGCGCGAGCTGATCGCGATGATCGGCCTAGGACTGCCCCGCGCCCCGCGCTGACCCGGCCTTCTTCGGTGCACCGGCCTTCTTCGGTGCACCGGCCTTCTTCGGTGCACCGGCCTTCTTCGGTGCACCGGCCTTCTTCGGTGCACCGGCCTTCTTCGGTGCACCGGCCTTCTTCGGTGCACCGGCCTTCTTCGGTGCAC